>NZ_JAHRDV010000004.1 GCF_019083805.1 Acetobacter estunensis
GCAAGGCCGCCGAAAAGGCGCTCGAGCGTGCGGGCATCACGGCCAACAAGAACGCCGTGCCGTTCGATCCCGAAAAACCCGCCATCACCTCGGGCATCCGTCTGGGCAGCCCCGCCGCCACCGCGCGCGGCTTCCGTGAGGCGGAGTTCCGGCTGGTCGGCGAGATGATCGACGAGGTGCTCACAGCCCTTGCCGCCTCCGGCGGTGAAGGCGATGCCACCGTCGAAAACAACGTCCACGAAAGAGTCCGGGAACTCTGTAAAAAATTCCCAATCTATAAGTAAGAGCCGCAAGTTCTGAAAACATGACCGGATCATCCGCAAGGATGTATTCGGTCATGCTCCTCTTTATCAGAACCTGACTGGCACGCTTAACTTAGACAATGTCCCGCCGGACCACAGGTCGCACGCGTGGCTTACGCATTTTCACCACCAGCGTATCCAGTGCCGAGAGAAACCGCGACCGATCGGCTTTCCCGAAACCGGCTCCGCCCGGCGTCATCACCCCCGCCGAGCGCAGATCCGTCATCAGGTTACGCATCGCCAGCGCCATGCCGATGGCGTCCTGATCCAGCAGGCGACCCTTCGGTTCGATCACGACCGCGCCTTTTTCCACACACCGTGCCGCCAGCGGAATATCGGCTGTCACCACAACGTCGCGTGCTGCTGCCCGCTCGGCAATCCAATCATCCGCCACGTCCGGCCCCGCATCCACCACCACGCGCTCGACCAGCGGGGCTTCCGGCACGGCAATCATGCGGTTGGAGACGACAAAAACATGCAGGCCGTAGCGACCGGCCACACGGTACACCTCGTCTTTCACGGGACAGGCATCGGCATCGACAAATATACGGGTCATAAGCCTAACCTGCCGCACATACCGGCGCCTCGCAAACCTCTCCTGCTCTCCAACCCGACCTGCTACAACGCCTCCCATGTCCGAGCCTCAGCCCACCCTGCGCCGCCTGTCTGACGCCGTCATCAACCGGATCGCCGCCGGTGAGGTGATTGAACGGCCCGCCGCCGCCCTCAAGGAACTGGTCGAAAACGCGCTCGATGCCCGCGCCACCCGCATCCGCGTGGCCATCGTGAATGGGGGCGCGGATCGGATTGCCGTCACGGATGACGGGATCGGCATGACGCCCGAGGAACTGGAACTGGCCGTCCAGCGTCACTGCACTTCCAAGCTGTCGGACGAAACGCTAGTGCGTATCAGCACTCTCGGCTTCCGAGGCGAAGCGCTGCCCTCCGTAGGAGCCGCCGCGCGGCTGACCATCACCTCCCGCAAGCGAGAGAGCGACTGCGCGTGGCGGATTCACGTCGCAGGCGGTGCGATCTCCCCACCCGAACCCGCAGCGGGCGAACCCGGCACCAGCATCTTGGTGGAGGACATGTTCTTCGCCACACCGGCACGCCGAAAGTTTCTCAAGAGCGCCCGCGTGGAAGGCTCACATGCCGAAGCGGCGGTGCGGCGATTAGCGCTCACAGCTCCACAGGTGGCGTTTTTCATGGAGGTGGATGGGCGCACCATTCTCGACCGTCCAGCGGAAACGTTGGAAGCCCGCGCTGCCGCCCTTCTCGGAATCGAGGATGCGGACGGTCTGCTGGCGCTCGACGGCACGCGCGGCGACATGCGCCTGACCGGCTTTGCCTGCAGCCCTTCGGTGCACCGGCCCACCACCGCAGGCCAGTTCATGCTGGTCAACGGACGCGCCGTGGTCGATCCACTGCTGCGCACCGCGTTGCGCGTGGCCTATCGCCGGGTGATCGAAGGGGGACGACATCCGGTGGCCGTTCTCAATCTGAGCATGCCCTATGAGCAGGTGGACGTGAATGTGCACCCTGCCAAAACCGAACTGCGCTTCGCAGACGAAGCAGGAGTGCGCTCGCTCGTCATCGGCACCATCACCCGCGCTCTCGGTCTGGGGGCCGGCACGGCAGGTGTGCGGCCGTCCTTCGCTCCACCCCGTACGGCGCGAATCGTCTACCCACCGGAAGCACCTCGCACACAGGACGGCTTCGCTGAGCCTTTGCTCGCCCTGCGCAGTCAGCCCGCAGCCCGCACGTTCACGGCCTCTACGCCACCTTCCGAGACAGGTGCACAGAGCGCGCTCGACGCTCCTCTCATGGCCACCCCCGAGCCTGCCAAGGATGAAGGAGATCATCCTCTTGGTGCCGCTCTGGCGCAAGTGCTCGATACCTACATTGTCGCTGTGGCGGCCGATGAGACCATGATTCTCGTGGATCAGCACGCCGCCCACGAACGTCTCACCCACGAACGCCTGCGCGAGCAGTTCCTCTGCGGCACCATCCAGTCCCAGCGTCTGCTAGTGCCCGATGTAGTGGAACTCTCGCGCAGTCAGGCAGACCTTCTCGTGTCCCGCGCCGGCGCACTCACGCGCCTTGGAATCGACGTGGAGGCCTTCGGCCCCGGAGCCGTGCTTGTCCGCTCACTGCCCGCTTTGCTCGGAAATACCTCGGCCATCGATCTGCTTCGCGATCTGGCGGAAGAACTGGATGCGGACGAACTGGCCGAGATCGACGAGACACCGACACTGGACGCCCGGCTGGACGCCGTGATCGCCCGCATGGCGTGCCATGGCAGCATCCGCGCGGGCCGCAAGCTGACCGTTCCCGAGATGAACGCGCTCCTGCGGCAGATGGAAGCCACACCCCGCGCCGGTACCTGCTCGCACGGGCGCCCGACATGGGTGCGGCTCACGCGCAACGATCTGGAGTTGCTGTTCCGCCGACGCTAAGCCTCAGAGAGAGGAGCACCACTGTGTGGGCAGATTACGTCGCACAGCCGCACGCGCTTGAAGCTCAAGATCCAGCACGAATTTGAGCACTGTGGCGGACAGACGGATCATGTCCTCGGTCGTCTGATCCTCTTCCGCCAAATTGGCCGCGCATTGGCGCGCCCACGCCAGAATCACCGGATCGGTGGACGCAAACCGTGCGACCGAACGGCGCAACGCAGCCAGTTCGTCCGTGTGCGGCTGACGCACGTCATGATCGGGGTGGTGGTCCTGAAACTCCATGAAGCGGGAAAGTCCTTGCAGAATCGCGTCTCGAACAAGCGCAAGGATTGCCGAGAAGGCTTATCATGGTGTTAAGAGCCGAGAATTGCCTTTCTTAACAATTATTATTCTTTCGAAATACTCTTCGACGCAACGGACAGTCTAATCAGCAATTTCGTATCGTCGCACAAATCCACAAGGGCGAACGCTTCCAAAATCCTGATCCTGATATGAGTCTTTGAAAAATTATCGCAAAGCTGGATATAGCATCAACAAACCATAACGGAGTAAGCGATGTCATCCGATCCAGATTGAACCAGAAGCCAGACGTGCAAACCACTCATCTCAACAAATCGCATTCACGCACTTTTTTTCATAGGACGATTGGCACACAACGTAAAATGTCGCGCATAATAGAAAAATTCCTGTTTCGTCCTCTACAGAATCTGGCAAACAAGAGTTATTTAGGGCTCGCCCTCATCATTCTTGGCGGGTGCATCGTCAGTCTGGTGATCTCCGCGTTGCTCGCCTTGCCTTGGGGCGGTCTGACTTCGGCATCGTGCCGATGGGATTGTGTCTGGTACGATGACATCGTCAAAGACGGATATCCTAAACTACCCCATTTTTCGGATAGGCAGCATCTGGGACGATGGGTAGGACATGCGGGACTTGCAAGCTGGGCTTTTTTCCCACTTTTTCCATTACTTGCTTCTCTCGTCACGCATATTACTACGCTGAGTACGCACGCTTCCGAATTGGCGGTCAATTTTTCCCTGTGGCCTGTGCTTATTCTGCTTTGCTACAAAGACATATCACTCCGCGGTCTCCACGTAGATCGACTTCTATTCGCACTTTTCTTTCTGCTTTATCCGTTCAATATCTGGTATTCGGCGCAGTATTCCGAGGCCATCTATGGCACTCTTCTTATGGCGGCCATTACAGCTCTGCGTAGCCAGAACGTTAATCTGGCTGCTTTTGTCTGCTTTCTTCTAGCGCTTTCCCGGCCAACCGGTTTTTTGATGGCCATGTGTCTCGCTATCTGGTGGTTCTTAAAAAATCGTTCCTCAAACAACATGCCCGCATCCGCTCCACGCCCATTCTTCCACCTTGCCGCCAACCCGCGCTTATCGGACAGCCTGCTGCTCATTGCTGCGGGAGGAGCCGGACTGTCGTGCTTTGTTCTGTATCTTTTCCATTTGATGGGAGATGGTTTTGCTTTTGCCCATATCCAGATCGGATGGAACAGAAGGTTCCGCTTCTTCCCTCTACATATCATTCACGCTTTAGGACATAAGCATCAGTTCCAGTACGGCATCTATGCCCTCCTTGCTTTTCCGCTCTTGTGGAAAATGTGGGCCAGAAAATGGTTTCTCAACGCTGCTCTTGTAAGCGCGACAGCAATTCTGGCCTGCTCATCAGGAGCGCAGTCCATTGAACGCTTTGTCTTCGGAAACCCACTCACCATAGAGTTTCTGGCGTGCGCTACGCTTGGACGTTCACGACGCTTTATCATGACGACACTGGCCATCATGGCCTGTCTGCATGTTCTGGCGTCCATTCTGTGGTTTAAGGAAAGTCGCTGGTTAGTCTGAACACCTAATTATTGCTCTACTCCCGTTCCAAAAAACGTCTTTATCTCCCGCACGGTGTCCGCAAGCCCCATCCGGTAGGGGATCACGCCCGAGGGAAACGCTCCCAGCAACCGCGAGGGCGTACGCCGGTCCAGCAGCACGAACACACCCCGATCGTCCCGCGCGCGGATCAGTCGTCCGAAGGCTTGTCGCAGTTTCAGGCGGGCAATGCGGTCATCATAGACGCGCGGCTCTCCATCCGAGAGATAGCGCCGCCGTTCCCTGTGCAGGATGTCGGGGCGCGGCCATGGCACCCGCTCGAACGCCACCAACCGCAACGCATGTCCCGGCACATCCACGCCGTCGCGCATGGCGTCGGTGCCGAGTAGGCAGGAATCCGTCTCGGTCCGGAAAACATCCACCAAGGTGGTGTTGTCCATCGCGTCCACATGCTGCGCATAGAGCGGCAGCCCCGCCTGTTCCAGCGGTCCGGCAATCCGCCTCTGCACACCGCGCAGCCGTTCGATGGCCGTGAACAGTCCCAGCCCACCTCCCCCGGATGCCAGGAACAACGCCCGAAAGGCCGCTGCCAGCGCGTCGATATTGTCATGCGCCACATCGTTGACGAGGAACACACGCGTCTGGCTGGCATAATCGAACGGGCTTGCCAGTGCGGCACGCAGGGCCGGGACCGGCAGGTGGCTTGCTCCCACACGCGCTTCAGCGGCCTCCCACACCCGCTCGGTCTCACCCGGCAGCGGCAGGCCGGTCTCGTCGCGCAGGGTCGCGGATGTGATGAGCAACCCATGCGCCGGCGCCGCCAGCGTGGCGGCGAACGGCACAGTCGGGTCCAGCCAGTGCTGGTGTAGCCCGACATCCATTTCGCCACGCCGCTGCCCCTCGCGCGCCTCCATGCGGATGAAGCGGATGAACTGGGGCGTAATCCCCTCGTCCTCCGGCACGCAGACGGTCGAAAGCATGGACACCCATCCGTCCAGCGGTGTGAGCGCCCGACGCCGAAGCGAGCGGACCATCGCCTCGATTCGTCCGCGTGTGGTGGCGTCGAGCGTTTCCGCGTCTTCGTCCAGCCGTTCTTCCAGACGCCGCAGCAGAGTGCGCAAAGGTTCGGCGATACGCCCCAGCGCCCGCACAAGCCCCGCCGCCGCATCGTCCAGCCCGGGCAGAAGCGGATGAAGGTCACATTCCGCGCCATTACGACGGCGCGGATCGTTGCCCGCGCGCGCCAGCACCTGATCGCGCAACAGGGCGAGAAACGTCTCGGCCGGATTGTCCATCACCGGCTCGGGAGCCAGTTCCGGCATGGGCAGCAAGGCGGGCATGAGATCCAGAGCTTCGGCAGGCGGCTCATCGGGAGGCTCGCTCCCCTGGTCGGGCTTCAGGCGTGCGGACCAACCGGGAGCGGGAAGCGCCTTGGCGGCCAGAAGAGCGGCTTCCAGCGGCGTTTCCAGACGCGGATTGGTGGCCACCAGATCGTCCAGCCGCCGCTTCAGCCCCCGCGCACGGGAGCGACTGCCTTCGGCTCCCAGCAGCCAGCGCCGCAATTCCGCAGCTTCCAGCCCCGAGAACTCCAGCGCGAACGCCCCATCGGCCGCGTCCGCAACATGGTGCCCCTCATCGAACACATAGCGCGTGGGCACACCATCCTCTTCCGGTACACGGGCTTCGGATGACGTCGCGTCGGGCGCATCGCCCTGCTCCGATGCGTTTACCCCCTCGGATTGCGCCCAGGCGGCCTGCGCCATGACCAGCGCATGATTGGCGATCACCAGATCCGCGTCCCGCGCCCGTCGGATGGAATGTTCCACGAAACAGCGCTGATAATGTGGACAGGCTCCATGAATGCATTCGCCGCGTCGGTCGGCCACGGCGGCCAGCACACCACGACCGAAAATCTCTCCGAACCAGCCCGGAAGATCGCCGCCGGAAAGATCCCCCTCCGCCGTCGCACGCCCCCATCGTGCCAGCATGGACAGTGCGATCACCGCTCCTTCACCCCGGCTGGGTGCGATGTTCACCGCCTCTTCCATATTGAGCAGGCAAAGATAGTTCTCGCGGCCCTTGCGAACGACTACATGCTGCCGCCGCACTGCCGGATCGGGGTGCAGTCGCGCCGTTTCCGCCTCGATCTGGCGTTGCAGATGGCGGGTATAGGTGCTGATCCAGACCGCGCCGCCATTGCGCTCGGCCCACACGCTGGCCGGAGCGACATAGCCCAGCGTCTTGCCTGTCCCCGTCCCGGCCTCCGCCAACACGACACGCGGCATACCGATCGCCTCACGCGGGGCGAAAGCATTGGTCGCGACATCCGCGAAATCGGCCTGCCCCACGCGGATCTCGGCCTGTGAGCCGAGCATCTCGCTCAGACGGCTTCGTGCCTCGGCCGGGGTGACGGGCATGGACCCCGGCGGCGGCCGTTGCGCCGTTTCTTCCCATTTCGGCAGTTCATACCAGATACGCAGCGCATTCGCGGGCTGGAGCGCATCACGAGAAAGAGGGCCGTCCACACCCACACTCTCCAGAACGACAGGTGCCCATATCCACCCAGCCTGCCCCAACCTCACGACCAGCGCCTGCACGATCTCGCGCGCCGGTCCCTGCGCAATCTGCCGCAAATCGGCCAGCAAACGTACGAGCAGACGCGGCAGAACTTCCGCGCCCACCGGCCCCTGCTCCGCTTCTTCCAGTTCAAGCGCAAGCGCCAGGCCACGTGGCGTCGGCGCGACGGAGCGCACCGGATGCACAAAGGCGAAAAGTTCCAGAAGGTCAAACCACGAGGAAGGCTGTCCCGGCGGGGCAATGCCCAGCATCCGTGCCGTTGCAGGAGCATGCACCACAAGTGGTGGCGAGAGGCGCTCAAGACGCCGCACGGCCGCCGGACGATCAAGCGTCAGCACCTCTCCGTCCTCCGTAAGGATGGAGACGGAGCCGTGACCGGCTACAAGCGCCGGGGCATCATGAGGGGAGAGAGGAGCGGACGACATTCCCGTGGAATGTAGTGGAAGATCGTCCGTTCGCAATCGTTCTCATGGAGGAAGGTGCCCCGCAGCGCGATCAAACGCCGCCATATATCGTCTTGCCGCCATCGTCCGTGAGATAGGAAATGACAGTCGTGGTACCAGCCGACGTGCTGACCACAGGCTTTTCGCCGTCCTGATAGCGGGCTGTAGGGAGAGCAACCGCAAAACCACCCGAAGAGGGCTGATGCAGGATCAGGGTCAGCCTGCTGAGCGTGCCGGCCGTCCCGCCGCTAAGTGAGAGAGTCAACGCCGCGTTAGGTGTCACGTCATAAGTCACATCGCCATTGCTCGCGAACGTCATGTCCAGACTCGCGCCGGGGGCCGTCACTGTCGTGACGGGCGTTGCCGTCTGAGTGGAGGAAGAACTTCCTCCCGACGAACTTCCGCCTCCACCTGATGACGTCGTGACAAGATTCCCAACCGGGCCTGCGGCGTTCTGCCGCGCGAACTCACGCGGATCGAGACCGATTTCCGGCATAGGCAAAAAGCCGTTCAGATACGCTTCACGATCTGCCATTACGCCAATCTCCTCAGCTGCTTTTGGTGGAAAGCGCCAGCAGATTGGCGTTGCACCACAGCGAAACACCGTCCCCCGGATCGGATTGCGGCAACCCCTGCATCAACTGGGACAGCGCGCCATTGAGTTCGGACAGACTGAGAGAGGCAGCCCCATTCGTCGCCGTGGCTGGCAGAAGAACACCTGAGCGCAGGCTCACAGCGCGCGTCGCCACGACATCCGCGCCCGTGTCCGCCATCCCCACCGTAGCGCCTTCGGGGAAATAGCCATCCGAGCGCAGACGAAGGACCGGCGCCGACACGGAAAGTGTCTGGCCAGCGCTCACCGTGCGCGGTGGAATGGCCCATGAAACAAGCGGTAGCTCGTCCGAACCGGTGGTGGAAAAAAGCGCTAGCCCCGTAACCAGCCCCCATCATCACTCGCCAGTCCGAAACTGTAGGAAGAGGACTGGGCAAAGGTCTGTCGCCCGTCACCTGATGGCAGAAAGGTGACTGTCTGTCGCGCATAACCGCCGCCGCTCGCCTCGACTGCCAGACCAGGCGTCGCGTTCACGACCAGTCCGAGGTAGCCATCGAAAAAATTCACGCCCGTTTCTCCAAGGATGTTTCCGCAAGATGGAAGGCGTGCGGACACGGCTTCCTGCTCTGCGGACCATGAATGTCCCCAGACAGCAGGAGAATGGAGACGTCACGGCACCTTGGATCGCCACGTCACGCGAGAGTACACCATTATGTGAGGCTCCCTTTCCATGAGCGCGGGCCTCTCCTCCCAGCACGTGGAACGGAAAAACCTCACTTTGGATAGGAGGGCCCTCATTCTTAACGATATTCTCTTTTCGGATCAGGAACATCTCTGCTTCCATCACAGCCTTGCATGACGAGAACGCCCCTCATCCAGAAGCAGGCAGCATCAAATGCAACATAACCGTAACTTGTCTTGAGCGACGCGGTGGGATGTAGAGGCTCCACATTGCGTCGCCCGGACAAAATCTCACCAGCAGTGGCGCATCACATTGGCAGGCACATGGAGGCCACCATGCTCGCATCGCGCATTATCGAGATCGACGGCGTCTTTCTCGGCACCATGATCAAGGAACGCAGTTCCACCCAGTTTCGCTTTCATGCCATCCACGAAAGCGTTCGCGCTCTTCACGCCCGCATCATCGCCGAGCCGACCGATCTGATCCGCCAGGCGGCCGTCCTGCTTCGGCGGGCTCGCTCCACCGTCAATGCCCGGACCATGGCGCAGGCCTGAAGCACATATTCATCGGATACGACTCACGAGCACAAAAAATGATGGATTTATGCGTCCTCAAAAGGGGTCTGTTTTAGCGTGTGCTGTCCGTTATCGACTCTGACTTCCGAGCAAAGATGACTCTCTCGAATAACCTGCGGGACGAACAGCATCCTAGCTGACCAGAACAGGACACATGGCATCTGGTCGCAGTCTGAAAGACAGTTCGGCCCCCTCCACGACATGACTTCGGGCACGATCATCTCGTGGCACATCCACCCATAGCTCAATATCGCCATACCTGACCTGAAGACGAAGGCTGCGTCCATGAAACGTGATGGACGCCACTCTGCCCATGAACGTATCGGGGGTTTCCTCCTCGCTCATCACGATATCTTCTGGACGCATCGCCAAAGTGACTTCCGTCCCTGACATGAGAGACAGTTCACCCGGCACATTCATCACAGGATGCCAGTCCGTTCCAACTGCAAATCGCAGCCGCGTCTCCTCACGATTTTGAAAAATGGCTGAAATAAGATTGGTGGTTCCAATAAAACTTGCGACAAACCGGGAAGCCGGTCGGTCGTACAAAGTTGCCGGAGTGGCCACCTGTTCAATCCGTCCTTTGTTCATAACGGCAATCCGATCGGAGATCGACAAAGCTTCCGTCTGATCATGCGTGACCATGACGAACGCCGTTCCAAGCTCTTTTTGCAGACGTTTAAGTTCGCTCTGCATATGTTCGCGCAGACTGGCATCAAGCGCCGATAAGGGCTCATCAAGCAAAAGGAGCTGCGGTTCACAGACAAGCGCGCGCGCCAATGCCACACGCTGTCGTTGTCCACCGGAAAGACTTGTCACACGCGCTTTGGCCTTGTCCGGCAAACCAACCAGTTCCAGTGCCTGCTTTGCTTTCCGTTCACGCTCAGCCGATGCCATACGACGCAGCGACAAGCCAAATTCAATATTCTCCTGCACATTCATATTCGGAAACAGCGCGTAGTCCTGAAAGACCGTGTTGACGGGGCGCTCAAAAGCACGCCGTGCGGTGATATCCTCACCATCCAAAAGAACACGCCCCGATGTCGGTGCTTCAAACCCCGCTATGATACGAAGAGTTGTGGTTTTCCCGCAGCCAGACGGTCCAAGCAGGCTAAGAAACTCTCCATGCCCAACCTCCAGCCCTATTCCATCCAGGCCAATACCACCTCCGGGAAATATTTTCCCAATCCCGTCGAGCTTGAGAAGGGCTCCTGTCATTATCATTCTTTCTCTGGTTTACTGGTGTTGACCCACAGAATTTTGGCCACTTCCGTACCGCAATTACGAAAGGAGTGTTCAAGATTGCTTCGAAACGCAAAACTGTCGCCAGAAGAGAGGCGGTAAGACGCTCCCTCTATCCACAGCATGAGTTCTCCGGAAAGAACGTATCCAAACTCATTTCCAGAATGGGCGTACATGCCTGAAGCACCACCAACTTCCACACACACCAACATGCCCGTCAAAGCGGCTGCATGCGGCGACAAAAGGCTCTTTATGATACCATCGGAATGAATGGGAAGCGTCTTCCTAGCCGATGCCGGAACACAATACACATCCCTTTGCGGCTCTTTTCCTTCCGCAACCAAATCTTGTGGATCCACGCACAGCGCGGTCGCGAGCGGCCAGATTGTTCTGATCCGTAAAGAAGAAAGGCCGCGTTCGATTTGACTGAGCGCCCCCACCGATATTCCCGCACGTGCGGACAAGATGGAAAGAGACAGACCTTTTTCCAAACGTAGTGCTCTGATCCTGCGGCCGACAAGAATGTCGGCCACAGAAACGTCCGTCTTTTTACGCACAGAATGCGCCAAAGACTCCGTCATCCACCGGCCTTGATCTTCTCAAACATTTTGGCCAGTTCATCCGCCTGCTTCATGGGCGCGGTAAAAACAGTAGTTTTGAACATATCGTCGGGGTTGGAAGGCAGCTCCAGTTCCTTGAGTTTTTCGGGTCCGACGGCCGCAAATGCTGTGGAAGTGGAAGCACCATAACCATCATTTTCGATCAGACGCTGTCCTGAGGACACGTCCAGACGGCTGTTCATGAACTCATATGCCAAATCGGCATTTTTCGTTCCTTTGAGCATCACGAAGCCACATGCCCATGTCAGCATTCCCTCTTTGGGTTTCATGAACGCCACGGGCACACCCTGCTTGCGCAACGCCACAACCGCCTCATTCCATCCCATGGATGCCACAAGTTCGCCGCTGGCGAGCGATTGCTCAATGGAGGTCATATCCGTTGTATAGGATGCCATCAATGGGCGCTGTTCACGCAACTTGGCCGCCACTTTTTCCATATCGGACGAGCTCAGATCGAACGGATTTACGCCTGCCACCAAAGCGGCCACGACGGGGGTGTCATGCACGGCGTCAATTGTGGCCATGCGTCCCGCATACTGTTTATCCCACAGCAAATTCCAGCTCATTTCCGGATTGGGCAGGAGATCCGTGCGATATATGATCGACGTATTTCCCCAATCCCATGGCACCATCCAGACTTTTCCATCTCCTGCCTGAAGGGCCGGCAGACTTTTCAAGCTTGGAAAAACATTTTTCCAGTTACTGAGCCTCTTGGTATCAATGGGTTCGATCAGACCCGCATCTTTCCAACGGATGATCTTGTCATAACAGGGATGAGCGATATCAGGACGGAACCCGGCTTTCAGCTTGGTGAAGGCGTCATCATCATCACCAAAGACCGAGGCACTGATGGTTCCCGGATGCGATTTCAGATAAACTTCGTCATATTCAGGACGTTCATATCCTGACCATGTAAAGTAGGTCAGCTTTCCGTCTTCTGCACGAGCGGCTCCAGACACCGTCAAGGCTGCAGCAAAAGCAGAGAATGCCACCGCACCGAGAATTTTGGAAAACGTCTTTTTCGTCATTGAATATTCTCCATAACGACATGACATCACGTTGTCTGACCTCGTCGACGCAATGCCTCAGAGAGGATGGAAACCACGACACTCACCGCCAGAATGAGGCTTCCCAGTGCCATGACGATTGGCAAAGACCTTGGGAAACGAAGCTGTCCCCAAATATAGACGGGCAATGTCGGATGCGGGCCGGACAGGAAAAAAGCGATGATGAATTCATCAAAGCTTGTCAGAAAAGCCAGCATGAAGGCGGAGCCAATCGCTGGAACCGCCATGGGCAGAAGCACACGCCGGACAAGTGTCCATTCCCGCGCTCCCAGATCTTCTGCTGCTTCTGCGATGGAACGTGGAAACGAAGCGAAACGCCCCTGCATCACCATGACGGTTGCAGGAAGGCCCACCAATGTGTGGCCAGCGATAATCGCAGGCACCGAAGGACCGATTCCCACAAGATTGGCCATGATCAGCATGGCGATTCCGATAATGACGCCCGGAATAAGGATCGGAAGTCGCGCAACATAGGACAGAAGATTTGCAAAACGGCTTTTCATAAACACACTGGCATAGGACACCGTCACCCCACACAATGTGGCCAGCGCTGCCGAGAAAACCCCCACTTCCAGGCTTGTCCACAATGCGCTGTGGATACCTTCTTCCTGAAAAAGCGTGCGATACCAACCAAGTGTCACGCCTTTGAGTGGAAAGGCCGCCTGCACCGAATCATTGAACGAAAACAGAGGAATGAGACAGATCGGCAGATAGAGAAAGATCAAATACAGCGCGACATAAACCCATAACGCCGTCCCCGATGAGGAGCCACGCAGGACGGGAGGAACCGGAATTTTCATCCCTGCCTCCCCACGCTCAGCTTCCGCCCCAAAACCATTCCACCCGCCACGACCAGCATGACGGCAACGGCCAGTGCAGCACCAAAAGGCCAGTCATTGGCGCGCCCGAACTGCATCTGGATCAATGAACCAATCATGATGCTGCGCGGACCGCCAACAAGAGCCGGCGTAACGTAATCTCCAAGTGTTGGAATGAACACCACCATACTTGCCGTCAGCACACCCGGCACAGAAGCAGGCAGAACGACGCGTCGAAAGGTCGTCCATGGCCGTGCACCAAGATCAGAAGCCGCTTCCAGCAGAGAACGCGGCAATCCCTCCAGGGCAGTATAAATGGGTAGAATGGCAAAGGGCGCGTAAGCGTGTGCCAATGTTACAATTACGGCAGCCGGTGTGTTCAGAAACGCAAGTGAGGGCGCGTGCAGAATGCCTGACCCGACCAGGACGGAATTGAGAACACCGTTATAGGCCAGCACGATTTTCCACGCGAAGACGCGCAGCAGATAACTGGTCCAAAACGGCAACGTCACCAGAAACAACAAAAGCGAACGCCACCGCCCTCCCCGCAGCGCTATACAATAGGCTACCGGATAGGCGGCTAAAACCGTTGCTGCGGTCGCAGTCCCCGCAATCACGACAGAGCGTAACGCCACCTGTGCATAAAGCGGGTCCGTAAGAATTGTCTGGAAGTTCGACCACGTCCAGCCAGCCCCCAAGACAGAGCCGTCATTGTGGCGGAACGCCAAGAAGACCACGAGCCCGAGAGAAAAGACTATGAGGCCAAGCCCCATCACAGCGCCGGGAAGCAGCATGAGACAGCGAAACACAAGCGATCGCACATCTGGAACAACTGTCCTGACAGGGATCATCCGGTACATTCCTCAGACGTGAAATCCGAGTTCACGATTTCACAGATGAAGAAACGCCGTCAATATGTTTTTATATCGAAATGAAATGGCCGATTTTTAGATTCCAAATGCAGAAGCTGTTTCAAAAGTCAGCCATCAAAGATGATGGTGAAGGGTTTTGTGTCCCAAAGGCACATTTGATGGCTCCACGCAGTAACATCGACAAAAAATCAATGTATTTATGTACAAAAATCTCCATCAGACCAGATTTGAAGACTTTTGAAACATTTCCGCATCCGAAGATCGTACGCTTTTCTGACACATTATACGTTCTCGTCCTTCCATCACTTTTGGATCCATTGTTTGTTTCTATATATGGGGGCCGAGCGCTTCCGCAGCGATGCATCGTAGAACATCAATGTATGGATCACATATTCCCGATTTGCGAAGACAAAAGTTCCCGCTAGGCTTCAGAAAAACAGGCATCATTCATCCATATCGTTTCGATATAGCAACACACAGTTCGTCTCATAGGGCCCTTGGCCCTGTAACCACGAGGCTCCGGACATGCATCTCGATATTTTTCGGAGTCTCTGGGGCGACCATCGCTCATGGGATGTAGCACTTCCAACCGGGCCAGATTCTGATTTCGACGGCATTGAGTCCCGCATCCCTTCCACCATGGCGCAGGCCGAAATGAGGGCGCAGTTGCTACATGACCGCAACATCCCATGGATCGGCATCGCCATCACCGGGGGTGATGTGATCCCGCATCAGGCCGCAACACCTGAAGACCACCTTGTCGATCTCTCCAATGCCATAGACCGTGCGCGCATCATGCCCGTCCGTTTCATTTCTGTTCTGGGTGGCAATGACCGCTGGCCAGCCACAGTGCAGGCTGATTTCATCGCTCGTGCACAAGATATCTGCATACGCGCCGGGATGACGTGCTGCTTTGAGACACATCGTTCGCGTATTCTCGCCACGCCATGGATCACGCTCGATGTCATCCGTCTACGGCCTGATGCGCTCTTCACGGCAGATATCAGCCATTGGGTCGTCTGCTGCGAACGTCTGCTGAATGACCCTCTCGACGATTTTTCGCCTTTCGTGGAACGCGTACACCACATTCAGGCGCGCGTGGGCCAGCCACAGGCTCCACAGGTGACACATCCGGCAGCCCCCGAACATGCGTCTGCTCTGCATTTCCATCAGGAGATGTGGGAACAGATCTGGGTATCCCAACGCGCCCGCGGCTATGCCACGACCACGCTCACCCCGGAATTCGGCCCGGACGGCTATCTGCCCTCACTGCCTTTCACCGATGCCCCTGTGGCCGATCTAGCGCAGCTCAATCGGTGGATGGCCCACACCGAACGAGAGCATTTCATCCGCCTCCACACGACGTCTTTATAGATAAGGAGTTCCGGCATGACTGTAGCAAACACCCAACCTGACACCCCGATCGAAACCTTCAACGCCATTCCACTCGTCGATATCAGCGGACTGTTCAGCGAAAATCTGGCCCGACGACAGAAGGTGGCCGCTGAATTAGGTCGCGCCGCGCGCGAGGTCGGCTTCCTCTACATCACCGGCCACGGTCTGGCCCCGGCTCTTGTGGATGGGCTCAGAAACGCTGCGCGTGCCTTCTTCGCGATGCCGTTCGAGAAGAAAATGGACTCCTATATCGGCACCTCTGCTTCTCACAAGGGGTTCGTCCCGGAAGGAGAAGAGGCCTATGGCACTGAGCTTCCCGACCATAAGGAAGCCTTCGATATCGGCTATGAGCTACCGTCGAATCACCCGCTCTTCCTTGCACGCACGCCGCTTCTCGGTCCTAATGAATGGCCCGATCTGCCCGGGTTTCGTGCTGCGGCAGAAGCCTACTACAAGGCGGTCTTTGCGCTGGGACGTACGCTGTTTCGTGGCTTTGCACTGGCTTTGGATCAGCCGGAAGACGCTTTCGACACCATAGCAAACTTCCCGCCGTCCAAGCTGCGGATGATCCATTACCCCTTCGATGAAAGCGCACGGGACGCTCAGGGCATCGGTGCACACACCGATTACGAGTGCTTTACCATCCTGTTGGCCGACCGCCCCGGTCTTGAGGTGATGAACGGACGCGGCGAATGGATCGACGCGCCGCCGATCGAGGGTGCCTTCGTCGTAAATATCGGCGATATGCTCGAAGTGATGACCGGCGGCACTTTCGTCGCGACGGCTCACCGGGTCCGCAAGGTTGCGGAAGAGCGCTACTCCTTTCCGTTCTTCTATGCCTGCGACTATCACACACGCATCGCGCCGCTCCCGGCCTTTACCCGCCCGGATGACAATTACGGCACGATCACCATTGGCGAGCATATGTGGTCGCAGGCTCTGCAAACCTACACCTACCTGCGCCGCAAGGTCGAAAAAGGAGAGCTGGCATTGCCCGAAGGTGCCAGAACAACCGCCTCTTTCGGTCACCTGAAACACGTACCCTGACACTACTCTGGAGACGCCCACATGACACGTTGCCGGTCCAGTCTGCGCGCCCTTCTGGCAAGCTCTCTCTTCATCCTCACCCCTATGGCGGCCCACGCTGCGGACGCTACACTCAATGTCCTGACATGGTGCGACCATGAAGACCCGGCCCTTCTGGCTCCTTTTGAAAAAGCGCACAATGTGAAGGTACATTTCAAGGATATTGACAGCACCGGCGCCGCTCTTGCCGTCATCGGGCAATCCCAACCCGGCGACTGGGATGTGCTGGTCCTCGATGAGACCGACACACCACGTCTGGCTGCAATGGGGCTGCTCGCCCCGCTTGATCCGACAGCTTTTCCCACGACCGATTTCTTCCCCGGCATCGACAGCCCGAAGCTTAGCAGCTTCAACGGCAAGACTTACGCCGTTCCTGAAAAATTCGGCTACAACACAGTAGCTTACAACAGAACCGCCATTTCTGCCGCCGCGATGAGCGATATTCAGGCGCCATGGAAAGCCGAATACAAGGACCGCATCGCCATCTACGACTACTACGTACCAATCGTTGCCTATACCGCGCTGGCGCTGGGCAAGAATCCTGCCACGTTAAGCGATGCCGATCTGCCGGCAATCCGCACAAAGCTTTCAGAACTGCGTCATAATGCCGCCCTTGTCGGGGATGTCACCACCACACAGCAAGCCCTCGCCACCGGACAGGTCGATATTCTCGTGGGCGGTGGCGAATGGGTGACGGCCGGCATGGCCAAGGACCGCCCCAACCTGACTTATCTCATCCCCACGCAGGGAGGCGTGCGCTGGCAACAGGGGCTGGCGGTGTTTGCCGGTTCACAGAAGAAAGATCTCGCGGTCGCGTTCGCTCAGTACATTCTCACGCCGGAAGCACAGGGCAAGCTGGCCACTTCAAGTTGCTACTGGGGCATGCCCGCCAACAGCAAGGCCGTGCTGAAAGATGAGGATAAGAAACTTCTCCAGTGGGATATGCAGCCTTCCTATATCGCCCGCACGGCTACCTACCTCCAGATGACCCCGGCCTTCGACAAGACGCTGCAGAAGCTCTGGACGGAAGTCATGCAGAATGAGTGAGGTGACTGTACGAAAGGTCTCTGAAGGGATGAAGGGATTTCTCTTCACCCTGCCCGCATTGGCGTGGCTTGCGACATTCTTCGCGACCCCGCTTCTGGCGATGATCGTCATCAGCCTTCGCGATAGCGCGACCGGGCAGATCGGGCTTGGCAACTTCACACGCATATTCATGGAGAAATCCTATGAATCCGCTCTGCTGAACTCGGTGGTCCTGACAGCAACCGTCACTGTCGCGAGCCTGCTTCTGGCCTATCCTCTGGCCTACTCCATCGTGACGGTTCTGTCGCGACGCATGCAGCGTGTGGCATTGACGTTTGCCGTCCTGCCATTCTGGACCTCCTACGTCGTGCGCTCCTATGCGTGGCTGCTTGTGCTGGCACCGACAGGGTTTCTCAACCGACTGCTCCTTGCTCTCGGTCTGATCCACACACCCCTGCGTCTCGCGTACACTCCTACAGCCACGGAAATCGGTTTCGTCCATTTCTTCATCATGCTCGATACTCTCACGATCTATGCGTCTCTCGTGCAGATCAACCCACGCCTCGCCCTCGCCGCTCGCGATCTTGGCGCCTCTTCGTTGCGCACCTTCCTCACCGTGACGCTGCCCCTGAGCGTGCCCGGTATCGCTGTGGGAGCTTTTCTCACTATCGTCCTATGCCTCGGCGATTACGTGACCCCCCAGATTCTTGGCGGCATGCGGGCCATCGTCCTGCCGCAGACGGTGATGATGCAGATCCAAAAGCATCTTGATCTCCCCATGGCGTCTGCCATGTCGCTTGTCCTGACTCTGATCATGGCACTGGCCTATCTCGGGCTAAGGCGTTTTCTGGATGCCGGGGAACGCAGCCGATGAATGTTCTTAGCCTTCGTCGCGCGCTGTCGTGGAAAGGGCTTGGCCTGCTCTACATGCTGGCCTGCTACGGCTTCATTTTCCTGCCCGTCATCGTGCTGGTGCTTTTCTCCTTTCAGGACGGCCGTCTGCCTGTCCCGCCTTTCCACGGCCCGACCCTGTTCTGGTATGGCGAAGTTCTGGCCAACAGCCGCCTGGTCGCGGCCATGGGCAATTCGTTTCTGGTCGGGGTGGGATCGAGCCTGCTCTCGCTGGTGCTGGGCTTTCTGGCCGCCTACGGCCTTGCCCGCTACCGCTTCCGGGGTCGCAGCCTGATCCGTGGCTTTCTGGTGCTGCCCATGGCGGTGTCCTACCTCATTGTTGGAATGGGGCTGCTGGTCATGGCGTCATGGGCGCATATCGCACCGTCGCTGTGGCTGGTTGGGATTTCGCATGTCGTCATCAACATGCCGCTGGCGTTCGCGCTCTGCGCCGCCCAGTTCAGTGAAACGCAGGCCCGGATCGAGATGGCGGCAGGAGATCTTGGGGCTTCGCTTCCACGCATCCTGCTGCAAATCACCGTGCCAATGATGGCCCCGACCCTGATTGCCGCCTTCATTCTGTGCTTCACGCTGTCGTGGGATGAATTTCTCAGCGCGTTCCTGCTCAGCCGCTTCGAAATCACCTTGCCTGTGGCCATATGGGGCATGTTGCGTGGTGGCCTGAATCCACAGACGAACGCCATCGGCTCTCTCGTCTTCTTCGGTGTGGTCGCCCTCGCGCTGATGGCCGAGACGCTCCTATTCAGAAAAAAGAAGAACTCCGCATGACGGTTACGCCCACTCCTCCGGCTCCCACCCATCTCTGTATTGAGAAGATCGTCAAGCGTTATCCCGGACAGGTGGCGCTCGATCACGTCTCTCTCTCGGTGGAACGAGGATGCTATGTCGTGCTGCTCGGCCCGTCGGGCAGCGGCAAGACGACATTGCTCTCGATCATCGGCGGCTTCACCATGCCCGATAGCGGAGCGATCCGTATCGGTGGTGAAGACGTGACAGCACTTCCTCCTTCACGTCGCCCCACCACGACGGTCTTTCAGGACTATGCACTGTTCCCCCACATGACAGTCGCCGCCAATGTCGGCTTCGGGCTGAAAATGAAGCCCATGTCCCCACAGGAACGAAAGCAGCGGGTACAGGACATGCTGCGTCTCGTGGGACTGGAACAGCAGAAAGACCGTGCGATCCAGGCGCTCTCAGGTGGACAGCGGCAACGTGTCGCGCTGGCACGTGCATTAGCGGTCGATCCGGAAATCCTCTTGCTTGATGAACCGCTCGGAGCTCTTGATCTGGCCTTGCGACGGCAGGTGCAGGAAGAATTGCGACGACTGCAACGTCAGATGAACCGCACCTTCATTCACGTGACCCACGATCAGGAAGAAGCCATGGCGCTGGCCGATCTTGTCGTGGTCATGAGCCACGGTCGCATCGAGGATGTAGGCACTCCACGACGTGTCTATCTACGACCAGCCTCACGTTTCACAGCCACTTTTATGGGCGAGAGTACCCAGATCACTGGGCGCGTGACCCACCGTGCGGGAGATGTCCTGACACTGGAGACCGCATTTGGGATGCTTGAGGGAATTGCCGCTCCCAATCCAGGTGCTGTTGGCGACATGCCGAGCCGTTCGACGGTCCTGCAAAAGGATGACGAAGCCGTCGCGATCATCAGGCCGGAAAACTTCACATTCAGTCCAGATAATAAACAATCTCTGCCCACAGCCACAGTGATGGAAACGATTTTTCAGGGCAATTATGTCCGTATACTCGCGCTTACCGATGCGGGGCAGGAACTCGTATTGTGCCTGCCGCCCCAGCAAGCTCCCACAGTTGGCACACGCATCGTGCCCTGTTGCTCCGTGGATGATGTTGTCATCGTTCCTGCATAAACCATGAAAGATCAGAACATGCAGGGCAAACGTTTCATCGCGCCACAGGACTGGTACGAAACTGTTCCTCAATCTCATGGCATCACACTGATTCACGAGCCGTGGATCAAACCGTTTTACCGTTGCAACATGTGGTTCGTTCAGGGGCGAGATCGGGATCTGCTTTTCGACAGCGGTCTGGGTGCGGTTTCTCTGCGCAAGTACGTCGCACTTCTACGGGAGCGCCCTATCCTGTGCGTTGCAAGCCATACCCATTTTGACCACATCGGCAGTCATCATGAGTTCTGTGACTGTGGCGTCCATGTACTCGAAGCTTCGATTTTGGAGCGTCCGTCACCTCACACAACGCTGGCCGATCTTTACGCGAATGACGATATGTTCGACGGTCGGCCCCTTGGTTGGGATCCCGAGCGTTACCGCACACCGGGCGTCATCCCTACGCACATTCTGCAACATGGCGATATTATTGATCTTGGAGACAGGGCTTTCGAGGTCATCCATACACCAGGTCACTCGCCCGGCGGCATTGCTCTATGGGAAAGCGCCACAGGCGTTCTGCTCTCGGGCGATACCATCTACGATGGCCCCCTTCTGGACGACACGTATCATTCCTCGCCAGCCGACTATTGTGTAAGCCTTGAGACGTTGCGCTCTTTGCCCGTTTCCATCGTCCACGGGGGACACTTCCCAAGCTTCGGCCGTGTCCGTTTTGGGCAGTTGATAACGGACTACTGTGAAGGACGACGAAAGCCCGGCTGTCCTACTGAGGGGCTATGAAAACGAATTTCTGAAAGAAGAAATCCGGGCACATTATCGTTCTGAAAAGCGATGATCTGAAAACTTGCCAAGGGTGAAGCATACGCTCGCCATAGGTGGCCCCATCTGCGGCCAGCGCATCAGCAAGATCGCCCCAAATGACTGGCATACGCAGCTTTGCTCCCGTTTGCACTTGCCCTCATCATACCCTGTGTAGAGGCCACTCCAGTGTTGAGCGCAAAATCCGGCTCTCAAGCCTGACTGAAATCGATAATTTTTGCGCCCCACACAACGATCATGACAACCATCAGGAAGAAAATCCGCCGCCACCGACGGCTGCAATCGGTGAGATCATGCCTCCCATTTCCTGATGCCAGTGCGGCAATGACGCCCGCACAAGTGCCTCAACGCGATCCGGTGTCTGGGGGCGGCCGAAATAAAAACCCTGCCCTTCCTCACAGCGATGGGCGGCCAGCCATCGCGCCTGCTCGGGACGCTCTATTCCTTCAGCCGTCATCCGTATGCCCAGATTGCGGCACAGCATGATCATCGAACGTAGAATCGTCTGATCGGTCTCGCTGCTTTCCAGTCGATCCATGAAGGATTTGTCGAACTTGATACGATCAATCACCAGACGACTCAGATACCCCAACGAAGCATATCCCGTTCCAAAATCATCCACCGCAATCGCCGTACCCAGTTCCCGCAAAGCCTTGAACTGCCGGTTGACGATATCGGCATTGTGGATCAGCACAGATTCCGTCAACTCCAGTTCCAGTTGCGCGGGCTGCGCCCCTGTTGTCGTGATCGCCTCCGTCAGCATGTGCTGCATGTCCACACGGTGGAACAGAACCCCCGATAGATTCACAGCCATACGAAGCGTCAAGCCCTCTTTCGACCAGCGAACAAGCTGCCCACAGGCTTCATGCAGAACCCACTCCGTGATCGGCACGATAAGGCCTGTTTCCTCCGCGACCGGCAAGAAATGTCCGGGCGCCATAAGATTGCCATCGGGCCGCCGCCATCGCAGAAGCGCCTCCACACCCGTAATCTGCCCAGAACGCAGATCAACCTGCGGCTGATAGTGCAAAACCAGTTCATCATTGCGCACGGCGTCATGCAGATCGAGTTCGATTCGCCTGATGACGGCCTCGGCTTTTTCCATCTCGGGCTCAAAGAGACGATATCCGTTTCCACCCCGCTGCTTGGCCCGGTACATTGCCAGATCTGCCCGTTTGAGCAGCGCATCAAACGTCTCTTCTCCACCGGCATGGATCACAACCCCCATGCTGATGGTGGTGCTGATGACATTACCCGTTTTCAGATCGTCCTCGTCCTCGGCAATGCTAAAAGGCTGTTTGAAAAGCTGTAGGATAGCCTCTGCTTTCCGATGCGCGTCCGCATCCAGACACGCCCCATCCAGTTTGTGTATTATAGCGAATTCATCTCCACCCAGACGACCGATCACCTCGGCGTCGGGCAGTCTGTCCGCCAGCCGGGTCGTGACACTTTTCAGAAGACGATCACCCACGCGGTGCCCAAGCGTATCGTTGATCCCCTTGAATCGATCAAGATCGATAAGGAAAAGACCAAATACGTCTCCTTCCTCCTGCGTAAGAAGCTTTTCCATTTCCTGCGCAATGAGAAAACGGTTCGGAGCACCTGTCAGAGGATCATGATAGGCCAGGAAAAGGAGTTTTCGTTCGGCCTCTTTAAGCTCGGTAATATCAAGCGCCGTCATCAGCGTCAGCGGCTTGTCCCGTCCACCACCGTGAAGGGGCGTGCGCGTGGTCAGAAACACACGTTCCTGCCCCTCCCTGTTCTGCACCACCTTTTCACGCTGACGCCGAAAAGGGCCGCTTTCCATAAGCGCGCGGCCCATGCCGCTCGCCTGAGTGCCCACAAGCTGCCCCGGCGTAGTTCCGAGAGCCTGCGCCATGCAGCGATTGGCAAATACGTAGCGCCCCGTTTCGTCCGTGGCGCCAATCATGGCCGGAACCGTGTCGATCACCTCGAGAAGACGATGATGCGTATCGCGCAGAAGGGTCTCGCGCGCCTTGTGGCTGTCAGCCAGTTCACGCTCAAGCACACGTGCACGCTGACGCGCCTGGCGACGGAACGAACCGAGTTGCAGCAGATTGCGCACCCGTGTGACGAATTCGGTGTGATCGACGGGACTGAGCAGAAAATCCGTCGCTCCGCTCTCCAAAGCTTTCAGGCGGCATTTCCGCTCATCGTGAGCGGTAACCACGATAATGGGCACATCATGCCCCCACCCACACTCCCGCACCTTCCCGATGAAGGTGGCGCCGTCCATCTCCGGCATCTTGAAATCGGTAATGAGCAGATCGGGATAATGTTCGTTGTCAAATCGCGTGAGCGCATCCGTGGGCCGGGCAAAGGTTTCAACCTCAACAGCAGAGGAAACGCTACGGGCCAACTGTTCGAAGGCCGTTCGCTTCGATGCCTGATCATCTACAATCGCGATCAGTTTCATCTAGCCCTCGCCCTCGATCCCGAATGCGGAACAGAACATTAATCCTTCCGCGTCGATACCATCCTCTTCCTCACTTAAGACACAAGTAGGTAAAAGAATGTTAAGAGCCGATAACAAACTGGCACATCGGCAAAGTCACATCATTTCGGACGACCGCCAATCCCTTTCGCCACTTTCGCTGGATTGGATCTGCTGGCGCTTCAGGGGGTCAGAGCAAAACGCGGCGGACGCTTGCGACGACCTTCAACGGTCCGAGCCGGTGCCGACTTCTTCACGACCGCTTTTCTTGCAGGCGGCTCCCATCCAAACACACTGCGGCCACCATAGGCGTGCGAAGCACTCCGCTCAGATTCCATATGCTGCTCCAGCGATGGACCCGATACCCACCGCTCCAGCGTGCGGGCCTGCACGTCCAGTCTGCGTATGGCCTCCAAGCGATCCTCACTGCCCAGCTTCGCCTGCTCGACCGCACCCTTGAGCATGGCGATCGTCTGGTCATACACCGCTGTCGGCACAGGAAATGGCTCCCGGTCCTTACCCCCATGCGCCATCGCGAAACGGGCAGGATCGGCAAAACGGCAGGGCGTGCCATGCACGACCTCCGCCACCATGGCGAGCGCTTCCACAGTGCGCCCACCCACACCGGGCACCAGAAGCAGATCCTGAAAATCTGCCGGTCCTCGATCCGCTGCCGCCGCCAATGCACCGTGCAGCCTGCGGATCATCACATCGCCCGAACGTACATCATGATGTTCGGGCATGACCAGATGCGGCAGCATCCCCTGCTGCGGCTGATGATCGCAGCCGCGCAACCGCGCAACCTCCCGGGCGATCCGGTCCGGTCCCAGATCGTGCAACAGTTCGAGTTGTGCGCTGCGCGCCCCTTCGGCCCGTCGGTCCGCCAGATTGACGATATTGCCCCGCGGCTTGCCGTCGATCGCACTGTGTGGGTCCGAGACAAAACTGCCCAGCCCTTCCGACTGCCAATGATACCGCCGGGCATACCGGCTTTCACCGTTCATGCCCTGCTGAATGACCACCCAGGCGCCATCGTCCGCGACAACGAAACTGTGCAGATAAAGATCGAAGCCATCCTGCACCGCCGCGCTGTCCACCTTGGCCACCAAGCGGCTGGCCTGCCCTAGTGCTGCGCCATCCAATCCGGTCTGTTCCGCCACCGCCAGCAATTCATCGGGCGTACGCCGCGAGTGACGTCCTCGGCCGCCGCAAACATGCAGTCCCAGTTCCCCTGCCAGCGGCTCCAGCCCACGCTTGAGCGCCCCCATGACGCTGGTGGTAATGCCAGAGGAATGCCAGTCCATGCCCATCACGGCGCCAAAGGACTGGAACCAGAACGGATGCGCCAGACGCCGGAGAAACTCCTCACGTCCATAATGATGCACAATGGCCTGTGTGATGACGGCGCCGAGTGTGCTCATCCGCTGAGCCAGCCATATTGGCACACGACCGCCATGCAGGGGCAGATCGGCACTTCCAGCCCGACGTGTCATAACCCGACCTCCCGGTTTGCGTGAACGGATGCGTCCCTTATCCCGCTATGCGGCTTTTACCCTTTGTTTCACAGCACGCGAAAGGCACGCTATAGGGAAAGTCCTCACAGGCGTTGCGCCGCTGTCTCCTACGCGACGTCCCATATACACCTTTGTCGTCAGTGAGTTGGATACTGACATGGTTCACAGGAACGCAACGTGAAGATAGCAATTGCCCTGTTCGTAAAAAACGAAGCTCAGGACATCGCGGGCTGGATCGCCTGGCATCTGGCGCTGGGCGCGGATCGCCTCTTCATCTACGACGATCATTCCACGGACGGAACCTGGGAAATCCTTCAGGCCGCAGCGTCTCTCTACGATATCGAACTGGCCCGCACCCATCCCGAGAAGACCCCCGATTTTTACTGGCGGCAGGCCGATTGCTACAAGGACGCATGCCGCAAAGCTACCGGTCATTATGACTGGATCGGATGCCTCGATGGAGACGAATATGTCTCTCTCGAACGCGATGAAAATCTCGGCGCCTTCTTTTCAAAATTCGCGGATTACAATGGTGTCGGCCTGAGTTGGCGTATTTATGGCTCCGGCACCCGTGTGCTCAAGAGCCGCCGCCCCGCCTATGAAGCCTATACTTTTCACTGCACCCCTGACATGGGGGATTGCGAACTGGGCAAGGCTTTTATCCGTCCTGAAGACTATACTTATGAATACGAGACGCCTCATCGTCTGTTTCTGAAAAATGAACGCTATGCGGACGCCTTGGGTCGACCGCTCGTATGGCGTGGCTCTATCCACGATACTCTCTGGGAAGGAGCCTGCATCAATCACTACATCCTGCGTTCCATGGAAAACTATGTCGATCGTATCCGACGGCGCATCAATTCCGACCTCTCCGACTCAACCGATTACTGGAATTACTTCAACCGTAACGACATATATGCTCCCGAGCGCAAGGAATTCATTGAGCGCGCCGGCGCAATTATTGCGACCATTCGCATAGCCTGCGCCAATCACTATCTCCAGCGACTGACGCATCACGGATTTGCCACACCCACGACCAGCAACGCCGCTCGTCTCTACCGCATCCAGACGCACGCACAGATCCCGTTGGTTCTGGATCATCCCGAAGGTCATGTGACGCAATCTTCCGATGCCGATACGGATGCAACCCAAACACTGACAGGCGCTGTTTACGCTGAAGATTCGCAGCATATCTATCTGTTCGTGGAGCAGTATGGGCACATTTCGCCCACGCCATTCCGTCTCCGCCATGATGGTCGATTCCGCTGTTCGCTGGACTATCTCCTCGTGCCATCAAGCACCAAGAACCGCTGGCATCTACGCCGGGAAGATGGCGGGAAATACATCGCCTTTCCACCACCGGAAGCCGGTAATGTCGTGGACGCGAATCGCGACACCGCAGCGGAATGGGAAGAGTGTTCCTTGATCGAGAAATCGGTCGAAACTCCTCTTCTTTTGGCCTCCCCTCATAATGTAAAAAACCGGCACGAATTTTTCGAGTTTCTGCGCCAGAACGCAGGACGCCTCACTTACGATGATTTTGTCCTGGCTCTCGCAGCGTTGCCTGACGGCTGTCGCAACGATGTAAGCCGCTCAAGCGAAGGGCGGATCATCAGTTGGATCTGATACCCGCTTCCTGATTGACGGTCGGGAACATTACTCCGAACAGCAAAGACCCCGCCTGGCAGAACCGGGCGGGGTCTTTCGTAATGGCCTTATGGAAAGAGGGACAAAACGCCCCTCTTCCTTCGTCCATTCCTATATCAGTTGGAACCCTTCGTGGGACACCCGGAAACAGCCTGCTGCTTGACCGTTTCAGGCAGCGGCACGTAGTCGAGCTTCTGAGCCGTGGCATCGCCGGTGCGGAACGCGTTGGCAAAGAACGTGCACACCGCAGCGCCGCGTGCTGGATCCTTCGGGTTGATCGGCACAAGAACGAATGTCGCAGACATGATCGGCCATGCGTTCTTGCCAGCAGGCGCCAGCAGATCCACCGCGAAGTTCGGTGCGTGCTCCCAATCGGCTCCAGCCGCCGCTGCGGCAAAGCTCGCGGTTTCCGGCGTCACGAACTCACCATCCTTGTCCTGCAACTGCACGGTCGGGATAGAATTGCGACGCGCATAGGCATATTCGACGTAACCGATACCGCCTTCGGTGGCGCGCACGGAAGCGCCCACACCGTCATTGCCACGCGCGCCCGCGCCACCCGGCCACTGAACGGAGGTCGCGGCTCCCACCTGATCTTTCCATGCGGAGGAGACCTTGGAAAGATAGGACGTGAACACGAAGCTCGTGCCCGACCCGTCCGCACGGTGAACCGGCGCAATCGCCAGATCCGGCAACGTCACGCCCGGGTTGAGGGCCACGATCTTCGGATCGTTCCACGTTGAAATCGTGCCGAGATAGATGCTCGCCAGCGTCTCACCATCCAGCTTCAGCGTATTGGACGCAACACCCGGAATGTTGACGATGGGCACAATGCCACCCACCACCGTCGGGAACTGGTAAAGTGACGACGAGGTCAGCTTGGCAGGCGCCATCGGAGCGTCAGAAGCGCCGAAGTCCACCGTACGGGCCGACACGAGGTTCTGGCCTGCGCTCGACCCGACGCTCTGGTAGTTCAGGGAAATTCCAACGGCTTTCTTCGCCTCGTCCCCCCAGGCCTGATAGATCGGCGCGGCAAAGCTCGACCCCGCGCCCGTGATCTCGGCGGCGTGAGCACCATGCATCACGAGCGGCGCGGCCGTCAGCAGCAGGGCGGCGAGAAAGCGGTTTCCGGTCAGCATTCTGATTCTCCGACAACACAAAGGCATGCGGAACCGCATACGCGGCCCGCATCGCCCGCCTGTCCTAACGCACATGTCCTGTGTGGGAAAATGATGTCTTCATGACAGAGGCTGTCTCAGGCAACCGGCAGCCAGACCTGACAGCACGTCCCTTTCCCCACGATGCTGTCGATCTCGAAACTGCCACCATGGCGGTCCACGATGTGTCGCACGATGGCCAGCCCCAGCCCGTACCCCGCGCCACCGGTGCGCCCACGTCCTTCCACCCTGTAGAACCGTTCCGTGAGACGCGGCAGGTGAGCGGTATCGATTCCCGCGCCATCGTCCTCCACTACGAAGACCACTCCCGCACGCCCATGCTGCGTCTGCGCCTCGATCCGGACACGAATACGAAGCGGGCGTGCCTCCACCTTTGCATATTTCAAGGCGTTCTCAACAAGATTGACCAGAACACGGATGATCTGCTCCTCGTCTCCCGCCACACTGAGTGGCTCGTACGCCGTATCCAGAACGACACCCTTCGCCGTACAGGCAGCCGCCGTCTCTTCACACACGCGCTCGATCACGGACGCCGCTTCGATCCGTCCGCGTGGTTTGCGATGCTCGAGCATCTCCACCCGTGAGAGTTCCAGAAGCTGCTCGATCAGTCTCTGCATGCGCGCGGCCTGATCGGCCATGATCCCCAGAAATTGCTGCTGCGCCTGTGGATCATCTGCCGCCGGACCACGCAGGGTTTCAATGAACCCGCTCAGAGCCGCCAGCGGCGTGCGAAGTTCATGGCTGGCATAGGCCACGAAATCGGCCCGCATCCGCTCCACCGCGTCCATCTCGGAATGATCGCTCAAGATGGCCAGAACACGCGCAGGCCCCGTCGTCAGAGCATCGGGAAGCAGCCGGACCGCCACGCGCACGACGCGCCGGACCGGCACCTCGATCACCAGCGAACCGCTGGCCTGCAACGTCACCCCATCCAGTTTTTTCAAGGCTGCGAACATGCCGGGCGAGCGGACAATCGTGCCCAGAGCCTCGCCGAAGGTTGCCTTCGCTTCGATATTGGCAAAACGCAACGCGCCATGCCCATCCAGCAGCACGGCGGCGTCCGGCAGCAGGTCCAGCAGCACTTCCATCGATACGACAGGCGCACGCCGCTCTTCACGGCGGATACGCGCTTTTCGGGCCGTCACACGGCGGCATCCGAACGACCAGCCGAACAGACTGCCTGTCAGCCACCCGGTGGCCACACAGGCCGTGAGAAGCATTGTGCTCATCGCGTGCGGAGGCTTTCGCTCCGCTCTTTTACCGACACGTCCACCTCTGAAAAGAAGGACAGCGCAGCCATGTCACGCGTCTTCGTTGTCCAGCGCATAGCCCGCAGATCGGACAGTGCGGATGAAATCCTTGTCGCCGGCGCCATTGATCTCTTTGCGAAGCCTACGAATGTGAACGTCCACCGTGCGAACTTCCACGTGAATGTTCTCACCCCAGATGGACCGCAAAATCTCCTCGCGCGAGAACACGCGCCCTGGACGGCGGAGGAAAAACTCCAGCAGACGAAACTCGGTGGGGCCAAGCTGAAGCGTGCGGTCCCCCCGCGTCACACGATGCTTCACCAGATCGAGCGAGATGTCCTCAAACCGCAGCACATCCTCAACGGTCGAACCGCCCGCACGACGCAACAGCGCACGAATACGCGCCTCGAGCGACGCCATGCTGACCGGCTTGACCAGATAATCGTCCGCGCCCGTCTCCAGTCCACGAATGGAATCCGCCTCTTCCGAGCGCGCTGTCATCATGATGACAGGGATGTCTCCCCCACCCGGCATGGCTCGCAGGCGACGACATATATCAAGACCGCTCAGACCGCCCGGCAGCATCCAGTCCAGCAGAACCAATGCAGGACGATAAGACCCGAGCAAATCGATCGCCGTCGCCCCATCGGCGGCGACTTCGACCTGAAAGCCCATTTTCTCAAGATTGTAGCGCAGCATGACCTGCAGCGAAGGATCGTCCTCCACCACCAGCACACGCAGTCCGCTTCCGACCAGACTTCCCGACATAAGCTCTCTCAGGACTGGAGGGAGGCCATGTTTCCACGTCCCCCACGCGGACGAACGGATGGCAGCATCTCGCCCGTCACGGCATAATAGACACGCTCGGCGATATTGGTGGTGTGATCGCCGATCCGCTCCAGATTCTTCGCAACAAACATCAGGTGGATGCAGGTGCCGATGTTGCGGGGATCTTCCATCATGTACGTCATCAGTTCACGGAACATCGCCGTGTAGAGTTCGTCCACGGCCGCGTCCGCCTGCCACACAGCCACCGAGGCATCCCGATCTTCGTTGGCCAGCGCATCGATGGCGCGACGCAGATTGTCCTGCACCAGACGCCCCATGCTGCGCAGACCCACGAGCGACGGACCGCCTTCCATGTCCAGCTTCATGGCCCGACGAGCGATAGAAGAAGCGTAATCCCCGATGCGCTCCAGATCGCCCGTGATCTTGAGAGCCGCAACGATCGTGCGCAGATCGACCGCCATGGGCGAACGCAGCGCAAGGATACGGATCGCCAGAGCTTCCGCCTCGCGCTCCAGTTCATCCACTTCAGGATCAAGCTCGGGCGGCTCGATGGCGGCTTCGTCGTCGCCATCCACAATGGCCTTGACGGCCTGAGCTGTCTGGCGCTCGACCAGTCCGCCCATCTGCCTCATGAGGCTGCGCAGATGTTCGAGTTCCTGCTCGTAGCTCTTTACGGTATGCGTCGCCTCGGTCATCGCCCCACTCCCCTCAGCCGAACCGGCCGGTGATGTAATCCTGCGTCCGCGTTTCCTTCGGCGCGGTGAACATCCGGTCGGTGCTGTCCATTTCCACCAGTTCACCTAGATAGAAGAACGCCACCTGATCCGCGCAGCGTGCCGCCTGCTGCATATTGTGCGTTACAATTGCAATCGTGAACTCTTTCTTGAGTTCGTCCAGAAGTTCCTCGATACGCGCCGTGGAAACGGGATCGAGAGCACTCGTCGGCTCATCGAGCAGAACGACTTCGGGGCGCGTGGCGATGGTGCGGGCAATGCACAGACGCTGCTGCTGACCACCCGAGAGCGCCGTGGCGGATGCCTTCAGGCGATCCTTCACTTCCCCCCACAGTGCCACGCGCCGCAGCACATCCTCCACGCGCGCGTCCATCTCCGAACGTGAGAGCTTTTCGTGCAGCTTCACGCCAAACGCGATGTTGTCATAGATCGACATCGGAAAAGGGGTGGGCTTCTGGAACACCATGCCAACGCGCGCGCGCAGACGGTTGATATCCACCCCTGAGCCGATCACGTTGCGACCGGCAAAAAGCACTTCGCCCGTGGCCCGCTGACCGGGGTAAAGATCATACATCCGGTTGAGAACGCGCAGCAGCGTGGACTTCCCACAGCCCGACGGACCGATCATGCCCGTCACCTTGCGGCGCTGGAAATCCATCGTGATATTGCGCAGCGCCTTGTTGTCGCCGTAGTAGAAATCGAGATTGCGCACGGCAATCGCGGGCTTTTCCGCCACTTTCGTCTCCTGACTTGCCTGCCCGATCATGCGCCTTACGCTCCCTTGCGGCCGAAACCGATCCGCACCAGAATATTGATGAACAGCACGCCCAGCGTCACCAGAAGCGCACCCGTCCAGGCCAGTTGCACCCAGTCCTCGAAAGCCGAGCCGGCGTACTGGTAAATCGTCACCGGCAGGCTGGCCATCGGCCGTGTGAGGCTGACGGACCAGTCCAGATTACCCAGCGATGTGAACAGCAGCGGCGCCGTCTCACCCGCCACGCGGGCCACCGCGAGCAGAATACCGGTCAGAACGCCTGTTTTCGCGGCCCGCAGACAGATGAACACGATCACCCGCCATTTCGAAGCGCCAAGACCAATCCCCGCTTCACGTAGGGAAATCGGCACGAGCCGGAGCATATCCTCCGTCGTGCGCACCACAATCGGCAGCGCGAGGATGGCCAAAGCCAGCGACCCTGCGAAGCCGGAAAACTGCCCGCTGGGTACCACCACGAGCTGATAGATGAACAGGCCGATGAGAATGGAGGGCGCGGACAGCAGCATGTCAGAGACAAAGCGCGTGGTGCTGGCCAGCCAGCCGCGCCCATAATCCGAGAGATAGATGCCGCACAACATGCCCACCGGCGCGCCAATCAGGATGGCCATCGCTGTCTGGATCAGACTGCCCACGATGGCATTGGCCAGACCGCCTTCCTGTCCGGGAGACGCCGTGGAATGTGTGAATGTGATGAGTGAGAGACCACCCACTCCGCGCACGACCAGCGTGAATAGGATGGAACCCAGCGCTATCAGCGCGACCGATGTGGCCAGAAGACTGAGAACCGTGGCCAGCCGATCCATGAGGCGCCGCCGCATGGCCAGCGTGCCGTTGACCTTCCAGCCGTCATCGCGAATGGAACCATTTCCCTCGCTCATCGGCCATCTCCCTTCTTCGACATCCCCAGCAACACGCGGGAGGCCGCGAGTGCTAGAAACGAGAGCACCATCAGAATCGCGCCAAGAGCCATCAGAGAGGACAGCTTCAGGCTGCCCGCCGGACTCTCGGGAAACTCAAGGGCGATCAGCGAGGCAATGGTGTTGCCGGGCGCAAACAGCGACCAGCCGATGCGGTTGGAATTACCGATGACGAACGTCACCGCCATCGTCTCGCCCATCGCGCGGCCCATACCCAGCACAACACTGCCCACCACGGCCGAACGCGACCACGGCAGGATGACATTGCGCATCACTTCCCAGCGCGTAGCCCCAAGGCCGAAGCCGCTCTCCTTGAGCACGGGCGGAATGGAGGCGAACACATCGCACATCACCGCCGTGATGAAGGGCATCACCATCACGGCGAGGATCAGGCCACCCGTCAGCAGACCGGTGCCGAACGGCGCCCCCTGCACCAGCGCGCCGATTCCCGGCACATGGCCGAACCAGTGCCGCGCCGTGGGCTGCACGTAATGCGCCATCAGGGGCACGATCACGAAAAAGCCCCACATACCGAAAATAATGGAAGGCACTGCCGCCAGAAGCTGCACCGCCATGCCCACGCCAGCCGCAACCCGTGCTGGCGCCATCTGCGTAAGCCAGAATGAAGCGCCAAAAGCCAAGGGCACCGCCAGAATCAGTCCGATCAGACTGGTGACGATCGTGCCGAACACCGGAGCCAACGCCCCGAAATGCTGGGTGACCGGATTCCAGACGGACGTGAAAAGGAACGCCGGCCCAAACGCCGTCATCGCCTTCATTCCCCCCACGACCATGACCAGAATGATCGCGCCGAGGAGCAGAAGAACGCCGATTCCCGCTGCCGTCACCAACCAGCGGAACACGATATCCGTATCGAACCGACGGCCATCGCCGGCTTCGGGTCCATGCTCGTCGCCGATTACCCTCGCCGCCGGGGACACCGTCTGCGATGTTGTCTCCATGAAAGGCGCTCCGCTTGCTGACGCGAAGGGACCATTACTTAAGGGCAAACCCGGCGGCAACCACGCGCCCCCTCCGAGGCCGTGACATTTTTATTTCATCGCGTGCGTTCCACCCATACACGGGGCGGTCCACGCGGTGTATGCACGCCTTTCCATGACCCATATTCCTCTCCTGCGGCCCCATGCGTGGCTCCCGCCGCAGGCTGCGTTGCGTGCGTATGCCGCAGCGCCCTGGATGGCTTTTCTTGACAGTGGAGGCGCGGCCGATGCGCCCCGCGCCCGGTGGTCCTTTCTCTGCCCGCGCCCCCGTGAGACCTTGGTGTGGCGAGGAAAACAGCTCTGGCGCAACGGCACACCCGTCACTGGCTCGGCATGGGAGCATCTGCGCGACATGCGTCTAGCCCTTCCTCTGCCCCCGAAAGGACCACCTCCCTTTCGCGGCGGTCTCATCGGACTGGCCTCCTACGGGGCGGGACTGACGCTGGAGAACGTAACCTCCCGCCATCACAGCACGACGCCCGACCTCATTGCTTTTTCCTGTGCCGATCTGCTGGCCTTCGACCGACAGGAGCAGCGCTGTTTCGCCATCGGCGATCTACCCGCCACCACTTCACTGCCGTCGCCCGCTGCCTTTTCGCCCCTGACATTCTCACCCGACATGGGCCGCGCAGATTGGCTCGTCCGCGTGCAGGATGTGATCGACTTGATCGGTGCGGGAGATATTTTTCAGGCCAACCTGACCATGCGCTGGCATGCGCACGCACCAAGCTCCTTCGATGAACATGCGGCCTATGAGGCTCTCCGCACGGCGTCCCCCGCGCCCTTCGGGGCTTGGTTCCGCACGCCAGAGGTTTCGCTGCTCAGCGCTTCCGTGGAACGCTTTCTTTCCCTCTCCACAGACGGAATCGTGGAGACACGGCCCATCAAGGGCACATCCCCTCTCGGTGCAGATGACACGGAAACACGGCATCTGGCGGCGGCTCTGGCGGCGGACACCAAGGAGAACGCCGAAAATCTGATGATTACGGACCTGATGCGCAACGACATCGGCCGTGTGTGCGAGATCGGCTCCATTTCCGTTCCACAGCTCTGCAAAGTGGAACGCTTTGCGCATCTCCATCATCTCGTATCCTGCGTGCAGGGCCGGTTGCGCGCCGGCCTGACAGCCGAAGACCTGCTGCGCGCCACTCTGCCACCCGGATCGGTGACCGGCGCGCCCAAGCATCGTGCCATGGAGATCATCGATGCGGTGGAAACATCTGCACGGGGTGCCTATTGCGGCACCCTGTTCCGCATCGGGCGGGACGGTGACATGGACAGTTCCGTGGTAATCCGCAGCATGGAACGCACCGGCGACAGACTGGCCATCGGCGCGGGAGGCGGCATCACATGGCCTTCCGACCCCGCACGGGAATATGACGAAATGCTGCTCAAGGCCGCCCCTCTTCTGAAGGTTTTTGCTCAATGACGGATATGGTCTGGCTCAACGGACACCTCTTTCCCGCCGGTCAGGCCCGCATCGATCCGACCGACCGAGGGTTTCTGCTGGGAGATGGCCTGTTCGAGACCATGCGGCTGGTGGGGGGCGAGGTGCCACAACTGGAGCGCCATCTGGCCCGACTGGAGAGCGGCTGCGGCGTGCTCCAGCTTCCTCCCCCATCCCGCGAGACCATTCGGCAGGCAATCCATGCGCTACAGGCAGTATGCCACATAACCGCTGGTTCCATGCGCCTGACCGTCACACGCGGCTGCGGTCCACGCGGCCTGCTGCCTCCCAATCCTCCCGCTCCAACCGTGCTGCTGACCTGCGCACCCCATAGTGGCGACGTAACCGCTCCGCTGCGACTGGGCATCAGCCGCTTCACCCGCGACGGAAGCGCACCCCTCTCAAGCGTGAAATCGCTGGATTATCTGCCTGCTGTCCTCGCACGCATGGAAGCCGTGGCGGCCGGGTTCGATGACGCGCTGTTGCCCGGCATCGGCGATGTGATCGCGGAAGCCAGCGCCGCCACCATCGTGCTGCTGCTGGATGGCGAACTGGTGACGCCATTGGTGGAAGACGGCGCCCTTCCCGGCATCTCCCGCGCACGTCTGCTGGAAGCGGGGCTGTGCGGTGAGCGGACGATCCCGCTGGCCCGTCTGGATGAGGTGGAAGCCGCGTGGCTCACGACCGCACTGTCCGTGCAGGCTGTCGCCGCCATCGGTGAGCATGAACTGAGACTGGACGCCGCCCGTGAGGGCGCGCTGCGCAGCTTTCTGTTCGGATAAACCGCGAAGGGCGGCTGTCAGTCCGCCTGCCCCGGAGCCAGATGCTGCACGCGTACGGCCCGACCGCCTGCGTCATAGTAGATCACGCTGTCACCGCGCCGCTGGGCATATCCATCCGGACGACCGTCCTTAGTCCAGAACATCAGACGATCGATATCGGGCTGCTCCACCACCTTGTCGCCCACAGGACGCTGGATGTAGCTGTAATCCTTGCGCACCCGCATGGCGTTGAAATGCTTTGAAAGCGCCTGCATGTCCGGAGCGGCTTTCTTGTCATCCTCCCCGCCGCCGGGAAGACTCTGCGCCAGAACCGGCGTTGCCATCATACCCGCCAGCAGAGCCACTCCACCCACACGCCACAGCATTCCGCGCATCGTTGTCCGTCCCTCTTGTGCTGGCCTGTTGCCTCTCCGGCTTGTCCCAGCTTTCCCGCCCTGCCGCAAGGCACGCGGACGCAGGGAACCCACGCCCGATCCGCACACCGGACAGAACATAGGCCACCGCCCCGAGAAGCGCGATCCAGAACGAAACCGGCGCGTCCGTCCACCATGAGAGCACCAGCCCGCCCCATGCCTCGGCCAAGGCAAACACCGCCGATCCTACGAGTCCGGCAAGCGGCGAAAGCCCCAGACGGTGCGCTACGGCACCCGGCCCTACCATTAAGGCAAAGACCAACAACACACCCGTGATCTGCGCGCATTCCGCCGTGGCGGCCCCAACAAGCATCAGGAACAGCATGGACAACAGCCGCAGCTTCACGCCCCGCGCTTCCGCCAGTTCCGGCTGAAGCGACGCAAACAGCAGCGGGCGCGACATCACCGCCAGCATCGCTACACCGCCCACAGCAAAGACGCCCAGCGAGACGAGCATGGAGGGACTCACCCCCAGCACGTTGCCGAACAGCAGGGCATTAGCCACCGAGGCCGAGCGGGTCATCAGATGCAGGAACAGCACCCCGAACCCCAGTGCCAGCGAGAGCACCAGCCCGATCGCCACATCCCGCTGAGCACTCGCCCGCCCCTCGATCGCGCCCATCGCGCCGCCCGCGACCACCGCCGCGCCGAACAGCCCCAGCAACGGCGAGAACCCGGCCAGCACAGCGCCCGCCGCTCCTGCGAACGCGATGTGAGAAAGCGCATGCCCCGCGAAAGCCTGCCCGCGCAGCACCAGAAACCAGCCCACAGGTCCGGCCAGCAGCGCCACGAAGACGGACGCCGCAAACGCGGTCCGCATGAACTCGTATTCCAGCATCCTACAGACCGTCCGCCGCCACCAGAATCCGCCCCGAAGGGGAGCGGCACACCTCCACCGGCGCACCATAGAGCGCGCTCAGGCTCGCGCTCGTCACCACCTCGTCCACCGGGCCGAGGCGGGCGTGACCGCGTGCGACATAAAGCACGGAGTCCATGACGCCGGTAAGAGCGTTGAGGTCATGCGCGGAACAGATCACCGTCATGCCTCGTGCGCGGGCAATCGCTCCGATGCGCTCGGCCACATCGCGCATCCGCACGGGATCGAGACTGGCCAGAGGTTCATCGAGAAGCAGCAGGCGCGGATTGCCGATCAGTGCCTGCGCGATCAGCAGCCTCTGTCGCTCCCCGCCCGAAAGCTCCCCAAGTCTGCGCGCCGCAAAGACGGTGGCGTCCACAGCCTCCAGTGCCTCATCAATGGCGGCGCGATCGGAGGCCCGTAACCACGGGAGCCCCCAACGATCACCCCTGATACCGGAGCCGAGCAGGTCATAGCCCGTCAGGCTGGCGCCAGCGGGCGTGCGGACCTGCGGCATATAGCCGACATGACACGCCACCTGCGCGGGCGGCTGCCCCATAACGGTGATGTGCCCTTGCGTGGGCGGCAGCAAGCCGAGCAACGCGCGCAGGAATGTGGTCTTGCCGGAGCCATTGGCGCCGAACAGGCCCACGAAACACCCCTGCGGGATGGTCAGGCTGACATCCGCCAGCACCGTCCGACCGTCCCGCTCCAGCGTCACGCCTTCACAGACAATGGCGGGTGTGTCTGTCACCGCGCCTTCGCAACCGGGACAAGCAAAGCTTCGATCTGATCGAGCGTGCGGTTCATCCAGCCAAACCAGTGCAGCCCTTCGGGCAGCGTCTCGGACAGCCCCATGACCGGCACGCCCGCCTTGCGCGCGATCTCGACAAGGCGCGTGGCCGTCGGCGTCGTGGTCTGCTCGTTATAGATCAGCAGGTTCAGGTGCTTGTCCTTCAGATCCCGCTCGAACCGCGCCACGTCCTCAGGCGCCGGCTCGGCCTCGTTCATGACCGCAAGCTGAAACGCCTTTTCATCCGAGATCATACCCAGCGCGTCCGTCAGACGGCCCGGAAGCGGTTCGGTCGCGCCCACATGCAGCCCACCGACTTTCGCCTTGAGCGCCGCAATGCGGGCATCGATCTTTCCAAGTTCCTGCTCGAACGTGGCGAGATAGGCCTTGATCTCCATCGCGTCCTGCGGCTGCGCCTGAGCCAGCACATCCGCCATCCGCTCCACAGTCGCCCGCACCACCGCCGGATCGAACCACAGATGCGGATTGTCTCCGTCCTTCCAGCCCGCCGCCTGCGCTGCCGAGACAACTGGCGGCGTGTGACCGCTGGCCGCCACCAGACGGTCCATCCACGAATCGTAGCCCGCGCCGTTGACGATCACCATGCCCGCGCCCGCAATGGCCCGCGCCACAGACGGCGAGGCCTCGAACATATGCGGGTCGATGTCAGGCGTGTGGATGATGCTGGTCACGCTCACATGCGGACCGCCGACACTGGCGGCGATATCGCCCCACACGCTCTCCGCCGCCACAACGGGAAGCGGCTGCGAGGCGGCCTGCGCGGCAACTGGCAGGGCAAGCGCCCCGAGAAAAGCAAGAACGGTCCGGCGCGAAAGGAACATGGCGTCACTCTTTTCGATGATATGTTATATTGTATCGTCAAATGGACGCGATGCAACAGGCAGGTATGGGCACGCCGCCCACCTTGGCCTACGATGCAGCCCGTATGACAGCCGCCACCGACACCCACCGCTTTCCGCCGCGCACGGAACGCCTGCTCGACCGCGCAACGGACTTCTGTTCCCGCGAGAACATGAAGCTGACCAGCCTGCGCCGTCAGGTGCTCGGGTTGATGCTGGAATCGGCGCGGCCCATGGGGGCGTATGATCTGCTGGAGCAGCTTCGCACCCTTCATGACGGCGCCGCCCCGCCGACCGTCTATCGCGCGCTCGACTTTCTTCTGGAGATCGGGCTGATCCACAAGATCGAACGCCTGTCCGCCTTCGTGCCGTGCCTGCACACGCTGGAACACGATCACGGCCTGCACGCGCATGAAGAAGGCGAGGAATGTCTTCATTCCGGTCAGTTCCTGATCTGCCGCGAATGCTCGCAGGTGACGGAACTGGAGGATGCCGGGATTCTCGCGGCCATTGTCGCGGCCTCACGCAAGGCCGGATTTCGCATGACACATTCCACCATCGAGATTGAAGGCGTGTGCGCCCGCTGCGCCGGTGCGGCACCCACCCGCGCCTGATGGGCCGCCTTCGGTCCAAGCGGGAGCAACTGCCGCTCCCCTTTCCGGAACAACCGCCCACACCTGCGCGCCCGCGGGTGCAGAAGCCTGTTACGGCTGAAACCACGCCGCCCGCTGAGCCGGACCTGTTCAGCGCACCGCCGCCACGCACGATCAGCCGCCCGGTCGGCTTTCCGCTCTCTCCCGTTTCACTGCACCAGTTCCGCCAGACCGCGACACCCGCAACCGTGGACACATGGCTCTATTACGGCGTGACGGACCCGAGCCTGACAGATCGATTGCTGGAAGATGGGCTACTGCCGGATCGCGCGGACCCGCCATTGCTACGCGAGGCCGGAGCGGCGCTGCGATGGCTGGCGGATCTGGATGAGGAACTGCTCGCGGAAGGACGCGTGGTGCTGTTCAGGCTGCGGCGGAAGTTGGTGCGAGATGTGATGGAGCTGGACCCGGATGGGTCCAGTGAGCCGGGGGGACGAGGGTACTTTTTGGTTGGGGTGTGAGGGCTGGTTTCGCCCTCATGTCGGTCATCTGGGTCTTTGAACAGCTCTTCTCCGCTATTCGGATTCGATCCCTTCACGAGCTTAAGGAGCAGCCCTCGAAGGAGAAAACCCGACTGGTGAGGTGGAGAAGCCGATCCAGCCGGCAAGGCGCGCACACCGTGCGGTCCTGAGTAAGGACCACACGCTTACCGCAGAGCCTCTTTTGGGAAAGAGACGTCATCCGGACGCGCCAGAAACTGCAGCGTAGGGGCTTAATACTGATGCTTCTCCGCCACGATGAATCCATCACTGCTCATATAGTCTCGCCATCTTTATCAATAACGGCTTTTTCATCTTGCTCACTATCAGCCGACTTGACCGCTTTTACACCTACAGAAGCTGGTTTTTTGATCCAGGAGAATGCTGCTTGATAACCCAGAGCTGTAAGTTCGCGGATAGCTTGACGGAGTGTCACTAAGCTGAAGAAAGGGAGCTTAGGCTCATTGCCGGTGCCGATAACAGCGTAGACAATGGTATAATTCCGTGATTGAAAACTACCTCCATCACCTGGAATGATATCTACGAAATCTGTTTGCCCGGTTTCAGTTTGGACTTCGTTAATCTTGCCCCTGATCAAGTCGCGAGCTGCTCCATCAACTATCAGGACTCGGCTTGAAACTATTCCTTGATTGAACAAATGACTGAGGCGTGAAGAGGACGTCTTATCCTTGACATGAATGATACGGGATTTCTTGTCGAGGAAATCACAAGCTTCCATGGTTGTGACCCAGCCAGTGGGCTTGATAAGTCTTCGATCAAGACAGAGGAGATCAACTTCACTAGCTTTCAGGCGTGAGTTATATTTCTCCTCGTTCTCATCAGGCAAAGCATCTGGCAGTTCTTCTTTCTTTAAATTATCGAAGAACTTAACGAGTTGCGTCGCGAAGTCATGAGCTACTTGATACCACCGCCCTCCGGAGAGAACATATGTGTGCCCGTCAACCTCCGCTTCAAGGACAAGGCATTCATTAATTTTCCAGCTTTTCCCACAGTCATTTCCGTATTCGTCCACCTCATGCACAGAGTGCTTTTTTAGATCATCAGCATCGAAGCTCGTCACCTCTTGATCATATAAGGCATTCAGATAACCGCTGAGGTCAAGGTCGGAAAATATAAGCTTACTGCGGAATCCCTTGTAACGAATACTTGCCCCTTTTTCCGGGTCGTAAATGATAGGGAAAGCCAGATGTAGTCCATCCGGATCAGCTCCACCAATCACGGCTTCAAGTTTGAGAGCTGCGACTTTATCCAGTTTCTTGATCAGATCAGCTTGGCGCACGTGTTTGATCTGGTCGACCCAATTGAAATGTTGCTTGTAGTCATCCTTGGCATACATGGTGAGAGCGTCGTCGCATGCTTTGGGAAGATCCGTCACCTTCAATCGCCGATCCATGGACAATGCATCGCTACCCGCCACACGCGTTGCGAAATCCTTCTCTTTAGGGGTGCCTGCCAACCCGCGAATAATGTCGCGTTCGACGTCGATCGCAAAGGCAGACTGGTCGGAGCCGCGACTCGTCTGGCTCCGTCGAGATAGGGTGTTCTCATCCGGCGTCCTGACATCAGCACTCTTCAGCTGCGCTTCGTCTACAGAATTTAGGACGACACGGAGACCGAAGTCTTGTTCGAACTTTGCCGGGTCAAGTTTCACATGGCCCATGCCGAACGATACAGCAAACCAACGGCCAGAGGTGTTCAAAAACACCAGACCGTAGGCGGTGTTATTCCACACCTTCTTCTTTTCATCGTCGGATAGATTTAGAAAACCTGCCCATTTCGGCGGGGTACCACCCATAGTATCCAAAGCAATCTTTGCCCCTTCTATCCTCTGCCAGTCCCTGAGATCGACTCCCTCGCGAAGGGCATCGTCAGGCTCGATGCCGTCCTTCAGCAGGCGGATAGAAAGCTTCTGAATATTCTCGGTCATGAAAATTCTCTCTCAGTAATCTCTAATTTCACTCACCAAACGCCCGTCAGCAAAGTTCTTCCGCTAATTCTTGAAGCCTAGAACCGACGATTGGTATGCCTAAGTATGTTGACTCCATTTTAAATCAATAATGTTATCTAACCCAGCCAAGTCATCTTAATCAATAACGCAATTCTATGATTTGAGATCGATGACATCGTCGAGAATATACTGCATCACTTTTTGCTCGCGACGGATCAGTTGCACAAATTAACCGATAAGTGAGCTGAATCTATTATAGAATTTTTAATTCTTACGCGATAGGGATTCCGAGTGCTGTGAAGCGGTTGAGTATGACCGCACGGATATCCGCCTCGGTGATCTGGCAGTCGAAATCATGAGCGATCAGACACTGCCCCAGCAATCTACTGCAGTGCATCTTCGTTTCGACGTGGCGTCGTCGATAATAGCCACTTCATCGTCTCCAGATGGCCCGTCCGCCTTGCCTGCAAGTCCGTAGGGTTCATTCGGGGCAACGGTGCCCAGTAATGTGGAACTCCATGCCTTTGCATTCTTTTCCGGAAAAATGCAGAGGCAGCACGCCGCGGCTGGTAATAGTTTCATGGAATTGCTCTATTATTATAACGCTTGCCTGTTTTATGAGCAAATGTCGGCTTTCAGAAAATCTCATGGGTTATTTAAGTGATCGGAGTGGGGTGAAAGTTTTTCACGAGGGTCGTCCATGTGAATGTCCGGTTTTACCGATCACCTCAGACAAAGCCGACCTTCCGTTTACCCCCCAAAGCTGACATCCACCCCTACCTCCACTCCCTCAAATACCGCCCCCCCAAATCCACCAACAACTCATACCCAATCGTCTCCGCCGCCTCCGCCGCCATCTCCAGCGGGTTATACGGCCCAATCAGATCAAACGCCTCCCCCGCTGCCAGTGGCATCTCGCCAAGGTCCGTCACATCCACGGCCAGCGAGTCCATCGACACGCGCCCGATCAGTGGCAGCTTCACCTCGGGACGTGACGGCAGGATCGCCGTGCCGCGTCCCGAGGCTCTGCGGAGGAAGCCGTCGCCATAGCCCACACCCAGCAGCGCCACGCGGGTCGGGCGCTTTGCCACGAACATCCCGCCATAGCCCACGGCCTGCCCCACCGGCACGTCGCGCGTCTGGATGACATTGGCCTGCAGACGGATCACATCACGCATGGGGTTCGGACGGCCCGGCGTCGGGTTGACGCCATAGAGCGCCGCCCCCGGTCGTCCGAGATCGAAGCGCCAATCGGGGCCGAGAAACAGACCGGAGGACGCTGCCAGACTGCGCGGCGCAGCGGGAAGTTTCGCGGCCAGCGCACGGAAGGTTTCAAGCTGGTGGCGGTTAGCCGGATTCTCCGGCGTATCGGCGCAGGCCAGATGGCTCATCACCAGCACGGTGCGGATGCTCTCCAGCAGCGTGGCATCACGCGCCAGACGGTCCACTTCCTGCGCGGTGAAGCCGAAGCGGGCCATGCCGGAATCCACCTGCAACACGGCGGGCAGGATCCGCTCCTGACGGCGGGCCAGTGCCTGCCACTGCGCCACCTGCTCCATGCTGTTGAGGACCGGGATCAGATCATGCGCCAGAAACTCGGTCGCCGTTCCCGGTGGCGGCCCGTGCAGCACGAAGATGTTCATCTCCGGGTTGAGATACGGACGAAGCGCCACGCCTTCCGACAGATGCGCCACGAAGAAATGACGGCACCCGGCTTTTTCCAGCACCGGCCCGACATGCTCGACCCCAAGGCCATAGGCATCGGCCTTGACTGCGGCAGCGCAAAGCGGTGCGGGATGCTCGGCTGTGGCACTCCCGGCCATCATCCCCGCAAGCGTGCGATAATTCTCGGCAACCGCCCCGAGGTCGATGGTCAGGATGCCTCCGGCTGCCTGTGCATTCACGCCCATTATCCGCTCGTCCTTCGGTGCCGTTTACCTTTCTTTCCTCATAACAGCGGAAGTTTCGTCTGTCAGGCCCATTTCATTTCGAACCCGGAACACCCTGACTTGTGGAATATTCAAAGTGCAGCGCCTGCTCCGGATTCACGATGGGATAGATCGCGTGCGCGGCCATCGCGGCTTCGCTGAAGCCTTGCAGAATCAGCTTGAGCTTGCCCGGATAAGTCGCGACATCACCAATGGCGAACACGCCGGGCAGCGAGGTTTCGCAGGTCGAGGGCGTGACTGGCACGGTGGAGCGGATCTGGTCCATGCCCCACTGCGCCAGCGGGCCAAGATCGGTCGCCAATCCGAAGAAAGCGAGCAGGTGATCCGCTTCCAGCACACGGCTCTCGCCCGCCAGCGTGGCCACTTCGACGCCGGAAAGCTGCCCGCCCTCCCCATGCAGCGCCTTGAGCTGATAGGGCACGACTTTCTCGATCTCACCGCGCGCCACGGCCTCCTCCAACTGGCTGAGGCTTTCCGGAGCAGCGCGGAACTTGTCGCGGCGGTGCACGAGATAGATCTTTTTCGCGACATCCCGCAGGGAGAGCGCCCAGTCCAGCGCGGAATCGCCACCGCCTGCGATCACAAGCGTCTTGTCCGTGAAATCCGCGCGACGACGGACGTAATACTGCACGCCACCCGTGGCCTCATACGCCGCCAGATCGTCCAGTGGTGGACGGTTGGGGCCGAACGCTCCCGCACCCACGGCAAGGATCACGGCGCGGGCCTTGAGCGTGTCGCCCCTGTCGGTGCCGAGCGTGAAATCCCCGCGATGACCGCTCAGGGTGGTCACACGACGGCCCAGCAGGCGCGGCACATCGAACGGACGGATCTGCGCGTCAAGCTGTTCGATCAGTTGGCCGCCCTCGATCGCGGGGCAGGCGGGAATGTCATAAATGGGTTTTTCGGGATAAAGCGCCGCGCACTGACCGCCAATCTCGTCGAGCGCATCGACAAGCACGCAGCGCAGCTTGAGCATTCCGCACTGGAAGGCGGCAAACAGGCCGGTCGGGCCTGCGCCGATGATAACGACGTCGGTCTGGATCGTGTCGGCTGACATGATGGTGCGCGCTCCTGCCTCACACATGGCGTTCCTGTTGGACGCTTTTGTGCGACAGGGCGACGCGGGAGGCAATGCGCGGGGCGGAAAACTCCCGCGCATTGCCCGGAAAAACCGCCTTTTACTTGCGCAACGGCAACTCGCCCGTGAGGAACTGCGCACGCCCAAGCCCAAAGGACCAGTGCGCGTCCTTGTTCTCAACAACCGAGATCATGACATCCGAAGACTTGATGCCGCACTCGGCCTCCAGTCGCTCGGTCAGCAGGCGGTAGAACAGCGCGAAACCGCCATCGCCACGCGGACGGCTGAACACCTGAAGCAGCACCATGTCCTTGGTGCGCGGAATCCCAAGCCCGGTATCCTCAAGGATCATGTGCGAAGGCTTGTGCTCCGTCACAATCTGATAGCGGTCGCCACGCGGCACCTGAAAGGCCTCCAGCATGGCCTCATGCGCGGTGTCGAGCAGCTTCTTGATCTGCTCTTCGTTGCGACCTTCGTAGATATGGAAATGCAGAAGTGGCATGAAATTCTCCTCTCAGAATAAAGAACGAACCGAACTCAGTCGAGTTCGATGATGAGTTTGCGCACGGTGGCCACCATGTCGCGCAACTGCTCCGGCGTGGAGATGAACGGAGGGCCGAAGGAAATCGTATCGCCCGTACAGCGCAGCAATAGCCCTTCCTTCAGGCCGCGTTCGAACATCGCCAACCCGCGCGCGCCCGGCTTGCCTGCGGCCGGTTTCAGATCAATGGCGGCCGTCAGACCGATGTTGCGAATGTCATACACAGTCGGCACATCACGAAGGCTGTGAACCGCTTCTTCCAGAACCGGCTCCAACGCCCGGGCACGGGAGACAAGATTCTCTTCTTCCATGATGTCGAGCACGGTATGCGCGACCGCCGCAGCCATCGGATGGCCGGAGTAGGTGTAGCCATGCGCGAATTCGATGGCGTTTTCCGGACCGGTCATGAAGGTGTTGTAGATGTCCGACGACACGATCACACCGCCCATCGGCACGATGCCGTTGGTAACAGCCTTGGCGAAGGTGATCATGTCCGGCTTCACGTTGAACCTCTGGGACGCGAAGTTTTCGCCCATGCGGCCAAAACCCGTGATGACCTCATCGAAGATCAGCAGGATGCCATGCTTCGTGCAGATCTCGCGCAGGCGTTCGAGATAGCCCACGGGCGGCACCAGAACGCCGGTCGAACCCTGCACCGGCTCCACCATGACGGCGGCGATGGTGGAGGCATCATGTAGGGCGACCAGTCGCTCCAGATCCTCCGCCATTTCCGCGCCCCATTCAGGCTGGCCTTTGGAGAACGCCACCTTGGAATGATCATACGGATGACGGATGTGATCGACGCCCGGCACCATGATGGTGGCGAACATCTTGCGGTTGGGCACAATGCCGCCGACCGACATGCCGCCCAGCCCGACACCGTGATAGCCGCGCTCGCGTCCGATCAGACGGAACCGTGCACCCTCACCCCGCAGGCGGTGATAACCGATCGCGATTTTCAGCGCCGTGTCATCGGCTTCCGAGCCGGAATTAGCGAAGAACACATGGTCCATGCCCGCCGGTGCCATGTTGGCGATACGCTCGCTCAGGCGTACGGTCTCGGGATTCGCAATCTGGAAACCCGGTGCAAAATCCAGCGTGTCGGCCTGCTTGCGCAGCGCTTCCGTGATGCGCGGGTCGGCGTGACCCAGCGGTGAACACCACAGGCCGGAGAGCGTGTCGAACAGCTTCGTGCCGTCCGCCGCCGTGTAATACGCGCCCTTGGCGGACGTAACGACACGGGCCAGCCCCTGCTCACGCACACGACGGTTGGCCGTAAACGGCATCCACCACGTGCCTTCCTTGAGGGTGGCGGCGCAATCAAACTCGTTTTTCAGTTCCGGCATCGGTTGCTCCAGCACTCGTACGCGACGACGACGCCCTTACGATACCGAAAGGAAGTCGTTCGCTTTCCGAAACACATGATGACGCAAATGACGCGCGCTGCCAAATGAATGGAGCGTGCTTTTGCAGAAAAATGAAAATGAATGGCCTATTTTCAGCTCTGAGCCGCCTGTGCGCGCTCAAAAACATCCTGAAGAATGGCGTTCAGACGGACGGAATAGGCTTTTTCACTGTTTTCATCGGCCAGAACCGCCAACGCACCGGCGCGCACTGCGTCCCACAGATCGCGGTCTTCATACAGAGCCACCACACGATCCGCGAACACCTGCGGATCATTGTCCCCGCCCGAGATGATTTCCATCCCGTCCCGCCATCCAAGCTGGCGGCACAACAACTGGGACGCCACGACAGGCAGACCGTGTGAAGCAGCCTCATGAATCTTGAAAGGAATGCCTCCGGCAAAGCGCGTAGGTGCGACGAAAATACGGTGAGACGCATAAAGCGCCGCCGGGTCTTTCACCGGCCCCACCAGTTCCACCCGTGGGTCATGCCCCAGCGCGCTGAGATCGACGCCCGCTCCCAGATACCCCGCAACCGTGAACCGCACGCCTTCGGGCAGGCGGTCCCGCAGCAATGGCAGCACCTTGTTCACGAACCACACCAGACTGTCATGATTGGGTGAGTTCGCCTCATGAATCGCACCGAGGAACAGCATGTCCCGACGCTCACCCCACCCTGCCGGTGTGGGGCGCAAGGGACACATATGGCCGAGTTCTGCCACATGCTCGTGTCCCGCTTCACGCAGGATGCGCGCGTCGAGCGGATTGACCGCCACAATGGTCTGACACAACCACGCGCTGGAGAGTTCATCTTCCAGAGCGTCCGCCACACTGCGCGTCAACGGCAGATCGAACAGTTTTGCCCGCAGGGCGTCACGCGGGGCCGTAACCGCTTCGGTATCGAGCACGAGCGCGTCGATCGGCAGAGCCTGCGCCTGCGCGAGCAGCACCGGCAGCATACGTCCGACATTGTGCGTGCGGCCGATCCACACGCCGTCATACATCCCGCTGCGCTCCTGAAGGAACGCTTCCAGATGTTCGAAACCACGATCGTGCAGCACCTCGACCCCAACAGGGAAATCACGATGGATAACCGGCAGCGGATCGGTCGAGGAATAGATCGGAAACACCGTCACTTCATGGCCGAGGGCCGCCATCGTGCGCACGATGTCGTTGGAGCGCACAAAGCCGGAACCAAGACGGCGCGTGGGAATCCGGTCTTCGATGAACAGGATGCGCCGCGAAGAGGACGACGGCCTGACACTGCGCGCCCGGGACACCATGACAGGAGACGGTGGCAAGGCCGTGTCCAGACGACGGGCATGTCGGCGGCGCAAAAGACGGCACTCGGCTTGCGCCTGCTCGTCATCCACCGGCTCATGCGCATCGTTGGACACGATGAGGGACGGTTCATAAAGCGTGCGCCGCCCCAGCGCCGCAGCCCGCAGGCACACATCGGCAAGCTGGAAAGCCTGAGTGCCGAAGGCTTCATCGAATCCGGCAAGCTGCTCCAGCAACGCCCGATCGATCAGCATGGCAGGCGCCGTGCTGCAGGGAACCTGCCGGCGGAAACTGACCTCCGGCGCTTCCAGCCGCGCCCCTTCCATATAGCGCGCGAGAGAACCGTCACGCCACGCAATGGCCCCCGCTTCCCACAGGCGGCCATCCGCACGCATCACCCGCCCCGTGACAAGGCCAACCCGCTCCGCACCACCCGTCGCCCGACTTTCCGCCAGTTGAGCCAATGCTGCATCGAGCGCGCCATAACGCAGTGTCATGCCCTGCCCGAGCCACAGCACATCCGGCGCGTGCAGATGCGGCAGGGCCGCCCGCAATGCTTCCGCCCGGGTAGCCGTCTGCCCCAACCGAATGACCTTCACACCCGTGACGAAATGGTGCAGGCGCCGCGTGTCATCTTGCGATCCGCAATCCACCACAACAACCTGCATCGTCTCGCCACAGGCAGCATGGAGAGCCGAAAGGGCAGACAACGTCAGGGGCAGCCGGTTGTGCGCCATCAGCACGACACCCAGTCGTGCCGCGCCTTGCCGCGTAAAATCGAGCGGATGGCGGGTCAGGAGCGGCAGAAGTGCTTCCGCCTTGCGGCGAGCAAGCGTCTCGAACTGCTCCAGTGGCGGTCGCTCAACGCCTTCGTCCAGTGGACGCACATGGCGACGCGACAGCCAATGAACGAACACATCCCGCACCAGCCCGCGTTCGATGTCGGCACGAACGGTTCCCGAAAAGAAATAGACGTTCAGATCGATATCGGGATGCGGCTTGCGGCGCTCGAACACACCATAACGCACGAAATGATCGTATCCCGAGCGGAGGAACCCGCTGGTGATCGCGTCCTCAATGTCGGGATAAAGTTCGAGATAGTAATCTTCCTCGAACCATTCCAGCGGACCATACTGGCGCGGTGTCGGGTTTGTCAGAAAATGATGGAGCGCGCTGGAAAAAGCGCCACCTTCGAGAGCCTGCGCCACATCGGGATAGGTGCGCAGATACCACTCTGGATCAAAATACCAACTGACACGCAGATCCGTGCGCTGCTTCAGATCGGTAAGGAAATCCGCGAACGGTCCAATCTCGGGAATACGTGTGGCCGCAGGCTTGCCTTCACCCGCAGGTGCGACCACAGCTTTTGCATAATAAAGGTGCGGATCGAAAAACAGGTGTCCGGAACGGAACTCCCTGTCTCCCACACTCAGATAATGGTCGTAACCATTGGCCAGCCCCAGACGGTCGAGCGTGGAGCGGGTTAGATCGGGATAACGAGCGAGATACTGACTCTCGGAGAAAAGCCAGTGTGGCGAGCGGGAGCGAAAACCGTCTGCTCGGTAATGCTCGAACCCGCTGGCGAAGGTGCCCGCACGCACGGCGGCGGCGACATCCGGATGCGCGGCGAGGTACCATTCCTCATCAAAGAAGCGGTTGGGCGACCATCCTTCGCGTTGGCCTGTCTCGCGGTAATGCGCCTCCAGTTCCTCGGAGGATGCGCTGGCCAACTCACCCAGCCGCCCGCCATAGGTGAGACGATACCAGCCGGCATCAAACTGCGCCCATGCAGGGATTTTCATTGATTCCGGAGACACCAGACCTCTCAACCATCACAGGAGCGGGCTGTTGCCAGCACCACCACGACGCACTCATCCGGACGATGAGGCGTTGCCCCGCAACAACCACCGGCGTCCGTTCCCGATTTTGTGTAAAGACTACCCCGCCATGCAGACCGGCACAACGCAGGTGCTCTGACCCGATTTAGCGGGCCACCTGTCCTGCGGCCCGGCGGGACTGCCACAGCGCCAGAAAATCGATCTGCGGCAAAATGACCGGCATGAACCCAGCCTCCCGCGTGATGTCGGCCAGATAGTTGCGGGCTGCGGGGAAGATCTGACGCGGCGCTTCCACCAGCAGCAGCGGCTCGAAACTTTCCGTCGTCACATTACGCAGGGTGAAAAGACCGGAATAGGTGATGACCGTCTCGAACAGGCGCGGTGCGTCACCGCCCTCGACCGGCTCTTCCCCGATGCCTTCGCAGCGCATGACAAGATCCACCTCGAAATCGGGCTGGTTCTCCAGAATCTGGCGCGCGGTGACATCGATCGCCATGCGCGTGTTGGGACGCACCGGCGGTCGGGTGTGCAGCCGCGCAGAATCTATGGCCTGAAACGACACCGAACGGACGTACTGAGCGCCCAGAATCAGCGTGGGTTGAGCCGGATTCGTCCCTCCGCTCACGCTGTCCGCGCCACTGGCGCCCTGAGTAGCTCCCGCCACCGTTTCCATCGTTGCCTGATCGACCATACGTAAAAGGACTTCCATTTAATGTGTTGTACAATCTTCCTTCAGGACTGGGCTTTAGCAAACTCCGTCCCGGGCCGCGAGTATGCAATGAAACTCTTTACCATCGAATGAAACGGCATCTCGCCACACGGAACAGTTTGCAGCGCATGAACCGTTGCGTTTTCGCATTGACAGCGCAGACCGGCCAAAGGACATTCATCCCGCTGGAGGAAGCATCGATCCATGGCCTTTCATCATACGCTTGGCGGAGAGCGCCACACCTTCACCGATCTCAAGGCGCTGCTTGCGGCCGCGTCCTCTCGCCGATCGGGCGACGAACTGGCCGGGCTTGCCGCCACTTCGGATGCACGGCGCGTAGCTGCGCGCTATGCGCTGGCGGATCTGCCGCTGTCCACGTTCCTTGCCACCGCACTCGTTCCGTATGAGGAAGACGAAGTCACTCGCCTGATCGTGGACACCCACGATAAAGCGGCTTTCGCCCCCATTGCTCATATGACAGTCGGCGGCTTTCGGGATTGGCTGCTCTCGCATGAGGCCGACACGCAGGCTCTGCGCGCCATTGCACCGGGCGTCACACCCGAAATGGCGGCAGCGGTGAGCAAGCTCATGCGCAATCAGGATCTGATGAGCGTTGCGCACAAGATCACAGTGGTCACCAAGTTCCGCAACACTATCGGCCTGAAAGGCTGCCTCGCCTCCCGCCTCCAGCCCAATCACCCCACGGATGACCTCAAGGGGATCGCGGCCTCCACCCTCGATGGGCTGCTTTACGGCATGGGCGACGCCGTGATCGGCATCAATCCCGCGACCGACAGCGTGGCCAACGGACTGGCTCTGCTGGATATGCTGGACCACGCCCGCCAGCGCTACGATATCCCGACACAGACCTGCGTGCTCACGCATGTCACCAATACCATCGAGATCATCAATCGCGGTGGCGCGGTTGATCTCGTGTTCCAGTCCATCGCCGGCACGCAGAAAGCCAATGAAGGGTTTGGTGTCTCACTCGCCATTCTCAAGGAAGCGCGCGAGGCCGCCCTATCGCTGGGACGCGGCACACTGGGCACGAACCTGATGTACTTCGAGACCGGACAGGGCGCAGCCCTCTCCGCCGACGCGCATCACGGGATCGACCAGCAGACCGTGGAAGCCCGTGCCTACGCCGTGGCGCGGGAGTTCCATCCGCTTCTGGTGAATACGGTCGTGGGCTTCATCGGCCCGGAATATCTCTATGACGGCAAGCAGATCATCCGCGCCGGACTGGAGGACCATTTCTGCGCCAAGCTGATGGGCGTCCCGATGGGCTGCGACGTCTGCTACACCAACCACGCCGAAGCCGATCAGGACGACATGGACAACCTGATGGTGCTGCTCGGAACCGCAGGCATCACCTTCTTGATCGGGGTGCCGGGCGCGGACGACATCATGCTCAATTACCAGAGCCTGTCTTTCCACGACATCCTGACCGTCCGTAACCTGCTTGGCCTCAAGCCCGCACCGGAATTCGCGGCCTGGCTGGAGCGGATGGGCCTTTATGACACGCACCGCGAGCGGATGCTCCCCGTCTCCCCCGGACAGACCCACCTCGGCCAGATGATCGCCTGACCATGACCGACAGCACACCCCCCAGCACCTCGTCGCGCCCCACAGGCGACATCGTTCACCTCGACCCGTGGCAGGATCTGCGCGCCCTCACCCGTGCACGCATCGGGCTTGGCCGCAGCGGCAACGCCCAGCGCACCACCGATGTGCTGGCCTTTCAGGCCGCCCACGCGCAGGCTCGCGACGCCGTGCATACGGCGCTGGATGTGGACGCGATGAAGGCGGCCCTCGGCGAACCGTGCCTCGTGGTGCATAGCCGCGCTCCCGACCGCCCGACCTATCTGCGCCGCCCAGATCTCGGACGCCGCCTCGCCCCCGAAAGCCTCGCGGAACTCAAAAAAGGCGATTGGGACGTGGTGTTCGTCGCTGCCGATGGCCTGTCCTCCGTCGCGACCGCCGAGGGCGCCGTCGCGCTCTATCAGGAGATGAAAAAACGGCTGCCGGACTGGAAAATCGCCCCGCTGGTCATGGCGCTTCAGGGGCGCGTGGCGTTGGGCGACGAGATTGCGCAAGCCATGGGCGCACGCATGGTCGTCATGATGATCGGCGAGCGGCCCGGTCTTTCCGTGGCCGACAGTCTGGGCGTCTATCTGACATACGCTCCACGTGTCGGCACTCCGGATTCGGCGCGCAACTGTCTGTCCAACATTCATCTGCATGGGCTGAAAACAGCTCCCGCCGCCGACAAGCTCGCGTGGCTGATGAAAGAGGCGCGCAGCCGTCAGATCACGGGTGTCGCACTGAAAGATGACGCGCCCGACGAGATAGCGCTTCCGTCACACGACACCTGAAATTCATCCTCGAGACATAGAGGCAATGTCAGCTCGAACGGGCAACATAGGCTCGCCGTGCTCTTTTCGTTTTACGCAGACAGGATATTTTTTGTGGCTGCAGAAAACGAGAGACTGTTGATCGCACCGATATATTTCACAACATGTCAAGCGTGACACTTTTGCCGCAGGTGGTTACTTTCCTGACGAACAACAAATTTTCCCGCTTGCCTCATTTCGATTCCGTTTCGATTATAAACCTGTTCAATCCCGATTTAGGGACACGGGACCAGCCCATCCCCGACTGCCCAAGGAGACAGCCCTCGATGCTCGCATTGTCCCGCGGAAAGGTTCTCGGCCTGTCATCAGCCCTGATGACGGCAAGCCTCACGCTGCCTCATGTCGTTCATGCCCAAACCACCACGGCGGCACCCGCCGCTGCTTCAAACGTCACCGTCAACACGGCCCCTCCGGCCACCACGGCTCCTGACGAAGTTTCGGACCACAACAAACTCGTCGATGACGACGTCGCAGAAACCGAAGAAAGCCTCAAGCTCGTTCAGGGAAACATTTTCCATCCCAAGGCGGGCAAACCGCTGAACTACTGGGACGGTCTGGTGGGCCATCTCACGGTAGAGGCTGGCATCGCCGGCAACCCGTGGACCAAATCCGCACGCAACTTTGCACAGTTCTATGTGGATCGCGCGAACACGGTCACCATGAACCAGATCATGGGCTCGCTGTCCCATCCCGTGACGAATATCGGCAAGGGTTACGGTTTCGGCTTCACCTTCGAGACAATGTATGGTTCGGATGCCCGCTTCGATCCGACCATCGGTATGGGTGACGGCGCCATTTCCGGACTTTATCAGTGGGTTCCAACGCAGGCGCATCTCGATTTCCACATGCCTTGGCTGCTCAAGCGCGGCATCGATGTACAACTCGGCCAGATGTACGGTCTGCTGGGGTCTGAAGGCACGCCAGCGCTGGCACGTCCCTTCTACACCTTCAACTATGCGTCCGATTATATCGTACCTTTCCAGGTCATCGGTATCTACACGACACTGCATCTCGACAAGCATGTGGACTGGGTGCTGGGCATCGACGCGGGTAACTCCACCAGCTTCGGACAGGCCGGCAACAATAGCCGCCCCAAAGGCACATTTGGCTTCAACTTCATGAAGCTGCTTGACGGCAAACTGGATTTCCACATCCTTGGGCACTTCGGGCCACAGGGGAACAACAGCCGCGCGTCCTATGCAAACGGCTGGTACAGCGCAGGTGTCGGCAAGATTGCCAACCAGAAGATGCAGTACAACGTCGATGTGCTGGCGACCTATCACATCAACGACAAGATGACCTTCACCATCGACGGCACGTGGCTGCACGACGATCTGACACGCGACGATGTCTATGGCGTGACATCCTACTTCGCCTACGACATCAACCCCAACCTGACCTTCAACGCCCGCGGTGAAATTCTGCGCGACAACACCGGCGGCACGATCGTCGAATATTCAAGCTTCACCTCCTTCACCAAGGCCGCCAGCAACAAGCCTTACCCCTACTATGGCGCGCTCCCCACGACCTTCGGCGAACTCACCGTCGGCGTGTCCTACCGTCCGGATTTCATCAACAAGCGTGTGACTTTCGGTCAGTTCACGTTCCGGCCGGAAATCCGCCTCGACAAGTCCCTCAACGGCACCCGTCCGTTCAACGCAGCTGGCACCGTGGACAACCCCATCGTCACGCACGGCACCAACAACATGCTGTGGTTCAACGCAGACGCCATCTGGGCCTTCTGATCCACTACGGCGGAGCCTCGGCTCCGCCACCTCTCGCCACAACTGCTGGAACATGGTCAAATGCCCCGTCAACAGACCGGACGGGCCGCATGAAACCAGCTCCCTACGCCGTCAACGCCCGCCCCACGCGCGGGCGTTTTCACACCGAACCCGAAGCCACGACCCGCTCGCCCTGGCAGCGGGACCGGGATCGCGTCATCCATTCTTCCGGCTTTCGCCGTCTGCAATACAAAACGCAGGTCTTCGTCAATCACGAAGGCGATTTTTTCCGCACACGCCTGACCCACTCGCTGGAAGTGGCGCAGATCGCCCGGTCCATGGCCCGCCACCTCAATGTGGACGAGGACATCACCGAAACCATCGCCCTCGCCCATGACCTCGGCCACACACCGTTCGGTCATGCGGGGGAAGAGGCGCTCGCCGCCGCCATGAAGCCGTGGGGCGAATTCGACCACAACACGCAGGCTCTGCGGCAGGTCACCATGCTGGAGCACCGTTATCTCCAGTTCGACGGTCTGAATCTGACATGGGAGACGCTGGAAGGGCTGGTCAAGCACAACGGTCCCGTCACACACCCTTCGGCCTGGTTGCGGGAACACGACTCACAGTTCTGTCTCAAACTCGGGTCTTTCGCATCTGTCGAAGCGCAGCTTGCCGCCCTTGCCGACGACATTGCCTATCACGGGCATGACCTTGATGACGGCATCAAATCCGGTCTGCTGTCGCTGGACGATCTGGTGGATGTCCCGGTCGCGGGAGAGGCTCTCAGAGAAGCCCGCGCATTGGCCGCCACACTGAAAGACACCACCACGCCTGTCGCTCTTGAGCAAAGAATCCGGCATGAGACCGTAAGGCGGCTGATCCATCGCCTCGTCAGTGATGTGCTGCGCCAGACAGCACTCAACCTGACCGCGCTAGCGCCCGGATCCGCCGATGATGTGCGTCATGCGGATCGTCCTGTGGTGACGTTCAGCCCCGCCATGCACGAAGCGAATCAGGGTATTCGCACCTTCCTGTTTGCCCGGCTCTATCGCCACTGGAAGGTGAACCGCATGTCCCACAAGGCAAAACGGGTGGTGACGGAACTGTTCGACACGCTTGGCGCATCACCCAATCTGTTGCCGGATGGCTGGAACGAACAATCCTGTGCCGCGCCCAATGAAATCGCACGACGGCGCGTGGTGGCGGACTATCTGGCTTCCATGACGGATCGTTTCGCCATGGAAGAACACCGGCGGCTTACCGATCTGTCAGTGCCCGGTTAGAAAAACAAAAGGAAGCCTGAAGGCTCCCTTTTCTCGATCAGGCGATCTCGATGTCGACTTCACGGATGCCTTCGCGGTGCTTGGCCTCCGGATGACCGACATGAAACGGCTCATCGGGGATCAGATACACATTGCTCAGATCGGCAACGGCAAGACAGCTCCACTCGCTGGTGGGCGGGATGCCTTTTTCGTGGGAATCTTCTCCCCGATACATCAGCACCTTTTCGATACCATCACCCTTGCCTAGCGCATGCGGCGAACCGCTCTGCGGCTTGCCGGACAGCGTGAAGCCGACAACGCTCTTCTTCTCGATCGCCTCACGCAGGGTCTTGTAAGCGGACATCGGTTATTTCCTTACCTTTAATTCCACAGGACGATATTTTGGGAAATCAGCCCTCGCCCGCCGTTTTCTTGCCCAGAAGAGCAATCTCTTCAGCCGTCACACCTTCGGGATTGTGCGTCGCTTTCTTTGCGGCCTCACGTTCCACTTCGCTCGCATGTTCCCCACCCTTGAGAACATGTTCGGCCAAACGAAGAACCTCTTCCTTCGTCAGTAATTTGGGTGTGTGAACCGCCTTGCGGGCCAGATCGTGAAGCGAACTTGAAGCATGCGGTGCGCGATCATGTGCCATAGGATTTCTTCCTTTTCAGAACTTGTATCTCTGAAAGAAGGGAATACAGACGCCAAAACGCAACATGCAGTCAGCGTATGTGAGCCATGAAAACAGGTGCAACCACCGTTTTTCATCATGTGTTGCTCTTATGCAGAGCGGCCATGCGCAGGAAAATCCTGACTATGGCCGCCTCTCCTGACCTGCCATAGGATGCCTATCGCGGGATCAGGGAGCCTTTCATGAAAATCGCACTCGGTCAGTTTGCTGTCGCCCCCGACTGGAACACCAATCTTGAACAATGCGTGGCGCTTATCGGCCGCAGCGTGGCGGAAGAAGCCAAGCTGCTCGTGCTGCCCGAGAGCATCATCGCCGCTGACATGAATGATCCCGGCATCACTGTACGCACAGCCCAGTCACTCGACGGACCGTTTGTGACAGGGCTGGTAGCCGCACTCGCTGGGACAGAACTGACCGTCATCTGCTGCGTCGCCACCCCGGCGGAACAGCAGATGACCCATAACTGCCAGATCGCCATCAACGCCTCCGGCGTCATCGCCTGTTACTGCAAGCTGCACCTCTACGACGCCTTCAACATGAAAGAGTCCGACACCTATCTTTGCGGAGCCGAACTCCCGCCCATTCTGGAAATCGGTGATCTGCGCGTCGGCCTCATGACCTGCTACGATGTGCGTTTTCCCGAACTTGCCCGTGCGCTCGCCGTACGCGGCGCGGACTTGCTCACCTGTCCCGCCGCCTGGGTGCGCGGCCCCGGCAAGGAATGGCACTGGCAGGTGATGGTCACCGCCCGCGCTCTGGAAAACACCTGTTATGTCGCGGCCGTAGGTGAATGCGGACCGCGCAATATCGGGTGCAGCATGCTGGTCGATCCGCTTGGCGTGGCCGTTGCCCGGACGGGCAGCGAGCCGGACCTCCTCTTTGCCGAAGTCGATCCCGAGCGCATCCGCGCCACGCGCAAGGTTCTTCCCGTGCTGGCCAACCGCCGCTTTCGCGATCCCGAACTCTCCTGATTTTCCCCTACGGAGTCCCTGATGGACCACTTGCCGACATCTGACGCCTCCACCCGTGACGATGGCTTCGTTCATGTGCGCGGAGCACGGGAGCACAATCTCAAAGATGTGGCGGTGGACGTCCCTCGGGACCAGTTGGTGGTCTTTACCGGCGTGTCCGGCTCCGGCAAATCCTCGCTCGCCTTCGGCACGCTCTATGCCGAGGCCCAGAGGCGCTATCTCGAATCCGTCTCGCCCTATGCGCGCCGCCTGTTCCAGCAGATGCCAGTGCCGGAAGTGGACATTGTGGACGGTCTTCCGCCCGCCATCGCCCTCCAGCAGCAGCGCGGCGGCAGTTCGGGCCGCTCCTCGGTGGGCAGCATCACCACCTTGTCGAACCTTTTGCGGATGCTCTACTCCCGCGCTGGTACCTATCCCACCGGTCTGGCACGGCTGGAAGCCGAATCCTTCTCCCCCAACACGCCGATGGGCGCCTGCTCGCGCTGTCATGGCCTTGGCCGGATCCATGAGGTGACGGAAGCCAGCATGGTGCCGGACCCCAACCTGTCCATCCGCGAACGCGCCGTCGCCTCATGGCCCACGGCGTGGCAGGGACAGAACCTGCGCGATATCCTCATCACCATGGGGGTGAATGTGGATTGTCCGTGGCGCGATCTTCCAAAAAAGACACGCGACTGGATTCTCTTCACGGATGAAACACCGACCTACCCTGTCTATCCAGGCCTCACCCACGCGCAGGTAAAACGCGCCATCGCGCAGGGGCTGGAGCCGTCCTATCAAGGCACCTTCACCGGCGCGCGACGCTACATCCTCCACACCTTCGCAAACTCGAAAAGCGCTATGATGCGGCGACGGGTCGAGGCGTTCATGACCGTAACGGACTGTCCGGAATGTCACGGTCAGCGCCTTAACGCGGACGCATTACGGGTCACGTTCGGGGGCCGCAACATCGCGGCCATGACAGCGCTGCCGCTGGAAGACATTGCCCGGGCTCTGACCGACACTGTTAGCACAACCGCTCCCCAGACAGCCACGGCCATTGCGGCACGCCGCATCGTGGACGACATGATCGCGCGTATCGGCGTCTTGCAGGAACTGGGTCTGGGCTATCTCCAAATGGACCGCGCCGTGCAGACCCTTTCTCCTGGCGAATATCAACGCCTGCGGCTGGGCACACAGATTTATTCAAATCTCTTCGGCGTGGTCTATGTGTTGGATGAGCCATCTTCCGGGCTGCATCCCGCCGACACACAGGCGCTTCTGCGGGCGCTTCACAGCCTGCGCGATGCGGGCAATTCGCTTTTTCTGGTCGAGCATAATCTCGATATCATCCGCAACGCTCAATGGGTGGTGGATGTCGGCCCGCAAGCCGGTGTCCGAGGCGGTGAGGTGCTCTATTCCGGGCCGTTGGACGGACTGAAGGACATTTCGGCCTCCCGCACACGGGACTATGTATTTGGAAGCAACAATACACATCCAACCCCCTCCCCCCGCGCGCCATCGGGCTGGCTGCGTCTGAGCGATCTGCGCTGGAACAATATCGACGGTCTGTCGGCATCCTTTCCGCTGGGCACCTTCACCTCCGTCACAGGTGTCTCCGGTTCTGGAAAATCTTCGCTTGTCAGCCAGATTCTCACAACAGTGGTAGCCCGCGCTCTCGGGCAGGCGCTTCCGGAACAGGAGGAAGAGGAAACGGCCCTGATGGCGGCCGATCCGACCGCCGAACCGCAAGGACACGTAACCGAAGGACTGGAATCCATTCGCCGTCTGGTGGTCATTGACCAGAAGCCCATCGGCCGCACACCACGCTCAAATCTTGCGACCTATACAGGGCTTTTCGACACCATCCGCAAACTGTATGCCTCAACCGATCTGGCGAAAAAACGTCACCTCGATGCAGGATATTTTTCCTTCAACCTGCCCAAAGGACGTTGCCCCGTCTGCGAAGGCGCCGGATCGACAATGGTGGAGCTTCTGTTCCTGCCCAGCGTGTACGCGCCCTGCACCGCCTGTCATGGCACACGCTATAAGGCCGAGATTCTCGAAGTCACATGGCGTGGAAAGTCCATTTCCGATATCCTCAACATGAACGTCGATGAAGCCTGCGATTTTTTCGCCGACGATGCCGGACCGGCACAGTGCCTCACCACCCTGAAACGGAGCGGTCTCGGCCACCTCACACTCGGCCAGTCCGCCACCGAACTTTCAGGAGGCGAAGCCCAACGCATCAAACTGGCAACCGAACTTCAAAAACAACGACGCGGACACACGCTCTACATACTCGACGAACCCACAACCGGGCTGCATCCCTCGGACGCAGATCGTCTGATGGGCCATCTTCAGGAACTGGTGAACAACGGCAACACCGTGATCGTCGCCGAACATGACATGCGACTGGTGGCACGGGGAGACTGGGTCATCGATCTTGGCCCCGGCGCGGGAAGCCATGGCGGACAGATCGTGGCACAGGGCACCCCAGAAGAGGTGGCACAGGCACCCAACAGCGCCACCGCTCCATTCCTTGCGCAGTATTTCAGAACAAAATGACATTCAGTGCCGCTTTAGTATTGCGCGAAAATGCACCGCACATAGGATGCGCTCCGAAAGGATATCGCCATGACCACGAAAGCAACCGAGTTTCTCACCCGGAAAGGCATTCCATTTTCGGTGCATGCTTATGAATACGCACCGGATGGAGGAAAGATCGGCCTGCAGGCGGCTCAGGCCATCGGAGAGAACCCGGAAGCCGTGCTCAAGACCCTGATGGTCAAGGTCGATCGCAAACAGCCTGTGTGCGTCATTATCCCTTCCAACCACAAGCTCGATCTCAAGGCGCTGGCAGCGCTTTTCGGCGGTCGGAACGCCCGTATGATTGCCCCCGAAGAGGCACAGACCATGACGGGCTTTCAGGTCGGCGGCATCAGCCCCTTCGGTCAGACGGAACAGGCTCCGGTTGTCATTGCCGAGCAGGCCATGAAGCTGGACCATATCTATGTGAACGCAGGCGACCGGGGTCTGGTGGTGAAAATCGCACCCGCAGATGCCCAGCGCGCCGTGGACGCCAAGGTCGGCCTCATCTCTGCAGGCTAAATAGTCTTTGTTTTTCCTTACGTACACTCTATCCGGGCCGCCCCTTTTCTGAAGGGTGCGGCTCTTGTCATTTATCGATTCACTCAATCGCATGACACAAATGCAAATTTTTCATAGCACAAAGAGATTGTTTCCATCACATTGCGCAACTGACACTCACTCGCAACAACTCGATACAAGGCTCTTGCTTCATGGCGTCTCCCTTCCCGGCTCCTGCCTCCAAGCGTCGCCATCTTACGACGAACTGGAGAAGTGGCCTCCTCACAGGCCTATGCACGTCGGCCCTGTTTCTGGGGTGGAGCAGTGCGGCGCGCGCGGACGGTCTTCCACAGTCGCAGATCGCACAGGACCGGGCCCGCCTTGGAAACTCGACGCCGCTGATCAACCAAACCGACCCGGCCACGGTGCGGGAGTCCATGGCCGCTGCCGAACCACCCAAGGCCGATAGCGCTGATAACAAGGATGATTTCGACGCCTCCGACAAGCTGCTGGGCGACCCGTGGGGGGCACGTTCATGGCTGGCAAAGCACGGCATCACCATCGACATTCAGGAAGTGGACGAACTGTGGGGCAACGCTACCGGCGGCACACCTTCACAGGCGGACGGCAATGCGGCCTGGGGCGGCGACGGCCACGGTTCAGGCACGGGCGCGGCCTATGACGGCGTGACCATGCCCACCCTGCAAATCGACACCGAGAAGCTGTTCGGGCTGCATGGCGGTCTGTTCAATGTCAGCGCGCTGCAGATCCGCGGACGCTCGATGTCGCAGGATCATCTGGGTGTGTTCAACCCCGCTTCGGGCTTCGAAGCCGACCGTTCCACGCGCCTGTTTGAGTTGTGGTACCAGCAATCCTTCCTGCACGATAAACTCGATATCAAAATCGGTCAGCAGGATCTCGACACTGAATTCCTGATCTCCGATTACGGCGCGCTGTATCTCAACTCCAATTTCGGCTGGCCGATGGCGCCGTCCGTCAATCTCTACGCAGGCGGTCCGTCCTGGCCCCTCGCCTCGCCCGCCGTGCGCATTCGCTATCGTCCCACCGACGACTTCACCTTCATGTTCGCCGCCGCCGACGACAACCCGCCGGGCAACAAGAACAACTCGTTCGGCATCCAGAACGGCGGCAACTCGGCCGATCCCACCAATCAGAATACGAACAACGAGAACGGCGCCAACTTCAACATGGGCACTGGCGCGCTGCTCATCACTGAACTGCAATACGCCACCTCCATCGGTGGCTCCGATGACGGGCACGGCCACAAGACCGAAGGACTGCCCGGCGTCTACAAGCTCGGCGGCTATTACGACACCGCACGCTTCCCCAGCTATCTACGCAACAACATGGGCCAGCCGCTTGGCAGTTCCTCCGACACGACAGGCATTCCGAAATGGAAGCGTGGCAACTGGATGGTTTACGGAATCATCGATCAGATGGTCTGGCGACCTTCGGCCGATTCACCGCAATCTCTGGGCGTATTCGCACGCGTCACGGGCAATGGCGGTGACCGCAACCTGATCAGTTTCGCGGTCGATGCCGGCGTTAACCTCAAGGCACCGTTCAAGGGACGTGACAACGACACGCTGGGTCTGGGCTGGGGCATCGGCCGACCGACTTACGGACAGCGCCAATATGACCGCAATTCCGGCTCTATCGTCCAGCGCAACGAGAACCATATCGAACTGACCTATCAGGCGCAGGTCATGCCCTGGTGGGTCATCCAGCCGGACTTCCAGTATGTCTGGCGTCCCGGTGGCGGCGTGCAGGATTACGGTTCCTCGCATCTCCGCCGCGTCCGCGACGAAGCCATCTTCGGACTCCATTCTTCCATCAATTTCTGAGGAAATAAGAAAACCGCTTCCCACGAACAGTTGGGAAGCGGTTCTACTTTCCGACGAAAAAGAAAAGCTCTCCGATACACATTATCGGAGAGCTTTGTTTTACCAGATTTCAGGAACGATCATATCCTGCGGCGTCGGCTGACGCTCATATTCCGGGTGATAGACACGCGGCGGCAGTTCCACCAACGGCTTCTCCACCGCCTGATACGGCATTTGCGAGAGAAGATGCGCAATGCAGTTCAGGCGCGCCTTTTTCTTGTCCACGGCCTGCACGACCCACCACGGCGCTTCGGGGATGCTGGAACGCTCCAGCATGACTTCCTTGGCCTTGGTGTAGTCTTCCCAGCGAATACGGCTCTGGAGATCCATCGGACTGAGTTTCCACTGCTTCAGCGGATCCTCGATACGGGCGCGAAAACGACGCTCCTGCTCATCATCCGTGATGGAGAACCAGTATTTCACAAGACGGATGCCACTGCGCACCAGCATGCGCTCAAATTCCGGCACGGAGCGGAAGAACTCTTCGTACTGATCGTCCGTGCAGAAACCCATCACGCGCTCGACGCCGGCGCGGTTATACCAGCTTCGATCAAACAGCACGATCTCGCCCGCTGCCGGAAGATGGCTGACATAGCGCTGGAAATACCACTGCGTGCGCTCGCGCTCGCTCGGAGCCGGAAGTGCCGCCACCCGGCAGGTGCGCGGATTGAGGCGTTGGGTGATGCGTTTGATGACGCCGCCCTTACCTGCCGCGTCGCGTCCCTCGAACAGGATGACAACCTTCTCACCCGTGTCCTGTACCCAGTCCTGCAGCTTCACAAGTTCGCCCTGAAGACGAAGAAGTTCACGGAAATAGGTGCGACGGAACGAAGCCTCTCCCGTACTTTCTCCTTCAAGACGACGGTCGTCGAGTTCGAGTTCAAATTCCTCATCGATATCGTCGAGGATTTCCTCGCGCACACTCTGACGGTCCATTTCCGCACGGCTTTGCAACGACTGGTCGTTCACGGCGCTCTCCCGATCCGCCCGGCATCACGACGACGCCAGGAAACACGCAAGACGCACGGCACCCCGTGCACCGTTCTGCGAAACGGCCACAGGAGGCCATGCGCCCTCCACTTTCTGCCAGAACGTCCAGGACATCGTCACGAGACAAAGCGATTTTGTCTTCATGTTTCACAAAACCGACATGAAACCACGATGATGGCACAAAAAAGCGTGACGGATGCCCAATGACAGCTGTCACGCCTTTGCGTTCTCGTTCCCGATGATGCTGTCATCGGGAACAATTATAAAAGAGGGCGTCAGAACACCTGACGCAGCAGAACGTAGAGCACGCCGCTGATCATCATGGCAGCCGGCAGCGTGATGACCCATGCCAGCCCCATGGTGCGCAGGGTGGACCATTGCAGCCCAGAACCATTGGCTGCCATCGTTCCAGCCACACCGCCTGAAAGGATGTGAGTGGTGGAGACCGGCATGCCATAACCTTCCGCCAGACCGATCGTGCCCATGGCGACGATCTCGGCCGCAGCACCCTGAGCGTAGGTCAGATGTGTCTTGCCAATCTTCTCGCCCACGGTAATGACGATGCGCTTCCAGCCCACCATCGTGCCCAGACCCAGCGCCACGGCGACCGCAACCTTCACCCAGGTCGGGATGAAGCGGGTGCCCTCGTTGAGATCCTTCATGAAGGTCTTCAAACCGGCCACATCCTGAGCGGAGAAGGAAGGATCCGACTTCATGGTGCGGATAGCATCGGAGGCAAGATACATATCGGTACGAACGTTGGGAACGACAGCGGACGGCACGGAATGGATGGAGCCGTAATCCTTCACGTCACGCGATACGGCATCGGAAATAACAGCCAGAGCACTATAGACTTCCGGACCTGTCACACTGCGTGTGCGCAGGGCATCACCAACGATCTGCCGTGCCGTGACCAGATCCGGGACCGTCCCGTGTGTTCCCGCATGAGACTGAAAGATCGATGTGGCCTGATCGGCGGCCTGCACAAAGCCCGGCGTCATGTCTTCAGGCATGGCGCGGTTCAGCGCATACGCCGTCGGCGCCGCGCCGATAAGGATAAGCATGATCAGACCCATGCCCTTCTGGCCGTCGTTGCCACCATGGAAGAACGACACACCGGTGCAGGTGGTGATCAGCAGACCACGAATCCACCACGGGGGCGGCTGATCACCTTTGGGCGCTTCGTAGAGCTTGCGATTGCGGATGAAGAGCTTCATCAGCACCAGCAGAGCCGCCGAAAGTGCAAAGCCGCAGATCGGGCTGAACAGCAGAGACTCGAACACCTTCGTCACCTGTGTCCAGTCCACGCCCTGCGTCGCCACGCCATGCGGCGCGAGAAGTTGGTTGGCCAGACCCACGCCCATGATCGAACCGACCAGCGCATGAGACGATGAATTGGGAATACCCAGCGCCCAGGTAGCAAGATTCCAGATGATGGCCGCCAGAAGTAACGCGAAGATCATCGCATGTCCCGCGCCGCTTCCCACCTGAAGGATCAGTTCCACCGGCAGCAGCGTGACGATGCTGTAAGCCACCGCTCCGGAAGAGATGAGCACGCCAGCCAGATTCCACATACCCGACCACACGACAGCGACCAGCGGCGGCAGACTGTTGGTGTAGATGACCGTCGCCACGGCGTTGGCCGTGTCATGAAAGCCGTTGACGAATTCGAAGCCCAGCGCGATCAGCAACGCCAGTCCGAGAAGAACGAATGCCCCAATCGCTACATCCTGACCGCCCGCGGCGCGGACGTCGGAGATGACGCTGTAACCCACGAACGCAAGAGCCGCCATGATGACGCCGAAGAAGAACAGCCTGAAAGCAGGATGTTCGCCACCGCGCATGTCCGGACGCCCGATGGGTGCGCTGTCCGCTGTAGTGTCTGACATGGATTAACCACCCAGCAATGAAAACCGGCGCTCTTCTAGGCACCTGCCCGGGCAAATCCACAGTGACGGTTTTATGACAGACGCTGAAATCAGGGAACCACCGCCATATCCCTGTTTGTTACGAATTATCGCGCCAACGATTCCAGAAATCGTCCCAGAACGCTGGAGCCGCGCACAAGACGCAGACGGATCAGCAGAGGCAAGAGATAACGGTTGCTGTGCGTCAGCTTAATAACGGGCGGCGGCGTGACTGGCGCATCCAGCCGGCACAGCAGTGTAGCGATACGTTCACGGTCCCAGCGCACGGCCATCTGGTAGAGAAAGGGGCCATCTTCCGCCTTGCGCAGGAACAGAGCGGAGGCCCCGGCTTCCCGTAGCGCGATCTGCTCGGCCAGATAGACCAGCAGATACTCCGGACGCTCAATCCCCTGACGGATCGTGTCATAATCCGGCCGCGCCACAAGCGAGCGGAAATACGCATCGCGCCCCAGCGTAAGCACCTTGCGCAATTCGTCGCGCCAGACCTGAACCAACGTCGTCTGCGGCGGGCAGGCGAGAAACCAGCTCTCAATAATGGGAAACCGTCGATCCTGCGTGTCCTGCGCCCGGTAATAGGCCACCAGATCGGCGGAATTGCTGCAACTGGCGTCATGCACCCATTGCAGGCTCTCATGAAAGATGCAGGTTGCATCGACCCAGATACCGCCATACTGCGCCAGCAGTTCCAGACGGATCAGATCGCTCTTGAGGGCTGCGGCAAGATCGGGACGCTCCAGAAAGGGCGCGTCGATATGCTCACGCACATTGCGGTTGTCGAGCAGCCGGACATCGTGATCGGGGTTAAGTGCCCGCACACGCGCAATCGTCGCCTCGACCAGCGGCGGCTTCGTGTCGCCGTCCCAATACATCCACACGATACGCGGAATGGCGCTTTCACTGTGCGTCTGCGTTCCCGTCGCGAGAGTGTCTGTCCAGCCCATGAAGGAAGGCGCTGTGCGCTCCTTGGAGGCAATGCCATAAAACAGGCTCTTCGCCGCGTCTTTCCACAAACGAAGATCGCTTTTCGATAGCATCGCTGCTTCTCCTCAGCCCCTCAACTCAACCTTCGGCGGTGCGTGCTGCCCGCTGCACGGCATCTTCCGCCGCCCGAAACAGCGCGCGCGCCTTGTGCCGCGTCTCGGCGCATTCCAGCGCGGGCACGCTGTCCGACACCACGCCACAGCCGGCCTGCACATGCATCATGCCATCCTTCACCACGGCCATGCGCAGCCCGATGCAGGTGTCCATGTCTCCGCCCGCGCCAAAATAACCGATGCATCCGGCATAGGTGGCGCGACGGGTGCGCTCCACCTCGTCGATGATCTCCATCGCGCGGATCTTGGGCGCTCCCGTCAATGTGCCGGCGGGAAAGGCTGCCACCAAGGCGTCCAGTGCCTCCAATTCGGGCTTGAGCACGCCTTCCACATTGGAGGAAATGTGCATCACGTGACTGAACCGCTCGATGACGAAACGCTCCGTTACCTTCACCGAACCCGTCACGCACACGCGCCCGACATCGTTGCGGCCAAGGTCGATGAGCATCAGATGCTCGGCCCGCTCTTTCTCGTCGGCCAGAAGTTCCTCTTCCAGCCGCCGGTCTTCTTCCGCATCCGCACCCCGAGGGCGCGTTCCGGCCAGCGGGCGCACCGTCATCATCCCTTCACGCAAACGCACGAGAATCTCGGGCGACGATCCTACGAGCGAAAATCCACCGAAGTTCAGATGAAACAGGAAGGGCGCCGGATTGATCCGGCGCAGGGAACGGTAAAGCGCAAGGGATGAAAGCCCGAATGGCGTGGAGAAACGCTGGCTCGGCACCACTTGAAAAGCATCGCCCGCCGCGATGTAGTCCTGAATGCGGCGCACCACATCCTCGAACTCCGCTTCGGTGTAGGTGGAGCGTGGCGCGGCCAGCGCGCCGACATGCGGCTCCGGAGCGACATGCAGAGGAGCCGCGAGACAGGCCCGCGCCCGCGCGATCAGCGCCTGCGCCGCATCGAACGCTGCATTCGCCGTCTGATCCGCACGGGGACGAAGTGGGGTGGCAAGGATCAGCTCATCCGTCACCGTATCGAAGATGGCGAACAGGCCGGGACGCATGAGAATGGATTCCGGCAGCCCCAGATCGTCCGTCGGCGCGTTTGGCAGACGCTCCATCTGCCGCACCATGTCATAGCCCAGATAACCGAACACACCTGCGGTCATGGGTGGGAGACCATCGGGAAGTGCCAGGCGGCTTGCTCGGATCAGGCTGCGCAGACTCTCCAGCGGCGTCTCCGTCACCGGTTCGAACGCATCCTCCTGCGTGGCGGCATGGCGGTTGATCGAAGCCTTGCCGTCATGACAGCGCCACACGAGATCGGGACACAGCGCAATGACGGAATAACGTCCCCGGCTCGCGCCGCCTTCCACCGATTCCAGCAAAAGCGTGTCGCGTCCGTCCCGGCCTTCCATCGCCGCCAGCCGCATATAGGCCGCAACCGGTGTCAGCAGATCGGCCGCCTCCACAGCGAAGACAACCGCCCCTTCACCTCGTTCCCAGAGTGCCGCGCACTCCTCACGCGATGGAGAATCGAGCGTATCGAGCCGCATCATGAATCGTCTCCATAGCCAGCGTCCTGCATGGCGGCCTTCACACCACCGGGCAGAATCTTCACCTTGAAGCGCTTGCCCAGCCCATGGATGTAGGCAGACGTCACATCGGACGCCATGGACTCCGACAGACCGTCACGCACCCGGGCCATGCCCAGACTGTCCGACTTCGGGTCCGGATGTTCGATGGCAGTCACGGTGAGCACCACGAACCCCTTGTCATCCTCGCCCATCACGCTCCGCCCGACCGGCATGTGCATCACCACCGCGCCCAGATCGCGCGGCAGCGCGTCGAGCGGACGCGCCCGCGAAACCATCAGACCTTTCTGCAGAGGAGCGCCCTCAGGCACGACAGCCGCCAGCCCACCTTTGTTTTGCGCGGCGACATAGAACTGTGTCGCGTGCTGGTTCGCCGCCTGATGGCGCATCTCGTTCTGCCACGCTGCCAGCACTTTCCCATGCGCCGTCTCGAACGACATCGGCTGCGCAGGCGCGATCTCGTCCACCGACACGGCATACCAGCCGAGGGACACAGGCGGCTGGCCCTTCGGACCTGGCCCTTTCGCTTCCATCAACTGAGGTGGCGCGCCCTTGTCCTGCGCGAACACGCGCTTGACGATGGCGTCGCGCAGTTCACCCATGGCTGGCAACGGGGCGGGCTCGCCCTCCTTTGTCATCCCTTGTGCGTCGAGGAAGCCGGCCGCGGCAGCAGCACCAAGGTCGGTGGGAATGGAGTCCAGTCCCCCGCCCGCCAGCGCGTCCTGCAGTTTTGGCACATTGGCGCTGACCATGGACGGTCCACGCACCTGTGTGATTTCGTCACGCAGGGTCGGTTGCGCCGCCTCGAAGCTGATTTCACGCGGCGGCGTCACCTTCGTCACCCGGAAGACGGCCACACCCATTTCCGTCTTCACAGGGCCGGACACGACATCGGGCGCGGCGTCGAACACGGCCTTGCGCAACGCATCGGACGGGAAAGAACTGGGACGGGCGTCATCGAACGCCACGGCTGCCGCATCCTTGGCCGCAGCCTGCACCTGCTTCCAGTTCGCGCCGCCCTTCCACAATGTGGCAATGGCATTGGCCGCCATGTCATCGGACGCGGTCACAACTTCCACACTCCGCAGTTCCGGCTGATGAAAACGCTCGCGCTGGCTGTCATAGAGCCGGTGCAGTTCCTCATCGCTCGCGGGCACCATCTTCGCCACCGTATCGGGCGAAAGCACCACGATGCGGGCATGACGGTATTCCGGGCTTTGGAACAGCCATGGATGGTTGGCGTAATAGCGCTGCAGCGTAGCGTCATCAGGTGTACCCGGATCGGTCTGTTCGGCAAACGGCACACGCAGCAGATCGATCACGCGAGTCTCGGTCTCATGCGCATAGGTCCGACGCACCAGAAAATCCGGCGTGTGTACACCCATGGCGAGCGGCTCGAGAATGGCGCGCCCGGCGATGTCGTCATGCACCAGCCCAAGAAAGCGCTTCTCGGTCATACCGTTGGCCGACAGGATAGCGTTGAGCTTCTGGCGGTCGAAATTGCCGTCCTTGCCCTTGAAGTAGGACATGGAAAACACCTCATCGCGCACGGCCTCATCCGACACGTCGATACCGTAGGTCTTGGCGGCCTCCAGCACTTCGGCCTGCCCGATCAGCCGCTGAAGCACCTCGCGGCCCATCTGCTGACGCAGGATAGCGGGAATATGGGCCACATCCGGCGCACCCATCTGCTGCGCCATGGCCGGCATCTCGCGCTGGAGAGCGGCCGCGAAGTCGCGCGTGCTGACCTTTTGCGTGCCTACCGTCGCCACAGTCGCAGGGTCATCGGCCATGTTGGTGATGACGTCGCCCACGCCCCACCCCACGAATGCGAGGAAGATGACGAAAGCAAGGATGCGTCCCACCCAGGAATCGACGACGAAATGACGCAGGAAGGAGATCATGCAGGCACGGGTCCGCGAGCAGAAAAAAGGACAGCCGGAGCACGCGCGCAGGGCCATGTTCCGGGCGCGGCACCATATTCCCGATGCACCCGCTTGACCAGAAGGCGCGCGTTGCGGTGCTTGCGCCCGCTCGCCTGCATGGAGTAGCGGTGTTTCCGACATTCGGGGACCGCGCCCTGACCGGCCCCGGTCATGAGGCCGCATCACGAGGAGAGAGACGGACGCCATGAGCAAGCCCATCATCGTCGGCAACTGGAAGATGAACGGCCTGACCGCCGATTCCGCAGACCGCGTGAAGCAGCTTCTCGCGGGCCTGACCACCAGCCCCGCGCCCGGCGTGGAAGTGGTGGTCTGCCCGCCCTTCACGCAGCTTGCGCTGCTGGCTCCTGCTCTCAAAGGCACACCCATCGCTCTCGGCGCGCAGGATTGCCACAAGGACGACAAGGGCGCACACACGGGCGATATCTCGGCTGCCATGCTGGCCGATGTTGGAGCCACGCACGTCATCCTCGGTCATTCCGAGCGTCGCCGCGACTACAATGAAGTGGACGAGACGGTGCGCGAGAAGGTGCTTGCCGCAACGCAAGCCGGCCTCACGCCCATCGTGTGCATTGGCGAGACGGAAGACCAGCGCCAGAGTGGCGAGACCGAAGACACGCTGGGCTGGCAGATCAAGGGCTCCCTGCCCGATGGCTTCACGGGTGTTGTGGCCTATGAGCCGGTCTGGGCCATCGGCACCGGCCTTGCCGCAACCGCTGAGGACATCCGCACCACTGTGGCCTTCATTCGCGCTGAACTGGAGCGCCAGTTCGGGGATGCTGGCAAATCGCTGCGCATCCTGTATGGTGGCTCCGTGGATGCGAACAACGCTGCCTCCATTCTCGATATCGAGAATGTGGGTGGCGCTCTGGTCGGTGGCGCGAGCCTCAAGCCGGATGCGTTCCTCTCCATCATTCACGCCGTTCCCGCCGCCTGAGCCCTTCCGGGTTCGGATGTGGGTCTGATCGACCTTTGACCGGATAGTCCATGACCACCGTCCTGCTGATCCTCCATCTTCTCGTGACCATGGCCCTGATCGGAGTCGTGCTGATCCAGCGCAGCGAAGGCGGTGGCCTCGGAATCGGCTCGTCGCAGGGCATGGGCGCGTTCATGTCCGGGCGTGGCACGGCCAATCTCCTCACCCGCACCACGGCCGTGCTGGCGACCGCGTTCATGCTGCTGTCTCTGGCGCTGGCCATGCTCAACAAGGGTGCTGTGAGCGGCGCCAACCACGACATTCTGGCGGCACCTCCTCCGGCTGCGACGGCACCGGCGCCCACGGCACCACCTGCCGCTCCCGCGCCAACATCGCAGCCCTGAACACTCCTCCAACCCCGGCCCCCGCGCCGGGGTTTTTCATAGCGCTCCTGACTCAGCAGGTGAAAATTCCTCTTGCGGGATTTTGGCCTTCCCTCTTCCCTTACCCTCGGTGTAGGTAGCCCTTCCATGACGCGGTTCGTTTTCATCACCGGTGGCGTGGTGTCCTCACTTGGCAAGGGAATCGCATCCGCGGCTCTTGCTGCCCTCCTTCAAGCACGTGGATACAAGGTCAGGCTGCGCAAGCTCGACCCGTATCTCAACGTCGATCCGGGCACGATGAGCCCGTATCAGCACGGTGAAGTGTTCGTCACCGATGACGGTGCCGAGACCGATCTCGACCTCGGCCATTACGAGCGTTTCACCGGCGTCAACGCCACGCGCGCGGATAACACCACCACAGGGCGCGTCTATTCCGAGGTTCTCGCCCGCGAACGTCGTGGCGACTATCTGGGCGGAACCGTGCAGGTCATTCCGCACATCACGGATGCCATCAAGGAACGTGTGGTAGCCGACACCGAGGGGCTGGATTTCTGCCTCGTGGAGATCGGCGGCACGGTGGGCGATATCGAAAGCCTGCCTTTCCTCGAATCCATCCGCCAGCTCCGCAACGATCTCGGCTTCGAGAACACCATGGTGGTGCATCTCACGCTGCTGCCGTGGATTCCCTCTGCGGGAGAGCTGAAAACCAAGCCGACGCAGCATTCCGTCAAGGAACTCCAGAACGTCGGCCTCCAGCCGCAGATCCTGCTATGTCGTTGCGACCGTCCGATCCCGGAAAACGAGCGACGCAAGATCGCCAATTTCTGCAACGTGCGCCCGCAGGCGGTCATTGCCGCGCGTGACGTGGACACGATCTATGAATGTCCGCTGTCCTATCATGCCGAGGGCATGGACACGGAAGTGCTACACTATTTCGGCCTTCCCCACGACAAGGAGCCGGATCTCTCCGCGTGGAAAGCCATCGTGCGCGGCATCCGGGAGCCCGACAGCGAAGTACGCATCGCCGTGGTCGGCAAATACACGGCCATGCTCGACAGCTACAAATCGCTGATCGAGGCGTTGTTGCACGGCGGCATCGCCAATCATGTGCGCGTGAAGCTGGAATGGGTGGAGGCCGAAGCCTTCGAGAAGAATCCTGCCTCTCTGGAGCGCCTCAAAAACGTGGACGGTATTCTCGTACCCGGCGGCTTCGGTGAGCGCGGTTCGGGCGGCAAGATCGAAGCCGTGCGCTATGCCCGCGAAAACGGCATTCCGTTCCTTGGCATCTGTTTCGGCATGCAAATGGCCGTCATCGAATGCGCCCGCAATCTGGCCGGTCTTCCTGACGCCTCCTCCACCGAATTCGGTCCCACCAGCGAGCCGCTGGTCGGCCTGATGACGGAATGGGCGCGCGGCAGCGAGATGCTGCGTCGCCGTGAAGGCGGCGAACTGGGCGGCACCATGCGTCTGGGCGGTTACCCCGCCAAGCTGGCGGAAGGCTCTCGTGCCGCCGAGATTTACGGCACCACGACCATCCGCGAGCGGCATCGCCACCGCTATGAGGTGAACGTGCATTACCGTGAAAAGATCGAGGCAGCGGGCCTGAAGTTCTCCGGCATGTCGCCCGACGGCATCCTGCCCGAGGTCGTGGAATATCCCGACCATCCATGGTTCGTGGCCGTGCAGTATCATCCCGAGCTGATCTCGCGCCCCTTCGCGCCGCATCCGCTGTTCGCCGGCTTCATCGGCGCCGCAGTAAAAAGAGCAGCCGAACATGGCGAATGAACCGCCCCGCACGGTCCTGCTGGGCGATCTGGAGATCGGCAACACTCTGCCTCTCGTCCTGATTGCCGGTCCGTGCCAGATCGAGTCCGCCGCTCACGCGATGGACACGGCCTCGGCTCTGGCCGAAATCTGCGGAGAGGCCGGGATCGGGCTGATCTACAAAAGCTCCTATGACAAGGCGAACCGCAGCAGCATCGGCTCGCAGCGCGGCATCGGCATGGATAAGGGTCTTCAGATCCTCTCCGACATCCGCGAGCAGCTTTGTGTTCCCGTATTAACGGACGTCCATGCCCCGGACCAGTGCGCCGCTGCCGCACAAGCTGTGGATGTGCTCCAGATTCCGGCGTTCCTGTGCCGCCAGACCGACCTTCTTTTGGCGGCGGGAAAAACAGGAGCCGTCATCAATGTGAAAAAGGGGCAGTTCCTCGCCCCATGGGACATGCAGCACGTTGCGGCCAAGATTGCCTCCACCGGCAATGACCGCATCTTGCTGTGCGAGCGTGGCACCAGCTTTGGCTACAATACGCTCGTCAACGACATGCGTGCCCTGCCGATCATGGGCAGCACCGGCTATCCGGTGGTTTATGACGCCACCCATTCCGTGCAGCAGCCGGGCGGACACGGCACGTCATCGGGCGGACAGCGCGAGTTCGCGCCCATTCTCGCCCGTGCGGCGGTGTCCATTGGCGTGGCGGCCGTCTTCATCGAGACGCATGAGGAACCGGATCGCGCGCCCAGCGACGGGCCGAACATGATTCCCCTGCGCGAAATGCCCGCGCTCATCCGCAACCTGCAACGCTTCGACGCGCTGGCAAAGACAGTCTAACCCCTTCTTCACGAAAAGAAGGGGGAAGCAACCTTCGGGAAAAGCTCCCGTTTCCCTCATGTTCTTCCCAAACGGAAAGCATGAGCCACATGACCGAACCGCTGCCCTCCCTGATGGTGCCGACCGCAAGCTGGTTGCGCAGCACGACTCATCGTCGCTGGCTCGATCATCAGGGGTTGAGACTGCTGGACTTCGCCAAGCCCTCGCGCATGAAACTCGGTTTCGGACCGCTTGACGATGACGGAGACCTGTCGGAAGGCGCGCAGCCTGACGCCATGCTGACGGCTCGTCACACCCATGTTTACGCCATTGCTTCCATGCGTGGGCTGCCGGGATGTCTTCCTCTGGCTGAACATGGCGTAACGGCTCTGCGGGAGGGCTTTCATGATGCGCAGTATGGCGGCTGGTTTGAAACAGAACCCTCTTCTTCGGACATGAGCCCACGCAAACAGAACTATCTCCACACATTCGTCGTGCTGGCGGCCTCGTCTGCAAAAATTGCCAATGTCCGGGGCGCTACAGACCTGCTGACAGATGCCATTGCCATATGGGAGGGCCGTTTCTGGAGCGAGGACGAGGGTGTTTTTCGTGAAAGCTTTGCTCCCAACTGGACCGATGAAGAAAATTATCGTGGCGCGAACTCCAACATGCACGCGGTTGAAACCTGCATGGCAGTCGCGGATGCGCTCGACGCGCCCGAATGGCGCAATCGGGCACTTCGCATCACGGAACGCTTCATTCATCAACTTGCCCGCACGAACGCCTATGCTGTCCGCGAGCATTTCGACCGTGAGTGGGCCTATCTGCCCGACTTCAACCGAAACCGCCCCACGGATGAATTGCGTCCCTGCGGCCTGACACCAGGACATTTCGTGGAATGGGCGCATCTCCTGCTCAAGCTCGAAGCCGCTCTTCTGCGCACCGAAGGCCATGCTCCCAACTGGCTGCTCGAAGATTCCATCGGCCTGTTCGAAGCTGGCATCCATGCCGGATGGTCACGCAATGGAACCGGTGGTCTGCTCTACACCGTGGACGACACACTCACGCCCATTGTGGAGAACAAACCGCACTGGTGTCAGGCTGAAGCCCTTACCGCGGCCGCAGCCCTGCTCAAACGCACCGGCCACACACGTTACGAGACATGGTATCGCCGGATTTGGGATTTCATCGATTTGCACATGATTGACCGTCGCCGGGGCGGATGGATACAGGAACTGGACGCGGCCAACCACTCTTCCGCGCGCGTCTATGCTGGCAAAGCCGATCTTTACCACGCGTGGCAGGCGACGCTGACGCCGCTGCTGCCGCTTTCACCGGCATTTTCTTCCGCTGTGAGCGATCTTCACGGGTAAGTCCGCCTGTCCCATTGCGGAAGACACCGGTTTGAGGTGTCATCGCGCGGATAAAAGCTCATCCCTGTCTGGACAGAATGGGCATCACCACACAGTTGGATCCGTCATGACGATCGAGAAAGATATCGCCCGTTTCGAGAACATCGGCGATAATTGCGAGTTCGGGTTCGTAAAGCGCGCTCTCGGCAACGAAGACGGCGGCCTGCTTCGCTGGACTGTCTCCCCACCCCGCACTCTCATCGCCGCCATGACCGACCGTTTTCAGTCGCTGTACCGTTTCGAAAACCTGACGCCCTCATGGGATGACATGCTGACCGATAGCGCCTATGGCTTCAGCTTCCACACCTCCATGAAGTCGCGCGAGAAAGTATGGGTGAACGACCTTCCCGAACGGCAGGAACTCTACCGCGAGGAACTCGGAAAAATCCGTTATCTGGTGGACAAACTGCTGCGCAGAGCCGCCGATCCCGCCAATGTTTTCGTCTATAAACACAACGCCGGGCTGACACCGCAGACAGAACGCGACATTCTCCACGCGCTGCGTCAGCTCGGCCCGGCGCACCTTCTGGTCATTCGCACAACGGACGACCCTTCCCACATCGGCACGGTTGAGCCTGCGGAGGGATATCTTGTCGGCTATCTCGACACACTCGCCGATTACGCAAAGTCCGACCAGTTCTCCAAAGCGTGGTATGCGGTGGTGGAAAACACAATCCGGCAGATCTCTCCCCAGACATGAAAACGCCCTGTGGCGCAGAGAGCGACACAGGGCGTCAGGTCAGACCGGGCCTGTCCTCCGATGCGCTTCCGCGCATCGGAGTTTTGAAACGTCAGGCCTTTGCAGCGGTCTCTTCAGCGATTTCCTCATCGAGCATCTTGTCGGTCGCGATCGGCGCCATACCACCCAGCGGCGGTCCCTTGAAACGCTTCTTCTCGACAAGGAACCAACCCGCCAACAGCACCACGACAATCCCCACCACGTAGCTGATGAGAATATCGTTGGGCGGCTGCACACCAATCCACACCAGTCCCAGCGAACCCAGAACGGTGATGACCGCAAACGGCGTAGACAGCGCACCCAGACGGAACGGTCCCGTCATCACGTCGCGCTTGCGCTCCGCCAGAATCCCCGCACCGATCGGCATGGCGTAGGAGACATAGAGGAAAATGGCGCAACCCGCCGCCAGTGCCGCAAAAGCGGAGGAATAGAGCGTCACGGCGCAGGACAGGAACGCCACCAGCCAGATGGCCGGAACCGGCGTGCGGTAGGTGGGGCTGACATAACGCCACAGCTTGGAGCCGGGCAGTCCGCCGTCACGTCCGAAAGCGAACACCATACGCGAGGTGGAAGTCATGCCCGCCAGTGCGCACAAGTAGTTGGCCACGACGATCATCACATACATGCAACTGCGCAGCCAGCTCGGCACAGGGAGTTCACCCAGCAGGTTGAAAAACACATCTCCACCCTGAGCGGCAGCGGCCTTCGGATCCGGCATGGCCAGCACGAAGGAACACACCATGATGAAGCCGAAAATACCGGAGATCAGCACGGCGTTGATCATGCCGCGCGGCACGACATTGCGGGCATCGATGGTCTCTTCCGCCACGTGCGCGGAGGCATCGAAACCAGTGATGGTATAGGCTGGCAGAATGAGGGACAGGCAAAAAGCATAGATCAGACTGTCGGAATGCGGGAACACATCGCCACCGGGCGCGCCCGTGTTGTTCACGATGGTGACCAGCCGCTCCCAATGAAATCCGGGGGCGCAATACAGCATCATGATCGTCAGCAGAATGGCGGCAAACAGGATCAGGTAACCGGAAAAGTCCGTCAGAACCTTGGTGATCTTGATGCCCACATGATTGAACAGCGCCTGTGAGGCCGCGATGATCGCCACACCGATCAACTGATGGCCATAGCCCCAGCCGGACACGTCCATCCCGAAGATCTTGCCCAGAATGAGCTGCACGAACAGCGTGTAGGCACCCACGTTCACCGAGGCGAGCACGAAGACCAAGCCCAGCAGGTTCACCCACGCCGTAGCCCAGCCCCAGCCGCGACCGCCAAGAATGGACGACCAGTGATACAGACCACCCGCCGTGGGATAGGCGGAAGCGATCTGTCCCATGGAACAGGCCACGATGGCCGCGAAGATCGTTCCCACGATCCAACCGACCGCCACGCCGAAGCCGCCCAGAGACGAAAAGCCAAGCTGGAACGAGGTGATGCCACCCGCCAGAATGCAGATGATGGAGAAGGAAATGGCAAAGTTCGAGAAGCCCTTCATGCTTCGCGAAAGTTCCTGGGCATAACCCATGGAGGCGAGGACGCCGGCGTCCTCGTCGTTATGGTTTTTGGTCTCCATCGAGAGATCCTCTACTGTTCATGTCCCGGCTGCATGCGCCGTCGTCGGGGCATGATGACCCTGATGGGCGTCATTATCATGACGAAACCGCAACGTTGCAATCAGCTTTTTGCAGCCCACTCCACAGCCTGCCGTGTGAGATGATCGAATCGCCCCTGCCAGCAGGCTTCTCTCCCCACCGGACGGGGTGAAATCACGCTCCACCCGGCGTCCCCAGTGTCGGCCTGCATGAGCCCTTCGCTCTCCCGCCAGAATCGGCCGAGCCCCGCCGCCGTGACGTCCACCTGCGCCGGCACATGCACCGGCACGTTCAGACAATTCGCAAGAAACTGGGTGAACCACGCATTGTTCGCCAGTCCGCCGTCCACCGACACCCGTGACGCCGCCTGCCCCGTGGCACTGGCAAAAGCTTGGACAAGCTGAACCGAACGAAGCGCGATCCCCTCCAAAACGGCCCGCGCCATATCCTGCGGTCGCGTATCCAGCCCCAGTCCCGCCCAACTGCCGCGCGCTTCCCGCTCCCACCACGGACACCCAAGCCCCTGCAAGGCCGGCAGGAAAAACACCCCCTTCTCCGCAGCCGAGGACGCAGCCAGCAAAGCAGGATCGGCACAGGAGAACGCGGGACCAAGCCCCTCCACCCAGTTGACCGCCGCCCCCGCCGTCAGCACCCCGCCTTCCAGTGCGTAAATCGCCGGTTGTCCGGCAAACTGCCACGCCACCGTGGGAAGGATTCCAGCGCCCGCCTCCAGACACGCCTCCGCGCCCGCCAATGCCAGCGCGAATGCCCCCGTGCCGAAAGTGATCTTTACATCGCCGGGCTTTTGCAATCCGTGGCCATACAGCGCCGCCTGCTGATCCACGACGCTGACCCGCACCGGCACGCCGGAGGCACGAAGCCGTCCGAAATCCCCCACCGTGGGCCGAATGGTGGGCAGGCAATCCACGGGAACGCCGAAGAGACGACACAATGTCTCATCCCACTGCCCCGTGTGCAGATTCATCAGCGACGTCCGCGAGGCGGTCGTAATGTCGGTAGCGAACACACCGCACAGCCGGTCGAGAAAGAAAGCGTCGCTCGTTCCCAGACGCAGCCGTCCCTGCGCGTGCAGATCGCGGGCCTGCGGAAGATGATCGAAATACCAGCGCAGGCGGGACGCGGAAAAATAACAGTCCAAGGGCAGACCGGAGCGCACCATGACCTCCGGCTCCAGCCCCTCGTCTTTCATTCGCGTCACCACGTCGCGCGTGCGCGTGTCCTGCCACACGATGGCCGGCCCGATAGGCGCGCCTGTCCGCGCGTCCCACGCCACCACCGTCTCTCCCTGATTGGCCAGCGTCACGGCGTCCACAGGTCCGGCGTCAGCGATGAGTTCCTCGATGTGACGAAGGATCTCCTCCGCGTCATGTTCCACCCAGCCGGGCGCAGGCAATATCTGGCGATGCGTACGCCGCCCCACCAGTTCCATGCGGCCGTCGGCACCGATGCGATACGCCTTGGTGCCGGTCGTGCCCTGATCGATGGCGAGACAGGTTTTCATCAGACCACCTCCACCCGAAGAGCGGCCACACCCTCCAGCAGAGAAGCGGGCAGAGGCAGTTCCACCCTGCGCTCCGGCAAGGCATTCACGCGCCGCTCCACCAGTACGCGCCCACGCTCATCGACCAGACGCAGCATCCCCTTTCGCACCTGCGTCACACGAGCATGCAGCGTCACATGCCCTTTTGGCGCCGGATACAGACGCTGGGGCCACACACTCGCCACTCCCTCTCCACGCTCGACCGGCACCGCCTGACGCACATCCGGCAGACGGCCCAAGAGCGCGCGCAGCATCATCCGGGCGGCACGCTGCCCTTCCCGTGCCGCCATGCCGGAATGTTCTACCGCGCGCAGCACGTTTCCCGCCGCAAACACCTGCGGGTCCAGCGTGCGGAAGGTCGAATCCACCAAGGGCCCATGCGTTCCACTGTCCAGCGCAATACCCGAGAGACGCGCCAGAATCGCGTCCGGCACGAACCGGCCGGTAAACACCACGCCATCGCAGGGCAGCACACGGCGCACACCCGCATGTTCGATCTCCACGCCCTCGACCTTCTCGCCGCCGAGGATGGACACCAGCTGCGTTTCCAGATGAACAGGCGTGCCATAGACCAGCCGCGCCAGAACGTCCGCCGGTCGCTGGGCGGTGATGCGGGCGTTTTCCTCGATCATCGCCACAGGTCGCACGCCACCATGACGCGCCGTCATCAAAGCGGAAAACGCCACCAGTTCGGTGCCAACGATCACAGGACGCTCGAACGGACGCAGTCCCTTCATCACCATTTCCTGAAACGCGCCCGTCGTGGTCACGCCCCACGGCCGCGTGCCCGATACGAGACGCGGTCCACGCGGTGTCTCACGGGTACCGGTCGCAAGCAGGATCGTCCGCGCCCGCCATGTCTCCAGCCCGCGCTCTGTGGCGACATGCACCACGCCCCCCGGCTCAATGGTCGTTACGGTGGTGTCGATCAGAACCGGCACATCCGCCACGGAGGCCGCCAGAGCGCGTGCGTAGCGCGGACCGCGCCACACGCGCCCGAAATCCATCATCCCGAAGCCGGTATGTCCGCAATACCGCGGCAGGCCACCCACCTCGCGCGTGCGCTCCAGCACCGCAATGTTGCGCACACCTGCTTTGCGCAACACGCGCGCGGCATTCACCCCCGCCGGACCGGCGCCGACGATCAGCACATCATGCATCATGGCGGCCCTCCCCGATCGGACTCACAAGCCCCGGCAGATGCGTCCGCGCCAGTTCTATGACGCGCCGTGTGCAGTAAAATCCCTGACAGCGCCCCATCATACACCGCGTCCGACGCCGCAAGCCCCCAAGTGTGCCTGCGGGCAGCACCGCATCCGTCAGCGCCGCCTCGATTTCGCGCTCCGTCACCCGTTCGCAATGGCAGGCAATCGGCCCGCGTCCCTCCTGCATCCACGGACGCGGCAGATCCTCCACCAGATTGGGCATATGCGGCACCACAACATCCGTAAGCGGCGCGGGATCGGCGAAATGCGCGCGGTACAGCCCCACCACATGCTCGGCAATGCCCAGCGCTCCCGTCAGACCCGTGGAGCGGATGCCTCCCACCGTGATCCATCCCTGCCCATCCAGCGCTTCGATCTGATAATCGCTGAACTGTGTGGCGGGCCGCAGACCGGCATAGGTGGTCGTTACATCGTGCTCGCTCAGAGCAGGGATGATGCGAAACGCCGCTTCACGCAGCTTTGTCAGATGGTCATGATCGACCGTGGGAAACTCCCGTGCGTCCTGCGGTTCGGCGGTCGGCCCCACCAGCACATTGCCAAAGACGGTGCGCGTCACCACCACACCTTTGGTGAGAGCCGTCGGCACCGGCAGAATGATGGTACGGAACAACTCGTAAGCGGTCTTGTCGAAGACCACGAACTGCCCCTTGCGTGGCGTGATCGTGAACGGAGAGGGCCGTGCGATCGCTTCGACCAGATCCCCGTAATTACCAGCGCAGTTGATAACAACACGAGCGGAAACGGCCGGCTCTCCCGCCACATCCAGCCGCCACACATCCCCCTGCCGCGTGCCGCCTTCCACATGGGCCTTGCGCATCAACTCCCCACCGTTGGCGATTGCCTGACGGGCATAGGCCATGGGTGCCGTCCAGGGGTCGATGAGATCCTCCCCCTCCACCAACACCGCACCGCGCACGTCATCCGAAAGCGCCGGTTCACGCTGCCGCGCCTGCTGTGCGTCCAGCACCCGGACCGGCACACCGTTGCGGGACGCCTTGTCCATGATGGCCGGAAAGCGCGCGAGATCTTCGTCCGTCCACGCCACGACCATGGCGCCCGTCTTCAGGACGGACAGGTTCATGCTCTCGCAGATCTCGCGATACAGGGCATAACCTCGCTGCACGCAGGCCGCCTCCAATGTGTCGGGGGTCGCGTCAAAACCCGTGTGCAAAATGGCGCTGTTGGCTTTGCTGGCACCTTCCAGCAAGTCTCCGCCCTTCTCCAGCAACACCGTCCGCGCGCCCGCGAGCACGCAGGCCCGAAAGACAGCGCAGCCCACCACGCCTGCGCCGATGATCGCAACATCGTAAATCCGGCCTTCGGCCGTTGTCCCCGTCATGCACCTATCCTGATAAAGCCGGACTGCCCGCCACCCGCGCAGACATCCTCATCACACCCGATCATGTTGCTATATCAGAACAAGATCAAGCATCCGCCCCTCTCATGAGAAAAACGAGATGCCACGTGTCACACACGGCCAATCGACGTTATTTCATGTTACGGATCATGTATCAGGGAGGATGAGGATGACACCGACATCAGGCCGGCGCGCATTTTTGGGAGGCACCCTTGGCGCACTCCTGTGCACCCACGCACGAGCGGCCGTCCCAGCTCCACCGGATGTCACCACGCATCCGCCCCGCCAATGGGACAACCACGCGCCCACCGGCTACCTGCCGGATCCGGACGTCATCGCGCTTGATCCCTCCTTCAAGAATCTTCTTTTCTCCGGCGCCAGCCTCGAACGGGTGCTGACCGGCGGCGGCTGGCTGGAAGGACCGACCTGGTTGAGCGAGGCCCGTCTTCTGCTGCTCAGCGACACGATCCACAGCGAACAGTATCGCTTCATTCCCCCCGAACGCATGGGTGAAGAGGGCAGTCTGTCGCTCTATCGCGCCGAAAGCTACCACAGCAACGGCAACACACTGGACACACAAGACCGCATCATCACCTGCGAGCACGACATGCGCCGTGTCATCCGATGGGAACACGATGGAAGCTGTCACGTCGTCGCAGACGCTTTCGAAGGAAAACCACTCAACTCCCCCAACGATGTGATCGTGCATCCGCAAGACGGCAGCATCTGGTTTACCGATCCGGCCTATGGCGACACGCTGATCGAAGGACACCCCGATGCACCGGGGGGACGCGCCAACCGGGACGGTAAGCTGCGCTGGCAGATCGGCTCCGAACTGCCCGTTCAATTCGCCGGTCACACGCGACAGGACGATCATGTCTTTCGTGTCGATGGAGACAGCGGAAAAATCGAAGCGGTTCTGACGCAGGATCAGGTGCTAAGCCCGAACGGCCTGTGCTTTTCCCCTGATCTGAAAACCTTTTATGTGATTTCGACCATGCCCGACCCCGGCCAGACCGGCACAAAAGGCTCACCCATGATCCACGCTTTCGACATGGTGGACGGACGCCCGCGCAACGGACGCATCTTCACTGACATGAAATTCGAAAACCACCAGATGATGCCAGACGGAATGCGGGCGGATGTCTTCGGCAACCTCTGGTGCGGAGCATCCGGTCCATTCGGACTGGCAGGCGTGTTCTGCTTCAATCCGGCAGGCGAGTTGATCGGACATATCCGCCTGCCCTATGGCTGCTCGAACCTGACATTCGGCGGAGTGAAGCGCAACGAACTCTATATGTGCTGCGGCCATGAATTGTATCGGCTGCTTCTGGAAACACAGGGCGCGGGATTATCCTGACGCCCTACTCACAAAGTGAAACATCATGCAGGGATCACGGTTTTCTACAAAATTATAAAACCGTATCGAACACGCGCTCTCGATGTGCGATACCATACCGGCCTCCCCCATATCTGCGACTTATTCTTTCCACTCTCTCTGTCATTGCGCGCCCTGCATAAGGCTCTCCAATCGCCCATGCAGGGCACCCAACCTTTCCATTGAAACGTTTTCATTCTCCTCTGATTCTATAACGTCTTTTTCCAGAACAGCACAGTTCATCGCGCGTATGCGGGCCACCTCCGTCGGCGGTTCCGTGTGTTCCATCCACCAGATAGTAGCCGCTCCGGCCAGTTGCCGAAGCTGGAACAAAACATCTGCGCAAAGCGCAAGCTGCTCCGAACGGCGCAAGCCTTCCATTCTGCCCTGCTGGCATAGGATTTCCGCGCGTGTGGAAAACACTCCCGCCTCTCTCCGCGCCCGCTCGATCTGGGGCCATCCCACTTTCCGAACATCGCTTGCCAACACGGCATAATGCAGATTGGCCCGACAAGCCTCCATTACCCGCACCGCAAGCGGCGCGGCAGACCGCGCCGGCCACAGCAGCAGGCAGGCGCCAAGCCCGACAAAGCTGCCCATGATGTTGTTGAGCGCACGCGCCAGCCCCACATCCCATCCATGCGCCGGGCTGACGAGATCGGTCACCAGCACGAAAAGCTGGGTCATGAACATTACGCACAACGTGTAGTTCACACTGCGCAGAGCGATCGTCAGGGCCGCCAGCGGAAAAACAAGCGCAAGAATGGCCCAGATCGGCAACAGCACACCCATCAGCGCCGCCAGAACACCACCGGCAATGCTGCCCGCCACACGTTCGATGGTGCGAAGAAGCGTCGTGTCACGCGAGGGCTGCGTCACCACCACAACCGCCATCATGGCCCAGTAGGCGTATGGCAACGCCAGCCACAGCGCGAGCAGATAGGCCACCATGACTCCAAGCGAAAGCCGCGCGGCGTGTCGAAGAAAAACCGGATGCGTCCATGACTTTACAACAGGAGGAGTGCCAGCAGAAGAACCACGGACCGGCGAGACATCCGCCTTGCGCCATGCTGTTTGCAGGTCCGTCAGCGCGTCCGCGCACAGATGAGCTCCACGAGTGAACAGATCCGTATCCCGCTCCCCAGCCGTGCGAAGAAATCTGATGGATTGATCAAGGCTTTCCGCACGCGGTTCGACACGTTGCAATTCGCGCGCGACCCGTTGCAGGGTCGCGACCACCAGACGGATCGTGCGGGACGCCACGGGCGAAGATGCGCAGGTGAAAGCGGCATGCTCGAACGCCATCGCCGCCACGAAAATGCGATCGCTTGCCTCCACGGCGGGCAGGAGGGTAGCCCACGTGCGGCTGGTCGTGGGAGCGGGGCCAATCCCCAGCGCCTCCACCCGCCCGCGCGTCTGTTCGATACGCAGACGGATGTCGCGTCGCCACGCACTGATCGTGGTCGGCGTCCCGATTTCCTCATCGCCTATGTGCAAAAGCCGTTCCAGCATCCGCGCCTGTTCACGGAAGATGGCCGCACAGGCCTGTCGTTGCGGGGCATAGGGATCGACCGGCCACGCTAGCACGCACACCACGGTCGCCCACACAGTCCCCAGAACGAACAGACCGGAAAGATCCAGAGCACCCATGGGTGTTTGCGGATAACACACCGCCACCACGCCCACGATGGCGGCAAGAACGCTGATCTGTGTGGCCACAGCCCCCCGCACACGCGCAAGCCCGCACAAAAAGCTGATCGCTCCCAACCCCACGAGCGAGGGCCATAGCCCCCACCCGGCCAGCATGGCCACAAGACCCGTGATGACGGTACCCGCCGCACCGAAGGTCAGCATCGCCCGCAATCGTGCCGCCAGCAATCCGCCCGGATCGACCAGACAGGTCCAGAACGCGGCAAATGCGGACCAGGCCATCAGAGGCGCGTGCAACCACATGGCCACAACCATCACCACTCCGACCGCCACACCAGCACGTAACCCCTCCCGCACCGCAATCTGCTCGGGGGCCAGCGGAATGGCGCGCGCGCCCAGCCAGTGTGTGAGGGTGGACGGCATCACGCTGCTTCTGAAAGACAGAAGCAGACGCACAACATGACGGAAGGGGACAGGTGCAGCGGGATTCATAAGACTTGCCACCATAGCCCACTGCTGTGCCCCGCTTCAGGGGGCGAAACACTTTGTCTTCACGCTGTTGTGAAAGTGCCGCACTTCTCGGGTCAGAGGACGCGTTTTGGTATCGTCGCAAAGCGGGCACAGAAAGGAAGCAGCCCCATCAAAGCTCCCAAACCCCAAAATGCCGTCCGCAACCCGACGAACTGGGCCACGAACCCGATCACTGCGGGTCCGAGCAGAATACCAGCATACCCCACCAGCGTGAGAGCGGTAACGGCGGCCCCGATTGGCATCACGGTTTGGAGGCCGGCCTGACGGTAGAGCAGCGGCACGATATTGGACGCGCCAAGGCCGATCAGACCGAAGCCCGCCAGTGTCACTGCAGGGACCGGCACGGTAAGGAGCACGACAAAACCTGCCACAGACAGCAGGCCACCCCCTGCAAGCACCGCCACATCCCCGATGCGTGCCGTCAGCGCGTCTCCACCTAGACGCCCCACCGTCATGGCGACAGCGAAAAGCATGTAAGCCAGACCGCCGCGCGCCACCGGAACGAGTCCGGAACTCGTAATCAGCAACGCTCCCCAGTCGAGCACTGCACCTTCCACGAGAAAAAGAAGACCCGCGAGACCCGCGAGCAGAAGAACAATCCCGCGCGGCCATGCGAACGCGGCTCCCACCTCTCCCGCTGCGGTCCGCAGCAGGCGAGGGGCGGTCACCCCCATCGCGACCAGGATGACACCCGCGCAAAGGAGCGTGTCCGCGAAAGGATGAGGCCACAGCGACAGCAGAAAGGTCATCAATCCGGCCCCGATGCAGCCTCCCAGACTGAACTGGGCATGAAATCCCGACATCAAGGGTCGGCTCAACCCACGCTCGACCTCCACCCCATGAATGTTCATGGCCACATCCATGCTGCCCAACGCCCCGCCAAACAGAAGCAGAGATGCCCCCAGCGTCAGCGGTGTCGAGGCAACGGCCAGAAGCGGAAGAATGAGCATCAGAGACAGACCGCCCGCCACAATGACGGGCCGCGCGCCATGCCGGGCACACAACCACCCTGCCAGCAGCATGGCCAGAACCGACCCCAGTCCCAGACACAGCAGCAACAGCCCCATTGCGCCGGTATCCACACCCAGTCGCGCCCGGGCAAACGGCACGAGAGGCGCCCAACAGGCAAAGGCAAAACCACTTGTGAAAAAGGACAGTCGTGTCGCCAGAGAGGCGGAAGTCAGCACGCTGGGAACAGTTTCTGTCGGTGACATGGTTTTACCGGCGACCCGCAGCATACCACAGCGCCGCCACGACAAAGCCGACATAATAACCAACATCCGCGCCGCCCAGCCACCGCGCGACCGGCCCGGTGTAGAGTGAACTCGTGGAGAACAGCACAACCGTCAGCACGGACGTCACCACGAAGATCGTGGCCCCGCGCGTCCACCCGACAGGCGGGCGCAGTACATGGCCTTCATCCGCACGCACCGCCGAATGGCCACCCGTCAGATACCAGTCGGCCAGCACGATCCCACACCACGGCGCGATCCAGTACATCGTCACGAGAAGATAGTCCGTGTACAGCGTGGCATACCGCCCCGCCCCGACGACCGCGAGGACATAGCCCAACGTGGCCGTGAGAATCGCCGCCGCCACGCGCGGAACATGAATGCCCGCTGAAATCAGGCTGTAGCTCGCCGTGTTGTCGTTAAAGGAGTTACCGGTGATGGAGGACAGCGCAATCGCTGCCAGCGCCAGCGGCCCGAGCGCGCCCATCGCGTGCTGAAGACTGGCGATCACCGCCATGGGGGACGGCTCGGCAATGCTCGACGCCGTAAGCAATCCAAGAATCTGAAACGGCACGGCGGACAGCAACAATCCGGCCAGTGCCAAAAGCACCACCGCTTTCGGGTCCGAGCGCGCTGGAAGATAGCGCGTGTAGTCCGAGGAATAGGTGGCCCAGGACAAATTGAAGCTTACAAGAATCCCCACTGCGAGCAGAAAGGTGGACACGCCCACTGGATGAGCGGTGTGGATGACGCTTCCTCCACGCAAGGCAAACGTCACACCGATCAGCGCGAAAACCACCAGCAGTAGAGCGCCAAGATATTTCTGGAGCGCCTGCACGACATGGTGCCCATAAATCGACGCCACCATCTGAATGGAAACAAGGACTCCAAGCGCCAACCAGAAGGGAAGCGGCGCTCCCATGAGCGCCAGAAACGCCACCAGAGCGGCGGCGGCCGGCACGTTGTTCACCGCGTCCCAACCCACGCAATAGATCCAGTTGAGAAAGGCCGGTGGCCGCACGCCCAGCGTGCCCAGCGCCATGCGAGACGCCTCCATCTGCGTCAGCCCTGTGAACGGCCCGATGGCCGCCGCCAGCGCGACAGGCAGCGCGCCCACCAGATTGCCGATCAGGATCGCCAGAACACCGGTACGGAAATCAAGACCGAGACTGACGAGCAGCGCACCCGTCACCCAGCCGCCCGGACCGAGATTGGGCGCGAAATGGCTCCAGAACACCCGGTCCATCTTCATCGTCTTGCGCGCGGCCGGGACCGGCTCGCACACGGAGGCCGCCGAGAGATCCTCCATCAGGCCATGACGGCCAGTCGTCACGGAGTGACTTCCGGCATCGTCCCGGCCTGACCGGCTGACTGGCGCAGATAATACAACTCCGCCAACGCGGGCGGCAACAGATCCATGAAACGCGATCCCGCCACGATCCAACGGGGAAAGACGATGCGACGCTCGTTGCGCGCAAGCCCGGTCACGATCCGGTCCACAGCCTTTTCCGTGCGCGTCAGCCCCGGCATGTGAAACGTGTTGCCCGCCACCATGGGCGTGTCGATGAAGCTGCACACCACGGACGACAGCAGCACGCCTTCCTGTTTCAGGTTACCGCCGGTTGCCACCATGAAGCGGTCCACAGCCGCCTTGGTCGCGCAATAAGAAGGCGTGCCGGGAAAGGACACCACACCCGCCACGGAGGCAATGGCCGCGATTCGTCCCCGCACACCCTCTGCATCCGGAGCCTGTGCCCGCATGACATCAATGGCCGGAAGGACGGTGTTGAGCACTCCGTCGAGATTCACCGCCACCATCCGCCGGACCTGAAAGGCGGATTCCGTCGCCGCCACCTCCGAACCGCGCCGATGGGTGCCACCCGTAATGCCCGCGCAGGCTATCACCAGATCGAGCGGCCCCGCCCCACGCACGGCGGCCTCCATAGGGGCCGCCTCGCTCACATCCAGAACATGCGTGACGGCCTTTGCCCCGGCCTCGACCGCGAGTACTGCGGTGTCCGCCAGACCGGCGGCATTGCAATCTATGAGAGTGAGAGTCACGCCGGGACGGGCGTGGCGAAGGGCAAGAGCCCGACCGAGGCCGGAGGCGGCGCCGGTGATAAGGAGAGTATTGGCTTTCATGGTCGCCCTATCAAAGCCTGCCTGCTAGAACGTCGCAACCGATGAACCGTCCAACCTTGGACAAAACAGCACATCCAGCAGACCCGGCACGGAGACCGACCGCACCGCCATGACCCGCACAGCCGCGACCACTCCCCCGTCCATCGCACGCCGCGGCGTGTGTTTCATCATCTCCGCGCCCTCGGGGGCCGGAAAATCCACCATTGCCAACGCCCTTCGCGCCGCCGAACCACGGCTGAAGCATTCCGTCTCCATCACCACGCGCTCTCCCCGTCCGGGCGAGACCGAAGGCGTGCATTACCATTTCCGCACCATGGAGCAGTTCCGCGAGATGGCCGAGCGCGGCGAATTGCTTGAGTGGGCCACGGTGTTCGGACGCGGCTACGGCACGCCCCGCGCCCCTGTGGAAGAAGCGCTCGCCTCCGGTCATGACATGGTGTTCGACATCGACTGGCAGGGGCACCGCCAGTTCCGCGAAGCTCTGCCCACAGATGTGGTGAGCCTGTTCGTGCTGCCCCCGTCCCTGCCCGAACTGGAGCGCCGCCTGACCAGCCGCGCCTCCGACGCCCCCGAAGAGATCGCGCGCCGCATGGACGCCGCCCGCGCCGAGATTTCCCACTGGCATGAATTCGACCATGTGATCGTTAACTCGGATCTCGACCGCGCCATTCAGGAAGCGCGCGCCGTGCTCACCGCAGCGCGCCTGCGTACCGTGCGTCAGACCGGTCTTGCCGATTTCGTAACCGGTTTCGATGCCTAATCGGGGAATGGATTTCTCGACTCTCACGGTCCTGTGCGTCGGTGACGTCATGCTGGACCGATTCCTCTATGGCGAAATGGAGCGCATTTCGCCCGAAGCCCCCGTTCCGGTGCTGCTCCTGCGTGACCGGCGGGAAATGCCCGGTGGGGCAGGAAACGTCGCGAGCAACATCCTCTCCCTCGGCGCTCGCGCCATCCTGATCGGTCTTGTGGGAGAAGACGACGCGGCCCTCACCCTGCGCGAAACACTGCGTCAGCGCGTCGGCGTGACCGACATGCTGGTGACGAGCCGCCGCCGCCCAACCATTTGCAAGACGCGCTACATCGCCTCCCATCAGCAGGTGGTCCGCGCCGACGAAGAGAGCCGCCTCAAGCTCCAACCAGAGGAAGCGGAGCTTCTCTGCCGTGCCATCGACGCACGACTGGATGAAGCAGATGTCGTCATCCTTTCGGACTACGGCAAAGGTGTGTGTGACGCCATGGTCGTCCATCATCTGATCGGAGAAGCGCGCCTGCGGGGTATTCCCATTTTTGTTGATCCCAAGACGCCGCATTTCCGGCACTACCGGGGAGCAACCTGCATCACCCCCAATGCCCGCGAACTGGCCACTGCGGCCGCCCTGCCCGTCGGCACCGATGCGGAGGTCGAGGGCGCGGCCCGTAAGGTGATGAAAGAAGCCGAAGCGGACGTGATCCTCGCCACCCGTTCGGAAAAAGGCATGATGCTCATTCCCGCCAGTGGAGAGGCCGTCGCCATCCCCGCGCGCGCGCGGGAGGTGTTCGATGTATCCGGCGCGGGCGACACGGTGATCGCCACCATGGCCCTTGGCGTGGCGTCAGGCATGCCATGGCCGGAAGCCATGCGTGTCGCCAACGCCGCTGCGGGCGTTGTCGTGGCCAAGCTGGGCACGGCGACCGCCGATATTCGCGAGGTGATGCGGGAACTGGCCGCCGACGACGCGCCCGCAGTCTCGCCCCATCTGCTCACCCGCGATGCCGCACGCCAACAGGTCGAAGCCTGGAAATCACAGGGGCTTAAGGTTGGTTTCACCAATGGTTGCTTCGATATCCTTCATCCCGGCCATGTGAGTCTGCTAGCCGCAGCACGCGCGGAATGCGACCGGCTGATCGTGGCGCTGAACGACGACGACAGTATCCGACGTCTCAAGGGCCCGACACGCCCCGTGAACACGCTGACATCACGCGCCACCGTCATGGCAGCCATCCGGCATGTCGATGCGCTGGTATCCTTTGCCGAAGATACACCACTGGAAACGATCCGCGCGCTCACGCCCGATGTTCTGATAAAGGGCGCGGATTATGCGCCGGAAGACGTGGTGGGAGCGGCCGACGTGATTGCCACAGGCGGACGTCTGTTTCTGGCCGATCTTCAAGACGGCCATTCAACGACGGCAATGATCGGGCGCATTCGCACGGACTAAGTTCCGCCACCTGCTTTCAGGGCAGCACGTCTTCTGGCTCGTCGCGTTCCAACCCTCATGTTTAGAGAACGAATTGCGTGCACAGTCGAGAAAGCCATATCTCACACATCATTACCCAAAACGATTATTTCGCATTTTGACGATCCAAAATGATTATCTTCAGGCTCTCGACACATCATCTTAACCAACACGCATCTATTTTCGGAACATCACTCACCGATTACGAAGAGCTGTTTATGAAATACATTTATATCAACAGGGATTGTGACACGGGCCGCCGTGAAGAGTTCCTTCGCAATAACGCTCATATTCCTCACCTTCAACGCTTTAGTGCCATTGACGGCAAAACATTGAATATGGACGAATTAAAGACGCAGGGTATTCTGGAAGGCACGCCCGATTATACTCCTGGTGCCGTTGGAAGCGCCCTGTCTCATCTTCTCCTGTGGAATGCCGTGGCCGAACACGCGACAAGCACCACGATTTTCGAAGATGATGCCATTACATGTCATAATTTCGTCGCTGAATCCGACCGTGTTCTTCAGTCTTTGGCGCCGGATTGGGACATCATATTGTGGGGGAATAATTACGATACCACACTTACTATTGACCTTATCCCCGGCATTTCTCCATGCGTGATCAGTTTCAATGAAACCAGTTTAAAAAAGAACGCGGAACATTTCACTGAAATGGATATGTCCAGTCGTCCGTTTCGGCTTTTCCAGACATTTGGAATCTGTGGCTATTCCATTTCACCGAAGGGGGCTCAGACACTCATAAACACCTGTATTCCAATTCGCGAATGCAGTTATTTTCAGTTTGGTCTCAACCGCGTGATCACCAATGGGGCGCTGGATCACATCATGTCTCACTATTACAAGGATATGATGGCCTATTCCAGCCTCCCTCCCCTCTGTATCAGCAAAAATGACAAGAGCGTATCAACCATTACAGAGCATCCCTGAGATCGCCATCACATATTGTCTTAGAGGCCATTTCAAAAGTCCATCAGGTCCGCCTGATGGACTCTTTGTGTCTGAATACGGCGAATTCGAAAGTCCGATACGAGAGCATCGGAATAAAAATCCGCCGTATTCAGACACAAAATTTTTCTTCGACCTTCTACTGCTGACTCCTAAAACAGCCCTCTAAGAGCAGGAGAGATCAGTTGATCGTGGCGCTGTACGACAATCTCCGCTGCCTTAAATGAGCGGTGCGCCCCGTTATTCACGTGCAACCGTCAGATCTTTCAGCAGCAGTATCTTTTACCGAAAACATTCCACTGAAAATGATCGACGCACCCGTGCCTGACGTTCTGGCAAAAAATGCAGTGGGAACAACCATTGTGATTGCAGCAGACAACTGTCACTCTTCAAGACAGAGAGCAGCTATAGGCCACAATGGAACCAATCCTACCTAACAGGAGGACCGCTCCTGCAACTCCTGCGGCGTTGCGGTAACGGACGCACGCGTCTCTCCAGCAGACGTCGGAACGCTCCCACCAATCAGCTTCCCAGAAAGCAAAATAGCCGCCAGACATACCGTCGCACCTCCGACAAGGTCGATCACATAATGTCCCCCTCGAAGAAGAGAGGCGGGAAATATCAATAACGCGAAAAGAACCGCACATACCCGCACATAAGGCACACGATGCAGACCCCATGCCACCATGACAGCCATTGCGGCATGAAAAGAGGGGAATGTCACCACTCCGTTCAGATCGTCCAATGCGACACTATTCGCCGCGCCGGAATGAAACCTGTGAAATGTATTCAGGAAATACACTCCTGCCCCCGATGGAAAGGCCCTCATGACGCTATTGGGGATATGGTAGTAAGCAACGGCTCCTACAGCCGGCGTGAACATATTACACAATGCACAGATCATCGACGTCGATGAAAAGACGAATACCAATCTTTGCAATCCAATCCTGTCTCTGGACAAAGACAGAGTGAAGAGAAGCAGAATAATCGCCAGTCCCGTGTTTTCGTATAAAACATAAAGAACTCGGTTCAGGTTCTGATGGCTAGAACAGAAATACAGAAACGCGGGAACGGAAAATCCTAAATCATGATCCAGCCGAGCCAGCAACGCATCCTGCAAAGGCGCTTGAGCACGCAATGCCGCCAAACTCGTTACCCCTGCGCACCCGGCGCCCACAGAGAAGAAAAATACACCCTGAATAGACAACGTCAGCCAAGGATCTCGCCTGTAACGCGGCATCAGCGCTATAAAACAGGCAAATGAAAAGACCAGCCCATAAATAATAAAGAATTCGTTCGTCAGCTTTAATCCGGTCCCCGTCAACCAGAATACCAACCCGGTCAACACCAGCAGGGCAATGTGCAAAACGACATTGACCTTCAGCCCATTCATTCCGGAAAATTTTAAAAAAGCAGACACCTTGCGGTTTTACGGCTGTTCACTTTCCAGAAAGTGAACAGCCGCCACCCGCTCTCACCCCTCCAGCGTCAGAAATGCAAACGCGCTTGGTGTACCAATGGGTGTGAAGTTCCACGTAAACTCAAGAGCGCCCGTCTCCCGATTCACCTTCCATGAGGTGATCGAATCGCTGCGCTGATTGGCAATAAACATGAACTGCCGCGTGGGATCGAAGGCCAGCGCCCGTCCGTAATCTCCCCGCTCCCAGACCTCGTCGAACAGTTCCAGAGACCCGTCCTTCATCACCTTGAAACAGGCGACGGAATCGCCCAGACGATTGGTCACGTAGAGAAACTTCCCATCGGGATGCAGCATGATCTCAGCGGCCAGCGTACTGCCCCGGAAACGGGCCGTAACCGTCGCCACGGTCTGCCGCATGGATATGCTGCCGGTCTCAGGATCGTAATCGGCCACCACCACGCGCGAATCCTGTTCGCCCAGAATGTAGATAACCTTTCCGTCCAGGCTGAAACAGAAATGACGGGGCGCAGAACCCGGCTCCATATCGAAAAACGGCGTTTCGGCCGGAACAAGAAGGCCCTCGTCCTCATCGAGCTTCCAGACATAGACGCGGTCCAGTCCAGCGTCGCACGCGACAATGAAATTACCTGCCATATCCGCCTGAATCATATGCACATGCGAGCCGGAATGATCGCTGACGGCATAATTCCCGGGAGGATTATCCTGCGCACGCTCCGGCCGTTTCGGTCCCGTGTTGTGCACCACGTCAGTCAGTTCGCCCAGACTGCCATCGGGCTGGATACGGATGACGGCCGCACTACCTCCGGTGTAGTTGGCCACCAGAAGATAATGCCCCGACGGATGTACGCTCAGATGCGCGGGATCCGCTCCACCGGTGGCGACGGCGTTCAGTTGCGTGAGCACACCCGTATGCGGATCGATGGAAAACGCTGTGGCGCCCCCGCTTTGCTGACCGCCGAAATCGTTCACTTCATTCACGCAGTAGAGAAACCGTCCGTCGGGCGACAGGGCGAGAAAAGATGGATTGTCCGTAGGAGTGGGCTTGCCCAGTTGCGTGAGCACGCCCGTCTGCGTGTTCATCTCGAACAGTGTGATGCCCTGCGCGTTCGTGTCGGCCGGACCATGCTTGGTGTACCCGCCGACATAGCACAGCACCCGCTGCCCATCGGCACGACGTGCGGCTTTCTCAGGCGAACTTTTGGGGAGAGCGGCCTTGGGAATGGGGGCAGGAGGAGGTGTCGCCGGATCTGTTGCGAACGCCGAGCGAAAAACACCTGTCAGGCCCGTGCCCAACATCGAAAGCCCGAACAGCCGCCGACCGATAATCGCTCCACCCTGCCTGTTTCTCACACCTCTCTCCCTTTCTCCGCCTGAGGCTCAGGTCAGACCGGCACGCCTCAGTTTCTCATCCGTTTTGTACTGGCTGAGCGCATATACGGCCCAGATCGTGGCAGGAATCCAGCCAAGCACAGTGATCTGAAGAAAAAGACAAACGAAACCGGCAATCGGCCGTCCAATGGTGAAGAACGTCAGCCATGGCAGAAAAAGAGAAATAAGAAGACGCATGGAAACCCTCACTCCCGACAAGGAAAAAGCCCCGCACAAGACGGGGCTTTCCAAGTGTGGCCACGGGTGACCGGCTGTGTCCAGCGTGCAGACGGCTCAGGCCTGCGCGGCCTGACCCAGCGCCTTGCGCAGCTTGTCTTCGGCTTCCGGCGACAGCGAAGTCTGGAGAATCTTCGCATGCCCCTTCAGTTCGGACAGATGCGCGATCACCTTTTCCGGCTCCGCCTTGCGGATCAGGATGAACAGCGCGGACGTGTTCGGCGTCAGGGTGTCGCCAAGCTGCTTGATGAACCCGTCATCAATACCATAGTCGCTGAACTTGCCGTCCAGCGCGCCAATTCCTGCACCGGCCAACGAACCGACAATGAATCCGGCCAGCGGGTTGAGGAACAAAAGCCCCACCAGCGCGCCCCAGAAACCGCCCGAAAGCAGTCCCCATGAAGCACCCACCTTTTCCAGATTGATGCTCTGGTCGAGATGCACCTTGCCGTCCTGCGTCCGGCGAACGACAACCGCATCCTCCAGATCCAGCAAGTATTCCTTCTCAAGCTCGCGGCATTCGCCCAGCGCGCTCTTGGCGCCATCAATGCTGTCGAAGCCGACAACGACGAGTGTACTCATGATCGGATATCCTTGCGGTCTGCCTCAGGCGGCCTTGCGGCCGAGGAAATAGCTGACAGCGGACGCAGCCGCGAGAATCAGAAATCCAACAACCTTGCACTTCGTGGGAACCACTTTTTCGTGGACCGTCACTTCACCCTTGGCTTCCGCCAGATGCTCACGCAGCTTCTCGTGCAGTTCTTCACCATGCTTGCGCACCGACTTCTCAATATGTGCCGCCAGTTCCTGCACGTCTTCGGGTGCCAGTTTGCGAAGGGTTTCCTTTGCGCTCATGACCATCTCACTCCTGAAATATTCCTGACCCCGACCGACTGGCACGGGATGTAGCCCTGAAAATATTGGCCCACACCATCAGGGTTTCAAGCCTTGCCAGAAGATGGCTGGGTCTTTCACAGCACAGGGCCGACCATGGCCAACACGTTGTGCCAGAGCACGCGCGTCTTGGGCCAGTGGACGACCTCCTCCAGCATGATCTGGCGCGACGCCTCCATATAGAGTTGCTGTCGCGCCCGTACCGACTGCGTAAACGCTTCATCCACAAGCAGGATATTGTTCTCAAAATTCAGATCGAAGCTGCGCCGGTCCAGATTGGCCGAGCCGATCAGTGTCATCTGTCCGTCCACCGTCAGCGCCTTGGTGTGCAGCAAGCCGAATGGATATTCCCGCACCTCCACACCCGCATCGAGAAGGTCGCGGTAATAGCTGCGACTGGCCCCCGCCACGATCCACGAATCGTTACGCATCGGCAGTGTCAGCGTTGTCCGCACACCGCGCCGCGCCGCCGCGCAGAGCGCCATCTGGATCGGCTCATCCGGCACATAATACGGCGTGGTGATGGTCAGTTCTTCGGCTGCCGCATTCATCAGCGACACAAATGTTTCCGGCATCGCGGCATACCGCACGGCCGCACTCGTACCGATCACCTGCGCAACGAAACCACCCGTTTCTTCCACGGTGGCGGACGCCAGCAAAGCTGTCAGATCCTCATTGGTGTGAGCAATCCAGTCCGTGGCGAAAAGATGCTGGTTCTGAAGCACAACCGGCCCCTCGAACCGCGCTACCATGTCCACCCACGGCGCATATTTCTTTTTCACCCGGAACTCAGGGTCCGAGCAGTTCTGGCTACCGCAATAGGTCACGTGATTGTCTATCACCACGATCTTGCGGTGATTGCGCATGTCAAACCGCCCACGGAACGGCCGTAGCAGCGGATTCCCCAACGGCAGAGCGCGCACCAGTCGTACGCCCGCGCGCTCCATTTCCAGCCAATGCGGACTATGGATCAACCGCCGCGAACCGAGATCATCGGCCATCACCCGGCAAATCACACCGCGCTTTGCCGCCCGCATCAACGCCTGTGCGACCTTCAGACCGTTGTGATCGGCCAGCCAGATATAGAAGCTGACGTGAACGTGATCGCGGGCCGCGTCGATGTCGGCCACCATCGCGTCGATAGCCTTGTTCGAATCCTCCATCAACCGCCCGCGATTACCGCCCATCGGCGGGTAGCCGCTGATGGACTGCCCAACCCGAAACAGAGGAGCCAACCGCGGTGGCAGCCCAAACTTTTTCTCCGCGTCGATCAGCGCTTCCGCCGTCTTGCCCGGAATGGGCAGAGTGCGCATCGCACGGCGGATCCGCTGGACGCGGATGGGGTTCAGCTTGGTCTCACCGAGAAAGATATAGGCGAGAATACCGCCGATCGGCAGCGCTGCGATGATCGCGACCCACGCCACGCGCGAGGCAGGTTGCCGGTGCCGTCGCAAAACCGCCCGCACCACGAAGGCCGCCTGAAGGGACGCCGTGAGAACGGCCGCGTTGAAGCTCCACGCCATCACTTTTGGAGAGGGCGTCGGCAGACGTTCGGTCAGATTACGCTCTATTTTCGCGCCCTTCGCGCTTCCACCCAACACTGACAGCCACCGTCCCGGCACACACCCATCCTTTTTTCTTGCCAGCACGCTCCCGCCAGCTTCCCGAACTGACGGCACGCTATCGCCCGCACGCCCAAGGAGCAATGATGCGGGTCAACCGGCTCCTTCCCCGCATGGACGCCCTTGATAAGCATTGTTATACCGCCAGACCTGATACATCCGCCGCATCCGGCGGGCTCAACACGCAGGCGGGGATGGCAGCTATGACCGATGGCGCAAGAGTGAACAGCCTCCGATCCGGACCGGATGCGTCCGGGCATTTCGGAGACGGCCTTGGCGGTCGCTTCGTAGCCGAGACGCTTATGCCGCTGCTCCTTGAACTGGACGCAGCTTACAAAACCGCCAAGGCCGACCCTGCTTTCCACAAGGAGCTGGCCTACTATCTCAAGGATTATGTGGGCCGCCCTTCCCCACTCTGGCTGGCAAAGCGCCTGACTGCGGAATGTGGTGGCGCCAAGATCTATATGAAGCGCGAGGAACTGAACCATACCGGTTCTCATAAGCTCAACAATGTGATGGGGCAGATCCTGCTCGCCCGTCGCATGGGCCGCACGCGCATCGTGGCCGAAACAGGTGCGGGACAGCATGGTGTCGCCACCGCCACCGTCTGCGCGCTGTTCGGCATGCAGTGCGTCATCTATATGGGCGCAACCGATGTGGCACGTCAGGCGCCCAATGTCTTCCGCATGAAGCTTCTCGGCGCGGAGGTTGTGCCCGTCACGGCTGGCGCCGGCACGCTCAAAGACGCCATGAACGAGGCTATGCGTGACTGGGTGGCCAACGTCCACAACACCTATTTCCTTGTCGGCACCGTCGCTGGTCCACACCCGTATCCTGCCATGGTCCGCGATTTCCAGAGCGTGATCGGTGATGAGGTGAAGGTCCAGATGCACGAGGCCGAAGGACGCCTGCCCGACGTGATCGTGGCGGCCATCGGTGGCGGCTCGAACGCCATGGGCATCTTCCATCCGTTCCTCGATGACCCATCCGTGAAACTGATCGGCGTCGAAGCCGCAGGCCATGGACTGGACAGCGGCAAGACCGCCGCTTCCATCGAGCGCGGTTCACGTGGCGTGTTGCACGGCAACCGCACCTATCTGCTTCAGGACAAAAACGGCCAGATCATTGAGGCGCACTCCATCAGCGCCGGTCTGGACTATCCGGGGGTCGGCCCAGAACACTCATGGCTGCACGAAATCGGGCGCGCCGAATATGTCGGTGTGACAGATGACGAGGCGCTGGCAGCGTTCCAGACCTGCACTCGCACCGAGGGCATCATCCCCGCGCTGGAATCCGCCCACGCCATCGCCCATGCCGTCAAAATCGCGCCTACGCTCTCACCCGAGACGCTGCTGGTCATCAACATCTCTGGCCGTGGAGACAAGGACATCTTCACCGTTGCCGAGCATCTGGGAGTGAAACTGTGAGCCGCATTGCCCGTCGTTTCGCCGCGCTGAAAGCCGAAGGCCGTGGTGCGCTCATTCCCTATCTCGAAGCCTGCGACCCGGATTTCGACACCTCGCTTGCGCTTCTGAAAGCCATGCCGGAAGCCGGCGCGGATCTGATCGAGATCGGCATGCCGTTTTCCGATCCTTCCGCCGATGGGCCGATCATCCAGCTTGCAGCCCGTCGTGGCCTGAAGGCAGGTGCGACACTGCCACGCCTGTTTGAGATGGTACGCAGCTTTCGTGATCAGGACGCCGACACGCCGATCATTCTGATGGGCTATCTCAACCCCATCGAGGCCTACGGCATCGACCGTTTCTGCGTGGATGCCGCGGCTGCGGGGATCGACGGCCTCATCATCGTGGATATGCCGCCTGAGGAAGCCGGACCGATGCAGTCTCCGGCGCGGGCCGCCGGTCTGGACATCATCCGTCTGATCGCGCCAACAACGGACGATGCGCGCCTCAAGCTGGTGCTGAACCATGCCTCGGGCTTCGTCTATTATGTGAGCATCACAGGCATCACCGGCACACGCTCGGCCAGTGACGAAGATCTGCGGGCAGCCCTTCCGCGCCTACGCGCGGCGACGGATTTGCCGATCGCTATCGGGTTCGGCATCCGCACGCCGCAGCAGGCAACCTCGGCCTCGCGCATCGCGGATGGTGCGGTGGTGGCGTCTGCCCTTCTGGCGACGCTGGCTGAGACGCTGGACAGTGAAGGACGTGCTACAGAGCGGACGTTGCCGGACGTACTGGCGCAGTTGCGGGAACTGGGGATGGCGGTGCGGCAGGACTAAGAAGCCGCTCTAGATTTTCACTTCCCTGTTTTCCGTTTCGGAAGCTGTGGCTCCATAAAGGAACCACAGCAAAGAAGCCGTCTTAATTGTAAAGATACCGGCACCAATACTTAGCGACGTTACAAAATAAACCGCCAAACAGGTTCTCATGAGGCGCTGCGCGTCTGAATGAGACCGTGAAAATGAAAACAAAAACCACAAAACTGATGCAAATATCAAACCAACACTATTTGAAACATAAGCATATCCAGTGTCCGCAGTATAAACAGGCGAGGAAGAAAGAGCAAACCAGTGCGATAAATCCCAGTAATCAAGCAACTGGCCAGAAAACAACAAACGACCAGAAAAATCATCATGAGTAATTCTAGGCAACCATCCCGGGATCTCATGCAATGACCCTGCCAGCGTCAAAGCAATCGTAACGAAAAAAGGCATCAAAAACGTTATGACGGCAGACTCACGAAACGGGGAAAACCGCACCAGCGTCACCACCAAACAAAACATTGTCGCAAAACGCGAATCTCCCAACACAATAAATGCCGCGACGGCCAAATAAAGACCGATCTCTCGCTCTTTTTTATAATTGCGCGATGTTGCCAAACACCAACAGAATATAATCCCTGCAACATTTCCAATCGACACAGGTTCCAAAAAAATGGAAGCGATCCGTCGCCCTCCAAATATTGAAGGAAAATACGTCCGGGCATTGGAACCGCTTCTGCTTCCTGAGACAAAGGACGTAGTATTAGAGTAATTCACTGTGTCTGCGCTTAATCCACCCTTTTGAACATAGTATTGCCAGATATTAAACTGCTGCCCGTATTGTACTGGAAAAAGAAATTCAACCAATGCGCATGCAAGTATCAGAAACACCATGTAGCGCAAGGCAATCTGGGCTTGCTCCATTCCTCCCATCTTGCCCAACTCAAAGAATATCCAAATAATAGCTAAATCATGTACAAATTTAAAACTCAAACCTGGATTAATCAGTTTGGCCCCAACCATGTAACCAATCACCAATGCCGTAATGATGACCATTCGCGCATTTACCGCGTGCCGCACAGCCAGCATACCGACCATCATAATCAAAAGTTCAATAACAGCCAGTTGTGTTGCATTCACCCGCAACCAACCATGCGTGTTAATAAAACACATGATGAGGTTGAACATTGCTGACAAGACGACCAGCCACACCCCCACACCTGCGCGAGCACGGACACGTTGTGCTGCTCCCGGCAAAAATCCCGTTTGGATCACCGATGTTGTCATCTGAATTTATTCCACAGGCAGAGTGTCGGATATTTCATAAATGATACCCCATGGGAAAAACCATAAAATATCGATGGAAAACCGAAGACATCTGCCTTTCTGCCCGCTTTGACGAAGACAGAAAACCCTGCATCTCACACATTTTCACCTTAAAAACGAGCAGGCTCTTCCTTCATGTGACACACATGACACGCCCGCACAGGGCCGCTTGGACGATGTTGCTCACGAAACGTCAGATGGCATCCTTCACACAATTCATGAAACTGCGCTTCCATCAATGGCGCTAAAGACTGTGTGTACTTATGGCATGCAAGACACGTATGTGAAGATGAGTCTAACGCCAGCCTTGGCTCCCTATGGTCGTGATGACACGTCACGCAATTGAACGCACCATGATCCACATGAGCAAAACTAAGTGGCATCAATGGCCGATGGGATGCCCTCTTTTGCGCCCAGTTATCTATCCACCAACAGCCGACACTCCCTAAAATGCTAACCGCTATCACACCTCCCCATATGAGACGGCGCCTGCACCTCATCCGTTCAACCACAACACATACAACCACAGCGCTACCACGCTGCCCGCGCCAGCCCCCATTATCACGGGCGTAGCGGCCCAAGACATGCCCCGCACTCTTCGGAGTGCATGTCGCTGGACTTCGCTTCTATGAATTGCTTTTCGCAACATAGGGAAAAACGTTGCCAGACAGAGCATGAAAATCCATCCAACCAAAACGTGAGTGTCGTGAATGCGATAACCGCTCCACCATCCATGTAAACCTGCGCTGCACAACAGGAAGATAGCCGCCGCTTGATGCCATGATCGAAACAACGCAATCGTACCGAACATCCGTCCACGTATGCGCTTGCCAGATGTCAGCAACAGAAAAAGCAGCAAGAGCCATGCAAGCACACCCGCCTGCATGGCTCGCGAAACCGGTGGCCAGATATCCTTCCAAACCAATGGTTCCGCCAGCAGCACGCCTCCAACGTGCAAGATCATGAACAACATGACCAATCCACCCAGCCCAACATGCAGCCGCATGAAGAACCGTCCGTCATAGCGGGGCCACGACAGCGGTTTTCCCGTCAATACAAACATCTGGATAATCGTCGCCAGCGCGAAAAAACCGCTGAGTGTGGCGAAATCCCAACCTCGCCCAAGGCCAGGCATCCCAGCAACCGCAACCGTCCCCAACACAAGGATGAGGGCAGACACACACAGCATCACGCTCAGAAGTCGCCAGCCCACCGCCGCATCATCCAATAGCGTTACGATAGCGTTTCATACCACATAATCACTGAATATGCTCTTAGCCTTGCAGTGCCACCAATGACGATAACCACAGGCATGCTGTTGTGCTGTCTGGACGCAGCCGCCAGTCCCCTGTTCGTCTTTCAGCCAACAGCAACTATCAGATCACCCCGTCTTTTCAGGTCAATGACCTGCAAGTCTGGAGATGTACGTGCACACACGTCATCTGTTCACAAGGCGCCATGTCGCAAGATGTTGAGCTATGGCGAGCCACCAAAGCCTGCAAACAAAAAAGCGTCTGGAGAACTTTATCTCCAGACGCTCTTCCAAATAGTGCCCTTCAGAAGCGGTACGACCTCACCTCGAAGCCGCACCAACGCCAATCAGCACCAGCGCAAACAGCACCACACAGATAATCAGGGCAATGAAGAACAAAATCTTCGCCATGCCAGCCGCCGCGCTGGAAATACCGCCGAAACCAAAAAGCCCGGCAACAATCGAGACAATCAGAAAAAACAGGGCAAGCTTCAGCACGGTCTTCTTCTCCTCATGAGCGGTGAGCCCTCAATGAGGCGTTAACAATTAGGATGCGCACGAGTTGCACAACGACCTTTTCATCACCTCAGAAAAAGCAACACACCCCGCGTGTTAGCGACGGCGTGCCAGCCAGCCACCCAACACCAATCCCAAGACCGCAACCGTGCCAGCCGCAACCAGCGGCATGTCCACCACGATGTCGCGCATCAGATCGAGCGTGTCTTCCACATGTTCGCCCGCTGTCACCCGGCGCTGGGGCGAGTTGTCCTGCAGACGCCCGATACCGCTCTCCAGCGTAAAATCCTCGGTATCGTCCGAACCCTGTGCCATTTCATCACCCTGTCATTGCCCAAACACGACTCACACTGTGTGGGCACAGTGACCAAGGGTCAACACTCGTTCCAAAGTTCAGATATCGACCGAACGCAGCCATGCCTCACTACCCGGATCGTCCTCACCCGCAATCAGACTGCGCAGTCGAGCCGCCAGAACGCGCCGGGAAGAAGAGGAAAGATCGCGCGGGCGTGGCCCCACAGTCAGATCGCCACGCACACAGGCCGGAGAGCCCGCAAGAACGACGATTCGGTCCGCCAGAAGGATCGCCTCGTCGATGTCATGCGTCACGAACATCACCGTTTTGCGGGTCTTCTCCCAGATGCCCAGAAGCTCTTCCTGAAGCGACGTCCGGGTAATCGCGTCGAGCGCACCAAACGGCTCGTCCATCAGCAACAGATCAGGATTGACCACCAGCGCCCGCGCCACACCGACACGCTGCCTCTGACCACCCGAAAGTTGCCGGGGCCAACGCCCTCCTTCCGCTGCCAGCCCCACCAGACGCAGGGCCTGCTCCGCCCGCTCACGTCGCTCGGAGGCCGAAAGGCCAAGGCCTTCCAACCCGAATGCCACGTTCTGGCGCACACTCCGCCACGGCATCAGCCGAGCATCCTGAAACACAAGTGCCGTGCTGCGCGTTCCAACCTGTCGGGGCGATGTGTCCAGCTTCACCGTCCCTTCAGTGGGTGCAATCAGCCCCATGACCACCCGAAGCAGAGTGGACTTGCCCACGCCCGATGGCCCCAGCACGGCCACAAATTCACCACGCTCTATGGACAGATCGACATGACGAAACACAAAGCTCTTGCCACCGTCATGCGACAGACCGGCATCCTCAATACGAACCAGCGACATGCCCTTCACCCCTGCCAGCGCAGCAGCCGGTCGCGCACCAGACCGAACAGAAAATCCGTCAAAGCATACAGCCCCGCCATCGTGACCATGTAGACCACGACCACATCCGTCGCGAGCAGGCTCGACGCCTGCATCATACGCGCGCCAATTCCCGGCACGCCGAACAGTTCGGCCGCCACAACCGACATCCAGCCCTGTCCCAACCCGGTGCGCAGCCCTGCCAGAAGACCGGGAGAAGCTGCCGGCAGCGTCACATGAAGCAGACGCGCCAGAAAACTCCCATGCCCAAAGGCCGCCGCCACTTCGTAGAGTTCGCGATCCACCGATTTCACTGCGCCATAGGCGGCATAGAAATTGATCCAGAAAACCGAGATGGCGATCACGAAAGTCGCGCCTGCATTGTTCAGACCAAACCAAAGAATGGCGAACGGCACCCATGCCAGACCGGGAATGGGGCGCAGAAGACGGACAATGCCCCCGGTGGCGGCGTCAACCAGCGGCACGGACCCACAAATCAACCCCGCCCCGTTGCCCAGAATGGAGCCGATCAACAGACCGAACACATAATGTGAGAGACTGTCGAGAATGGATTGCTGCCAGAACCCGCCTGAAATCTCGGACATCCACGCGGGCCAGAGTTCGGACGGAGCAGGCAGGAGACCGGGTGGTACAAGCTGAAATCTGACAACGGCCTGCCAGATGGCAAACAACAGCACCAGCCCAACGGATCCCAGAAGCAGCCGCTCCCGTCCGCCCAAACGCAAATCCTTCATGACGTCCCCGGTTCAGCGAATCACGGCGTGGCCTGACGCCATGTCGTCAGATCGAACAGGTCTTCCACTGGCGTTGCGGAACGCAGCAGTCCTTCCGCCACTTCGAAATCCTGAAGCGCCTTCACACCGGGAACAATCCGGGCCGGATCTGCGACGAAGTCATGCGCCGACGCCTTGAGCGCCTGTGCGATCACATCCTCACGCAGCAATCCCCCACCGAGCGCCTTCGTCACATAGGGGGCAGCCTCCTCGGGATGTTCGGCCAGAAGGGTGGTGCCTTTTACAAACAGCGCCGTCAGCTTGTTTTTCCACGCAGCACGGTCTGGCGCATTCGGGTTCACGACAGCCAGCACCGAACCCGGCTGATCGGGAAGCATCTCGTGGCCGTTCGCCAGAATACGGGCATCAGGCAGACGGCGGCGGATCACCGTCAGAGCGGGCTCACGCAGCACTGCCGCATCCACCGCACCCGCAAGAAACGCCTGCTGGGCCGCATCGATATCGATACCGACAATATCGACTGTCTTCAGATCCAGCTTTTCCTGCTGCTTGAGCCAGTAGCGCAGTACCGTATCCGGCACGGACCCCTGCGGCTGGGCGGCAAATCTTGGTTTATGCCCGGTGGCCGTCGTGAAATCCGTAATCCTCTGCGCCAAGGCTGTGGGCGACTGATTTCCGGCATCGCCAGCCTCCAGCCCTTCGGCCAGCTTTCCACGCGCCGCGACAGAGAGTTCCTCAATCGCGCCGGATGCCAGAACCTTTACATCGACACCACGAGCACGCACCTGAAGAAGCGGCAAAACACCCGCAACATAAGCGTCGATACGTCCGGAAACGAGCGCCTGAATCGCCTGTGGACCGGATGTGAACCGCACAAGCTGCAAATCAAGCCCCGCGTCTTTACCCCAACCCTTGCCATCGACCACGAACAGAGCGGATGAACCCAATACCGGGATATATCCCACACGAATGGGCGCAGCGGCGGCAAACTGACAGCCAGTCAGCAGCACGCCAACAAATGTCGCGACCACGACCGACAGTTTTCTAAGAGTGCCTTGAAAACGCATACCGCGCTCTTTCCCGTTATATTCACAGCGCGAAACCGTTGTTTTCGCTATTCGACGCGACATCCTTACAGAATGGATTTGTAAAATCCATATTCAAACTTCATATCGTTGCAATAAAGCCTGAAAATGATGCCAACACCTTCGCATTCACCATAAAAAAAGGCCGACCCCAAGGGTCGGCCTTGCATCCTGCTCCTGTAGGAGGAATCAGGCTGCCAGATCGTGCTCTGTCTCAGCAACCGGACGCGGACCACTGTCCTTGCCCTTCGCTTCGACATCACGATCGATCAGTTCGATAACAGCCATATCGGCCGCATCACCGTAACGCACGCCAGCCTTCAGGACGCGAGTGTAACCACCCGTGCGGCCTTTGTAGCGCTCGGCAACCGCCGAGAACAGCTTGCTGACAATCGTGTCATCACGCAGCTGAGCATAAGCCTGACGGCGAGCATGCAGATCGCCGCGCTTGCCCAGCGTGATCAGCTTTTCGACGACCGGACGAAGTTCCTTCGCCTTCGGCAGCGTTGTCGTAATCTGCTCATGCTTGATCAGGGCAACGGCCATGTTGCGGAACATGGCCGCGCGATGGGTGGAGGTAACGCCGAGCTTCCGACCGGCAACACCATGACGCATGTTGAAGTCTCCTGTTGTCGCGGATCAGAAGGGCTCGTCGAGCCGCTTCGCCAGATCCTCAATGTTCTCCGGCGGCCAGGCCGGAACGTTCATACCAAGGGAAAGCCCCATTGTGGTGAGGACTTCCTTGATCTCGTTCAGCGACTTGCGGCCGAAGTTCGGCGTGCGGAGCATTTCCTGCTCCGTCTTCTGAACCAGATCACCAATATAGATGATGTTGTCGTTCTTCAGGCAGTTTGCCGAACGCACCGACAGCTCAAGCTCGTCAACCTTACGCAGAAGGTTGCGGTTGAATGGTAGATCATCCTGCGGCTCCGTCGTGACAACCGGGCGCGGCTCATCGAAGTTGATGAACAGCTGGAGCTGATCCTGAAGGATACGCGCGGCAAGAGCCACCGCATCTTCCGGAGTCACCGCGCCGTTCGTCTCGACCGTCAGCAGCAAACGATCATAGTCGGTCACCTGTCCCACGCGGGTCGGCTCGACCTTGTAGGACACGCGCTTCACCGGGGAGTAGATCGCATCGATGGGAATAAGCCCGATCGGCGCATCTTCCGGACGGTTCGCTGCCGCCGGAACATAGCCCTTGCCAACATTGACCGTAAATTCCATGCCAAGCTTCTCGCCCTCATCGAGCGTGCAGATGACAAGGTCCGGATTCATGATCTCGATACCGTGACCCGTCTGGATCTGGCCAGCCTTGACCTCACCCGGACCGGTCGCGGTGAGCATCATCCGCTTCGGACCCTCACCATGCATGTTGAGAGCAAGCTGCTTGATGTTCAGGACGATGTCAGTGACATCCTCACGCACACCGGGAACAGACGAAAACTCGTGAAGCACACCGTCAATCTGGATCGCGGTGATGGCCGCGCCCTGAAGCGATGACAGAAGGACACGGCGCAGGGCGTTGCCGAGTGTCATGCCGAAGCCGCGCTCAAGCGGCTCCGCCACGATGGTCGCAACGCGAGACGGTACGGAGCCGGGTTCGACTTCCAGCTTCTCCGGCTTGATCAGGGATTGCCAGTTTTTCTGGAGCACCAAGGTCTCGGCCTTTCAGATAGGGATACCGCGACAGAGCGGCAGAAACCCCGACGCAAGGCCGGGGCAACGTCTTCAGGAAATTCCGCTACGGACGCGCAAAATGCGCACCCACAGAACAATCAGACGCGGCGACGCTTGCGCGGGCGGCAGCCATTGTGCGGAACCGGCGTCAGATCACGAATGGACGCAATCTGGAACCCGACAGCCTGAAGCGCACGCAGCGCGCTCTCACGCCCCGACCCCGGACCGGAGACCTCGATGTCCAGCGTCTCCATACCATGCTCACGCGCCTTGCGGCCCGCGTCCTCAGCCGCCACCTGAGCAGCGTACGGCGTGGACTTGCGAGACCCCTTGAAGCCCTGCGCACCAGCAGACGACCACGCGATCGCGTTACCCTGGGCATCGGAGATCGTGATCATCGTGTTGTTGAACGTGGAGAGCACATGCGCCACGCCCGAGATAATGTTCTTGCGCTCTTTTTTGCGGATACGCGGAGCAGCGGCCTTAGCCATATCTGTACGCCCTGTCTTTCTCTGCCTGGCGGACCGTTGCCCGCCCGGGCACCGCGCGGATTATGCCGCACAGCGCCATGGATTTCCCTGATTGCCCGGAGGCGGAACGCTTAGCGCGTTACCTTCTTCTTGCCTGCGATGGCCACAGCCTTACCCTTGCGGGTACGGGCGTTGGTGTGGGTCCGCTGACCATGCACCGGCAGGCCGCGACGATGACGCAGACCGCGGTAGCAGCCCAGATCCATCAGACGCTTGATGTTCATCGCCGTCTCACGACGGAGATCACCCTCGACCCGGTAATTGTTGTCGATGACCTCACGAAGCTTCATGATCTCATCGTCACTCAGCTCATTTACCCGCTTCGCGTCGGGCAGGCCGACTGTCTTGCAGATCTGCTGAGCCTTGGTCTGACCGATTCCATAAATGTACTGGAGACCAATCACGACCCGCTTGTTCGTCGGGATATTAACGCCGGCAATACGCGCCACGCTGCACACTCCTGATCCGCCCGGCTGCGCCCGAGCGTTGATTTCTATATCGTTGCCGCCAGCCTTCGCCACATCCATGGCGAGCGGGGTCCAGAACGCGCGCAATAGACCGAGGCGCGCTCCTGAGTCAATCTAAACCGATCACTTTTGCGTGATCTTCTCGACCTCACTCATCGTGTCGTCGATCTGTTTGCTCACTTCATCGATAGGAGCCATCCCGTCGATGAAGGCTACCGTCACCTTATCTTCGTAATAAGGGAGCAACGGCAACGTTTCCTTGCGATAGGCGGTCAGACGCGATGCCACCGTCTCACGGTTGTCGTCCGCACGCCTCACGAATTCATGAGATCCGCACAGATCACACGTGTCCGGCACTTTTGTCGGCTTGGAAACGTCATTGTAGCTCGCGCCACATTTTGCACAGGAAAAGCGCCCTGCGATTCGGTCGGCGAGAGCGTTCTCGTCCACTTCAAGCATCAGAACAACGTCGATCTGTCGCCCAAGCCGCTTCAGCATCACATCCAGAGCTTCAGCCTGCGCAACATTCCGGGGGAAACCATCCAGAATGAATCCCTTGGCGCAATCCGGCTGCTGAATGCGCTTCTCAAGCATGCTGACAATGATCGAATCCGGCACCAGCTTGCCCGCATCCATCAGCGTCTTGGCTTCACGTCCAATATCGGAGCCAGCCTTCACCTCCGCACGCAGCATGTCGCCCGTGGAAATCTGACTGATGCCGTAGCGGGCCTCCAGACGCTTGGACTGCGTCCCTTTGCCTGCTCCGGGAGGGCCCAGAAAAATGATGTTCATTTACGGATGCTCCTTCGATTGGGACTGCTCCGCCGGCTCCGCTGGATGAGACCCTGATACTGATGCGCGACAAGATGAGACTGTATCTGGGTCACCGTATCGATCGTGACTGAGACGATAATGATCAGACTCGTTCCGCCAAAATAGAACGGCACATTGTAACGGCTGATCAGAATCTGCGGCAGCAGACAGACAAGCACCAGATACAACGCACCGATCGAAGTAAGTCGCGTCAGGATCCGATCAAAATACGCCGCAGTGGCTCCACCCGGACGGATTCCAGGAATGAAGCCCCCCTGCTTGCGCAAATTGTCCGCCGTCTCTTCGGGATTGAAGGTCACAGCCGCATAGAAATACGAGAAGAACACGATCATGAGCGCGTACAGCGCCATGTAGAGCGGTTGCCCCTGCCCAAGTGACTGCCCGAGGAATGAGAGCCAGCCAGGCATCCCCTTGGCGTTCATGAAGCCCGAGATCGTTACCGGGATAAGAAGCACTGAAGAAGCAAAAATAGGCGGAATGACACCAGCCGTATTCACTTTCAGCGGCATATGCGTTGCTTCACCGCCGAACACGCGATTCCCCATCTGCCGTTTGGGATACTGGATCACCACACGGCGCTGGGCCTGTTCCATGAAGACGATGAACATGATCGTAGCCGCCGCCAGCACCAGAAAAACCAGCACGAAGAACGGCGATAGCGCGCCTGTATATCCAAGCTGAAACAGCGTGGCCATCGCATGAGGCAGGTTCGCGACGATGCCTGCAAAAATGATGAGTGAGATTCCGTTCCCCACCCCGCGGGACGTAATCTGCTCTCCCAGCCACATCAGGAACATCGTACCGCCCACCAGCGTGAATACGCATGACATCACAAAAAATGGCCCCGGATCCACCACCGCCGATCCACCGGACGTGCTCATCCGTTCAAGCCCCACGGCGATTCCGTAGGCCTGAAAAAATGCGATCAGGACTGTCAGATAGCGGGTGTACTGATTGAGCTTCTTGCGGCCCTGCTCGCCCTCCTTCTTGAGAGCTTCCATGGAGGGAAGAGCCGTCGACATGAGCTGGATAATGATCGACGCCGAGATGTACGGCATGATGTTCAGGGCAAACACCGTCATGCGTCCAAGCGCACCACCCGTGAACATGTCAAACATGCCCAGAATGCCGCCCTGATGCTGTGCCAGTAACTGCCCCATTACGGCCGCGTCGATACCCGGCACAGGGATATAGGTTCCCAGCCGATAGACAATCAGCGCCCCAAGCGTAAACCAGATGCGTTTCTTGAGTTCGGTCGCCTTGCCGAAAGCTCCAAGATTGAAATTGGCCGCGAGTTGTTCAGCCGCCGAGGCCATCACCCCGTCCTTTCACAAAAAACAGCGCCTCCGCGAAGCGGGGCGCTGTCGAGGCAGACACCAACGCCTGCAAACCCAAACATGCCAGGTTGTGTGGAGGCCTCACTTGCGAACCCTCCACACCCCTTTTCACGAGGCTGAGCTCGCCGCTTTCTTCGAAGCCACCAGCGTCTTGACCGAACCGCCGGCCTTTTCCACCGCCGCAACAGCAGCGGCAGAAGCACCGGACACCTCAACATTCACCGGACGAGAAATCTCGCCCTGCGCCAGCAGACGCACGCCATCCACTTTGCCCGCACCGATAAGTCCCGCCTTGCGCAGAACCTCTTCGGTGACAACAGAGCCAGCTTCCAGCTTGCCATCCTCAATCGCCTTGTCCAGTGCACCAAGATTGATCGGCGCATAGACCTTGCGGAAGATATTTTTGAAGCCGCGCTTGGGCATACGACGATACAGCGGGAGCTGACCACCTTCAAACCCGTTCAGCGAAACGCCTTCACGTGCTTTCTGACCCTTCACACCGCGACCGGAGGTTTTGCCCTTACCGGAACCGATGCCACGGCCAAGCCGCTTCTTGCGATAACGGGAACCCTCATTATCGCGCAGTTCGTTCAGATTCATCTCAATCCTCCACCTTGATCAGGTGGGCGACCTTGCGCAGCATGCCCCGCACGGACGGCGTGTCCTGCAGCTCACGAATGCGACCGATCTTGTTAAGCCCCAGCCCGATCAGCGTTGCCTGCTGACCCGGCTTGCGGCCATTGCCCGATGCGATCTGCTGGACGCGAACAGTCTTGCCCTCAGACATCAGCACCCTCCGCAACCTGCTCGCGCTTGCCGAGAATATCCGAAACCTTCTTGCCGCGACGGTTCGCCACCGCACGCGGGCTAGCACAACGCTCCAAGGCGTCGAATGTCGCCTTGACCATGTTGTGCGGATTCCGGGTACCAAGCGACTTGGCCACCACGTCGTTAATGCCCAGGCTCTCAAAGACCGCGCGCATTGGGCCGCCCGCGATGATACCTGTGCCGGCATCAGCCGAACGCAGCACAACCTTACCAGCACCGAAGTGTCCGGTAGCGTCGTGGTGCAGCGTGCGGCCTTCCTTCATCGGAACACGGATCATGCCGCGCTTGGCCTTCTCCGTTGCCTTACGGATCGCCTCGGGAACCTCGCGAGCCTTGCCGGCACCAAAGCCAACACGACCCTTCTGGTCACCAACCACCACAAGAGCGGCAAAAGCAAAACGACGCCCGCCCTTCACAACCTTCGCAACGCGATTGATTGTGACCAGCTTGTCGATCAGATCGTCACCATCGCGGTCAGCGCGCTGGTCGCGATCGCGACCGCGACCGCCTTCTCTCGGTTCACGTGCCATTTACGTGACCTCCCTTAGAAGGAGAGACCGCCCTCGCGGGCAGCCTCCGCGAGCGCCTTGACGCGCCCATGATACAGATAGGCGCCACGGTCGAACACGACCTGCTTCACACCCGCCGCAACAGCGCGCTCGGCCACAAGCTTGCCAACCGCCGCTGCCGCATCCCGGTTTCCACCGGTCGTGCCGCCGGACTTGAAGTCCTTGTCCAGAGAAGACGCCGCCGCAACAGTACGACCGACACTGTCGTCGATCACCTGAGCGTAGATGTTCTTGCCCGCACGGAACACCGACAGGCGCGGACGCCCGCCGGCCTTGCGGCGGAGCTGGAACCGAAGACGCTTGCGCCGACGCTCCCGCAATTCCTGAAGAGTGCTCATTACTTCTTCTTGCCTTCCTTGCGACGAATGGTCTCGGTCTCGTAACGCACACCCTTACCCTTGTAAGGCTCCGGCTTGCGGAAATTACGAATATCAAGCGCAACCTGACCAACACGCTGCTTGTCGATACCCTCAACGAGCACGGCCGTCGGACGCGGCGTCGTGATCTTGATTCCCTGAGGAATCGGATACACGACATCATGCGAATAACCGAGGTTCATGACCAGATTGGAACCCTGCACCGCGGCACGAAAACCTGTGCCCGTGATCTCCAGTCCCTTGGAATATCCGTCAGAAACGCCCTTGATCATCGACGCCACAAGTGAGCGGGTCGTACCCCACATCATCCGTGCCTGCGCCAGTGAGCCCAGCGGCTTGACCACAACCTTGCCATCATCAACGCTCGTCTCGACCAGCGGCGAGAGAGGCATCTTAAGCTCCCCCAACTTGCCTTTAGCGGTCAGAACACCGGAGTTGATGGTGACAGTGACACCCGACGGAATCTCGACGGGATATTTGCCAACGCGCGACATATATCCCTCCTCAGAATACGCGGCAGAGAACTTCGCCGCCAACATTGGCGGCGCGAGCCTCTGCGTCGGACAGAACGCCACGCGGCGTCGACAGGATCGAAACGCCGAGACCGGCATAGACCCGCGGCAGTTCCTTGATCTTGGAATACACGCGACGTCCCGGACGGGACACGCGGTGGATTTCCTTAATCACCGGCTCGCCTTCAGCATATTTCAGCTCGATGCGAATCTGGGAAATACCGGCGCGAACTTCTTCGACAGAAAAACCGCGGATATAACCTTCACGACGCAGAGCCTCGAGCACATTCGCCCGCAGCTTGGAAGCCGGCGCAACACACGCTGCGTGACGGGCACGCTGGGCGTTGCGGATACGGGTGAGCATATCACCCAAAGGATCAGAAAGTGACATCGTCCGCCTCTTACCAGCTTGCCTTAACGACGCCCGGAATCTGCCCGTTCGAGGCCAGATCACGAAGCGCTATACGGCAGAGTTCGAACTTGCGGTAATTACCACGCGAACGCCCCGTCAACTTGCAGCGAAGACGCACGCGGACGCGCGAACCATTGCGCGGAAGCTCAGCGAGCTTCAGAGACGCATCGAAACGGTCTTCCATAGGAAGCGTACGGTCCATGACGATATTCTTGAGTGCCTGTCGCTTCGCCTTGTCGCGCTGCGCCATGTGCGCGCGCTTGGCATTGCGAGTGACGGCGGAAACCTTGGCCATGCCTGATTTACCCTCCGGAACCTGCCGGACCATTCCAGCGGTTTTCCAAAACCTTCTTGATCCCTGCCTGAGCGGACTCGCGCAGGGAAAGCAATTCTGCGGAACTGGATTCCGCAGAACACGATCATGCCGTGAGGCGTCAACCCATAAAGGGAAGATCGAACGCTTTCAACAGCGCCTTGGCCTCGGCATCCGTCTTCGCGCTGGTCACGAAGATGATATCCATCCCGCGGATCTCGTCGATCTTGTCGTACTCGATCTCGGGAAAGATGATCTGCTCTTTGAGACCCATGGCGAAGTTGCCACGTCCGTCAAATCCCTTCGTCGCCGGAAGACCACGAAAATCGCGAATGCGCGGCATCGCGATCGTGACCAGACGATCCAGAAATTCATACATACGAGCACGACGCAGCGTGACCTTGCAGCCGATCGGCAGACCTTCACGAATCTTGAAGCCGGCAATCGCCTTCTTCGCAATCGTTTTCACGGGACGCTGTCCGGCGATGAGCATCATCTCGTTGAGCGCGGCGTCCAGCTTCTTCTGGTCGCCAGCGGCCTCACCTACACCCATATTGAGAACGATTTTCTCAAGGCGCGGGATCTGCATGACGTTATTGTAACCAAACTGCTCGCGCAGCTTGCCAGCCAACTCGGCCCGGTACCGCTGCTGCAGACGCGGGACGGCGTGCGTATTTTCGGTAGCCATCTCTCGCCCCCTCAGCCTTCGATCACTTCGCCGGTCGCCTTGGCGACACGAACCTTGCGACCACCATCCAGAATACGGAAGCCGACCTTCGTCGCCTTACCACTTTTCGGATCGACAAGAGCCAGATTGGACAGATGCACCGGCGCTTCGCGCTCGATGATGCCACCTTCCTCACCCATGCGCGTTGCACGCTTGTGGCGCTTGGCAATCGCCACGCCGCGCACAACAGCCTTGTTCTCGGTCGTCAGGACCGCAAGCACTTCGCCCTGCGTCCCTTTGGAAGAACCCGTCGTCACAACGACAGTGTCACCCTTCCTGATGCGTGCAGCCATTACAGCACCTCCGGCGCCAGCGAGATAATCTTCATGAATTTGCGCGCACGCAACTCACGGACCACCGGGCCAAAGATACGCGTACCGATCGGCTCCTGCTGCTTGTTGATCAACACAGCCGCATTGCGATCGAAACGAATCGCGCTGCCGTCGGCACGACGCACCGGGTAGGACGTCCGAACGATGACGGCCTGATGGACGTCACCTTTCTTCACCTTTCCACGGGGAATCGCTTCCTTGACGGAAACGACGATCACGTCGCCGACCGAGGCGGACTTCCGCTTGGAACCGCCCAGCACCTTGATGCACTGCACCTGACGTGCGCCGGAATTATCGGCGACCTCGAGGTTGGTCTCGGGATGGATCATTTACCTTATACCCCTGTTACGCAGCGTTCCCGGACGCCGCGTCGCCCACGGTCTCACCGTTGCGCGAAATGACGGTCCAGGTCTTGCGCTTGGAAATCGGTGTGCATTCTTCGATGCGTACCGTATCCCCAATCTTGCAAGTGTTGAGTTCATCATGCGCCGCATACTTCTTGGAGCGACGAATGAACTTCTTGTACAGCGGATGCATCACGCGACGCGCGACAAGAACGGTAACCGTCTTGTCCATCTTGTCACTCGTCACGCGCCCGCTGAGAATGCGCTTCGGCATTATTAGCGGCTCCTCAGGAATTCGCCGCAGCACCAGCCGCGGCAGTCTTCTTCGCAGTCTCGGCCACGATCGTCTTGATGCGAGCGATATCGCGACGCACCACGCGCACGCGGCTCGCACCTTCATTCTGGCCGGTCGCCTGCTGGAACCGAAGATTGAACTGCTCGCGCTTCAGATCGAGAAGAAGCGCCTGCAACTCATCAACGGATTTCGCACGCAGATCAGCCGGCTTTGTTGCCTTGCTCATCTTATGCCTCTCCGATTCGGGTCACGAACTTCGTCTTGATCGGAAGCTTCGCAGCGCCAAGAGCCAACGCTTCACGCGCAACTTCTGGCGGAACCCCCTCGATCTCGAACAGGATACGACCCGGTTTCACACGGGCCACCCAGTACTCCGGAGATCCCTTGCCCGAGCCCATACGCACTTCGGCGGGCTTTGTCGAGACCGGAAGATCCGGAAAAATACGAATCCAGACGCGTCCAGCACGCTTCATCGCGCGCGTGATAGCACGACGCGATGCTTCGATCTGACGAGCCGTGATCCGCTCCGGCTGGAGAGCCTTGAGGCCATACGCACCGAAATTCAGCTGCGTACCGCTTTTTGCAAGACCATGAATGCGGCCCTTATGGGCCTTGCGGAATTTTGTCCGCTTCGGAGAAAGCATGGTTTCCTATCCCTCAGCGCTGCGGCGCCTGCTCGGCGGCGCGACGGTCCTGGGCCAGCGGGTCATGAGCCAGGATCTCACCTTTGAAGATCCAGACCTTCACGCCACAGGTGCCGTAGGTCGTCTTCGCAGTGGCCGTTCCATAATCAATGTCGGCACGAAGCGTGTGCAGCGGCACCCGGCCTTCACGATACCACTCGATACGGGCGATTTCGGCACCACCGAGACGACCGGAACAGTTGATCCGGATTCCCTGTGCGCCGAGACGCATGGCCGACTGCACGGCACGCTTCATCGCACGACGGAACGCCACACGACGCTCAAGCTGCTGCGCAATGTTTTCGGCCACCAGCGTCGCGTCAATTTCCGGCTTGCGGATTTCGACGATATTCAGCGCCACATCGGTGCCAACCATCTTTGCAAGCGCCTTACGGAGTGCATCGATGTCCTGCCCCTTCTTGCCGATCACAACACCCGGACGCGCCGCGTAAATCGTCACGCGCGGCTTTTTCGCCGGACGCTCGATGACCACACGCGAAACGCCAGCACCGGCAAGCTTGCGGCGCAGGAAAGCGCGCAGCTTGAGGTCTTCGTGCAGCAGCTTGGAATAGTCCGCATCGGCGTACCAGCGACTGTCCCAAGTGCGGTTGATACCGAGCCGAAGCCCGATCGGATTGACTTTATGTCCCATCTCAGGCCGCCTTCTCTTCCGTCTTCGCCTCGGGCTCGGGCGCGCGCTCGGCCACGACGATCTTCAGATGACTGAAGAACTTCTCGACGCGAGCCGAACGACCACGTCCACGTGCGTGGAAGCGGCGCATGACAATCGCCTTGCCAACGTCAGCCGTCTTGACGACCAGCTGATCGACATCGAGCTGGTGGTTGTTCTCGGCATTCGCAATCGCGCTTTCGAGCGTCTTCTTCACCTGCTGCGCAATGCGACGCTTCGAGAACGTCAGCGTTGCGACAGCCTGCGAAGCCGGCTTGTTGCGGATCAGGCCAGCAACGAGGTTGAGTTTGCGCGGGCTCACACGGATATTCCGTGCAATCGCCTGCGCCTCAGTCTCGGCCAGCACGCGAGGATGCTTGGGTTTGCTCATCTCAGCCTCGCTTCGACTTCTTGTCCGCACCGTGCCCGTGGAAGGTGCGGGTGGGTGAGAACTCGCCGAATTTATGGCCAACCATGTTCTCAGTGACCTGAACGGGCAGGAATTTCTGCCCATTGTAGACACCGAACGTGAGACCAACGAACTGCGGAAGGATTGTCGAACGACGTGACCAGATCTTGATCACCTCGTTGCGACCCGAAGCGCGTGACGCTTCGGCCTTGTTCAGCAGATACCCGTCCACGAACGGGCCTTTCCAGACGGAACGTGCCATCTCTTTTGCCCCTTACTTGCCGGTCTTCCGGCGACGGATAATCAGACTGTCCGTACGCTTGTTGACCCTGGTCTTGTAACCCTTTGTCGGCTTGCCCCACGGCGTAACCGGATGACGACCGCCCGACGTGCGACCCTCACCACCACCATGCGGGTGATCGACCGGGTTCATCACGACACCGCGGTTATGCGGACGACGACCCAGCCAGCGGCTGCGACCCGCCTTGCCCATGTGCTGGTTCATGTTGTCCGGGTTGGACACTGCGCCAACGGTGGCGAAGCATTCACCACGCACGACGCGCAGTTCACCGGACTGCAGGCGGATCTGGGCATAACCCGAATCCTTACCCACCAGCTGAGCGTAAGTGCCAGCCGAGCGTGCCAGCTTACCACCTGCGCCCTGCTTGAGCTCGATATTATGGATGATCGTGCCCACAGGAATGGACGCCAGCGGCATCGCGTTCCCCGGCTTGATGTCCACGCGATGACCCGCGATGACCTGATCGCCAGCTTTCAGACGCTGAGGAGCAAGGATGTACGCCAGCTCGCCGTCTTCGTACTTCACCAGAGCGATGAAGGCCGTGCGGTTAGGGTCGTATTCCAGACGCTCGATCGTGCCGACAACATCCAGCTTGCGACGCTTGAAATCCACGTAACGGTAGGACTGCTTGTGTCCACCGCCACGGAAACGCGACGTCGTCCGGCCGTGGTTGTTGCGACCACCACTCTTGTTCTTGCCTTCGGTGAGCTGCTTGACCGGCTTGCCCTTCCAAAGGTCAGACCGGTCCACCAGCACCGTGCCACGAAGGCTCGGCGTGACGGGATTAAAGTGCTTCAGTGCCATGTATCAGTACCCCGCGTCAGGCCAGCTTCGCGGTCAGGTCGATTGACTGACCTTCTGCCAACTGCACGAACGCCTTCTTGATGTCGGAGCGCTGGCCGGGACGACCCTTGAAGCGCTTCGTCTTGCCCTTCTGGACCAGCGTATTGACGCCAACCACCTTGACGCCGAACAGCGTCTCGACAGCCACCTTGATCTCCGGTTTGGAAGCCGTGGACGCAACCTTGAAGACCACCTGGTTCTTCTCGGACAGCGCCGTCGCCTTTTCCGTGATCAGCGGAGCGCGGACGATGTCGAACAGCGCCTCACGCGAAAGCTTCTCGGCCTTCCGGCGGATCGCAAGAACATTCGTCATGCCAGGCGCTCCTTCAGTCCTTCGACGCCAGCGCGTGTAATCGCAAGCACGTCGTGGTTCAGAATATCGTAGACGTTTGCGCCGATCGTCGGCAGCACGTCGATCTTGGGCAGGTTGCGGGCCGCGCGAACGAACCCTTCATCCACCACACCGTCAACGATCAGGGCGGAAGACCAACCCAGCGCCTTCAGCTTGGTGGCGAGCTCGGCCGTTTTCGTCACGCCATTGGCGGCATCGAGAACGATCAGCTTGCCTTCTTTGGCCTTCTGCGACAGAGCCGAAATGAGCCCCAGCCGACGCACCTTCTTGGGAAGGTCATAGCCATGATCACGAACGACCGGGCCATGCACAACACCACCGGTGCGGTACTGCGGCGCACGGAGCGAACCCTGACGTGCCGAACCCGTACCCTTCTGACGATAGGGCTTCTTGGTCGTGCCAGAGACTTCGGCCATGCCCTTCACCTTGTGGGTGCCGGCACGACGCTTCGCAAGCTGCCAATGAACCACACGCGCCATGATGTCGGCACGCGGTTCCGTCGCAAAAATCTCGTCCGGAAGCGTGGCCTGACCAGCACTACCGTTATCGAGGGTCTTGATATCGAGTTCCATGGTCCTCAACCCTCCGCCGTCGCGACGGCTGCCGGATACGGCGCCTCTGCATGACGGGCCTTCTTGACTGCGTCACGGACCATTACCAGTCCGTTCTTCGCACCCGGGATGGAACCACGAATCATGATCAGGTTCTTTTCCGGATCGACCGCTGCCACTTCCAGATTCAGTGTCGTCACGCGCTCGTCACCGAGGTGACCGGCCATCTTCTTGTTCTTGAAGGTCTTGCCGGGATCCTGACGGTTGCCGGTAGAACCATGAGAACGGTGAGAGATGGAGACGCCGTGCGTGGCTTCGAGACCGGAGAAGTTCCAGCGCTTCATCGCGCCGGCAAAGCCCTTGCCCTTGCTCGTGCCGGTCACATCCACCTTCTGCCCCACGATGAAGTGAGAAGCGAGAATGCGGGTGCCAGGCTCGAGCACAGCGTCGGCCGCCACGCGGAATTCGCGCAACACCTTCTTCGGCTCAACCTTCACGCGGGCGAAATGTCCGCGGTTCGGCTTCGTGACGTTCTTCACCTTGGCCTTGCCAAGACCGAGCTGGACAGCCGTATAGCCATCACGTTCCTCGGAACGGGCATCAACCACCTGCACATCGTCGAGATGCAGGACAGTGACAGGCACATGAGTGCCATCTTCCTTGAACAGCCGGGTCATACCCAGCTTCCTTGCGATCAATCCGGTACGCATCGTCTGGACCTTAGAGTTTGATCTCGACGTCAACGCCAGCGGCGAGGTCGAGCTTCATGAGGGCGTCCACGGTCTGCGGGGTCGGCTCGACAATGTCGAGCAGCCGGCGATGAGTCCGAATCTCGAACTGCTCGCGGCTTTTCTTGTCCACGTGGGGTGAGCGGTTCACTGTGAACCGTTCGATATGCGTCGGCAGCGGGATAGGACCCCGAACCCGCGCACCCGTACGCTTCGCCGTGTTGACGATTTCCTTCGTGCTGTTGTCGAGCACGCGATGATCGTACGCCTTCAGGCGAATGCGGATGTTCTGGTTGTCCATCGTTCTGTTTCAGTCCAACTTTCTGATCCGGTCAGGGTCTGCCCGGGAAGTCCCGCCGCCAAGTAAGACCCCGGCTGGATCACTCCAGCCGGGGCCACCCAGTTCAGGGCCCTGATGGGCACCTGCCCCGTATTAGTCGGTGATCTTCGCCACGACACCGGCACCGACGGTGCGGCCACCTTCACGAATAGCGAAGCGCAGACCTTCGTCCATGGCGATCGGAGCGATCAGCTCGACATCCATGGCAACGTTATCGCCCGGCATGACCATTTCCGTGCCTTCCGGCAGGTGAACGACACCGGTGACATCCGTCGTGCGGAAGTAGAACTGCGGACGATAGTTCGTGAAGAACGGCGTGTGACGGCCGCCCTCTTCCTTTGTGAGGATGTAAGCCTCAGCCTTGAACTTCTTGTGCGGCGTGATGGAGCCCGGCTTGGCCAGAACCTGACCACGCTCAACGTCTTCACGCTTCGTGCCACGCAGCAGCGCGCCGATGTTATCGCCCGCCTCACCACGATCAAGCAGCTTGCGAAACATCTCAACGCCGGTCACGGTCGTCTTAGTCGTCGGACGGATACCAACGATTTCGACTTCGTCACCCGTGTTGACAACGCCACGCTCAACGCGACCCGTCACAACCGTGCCACGGCCGGAGATCGAGAACACGTCTTCGATCGGCATCAGGAACGGACGGTCAACCGGACGCTCCGGCTGCGGGATGTAGCTGTCAACCGCGTCCATCAGATCCATGACGCGCTTTTCGCCAACTTCCGGATCACCGTCCTCAAGGGTCACGAGAGCCGAACCCTTGATGATGGGGATCTCGTCGCCCGGGAACTGGTAGGAAGAAAGAAGCTCACGCACTTCCATCTCAACCAGCTCAAGCAGCTCCGGATCGTCAACCTGATCGACCTTGTTCAGGAACACGACCAGAGCCGGAACGCCAACCTGACGGGCAAGCAGGATGTGCTCACGAGTCTGGGGCATCGGGCCATCAGCAGCGGACACAACCAGAATCGCACCGTCCATCTGGGCAGCACCCGTGATCATGTTCTTCACGTAGTCGGCATGACCCGGGCAGTCGACGTGAGCGTAGTGACGCTTCGCCGTCTCGTACTCGACGTGCGCCGTCGAGATGGTGATGCCACGAGCGCGCTCTTCCGGTGCAGCGTCGATCATGTCGTACGCCTTGAACTCCGCACCACCAGCCTTCGCCAGCGTCTTGGTGATCGCAGCGGTCAGCGACGTCTTGCCATGGTCAACGTGACCGATGGTGCCGATGTTGCAGTGCGGCTTGTTCCGCTCAAATTTAGCCTTTGCCATCGTCTCTCTCCGTTACCCACACTGATGCGGGATGCGGTTGTTGGTCTTTTTGTCCGGCCCGCACGCAACGGCGCGGGCCGATCTACATAACAGCGTCGCTTACCAGCGGTAGTGGCTGAACGCCTTGTTGGCTTCCGCCATCCGGTGTGTGTCTTCGCGCTTCTTCACCGCCGCGCCGCGATTATTCATCGCATCGAGCAGTTCGTTCGACAGCCGATCACGCATCGTGTTCTCACCGCGCTTACGGGAAGCGTCGATGAGCCAGCGGATTGCCAGTGCCTGACGACGATCCGCACGAACCTCGACGGGCACCTGATAGGTCGCACCGCCAACGCGCCGCGAACGGACTTCCACCGCCGGCTTCACGTTGTCGAGGGCTGCATGGAACATCGCAACAGGATCCGCTGCGGACGTGCCACCGCGACGCTGCAGCGCATCGAGAGCACCGTAGACAATACCCTCGGCAGTCGATTTCTTGCCATCGTACATCAGGGCGTTCATGAAACGCGTGATGACGATATCTCCAAACTTCGGATCCGGAAGGATCTCGCGCTTTACAGCGCGGTGACGGCGACTCATGCCTGTTTTCCCTTACTTCGGACGCTTCGCGCCATAGAGCGAACGACGCTGGCGACGCTTCGCGATACCCTGCGTGTCGAGCACGCCGCGCAGGATGTGATAGCGAACACCAGGAAGATCCTTGACGCGACCGCCGCGAATCAGGACGACGCTATGTTCCTGGAGGTTATGTCCCTCACCCGGAATGTAGCTCACCACCTCGTAGCCGTTCGTCAGACGCACCTTGGCGACCTTACGCAGCGCCGAGTTCGGCTTCTTCGGAGTGGTCGTATACACGCGTGTGCAAACGCCGCGCTTCTGCGGGCAGCCCTGAAGGGCCGGCACCTTATTGCGCTTGGCCGCAGGCTCGCGCCCCTTGGCGATCAGCTGGTTGATGGTCGGCATGCGCCTTTCCCGATCCTTACACAGTTCGGCCGGCGAACCCTCACTTCGGTTGCCGACTGTCATCCAAAACCACTCCCCGGACGCACATGCACCCAGAGAGGCTATCTTTACATCCGGCACCTTGAGGGAAACCGCATGTTTACCCTGCTGCTTTCGGGACCGCTGAACGGCCGTCCGGAATGGGGGTAACCGAGGGCGCGGAAACTACGAGCGAGAAGCGGCGGAGTCAAGCGACCCAACCGATTCGCCACAGGGATTTCCACGTCATGTATTCCGGACAGGCACCCGCTTGGAACTCTGCGGCGCCGCGACGCAACGAATTGAGCCGCTCTTAACGCGCAATCGCCTCGATGACCAGAGGATTCGCGGAAAACCCATAAAAAAAGCCGATCCCGAAGGACCGGCTCCTTTATTCTGACGATCCGAAAGATTACTCCGCCGGTTCGCTGCTTCGCGCCAGACGCTGACGGTCCTGACGGGCGGCCACAGCGCGCAGTCTGTTCATCACACTGCCCGTTCCTGCCGGAATCAGACGACCCACAATGACGTTCTCCTTGAGACCGTTGAGCGTATCGACCTTGCCGGCTGTCGCCGCCTCGGTGAGGACACGCGTGGTCTCCTGGAAGGACGCGGCCGAGATGAAGGACTGTGTCTGCAGAGAGGCCTTCGTGATGCCCTGAAGCACAGGCATGGCCACGGCCGGACGGTCGCCAGCGTTGAGACGCTTAGTGTTCTCCGTCTCGAACTCGATGCGATCCACCGTCTCGCCCACAAGGTAGGTCGTGTCACCCGGTTCGAGGATCTCGACCTTCTGCAGCATCTGGCGAACGATCACCTCAATGTGCTTGTCGTTGATCTTCACGCCCTGCAGTCGATAGACGTCCTGAATCTCGTTCACGAGGTAATCGGACAGCGCCTCAACCCCCATGACCTTCAGAATGTCATGCGGCACGCGCGGACCGTCCACCAGCGGATCGCCCTTCTGGACGAAATCGCCTTCCTGCACGGACACGTGCTTGCCCTTCGGCACCAGATATTCGGTCTCTTCGCCCGTTTCGTCGTTCTTTACGATGACACGGCGCTTCGACTTGTAATCCTTGCCGAATTCAACGCGACCGTCGTTCTCCGCGATGATCGCATGATCTTTCGGACGCCGTGCCTCGAAGAGTTCCGCCACACGCGGCAGACCACCGGTAATGTCGCGTGTCTTAGACCCTTCACGCGGGATACGCGCCAGCACGTCACCCGCATGAACCTGTGCACCGTTCTCGACCGACAGCAGTGAATCGGGGGAGAGGAAGTAACGCGCGTCATTGCCGTTATCGAGCTTGATGACGTTCCCGTTGGAGTCCTTGAGCTGCAGACGCGGACGCAGGTCCACACCCTTGGCGGCCTGCTTGTAGTCAACAACCACCTTGGAGGTCAGACCCGTCACCTCATCCATCCGCTCCACAAGCGTGATGGAGTCGATGAGGTCGAGATATTCCACCGTGCCCGCCTTCTCGGTGATGATCGGCAGGGTGTACGGATCCCACTCGGCCATCTTCTGGTTACGCTCGACAGCCTGACCATCCTCGACCAACAGGCGCGCACCGTAAGGCACACGATATTTCGCGCGCTCCACGCCATTCTCGTCCGTCAGCAGGATTTCGCAGTTACGCGACATCACGATCGGAACGTTCTGGCTGTTCTGGACCACGTTGCGGTTGCGGATCGTGATCTTGCCGTCACGTGACGCTTCGACCATCGACTGCTCGGCACCACGCTGCGCCGCACCACCGATATGGAAGGTACGCATGGTCAGCTGTGTGCCTGGCTCACCAATGGACTGCGCGGCGATAACACCCACAGCCTCACCGATATTCACCGGCGTGCCGCGAGCAAGATCACGGCCATAGCAGTGACCACAGACACCGACGCGGCTGTCACAGGTCAGCACGGAGCGGATGAGAACACTCTCCACGCCCGCCTTCTCGATGATTTCAGCCTCGGCTTCCTCGATCAGCTGATTGCGCGGGAACAGCAGTTCACCCGTTGCCGGATGCAGCACGTCCGTTGCCAGCGTACGACCAAGGATCCGTTCGGACAGAGCGGCGATGACTTCGCCACCATCCATGACGGCACGAACCGTCAGGCCACGCTCGGTTCCGCAATCCTCTTCCACGATGATGCAGTCCTGCGCCACATCGACCAGACGACGGGTCAGATAACCCGAGTTGGCCGTCTTCAGCGCGGTGTCCGCGAGACCCTTACGGGCACCGTGGGTGGAGGTGAAGTAATCGAGAACCGACAGGCCTTCTTTAAAGTTGGCGATGATGGGCTGCTCGATGATCTCACCCGACGGCTTGGCCATCAGACCACGCATACCGGCAAGCTGCTTCATCTGTGCCGGCGACCCACGGGCACCGGAATGGCTCATCATCCACACGGAGTTGATGGGCTTGCCAATCTCGGCCTTCGACAGTTCCTTGGTCATCGCGGCCTGCACTTCGTCCGTGCAACGCGACCAGGCATCGACCACCTTGTTGTAGCGCTCGCCCGCCGTGATCAGACCATCCTGATACTGCTGCTCGAACTCCTTGACCTCGGTGGTCGTGTGCTCAACCAGTTCCTTCTTCTCCTTGGGGATGATCATGTCATCCTTGCCGAAGGAGATGCCCGCCTTGGCCGCATGACGGAAACCGAGCCCCATCATCCGGTCACAGAAGATCACCGCTTCCTTCTGACCGCAGTGACGATAGACCGCGTCGATCACATCCGACACGTTCTTCTTCGTTAGCTGCTTGTTGATCAGCGAGAACGGAATGGCGCTGCTCTTAGGCAGAATCTGTGCGATCAGCACACGGCCCGCCGTCGTGATGAATGTCTCACGTGCGGCCGTGCCGTCCGCTGCGATCGTGTCCAGACGCATCCGGATCTTGTCGTGCAGCTTCAATCCACCAGCCGCGATGGCGTATTCGACCTCATCGATCGAACCGAACGCCGGAGCGCCCTTCTTCGTCAACTCGCCGGTCTTGTCGTCGTACTCATTGCGATCCGGAGTAGCTCCGAACTCGGGCGTCTCAAGGCTGAGATAGTACAACCCGAGAACGATATCCTGCGACGGCACGATGATCGGCTTGCCGTTGGCGGGGCTGAGGATGTTGTTGGTGGACATCATCAGCACCCGCGCTTCAAGCTGCGCTTCGAGCGACAGCGGCACGTGAACGGCCATCTGGTCACCGTCGAAGTCTGCGTTGAAAGCGGTGCAGACCAGCGGATGAAGCTGAATCGCCTTGCCCTCGACAAGGATCGGCTCGAACGCCTGTATGCCCAGACGGTGAAGCGTCGGCGCGCGGTTGAGCATGACCGGATGCTCGCGGATCACCTCTTCGAGGATATCCCAGACTTCCGGACGCTCCTTTTCCACCATCCGCTTTGCGGCCTTGATGGTGGTGGCGTGACCGTATTTCTCAAGCTTCGAATAGATGAACGGCTTGAACAGTTCCAGCGCCATCTTCTTCGGCAGGCCGCATTGGTGCAGCTTCAGCTCGGGACCGACCACGATGACCGAACGACCCGAGTAGTCCACGCGCTTGCCGAGCAGGTTCTGACGGAACCGACCTTGCTTGCCCTTGAGCATGTCGGACAGCGACTTCAGCGGGCGCTTGTTCGCCCCCGTGATCGCACGGCCGCGACGACCGTTGTCGAACAGGGCGTCCACCGCCTCCTGCAGCATGCGCTTCTCGTTACGGACGATGATGTCCGGCGCGCGAAGCTCCATGAGCCGCTTGAGACGGTTATTACGGTTGATGACGCGACGATACAGGTCGTTCAGATCGGATGTCGCAAAGCGGCCGCCATCGAGCGGCACCAGCGGACGCAGTTCCGGCGGAATGACCGGAACGATGTCGAGAATCATCCACTCGGGCTTACAGCCGCTCTCGGAAAACGCCTCAATCAGCTTCAGGCGCTTGACGAGTTTCTTGCGCTTGGCCTCAGACGTCGTCTCCTTCAGTTCCTGACGGAGAACCACCTTCTCGGCATCGCAGTCGATGCGCTCCAGCACCTTCTTGATGGCCTCGGCACCAATGCCGATCTCAATGCCATCTTCCGCATGCTCGTCGAGCACGTCGAGATACTGATCTTCCGTCAGCAGACTGAACTGCTTGAGCGGTGACGTGCCCGGCTCAAGAACGACATAGCTCTCGAAATAAAGGATCTTCTCCAGATCCTTCAATGTCATATCGACCATCAGGCCGATGCGGCTGGGAAGTGACTTGAGGAACCAGATATGCGCGACCGGGCTTGCGAGCTGGATGTGCCCCATCCGCTCGCGACGCACCTTTGCCAGCGTCACCTCGACGCCGCACTTCTCGCAGACAATACCGCGGAACTTCATCCGCTTGTACTTGCCGCACAGGCACTCGTAATCCTTGATCGGCCCAAAGATACGGGCACAGAACAGACCATCGCGCTCAGGTTTGAACGTACGATAGTTGATCGTCTCGGGCTTCTTGATCTCGCCAAACGACCACGACCGGATCTGCTCGCTCGACGCAAGCTGGATCTTGATCTGGTCGAAGGTCGCCGCCTGACCGGTCTGGCCAAGGATTTTCATGAGTTCATTCATGCGCCGAAAACCTCCAGGACGGGGATCACGCGGCCGCTTTCCGCGCGGCGCCGGTCATTCTGCCCGGCACTCCGTTTCATTGACATCAGGTCGGCGTCGGGGAAGCGCCCTTCCCCGACAAAACAGACGGGATTCTCACTCACTGCCGTTTTCCAGATCGACATTGAGACCCAGCGACTTCAGTTCCTTGATCAGAACGTTGAAGCTCTCGGGAATACCCGCTTCGAAATCGTCCTGCTCGCGGACGATGGATTCATAAACCTTGGTACGGCCAGACACGTCATCGGACTTCACCGTCAGCATTTCCTGCAACGTATAGGCCGCGCCATACGCCTCAAGTGCCCAGACTTCCATCTCACCAAAGCGCTGACCACCGAACTGCGCCTTACCACCCAGCGGCTGCTGTGTGACCAGCGAGTACGGACCGATCGAACGCGCATGGATCTTGTCATCGACAAGGTGATGCAGCTTGAGCATATAGATGTAACCGACCGTCGTCTTGCGCTCGAACGGCTCACCCGTGCGACCATCGATAAGCTGGGACTGACCGGAGCGATCCACACCCGCCTTCTCAAGCATATTCTCGATATCGGGGATCGACGCACCGTCGAACACCGGCGTTGCGATGGGCACGCCCTTGCGCAGGTTATTCGCCAACTCAACGAGTTCGTCATGGGACATGTTGGCGATGTCGGCCTCGAAGACCTTATCGCCGTACACATCCTTCAGTTCATTCAGAAGCGCCTGCTTCTTCTCGCCATCGCGCTGATACTCGTCCACCAGACCGCCGATACGACGACCGATATTGGCGCATGCCCAGCCCAGATGCGTTTCGAGAATCTGCCCCACGTTCATACGTGACGGCACACCCAGCGGGTTCAGCACCAGATCGACCGACGTGCCATCCTCAAGGAACGGCATGTCTTCCACCGGCACCACCCGCGAGACGACACCCTTGTTACCATGACGACCGGCCATCTTGTCGCCCGGCTGAAGCTTACGCTTCACGGCAACGAAGACCTTGACCATCTTCATCACGCCCGGCGGCAGTTCATCACCACGCTGGAGCTTCTCGACCTTGCTGTCGAAACGGGCCTGAATCTTCTGCACAGCGGCATCGAATTCACGACGAAGCGTCTCCAGTTCGGCCGTCACGGCGTCGGACGACACCGTAATGTTGCGCCACGCGCCACGCGGAACCTCGGTCAGCACTTCTTCCGTGATCGGCGTGCCGGATTTGAGACCCTTGAAGCCCGTACCGGCCGTCTGACCGAGCAGGCGCTCACGCAGACGGTTGTAGAACGAGCGCTCCTGAATGGCGCGTTCATCGTCACGGTCCTTGGCCAGACGCTCGATCTCGGCGCGTTCGATCGCCATGGCGCGCTCATCCTTGTCCACGCCACGGCGTGAGAAGACGCGCACGTCAACGATCGTGCCAGTCGTGCCGGGTGGCAGACGCAGCGAGGTGTCACGCACGTCGGACGCTTTCTCACCGAAAATGGCGCGCAGAAGCTTTTCTTCCGGCGTCATCGGGCTTTCACCCTTCGGCGTGACCTTGCCGATCAGAATATCGCCCGGATTCACTTCGGCGCCGACATAGACAATGCCCGCTTCGTCGAGGTTGCGCAGGGCTTCCTCACCGACATTGGGAATGTCGCGGGTGATTTCTTCCTGACCCAGCTTCGTGTCGCGGGCCATGACTTCGAATTCCTCGATATGGATCGAGGTGAAGACGTCATCACGCGCAATGCGCTCGGAAATGAGGATAGAATCCTCGAAGTTGTAACCATTCCACGGCATGAACGCGACGAGCACGTTACGACCCAGAGCCAACTCGCCCAGTTCCGTAGACGGACCATCGGCAATGATGTCACCCGCCGCCACGCGATCCCCCACGCGCACCAGAGGCCGCTGGTTGATGCAGGTGGACTGGTTGGAACGGGAGTATTTGCGCAGACGATAAGTATCGACACCCTGTGTCGCACCGCTTTCATCTGTGGCGCGCACCACGATACGCGCACCATCGATCTGATCCACGACACCGTTGCGACGCGCGACAATGGTCGCACCCGAGTCATGAGCCACTGCCGCTTCCATGCCCGTGCCCACCAGCGGCGCATCCGAGCGCACCAGCGGCACAGCCTGACGCTGCATGTTCGAACCCATGAGTGCGCGGTTGGCGTCATCGTTCTCAAGGAACGGAATGAGTGCCGCAGCGACTGACACAAGCTGCTTGGGCGAAACGTCGCACGCCGTCACTTCCGTGGGAGGCACCTGACGGAAGTCACCGTTACGGCGCACGGACACCAGTTCACCAGTCAGTGTGCCATCGGCGCTTTGCTTCGCATCGGCCTGCGCCACAACCAGACGCTCTTCCTCCATGGCGGAAAGATATTTCCAGCCGTCCTGGAACTTGCCGTCCTTCACGAGGCGATACGGCGTCTCGATGAAGCCGTACTTGTTCACCTTGGCGTAGGTCGCCAGTGAGTTGATCAGACCGATGTTCGGGCCTTCCGGCGTCTCAATCGGGCAGATACGACCGTAATGCGTCGGATGAACGTCACGGACTTCGAAGCCCGCGCGCTCACGCGTCAAACCGCCCGGGCCAAGCGCCGAAAGACGACGCTTATGCGTAACTTCCGATAGCGGATTCGTCTGATCCATGAACTGCGAAAGCTGGGATGAGCCGAAGAACTCACGCACGGCAGCCGCCGCAGGCTTCGCGTTGATAAGGTCATGCGGCATGACCGTGTCGATATCGACGGAGCCCATACGCTCGCGAATGGCACGCTCCATGCGAAGCAGACCGACACGATACTGGTTTTCCATCAGTTCGCCCACGGAGCGGACGCGACGGTTGCCGAGATTGTCGATGTCGTCGATCTGGCCACGGCCATCCTTGAGGTCGCACATAACCTTCATCGTGCGCAGGATGTCTTCCTTGCGCAGGACGCGAACCGTGTCCGGGCAGTCAAGGCCAAGACGCATGTTCATCTTCACGCGACCAACGGCCGAGAGGTCGTAACGGTCGGGGTCAAAGAACAGGCTGCGGAACATCGCCTCAGCCGTCTCGGCCGTCGGCGGCTCACCCGGACGCATGACGCGGTAGATGTCGATCAGCGCCTCGTCTCGGCTGCTGTTCTTGTCCACTGTCAGCGTATTGCGAATCCACGGACCATTGGACTGATCCACGGCCAGCATCGGCAGCTCGGTGATGCCCGCAGCCTCAAGCTCAGCCAGACGCGCTTCGGTCAGTTCCTCACCGGCTTCGCCGTAAATCTCGCCCGTGTTCGGGTTGACGATGTCATGAGCAATGAAGCGACCCAGAAGATCGATATCGCCGACCAGCACTTCCTTCGTGTTCTCGGCGATCTTGCGCACGAGACGAGCGGTCAGTTTCGTATCGGCCGGGGCCACGACTTCGCCACTGTCGGCATCCACCAGATCGGACAGCAGCTTCAAGCCACGGAAATCATCCGGGTTGAAGGGACGCGCCCATCCCTTGGCGGTCTTGGTGAAGATGACCGTGTTGTAGAAATAACCGAGGATTTCGTCGGCATCCATGCCGCGAATTTCCATCGACTCGACATCACCGCCCTCTTCCGCCTTCTGTTTGCGGGCCACCTCGGAGTGCATGCCCTCAAGAGCGTAGAGCAGCGTGGTGGCGGGCAGCTTACGCTTGCGGTCGATACGGACGTAGATCAGATCCTTCGCGTCGAACTCGAAATCGAGCCACGAACCGCGATAGGGAATCACGCGCGCCGAGAAGAGATACTTGCCCGAAGAGTGCGTCTTGCCCTTGTCGTGATCGAAGAACACACCCGGCGAACGGTGCATCTGACTGACGATGACGCGCTCGGTGCCATTGATGATGAAGGTGCCGTTGTCCGTCATCAGGGGCATGTCACCCATGTAGACAGGCTGCTCCTTGATGTCGCGGATCGAGCGTGAACCCGTGTCCTCATCAACGTCCCAGACGATGAGGCGCAGAATCACCTTGAGCGGCGCCGCATAGGTCAGGCCACGCTGGATGCACTCTTCCACATCGTATTTCGGATCCTCGAATTCATACTGCACGAACTCAAGACGCCCACGTCCCGCGAAATCATTGATCGGGAACACGGAGCGAAAAACTTCCTGAAGGCCCGTCTGCGTGCGCGCATCGGGCGCCACGTTGGCCTGCAGGAACGCTTCATAAGAAGCTCTCTGCACATCGATGAGGTTGGGCATGGGCGCAACCTCGGGAATCCGTCCAAAACTCTTGCGGATTCTCTTGCGTCCCGTGAACGATTTGGTGATTGCGTTCATCTTTAATCCTGCCCCGTCCCTGCCGTCGGACCACCCGGCCACCCCAAGCTCCCACACCGGGAAAAGGTGGCCGGGCGGTCCGGCCCGAATGCATCACGCCACGAACATCCTGACGTCTCACGCCATCTGTCCGCACCTGCCTGCAGCTTCCTTGTAGGGAAATATACCACAGACGAACAGGCGGAGACCAAAGACAGCCTCCGCCTGACAACCAGATCGAAAACCGGCAAGCTCGAGGAACTCGCCGGAAAGAACGGCAAACTTATTTAATTTCGACTTTTGCGCCGTTGTCTTCGAGAGTCTTCTTGATCTTCTCGGCCTCGTCCTTGCTGGCGCCTTCCTTGACGGTCTTGGGCGCACCCTCGACCAGATCCTTGGCTTCCTTCAGACCCAGACCCGTGATCGCACGGATTTCCTTAATCACGTTGATCTTCTTGTCGCCGGCAGCGGCAAGGATCACGTCGAATTCGGTCTTCTCTTCAGCCGGAGCCGCACCACCAGCAGCGCCCGGAGCCGCAGCAACCGCCACAGGAGCAGCAGCGGAAACGCCCCACTTCTCTTCGAGAAGCTTCGACAGCTCAGCAGCCTCGAGGACGGTCAGAGCGGACAGCTCGTCAACAAGTTTGTTCAGATCGGCCATGATATGGTCTTCCCAATATAGATATCGGCTGTGGTTGCACAACCCGAAACACACGGGTCATGCGCATTTTCTCTCCCCGGACGACGTTCCGCCGCACCAGGGAACGTGTCAGGCTGCGTCCGCCTCGCCCTTGCTGGCATAAGCACCAAAGACCCGGGCCAGCTGGCCGGCCGGCGCCTGAAGAACACCCGCGATGCGCGTAGCCGGGGTGGAGATGAGCCCCACCAGCTTCGCACGGAGTTCGTCGAGCGACGGCAGCTCGGCAAGCGCCTTGACCCCATTGACGTCAAGCGTCTGGGAACCAAGGGAGCCACCAAGCAGCACCAGCTTTTCATTGGTCTTGGCGAACTCGACGACCACCTTGGCCGCAGCAACAGGGTCAGCCGACCACGCAAGCGCGGTCGGACCCTTCAGCAGCGGCGCGATGCCGTCGAACTGGGTGCCATGCAGGGCGAGAGTGGCCAGCCGGTTCTTCGCGACTTTGTATGTCGCTCCCGCCGCACGCACCTTGCGTCGCAGATCGGTCACCTCGGCAACCGTCAACCCGTCATTGCGGGTGACGACAACCAGGGACGTCTCGGCGAACACGGACGCGAGGGAGGCGACGAATTCGCGCTTCTCCGTACGGTTCACATCCCGTCTCCATCATGACCCATCCACCGAAGCGGATGAGCCGGTTACCCAAGGACCACCGACAAAAGCCGACGATCCGGTTCGCCTGTCCTTGTCACGAACGCATGGCCCACGAGCCTGAACCCGCACAACCAGCACCCTCGTCTCCCGGTCGCGCCCGCTCCGGTTACCCGGAACCGACATTGAGGCAAAAGCCACGCCCGGTCTTGGACAGGATCGGAGCCGCACGCATGCGCACAACCCCTGGAAGCCGGACGACCTTTCAGCCGCCCGGTATCGTTTCTCAGCCGCCGAAGGCTGCCACGTCCACGCGCACACCCGGACCCATCGTGGAGGACAAGGCGACCTTCTTGAGGTACGTGCCCTTGGCTCCCGTGGGACGGGCCTTCTGCACGGCGTCAACGAACGCGCGGATGTTCTCGGCCAGCTTGTCGGCACCGAAAGAGGCCTTGCCGATACCAGCATGGATGATACCGGCCTTCTCGGCACGGTATTCGACCTGACCGGACTTCGCGGCCTGCACCGCACCCTTGACGTCCATCGTCACGGTGCCGAGCTTCGGGTTCGGCATCAGGCCACGCGGACCAAGCACCTTACCCAGACGACCGACAAGACCCATCATGTCCGGCGTGGCAATGCAGCGATCGAAGTCGATCTCGCCTGCCTGCACCTTCTCCATCAGGTCTTCCGCGCCAATCACGTCGGCACCGGCAGCCTTGGCTTCCTCAGCCTTCGGACCACGGGCAAACACGCCAACGCGCAGGGTCTTGCCCGTGCCGTTGGGCAGGGACAGCAGACCACGGACCATCTGGTCAGCGTGACGCGGATCGATGCCGAGGTTCAGGGCAATCTCGACGGTCTCGTCGAACTTTGCCTTGGCATTGGTCTTCACAAGATTGATGGCCTCATCGAGACCATAGGCCTTCGTGCTGTCCACAGAGGCGCGAGCGGCGGTCAGACGCTTGTTCTTTGCCATGATCTCAGCCCTCCACAACCTGCAGGCCCATCGAGCGGGCGGAACCGATCAGCATGCGCACGGCGCCGTCGATATCGTTGGCGTTCATGTCCGGCGTCTTCTGCTGGGCGATCTCGCGCAGCTGGGACATCGTCACCTTGCCGACAGCGGCAGCCTTGCCGACCGTCTGGCTGCCCTTGGAAATCTTGGCGGCCTTGAGCAGGAAGTAGGTGTTCGGCGGCGTCTTCGTGATGAAGCTGAACGTGCGATCCGCATAGGCGGTGATAACCACCGGGATCGGCATGCCGGGCTCAAGGCCCTGCGTCTTCGCGTTGAACGCCTTGCAAAATTCCATGATGTTCAGGCCGCGCTGACCGAGAGCGGGACCGACCGGCGGAGACGGATTCGCCTTACCCGCGGGAATCTGCAGCTTGATGTAGCCAACAATCTTTTTGGCCATATCCGGGACTCCTTGATGTTGCACCCGGACCGCGGTTCTGACGAAACCGACCCCACGCCCGAAGACGCACGGACGACTCTCCCGCGTTCCGTAAGAGGGCGGCCCATACGCCGGGATTCGCACAGAGTCAAGCGTTCGCCCCTCCCCTACGGCCTTGGGACATGACACGAAACCGCCGTTTCATGTTACTCTGCCAGCCGCCATGTCCCGCTCCCCATCCCGCACGTCCCGCCCTGTCGGGCCGCCCCCCGATGCCGCATCCCTTCGCGCCGCCGCCCTCGCGCATGTGGCGCGCTTTGCCAGCACCGAGCGGGGTCTTGCTCAGGTGCTCGAACGCCGGATTACGCGCTGGGGACGCCGCGCCGCGGATGACGGGCAGGACGTTGCTGAAGTGGAAGCCGCCGTTCGGGACCGTCTTCCACTCGCCGCCACCATTGCCGCCGAAATGGTGCGTCTCGGGGCCGTCGATGACGCAGCCTTCGCAAAAGCCCGCACGGCGCGTCTTGCACGCAGCGGCCTGTCCCGTAGGGCCGTGCAGGCGCGTCTCGCCACCAAGGGCCTCGCACCCGAGTCGATCGAACAGGCCGTCAGCACAACTCTGGGCGATGACGAGCAGGCGCGCGAGACGGAACTCGGCGCAGCCCTCGTTCTTGCCCGCAAACGCCGCGTAGGCCCTTTTTCCGGCGACGCGCCCCGCCCGGAAGATATGGCGCGCATCGCCGGAATCTTTGCCCGCGCCGGTTTCTCTCATGACACAGTCCGAACCGCCCTTTCCATGGACCGGGAAGAAGCGGAAGACCGCATCATTGCCCTGAAAACAGCTCTCTGAAGTCACATGCCCGGACGCCTCTCCTCCCTCGCTTGCCTACTCTCCCTCCTTGCTCTCACGGCATGCGGTGGTGGCGGCACAGGACGAAGCTGGCATGGCAGCCTCCAATGCGCGCCATGGGCTCGCGAACATTCCGCCGTCGCCCTGCGAGGATCCGCGGCCTCATGGTGGACGCAGGCGCAGGGGCACTACGCCCGCTCACCCCAGCCACGCCTCGGATCGGTGCTGGTGTTCCGCTCCACCTCCCGCTTGCCTGACGGGCATGTGTCCGTCGTGCGGGAGGTCCGCAATGCCCGGGCCATTCTGGTGGATCAGGCGAACTGGAATCCCGGGCGGGTGGATCACGCCGTGCCTATTGTAGATGTGTCGCCGCGCAATGACTGGACGCGCGTGCGTGTGTGGTGGTCTCCCACCGGCACGATGGGGCGCAGCGTCTATCCCACCTATGGCTTCATTCTCCCCATGCCGCCCAACGGTTGGATCTCGTGAATCGGGAGTCATTGGCTTTCGGTGCGCCAGACGTGTAATGATGCAATAAGAGAGCGTGTGAATCCCGCCTCTCTGGCGGTTTTGCCCGCCATTGACAGTCAATCCGTAATGACCGCCGCACCCGTCCGCGTTCCGCACCGCGTGACGGACAGCGCGAGGAGTCGAGGCAATGGGTAGTTTCAGTATCTGGCACTGGCTGATCGTTCTGGCCGTTGTGCTGATCGTGTTCGGCGGCAGCGGCAAGATCAGCACGCTGATGGGCGATTTCGCCAAGGGCATCAAATCCTTCAAGAGAAATCTCGAGGATGACGAGTCCATGGAACACGGCGCAACGAAGCCCGACGACCGTATCGGCGCACCGCAGCCGGGATCGGCCAGCTTCACGACCGAGCAGCGCGACTCGAAGCCGGTTTCCAGCAGCACACACTAAATACCCTGTTGTCGTAAGGACTCCGTGACATGGCCTCCGTTGCCATAGCGGCCGACCGGACAGCCGGCACCGGCCCTCAGGATGCCGCATGGAATGAAGCGGTCGCGCAGATCATCCGTGCCGGACAGCGCATGGATCAGCGCGGATGGGTTCCGGCCACAGCCGGCAACCTGAGCGTTCGTCTCGCGGACGGGCGGCTCGCCGTCACACGCTCGGGTGGCCACAAAGGCTTCCTCACGCCGCAGGGTGTGATCGAGGTGGACCCAGAAGGGCGCGCTCTGCATGAGGGCGACCGGCCAAGCGCCGAGACGCTGCTGCATTGCCAGATCTATCGCCGCTTTCCCGGCATCGGCGCTGTTCTGCACGGTCATTCGGTCGCCAGCACCGTACTGTCGATGCTCACGCGCGAATCCTCGCTGCATCTCGCCGATTACGAGGTACTGAAGGTGTTCGAGGGGCAGACCACACACGACACGCGCTTGCCCGTGCCGCTCTTTGCCAACGATCAAGACATCGCCCGTCTTGCGCGTGAGGTGGAGCCACATCTGGCCGACATGAAGGCGGGCTACATCATCCGTGGCCACGGCGTGTATGTCTGGGGACCGGACATGGACACGGCTCTTGCCCGTCTGGAAGGGCTGGAGTTCCTGCTCGCCTGCGAACTGGAACGATGCAAACTCAAAGGAGGCGCATCATGAGCAGCCTTCTCATCTTCAACGACACAAAGCCCGGCGAACCCGTCGTCAACACACACGATCCCGTCGTCATCGCCGCCGAACTCGCCCCCCTCAACGTGCGCTTCGAGCGATGGACCGATGTGGCACCACCGTCGCGCGACGCAGATTCAGAAACGGTGCTGGCATGCTACACTCCATGGCTGGACCGGCTGATGGGTGAAACCGGGGCAGGCTCGGCGGATGTGGTCCGCATCGATGTGAACACCCCAAACCGCGACGCCCTGCGCGAGAAGTTCCTCTCCGAGCACATACATTCCGAGGACGAGGTGCGGTTCTTCGTGCATGGCAGCGGCCATTTCGTGCTGCATGTGGACGGGCGGGTGTACGACATCGGCTGCACGCAGGGCGATCTCATCTCCGTGCCCACTGGCACGCCGCACTGGTTCGACGCGGGCGAGACGCCCGATGTCGTGGCGCTGCGCATCTTCACTCACAAGGACGGATGGATTGCGGATTATACAGGCGACGACATCGCCCTCCGCTTTCCCGCCGTGATCGCATGAGCATACAGCCTTCTTCTCCTTCGGTTGTCCTTCTCGACATCGAGGGCACCACTCTGCCCGTGGCCTTCGTCCACAAGGTGCTGTTCCCTTACGCCCGTCGCACGTTGCCGGACCTGATCCGCACACAGGCCGACAACCCGGTCGTCGCACAGGCGCTTGAGGAGATCCGCGCCGCCGCTCCCGGACGTGACCCGATGGAGCAACTGACGGCCTGGATGGATGCGGATGCCAAGGTGGCCCCACTCAAAGCTCTGCAAGGTCTCGCCTGGGCCGAAGGTTATGCTTCCGGCGAACTCGTGGCGACGCTATTTGCTGATGTTCCGGCCGCGTTGCGAACGTGGAAAGACGCGGGCCTGACACTGGCTGTCTATTCCTCCGGCTCAGCCCCGGCGCAGCGGCTGATCTACGGCCACACCACCGATGGCGATCTCACCCCCCTGTTCGATGCCTTTCTCGATCTGGAAATGGGCGGCAAGAAGGAAAGCGCCAGCTACCGCGCCATCCTCACCCATGAAGGATGGCAGGCCACAGACGTCCTGTTCGTCTCCGACGTAGTGGCGGAACTCGATGCTGCCCGCGAGGCCGGGCTGCGCACCTGCCAGATGGTGCGCCCCGAAGACGGCACCGTCGCGGGAGACCGTCATCCCGTCGCCCATTCCCTCGATGACGTGGCGCGACTCTTTCATTTGCCGGACCCGGCCTCCCGGACATGAGGGCGCATCTTCACACCGACTGGCGCGCCATCCCCGAGGAGGCGCGGGGCGCGGTCGCGGCCCTTGGCAATTTCGACGGGGTCCATCTGGGCCATGCCCATCTGGTCCATACACTCCACATGGCGCGACCGGACGAGCCGCTGGCCGTCGTCACGTTCGAGCCGCATCCACGCGAGCTTTTCCGCCCCCAGGACCCACCCTTCCGCCTGACGCTGAGTGAGGAGCGTTTTGCCGCTCTGGCCGCGCTGGGTGTGAAACACGTGTTCCAGATCCGCTTTGACGAGGCCTTCTCCAAGATGCCCGCCGAGCGCTTCGTCTCCGACGTTTTGCATGATGCGCTCGGACTGCGTCACGTCGCCTGTGGGCACGATTTCGCCTTCGGCTACAGACGCGGCGGCAACACGGACTTTCTGGCCGAACGCGCCACCGAACTGGGTATGGGCTTTACGCAGGTTCCCGCCCTGACCGACGCCAATGGCCCCTATTCCTCCACCCGCATCCGCCGCCTGCTGCAGGATGGCTATCCGGAACGGGCCGCGCAGGAACTCGGGCGGCCGTGGTCCATTCGTGGTGAGGTGCATCATGGGGACAAGCGCGGGCGGCTTCTGGGTTTCCCCACCGCCAATATCCCCCTTGGACGGCACCTCGAACCCGCACGCGGCGTTTATGCCGTAACCGCCCGATTGCCGAATGGGCGTGCGCGGTTCGGGGTCGCCAATATCGGACGACGCCCGACCATCAATGACGGGCAGGAAAGCCGGCTGGAGGTCAATCTGTTCGATTTCGAGGGCGATCTCTACGGCACCACCCTCTCTGTCGCCCTGCACGCTCTTCTCCGCCCCGAGCGCAAGTTTGATGGGCTGGACGCGTTGAAGGAGCAGATCGCCCGCGACGCGCAGGAAGCCCGCATGCTGCTGGAAGCGGAACTCTCGGTCTGAGGCTGTAGCGGGTCCGCGTCAGTCCGGCGCGCCCGCGAAGTCCTTCTGCCAGACCGTTGCCTTGCGTTCGGGCGGATTGGTGTTGCACGAAACCAGATAGACCCCGAGCACGAACGTGAAATTGGCCAGCGTGTTGAACCACGGCGCCAGCGCATATAGCCCCGGCACACCCGTTCCCTGCCACGCGACATAGGCCAGAAACACCAGCGAGATCGGACGCAGACCGAGAAACATGGTCCGCAGCGGATTCACGAATCCCGGGCGGATAAGCGCGCGCAGTCGATTCACGCCGATATAGAACGACACCCACATGAACCAGATGAGGCCGTCGAACAGGACGTCCATCATGCCCATGTGAAAGAAGACGACCATCGCCACGGTCGCGGCCGCTGACAGCATGAGCGAACCGAACAGCAGACTCATGCCCAGCTCGAACGCGGGCAGGCGTTCGGGCAGACGGTCAGCGAGAGGTTGAAAGACCCGATCGAGAATCCACAGATCGACCTTCGATATTCCCTCGCCCGCCGTCATGCCGCGCTCCGCTCAGGCCTCGCCTTGCGGCGTCTTGCTGTCAACGGCGCCCGGAAGGAAATGCGCGAGTGCGGGCAGAAGCGAATCGGCGGGGAGACCCGTTTTTGCGACCAGCGCCTGCACCTCGGAATTGCCAAGCACCTGACGCAGTTCATCGGGTGTGATGGGCAGATTTTCGCCGTTACCGACCCAGGAGCGGACCTTGTCACCCAGTCCGGCATCATCGGCCTTGGCCACCAGTGCCTGAATGGTGGCCGGCTGAAGCAACGACTGAAGCTGATCGTTCAGCTTCGCGTGTAGATCCATACCCATCGCGTTGCCCACACGGTCCACGATATCGGTGAAAAGTCCCACTGCCGTCCTCCCTCACATTCCCTGAGCCCATACCCGTCATGCGGGCGGTTCCACCGTGTTCGTAGCGCATCCGCAAGGGATTGGCGACAGGCCGCACACGCGATACGCTGACACTTGGAACTGTCGGGCTTCGGTATGGAAATGGCAGTCATGCGGTCTTGACCACAAGACACGTTGCTCAACCGAGGTATCCATAGTCATCCGTTCCATGCCCTCCTGATCAGGCAGACCTTGTGCCAGCGCTTCCCGGAATTCCGCTTTTTCTGATCAAGCGCCTCTCGTTCCTCAGCCATCTGCGGCCAATAAGCAGGCCGGGCGAATCACGAAATACCGCGTTTCGGTGGCTCTACGCCCCCACACCGGCAGCACTTGGCTTCGCCGTACGCACTACGGCCGCCTGCCTCATGGCCATGGTCATCGCCATGTGGATGGAACTGGACGATCCGCAATGGGCGGGCATGACGGTGTGGATCGTGGCGCAGGGTTCGCGCGGCGAGAGTCTGTCAAAATCGAAATGGCGACTGGTGGGCACGGCCATCGGCGTGATCATGTCGATCACGCTCATCTCGGCCTTTCCACAGGCGTCGTGGCTGTTCTTCCCGGCGTTGGGGATATGGCTGGGCCTGTGCTGCATGCTGGCCACGCTGGTCCATAATTTCCGCTCCTACGCTCTCGTTCTGGCGGGCTACACCACCGCCATCATTGCGCTCGGCGCCGTGCCCAATCCGGACAACGTGTTCATGGTGGCGATGTCGCGCGCGACCTACATCGTGCTCGGCATTACCTGCGAAGCGCTGCTGGCCGGGATTTTTGCCCATAATCTGGCCGAGATGGCGCGACGCAACATTCGCCAGAAGCTTCGCAGCGCGCTCATCAGCGTCTCCGAGGCTCTTTCAGGACTTCTCGAAGGCAATCAGGCCGCGCTCGTACGCTCACGCGCCCTATTCGGCCCCCTGCTCACGATCAACGACCAGATCGAGTTCAGCGAAGTGGAAATGGGGCCGCACGCTCATGAAGGCGATCATGCCCGCGCAGCTCTGGCGGCCGTGTCGGTCCTTCTCTCACGCGGACTGGGTATGGCCGTACGTCTCCAGTCGCTCGATCAGGCGCAGCCGGTCTTTCAGAAGACGGCCATCCTCACCCGGACCTTTTTCGAAAGCGTGCCCACGCGCCTCGACCGTGACGAGGATGTGGAAACGCTCCGTCATGACCTCGCCCTTCTGCGTGCGGAATGCCGGCAGCGTATCGTCGATGCGCTGACAGAAGAAATCGCGATCGGCGATCGTTCGGGACAGGATCCCCGTATTCCACCGCTGCTCGATCAGCGCATCCTGCACAATGCGCTCGATGAACTTCTGGGCGAACTGGAAATCGCCATTTCGGAGTTCGAGGCCAGCCATCAGGTCATCCGCGGCGATCATTTCCGCTTCCGTCTCCAGTCGCACCGCGACCTGCGTGAAGCCGCCTATAACGGTATCCGCGCAGGCATCGCTGTCATCGTCGCCGGGCTGATCTGGGAAGTCACGGCCTGGCCGACCGGGCTGGGCTTTATCACCTTTGTCGCCCTGATCTGCGGCCTATTCGCCACCCGTGAGAATCCGGTGCTGGCGACCTCCAACTTCCTCAAGGGCGCGCTCTGGGCCGCCTTTGTCTCATTCTTCCTCGTCTTCCTCGTCATTCCACGCCTGTCGGAATACGAAACCCTCGTGGCGGCCCTCTCACTGCCCATGATCGCAGGCGGCCTTGCCGCACGCAATTCCGCCACCGCCCTTCACGCCGCCGCCTACACGCTGCTGCTGCCCAATTTCGTCCACACATGGAATCAGGGGCGCTGGGAAGAAATCCAGTGGTTCAATTCCACCGGCGCGGTCGTGATGGGCGTGGCGTTCGCCGTGGCGATCTTCAAGCTCGTGCTGCCGTTCGACGCCGCCGCCGAGCGCTGGCGCATGCGCCGCACCATGTTGCAGGATCTGCGCGCGCTCGCCGCCGCCCGCCCCATTCCGCTTGCGCAGGACTGGACCGGCCGCAACATCGACCGGTTCGCCCGCGTCATCCGTCACGCCGGTCCAACGCCATCCCCCACCATCGAAGGCTATCTGCAGGGCACACTGGCGGCCATGACCATCGGCCTGAACATTATCCGCCTGCGCAACGTGCTGGCCCGCAATCAGATCCCGGCACAGGCCCGGCTGGCGCTTCAGGCCACGATGAACCGCATGAGTCGCTTTACCGGCCAGTATGACCGCGCCTCCGGCGTCGCCCGTCGCGCCACCGCCATCCTGCGCCAGATCGAGGCCCGCGAGGAGAACATCTCCACCCGCATCGAACTCACCCGCGCCATAGCCTATCTGATCGTCGTCTCGCACGAACTGGACGCGAACGCGGTGTTCCTCGACGCTTCCAAACCGTTCAAGGTCTGAGCCGAAGCGCCTATTATCGCCCGCGTGCCTGAAGCGCGCGGATGTCCGCCACCGCCGCCTTCACCTGCATGTCGATGCCGATCCGCCCCAACTCCGCCGTTGCGTAGCGCGGGTCACCTCCATACACGCCCTCCGACACACCCGGTTTGGCGGCCGCCTTCAGAGCAGTGCTGCGCACCATCGAGGGATCGACCGCCAGCATCAGGGACGTGTCGCTCAGATCCGCATGGGTGCCGATATCCGCACCCAGCCCCTTCGCCCGCAGCGCCTGTGCGTAAGCGCCGCCCACCACGGTGTAATAGCCGTCGCTACAGGCAGCATGGGCGCCGCTGGCCGCCCACGCTTTGTCCAGTTCCGCAGCCGTTCGGCACATGTCATGCCGATAGCCGCCATGGTCCCCGATAAAGACCACCAGCCGGAACCCTTGCACACGAAAACTCTCCGCCGCCCCTTTGAGCAACCCTGTGAAAACGGAAGCCGGAATGGAGATGGTGCCGGGAAACCGCATGTGGGACGTGCGCGGCGACGTGCTGCCCTCCGGCACATAGGCAATCACCGGAGCCACGAGCGCATTGCCCAGTTCCTGTGCGATCCGGTCGCCCAGAGCCTGCGCCCGCACATTGTGCTTGCCCACCGCGATATAGGGACCGCTCTGCTCCGTGCCACCAACCGGCACGATGATCGTGTCGTAACCCGCATGAAGCGCATCGCGGATTTCCGTCCATGTCAGCCGTTGGAACTCAACCTGCGGCGCGGCGTGGGCCGCACAGGGCGCAAGAACGGAAAGGGCCGCAGCAAGCGGAAAGAAACGGAAACGACGCATGAGGCACTTTCTTTCGACACCAGACGGTTCTGCCGGTATCGCGCTCCGTTTCTCCCGGCAAGAGGTCAGCCGATCCCCTTGCGGAATTCACCCCATGCATCGAGCGCGCGTGCTCGTGCGCCCTTGTGATCCACGATCGGGCCCGGATAGTCCCGCCCGAGCACGACGCCATAGGCCCGCAATGTGTCAGCATCCGCTTCCCACGGAGCATGGATCAGAGAAGCTGGTACCCGTGCCAGTTCCGGCACCCAGCGGCGGATATACTCGCCCTCCGGGTCGAATTTCCGCGATTGCAGGATAGGATTCATGATGCGGAAGAAGGGAGCCGCATCCACGCCCGTGCCCGCGTTCCACTGCCAGTTCACCGGATTGCTGGCCGGATCATGGTCCACCAGCGTGTCAGCGAACCAGCGCTCCCCTTCTCGCCAGTCGATCAGCAGATGTTTCACGAGAAACGACGCCACCACCATTCGCACGCGGTTGTGCATCCAGCCGGTGCGCCATAATTCGCGCATTCCGGCGTCCACCAGCGGATAACCTGTGCGGCCCTGCTTCCACGCCGCCAGCCCCTTGCTGTCCGTACGCCACAGTAGCGCGTCAAACTCCGAGCGTAGATTGCGTGTCGCAAGATCAGGGCGTTCGAACAACAGCGACCACGCAAACTCGCGCCAGCCCAGTTCGGCAAGGAACTTGTCGGCTGCCTTTCCGGATCGCTCGACCGCCTGCCATATCTGTGCGGGCGTGATGTGCCCGAAGCGCAGATAGGGCGAAAGCCGAGACGTGGCGTCCTGTGCGGGGCGGTCGCGTTCTTCCGCATACGCTTCCACATCCGTATCGAGGAACGCTGTCAGATGCGTGTGCGCTTCCTCCTCGCCGGGAATCCACGCATCGCGCAGTCCATCCGCCCAGTCGGGCGATGTCGGCGTCAGGCCCAGACGGTCGAGCGGGATGAGATGAGACTTCATCTCCTCCGGCAATGCCGCAAAGGAGAGAGAGGACGGCTCAGCAACCGGCATGCGTGGCGGCTCACCGGCCTGCACAGCGCGCCAGTACGGCGTGAACACCTGAAACGGCGTGCCGCCTTTCGTTCGGACGCTCCAAGGCTCGTTCAGCAACGCACCCGCAAAACTGCGGACAACGCTTCCCTCTTCCTTCAGAGCCGTCTTGAGGGCGGTATCGACCTCCCGTCCCACCGGATCGTAACGACGGTTCCAGTGCACCGCTTGCACGGCGGCCACTCGGGCAAGGCGAGGAATCATCTCCCTCGCGGCGCCACGCAGCACATGCAGCGCGCCACCGCGCTTTCGTAGCGCGGAATCGAGCGCGCGAATCGCTCCATCAAGCCACCACCGCGCGGCTCCGCCGGGAAGCGCTGCCTCCTCCAGCACAAACACGCATAGAAGAGGTCTCCCCTCCCGTGCCGCCGCCCACAGAGCGGCATTGTCGGTCAGGCGGAAATCCTCACGAAACCAGAGGAGCACGGGCGATACAGATGTCATGCCCAAGGCTCTAGCCTGCTCTGGAAACCGCGTCGATCAGACGCCGCACTGCCACTGTTTTCACAGTGTGGGAGAGGCTCCCGCCACGCGCCAGATCACGCCCCCCGTGTCATCGGCCACCAGCAACGCACCACTACCATCCACCGTCAGCCCCACGGGACGACCATGCGTGTGCGTCTCATCCGGTGTGAGAAAGCCGGTCAGCACTTCCCTCGGCAACCCTTCGGGGCGGCCATTCACAAACGGCACGAACACCACGCGATATCCGCTCTTGGGCCGGCGGTTCCACGAACCATGCTGGGCCACAAACAGACCCTCGCGCCATTCCGGCGGCAATGCCGTCGCCTCCATGCCAAACGTGATGCCCAATGACGCAGTGTGCGGTCCAAGTGCATAATCCGGAACGATGGCTTTCGCGACGGCGTCGGAGTTTTCCGGCTTCACGCGAGTGTCCACATGCTGACCGTAATAGCTCCACGGCCAGCCATAGAACGCCCCTTCCTTCACCGCCGTGATGTAATCCGGCACCAGATCACTGCCGATCTCGTCGCGCTCGTTCACGGCCACCCACAACGCTCCAGTCTGAGGCTCCCACGCCAGACCGTTGGGATTGCGCAGGCCGGTCGCATAGGGGGTGAGTTGCCCGGTCGCGAGGTCCAGCCGGTCGATCCGCGCGCGCCCCTCTTCCGCCGCCAACCCATTATCGGCCACGTTGCTGTTGGAACCGATTGTTACGAACAAGGAGTGTCCATCGGGACTGGCGAGAATGTTCTTTGTCCAGTGATGGTTATAGCCCGAAGGCAGATCCACCACCTTGCGCGGAGTGGCGGTAATGCGCGTATCCCCTGCGTGATACGGCACGCTCACGATCGCATCCGCATTCGCGATGTAGAGCGTGTCCCCCACCAGCGCCATACCGAAGGGCGAGTGCAGATGATCAAGAAACACTTCGCGCATGTCCGCGGTTCCGGTGCCCTTGGTGTCGCGCAGAAGAATGATGCGGTCAGGGCTGGGACCGCCCGCGCCGACCTTTCCCATCACCACTCCCGCGATGCGGCTCTTGATCGATTTGACATCCGTGTCGGGTGAAGTGCTTTCCGCCACGAGAATGTCGCCGTTGGGCAGGCGATAGAGCCAGCGCGGATGATCCAGCCCCCGCGCGAAAGCCTGTACAGTCAGGCCCCTTGCCGCCACCGGACGCTCGGTGCTCTTCCACCCTATAGGTGTTGCGATGCTGATGGTGGGCAACACTGTCTGATTGGGCGCAGGCAGGATAGGATGCGGGCCGGTGCCATCGTCGACATGCAACGTGGCTTCCTCCGCATAGAGCAACCGGTCTCCCGTCATCACCACGACCAGCACTACCGCACTCATCGCGGCGCCCGCGATCATTCCCCACCGTTTCCAGACCATGTGCTCGCTCCTGCCTGTTTCGGGCTACCGTGACTGTCGCGCGATATATCCGTCCACTTTCAACGCAGACGCCGCCATGGGTTTTCCTAAAGCCCCATCATTACTTACTGTGGCAAGGCGACTGGCGGCGGCACGGTCGTGCCGAGCCTCAGCTCGATCTCTTTGAGCGAGCAGCCCTTCGTTTCGGGAAGGAAGATAAAGCCGCCGAACACGGCACGTCGCCAGAACACCTCGCATTTTCCCATACGCTCCAGCGCAAGGGTGATATTTTTCACTGCAAAATCCACAATATTTACAGGAACGATCTCATGACCACGTCCTCCATTACGTTCGCTACCTCCGTTCCGCCCGAACTTCATCAGCGCACACTGGAGGCCCGTCATTTCCGCATGTGGCTGGAGAAGACATCCACCGACTTCGAGCTTCGCGCCGTTCTCGTGCGCGACGTGCTGATGTTCGGTTCGCGGGTGGGATTTATCGTGGTGGAAGCCGATGCCCGGCACAACGGGGCGAAGATGCCCTGCTACGCCGTTCTGCGCGGCCCGACCGTCTCCATCATGCCCGTCATCACCATCGAAGATGCTCCAACAGAAAAGCACGTCGTCCTCGTCAATGAGGCGCGCCTGCCAGCAGGCCGCATGGTCGCAGCACTTCCAGCCGGGATGGTCGATGATGATACGGTGGATGTGGCGGCGTTGCAGGAATTGCACGAAGAAACGGGCATCGATCTCACGCGCACAAGCCGTCGTCCTTACCGGTTGCGCGAGGAACCGGTTCTCATTTCGCCCGGCGGCAGCGATGAAGAAATGACGCTCTACGCCGTGGACATCACGCTCACACGGGCTGAAATGAACCAGATGATGGGACGAAAAGAAGGACTAGTGAACGAGCACGAGCACACAGCCGTTCTGGTCGTGCCGCTGGACGACATGCCCCGTCACACAACCAACGCCCATTGTCTTCTGAGTTGGTTTCTCTACCGGGCGCGTGCTGCAACCGGTTGCTGAATCTGCAATAAAAAAGGGAGAGCATTGCTCTCCCTTTCCGGCCTGCCTTCCAAAATTCCGCTTTTACTTCTGCGGATATTTGAAGGTGAACGTTTCCTTGAACGGCTGCCAGAAGCCCGGCGTGCCCGTCTCCTTGTCAACATGATGCAGGAAACCGCTCACCTCAGGAGAACTGTAGGTCAGCACCACGGTGTAATCGCCGGGGCCGTCCATCTTCACGTTGTTGGCGTAGTGCGGGCCATCCTTGGCGGTCATGGAACGCATGGTGCCCGACGCGGTCCAGGACGTACCCTTCTTGGTCAGCGTGTAATCGATCTTGAGATACGGAACCCACGCACCCTCGGGGAAACCCCACTGGTTATCAGCCGTGGCGTGCACATCCGTCTCCAGATGGATCACATCGTCTCCCATCGGCATGTCCGCCGGCATGGGCGCCATCTCGATACCCACGAGATAGCTTGAAGCGATCTCCATATCGTGGGTCTGGACCGGGCCGCCCACTGGATATTCGCGAGCCAGTGCCGGAGATGCGAGCAGCGCAGCGGCAAGCCCCGCCGCGGACAGGACGGGAACAGCTTTTTTCATGACCGACCTCTTTTAAAAATGAAGACAGAAAAACCGCTTCAGCCTGCGACGGATTGCCGCCGCATCGGGGCTTTGGGAAGCTGGCGACGTACGACGCGCTCGGCCACAAGAAGAGCAAGCAGCGTCAGCACCCACACGAGAACCTGAATCCCCATCGGGCGATCGGAGTAGCCAAACAGTGCCTTGGCCGCCCGTCCGATCATGCTGCCGTCCGACAGCAGCCACGAGGAATCCCACAGGTCGAAACCCAGAGCGGGGATCAAGTCATCATTGGCAAGAAGGGCGGCGGCCTGACTGGCCATTCCGGCCGCCAGCAACGCCACCAATGTATTCGTCACGCTGAACAGATGTTTGAGCGGAATAATGACAAGCCCGCGATACAATGCCCAAGAGAGGGCCGCGCCACAGGCCACACCAAGAAGTCCACCCAGAATCATGCTGGCCGCACTCTCATGCGCCGATACCGCGATGCCATAGAGAAACAGCACGATTTCCATACCCTCGCGCAGCACCGCCACGGCCACGACCGTCGCCATGGCGAAGAGGGATTTGCTGCCCGAAGACACCTCGGCGCCGAAGCTCTTGGCATTCTGTGCCATCTCGCGTCCGTGCCGGGACATCCAGATGATGTGCCATGACAGCATGGCCACTGCGAGACACAGAACGAAAGCGGAGAAAATGTCCTGCCCGTTACCCGAGAAAGCCTGCGAGAGCGCACCGGCGAAACAGGCCAGCAGAGCCGCTCCCGCTACGCCCGCGCCGATGCCGCCCGCGACCCACCAGCCGCGTCCGGGAATGCCGCGCGTGGCTGCCAGCACGATCCCCACGATCAGACCGGCCTCCATCACTTCACGAAAAACGATTATCAGACTTCCGAGCATGACTTATTTCCCCACCGCCGTTACGGTGCCGCGCGCCTGATCAGGGTGATAGTCGTCGAAGAAGGTGTAGGCGCCCGGATGAAGAGGACCTGCGTGGACCCGAATTTTCCCGCCCGACACAATGATTTTCTCAAATTTCATGTCGTAGCTCTCGAACTCGTCAGTTGTGTCATCCTGATTTTCAAGCTCGATGAAAAACCTCTCGCCCGCCGGCACTTCGACATGATCAGGCGTGAAGTGATGGTCCTTGAGCGTAAGTTGCACCACGGTCTGCGCATTCGCCGTGCAGGACAGGAAGATCAGGCAGAAAGGCAACAGATGGCTGAGGCGCATAAGCGGGTCTCCGGTCGTCTTGATGTGCATCGCTATTAAGAATAATTATCAAAGTCAACGTACAGTTCGGGGAGCACCCAGCGTCATCATGTCTTCCACCCATCCGTTGGCCTTCATGCGGCTCCCCTATCCGCTGCTCACCGCACTCGACAGCCGGATGTACCATTTCTGGCTTCAACCGGTTCACTACATCATCCGAATGCTGCACATCCTGTCGTCAGCAGCGTTTTTCGGAATCGAGCTTCTGTTCGTACTGGCAGTGGCGCAGAATCTCGATCGTCATGTACTGACATCCATCTCACGTTTCATGATGCGCCCACTGCATTGGAGCTTTGCAGTCGTGATGGCCACCGGTGTGCTGCTGTTCTTCTACGACCCCGTGCGTGTGGGCAGTCGGGCCTATCTCACGCCAAAACTGCTGGCCATCGCACTCGCCCTGCTCTCGGCGCGTCTCGGTCATCGCGCCATTTTCCGCCCCATCGTGACCAGCGAACGCTCCGTCCTTCCCTCATGGTCAGGCGTGTTCTGCATCGCCAGTTGCGTGCTCTGGATCGCGGTGTTCGTGTTCTCGTGCTTCAACACCGAGGGCGTGCCCAAGGTCTATCTGCGCCACTATTTCTGAGCGATGGCGAAAAGCTCAGCGCCAATCGACAGCATTTGAGGGCGGCTCTACCAACCGCCCCAACGACACAGCATGAGACCATTTCCGACCCGTCACAGACAGAATGACAACCGCAATGGTCCATGCGTTCTGCGGATGATCGAACGCTTCAGCACGAGAATGCACAGGGGGATTAAAGTCAGTCGCAGACACTGGCGGCGCAACCAGACGCAAACATTGCGACGTCAAATCCATAAGGATGCGCGCAGGAACCAGTGGATACGATATTTTTTAGTGGAGGAAATGGTGGAAGAGGTTGGATTCGAACCAACGTAGGCGTACGCCAGCGGATTTACAGTCCGCCCCCTTTAGCCACTCGGGCACTCTTCCGTTGGGGCGACGGATTAAGGGGCTTCAGGGCGTCTGTCAATGTGCTTTGACGTTTTCCCTACTGCGGAACGTGATGACGGGCCGGCAAGACCAGCGTATAGCACCCGATCATGCGCACACCTCCCCCACACGCCCGTCCCGACGCGGCCTCCTCCTCCCGTAAGCCTGCACGCCGCCATGGACGTGGACACGGCAAGTCGGGCGGCCCCTACTGGATCTCCGGTGTCCACGCGACACAGGCCGCTTTGGAGAATCCTCACCGCACGATCCAGCGCGTCCTCCTTTCTCCCGAAGCGGAAGCCGATTTCGTCGCGCGTCTGTCTGTTCCGCTCCCACCGCATGTCGAACGCGCCGATAAGAGCCGTTTTACCGCCCTTCTGGGCGCGGAGGCGGTGCATCAGGGGGTTGCGGCCCTCGTCGAACCGCTTGAGGGCATCGCGCTGGAAGACGCCATTGAGCGTCCCGGCCCCGTGCTGGTGCTCGATCAGGTGACGGACCCACGCAATGTCGGCGCCATTCTGCGCTCGGCCGCCGCCTTTGGAGCCGCCTGCGTCGTGGTGCAGGACCGCCACGCGCCAGAAGAAGGCTCTGCGTTGGCCAAAGCCGCCTCGGGCGGACTGGAGATTGTGCCGCTGGTGCGCGTGGTCAATCTCTCGCGTTGCCTTGAGACCCTTCGTCAACGCGATTTCTGGACAATCGGTCTGGATGCGGGTGGTGGTCGGCTGGACGGGGCGTCCCTTCAGGGACGCCGCACCGTGCTCGTGCTCGGCTCGGAAGGTGACGGTCTGCGCCGTCTCACCCGCGAGAACTGCGATGAGATCGCAGGGCTTTACATGCCGGGAACAATGGAGAGCCTGAACGTCTCCGTCGCCGCGGCCATTGGATTATACGAACTCGTACGGACGCGCTGAGTCCTACCGTCCGTTGCGCTGATCCGTCAGAGACGGATCAGCGCCAGAACGTAGACGATCACAACCATGGCAAGCACGAAGCCAATCAGGCCGAAAAGACGACCTTTCTGACGACGTATCAGCTCAGCCTGCTCAGCGGCGGTCAGATCCATGGATGTCGTTGTCATGAAAGCCATCCCATCAGGGCGTGATCGGCAAGCAGGCCGCAGAACAGCAGAAACAGATAGGCCAGCGAAAAGCGGAATGACACGCGCGCCGCCTTGTCCCCGTTCAGACTGACACCGCCTGCATCCTGTTTTTCACGCAGCACGCGCACGGCACAGGCAATGAAGCCAAGCCCGAGCGCCAGCGCCGTCACTGTATAAAGCGGTCCGCTCAGATGCAGAAAAGACGGTACGAGCGACACAGCCAGAAGCAGCACCGTATAAATCAGGATTTGCCAGCGCGTATGACGCGCTCCCTTGACCACCGGCAACATCGGAATACCGGCGCGCCCGTAATCCTTGCAGGCATACAGAGAGAGCGACCAGAAATGGGGAGGCGTCCACAGAAAGACGATGGCGAACATGACGATGGGCATCACGCTCATTGACCCGGTCGCTGCCGCCCAACCGATCATGGGCGGAAACGCCCCGGCCGCACCACCGATCACGATGTTCTGCGGCGTCGAGCGCTTGAGCCACATCGTATAGATCACGGCATAGAAAAAGATCGAGAACGCCAGAATACCGGCCGCCAGAGCGTTCGTCGCCAGCCACATCAGCGCCACAGAGAACACCGACAGGCCCAGCCCATAGGCCAGTGTTCCATCTGGGGGGATACGTCCGCCCGGAATGGGGCGTGTGGCGGTGCGCTGCATGACGATGTCGATGTCGCGGTCATACCACATGTTGATGGCGCCCGCCGCACCTGACGCCAGACAGATGCATAGGATGCTGACAGCCGCAATCACCGGATTCATGTGACCCGGCGCCATGAACAGACCCGCCGCCCCGGTGAACACCACCAGCGAAATCACGCGGGGCTTGAGAAGCTGCACCCAGTCGTGCGCCTTGGTGCCGACGCGCGCCGTCTCGAAACGAGGCCGTGCGGGACGCCCCTCTGCAACAGCGCCGCTCACCGACCGATCTCCTGAGAGGTCATCCGGGCCGACGTAGCGTTGCGCATCGTTCCCAGAAGAACGGCAGCCAACATGATGAGAGACGCCACCATCAAACCGCCACCAAGCGTTTTCATGACGTCACTACCGCCCGCCAACACCACGCCAAAGAACATGAGAGCGAACTGAATCTGCGCCAGACGGGCCGGATAGCGGCCTTCGGTCCACGCGTCGATCCAGCCATACAGCGCGCCGAACAGCACGAAAGCCGCACCGTTCAGAACGGCCATATGCACGCCCTGCCCTGCCCAGCCTGCCGCCAGCAGCACGAAAAAGCCGGAAGCCCAGAGCACGGGCACACCGGGCTGTGCTCCCAGCGCCACCTTCCGACGCCACAGAGCCGACACCCAGATAAAGGTGAACACAATTGAGGCCATCGCGGCCAGCACATTGCTCTCCGTGACAGTGACCGCCTGCGAGACATGGGCGAGATTCGCTTGCGCCCACAGCACAGGACCACCTACGGCGGCAATAGCGGAAACTGCCACCGCCAGATGGCGCGCGCGATCCGTCGTCGGTGCAAGTGCCTCGAACAGACGTGCTGCCATACCGAAGGCCGCCACCAGCACGATCAGCGTCAACGGCGGTGCAAACGAAATGATCGTCTGTCCCCCGTTGATAAGTGCGTGCGTGGCGGATGCTGCCAGAACCGGCGCGACGAAGAGCAGACCGCAGGCGGCCAGAAGCTGCGTCCAGACAAAAATGGAAAAGGGCGCCAGCATGACGGGATGATCGTCGCCACGAGGCGCCACCACACCCGGACCCGCATGCGAATCCAGAACAACACCCAACGTGGTCGTCCCAAGAAGTGCCGCACCTGCACACCAGACCAACACACCGAACGGCGCGACGGTCCCGGACGCTGCAAGAAAGATGGGCAAGGAAAGAGCGATCAATCCTAACGCCACAACATCAAACGGTTTTACGAGACGATTCGCGCTGGATGAGGCCCCTATCAGATCCTGCGTCAGGAACAGGCGCCCAAAACCACCGAGAAAAGCGGGCACACCGACAAGCAGCAACATGGCCGTAGGGTGAAACCGGGCAATCGCCTGTGCCAGATCATCGGGCAGAAGACCGATCTGCTGCAACAGCATCGACAGACCCGCCAGACCACTCACCCCCGCAGCAAGCAGCAAATACCCGGCCACAACGGGCGAAGGAACACCCCCGTTACGACTGAAGGTTCGCTCGGCAGAGGACGTCGAAACAGCCATGGTCACGCGCATCTTTCTTCAAGTCGGGAACACGTCTTCCACCTGACAGGGCGCGGCACACCTCCGGCAGGTGGGTGGAAAACATCGCACCCTACCGAAAATTCATGCAACCAGAAAGCGTCATCCCCTCATGCCGCCACAAGCCAGCCCTGTCCGTGACGCGCAGGCAAACTCGGAACGTTGAATCAGGCGACTTTTTCCTGCGCAGCAGAAAGGTCTTCCTGCCGAAGCGTGACGAGAGTGAACAATCCGGCAGGAGGCACAGGCTCGATCCGCGCCCGTGCGATATCTTCCGGAGGCAGAAGCGCTTCCATCGCAAAGTCGGGATGCCATCCCAAAGAATGGGACGCCCGCGCCATGCCGCGCTCAATCGCTCCACGCACACCGTGGGGTGTCAGGAAATGATTGACGAACAGGATATAACCGTCGGGTTTCACAACGCGCTTGAGTTCGGTCAGCAGACGGCGTGGATGCGGCACGACAGACGCCACGAACATGGCCACCGCGATGTCGAATGAATTATCCGCAAAGCGCGTGTCCTCAGCGTCCATTTCCAGCAACGCATCGACATTCGTCAGGTGATCGCGACGTACGCGCTCACGCGCGCGCGCCAGCATATCGCCCGAAAGATCGATTCCCGTGACCCGTTTGGCGGCAGTGTAATGCGGCAGCGCAAGCCCCGTCCCCACGCCCACTTCCAGGACACGGCTGCCCGGCAGGCGATTGACGGCCGCCACGGCGCGCTTGCGCCCGAACGCGGAAATACCGCCAAAGACGGTGTCATACACACCGGCCCAGCGTCGGTACGCGGCCTTTACGGCATCGGCGTCCAGAGCAACCTTCGGCCCATGCGCCTCTCCCTGACGAGACACGTCTTCCGCCGACTCGCTGCGGACCCTCTGCAAGACTTCGTTCATCACGCCCCATTTGCCCCAAGTTCAAACCCGAAAACACAGACCGGGGCATTACGCAAAGGACGGCCGTGCTCAGAGTTCGGCGCGCACATTGCCACAGCCGCGCACAACCACCAACCCTGCATCGCTCTTCCAACGCCTCGCTCTTCTTTCACGCGGGTCATTCTCCTACACTCTGGAAATGCGCTCCGGCATCACGCCACGAAGACGATGCCGTCATCCACGCACGAGAGGAGTCACACCGTGCAGATAATCCTTATTCTTCTCTGCATCGTGATCTGGTCCTCCATGTTTGGTTTCTATTGGAGAGAGCCGCTCTACAAATGGCTGGATAACAAGCTGGATTTACAGAGATTTCGCCGCAAAAAAGAGGAAAAGACCTGCTGCGTCAAACCCTCTTCCGAAGAACCTCCGACCAGCTGATCCGTTCATCCGGCCGTCAGACGTGCCTCGATGCAGTCCCACAGAGTCGCTGCCGGATTGGTGCCGTCGAAACGCGCGAGTTCCTGAAGACCCGTGGGGGATGTCACGTTGATTTCCGTCAACCAGTTCCCGATCACATCGATTCCCACGAAGATCAGCCCCCGATCACGCAGCATCGGACCGATGGCCTCACAGATTTCCTGATCGCGCGGCGTCAGTTTCACCGGTGTCGCCACGCCGCCCACATGCATGTTCGACCGCGCCTCACCCTCCGCGGGCACGCGATTGATCGCCCCGATGGGCACACCGTCCGCCAGAATGATGCGCTTGTCGCCCTGCCGTACGGCAGCTTCATAACGCTGGATCATCAACGGCTCGCGTGAGCGGGCGAAGTGCATCTCCAGAAGAGCGTTAAGATTCTGATCGTCCTCACGAATACGGAACACACCGCTGCCGCCATTCCCGAAGAGCGGCTTGACGATGATGTCTTTCCAGCGATGGCGGAACGCACGGATTTCGTCTGTATCCCATGTCACCAGTGTCGGCGGCATCAGCTCCGGATAGTGGGTGACCAGCAGCTTTTCAGGGGCATCACGCACTGAACGCGGATCGTTCACCACCAGCGCACGTCCCGGCCCCACACCGTGCACATGCTCAAGAAGGTGTGTCGCGGTGATGTAGGCCATGTCGAAGGGCGGATCCTGACGCATCAGGATCACGTCCATATCGCCAAGGTTGCTCCGCACCGCATCTCCGAAAGTCGCGTGATTTCCCTTTTCACGCCGGACCTGAACCGGACGCACCCGCGCCGTCAGTTGCGTGGAAGTGCCATGACCACCTTCCAGCAGAGCCATGGTATTGACTTCATAGACAAACAGGCGGTGTCCGCGTGCCTGCGCTTCCAGCATCATGGCGAAGGTCGAATCACCATTGATGTCGATCCCCTCCAGAGGATCCATCTGCACCGCGACATCAAGCCCTGAAGTCATGACAAGCTCCGTTTTCCTGCTGTCGACTCCTTTAGGGCAATTCACATCCCAAGCAAAAGAAGAAGGTCAGGCTGGAGGTGGATAAGAGATGGCAAGAAGCTCGATCAGTTCCGGGCCACGCGGCGTATGAAGCGTGATTTCGTCACCCACGCCACGCCCAAGAAGAGCGCGGGCAACCGGCGACACCAGGCTGATCTCGCCCCGCTCGGTCACAGCTTCGTCCACACCTACAATCGTTACCGTCGTCTCGCGGTCGCTTTCGTCCGCATAAGTGACGGTCGCCCCAAAGAACACACGGTCACGCCGCGTCTGCTCGGCAGGTTCGACGGAAATGGCCGTTTCCACACGCTTGGTCAGAAACCGGATGCGCCGGTCGATCTCGCGCAGACGCTTCTTGCCGTAGATGTAATCGCCATTTTCAGAGCGATCCCCGTTTCCCGCCGCCCATGACACGACCTCCACCACGGATGGCCGCTCCTCACGGACCAGTTGCGACAGTTCCGCGCGCATGATCCGCAGACCCGCTGGCGTGATGTAACGCCGCAGGTCCTCGCTACCGCTCACTTCCCCTGTCATATCTCAACCGCACTCCACTTGGCGGCTTAGCCAACGGCGAGTTCGTTGAGTGCGGTATCGACCTCCTCGAAACTCGGCATCAGTTCACCGGGAATATCCTTGCGTCCGATCTCCACACTGACCTGAGGCGCATTACCCTGCAGGAACGCGACGAAGACAGCACGGATGAGGTCATAATAGTGCGCGTCCTCTTCCACAACGCTACGGATACGGGAGGAAAGCGGGCCTACAATACCGTAGGCCAGCAGAACACCCAGGAACGTGCCGACCAGCGCGCCTGCGATCATCTCGCCAAGAACTTCCGGCGGCTTGCTGATCGATCCCATGGTCTTGATAACACCCAGCACAGCGGCGACGATTCCGAGTGCCGGCAATGCATCCGCCAATGTTTGCAGACTGTGCGCGACGTGGCAGTCTTCCTTAAGATTTTTTGCAAGTTCGCGCGACATCACCTCGTCGAGCTGAAACGGATCGTCCATATTCATGCTGATCATGCGCAGATAATCGCAGATCAGACGCCGAACTCGCTGATTGTCGCGGATTTTCGGATATTTTCCGAAAATCGTGCTTTCCATGGGGGTCTCGATATGCTGCTCCAGCGCCATCACACCGTGGCTCTGAGCAAGACGCGTGAACGAAAACAGCAGGCACAGAAGCTCAAGGTAGTCCTGCCGTCCGAATTTCGGTCCCTTGACGGCCTTACCCAGCGCACCCGGCACATGTTTGAGATCTCCAATGGAGCTTGCCATGACAAACGTGCCGACGCCCGCTCCCATAATGGTGAGCAGTTCGAACGGCATCGACTTGACCAGCGGCACGATGGCACCGCCTGAAGCCGCAAAGGAGCCGAACACGCAAAGCAGCATAAAAACCAGGCCGCCGATTACCAACATTCAGTCTGTCCTTATCTTCTGACCGGATATCTCTCCGGCAGGCAGCACCGCGCCTGCGGATGCAGTGGGTGCGTTGTTCTGTGGTGTGGAGGCTGCATCCGGCAGCGGAACATCATGTTCGCGGTGCAGCAGGAGCACGACGCGGCGATTGGAGGCCGAAGCAGGATCCGCCGGGTCCGCCAGTTGACGATCAGCACGCCCCGACACTTCCAGCAATCTCTGTTCCGGAAAACCGGCCTGCTCAAGAATCTCCCGCGCCGAATCCGCCCGCGCGGCCGACAATCCCCAGTTGGACTCACCCTTGCGCCGATACGTTGCCGCATCGGTATAGCCATAGATTGAAAGGTTCTGGGGCATCGCCGTGAGGTAGGGCGCGATCAATTGCATCAGATGCGTAGCGTTGGCATTCAGCCGCGCCGAACCTGTGTCGAACATCGGCCTGTGATCGCTTTCGGACAACTGGATCCGCAAACCTTCCGGCACCAGCTCCACTTTTACCTGAGGCGCCAACTGACTGGCCGCCGGGTCCTTGTCCATGGCAGCATGAATCTGCTGCGCATCATGCTCCAGGTCTTTTTGTTCCTGAGCCGCCGCATCGACCTGTCCGCTATCGCCCACATCGGTCGTAGCGCCGGTTTTGCTGCCTCCAATCGGTACGATCTTCGCCAGTGTGGGTGGAACCGACACAATGCGACCGATACTCCGGTCGGGAAAAGACGGATCGGGCGTACGCAACATGCCCCGCTGGCGCGTATCGGAGCCACTTCCCGCAATATCGCGCCCCACCACGACCGCAACGTCCGGCCCAAACCCACCAGCCTTCGCAATGGCGCCCTTATTTTCATGCGGTGTCGGCCCCGGTTTATGGGCTGCACCGTTATCGGGCTTTTCGGTCATATCCAGATTGCCGGTCTTGTGGGTTGCCTGCTGCGTGTCGTCCTGTGCAGCGGGTGGGGTCAGTCCCGGATCGGACATGGTCTGGCTGGCTGGCGCAGATGTTGACGCCATGGGATTGAAGAAGTTGGCGATGCCGCGCCGACGCTGCTCGGTCGTGGCGTTGATGAGCCACATCACGAGGAAAAACGCCATCATGGCCGTCACGAAGTCCGCGTAAGCGATCTTCCACGCGCCGCCGTGGTGGCCATCGCCACCACCGCCACCGCGTCGAATCACGACGATCTTCGGTTTGTTGTCCCCGTTGCGTGCCATACACCTCTCCAACCTGCGGTGCATGCTGGTTGAAGGGGCTTAAAACACGCTTAATCCCTTACCATCCGGGAACGACTCCTCATCGAGAATGATGACCCTGTCCCTGACTGGCAGGAAGCCGATAAAGAATCGACTCGGCCTGTGCCGACAGAGGGCAACGGACACGAAACAACGCATAACGTTCGGCCTCCCGTCCTTTTCGGGCACGCACCACCTCCCCGAGAAGCTGCGACTCCTTCTGCCACGGATGGTCAACCGGAAACGATCGCCGCGCATTCCGCACCAACACACCCCATCCCGTCCGGCACGTCAGTTCCGGGCGTCCGGCGAAAGCCCAACGAGGATCAACGCCGCCCACCACCCGGTCAGGCAACCTCAGCGCCAGCTCAGACGCCAGACCGTAATCGTCGGATGCGACAAACGCCGCACCCTGTGAGCGGGCTGCCACCTCATCCATCAACTGAGACCAACCGCCGGCCTGCCGCAACGTGACGTCCAGATGCCGCCCCAATGGCAAAGCACCCGTCAACGCTTGCGTCAGCACCAGACCACCGAGCAGAAACCCGAGTGCCGAGGCCGCCTTCCATCCCCGCGCGCCCTGCCATATCACCAAAAGGACAATGGCCGGATACAGCAGGACGGGCCAGTTGGGTTGCACCCGATCCCCCGCCGCATGCTGTAAAAAGACCAGCGAGGGCACTCCAATAAGGCAGAGCAGAAGCCGGTCCACACGGTCGCGCGCCCGCACAGCATGCCACAGCGCCAGACCGGCCAGCAGAAATATTCCCGGCGTGAGCAACCCGATCTGGCCGCTCACCAACTCTCCCAGAAACTGCGCCGCCCGTGCCGGATTCCAGTCCCCGGTGCGCCCACCCTGCTTGATGAAACTGGCCCATCCATGCGCTGCGTTCCACCCGATCACGGGCGACGCCCCGATCACCGCCAGAATCAGACCCGCCCACGGCCAGACCGTACGCAACATGACGCGCGCGCGCGCGTCCCAACACACCCACACGCCCAGTGCGAGAACGGACAGAATCATGGTGTATTTGCTGTCGAAACCAGCGCCCGCCACCAGTCCAAGCACCAGCCACCAACGATTGTCACCGCTCACAAGCAGGCGGACGACCGCCCATAGGAAAATCGACTGAAAGAACAGAAGGGGAGTGTCGGGCGTCATCACGATCGCGCCCAGACCGACCGCCAATGTCGCGTTCAACAGAACGCCAGCGATAAAGGGAGACGCGCATGCGCATGAAGGAGAGGACGACCGATCACGCAGAGCGAGCAGATCGCGCATCGTCATCATGACGAAAAGCGTTCCCACGCCCGCCGCAAATGGACCGGTCAGTCGGATCCCCAGAGCGCTATCGCCCAGCAGGAATGTGCCCAATCGGATCCATACGGCCACCATGAAGGGATGGTCGAGATAACCGGGCTGAAGCGCCCGCGACCATGTCCAGTAATAAGCCTCATCGGGCGTGATCGGCAGGAGGGCTGCCACAACGACGCGCAGGGCCGTGACCGCGAGCAAAAGCGCGAGCGCCAGTGTCCACTGCTGCCGGTTCACAACCCGCGAGGTGTTTCGTTCATTTCGAGCGCCAGATCAGAGTGGACGACACGGCGTAGTTCCACACCACGCCGATCACCGCACCCGCTGCGCTGGCGCTGCTCCAGTCCTCCCCCGTCCCGAGAAAGAGCGTTGCCACGCCGATATTGGCCCACGCGCCAATGGAGCAAACAAGGAGGAACACGATCAGCCCCCCCCACATCCGGGCACCCTTCAATCGACGATCCCGATAGGTGAAGGTGTTATCGAGCCAGAAGTTGGTCAGCATGGCGACAATCGTGCCGACCGACTGCGCCCCTCCAAAACCCGCTCCTCCCAGTCGCAGCGCCTCCATGACCAGAATGTTCACCACCACTCCGACCGCGCCCACCAACGCGAAGGCAATGAAACGGATGGGCAGCCAGCCGCGAAACAGCTTGTCGAGGATCAGGGCAAGGAACTGGAGCAGCACCAGAAAATCGAGCTTGCTCTCACCCGCGAGGCGCGGCCGGAACACACACGGCACCTCCTCGACGCGCACGGGCTCCGGCGCGGAAAGGATCAGGTCCATCAGGATCTTGAAACCCGCGCCCGAGAGACGCGGAGCGGTTTTCACAAACATATCCCGCCGCAACGCGAAAAAGCCGCTCATCGGATCGCCCAGCTTCACCGGCATCATCATCTGAGCCAGACGGATGCCGCCATCCGAAAGAGCGTGCCGCCACGCATTGGCAAGTCCGCTGTTATCGCCCCCTTCGACATGGCGGCTGCCTACCACGATATCGCATTCTCCAGCCGCCAGCTTGTCGATCATCGCCCCCAGACGGGACTCGTCATGCTGGAGATCGCCATCCATGACCGCGATGTAAGGAGCAGAGGACGACAGCGCGCCCTCGATCACAGCCGTGGACAGGCCCCGCCGACCGATGCGGGAAATGCCGCGCACACGCCAGTTGGTCTGCGCCAGCTGGCGCACCACTTCGATCGTTCCATCGGGCGAGTTGTCATCGACGAAAACGACTTCCCAGTCCCGCCCGGTGAGCGCCTGTGTCAGCGCCTCCACAAGCGGCCGTACATTTGCCGCCTCCCGATAGCAGGGAACAACCACAGTGATATCCGGCGTTCCGATCCGCGTGACCGAAGCCTGCACCGGCGTCCGGACAGTCGGACGAGACGCAACGACACTCATGTTTCACCTTCTCCTCCCGCCACGGCCACAAGGGGGCGCGAAAGCGTGGTTCGGATGGTCTGAAGCGTCTGCACACGCATCACATGCGGAGCTTCTGTCAGGCGGCGGGTGAGCTGGTTTTCATGCGTTGTGTCCCGTGCCGCCAGCCGCACGAGAAAATCGTCACCCCCGCGAATCATGTGGCATTCGAGCGCTTCCGGCCATGTCGCGACCAACGCCTCGAACTGGGAGAGAACCGCCTCTTTCTGACTGTCCAAACCGATCACGGCGTAAAACGAGATGGGCCACCCCAAGGCACCGGCATCCACATCGGCGTGATAGCCCGAGATAACGCCCAGTTCTTCCAGCCGGCGCACACGACGCAGGCATGGCGGCGCTGAAATGCCGACGCGCCGCGCAAGCTCCACGTTGGTCATGCGGCCGTCCACCTGCAACTCGGCAATGATCCGCCGATCCACCGCATCGAGTTCCGCTACCGTCACGCCTTTGTCTCTCCACACCCTTCTGCGCGCTGCATACAGGAGGTACCAGCCCCTGTCCAAAGCCCCTGCGTAACGGAAAACACAAGCCGCGGGTTGCCCTTGAGCGCCCGCAGGCTCATATCCGCAGCACTTTGGATTTCGCATTACCGTCACGGACAGAGCGAAGGACGCCATGAGCACGACGACCTCCACCGACCTTCTCATCATCGGCGCAGGCCCGGCTGGCTACACCGCCGCGATCTACGCCGCGCGCGCCAATCTGGCGCCTGTTCTGGTGGCGGGCATGCAGCCGGGCGGCCAGTTGATGATCACCACGGACGTGGAAAACTATCCCGGTTTCGCCACCGCTATTCAAGGACCGTGGCTGATGGAGCAGATGGCTGCGCAGGCGGAGCATGTCGGCACCCGAATCGTTCATGATCTTGTCACGAAGGTGGACTTTCGTAACGGTTCGCCATTTCGCGTCACCCTCGATGGTGGCGATGTCTTTCTGGCACGCAGCGTTATCATCGCCACGGGCGCACAGGCGAAATGGCTTGGTCTTCCCAGTGAAAAAGCCCTTCAGGGGGCTGGCGTGTCGGCCTGCGCCACCTGCGATGGCTTCTTCTTCCGGGGCAAGAAGGTTGCGGTCGTGGGCGGCGGCAACACAGCGGTCGAAGAAGCCCTTTATCTGACCCATCATGCCGACCATGTGACTCTGATCCACCGCCGCGATTCCCTACGTGCCGAGAAGATTCTTCAGGATCGGCTGCTGGCCAATCCCAAAGTCTCGGTCGTATGGAACTCGGTCGTAGCCGACATTCTTTCTTCGGGCACACCGCCGACCGTCACGGGCGTAAAGCTCCTCAATGTGCTCAACGAGACGATGAGCACATTGCCGGTCGATGGGGTGTTCATCGCCATTGGGCACTCCCCCAACACCGGCCTTTTCCATGACCAGCTCATGCTCGACACAGAGGGCTATATCGTCACCGAACGCGGCACCACCCGCACATCCGTGCCTGGCGTCTTTGCCGCAGGAGACGTTCAGGACAAGATTTATCGACAGGCTGTGACGGCGGCTGGCACAGGCTGCATGGCGGCTCTCGACGCGGAACGTCACCTTGCCGGAATTGTTGCCTGAATGAGGCAGAATACTTGACCTGACCTCGTATTTCCGTCACGAAAACCCATTGGATGCGCCGCAGCCCGGATGGCGCATGCTCAAAGTTATGTAAGGGAGAGTGGTGTGGACTGGGACAAACTCAGGATCTTCCACGCTGTTGCCGAAGCCGGTTCCTTCACGCACGCAGGTGACGTGCTGAATCTGAGCCAGTCTGCGGTTTCACGTCAGATTTCTGCCCTGGAGGATGTTCTTCAGGTTCCACTCTTTCATCGCCATGCCCGAGGCCTCATCCTGACCGAGCAGGGCGAGACGCTCAATCAGACGGTGCGCGAGGTCTTCTCCAAACTCGAGATGACCCAGACGCTCCTGACCGAGAGCAAAGAAAAGGCTGCCGGTCGTCTTCGTGTCACCACGACGACAGGTTTTGGAAGCTGCTGGCTGATGCCGCGTCTGCACAAGTTCATGGAGCAGAATCCGGACATCTCCATTTCCCTTATCCTTGAAGACAACGATCTCGACCTCGGGATGCGGGAAGCCGATGTTGCCGTGCGCATGCATGCTCCCCGCCAACCGGATCTTATCCAGCGTCACCTGGCGGATTTTCCTCTGCATGTGTACGCGTCCCCGCGTTATCTGGAGCAGTTCGGACAACCCACCTCTCTGGACGATCTGGCCACGCATCAGCTCGTTGCCTTCGGAGGCTATCATCCTCCCGTCCCGCATGTGAACTGGCTGCTGGAAGCCGGAATGCCGGAGGGTCAGCGTCGTCCTGCCCGTCTGGAAGTCAACAGCATGGTGGCAATGGCTGACGCCATTTCTTCCGGTCTGGGGATCGGTTCCGTGCCGGGCTACGCCGTGACGGAGTATCCGACGCTGGTGCGGGTTCTGGCGGACGTGCCGGCGCCGCAGGTTGAGGCGTTCTTCGTGTATCCGGAAGAACTCCGGAGTTCCAAGCGGGTCGCAGTGTTCAGGGATTTCCTGACGAGTGAGTTGGGGCTGCGGGGGTGAATTCTCCCGATGCTTTTATGGTCATCCCAATTTATTATTAAATCTCCAATATTATGCTAAGTGATATTCAAAAACCAATAGGGCGCCGTAGATGGTTGGAAATGATCAAATTACTTGTTTTTCTTGGCAAAACCTAAAATTAGGTATAGGCGTCGCAACCTATAACCGTCATTCATTATTAAAAGAAACCATTGAAGCAATACAAAAGTTCACAAGTCATCCTTATCATCTGTTCGTTTCTGATGACGGATCCCATGACAACACAAAAGATCTCCTGAATAATCTTAACTTAACTTATTTATCAGCTCCAAATCGCGGTATAGCTTGGAATAAAAATCGCATTTTGTATTATTTATTTATGAAATATCGATGTGATATTGTTATTCTACTGGAAGATGACACACGGCCAACAGCACATGGCTGGGAAGAAGACTGGGTCAAAGCTGCTTATTTATATGGACACGTAAATCTGGCACCATCACATTGGGTAAATGATTATCTTGGTGGACATGGTACGGTTGAGGATCCTTTTATATCAGTCTATTTAACTGGGCAATGTTCAGCTTTCAGTTTTAACGCCTTTACTGACGTAGGATTTATGGATACACGCTTTCGCCGATACGGTTTTGAGCATGTTGAACATACTAATCGTTTTATAAAAGCTGGATATGGAGGTGTAAGAGAAAAAGGTGGAGAACATCGATTTTTTCCATATCTGATAACTTCAGATATGGAAGTTAGAGGACTTGATAAAGGTCCGGATCATGCAGGCATTGCTATCAATTCTCCTATTTATAGCCAATTAACAAAAGAAGAAGTTTATCGTCATGCATGGCGCGGGGACGAAGAAGAAGCTTTCCTTCGATATGAAATGTTATGCGTTAAAAATAATAATTTCACATCAAGTATGACCACAAAATGCGTTGAATTTTTTTGGAATATATCTACATACAATCATATGGATATATTTTTTAATCCAGAAACAGCATATATATTTTCCAATACAGAAGAGGCACATGGAATTAAGGTATTCCTTGGAACTAAAGATGGATACTTTTATATTTACTTCATCAAAGAGAATGAACGATTTTTTCTAAAAACAGAAAACGGTATTCATTTTACATCAACCAATGATATATGTAATGCGAGTTATTTTTCCATTGCATACGCGAAAGAAAATGGATTCGGACTTAAATACAGAGGACTTTATTTGTGCCAAGACTTAACAAATAAAAATATAATATCATTTTGTAGAACAGAACTAAATGATTGGGAAACCTTTCTTTTTAAAGATCTTGTTATTTCTGAGTTCTGAGTTGGAGCGTTTTCTGCGCTGAATGAATCGTGAAGAATCCCAATAGCGGCATGATCTGATTCATGATGACAACCGGGATTGGAAGCCGATCCAAGATGTCATCACGCACATTGTCTTTGGATCCTCGTGTCCGTGTTATTGCTGCGATTTCGAATGATCTGTCGCGCTGTCAAGCAGCTGAACGGTTTGGTGTCAGTCTCCCGGCGAGTGCCGTTCGCTGGTGCGCTCTTGCGGCAGCCTGCGCCAGCCGCGTGGCCAAAATTCGCGCCCAACTGATTGATGACGGGCATCACTTCACAATCGGTACGCTGTGGCATTTCTTCGCACGCCATCGGATCACATGGAAAAAAGACCGCTCATGTGGGGGAGCAGAATCGACCCGGCACTCGGCGACATCGTCATCATGGACAATCTCGGATCGCACAAGGGTCCGGACGTCCATGCCGCGATGAAGCGGCAGGCACCCCACTGTGCGATATCTCCCACCCCACAGCCCTGACTTCAATCCAATCGAAACAGCCTTCTCCAAACTCAAGGCCCATCTCCGCAAAGCCACAGAACGAACACGCGATGTCCTGTGAGGACAGAATCGACCTATTTTAATCGATCAGGTCACACCCATAGAATATGTAAACTTCTTCACCGCTGCTGGGTATGAACCAGATTGAGAAGAAAACACTCTAGATATGAGAAACCGCAATAATATAATCACTATCGTTCACATCGCAGCCTCAATCAAGGGCTAACAACCTCCTAACGTTTTTCCATAAAACTCAATTTGATCAAATTGCAATCTTCGTGCTTTTCCTGGAATAGTTATTCGCAAATATCTGGCTTCAATCCCTTGGGCATCTTGCCAAATAAATGGGTATCCATCAGCACCACCATATATCTTCCCATCCGTTTTATTAAATCTATTTATCCAACAAATACCATCTGTAGAACTAGACAATTCGAACCAAGCAACATCACCAAAATCACCCTCCAATGAGTTAAACAACCTCATTTCATGAACAAAGAAAATATCTCCCAAATCAATCTCCCACCAAGGGTTATCCTCTATATTCGTTTGACTTTGGGGCTTTCCAAATATTTCACCCGAGACCAGAGATTTAGCATCCTCAAACACACTACGAGCATGTGCCGTTGAGCTTTGTCTAGAATCTTTATTGCGAGAAATTATTGGCCAATTTGAAACGGGAAAAATTGCTTTTCTCCACCCCCCACACATTACAGTCTTCCAATAATCATGCAAGTAAGTATCAACAACTGCGTTGGTTTCTTGATGGTGTACTTCTCTTTCTTCCTTGGTTTTTTCTCCCCACATCTTTTCTCCAGCATAAGTTCCAACTAAACTACGTCGAACACGTATATCAAAATCTTCATCCGATTTAATATTATAATGAGCAACAAAAGACTTTTGAATAATACGTTGACGACGATCTTCTTTCCCCAAATACTCCCCTGCAGAGTGAGGAAAATTACTGTAATAATCTGAAATATTATCTCCTAATACATTACGAACATTCAGGCCTTTCTTTGTGCCTGTATAATCATGAACAATTGGAGCAAGAGGATTATCGAATATACCCGCATAAGGGACAACAATGCTTTTTATTAAAACTTTTGTAAATGGCGTTACCCCATCTTCCCTTCGTATATAATTCAACAAAACACTACCATTAGGACGTGTTTTATGTCCATTATTACCAAAAGAACACCAATTAAAATACATTGCATCCATATCTTCAGGAAATGATGAAATAAATAAATTTATATCATTTAATCCTCGAATACATACAAACTCATCAATATCGAGAAACATCATCCATTCTGTTTCGTGCATGTAATTTCTCATAAAATGGAAATACATCTGCAACTGAAGACCTAAAAAATTATAATGATGGAAAGTCACAAATGGATTTTCACCAATCACAAAAGGCAAAATATTTTCATATAAATCCGAAGGATCATCATCATTACAATAAAGATATATATGATCAAAACCTATAGATTGATGATAGAGAATCCATTCAATTATATACTGACTTTCCCACCTTGCACATGCAACAAGAGATTTTCTATACTTCGGCTTTGGCCATATTCCGTTATTTTTCGCTACCGCTAACGGCTGGAAACGATAGCTTTCCAAATCCAAGCAATATGTTAACGGCTGATCCTTTGGTGCATAAGGAAAATCGGACACATCATACCCTTTCTTTTATACCGGCATAGTATTCAAGAAAAATTAAAACAGTAACAACAAACCCAATCTCGTTTATAAACTGCAACCAATCATCTCCACCCCCCAAATACCGTCGGCGGCAACGCCGACGGCAACGCCCGCACCAGCACGCCTTCCTTACCCCACTCCAATCGCCCCATATCGTGCCCACGTGCGTCATAGACAATCGACACGCCAGTATTGGCAGCCCGCACCACAGGCAGCCCTTCTTCCACAGCACGCAACCGCACCGCAGCCAGATGCTGGCGCGGCCCAGCGCTGTTGCCATACCAAGCATCGTTAGTGACGTTTACCAACCACTGCGGACGATCGTGCCGATCCACCACATGCCCCGAAAAGATCACCTCGTAGCAAACCAACGGCCCCACAGGCGGAAGATCGGGCAGATGCCAGCTTAGCGGTCCCGGCCCCGGTGTCATTCCACCACCCGGCACAACCTGCAGCGGAATAAAACGTGGCTGATACTCACCAAACGGCACCAGACGCGCCTTATCGTACACGCCCTCCACACGTCCCGCTTCATTGAGGGCCACGATGGAATTGCGCCAGTGCTCATCAGGTCCGACCCGCAGGGTTCCGATAACACCCGCAGCGGCCCCTTCAGCGGCCTGTGCGATCATCGACCGCGCAACATCGTCCTCTTCCAGTTCCCCCGGAAACGCCGTCTCGGGCCAGACATAAACCACCGGACGCACCGCTCCCTGTGTTTGCCCGGCCATTTCCAGCCCTTGTGCCACGCCTTCATGCGTCAATCGCAGGTAACGCTCGAAAATAGCCCGAACATCGGAACGAGTGATTTTCTCCTGTTCCGGCACATTCCCCTGCACCAGCACCACAACCGGTGAAGACGCCGTGGGAGCCGCCGCTTCAGCCAAGGCGTAGAACCGCCACGCCCCCAACCCGGCCCATACGAGCAGGACCATCCCGCCAGCAACGATGAATCGTCGCCCAAGCGGCATAAGAACAGCCAGAAGCACGGTCAACAACGTTAATCCGTCCACACCGATCCACGCGGCGGGCTGAATCATCACATCCCCCGCCAAACCATGGAACGCCCAGTCGCTGCCGATTGGATTCCATGTGAAACCGCTGAAAAGAAACAGCCGTCCCATATCGCAGACGGTCCACAGAACCGCGAACAGCACGCCACGCCGCCAGCCTGCGGGAGCCAGACGACACACGCCCGCGGGCACGGCAGCAAACGGTGCAAGAATGAGAGCACAACCGAGAGAGGGAAACGGCACGAACCACCAGAAGTCGCTCGCGCGAATCAGAATGGCGTTAATCAGCCAGTACAGCCCGACCGCATGCAGCCCGAAACCAAAAGCGAAACCTTGCGCCGCCGCACGACGCCAATCGGATGCACGGTCGACGCCGCGCATGAGCACAGCGAACGCAAAGGGGAGAAGAAACACCAGATGCAGCGGAGGAAAAGCGAATGCCGCCACTCCTCCGGCCACCAAAGGTCGGAGCAACCGGCGCAAACCACGTGCGGTCCGACGTAACACGCCCTTGCGGGACGGAGCGCCACCATCCGGTGCGCCGCCCAAAAGGGCCTCGTCTCCCCGAAACACGCTCTCAGTCGAGCGCGTCGCGCAGACGGCGCTCGTAATGCCTGTAATATTTGTCGGCCATAAGCTCGCTCTTCACCAGAACCGCCACATCGGTGGTGTTGAACTGATGATCCACCACAGCCCCGTCACCGACATAACCACCAAGTCGCAGATAGCCCTTGACGAGAGGAGGCAGACGCGCGAGCGCACGGCGTCGGTCGATCGTCAGCGGATCGCAGCGCAGCATCTCCACACGCCGCTCCGGCAGAGCCTTTACCCGCAGGGCCGGAGGCGCGAGATGATTATGATAGAGATAGGTCAGTTCTTCCGACAGTTCGTCCGGATTGGTCCCGGCCAGACTGGCACAGCCAAACAGCACATCGATACGATGCAGAAAGATGTAGGATGCGATGCCGCGCCACAACAACTGCATGGCGGCACGTCCACGGTAACGCGCGTCCACGCAGGAACGACCGACCTCAAGCAGCTTGCCGGAAAACTTGTGCAGCAGAGCGAGATCAAATTCACTCTCACTGTAAAACCGGCCCAGACGCGCAGCGGCGTCATCCTGCATCAGACGATACGTGCCCACCACGCCTTCCGGCCCGGATGAAATGGCATGGTCAATCACCAGCAGATGATCGGCATAGGCGTCGAACTCATCCACGTCCCGCTTGAGACGGAACGCTTCTTCGCTCGGCTGCGCGCCCATTTCCTCGACGAACACGCGATAGCGAAGCGCCTGCGCGGCGTCGATCTCTTCAGGCGTAGAAGCAATCCGCACGCCGAGATTACCACCACGCAACTCCCTGAACCCGTTGCGTTCGAGTTCAAGTGTGGACAGACCACCGTTTCGCTGTGTCTCGACGCTCATGGCGTCTCATCCTTGCGCGTGGTTTTACCTTTTTTGGCAGGTGTTCCCGCCTCCGGCAGACGCCGTCCAAACAGTTCCAGTCGGAGCGAAACCAGTTCAAAGCCAAGACGCTTGGCAAGGCGATGCATCAGCGCCTCGTGCTCCTCATCCTCGAACTCGATGACCTTGCCACTGTCCACATCGATCAGATGATAATGTCGGCCATGCTCGGTCGCTTCGTAACGGGCGCGGCCACCCCCAAAGTCCCGCCGCTCGAGAATGCCCTTCTCCTCCAGCAGACGGACAGTCCGATAGACCGTCGCCACGGAAATCTTGGGATCGAGCGCGGACGCCCGCCGATACAGCTCTTCCACATCGGGGTGATCTTCCGCATCCGACAGAACGCGCGCAATCACGCGGCGCTGACCGGTCATTTTCAGACCGCGGTCGATGCACATCCGCGCGATTCGGGAATCGGAGAGGTCAGCCGACTTCGCCGCCGACGCGGAACGGGAGGGAGAGGAGGTCCGCACCGGACTCACGGATTATTTCCTGCAGGCTGCATGTTCACCACCATACGCCATCGCCTAGCTGATTCTCACGCATCTTGTCCACTCGTTACCGGGATGTCACGTCAGAGAGTGATGAAAATGCACACAGATCGCCGTCTCTTGAAGAACGGATCGCCCGGCTCCACTTTGTGCCCATGTCCGATTCGACCGAAGCCACAGCCCTCGATATCACCAACGAGACCTGCCCCATGACGTTCGTGCGAACCCGTCTCGCACTCGACGTGCTGGCAAAAGGGCATCTGTTGCGTGTCACACTCAAAGGCGAGGAACCCCTGCGCAACGTCACCCGCTCGGCGCAGGCGCTCGGTCATACCGTGCTTGCTACCGAAAACGGCCCTGACAATCGGCACACTCTCACGATCCGGAAGAACTGAGATCACCCTTCGCAGCGGCATCCAGACAGGCGGGGCACAGGCATCCCACGGTCTCGCCCGCCGCCGGCACCGGCAATACAGCAGGCTGCTTCATGCACCAGCAGGCTTCGGAAGCCAGACATTCCAGTGACGCGCCACACTGTGCGCACCGCGTCACCGTCTTCATGAGAGATGCCGAAACACCGACCACGGGCGCACGTCCCGCGCGTCCATTCCAGCCGCCCGCGCGGCGTCCAACCCCTCCGCGCTGTCCTCGAACACCACGCAATGGGCCGGTTCCACGCCCAGCCGCTGGGCTGCCAGAAGATAGAGGTCCGGAGCGGGCTTGGGTCGTTCCACATCGTCAATCGTAACGACCGTCTCGAACACATCGCGAATCCCGACCGCGACGAGGGAAGCCTCCACCACCGCGCGGGAACCACTTGAGGCTACAGCCATGGGCAACCGCCCCGCCCATTCCCGCACGATCTCCACGACCGGCACATTCGCCTTCACCTGCGACAGACGCGCCAGGACGCCCGCACGGGTGGCGGTCTTGATGATGGCGTGATCAAGGGTGACTCCGTACTCTTTCTCCAGCGCCGCCAGCACCATTTCTTCCGAATAGCCACGGCGGCTGAAGAACCACTCAGGAGCGACCTCAATCCCGCCTTTCGTCTTCAATGCGTCCAGCCATGCTTCGAGATAGAGCGGCAGACTGTCCACCAGCGTGCCGTCACAATCGAAGATCAGGGCCTGCGTCCCAGCCGGAAGCTCTCCCATCAGGGGAAAGCCGAACGCGGAAACGCCGCGCCATCTCCCATTTTGCGCAGAGGCTGAAAGTCCTTGTCCTTGAAACTCTCGGTGCGGACCTTCGAGCCATCAGGCGTTTCCACGAACACCGTATTGTTCCAGTCGGCCGCGCTGATGCCGGTCCACAGCGTCAGCACGATCGGATCGGGCTTGCCGTCGCGTGTGGCCTGAAGTTCCAGCCGGGCGTCACCGCTGGAGGGCGGTGTCTGACTCAGCGGCCCCCAGCCCCCCGTATGATGCTGGAGCCAGTCATTGAGTGTCGCCACTTCCGCCTGCGTCAGATCGCGCGTGTCGCGCATCGGGCCAGACACCACCTTGCCCGCCGTCACCTGTGGAAAAGTCATCGACACGAAATTCGGCAGCGCGAACAGCCAGATCACCAGCGCCGTGCCCATCGTGAACACCAGAAAGGTGATGATGAACACCGTTTCCTTCCTCATCGTCTTGTCAGTCCTTCAGCCTCGGACAACGGAGATCACGCGCGCGACCTCCGCATCCGTCAATTCCGGGTGGATGGGCAGCGCAAGGATGCGCTTCGACAGCGCTTCCGATACCGGCAGCGCCACCCCGTCATGGTGATCCCGATAGGCCGGCTGATGATGCAGCGGCAACGGGTAATAGATGGCCGAGGGCACGCCGGCGTCCCGCATGCGGGCCTGCGTCGCCGCGCGCTGTGCCTCGTCCTTCAGCAGAATGGAATAGATCGCCCATGCGCTGGCGCTCTCCGGCACGCGGACCGGCATCTGCGCCACACCTGCAAGACCAGCGTCATAAGTGCAGGCAATGGCCTCACGTCGCGCCAGTTCTTCACGAAAACCATCCAGCTTGGCCAGCAGCACCGCCGCCTGCAACGTGTCCAGACGCCCGTTCATGCCGGTGCGCAGCACCTCGTAGCGGGTCTTGCCTTCGCCATGCGTGCGCAGGGAACGGTACAGCTCGGCCCGTTCCGCGTCGTCCGTCAGGATCGCTCCTCCGTCGCCGTAACCACCCAGCGGTTTGGACGGAAAGAAAGACAACGTCGTGGCGACGGCTTCTCCGCCCAGAGGACGCCCCCGATACACACCGCCGAAAGCCTGCGCGCAGTCGTCCAGAAGAAACAGGCCCTCTTCCGCGGCAATCGCCCGCAACTCTTCCCACGGCGCAGGCTGGCCGAACAGATCCACACCGACGATGGCGCGTGGCGTCAGCTTGCCAGCCACTTTCACAGCGGCGATCCGCGCGCGCAGACTGACGGGATCGATCTGAAACGTCTGCGGATCCACATCCACGAAAACAGGCGTCGCTCCCAGCACCAGCGGTACTTCCGCCGTAGCGGTGTACGTGAAAGCGGGTAGAAACACCGCGTCTCCTTGCCCGATATTCTCGGCCATCATGACGATCTGGAGCGCGTCCGTGCCGGACGAGACGCCCACGCAATGCCCCACACCGGACCATGCGGCCAGTCGTTCCTCAAGCTCCGTCACCTCGGGGCCAAGCACGAAACGGCAATGCTCCAGCACCGTGTCGATCCTCTTTTTCAGGGCCGGTCCAAGCCGCTTCTGCTGAGCTGGCAGATCGAGAAACGCGATGGGCTTTTCCCCTGATGTCGCACTCATGACGTCCGTTCCTCTCCCTCACCGATGGTGGCGGTTGTAGCGCGCTCCGGCTCCGCCCGCACGCGTAGGTCCATCTCGCCGGTCGCATTATGATCGAATTCGGGCACGAGTGTCTTGAGCACCGCAATCGCCGCCGCCGCATCTCCGGCATGCGCCAGTTCCGCAATGCGGTCCACAGCCCGCTCCATTCCGGCCAGATCCACCACACGGGGAGCGGCCATCAGCAGACCGGGCGCATCCGTCGGCACAGGCGCTTCACGCCCGTGAAACAGCTCCTCGAACAACTTCTCACCCGGCCGTAGCCCCGTGAAACGAATGGCCACATCCTCATCGGGGCGCAGGCCCGCAAGCCGGATCATCTGGCGGGCAAGATCCACGATCTTCACCGGCTCGCCCATATCGAGCACAAAAATCCCACCATCGCGCAGCAGGCGGTCGGTGCCCGCCACCCGCGCCGGTTCAAGAACGGGCATCATGTCCGCATCGAAGCCACGCCCGTCCGTTCCGCGCACGCTGGCCTGAAGTACCAGCCCCACAGCCTCCGGCACAGTCATGAAATAGCGCTGCATGTCAGGATGCGTCACCGTCAGCGGGCCGCCGCGCTCAAGCTGCCGACGGAAAAGCGGCACCACGGAGCCGGTCGAGCCCAGCACATTGCCAAACCTCACCGTCACGCAGCGCAGGGCGGCGGGATCGCCGGACGTGCGGGCCGCAATATCGAGCGCCTGACAGTACATCTCCGCCGCGCGCTTGCTCGCCCCCATCAGGCTGGAGGGATTGACCGCCTTGTCGGTGGAAATCATCACAAGCGCGCGGGCGCCATGTTGTCCCGCAGCGTCCGCCACAATGCGCGTGCCCACCACATTGGTCAGCAGCCCCTCACAGGCATTGGCTTCCACAATGGGCACATGCTTGAGGGCCGCGGCATGGAACACGAGCGCTGGACGAAACTCCGCGAACACCTCGTCGATGCGCCCGGCGTCGCGCACATCCGCCACCACGACGCTGCGAGGCACCTTTGGCGCAAGTTCGCCCAGTTCCACGTCAATCTGCCACAACGCGAACTCGCCGTGATCGAGCAGCACCAGTCGGCGCGGCCCGAATCCCGCGATCTGTCGGGCGAGTTCTGAGCCGATGGTGCCGCCCGCGCCCGTGACGAGCACGACCTGATCGCGGATCATCCGGTCCATGCCCGCCCGGTCCAACGGCACCTGCGGCCGGTTGAGCAGATCCTCGATCATGACCGGCCGAAGTTCGATGCGCGAGGCAGGCGTCAGCGCGGTCAGCACCGGCGCACGCATGACCTCGATTCCGTGAGCCTCGGCCGCCGCCAGCACACGCCCCAAGGCTTCGCCCCGGAAGTTCGAATCCGTCACGACGAGGCTCTCGGGCAGGACGTTTCGCTCCGCCATCCCATCGAGCAGAGCGGCAATATCGGTCACATGACCGAGGATCGGCACATTGTGAATACGTCGTCCGGCCTGATGCGTGCCCTGGCCGATCAGACCCGTCACGCGCACGCCCGCCTCCGGGTTGCGATCGATGGCGCGGAGATAAAGATCCGCCACCTGATCGGCGCCCACCAGCACGATGGGCCGCAACAGGGAGCGCCGCCGGGCGAGTGTGTTGCTCAGCCGATAGGACAGGCGCAGGCCACCGAGCATGGCCACCAGTGTCATGGCGTAAATGAGGGGGAAAGTCGGGCTGGGCAGCGGGAAACCGGTGGCTTTCAGCCCCAGCGTAAACAGAATGGAACTGGCGACCGACGCGCCCACAATCCCCAGCAGATCGGACGTGCCGGAAAAGCGCCAGTATTGCTGCGGCATGCGGAACGGCAGGCCGCTGACCAGCAGCGTGATCGCGCCACTGGCCAGAAACCACAAAGGATGAATCAGCCCGTCACGCGGGGCGGCCAGCCAGCGGGCAACAGGCGCCGCCAGAGCGGCCACGCTGCCATCGAGCAGGACGTTGACCAGAATCCGATTGAACGGCCGCAGCCGGGTGCTTCTCGGCGCGACATCCGGGCGTTGCGGGACCATCACGCTCGCCCTATAGCCCACCTGCGCGTCGGCTAGAAGAAACGAAGCCGAGGTTTCTTTCCTTCCGTCCTTCTTCCGCCCGGGATCACCGCTGCCATTGCCCATGTTCCATGTGTTTTCTCCCTCTCTTCTTGTGCTGCTGGGTGCTTACGCGCTGTCGGCCCTGCTGACGCGCGGCATGATCCGTGTGGCGGTGCTCGACACGCCGGGCCATCGCAGCTCGCACACGCGCCCGACCCCCAAAGGCGGCGGCATGGGCGTCATGGGAGCGTTCGGGCTGCTGTACTTTCCCTTGCGTATGCTCTGCGGTCTGGACGCCTTCGCGCCCGAAGGGATCGCGATATGGGGTGCGGCGATGCTGCTGGCCACGGTGTCATGGCTGGACGACGTGTATCAGTGGTCCCCCCTTATCAAACTGGCTGCGCAAGCTGTGGCCGCAGTACTCGTCACTCTTGCGACGCTGCCAATGGGCGACGCGGGTTTCATGCTGGCGGTCACCATGCTCTGCGCCGTGACGTGGACCGTGTTCGTCACCAATGCCGTAAATTTCATGGACGGCCTCAATGGGTTGGTCGGCGGCGTGCTGTGTCTATCCTTCCTGTGCCTCGCTCTCCCTTTCTGGCCAGCGGATGGCGTGGACCTTCGCGGCAACAGCGCCCTTCTGGCATTCGGGCTGCTGGCGTTTTTGCCACTCAATTTCCCCCACGCCCGCATTTTCCTTGGCGATGTGGGGAGCCAGCCCTGCGGCCTGCTGATCGCCACAGCCGCACTCATGCTGGCGCAGAGCGGTCCGGTGACGCAGGCGTTGCCGGATCTGCACGCAGCGGCGCTCGTGCCCTGCCTGATCGCCGGACTGCTCTACGACGTGACCGTCACGCTGATGCAGCGCACATTCGCTGGCGAAAAACTGCTGCAGGCGCATCGTGGACATCTCTATCAGGTCGCCTTCCGTGCGGGCCTCCCGATGCCCACGGTGACGCTTCTCCATTGGGGCTTCGTCGCATGGGGCGCGGGTGCCTATGCATTGCTGGGAAGGCTTCCCACTTTGCTGCCACTCATTCTGATCGTGCTGTTGCCGCAGCTTGTCTGGACGGCATTTGTTGTGCGCCGGGTGCGACACCATCCCGTCGGTCGCTGGTAAACACTCTTTTATTTGACACACGCACAAACAAAAAACGGGCCGGAAGCCTTAGGCTCCGACCCGTTGTTCCGTTTTTCAGAACTGTTCGAAATGATTACTTGATCTGTTCGAACGTCAGGCCACCCGCTCCAGCCGAAAGACGCGCGCCTTTGGCCGAGCTTTCGATCTTCAGACGCACGCCGTTCTTGTTCTCATACACGCCGCCACCGAGACCGCTGCCCAGCGTGGCCTCACCATTGGCCTGAGCAAATGTGCCCGCCATGTCAGCGGCACGGTGCAGGTTGTAGACCTCACCCTTGCTCACGACTTCGGAGAACCCGACAGCCGCGATTTGGCCGCCCGTTACCTTGTAGCGATAGGTGTGACCTGCAAAACGCAGAGTGGCTTCACCCCACGTATAGCCCACGCCCACATCCGCCGATTTGGTGCGAATGGTGACGGTGCCACTGGGCCTGCCCATTGTATCAGCCGCCATGGCAGCCGGAACTGCGGCAAAGGATGCGAACGACAGCGCGGCAACAGCGGCAATCGGAGCGAAACGCATGTGGAAACTCCCGTTTTAATCAATACGGACCGGACACCTTGTCGTGTCATGTCACGTCTCTAACGTCGCATGACCTTGTCGGTTCATCCCACGACATTGAGGCAACATGACGTCCTCCACTACATTCATCCACGCATGGATGATCTGCCGCTCTATCCCGGCACAAAAAAGCCGCGCCCAAAAGAGCGCGGCTTTTTCAGAAGACGTTCTGAAGAAAGATCAGGCAGCGCGACGAGCTGCCCGGGTCTCGGAAGACGCTTTCTTCGCACCGCTCTCACCCATGATGGAACGGATCTCACGCAGATAGGCAGCACCCTTCAGCGTGCGCTGCACCAGCACCGAGCGACGGTCCAGCGGGTCCACCTTGCGGCGTGCCAGATCCAGTTCACCGAGACGATCGAGCGCGCGGGTGATGGCGGGCTTGGACACATTCAATTCAGAGGCCAGACCACGCACGGTGTGCCCCTCTTCCTGCAAATAGCAGGTCAAGAACACTGCGAGCTGACGCGCGGAAAGATCCGGTCCATCGCGCCGCACGAGAGACACCATCGTCTCGCGCAGCGTATTGACCAACTGGTCTGCTACATCGGTGTTCTTCACTGCCGAGGCCTTGGCGGCCTTGAGCGTTCTGGTCTGTGCCATCGTTGCGATTCCCCGCTTGCCCTAAAGCAGGGCACGCAATGTGCCCTGCCGCCGGATTACGCCGGCTCTTCGAATTTCGCTTGCCGGGACATATAACCTGTCCTTGGCCGATTTAAACCCGAAACAATCCAATAGTTGCGGTGAGGAATCGTTATTCTCACGAATTTAATAAACTGTTCACGCCCACGAGGCGCCCCAAAGAGGCGAGAACGGCCCGCAAGCCAAGGATTTCCCCACCTTCCGGCCGTCCGGGCCGTGTCGCGTCGTTCCAAGCGTAGCTGTCGATATGCACCCAACGCACGTCAGGCTCAACAAAACGATCAAGAAACAATGCCGCCGTTACTGCCCCTGCAAACGGTTTAGATGACACATTATTCATGTCGGCCACTGAACTCTTCAGCCATTCTCGGTATCCATCCCATAATGGCAGACGCCACAGGGGGTCGGAGACTTGCATTCCAGCCGCAAGAAGGGTTTCCGCCACCCCGTCGTCACGACTGAAGATCACCGGAATATCCGGCCCCAGCGCCACGCGGGCCGCCCCCGTAAGAGTGGCGACATCCAGCAGAAGCGCCGGCTTTGCCTCGCTGGCCTCAGTCAGAAGATCGGCCAGCACCAGACGGCCTTCCGCGTCCGTGTTGCCGATCTCCACGGTCAGCCCGTTGCGGGCCGTCACCACATCCAGCGGTCGCATGGCGCATCCCGAAACCGCGTTTTCCACACAGCCAAGTCGCAATTCCAACCGCACGGGCAGATCCTGCACCATGATCTGCCGGGCCAATGCCAGTGCGGTCGCAGCGCCGCCCATGTCCTTCTTCATCCGCAACATGCCAGAGGCGGGTTTGATGTCGTAGCCACCGGAATCGAAGCACACGCCCTTACCCACAAGCGACAGCAGCGGTGCATTAACGGGTGCTTTCGAACCCGCCCATGACGCCACCACAACGCGCGGTCCACGATCCGACCCGCGCCCCACGGTGGCCACCAGAGGATATTCCGCCTCCAGCGTCTTGCCCTTGACGACCCGTATCTTCGCGCCGAACGGATCGAGCGCCTTCACCGCCGCCTGCGCCAACTCCGAGGGGCCGAGCAGGTTGGCGGGCATATTGATAAGATCGCGCCCCAGCCAGATGGACTGGGCCAGTTCCAGCGTGGCCGCATTTGCCTTGGGTTCATGCAAACGCGCCAGCTCCGCCGGCGCCTTGCCAAGAGTGTAGCGGTAAGCCCCCAAGGCAAAACCAAGCACCGCGTCCGTCCGTTTCACATCCTTGGGCAGTTCCAACCGCCACAGCCCCGCCGGCAGCGCGCGAGGCAGTCCACCGAAGACGAACGGATCGACCCGCTTCGCTTCGGGCACCCCCAGCAGTCCGACCACAGCACCCGACGCATCGGGCACCAGCGCCAGTTCACCCGGCTTTGCCGTAAAGCCGGTGCGCCGTGCGAACGCCGCACCGGCTTTGCCGATCAGCGCCACGAGGGTCGCATCATCCGTTGCCCGTACGCCGTGCACCACCCCAACCGTTCCCTTCACGCGCCCTGTCGTGACGATGCAGTCCAGTCCCTTGCGTGCCATGTGCGTCTCTCCTGCGCGTGAGCATGTCGTATAAAAACAAGGCTGCGTCCGAACCCGCACGGATGCAATGCCATGACAAGGCCAACAGAGCCTTGCATTTGGCATGGAACCGTCCGACCATCATTGTCATGATAGGGTTCTCTGCCCGCCCGCCTCCGGCTCGCCTGCCTGCGGACGCCGATGTGTCCTTCGTCATGCCCCGGCACGACGCAGACCATCATCTTCACGCCATTCTCGGCCCCACCAACACCGGCAAGACGCATTTCGCACTCGAACGGATGCTGGCCCATCCCTCCGGCATCATCGGCTTTCCCCTGCGCCTGCTTGCGCGTGAAAACTACGAGCGCATGGTTGCCCTCAAGGGGGCTTCGCGCGTGGCGCTCATCACTGGCGAGGAAAAGATCGTCCCGCCCGACGCGCAATGGTTTTCCTGCACGGTCGAGGCCATGCCCGTGGACCGCTCCGTCGCATTTCTCGCCGTGGATGAAATCCAGCTCTGCGCGGATCCGGAGCGTGGACATATCTTCACCACCCGCCTGCTGCACGCCCGAGGCCGCGAAGAGACCCTGTTCCTTGGCGCGGAGACCATAGCCCCCCTGCTGCGCCGCCTCCTGCCGGGCATCACCATCGACACACGCCCGCGTCTGTCCGCCCTCACCTGCACAGGGGCGATGCGGCTGGACAAACTTCCCGCGCGTTCGGCCATTGTCGCGTTCTCCGCCGCCGAGTTGTACGCCATCGCCGAACTGATCCGCACCCGCCGGGGTGGCTGTGCGGTGGTCATGGGACAGATGTCGCCCCGCACGCGCAACGCACAGGTGGCGCTCTATCAGAACCGCGAGGTGGATTATCTCGTGGCGACGGACGCCATCGGCATGGGCCTGAACATGGACATCGCCCATGTCGCCTTCGCGGGCCTGTCCAAGTTCGACGGCCGGCGTCGCCGCCATCTCACCGCAGCGGAGATCGCACAGATTGCCGGACGCGCTGGACGGGGCGCGCGTGACGGCACCTTCGGCACCACAGGACGATGTCCTCCCATCGAAGAGCCCATCATCGAAGCGGTCGAGACCCATCAGTTCGATCCGCTCGAACGCCTGATCTGGCGCAATGACGCGCTGGATTTCTCATCCCCCCACGCACTCCTTGCCAGTCTTTCCCGTCCGCCGCCTCTGCGCGGGCTTCAGGCGAGCGAACCCACCAGCGATGCCCTCATTCTTGGGGCTTTGGTGCTCGACCCCCACACGCTCGCTGCGGCTTCCACCCGTTCCCGCACAAAACTGCTGTGGGAGACGTGCCAGATCCCCGATTTCCGCAAGCTCGGAGAGCGCAGCCACGCTCAGCTCTGCGCCCGCGTGTTCCATCTGCTCATCGAGCAACGCCGCCTGCCACCAGCATGGCTCAAGGAACAGCTCGACCGCCTCGACCGCGTGGATGGCGATGTGGACACGCTGATGCAACGTCTTGCCGGCATCCGCATCTGGTCCTACATCGCCAACCGGGACCAGTGGATCGCCAACGCGCCGATGTGGCAGGACCGCACACGCGCCGTGGAGGACAAGGTTTCGGACGCGCTGCACGAGCGTCTGACCGCACGCTTCGTGGACCGTCGTTCGGCTCACCTGATTCGCCTGCTGGAAAACGAAGCGCACGCGCCCCTGCTCTCCGCCGTAAAGACGGATGGCGAGGTGATCGTGGAAGGCCACCCCGTTGGCCGCATGGAAGGCTTCCGGCTCCATCTCGACCCAAGTCTGCCTCCTTCCGATCGCACCACACTCGCCCGGGCGGCGCGACGTGCCCTGCGCACCGAGATCCCGCGCCGCGTACAAGCCTGTCACGATGCTCCCGACACGGCGTTCAGACTGAATGAGGGCACCGGCGACATCAGTTGGGACAATGTGATGATCGGGAGGTTGCGCTCCGGACAGGAGGTGCTGCGCCCCACCGTTGTGCCCTGTGGTGATGATCTGCTGACCCCACGCCAGCGCGACACGATCCGCTCCCGACTTGAGCGCTTCATGGCCCATCTCATCGCGCGTGAACTGGCTCCTCTTTTCCGCATTCAGGCAGCAGCGGCGAACATCCCCGAAGCGCGGGGCGCCCTGCACGAAATGATGGAAGGCGGCGGACAGGCGAGCGCCCGTTTCCCCATAACGGGACGGCACCCGCTCCGCCGACTGGGCGTGCGCGCCTGCCTTGGACAGCTTTACCTTCCAGCCCTGCTCAAACCCCGCCCCCTGCGTCTACGCGCCCTGCTGCTGGGCGTGCTGGCTGGCGAAAACGTCCCGGAACTCCCTCCAGCCGCTGCCGTATCCGTGATCGCGCGGGATTTCCCTTCTCCGTTGCTGGAACGTCTTGGTTGGCCGATATGCGGTGGTGTGCGCCTGCGGATCGACATGGCGGATCGACTGACCCATGATCTTGCCCAACGCGCCCAACGTCATGATGTGGCGCTACGTGCCGATTTCGCGCCATGGCTTGGCGTCTGCACTGCTGACGTGCCGCCCATTCTCAAGGCGCTGGGATTGCATCTCTCGACACCCCGACCATTATCCAAAGATATGGTGGGACCGCTGCCGGTGTGGATGCTGACCCGCGCTCGTCCTCGCCGTCCCCGGCACCGCGCCCATCCGGTGGTGCCAGCGCGCCTGAAAGACAGTCCATTCTTTGTTCTAGCCCCCCTGCTGGCGCGCCAATCCGCCTGACAACGCGCGACACAGACCGGCATTTGAGGATTGCGACTCTCCTGTCCTCAACATGGCCTTGCGTCTGCCTGCAAACCGCCCCATACGTGCCCCCACATCAAGCGTGAGGAAGAGTCCAAGGAGACAACCTGCGCCCACCCGGCTCTGGCATCATGTCGAGCCCACAGTATCGGAGATGACGATGGCCTACGTGGTCACTGAAAACTGCATTCGCTGCAAGTTCATGGATTGCGTGGAAGTCTGCCCGGTGGACTGCTTCTACGCTGGCGAGAATTTCCTCGTCATCAGCCCTGACGAATGCATCGACTGCGGTGTGTGTGAGCCGGAATGCCCGGCGGAAGCGATCTTCCCGGACAGTGATGACCGTTCCACGGCCTGGGCTGAGATCAACGCCAAATATGCGACATCATGGCCCAACATTACCCGCAAGGGAACGCCCCCGGCGGATGCCGAGGAGTGGAAAGACAAGCCGGGCAAAGCGGCAATGCTGTCTCCCGAGCCTCAGAAAGACTGATTGCACAGCGTCCGGTTCCTGAGATCGGACACTTTCCGTCGGCTCTCTGCATAGAGGCCGACAGAACGACAAAGGACGGAGGGACCGCTGGCAACAGTCGGTCTTCCGTCTTTTTTGTTGCCGAGTCATGGAGCCGACTGTCCGGCTCGGCTAGCCATTTCTGACCGCCGCCCGTTCCAAAAGAGACACCTGTCCTTAACGGTACACATCTCACAAACGAAAAAGCCCCTTGCCGTTTCCGACAAGGGGCTTTCCGCGATCATCGCACTAACTGAAACCGCCTGAGCAGCTTCAGCCCACGCAGGATGTCAGCGAGACATCATGTGTTCGGCGGTGTTCGTCATGATGAAGATCGTGCCGATAAAGAAGATCGCCACGAACATCAGCGTGAAGAGGAACACGTTATTGTTCCACTTGTTCTCGGACGACGTGTTCATGTGCAGGAAGAAGATCAGGTGGACAACCACCTGAACCGCAGCCAGCACCGAGATGGCCGTCAGCGTGCCGGAAGGCGACATGCTGTGACCCATCACGATCATGAACGACGCGACAGTCAGAACAACGGCAAGAATGAACCCGATAACGTACGAGCTCACACTGCCATGGCTTGAGCCCTCATGGGCGGAATGGTCAGTACTCATCAGATCATGCTCGCCAGATAGACATAGGTGAACACGCAGATCCACACGATGTCGAGGAAGTGCCAGAACAGGCTCAACATGGTGAGCTTGTTCATCATGCGCTCGGAAATCGCGGAAACGCCCGAGAGCTGCACGATCAGCGTGATGATCCACACCAGACCACACGAAACGTGCAGACCATGGGTCGAAACCAGCGTGAAGAATGCCGAGAGGAACGCGCTCCGATCCGGACCAGCTCCCTCTGCAATCATACCGGCGAATTCACGGACTTCGAGGAACACGAACCCAAGGCCAAGCAAGAACGTGATGCCCAGCCACATCTGGACCGATTTGATCTGACCCTTATGGGCCGCGATCATACCGAAACCATAGGTGATGCTCGAGATCAGGAGGAGCGCTGTTTCCAGCGCCAGCCCCGAAATCTCGAACAGTTCCTTGCCCGTGGGCCCTCCATTGAACTGGTCATGGAGGACTGCGAAGACGGCGAACAGCGATCCGAAGATGATGCAGTCCGTCATCAGGTAGACCCAGAACCCGAACACCGTCGGAAGTTCGTGGTGTTCGTGCTCCGCGTGCGCGTCGTTAAGAGTTGTGTCTTGCGCCATTACTCAGCCGCCTGTGCCATGAGTTTGCGGGTGTGCTCGTTCTCGATACGGGCAACCTCCTCGGCGGGGATGTAGTAATCCACATCCTGGTTCGCACTGCGTGCAATCACCGTTGCGAAGATGCCCACAAGCGCGATGACCGCAAGCCACCAGATATACCAGACAGCTGCGAAACCAAGCACAAGGCTGAGAACGCCAACGGCAACACCGGCGACCGTGTTCTTCGGCATGTGGATCGGCTGATAAGGCCCACCCGCATGACGTGTGTCGATGCCGTTCTCCTTGTCGTGCCAGTACGCATCGAGCTCATGCACATGCGGCACGATCGCGAAGTTGTACGGCGGCGGCGGGGAGGACGTTGACCACTCGAGCGAACGACCATTCCACGGATCACCCGTGAGATCACGGTTTTCAACCAGATTACGGTCACGAACCGAGACATAGAGCTGCGTCAGCTGGCAAACGATACCGAACAGGATCAGCACCGCACCGACTTCGGCAACCAGAAGCCACGGATACCATTCCGGATTGTCGTAGTGGTTCAGACGACGGGTCATGCCCTCGAAACCGAGAACATAGAGCGGCATGAAGGCCACGTAGAAGCCGACAAACCAGAACCAGAACGCCCGCTTGCCCCATGTTTCGTTCAGCTTGAAGCCGAACACCTTGGGGAACCAGAAGTTCATGCCACAGATATAGCCGAAATACACACCGCCGATGATGACGTTGTGGAAGTGGGCAATCAGGAAGAGGCTGTTGTGAAGAACGAAGTCAGCGGCCGGAATAGCCATCATCACACCGGTCATACCACCGATCGTGAAGGTAACCATGAAGCCAACGGCCCAGTACATGGTGGCGTGAAACTGCACGCGGCCCTTGTACATCGTGAACAGCCAGTTGAAAAGCTTAACGCCGGTCGGGATGGAGATGATCATCGTCATGATGCCGAAGAAGGCATTGACGTCAGCACCCGCACCCATGGTGAAGAAGTGATGCACCCACACGACGAACGACAGCACCATGATGGCGCAGGTCGCATAGACCATCGTCGCGTAACCGAACAGCGGCTTGCCCGAGAAAGCAGGAACCACTTCCGAGAACACACCGAACGCCGGAATGATGAGAATGTAGACTTCCGGATGACCCCACGCCCAGATCAGGTTGAGGTACAGCATCTGGTTGCCGCCACCATCATTGGTGAAGAAGTGCATGCCGAAGTAACGGTCAAGACCCAGTAGGGCGACAGCTACCGTCAGGACCGGGAACGAGACCATGATCAGCACGGACGAGCACAGGGCCGTCCAGGTGAACACGGGCATCTTCATCCAGGTCATGCCGGGCGCACGCATCTTCACGATGGTGACGAAGAAGTTCACACCCGTAAGCAGCGTGCCGACACCTGAAATCTGGATGGCCCAGATATAGTAGTCGACGCCGACGCCGGGGCTGAACTGCATCTCGGACAGAGGCGGATACGCCAGCCAGCCGCACTGCGAGAACTCACCGATGAACAGGGAGATGTTCACCAGAATGAACGCAACGGCCGTCATCCAGAAGCTCAGGTTGTTCAGGAACGGGAAGGCCACGTCACGCGCACCGATCTGAAGCGGCACGATGAAGTTGAACAGTCCGGTCATGAACGCCATGGCCAGGAAGAAGATCATGATCGTTCCGTGAGCGGAGAAGATCTGATCGTAGTGATGGGGCGGCAGATAGCCGGGATTCCCCGCGTACGCCAGCGCAAGCTGGGAACGCATCATGATGGCGTCCGCGAAACCGCGGAACAGGGCCACGAGCGCCAGCACGATGTACATCACCGCAAGACGCTTGTGGTCAACGCTGGTGAGCCACTCTTTCCAGAGGTAGCCCCATTTTCCGTAATACGTGATCAGGCCGAGAACGGCGATGCCCACGATCGCGACACCCATGAACGTGCCGACTAGGATCGGCACATCCAGCGGGATATCCGCGAATGATAATCTCCCTAGCATTTGGATCCTACTCCTTCATGTTCATGTCGGACATCGCGGACTGGACGTGAATCATCTTGCCCGTGCTCTTGTCCATGACCATGCCGTTATTGTACTTCGCCACGATCTCGTCGAAGAGGTTCGGCTCGACGTGAGAGAAGTAACGAACCGGCTCAGCTTCGCTCGGCGCAGCCAGCTTGGCGTAAGTCGGATTGTCGAGCTGATCGGACGAAGCCCGCACCTTCTCGACCCATGCAGCATACTGATCCTGCGGCATGGCCAGCGTGCGGAACTTCATGTCAGAGAAGCCGCGGCCGCTGTAGTTCGCAGATTCACCCAAATAGTCGCCCGCTTCGGTCGCCATCAGATGGAGCTGCGTCTGCATGCCCGCCATCGCATAGATCATGGAACCGAGCTGCGGAATGAAGAAGGAATTCATCACCGCATCGGATGTGATCACGAAATGGACCGGCGTGTTCACCGGAATGGCAAGCTGGTTGACCGTGGCGATACCCTCGGTCGGATAGATGAACAGCCACTTCCAGTCCAGCGCCACAACCTCGACGTCCAGCGGCTTGGTGTTCGCCTCTGCGTCAAGCGGACGATACGGATCCAGCGAGTGGCAGGTCTGGTAAGTGATGATCGCCAGGAAAATGATGATCAGCGTGGGAACGCCCCAGATCATCACTTCGACTTTGTTGGAATGACTCCACTTCGGCAGATACTCGGCCGACGTATTGGAGGCCCGATACTTCCAAGCGAAGACGCATACCATGATGATTGTCGGGACAACCACAATGAGCATGGCGATCACCGACTCGACGATCAGGAATTTGAGCTGGTCTCCCACCGGCCCCTTAGGGTTCAGGATGTCCCACTCACATCCCGCCAGTGGAAGCACCGAAGCAAGACCAGCCAATCTGGCTGCTCCCTTCAGGTACTTGTTTCTCATCGTACGTCCCTCGATTCTGACATACTCGTTCAAGCCTCGACATTAGGCCCGCGCTTCACAGCTCAATGACAGCCACCAACCGCTGACGGTCTGCGGGCCACGCTGCATTACGACAAATCAATAATCCCACAAGCCTGTTACCACAATGCACGAAACACCTTCGGTATGGGCGATCTTCCCTATCAGACCGTCAAAAACCGCCCTCACCACACCTCACGTAATGTTTCAGTTAATTTCAATACTCACAGGCCTTTTCAATTTCGGCGCGTGGATGCGGCTTTTCGAAAAGCCCCACCTCACGCTTCCGACACCGCACTCCCTCTCAATTCCTCATGCCCATATTTTTCGACACAGCCATGCGTCCGGTGCCTTCTTACGTTCATTGCCTCTTTACGAAGCATCCGACTCCCACAAACAAAAAAACCCGCCTCTCGTGAGAGAGACGGGTTTTTCGACATCCAAACGGCGCTTCCGCCCTTCGGCACAAGGCCGAAGCCTTACTGATTGTTGTTACGCGTACCCATGAACTGCAGCATGAACTGAAAGAGGTTGATGAAGTTCAGATACAGGCCGAGTGCATCGTAAACCGCGCGCTTAGCGGCACCTTCCGGACCTTCATACATCGCGAACTGCGGATAGGTGGCCTTGATACGCTGGGTATCGAAAGCGGTAAGTCCGATGAACAGGAACACACCCACTACGCTGTAGATGAAGTAAACCGCCGGACTGGCAAGGAACATGTTCACCAGTCCCGCGATGACCAGACCGAACAGGCCCATCATCAGAAAGGACTGGAATCGCATCAGATTCGCGCCGGTCGTGTAGCCCCAGAGGGAGGTGGCTCCGAATGTGATGGCCGTTACCAGAAACACCCGCGCCACGGACACGCCCGTATAAAGCAGGAGAATGCTCGACAGGCTGGCCCCCATCACGCCGCAGAACGCCCAGAAGAGCCCCTGCACCGCAGGCCGGGAAAGGCGATTCACGCCAAAAGACATCACCATGACAAAGCCAAGTGGCGCGATCATCGCCAGCCAGCCGAGGCCGGTAGGTGCCACGTTGTAGCCCTGCACATGGAAGAAAGCATCCCGCACCGACGTGTTCGCGATGAGGTACGCTACGAGCGCCGTCAGCAGCAGCCCCGACGCCATCCAGTTGTAGACCCGGAGCATGTAGGCACGCATGCCTGCATCAATGGCCGACGACTGGGCTCCGGTGGCAAACGGCGACGACTGAAAGTCGCGACTGAATGACATGTATTGCTCCCTGCTAGATCACCAGAGGTCTCAACTGCGGTCTGGTAGGTACCATATGGAAACGTACCACGACGGCTTCAACCATCCGTATCATTTTAGACTCCAATACACGGCCCACAGCCCGACCGCCAGTTAAAGAGGAGTCATTCATCCGACACCCTCACAGCCGGTCCCTAAGTGCTCACATACAATCACCTTTTCGTGACATCCGTTTCCAAAACCCTGACCGCGACCTTTTCCCTGCCCGACGACTGACCCACGCCATCGTTCCCCGCCGCTTCGTCTGAATCCGCGATACACCTTGGATGAAACGGGTCGGTTCATCTTTGCGACACCCCTTCGGAACGCCGGAACAGCATAATTCGCAGGTTTCCGCCCCTCATTTGATGCATGGGCGCTTCCACATGACACGATTGACATCATTGGGTCATGCGGGCTGTCTGGCTCACAATGGTAATTCCGCATTGATTTGCCGACTGAAGCCGCAATCAGTGACTTGTCGAGGACAGACGATATGATCCGCCCCGCATCCGCCAAGAGGTTTTCCCTCCTTGGCCTCCTCGCGGCAGGAACCTTCCTTGCCGCAGCCATGGGCCAGCCTTCCGGTCCGGCCCGCGCCGACGACCCTCAGGGCGCGACCGGTGAAGCCATCATCCATGCCGACGATCATCCCGAGAACTGGCTGACCTACGGTCGCACCTATTCCGAGCAGCGCTACAGCCCGCTCGACCAGATCAACCGCGACAACGTGGGCAACCTCAAGCTCGCCTGGACCTATGAGTTCGACAGCAATCGCGGTCAGGAAGGCACCCCCCTGATCGTGGACGGCGTGATGTACGCCACGACCAACTGGTCCAAAGTCAAGGCTCTGAAGGCCGACACCGGTGAGCTTCTGTGGGCCTACGATCCAAAAGTGCCCGGCAACATCGCCGACAAGGGCTGCTGTGACAGCGTCAACCGTGGCGCAGCCTACTGGAACGGCAAGATCTATGTCGGCACCTTCGACGGCCGTCTGATCGCTCTTGACGCGAAGACCGGCAAGCTCGTGTGGCAGGTCAACACGATCCCCAAGGAAGCCCAGCTGGGCAAGCAGCGTTCCTACACGGTCGATATCGCTCCGCGTATCGCCAAGGGCCGTGTGCTGATCGGCAATGGTGGTGCGGAATTCGGTGCGCGTGGCTTTATCTCCGCGTTCGATGCCGAGACCGGCAAGCTGGACTGGCGCTTCTTCACGGTCCCGAACCCGAAGAACGAGCCGGACCATGCGGCCTCCGACAGCATCCTGATGAGCAAGGCCTACAAGACGTGGGGACCGAAGGGCTACTGGACGCAGCAGGGCGGTGGCGGCACCGTCTGGGATTCGCTCGTCTATGATCCTGTGACCGATCTGGTCTACATCGCGGTCGGCAACGGCTCACCATGGAACTACAAATACCGCTCCGAAGGCCGGGGCAACGATCTGTTCCTTGGCAGCATCGTAGCCGTGAAGCCGGACACCGGCGAGTATGTCTGGCACTTCCAGGCCACGCCGATGGATCAGTGGGACTACACCTCGGTCCAGCAGATCATGACGCTTGATCTGCCGATCAATGGCGAGAAGCGCCACGTCATCATTCACGCTCCGAAGAACGGCTTCTTCTATGTGATCGATGCGAAGACCGGCCAGTTCATTCAGGGCAAGAACTACGTCTATGAGAACTGGGCCTACGGCCTCGATCCCAAGACCGGCCGCCCGATCTTCAACCCCGAAGCGCTTTACACGCTCAACGGCAAGTGGTGGTACGGCATTCCCGGCCCGCTGGGCGCCCATAACTTCATGTCGCTGGCCTACAGCCCCAAGACGGGCCTGGTCTACATCCCAGCGCATCAGATTCCGTTCGGCTACAAGAACCAGGTTGGTGGCTTCAAGGCCCACCCGGACTCCTGGAACGTCGGTCTGGACATGACCAAGAACGGTCTGCCCGACACGCCGGAAGCCCGCACAGCCTACATCAAGGATCTGCACGGGTGGGTGCTGGCCTGGGATCCGGTGAAGCTGGAAACCGTCTGGAAGATCGACCACAAGGGTCCGTGGAACGGCGGTCTGCTTGCAACGGGCGGTGATCTTCTGTTCCAGGGTCTCGCCAACGGTGAGTTCCACGCCTACGACGCCACGAACGGCAAGGATCTGTTCAGCTTCAACGCACAGAGCGGCATCATCGCGCCTCCGGTCACCTACAGCGTGAACGGCAAGCAGTATGTCGCGGTTGAAGTGGGCTGGGGTGGCATCTACCCGATCTCGATGGGTGGCGTGGGCCGCACCTCCGGCTGGACGGTCAACCACTCCTACCTCGCGGTGTTCTCGCTTGATGGAACGGCCAAGCTGCCGCCGATGAACAACATGGGCTTCCTGCCCGTGAAGCCGCCGGCGGACTACGACACCAAGCAGGTCGATAACGGCTACTTCCAGTATCAGACCTATTGCCAGACCTGTCATGGCGACAACGCGGAAGGCGCTGGTGTGCTGCCCGATCTGCGCTGGTCCGGCTCCATCCGTCACAAGGACGCGTTCTATAATGTGGTCGGCCGCGGCGCTCTGACGGCCTATGGCATGGACCGTTTCGACACCTCCATGACGCCCGATGAGATCGAGTCAATCCGCCAGTATCTCCTCAAGCGCGCCAACGAGACCTATCAGCGTGAAGTCGATGCCCGGAAAAATGACGCGAACATTCCCGTCAATCCGACGCTCGGCATCACGCAGTGATCGGCCGTTCCAGCAATGACCTCATCCGAACAAAAGCGACGCGGTGGTGAAACCATGATCAAGGGACTCAAGGCTGCACTTGGTGCAGCCACCCTCGGGCTTCTGGCGGGAACGGCTCTCGGTGCCTCTCCTGCTGCGGCTCAAAGCACAGACAGTGACCTTGTCACACGGGGCGCGTATATCGCGCGCCTCGGTGACTGTGTGGCCTGTCATACCGGCCTGCACGGCCAGACGTTTGCTGGTGGTCTTGAAATCAAGACCCCGGTCGGCACGATCTATTCGACCAACATCACGCCATCCAAACAGAATGGCATCGGCAATTACACGCTGCAGGATTTCGACAACGCGGTTCGACACGGTTTCCGCAAGGACGGATCGTACCTGTATCCGGCCATGCCGTATCCGTCTTTTGCGCGCATGACGGACGACGACATCAAGGCGCTGTACGCTTACTTCATGCAGGGCGTACCGGCTGTCGAACAGCCCAACAAGCCGGTGGACATCTCATGGCCGCTGTCCATGCGCTGGCCGCTTGGCCTGTGGGCCAAGATGTTCGCCCCAGCCGCCAAGCCCTTCACTCCCGCCCCGGGATCTGATCCGGTCGTTGCGCGTGGTGAATACCTCGTCACGGGTCCGGGTCACTGCGGTGCATGTCATACGCCGCGTGGCTTCTCCATGCAGGAAAAGGCCTATGACGGCGCTGGTGGCGCAGAATTCCTCGCCGGTGGTGGCGTGATCGACAACTGGATCGCGCCGAGCCTGCGTGACGATCCGGTGGTGGGTCTGGGACGCTGGACGGAAGACGATCTTGTGCAGTTCCTGCGCTCTGGCCGTATCGACCACTCCGCCGTCTTCGGTGGCATGGCCGACGTGGTGGCATGGAGCACGCAGTACTGGACCGAGGACGATCTTCGCGCCACGGCCCGTTACCTCAAGAGTCTTCCGCCCGTACCGAAGGCCAAGGGTGACTACACCTACGACGCCTCCACGGCTGAAGCTCTGGATTCCGGCAAGACCGCTGGCATGACTGGCGCAGACATCTACATTGAACAATGCGCCATCTGTCACCGTAACGACGGTGGTGGTGTCGCCCGTATGTTCCCGCCGCTGGCAGGAAACCCGGTTGTTGCAACGGACGATCCGACGTCGCTGGCTCATGTCGTCGTCGCTGGTGGCGTGCTGCCGCCCACCAACTGGGCGCCTTCCGCCATCGCCATGCCGGCCTATCACAAGCTGCTCAACGACCAGCAGGTGGCCGATGTCGTGAACTTCATCCGCACGTCGTGGGGCAACAAGGCACCGGCTAACGTGACCGCTGCAGGTATCACCAAGCTGCGCACGTCGAATCAGCCGCTTGGCACGCAGCGTGGATGGACGGCCTCCTCCACCAACTACTCCTCTTGGGGCCTGTTCCCGCCGCAGCCTTATGGCAACGGCTGGAGCTTCGCACCCCAGACCCATACGGGTGTGGACGAGGCGAAGTAAGCTTTACGAACTATCGGCTGTCGGTCTCCTCGGCAGCCACAAGGAAAAGCCACGGGACCGTTCCCGTGGCTTTTTTTATAGCCAGCCTCATCATGTATTCGCGACTGGCATGACGCATTGCAAACAGGGGCGCCGTCCCTACCACTTCACATCGTCTCGTATCCGTTCTCCCATGAAAAAAGGGCGCTCCCGTATGGGAACGCCCTTTTCATGAAATCGATTGCCGCTGTCAGCGTCGGCCAGCGTTTTCGCCACGGATCAGTGTGCCGGACCCCGACTGCGTGAACAGTTCCAGCAAACACGCATGCGGCACCTTGCCGTTGACGATTACCGCCGCTCTGGCCCCTGCCTGCACAGCTTTGAGGCAGGTTTCCACCTTAGGGATCATACCGCCCGAGATCATGCCGGACTCGATACCCTTGCGCGCTTCCTCCGCCGTCAATTCGGGGATGAGCTTGCCCTTTTCATCCAGCACACCGGGCACATCGGTGAGCATCAACAGACGGGACGCATGGACGGCACCGGCAATCGCACCTGCAACCGTATCGGCATTAACGTTGAACGTCTCGCCGTGGTGTCCACCCGCAACCGGCGCGATCACGGGAATCAGACCTGAACCTGAAAGAGCATACAAAACCTGCGGGTTGATCTCGTCAGGTTCGCCCACAAACCCCAGATCCACCGTTTCGAGCTTGCCTGTGGCAGGATTTTTTACCTTCCGCTCCAGCTTGCTGGCGCGAACAAGACCACCATCCTTGCCGGAAATCCCCACAGCCAGCGCACCCGCCTCATTGATGAGCGTCGCCACCTGTTTGTTGACCGATCCGCACAGCACCATCTCGATGATGTCGATAGCGGACGCGTCCGTCACACGCAGGCCGTCCACAAAGGACGACTTTACCTGCAACCGCTCCAGCATCTGATTGATCTGCGGACCGCCACCATGCACGACGACAGGGTTGATCCCCACCAGCTTGAGCAGCGCGATGTCCTTGCCGAATGTCTCGGCCAGTTCGGGATTGCCCATGGCATGACCGCCATATTTCACGACAATCGTGTCGCCCGCATAGCGGCGCAGGAATGGCAACGCTCCAGCCAGCGTGGTCGCCTGTTGCAAGGCATCCGCCATCGGAAGACCTTCCTGCGTCATGTCGTCTTTCCTTCACCTCGATCCGGGAAGAGCCATGCTCCCGGAGAAAACAATCAATTCGCCGGTTCCTCGGCAAACGCCGCCAGTTCCGCCCGCAATTCGGGAATGCCGCGTCCGGTCTGACTGCTTGTCGGCAGGACCACCGGATGCGCCGCCGGATGGCGGCTCATTTCCGCTGCAACCTCCCGATACCGGGCTTCTTCAGCCTTCGGCTTCACGTCATCGCATTTGGTTAGCACAACCTGAAAGTTGATGGCCGCCTTGTCGAACAGGTCCATCACCTCGCGGTCGGACGCTTTCGTCTCGACACGCGCATCCAGCAGCAGCACGACACGTCGCAGGTTCGGTCGGCCACGGAGATAATCGAACATCATCCCCTGCCAGTCTTCTTTCACCGATTTCGCGGCCTTGGCGTAGCCATAACCCGGCATGTCCACCAATACGAGACGACCACCCAGTTCGAAGAAGTTGAGCTGCTTCGTGCGCCCCGGCTCGGACGACGCGCGCGCTAGGCTTTTCTGTCCTGTCAGCGCGTTGATGAGGCTGGACTTACCCACATTCGAGCGACCCGCGAACGCCACTTCCGGTGCATCGGACACCGGCAACTGGGAAATGTTCTGCGCGCCGTGAAAGAACTCGCACGGACGCGCGAACAGCAGACGTCCCGCCTCGATCAGCTCAGGCGAAAGCGTCAGCGAGGCCGAAAAATCGCGTCCGTCCGCGTCTCCCATGCTCAGCTTTTTCCTCCGGTCTTCTTCGGCGGCGGAATGATCTCGGGCTGCCCCTTCTTGCGGTCGTGCGCGCGCTTGATGACGAACTGCTGAACCACCGTGAGAAGGTTGTTCCAGCAATAGTAAATCACCAGACCGACCGGCTGACGCGCCATAAAGAACGTGAAGACGAACGGCATCATCATGAACACGGTCTTCTGCGCCGGATCGATCGTCGCCGGATTGACCCGCTGCATCAGCCAGATGGTCAAGCCGTAGAGGATCGGCCATACGCCCAGCCACAGCCACGATGAGATATGCGTGGGATCGAACGGCAGCAGTCCGAACAGATTGAACAGGTTTGTCGGGTCCGGCGCGGACAGATCGTGAATCCACCCCACAAACGGCGCGTGACGCATCTCGATGGTGACGTAGAGCACCTTATAGAGACACCAGAACACGGGTGCCTGAATCAGCAGCGGCAGACAGCCGCTGAACGGGCTCACGCCCTCTTCCTTGTATAGCGCCATGATGCGCTGGTTCAACTGAACCGGATCGTCCTTATACCGCTCGCGAATCTCCTTCATACGCGGCGCGACATCGCGCATCGCGGCTGCCGAACGGAAACCCTTGGAGGCAAGCGGGAAGAACACCGCCTTGACGATCAGAGTGAAGGTCAGCAGCGCAAGACCAAAATTGCCGAAGAACTGATACAGCGTATCCAGCACGAAGAAGACGGGCCGTGTGAGGAACGAGAACCAGCCGAAATCCACGGCCTTCCAGAAGTCCGGAATGTTCAGATCGTGCTGATAGCGCTCCAGAAGCCGCACTTCCTTGGCGCCCGCGAACACATGCGAGACGGTCTGCGCCTCGGCATTGGGTGCTGCCACCAGCGGATTCCGCGCCGTAAAGCCGACCTGATACGCTCCATCCGGCGTATCGAAACCATAGGTGCCGGTCACTTCGCTGGTCTGATCGGGCACAACAGCCGCGAGCCAGTATTTGTCCGTGATACCAGCCCAACCGCCAGTGCCGGCCTTGGTCCACGACACATAGTTCGGAGCCGTGGAACCATCCCGCAGCGACTTGTAGGATTCTTCCCCTAGACGTCCGCCGATGACCGAGATCGGGCCTTCGTGGACCAGCATCCCGCCCGTCTCTTCCGGTGTGTACCCCCGCACGACACGCGAATACGGCACCAGAGCTACGGCGCTACCGGTCGCGTTGCGGACCTTCTGCGTCACGGTGAACATGTAATCACGGTCGATCGCCAGATCGATCTCGAACGTCAGGCCCGCACCATTATCCCAGGTCAGGGCAACCGGGGCGTCGGAGCCAAGCTTCGGGGCCGTCGCCGTCCACAGCGTATGCGCGTCCGGCAGGCGCACGGTGGCGCCGGGAGAGGCATACCAACCGAACTCGACGTAAGTCGGCTCCTTCTCGCCATGTGCTTCAAGTACGCGAACGAGCGGACTGTGTGGCTTTACCGTCTCATGATAGTTGCGCAGCACGAGATCATCGAGCCGCGCACCACGCAGATTGATCGAGCCACTCACATCCACCGCATCGATCGGCAGACGGGCCGGAGTCGCGTTCGCTTCATCTTCCGGCTGGCGCGTAGCCGCCGTCACCGCCGTGGGCGACGCCGGCGCACCCTGTTGGGTGGCGGTCTGCCCCTGAATGGCCGCCGGGGTCTTGTTCTCCGGCATGAAGTAGTCGAAACCGATCAGCACCAGCGCCGACAGGATGGTCGCCAGTATTACGCGTCTGATATCCATACCGAGCGGCTGGCCTTCTCTGCTTCTCGTGACACTCCGAGCCAGCCCCCACGCAAGGGTCCGGCATGATCGCGCTCTCTCATACCTCAATTGCGCACGATTGCCAGATGCCGGGGCAAACTATGTGCGTGTAGTATCTTTCTCACGAACGGGCGGCACCGGATCGTAACCGCCTTTCACCCACGGATTGCAGCGCAGGATGCGGCGAAACGTCAGCCAGCCACCACGCCAAGGGCCATGACGCTGCACAGCCTCGATGCCATAGCAACTACAGGAAGGGTGATAACGACAGTTCGGACCGACCACGGGCCGAAACGCCACCTGCCAGATCCTCATGAAACCAACGAGACCGCCGGACACCAGCCGCGACAGCGAACCGCTCACGCAATCACATCCGTTTTGCGCAGAGCGCGACGAAGATCGTCCACCAGATCGGTGAACACGCGACGCCGCGTGCCGTCACGGCCGATCAGCACAAGATCCACGCCCTGCAGCGAGGTTTCGCGCTCCACCATTCGCATTGCTTCACGCAAACGACGGCGTGTGCGGTTACGCACCACGGAGTTGCCGACTTTTTTTGTCACGGTAAAACCAACGCGGGCCGCTCCATCATCATCGCGACGGAGCGCCTGCAGAACCAGTCCCGGCATAGGCGCCTTGCGCCCTTTGGACGCGAGAGCAAGAAACTGGCTGCGTTTTTTCAGGCGGATCGAGCGTTGGTGCTCTGAGTCGCTGACATCCGTTTCGACCCGTCCTGTCATGTCTAAGCCCGTGGCTCAGGCAGAAAGGCGCTTGCGGCCCTTCGCACGGCGGTTCGCAAGAACGCGACGGCCACCAACGGTGGCGGAACGGGTGCGGAAGCCGTGGCGACGCTTACGGACCAGCTTGGACGGTTGATACGTGCGCTTCACGGCGACACTCCTCGGATGATTCTCAAATCAATTACGAAAGCAGGCTATCCGGATTCGTTCCCGACCTTGCCTGGATCGCGGGCTTATAGTCATGTGGCCTTGTTGCGTCAACGTCTGCGGGACATGCCCGCGCTCCGAGGAGACCGATGTGCCCCGTGTCCTGCCCGCCCTTACGGTCTTCACCCTCGTGCTCGGTTGCGGGCTTGTTGCGCTGTTCGTGCCACTTCCGCTTTTCGGTCGCGTGCTGCTCATCGCGGCGTCAGCTTTCGTTGCAACGGGCGCGCTGATGTGCCTGACCCAGCCACCGGCCCTGCCAGATCCGCGCGACACAGTCGCGCCCGCTTCCGCCGTCGCCCCCGAGATTTCTCCGCGCCTGCGCCACGATCTGCGTGGTCTCATCGCTCCGGCCATGCTGACAGCCGATCAACTCGCGCTCAGCCCGGACGAAACCACACGCACCCGCGCCGAGCAGATTCTCGCCGCTCTCGACCGGATGACAGAACGCCTCAAATCCTCAAAAAGCTGAGTCTCAGGCCGTTTCAGGACGCTCGATCAGCTCGATCTTGTAGCCATCGGGGTCTTCCACGAAGGCAATCACGGTCGTGCCGAACTTCACCGGTCCCGCCTCGCGTGTGACTTTACCGCCCCCCGCGCGAACCTTTTCCACTGCGGCCTTCACATCCGACACACCTACGGCAAGATGACCGAAGCCGGTACCGACGTCATAACCGTCGTCTTCGCCCCAATTATACGTCAGTTCGACTTCCGCCTGCCCGTGTGCATTATCGGCGTACCCGATGAACACCAGCGTATAACGTCCATCTGGCACCTCGCGACGACGAAGTTCGTGCATGCCGAGCAGCTTGTAGAACGCGAGGCTGGCGTCGAGATTCTTCGTGCGCAGCATCGTGTGCAGGAACGTGCCCATTTTTCTCTCCGATTCAGTGAGACCGTCACGTATCGAACGATCCTTCAATGCCTTTGAACTCAGCTTTTCGCGAGTCCCCACAGAAACAGTCCTGCCGCATCCGCCGCTGCGACGCACGCCTGTGGGTCGATCAACAACGTACCACCCGCCTCGAAAGCGATGCCGGACAGTTTCGCTCTTGCGGCACCCTCGATGGTTTTTGGCCCGATCGTGGGCATATCCGCCCGCCGCTCCTGTTCCGGCTTGCACAGCTTGACCAGCACGCCACCAGCGCCGGGCTGACGACAGGCTGCCGCCCGTTCCAGCATCGCGTCCGTGCCCTCCATGGCTTCGACCGCCAGCACCACGCCATTCTGCACGACGCAGCCCTGCCCGATGTCCAGCCGCCCCAGCGCCCGCACCACCTCGACACCCCGCGCAATATCGCTCTGCGCTCCCTCATCGGGTGTGTAACGTCCAAGTGCGCCGACTTTTCCCAGAGACCGGGAAAGAAACTCATGCGCGCCCCGCACAGTGAAGCCTTCCTCACCCAGCACGCGCACAAGCGCCCCGAGCAGCCCATCATCCCCCGCGAAAAGCGCACGACCGAGTCGCGCGAGGATTCGCGCACCTTCTGCATCGGGTCTCAAATCGCGAAAAGACGGCCGCCGCACCGGGCCTATGAGAACGATGTCCCCGCATCCATGCGCGCGCAATTCGGACAGAATCTGACCGGCTGCCGCCAACCGCACCCAAGCATGCGGCCACGGCGCGACAATGGAAGGTTCAGCAAAATCCTGAAAGGCAATCATAAACACAGGTCGCCCCTGTGCCGCGATGGCCGCCGCCACCTGCCCCGGCAGCGGACCACCTCCAGCGAGGATACCGACACAGCCAGAGGCCTGTTCCACGCGGGGCGTCATGATCCCGCGATCCCTAGCCCGCTTCGGTCTCGCTCGTGGTGAAGCCCGCCTGCGCGATCCGCACAAGCCCGCGGCGACTTTCCCCTTCAATGAAGGCGAGGATTTCGGCCACGCGCGGATCGTCTCCGAACTGCTCGCGCACGAGTCCAAGCCTCTGCGTGAAGACGCCGCCTTCTCCATCGCGCGGATAGAGCAGACGGAAGGCCTGCCGCATCCGGTGACGTTCTTCCAGTTTCACCCCGTGGCGACGCAGCCAGATCCAGTGCAGCCCGACAAGCCGCGCCCGATTGCCCAGAACGCTGCCATAGGGAATGACGTCCGCTTCCACACCGGCCACGCCCCCGACAAGCGCTGCACGCCCAATGCGCACGAACTGATGGATGGCCGCAGCCCCCATCACCCGCGCATCGTCGTCGATGGACACATGACCGCCCATGACCACGTTGTTCACGATGATCACGCGATCGCCCAACGTGCAATCATGAGCCACATGGGCATTGGCCATGATGAGGCAGTCCGCGCCCACATGCGTCAGCCCTGTCCCCGTGGCTGTGCCACGATGGATGGTCACATGCTCGCGCACGACCGTCCGCGCTCCGATTTCGCAGCGCGTTGGCTCTCCGCCGTATTTGAGGTCCTGAGGCGCCAGCCCGATCGTCGTGAAGGGAAAATACCGCGAATCCGCACCGAGTCGCGTTCGACCATCGACGATGACATTGGCGATCATCTCGACGCCGTCACCCACCTCGACATGAGGACCGATCATGCACCACGGCCCGATCTTCACGCCCGCACCCAACTTTGCGCCGGGCGCGACGATGGCTGTCGGATGGATCACCGTCGGGACATCCTGATCTTTCATGGAAAGAGCCGATGCCCCTGCTTTCGTCGCTTCAGCCAGAACTGCCCCCATTGCCGCCTGTAGGCATTTTTGCTGCTCCCTGCGGCATCTGCTGGTTGCGCAAAACCCAGATGCGCCGCCTCAGTCCATGATCATGGCGCCGAAAGTCGCTTCCGCGACCGAGACCCCATCCACATGTGCCATACCCTTGAACTTCCAGACATTCCCACGCTGGCGCTCTTTCTCCACATGAATACGGAGTTGATCGCCCGGCCCGACAGGCCGGCGGAACTTGGCGTTCTCGATCGTCATGAAATAGACGAGCTTGCCTTCAAAGGCCTTACCAAGGGTCAGAACGACGAGCGTCGCCGCCGTCTGGGCCATTGCCTCCACAATCAACACACCCGGCATGACGGGCCGTGCGGGGAAATGTCCCTGAAAGAACGGCTCATTGACCGAGACATTCTTCACACCGACAGCCGACTCACCAAGTTCGACGTCAACCATCCGGTCAATAAGCAGAAATGGGTAGCGATGCGGAATCGCTTCCATGATGCGCATGATATCCACGGCGTCAATGTGCGTCGCTTCGCTCGTGCGCTCCTGCATGTCGTGTTTCTGATCCACGTTCCTGAAACCACCCTTGCCACGCGCCCGGACGGCGCTGCTTCAACTCTACTCTCCGCCCGAGCCGGACGTCTCGTCATCCTTCCCCGGACGCTTCGACAGCTTGCGCAATGTCGCCACGTTACGGAAGAACTCCCGGAACGGCATGGCCGGACTGCCGATCACATCCGCCCCGGCCTCCACATCCGACATCACGCCGCATTGCGCGCCGATACGCGCCTTGGAGCCGATGCGAATATGCCCGATCAGACCGGCCTGCGCCGCGACCGTCACAAAATCCCCCAGTTCCGTCGAACCGGAGATTCCAGCCTGCGACACCACGATGCAGCACCGACCGAGCCGGGTGTTGTGGCCAATCTGAACCAGATTGTCGAGCCGCGACCCTGCACCGATGACCGTATCCTGCACCGAGCCACGGTCAATGGTGGAATTGGCGCCCACCTCGACATCGTGTTCCAGCACCACACGCCCAAGCTGCGGCACCGTCTCGAAACCCTCAGGCCCGACCGCGAAGCCGAAACCGTCCTGACCGATCCGCGCCCCGGGAAACAGCGTCACCCTGTCGCCCAGCGTCGCGTGGGAAACGCTTACATGCGCCCCCAGCCGGCAGTGGCCGCCAACCACCACGCCATCTCCGATGACCGCATGAGAGCCAATAATCGTGCCCGCGCCGATTTCAGCGCTCTCGCCAATCACGGCGAAGGGACCGATCTCGCAGGACGGATCGATCACCGCCCCGTCCCCGATCACGGCAGAAGGATGGATACCCGGACGCGCGGAGGGTGCCGGGTGGAACATCCGGGCCACGCGCGACCACGCCAGATAGGGCGTTGAAGACACAATGGCCGCACTGCCAGCGGGCACGCGCTTGGCAAAAGCCGGTCCCACAATGATGAGTCCGGCCTGTGTTCCATCCAGAAGCGCCGCATAGCGCCGGTTGTCGAGGAAACTGACCTCATCGGCCTGCGCGGCCTGAAGCGGACCGATCCCGCCATACAGGCGGTTCACATCCCCGCCGTCACGCGGCGGAAGATATTCTCCGCCCGCGACGTCGGCCAACGCCTCGCCCGTGAACGGCCCGCTACGACCGAAGAAACGCGCGTCCGCTACCTTGCCTGACGCGGAGCGCTCACCCGGAGTTTCGCGACGACGGGCCATTCAGCGCGTCTCGCCCGTCATTTCTGCGGCGCGGCCTGGCTGGTCGTCGCCTGCGGGCCCGGCGGCGGGGAAGCCGTGGTGGGCATTTTTCCCGACTTCGCCAGAACCTCAGGGTCCTCACCAGCCGCCGGGATATAGACCTTCGGCAGCACGGCGTTGAGCTGCGACGCCACTTCGTTGGTGATGTCCTGCCCATCCACATGCAGAGCGACCTGCTCGCTGTGCAGCACGAGATTCATGCCGTGGGCGCCAGCCACCTTCTGGATGACCTGCACCAGTTCACGCTCGATCTGCCCCAGCGCGACCTGAGCCGCTTCCTGAATGATGCGGTTGCGATCACGGAACTGCCGCTGCGCGCGCATCACCTTGGACTGAAGATTGCGCTCCTGCGTCTGGATCTGATCGGCGGTCATGCTCTTGGCATTGGCCTGCAGCTTCTGCTGCTCCTCACGCCAGCCAGCCTGCGCGTGCTGCGCATCGCGCGCCAGTTCGTCACGACGGCCACCCAGTTCGCGCTCGACCTGCTGACCCGCAAGGGACTGACGCATCACGTCACCCACGCTGATCAGGCCGATGACAGCTGCCGGAGGAGCCGCTTCTTTCGCCACATCGGCTGCGGGCGGAATGGCCGGCTGCGGAAGGACCGGAGGCGGACGACCGTTTCCTTCATCACCACCACCCTCATCGCCACCCTCGTCCGCATCAGGCTGCGGCGCAGGCGCGGGACGTGTCGCATGGGACGGCCCATGAACCGGCGGCGGCACCTGATGCGCCGTCTTGGGCACGAACCACCCGCTGCCACCACCCGCCGCCTGCGCGAAGGCCGCCTCTCCGGATAGCAGTGAACTGCCCGCGAGAAGCAGAGAAGAGGCCAGCAGCGTGGCCCGGGAGAAACGAAACATGGTCACCTCAGAATTGCTGGCCGAAGCCGAAGCGCAGAACCTGCGTGCGGTCATTGCGACTACGCATGATCGGGAAGCCTGCATCGATATTGAGAAGGCCGAACGGGCTCTGCCACGAGATACCGGCACCGGCACTCACACGCGGCGTCAGCGTGTTGCCACTCACGCCCTGATAGTAATCGCCGTCCTTGGCTTTATTGGTCCAACGATGAGCAACGCGCAGACCGGCCAAACTACCGCTATCAACAAACGCACGTCCCCTCAAACCCATCGACGACGCATACGGAATAGGAAAGTGAACTGTCGCGGACGCGGTATAGATAAAACGACCACCGAGCAGATCTTCACCGCCACGGACTTTCCCGTTCGGCCCCAGTTCCGGCCACGTCTGACCGATCGCACGCGGACCGGCACCACCGTCGAGGAAGCCGCGCAGATTGTTACCACCGAGATAGAAGTTATCGATGATCCACTGCTTGCCACCGCCCCAGTCGGTCATGTAGCCGGTGCCGCCTTTGAACTCGACGGTCCAGTCATGGTTGCCCATCAGGTCATCGAGCGGGAGGTAATAGGCTGCATCGAACTTGCCACGCACATATTTGGCGTCACCACCGATACCCGCAAAATCGCCACCCAACCGCAGGATGAATCCCTTGTGCGGCATGATGCGACGGTCACGCGTGTCATACTGAATCGTAGTGCCGAGCTGCGACAGCAGCGAATGCCCCTGATTGTCCAACACGTACTGGGACGAATGATCCCACACACCGCCGACGTGACGTTCCATCAGTGAGTAGTTGAAGGACTGCGACAGATGGTTCGTATAGGAATAACCCATACGGAGCGTGATGCCGTACCGGCCTTCCGAATAGTTCTGATACGTCTGGTAACGGTTGTTGATATAGAAAATATCCGCGCCGACCACGAGATTGCGGTTCAGGAAGTACGGATCGGTAAACGAGATATCAGCCTGACGCTCATAATAGGCCATCGTGCCCGAGATACCGGCATCGACACCCGTTCCCAGCAGGTTGTGCTGCTTAAGGCCGATATTACCGATGATGCCAACGTCCGTGGAGTAACCACCACCGAGCGAGAACTCACCCGTAGGCTTTTCCACGACACCCGTGGACACATTGACCTTGTCCGGCGCCGAACCCTGCGACTGGGAGATGTTCACGGACTTGAAGTAGCCCAGATCTTCCATCGACTGCTTGGCATATTTACGCAGAACCGGCGTGTACGGGTCGCCCTCGGCCATCGGCAGCTGCCGACGGATCACGTCGTCCCGCGTAACGGTGTTGCCGTTGATGTCGAGACGCTCGACATACATGCGCGGCCCTTCGCTCACATCGAAGAGCAGGTTGACGATGTGCTTCTCGGGATTGCGCGCAATGGACGGACGCACGACCGCGAACGGATAGCCATCGGCCTGGAGGCTTTCCTCCATATTGGTCGCGTTCTGCTGGATCGCGTTGCCGTCGTACCACTGATTGGGGAACAGCTCGATATACTTACGCAGCGACACGGCTGGCGCATGGCGCAGGCTGGAGCGGATATCGATCTTGCCAAGCCGGTAACGCGGTCCTTCCTTGATCGTGAACGTCACGAAGAAGGATTTGCGATCCGGCGACATTTCACCCGTGGCGTTGACCATCTGGAAATCGACAAAACCGTTTGCCAGATAGAACCGACGCAGCAGTTCGCCATCGTATTTCAGACGCTCGGGATTGTACTGATCGGCCGAGGAGAAAAAGCGATACCACGCTGTCTCCTTCGAGGAGACAACGCTGGCAAGACGGGCTTCGCTGTAGAACTTGTTACCCACGAAGGCGATACGCTTGACGAGCGTCTGCGGCCCTTCGGAAATGCGAAACACGACATCCACGCGGTTATGCGCGAGCTTGACGATCTCGGGCGTCACATCCGCGCCGTAACGGGCCTTCTGCGCATAAACCTCAAGAATCTTCTGCCGATCGGCCGATGCCTCGTCCGTCGAGAACACCGCACGCGGCCGCAGGGAAATAACCTTGGTCAGGTCTTCATCCTTGGCCGCATGATTGCCTTCGAACACGATGCGGTTGACGACCGGATTCTCCACCACGTTGACGATCAGCGTGGTGCCGGACCGCTTGATCGTTACGTCCTTGAACAGACCGGTGGCGTAGAGCGTCTTGAGAGAGCGATCGAGATCATCCTGACTGAACGGGTCTCCCACACGGGAGACCATATAGGACTGGATGGTGCTTTCTTCGATACGGTCGTTGCCGTGGACCTGAATGTCCTCGATACGGCTGCCGCGCGTCACGCCTTCGCCCGCAAGCACTGCTCTTGCAGCCACAGGATTCTGGTGACGTGGAGCGAACTGAGCTTCGGCTGCATGGGATACGAGCGTCGGCAGTACGAAGACCGACGCAAGCAGAGCCGAACGTTTACTCTTCAACACCAGCACCCTTTCCGTCCAGGAGCCATATTGCACGACCAGACCTGCCCCGCGGCGCGGACAGAACACACCGCCGGGAAAGAACGCGGAACACATTCCATTTACGGTCCACGACCCCGGACACACACTCCGCCTCAAGAGGGGAACTATCCGAACTTCCGGTCATTCTGCAAGTCGTCTCATGGGTTTTCCTCGTGCCTCCCTCCAGATCGTGCCGTCAGAACCGGCACCGGGACGGCACGCCTCACCCCATGAGTGCGGCCATCCAGTGAAACAGGCCGAAGCTGGAAAGATCATTGAAAGTGGAAAACAGGAAAAGCCCCGCAATCAATGCGAATCCGGCCTGAAAGCCCACCTCCTGTATTTTCCTCGGCACAGGACGTCCGCGAATCGCTTCCAGAACATAAAAAACCAGCCGTCCGCCATCGAGGATCGGGATGGGGAACAGGTTGATCAGCCCAAGATTGACCGACAGAAGCGCCATGAAGGACAGGATGCTGGCCACACCGTACTGCGCCACCTGCCCGGAAAGCTGGGCAATCCGCAGCGGGCCGCCAAGATCACGCGGCGTATGCCGGCCGGTCACCATCTGCCACAGCCCGTCGAGCGTCTGCGTTATGGTGTTCCACGTGGCCTTCGCGCCACTGACGACAGCCTGCGGAAGTGGCTGAGGCTTACCGGTTTCCGTTGCAAACTCGATCCCAAGTTGCCCGATGGGCGCGGCATTTCCCGATGGCGTGATACGCCCGAGCGTGACAGGCAGCGTCATATCCTTGCCGTCACGCTTGACGTGCAGGGTCGTGGCCTGCCCCGGCTCACCCGCCACCAGCTTCTGCACGCTCTGCGCGTCAGGCGTGGCCTGCTCCCCCAGAGCAAGAATTGTATCGCCGGGTTTCACGCCCGCCGCCGCCGCCGCCCCATTGGGCATCACTGCAGCAACCGTGTTGCGCACGCTCGGCTGACCGCAGAAAGCAAAAAGCAGAAAAAACAGCACGAAAGCGAGCACGAAATTGAACACCGGCCCAGCGGCAATGACGATCATGCGCGAACCGACGGGCTTGTCATGGAACGTCCGCCCGGGCTCCCACGCGGCCTTCTGTTCCTCGGTGGCGTCTTCCGGCCCTTCAAACCCATGCGGCTTGACGTAACCGCCCAGAGGAATCGGGCCAATGCGCCACTCCGTCCCCACCTTGTCCGTCCAGCGCCACAGCGGCGGACCGAAGCCGATGGAGAACGTGTCCACCTTCACGCCGCGCCAGCGCGCGGCGAGGTAGTGACCGAGTTCGTGGATGAAGACGAGCACACCCAGCACCACGCAAAAGGCCAGTATCGTTCGAATCAGGTCATGCATGGCCGGGTTCTCCTCACTTCACGCCCGCTTTCATATAGACACGTCAGGCTTTCGGCGTCAGGCCGCCTTCCTGACAATCCCTTCACGCGCCACACGACGCGCCTCCGCGTCCCAATGCAGCACGGCAGCCAGATCCTCGATAACCGGCGCGCCCAGCGTGTCCATCGCGTTCTCGACGATGCGCGGAATATCCAGAAATCCGATCTGATTGTTCAGAAAGGCCTCGACCGCAATCTCGTTGGCCGCCGAGAGAATGGTGGACGCAGCGCCCCCTTCCCGCAGGGCCTGTCGCGCCAGCCGAAGCGCCGGAAATCGCGCGGGATCGGGTTTTTCGAACACCAGCGTGCCGAACTGCGCCAGATCCAGACGCGGCGACGTGGTGGGCATCCGCTCGGGCCATGCCAGACAGTGCGCGATGGGAATGCGCATGTCCGCCGAACCCATCTGCGCGATCAGGCTACCATCGGTGTATTGCACCATGCCATGCACGACCGACTGCGGATGCACGAGCACGTCGATGCGCTCCTCAGGCAGATCGAAAATACGCGCCGCCTCAATCACCTCTAGCCCCTTGTTGAACATGGAGGCGGAATCGATGCTGATCTTGGCCCCCATGCTCCATGTCGGATGCTTGAGCGCCTGCGCAGGCGTTGCGGCTTCCATCGCCTCCAGCGTGGCGGTGCGGAACGGACCGCCGGACGCCGTGAGGATGATCTTCTCGACCTGTGCTTCCTGACGATCCGCCATCGCCTGAAAGACCGCGTTATGCTCGGAATCCACCGGAAGAAGAGTGGCTTTCGCCTCCGCGATGGCGCGCAGCATCACGTCACCCGCACAGACCAGCGCTTCCTTGTTGGCCAGCGCCACGGTCGCCCCGTTGCGCACGGCCGCAAGCGTCGGCTCAAGACCGGCAGCACCCGTGATGGCGGCCATGGTCCAGTCCGCCGGCACGGCCGCTCCTTCGATCACGGCAGAACGGCCACCGCTCACCTTCACATCCGTGTCCGCCAGAAGCGCCTTCAGTTCCCCGACAAGGCTTTCATCGGCAATCACGGCCTGTTCGGCACGCAGAGCACGGGCCTGTTCGGCCAGCAGCTTCGCGTTGCGCCCGCCCACAAGCACTTTCACCGCAACATCTTCGCCTGCCTGATGCAGAAGATCGACTGTCGAGCAGCCGATGCTGCCTGTACTGCCCAGAACCGTAACCGTCTTCATGCCTGTTTCATCCTGACTGCCAACATCCGCACGCACGCCTTCATCTCAGGCGTCCCTGCGCCCCCATTCTCATTGTCCGAATACGTGACTGATCGCCTTCACAAGATCAGCCAGTCCAACTGTCCAGAACCCAAATCCCGGCTGCGCCGCCAATGACAGTACGGCCGCAAGCGGCATCACGGCCAGCATTGCGTCGAAGCGATCCAGCAGGCCACCATGTCCCGGCAACAGCGTGCCGGAATCCTTCACGCCTCTTGCACGTTTGACCGCGCTTTCCGCCAGATCGCCCGCCTGCGCCACCACTCCCAGCAAGGCTGCCCAGACACCGCTTCGCACAAGCAAGGACGTCCGCTCCATCATGCCGTCCACTCCCGCCAGCGATGCCACAAGCATCCCCGCCAGAACCGCTCCGCACAGACCGCCCACAGCCCCCGAGCGCGTCTTGCCCGGAGAGATGCGCGGCGCCAGCTTCGGTCCACCCACAAGCCGCCCGACCAGATAGGCCGAACTGTCGCTGGCCACCACCACAGCAATGGGGAAGACCACCGACCATGCCCCCGGCAATGTGTGCAGTCGAAGCCACAGCAACGCAGAACCCGCCGCCACGATGGCCGCGTTGCCAAGCCAAAGCGGTGTACCGAAAAGGAAAGCGGTCATGGGAAAGGCCGCGATGGCGCTCCAGCGTCCGGCACAGGCGGCCAGCCCCGCGCAGACGGCCCACCCGAGATACAGCACGCCACGCCACGAACGCACCGACAGGCCAAACAGAGTCGCCATTTCGGAAGCGAGGCCACACATGGCCAGAAGAATGAGCGCTTCATAAAACGGGCCACCGGCCCAGATGGCGCTCCCGGCCACAAGGATCAGCACAACAGCCGAAATCAGCCGGGGACGCAGATCCTTCCAGTTCGATCCAGAAGAACGCGGGCGGGACGCCTCACTCACGCCGGACGCGCGCCGAAGCGACGTTCCCGACGACCGTAGATTTCCAGCACCTGCGCAAAGGTCGTTTCATCAAAATCCGGCCACAGCGAATCGAGAAACACGAACTCCGCGTAAGCGCTCTGCCACAGAAGAAAATTGGAAATACGGTGCTCGCCGCTGGTGCGCACCACGAGATCGGGATCGGGAATACCCGCCGTCAACAGATGCCGCGACATCATGTTCTCATCGATCGCATCGGGATCGAGTTCACCCCGCTGAACGGCCCGCGCGATGGCTTTCGTCGCCTGCACGATGTCGTTGCGACCGCCATAGGACAACGCCAGAAGCAGCGTGAGGCCCGTATTGTGAGCCGTCAGTTGCTCGGCCCGCGCCAGTTCGTCGCACAAATCCGACCCGAAACGGTGCACTTCTCCCACAAACAGGATACGGACCTGCTCACGGTGAAGTTCCGCCACCTTGTGCCGCACATAGAACCGAAGCAGACCCGTGAGATCCGCAACCTCATCGGGGCCGCGTCGCCAGTTCTCGGAAGAGAAGGCGTAGAGCGTCAGATACTCCACTCCCTGCCTGCGCGCCGCCCTCAGACAACGTGTCACCGCCTCCGCCCCTGCCCGATGCCCCGCAATGCGCGGCAGTCCGCGCGACGCGGCCCAGCGACCGTTTCCGTCCATGATGATGGCGACATGCTGGGGCACCGAACCATCCGTGGATGTTCCGGCCGGGACCGCACCCTGTGCTACGGCTCCCAGAGGAAGGGGCATCGTGGAATCAGACCTGCTTGATTTCGCGTTCTTTCTCCGCGAGCATTTCGTCGATGCTCTTCACGTAGCGGTCCGTCAACTTCTGAATGGCGTCCGACCAGACCTTCACATCGTCCTGGCTGATGTCGCCCTTTTTCTCGAAGCTTTTGGTCTTGTCCATGCCGTCGCGCCGCACGCCGCGCACCGCCACTTTCGCGCCTTCGGAATAACGCGCCGCCGCTTTCGCGAGTTCGTTGCGTCGCTCTTCGGTCAACTGCGGAATGGGCACGCGAATCGTCTGGCCCTCACCCGCCGGATTGAGGCCGAGCCCCGAATCCCGGATGGCCTTTTCCACGGCGGCCGCTAGCGCGCGGTCCCACACCTGCACGCTCAGCATACGGGCTTCGGGCACGGCGATAGTCGCCACCTGCGAGAGAGGCACCTCACCGCCATAGGCCTCGACCCGCACAGGCTCCAGAAGGGCGGCATTCGCACGCCCCGAACGCAGTCCGGCGAAGTCCCGGCGCAGGCTGTCCAGCGCACCATCCATGCGGCGCGTCAGATCCTCGATAAGCGTATTCAGTTCCGCCACGACGGTTCTCCCAAACAGACCGGAAGCAACCGGTGCTCCGGTTCAATCACAACGCTCAGCGCGCGTCCTTGCGCTGAATCAATCGGTTTCCTCGATACGGGTATAGGGGCCTTCGCCACGCATCACGCGCTGAAAAGATCCATCTTCGTGAAGATTGAAGACCACGATGGGCAGGCGATTCTCACGTGCCAGACTGATGGCGGCCGCGTCCATGACATTCAAGTCGCGCGAAAGGACTTCCATGTAGGTCAGTCTGTCATGACGCACGGCATTGGGATCCTTGCGCGGATCGGCGCTGTACACGCCATCCACCTGTGTGCCCTTGAGCAGTAGATCGCAATCCAGCTCAGCCGCACGCAGCGCCGCCGCCGTATCCGTCGTGAAGAAGGGATTGCCCGTGCCGGCAGCACAGATCACGACGCGCCCTTTTTCCATGTGACGCACGGCGCGACGACGGATGTAAGGCTCGGCAATGGACGACATCTCAATGGCCGAGAGTACCCGCGTGGGCACATCCTGACGTTCGAGCGCGTTCTGCACCATCAGCGCGTTTATGACAGTCGCCAGCATCCCGGCGGCGTCGCCCTGCGCGCGGTCCATGCCGCGCGCGGCAGCGGTGAGGCCACGGAAAATGTTGCCGCCGCCGACCACGATGCCGATCTGCACGCCGCTGCGGAACACTTCGGCCACGTCGCTGGCGATGCGGTCCACCGTCTGGGCATCGACGCCATACTGGGCGCCACCCATCAGCGCTTCACCGGAGAGTTTCAGGAGGACGCGGCGCGGTGCGGCGGAGCCTTGAGCGGTGGTATTCATCTTGCCTCAATGCACGGACGATCGGACATGCCCCGCATCCGCCACGCTCCAAGCGGACCGTGACCCACAGGGTCCGAGGCCCCCTCATATCGCCCGACGTCCCATCCCACAAGAACGGAACAGGCCTTTCCCCGTCCCGCTGGCGAAATTGTCAGGCGTTGTCGTCCAGTCCGAGCGCGCGCAGACGGGCTCGCTCCTCGTCCCATCCAGCCCGTTCCTTCACGTTGAGAAACAGGTGACAGGGACGATCCAGAAGCCGGGCCAACTGGAGCCGCGCCTTCTGCCCGATCTCGCGGATCCGCCGTCCTTTCTCCCCGATGAGGATGGCCTTGTGGCTCGCGCGAGCGACATAGATCGTCACATCCACGCGCACGGAACCATCGGGCCGCTCGGCAAAACTTTCGGTCTCCACCGTGGCGCCGTAGGGCACCTCCTCATGCGTCTGAAGAAAGATCTGCTCACGCACCAGTTCCGCCGCCAGAAGACGGTCGGGCAGGTCTGTCATGTCGTCTTCAGGATAGAGGAATGGTCCGACAGGCAGGCTCTCGGCCAGTTTATCGAGAAGATCGTCCACGCCGCTGCCCGAGCGGGCACTGATCATGAACACATGCTCGACCGGCAATTTCTCCGCAATGGCGGCTGTGAGCGGCAAAAGCGCCTGCGGCGTCACCAGATCGGTCTTGTTGAGAGCCAGCCACACACGCCGCTTCGACTGCGCCAAACGGTCGATCACCGCCGTCGCAGCCTCATCCAGACCGGCTTTTGCGTCCACCAGCAGAACCGTGACATCCGCGTCATCGGAGCCGGTCCAAGCAGCGGCCACCATGGCGCGATCGAGCTTGCGGCGCGGACGGAAAATACCCGGCGTGTCCACGATCAGGATCTGCGTGTGATGGCGGATCAGAATCCCCAGCACCCGAAAGCGCGTCGTCTGCGCCTTGGGACTGACGATGGAGAGTTTCGCGCCCGCCATCCGGTTGAGCAGCGTGGATTTTCCGGCGTTCGGTGCACCCACCAGCGCCGCGAAGCCGCATCGTGTCTCGGTCATTTCGATCCCGTTCCCCGCTGTGCCATCAGGCGCGCCAGCAGATCCGCCGCCGCCGCGCTTTCCGCTGCACGCTTGTTGCCTGCTTCACCCTCGCCCACCAGTCCGGCCGCCTTCACGGCCATGACAAAGTGCGGCGCATGGGACGGTCCATCGGCGCTGATCGTTTCATAGACCGGCAACCCCATGCCCCGCGCCAGCACCCATTCCTGCAAGCCCGTCTTGGGGTCTTTGGGTGGCTTCGCCTGCGCCTGAATAAAATCCGCCCACCATCTCCGCACGAGCGCCCGCGCAGGAGCCAGTCCCGCATCCAGATACAGCGCACCCAGAATGGCCTCCAGCGCATCGGCCAGAACATTCGCCGTCTCGCGGATGCCGATCCGCTCCTCGTGCGCCGCCACGTTCAAGGCTTCCGGCAGCCCCATGCGCTGCGCGATCTCTGCCAGAGCCGTGCGCGAGACAAGATGCGCGTGCCGCGATCCGAGCGCGCCTTCCTGCTCGCCCGGATAACGCTCCAGCAGCCATTCGGCCATCAGCAACCCGAGCACACGATCCCCAATGAACTCCAGACGCTCGTTGGACCCTTCGCCCTTGGTACCGCTGCGGCGTCCACGCCGCGATGTGGCCTGCTGGTGCGCGGCCGAGCGGTGTGTCAGAGCCTCACGCAACAGATCCGGCTTCGCAAAGCGATGCCCAATGCGGTGCTCAAGCGCGCCCAGTTCCGGGGTTTCCACGTTTCCGTCTCCCGACCGGTCAATGCACGACATGGAAAAGACGTGCCCACCTGATCTCCGTGGGCCACGTCCAGAACTGCCAGAAGGGATGCGTCGAATCCACCGAGAAGAAGATCATCCCCGCGCGACCAACGAGGTTCTCCATGGGCACGAACCCCAGATCCTCGCTGCCTTCCCCCATGAAACGGCTGTCGGCGCTATGGTCCCGGTTGTCGCCCATGGCGAAGAAATAGCCCGGCGGCACGACATATTCCGGCGTGTCGTTCTGCATGCCCTCATTGGTGAAACGCAGCACGCCATGCGTCACGGGCGCGGCGCCGGCACTTCCCGGAAGCGTCTCGCGACATTCGCGTCCTTCGGTCTGGAGATGGTTTTCATCGACCTCCGTGTAACCGCCCTGCGGGACGCACGGCACCGGCGCACCATTGAGATAAAGCTGTCCCTCACGCACCTGCACATGATCGCCCGGCAGGCCGATGATGCGCTTCACGTAGTCGATGGACGTGTCCTTGGTGAAACGGAACACCGCCACGTCGCCCCGGTGCGGTTCGGCACCCCAGATGCGCCCGTCGAACAGATGCGGGGAAAGCGGAAAGGAATAGCGCGAATATCCGTAGCTGTATTTGGACACCCACAGATAATCCCCCACCTGAAGCGTGGGTATCATGGAGCCGGAAGGAATATTGAACGGCTCGTAGAGAAACGTCCGCACCACCAGCACAAGCAGCACCACGCTCACGAAAGAACGGACCATCTGGAAGAGGCTTTCGCCCTGCCGCTGCGGCTTTTCCGTTGAAGTGGTGTCGTTCATCCGCGTCATTCTGTCCGTTATCTCCGCCATTCCGTCAGGTATTGTCGGCGCGTATGCCGGCAGGGCGCACCATCGGGGAGCCGGATGAAGCCGCCCGCCTGCCCCGCTGTCAACCCGCGGACGGCACGGCCTCGATGATGACCTGTGCCAGCGCATAGGGCGTATCGTCCGTAAGACTGAGATGCAGACGCGCCTCATGACCGGGCGGCACCATATCCACCAGTCGGGCGGCGGCCCCTCCGGTCAGGGTGAGATCGGGTTGCCCGGAAGGCCGGTTGCTCACGCCGATCGTGCTATGGAACACACCTACGGCAAAGCCGGTACCCAACGCTTTGGCGCAGGCTTCCTTGGCCGCCCAGCGCTTGGCATAGGCCCCGATGCGGGCCGCCCCCTGCCGCCGTTCGGCCCGGGCGCGCTCCGTTTCCGTAAAGACGCGCAGAAGAAACCGCTCCCCAAAGCGCTCGATGGCCCGCTCGATGCGACGCATGTCGCACAGATCCATGCCGGTGCCGATAATCATGCCGCGCTCCGGCTCACGACCGCGCCCGCTCGACCTGCGAGATTCCTTCGGACGACCGCAGCCCCACAATGACGCTGGACAGATGCTTGAGGTCGCGCACCTCCACATCCACCAGCACTTCCATGAAATCGAGCTGCCGGTGCACGATCTTGAGATTCACGATCGAGCCGTCCTGCTTGGAGACAGCATTGGTGATGGCGGCGAGCGTGGACGGTTCGTTGGCCGCGATCACCGTCACCCGCCCGATGAAGGGCCCGGCGGACGACGCGCCCCCTTTGCCGAGCGCTGCGTAATCCCAGTCCACATCCAGAAACCGCTCAGGCGTGGCAGCGAAAGCTTCAAGCGTCTGACAGTTGGCCGCGTGAATGGTCACGCCTTTGCCTGTCGCCACGACACCCACGATCTTGTCGCCCGGCAGTGGATGGCAGCACCCGGCGAAATGCACCGCAATCCCCGATCCCAACCCGACCAGCGGTGCGCTGCCCCCACTCGTCGCCTTCTGCCGTGCGACGGGAGGACGGGCGGCCAGTCCCGGGATCATGCGCGGGCCGCGAGTGGTACGCTTGAGTTCCGGATAGGCCGCATGCACGACGTCGCGCGGACCAATATTGCCGGTGCCTACAGCCACATACAGGTCTTCGACCGATGCCTGCTTGAGATCCTTGAGCAGCGTCTCCAGCACCTTCTCGGACCCATCCACACCTTCCTGTCGGAAAGCCTTGGCGAGCGTAGCCTTACCAGAATCGAGCGAGACCTGTCGCTGCTGCTGCGCCACATAACGACGGATGCGTGCGCGGGCCTTGCCAGTGACAACGAACCGTTCCCATGACGGCGACGGCGCACCACCTCGCGCGGTCATGATCTCGACCTGATCGCCGTTCTGGAGTTCATGACGCAGAGGCACCAGCCGCCCGTTCACCTTCGCGCCGACGCAGGCATCACCCACCTGACTGTGCACAGCATAGGCAAAGTCGATGGGCGTGGCACCACGCGGCAGGGGAATGAGCTGCCCCTTGGGCGTGAAGCAAAAGACCTGATCCTGATAAAGTTCCAGCTTGGTGTTTTCGAGGAATTCGTCTGGCGCCGCCGAATCTTCAAGGATTTCGAGAAGATCCTGCACCCAGCGGGGCCGTTTCATCCCCTGCGCGGCCTCGATGGCAGCATCCCCGGCGGGCATCTGCTTGTAGGCCCAGTGCGCCGCGACACCGTTTTCCGCGATGTCGTTCATCTCGTGGGTGCGGATTTGCACTTCGATCTTCTGGTTGCGCGGATGGCGCAACGTCACACCCGTGTGCAGGCTCTGATAGCCGTTGGCCTTGGGCGTGGAGATATAGTCCTTGAAGCGCCCCGCGATCATGGGGAACGCGCCATGGATCGCACCGAGAGCGGCGTAGCACTCCTCACGCGTGTCAACGATGATACGGAACGCCATGATGTCGGAGAGCTGCTCGAACGCCACATTGCGGCGCTGCATCTTCTCCCAGATGGAATAGGGCGACTTTTCGCGCCCCTTTACCTCGACATCGCCGATCCCGGCTTCATGACACAGATGCAGCAGTTCGCGCCGGACGTCTTCAATGATGTCCGCACCCTGCCCGCGCAGATAGTTCAGGCGGGCGCGGATGGTGGCATCGGCCTCCGGCTCCAATTGCGCGAAGGCAAGACCCTGCAATTCGGTCTTGACCCGATCCATACCGATGCGTCCGGCCAGCGGCGCATAAATGTCCATGGTCTCGCGCGCGATACGGCGGCGACGGTCTTCGCGCTGCACGAAATGCAGCGTGCGCATATTGTGCAGACGATCCGCCAGCTTGACGATGAGCACGCGAATGTCACGCGACATCGCCAGCACGAGCTTACGGAAATTCTCGGCCTGCTTGGTCCGGTCGGACTGGAGTTCCAGACGAGTGAGTTTGGTGACACCATCCACAAGCTCGGCAATGGTGGGACCGAACTGCTCGCGCAGCGTCTCCACCGTAATGCCCGTGTCTTCGATCGTGTCATGGAGCAGAGCGGTGGCGATGGAAGGCACGTCCATATGGAAACGCGCCAGAATCATCGCGACCGCCAGAGGATGCGTGATGTAGGGATCACCCGCATCGCGCAACTGGCCTTCATGCGCGTCCCGTGCCACGGCAAAGGCACGTTCCACGAGCGCCACGTCGGCAGTGGGATTATATCGCTGTATCCGCCGGATCAGACGATCGGGCGTAATATCCATCCCTTCATCCTGCGCCAGAACCGGCGGAAGAAGGGGGCTGCCACGTCCACCCGGAAAGAGTTCCTGATCACCGCTCACAACCGCCCTCCGTCCAAAAGACAGAAGCGGAAGAGAGACGGAACGGGAACACTCACGGGGATAACGCCATCTCCAGATTCATGCTCCGAACCCGAAAGCCCGGAGGCAAATTCAGAGTGTCAGCGCTTGCCGCGACCTGACATCTCGGCCTCGAACGCGGCCTTCATTTCTTCAGGAGAAAGATCGGTCACTTCCTCTTCGGCCGAGCTTTCCTGTAGTCCGAAGATGTTCTGCTCGGTCGGAATGAGGTCAAGAACCTCTTCATCGGCAGGCTCAGGTTCTGGCGCACGGGCGAGCGAGCGGACAAGATCGTTGCGCAGCGACTCGAGCGGAACAGTCTGGTCCGCAATTTCACGCAGGGCGACAACGGGGTTCTTGTCGTGGTCGCGATCGACCGTCAACTCCTCGCCGCGAGCGAGATTACGCGCCCGCTGAGCGGCCAGAAGAACCAGTTCGAAGCGGTTCGGTACCTTGTCGACGCAATCTTCGACCGTGACGCGCGCCATGAAGTGGCCTCCAGGAAATCCATTAAGAGACCTCTCATAGCATCCCACAGCGCCCGAGGGAAGCGATCACGGCGTCAAACGGCGGATTGTCTGGGGCGGCAGAGCGGAAACCAAATCCTCCACCGTGCGTTTTGTGAGCGGATCGCGCCAATCCGGCCATACATCGCGCAGAGGTAGCAACACAAAAGCGCGCTGGGTCGCGCGTGGATGGGGAAGCAGGGGACGGCCCTCCGTACGAATCAGGCCACCCGCATCGATGAGGTCGAGATCGAGCGTACGTGCCGCGTTAACGACACTGCGCTGGCGTCCGAACTGTGCCTCAATGTGATGAAGTGTATCAAGGAGGACAACAGGAGAGAGAGAGGTCTTGCCGACCACCACCCCATTTATGTAGGGAGGCTGGCCGGATGGAGGGATCGGTTCACTCTCGTACCATGGAGAAACCGAAACGATTTCCAGACCGGGCGTGGCGCGCAGGGCTTCCACTGCCGCGTCACATGTCGCGGACGGCGACACAAGGGCACCGGTCAGAGGGTCTGGACCAGCCAGGTTGGCGCCGATGGCGATGACAACCTTCACGGAAGCTCCCTTTTCTTCCTCACCGTCCTCACGTCAAAAAACAACGATTAGTGGACTGATATAACGGAAACTTAACCTGTTTATCAAAAACTCCAGCGCATTCAAGGAAGACACAACTGCATGATCATTCACAATACCGAACGCACCTGCCTCTTCATTGACGGATCAAGTCTTTATTCCGCATCCCGCGGCCTCGGCTTCGACGTTGATTACCGCAAGATGCTGGATTTCTTCACAAAACGCACGCATCTGCTTCGCGCCCATTATTACGCCGCTATTCTCGACACCGATGAATATTCGCCCATCAAGCCGCTCACGGACTGGCTGTCTTATAACGGCTATTTCCTCGTCACGAAGACGGCACGGGAATACACCGATCAGAGCGGTCGCCGCCGTGTGAAAGGCAACATGGACATCGAAATCGCGGTGGACATGATGGAGGCCGCTCCGCACATCGACCATGCCATCCTGATCACGGGCGACTCCGATTTCCGCCGTGTGGTGGAGGCCGTACAACGGCAGGGCGTGCGCGTATCGGTCATTTCCTCCATGCGCTCCTCACCGCCGCTGATCGGCGATGACCTACGTCGTCAGGCCGATCAGTTCATCGAACTGGCCGACATTGCCGAAGACATCACCCGCCGCCAGACCGAACCCCGCCCGAAACAGGCGCCGATTCGCCACCCGGCCGATCAGGCCAGCGAAGAGGAATGATCCGGCCTGCCCCTGCCCTCGGCCCGACTGACGCTCGCCGAGGCAGGGGCACCGCTTCCCGACACCGGAGCCCCATCTCATCATGAGCGTCCTTCCCTCTCCCGTCATCGATACCGCCCTCGCTCATGAGCCTGCGGCGGACTGCCCGCTCTGCCCGCGGATCGTTCAGAGTCGCGCTCTGTCACCGGGACATGCCCCTCTTCCGCCACGCGGACCGCAGAACGCTCCCCTTCTCATCGTAGGACTTGCACCTGCACCTCACGCCGATGGCACGAACACTCTGTTTCCCGATCTTCAGGCGGAAGAGTTGCTGCACGAAATTCTGGAAGAGTTCGCGTTCGGAACGTGCGCAACGCAGAGCGGAAACGCACAGGGCTTCACACCCACCGCCGCCCGCATGGTCTCGGCCATGCGCTGCGCCCCGCCAGCCGGGCTGCCCCAGCCTTCCGAAATTGCCACCTGCAACCAGTTCCTGCGCTCGGAACTCCAGACCATGGCCGATCTGCGGATCGTTCTGGCGCTTGGCCTACTCGCCCACAACGCCACCGTGGCGGCCTGTGGCATCCCTCTTTCGCGCGTAAGTTTCCGCCATAACCGGCTCACAACGATGCCCGATGGCCTCAGAATTGCGGACACGCACCATCTCTCCGCCCGCAATCTCACCACAGGACTGGTCACGCGCGAGGGGCTGCGCCGGCTGATTGGCGACATTCGTCAGGAAATCGACACGCATAGCGCCGTCTTCTGATTTCAGAGCAGCCGGACCGGCGGGCGTCGAACGGATCGCATGGCGACCAGTCCGCAAGCGATAAAAGCATACACCAGCGGCGCTCCAAGCCAGTGCTTATGCCCCAGAAGATCGTGCACGGTCACCAGAATGGCCGCAGCGTAAATGCCTCGGTGCAGGATCCGCCAGCGACGTCCCAGTAGCTTCATGGAAAACTGCTGGGATGTGACCGCAAGAGCCAGAAGAATCAGAAAAGCGGCCAGCCCAAAAGGCAGAAAGAGCCTGTTGGCAAGATCATGGACAATCCCTGCCAGATCGGCCTTGCGTTCCCCCACGACATAAACACTCACATGCATCAGAGCATAGGTAAACGCCAGCAGACCTGCTACACGACGCCACTTCATAAGATCAATACGGGCGTAACGACGCAAAGGCGTAATCGCCAGCGTCAGCAACAGGAAACGAAAGGCCCACAGGCCAAGATCTTTCTCGGCCTGCGTCACGGGATGCGCGCCCAGTTCTCCCGCCCGGGCTGCCCACCACTCCGATGCAGCCGGCACCAGAAAAAGCAGCCAGACCAGACATTCCTCCACAGGATGCGAAAGGAAACGCTGGCGACGGTTGCGGGCTTTCATGAAGGCTGTCCTCTGTCCTGAACATCCTGTCTATCGTCTTTCATACTGGCGGGAACAGGCAAGAGCGCGATCACGCCTGCGTTTTCAGAAGCCTTCTCTCCCTTGACCCTTTCCTACGCAGCTTTCAGTCTTTCCTCATCACGGACAGGAACGGATCCGCAACCGGCTCGCCTGCCGCTTCCCTTCTTCGGAGGACACCTCCCCCATGCCCCAACTCTCGCCCGCCAATACGCCCCGGATCGGCTTCATCGGCTTTGGCGCCATGGCCAGCCGCATGGGCGCACATCTGCGCACCGCCGGATATACAATCACCGCTTACACACCCTCGGGGAAAAGCCCGGACCCTGCCGTCGTCATGTTTCCTTCCCCAAAGGCTTTGGCAGAACAGGCCGATGTGGTTATTGCCTGCGTGCCGGACGATGAGGCGCTGGCGGCCTCCATGTATGGCGCGGATGGCACGCTCGCGGGCATGAAGCGCGGCAGTGTGCTCATCAACACCTCGTCCGTCTCCCCCGAAGCCACCATGGAATTGCTTGAAGCGGGAAAGAAAGCCGGCGTCACCGTCATCGATGCTCCTGTGTCCGGCAGCACACCGGAAGCGCAATCGGGCACTCTGGTCGTGCTGGCCGGCGGCAGCGAAGAAGATGTGACGAACGCCGCGCCCATCTTCGACGCCATCGGAAAAATCACGATTCACGCTGGTCCCTCAGGTAGCGGCGCCCGCCTCAAGCTCGTCATCAACGGGATCATGGGAGCCGGTCTCGCCGCTCTGGCCGAAGCCGTGGGCTATGGTCTGGCCGCAGGACTCGACCGGTCCATGCTGTTCGACGCACTCGATCAGGTGGCGGTGATCTCCCCCCACCACAAGCGCAAGCTCAAAGCGGCGAAGGAGGGTGACTTCGCACCGCAGTTCCCCGCACGCCTGATGCAAAAAGACATGCGCCTCCTGCTCGACGCAGCAGCCCGCGAAGCCGTGCCGGTGCCGACGCTCGCCGCCACCACACAGCAGCTTTCACTGACGCGCCGCCTGTCGCCCAATGAGGATTATTCCAGTCTGATCCGTGTGATGGAACGCACAGTCGCCAATGACGGCTGACATCAGCTCAGGAAAGGCGGCCTACGGGGCCGCCTTCTGTCTGCGCCGGAGAAGACGCATGATCGAGCGCTGCACGGAAAGCCGCTCTCCCACATCAAGGCTGCGGTAGAGACGCAGAAGATCCACCTCATCGATGGTCAGTTCGACCACGGCTTCCTGCGTAGCCATGCCATTGAGAAAAACCTCAAGCGGCACTTCGAAAAGTTCGGCCAGACGCGGCAGATACTGACGCACACGTCCGTCCCGGTCCGTCTCCCAATGTGCAATCGCGCTGCGTGAAAGCCCCAGCACCGTGGCCAGTTTGGCCTGCGTCATGCCCGCATATTGCCGCAGCGCGCGAATACGCTGTCCCAGCGTTTCATGACTCCCCAACTCCGCCTTCAGAGCGGACGGCGCTCGTGCCATTGCATGTCCCGTTCGAAGATTACGCCGTTTGGACGGCGTTTCCTGAGACTTCAAACTCATTCGTAAACGGAAGGTTCCGGGCAGGAACAGATCAGATTGCGATCCCCATGCGCGTTGTCGATACGCCCGACCGCTGGCCAGTATTTCGTCGCAGGATCCACTCCGGGCGGGAAGCACCCTTCACTGCGTGAATACACCCGCTGCCACTCGGACGCCAGATCGCGGGCCGTATGCGGCGCATGACGGAGCGGCGCATCCTGCACAGCGACACGACCGTCCTCAATCTGCCGGATCTCCTCACGGATCGCGAGCATGGCGTCGCAGAACCGATCCAGTTCGCGCTTTCCTTCGGATTCAGTGGGCTCGATCATGAAAGTCCCCGCCACCGGAAAACTCACCGTCGGCGCATGGAACCCGAAATCCACCAGACGCTTGGCAATGTCATCCACCGTGACGCCCGATGTCTCCTTGATAGGCCGCAGATCCACGATGCACTCATGCGCCACACGCCCGTTCACACCCCGATACAGGATCGGATATGCCCCCGACAGACGGGTTGCGATGTAATTGGCGTTCAGAAGCGCAAGCGTGGTCGCCCTTGCCAGTCCGGCATCGCCCATGAGGCGGATATAGGCCCATGAAATCGGCAGAATGGACGCGGAGCCGAAGGGGGCAGCCGACACAGCCAGCGCCTCTCCTTCCTCCGGGCGCCCCGGCAGAAACGGAGCAAGATGAGCGCGCACGCCGATCGGCCCCATACCGGGGCCACCGCCGCCGTGAGGAATGCAGAACGTCTTGTGCAGATTGAAATGGCTGACATCTGCGCCATATTTTCCCGGCTGCGACAGTCCGACCTGCGCGTTCATGTTCGCGCCGTCGAGATAGACCTGCCCACCCGCCTCATGCACCAGCGCGCAGATGTCACGCACGTTTTCCTCGAACACACCATGTGTGGAGGGATAGGTGATCATGATAGCCGCCAGCGTGTCCGCATGCTGCGCGACCTTTGCCTTCAGATCCTCCATGTCCACATTGCCGCTGGCGTCACACCGCACGACCACCACCTTCATTCCCGCCATCTGGGCGGAAGCCGGGTTCGTGCCGTGTGCGGAAGCTGGAATCAGGCACACATCGCGCTGCGTCTGCCCACGCGCACGCTGCCAGCCACGAATGGCCAGAAGACCGGCATATTCACCCTGCGCGCCGGAATTGGGCTGGAGCGAAATCGCGTCATAACCGCTGATCGCGCAGAGCCAGCTCTCCAGATCGCGGAACAGTTCGGCATATCCCTGCGTCTGACTGGCAGGCGCAAAAGGGTGAAGATCGCAGAAACCGGGCCACGTGATGGGCATCATCTCCACTGTGGCATTCAGTTTCATCGTGCAGGAGCCGAGAGGGATCATGGACCGATCCAGCGCCAGATCCTTGTCGGAAAGCTGACGGAGATAGCGCAGCATGTCCGTCTCTGATCGGTGCGTGTTGAACACCTCCTGAGACAGGAACGGCTTTTCACGACGCAGTCCGGCCGGAACCGCAGCGGAGAGTTCCGGACATCCGTTCGCGGCAGCGGCTAGCGCACCCACCGGACATTCCGGATCGAAGCAACGCCACACGGCTTCCACCACTTCGGGTGTCGTCGTCTCATCCAGTGACAGACCGATCACACCCGCCCCCGTGCGGCGGAAGTTCATCCCGGCCGCGACGGCGCGAGCATGAATCGTCTCTGCCTCCTCAGGCGCGACATGCACTGTGAGCGTGTCAAACACACATTCCGTATCCACATGCACGCCAAGCGAACGCAGGCCCGTGCTCAAAGCCGCCGTCAGCCCCGCCACACGTTTTGCGATTGCCACCAGCCCTTCAGGACCGTGATAAACCGCATACATGCTGGCAATAACGGCCAGAAGCACCTGTGCTGTACAGATGTTCGATGTCGCCTTTTCACGGCGGATGTGCTGCTCACGGGTCTGGAGGGCCAGTCGATAAGCGGGCTGTCCGGATGCATCGATGGACACACCCACCAGACGCCCCGGCATGCTGCGCTTGTAAGCATCGCGCACAGCCATATAGGCCGCATGTGGGCCACCAAAACCCATCGGCACGCCAAAACGCTGCATGGAGCCAACAGCAATATCAGCGCCCAGATCGCCCGGCGCGGCAAGCACCGTCAGCGCCAGCGGGTCTGCCGCCATCACGGCAATCGCCCCCGCCGCGTGCAGAGCCTTGATGGCCGCACGCGGGTCGCGGATCGCCCCGGAGCTACCGGGATAGGAAAACAGCGCGCCGAACACGGCGGACGGATCGAGATCCGTCGCCGGATCACCGATGACAATGCGGAATCCGAATGGCTCGGCACGGGTTTTCAGAACCGAGAGCGTCTGCGGATGCGTATCGGCGTCCACAAAGAACACGTCCGACTTCGACTTTGCCACACGCTTGGCCAACGCCATGGCCTCGGCTGCGGCCGTCGCCTCATCCAGAAGGGAGGCGTTGGCAATGTCCAGCCCCGTCAGTTCGCACACCAGCGTCTGGAAGTTCAAAAGCGCCTCAAGACGCCCCTGACTGATCTCGGGCTGATAGGGCGTATAGGCCGTGTACCACGCTGGATTTTCTAAAATGTTGCGCTGGATCACGCCCGGCAGGACCGTGCCGTAATAACCCTGCCCAATCAGCGAGGTCATGACCGTGTTGCGCCCGGCCAGTTCGCGAAGTCGCGCCAAAACCTCGACCTCCGACCAACCGGGACCAATCCCCATCGGCCGCTCGGAACGGATCGTGGAGGGCACGATCTGATCAAGCAGTTCCGCCTCGCTGCCGACATCGAGCGCAGACAGCATGGCCACAATCTCGGCCTCACGCGGGCCGATATGACGGGAAGCGAAAGCATCGGCAGACGGCTTGAGGCTGGTCCAGACGGTCACGATTCATCCTTACAGAGACAGGGTGTTTTATATGAAGATGGAACGCGGCGTATCTGCCGCGTTTCAGAACCGTCAGCCGATCAGGGCCGCATAGGCATCCGCGTCGAGCAACCCGGCAAGCTGGCTCTCATTGGTAAGGCGCAGCTTGAGCATCCAGCCGTTTCCTTCCGGATCGCTGCTGATGAGTTCAGGATTGTTCGCAAGATCCGGATTACCTTCGACAATCACGCCATCCACCGGCGCGTAGACATCCGACGCGGCCTTCACGGATTCCACCACGGCAACGGAATCGCCCTGCTGCACATCCTCTGCGGAAACATTGAGTTCAAAGAACACGATTTCCCCCAACTCCTCTGCCGCGTGCTTCGTGATTCCCACAATCGCCACATCGCCTTCGACGCGCAGCCATTCATGTTCCTTGGTGAAATAAAGTGTCATTCCCCACCTCCCCTTACGCAGCCCCATAAGCAGAGCTGGAAATATCATTATTGAGTCAGGATGTTTCCCAACCACACAGATTCAGCGCTTGAATCCCGCCGGCACAAACGGCATGGCTGCTACCTTCACCGGCACACGTCGTCCACGCAGTTCAGCAAACAGTTGCGTACCGGGAACGGCCAAGGCGGTTGACACATATCCCATCGCGACCGGCGCCTTCAGAGACGGTCCGAACGCACCCGACGTAACGAGACCAACCGGCTCTCCGCCTTCAACTGCGGCAAACAGCGCTGCACCGTGACGGATGGGTGCACGCCCTTCGGCCAGCAAGCCAACCCGGCGGCGTCCAGCGCCTTCCTCAAGCTGCTTCAACACCACTTCCGCACCGGGAAAGCCGCCCTCCCGCGCACCGCCATGCCGACGGGCTTTCTGGATAGCCCACTCCAACGCGCCCTCGACCGGCGTGGTGGTCGTGTCCAGATCGGCGCCGTAGAGGCACAGGCCCGCTTCCAGCCGCAGACTGTCACGCGCGCCCAAACCCACGGGTTTTACTTCCGGTTCCGCCAACAGCAGTCGGGCGATGTGATCGGCCGCCAGAGCCGGCACACTGATCTCGAAACCATCCTCTCCCGTGTAACCCGAGCGTGCGACGATCACGTCCACGCCTTCCAATGTTTCGTTGCGCACATCCATGAACTTCATGGTGGCCACCACCGGCAGCAACCGCGCGAGAACCTTCTCCGCCTCCGGTCCCTGAAGAGCCAGAAGGCCACGATCCGTCAGCACGTCAACCGCGCAGTCCGGCACAAGCGCCTTTTCCATCAGCGCGATGTCCTGCGCCTTGCAGGCAGCATTCACCACCACGAGGAACCGATCGCCCAGATTGGCAATCATGAGATCGTCGAGAATCCCGCCCTGCGCATTCGTAAGAAAACCATAGCGCTGACGGCCACGTTTCAGGCCGAGCACATCCACCGGAACGATCCGTTCCAGTGCGCGCGCGGCACTCGCCATATCGCCGTCTCTGGGGCGGACAATCACCTGCCCCATATGCGAGACGTCGAACAGACCGGCATGCGCCCGCGTATGCAGATGCTCGGCCATGATGCCGTCGGCATATTGCAGCGGCATGGCATAGCCTGCGAACGGCACCATGCGCGCGCCAAGCGTCTCGTGCAGGGAAAAGAGGGGAGTATGGTGAAGTGTCTCGCTCATGCGGACACCTCGGCAAAACGGAAAACGAACAGATTCGACGACATGGGAACGCTCCTCACCTACCGGATGATCCGGCTCAGTTGCGCGCCCCTTCTGTCCGTTTGCCTGAGATCGCTATCCCGTCGGCGGGTGCCTGATGCACCACTCTCCAGAAATTTCCGTCGCAGGGTCCTTCTGCCTGAGAGATTCCAGGGCGGTTGCTCCTTCGGCGCTGGCACAGGGCCAGTCTCTCCCGCTGCGACAGGCTGATCTTGCACTCCGCCATTACGCTGTCAAACGAATCTTCGATGAAGAGAAGGACAACAGGAAGACCGCTCCACGGCACACTCAGAGAATGAGAAACGGCCATTGCCACGCCATCGGGCCGCTCAACACACATCCGTATCGGGGCCGGAAAGCAGCATCTTGCGCACACTGGCAAACGACCACGCTACTTCCTTCTGGGTTTTCTCCTCAGGTGGGTTGCTCAGTTTCCACCAGCGCTCATAGGCCAGCGCGATCTGCTCGCCCAGACGCCGTCCCACCGCCCCTTCGTATTCCCGGCGCCGAGTGAAAACCGTCTCTGTGGCCTCCAGAAGCATCCGCGCCACATCCAGTTCGCCCTGATCGCACGCCTGGTGGGCCAGAGCGAGCAGCCGCCGCGAAAGCCGTCGCGCGCCCTGATGCGGCGCCTCCGGCTCTTCGGAGGTGAGTCCCTGCGCCAGATCATCGCAACGGCGGCCATAATCAACCATGCGACCCCCTCAACTTTGGGAGGACTTCCTCAAGATCAGGCGAAGGCTTCTTCCCACGTGCCCAGCGTGGACGCGCGACTGTATTCGGTGGAGCGGTTCTCGAAGAAGTTGGTGTGCTCGACGGCATTCATCATATCGTCGATCCACGGCAGCGGATTTTTCGGCACGTCATAAATCGGCGCCAGATCCATCCCGTCGAGACGTCGGTTGGCGATGAAGCGGATATACTGCTTCACCTCATCGGCGGTCAGCCCCTTCACCGGCCCCATGGCGAACGCCAGATCGATGAAGCGATCCTCATTGGTGACGATCTCTTCACACGCCGTATGGATCGCGGCGGCCACACCCTTCTTGTCGATCAGATGCCCGAACTCGGACATATAGGTCTTGAAGAGCTGCGTGATGGACAGGACGTGCAGCGTCTCGTCACGCACAGACCATGTGACGACCTGCCCCATGCCCTTCATGAGGTTGTGGCGCGGGAAGTTCAGCAGCATGGCGAACGACGCGAAAAGCTGAAGCCCTTCCGTGAACCCCGCGAACACAGCCATGGAAAGCGCCGTGTTGTAGTGGTCATCCATGTTGAAGCGCTTGAGGAATTCGTGCTTGGCCGCCATCGCCTCGTATTCGAGGAAGGCTGCGTATTCCGTCTCGGGCATGCCGATGGTGTCGAGCAGGTGCGAATAGGCTGCCTGATGGATGCTTTCCATGTTGGTGAAGGCGGACAGCATCATGCGAACTTCGGTCGGTTTGAAGCGCGGCATGTAGAGGTCGATATAGGCGTTCTCGACCTCGGTGTCCTGCTGCGTGAAGAGACGGAAAATCTGCGTGACCAGATATTTCTCGGTCTCCGTCAGATTGTTGTTCCAGTCCTTGACATCATCGCCGAGCGGAATCTCCTCGGGCAGCCAGTGCAGGGACTGCTGAACCTTCCACGCTTCATATGCCCACGGATACCGAAACGGCTTGTAGGACGCGCTCGGTGTGAGGAGATCGAAGTTCTTTTCAGCGGTCATGGAGCACCCGTGGCTGACAGGCGGCATCCGGCGCGAGGCCGATGTCGCACGAGGGAGTGTTTCTCCGGTTCATACCGGGAAGGGGCGCCCATTTCCACATTATATGAAGCGGTAAAGGCACCTAATTTTCAGGGATTTTCGTGTTTCACGTACACACGAAAAGCGTCGGCTCACGCCCACGCTCCAAGCCTCGTGTCTTCGCCCAAAGCCTTACTGGCAGGCGAGGCATTCCTCGTAATTCCCACCAGCGGACGCTGCAGGCGTCTCGGTTTTCACCCGCTGGTCCAGATTGCTCACCGTGTCCGCACGCTGGATGGAAAGCGAACGGCAGTAATAGAGCGATTTCACGCCCTTCTTCCACGCCTGATAGTGGATCTGGTGCAGATCACGCTTGTGAACATTGGCCGGCAGGAACAGATTGACCGACTGCGCCTGACAGATAAACGGCGCACGATCCGCCGCGTGCTCGACCACCCAGCGCTGATCCAGTTCGAAAGCCGTCTTGAAGACGTCCTTCTCGTCCTGACTGAGGAAATCCAGATGCTGCACGCTGCCCTTGTTCAGGGTGATGGAGGACCAGATTTCCTCATTGTCTTGCCCTTTTTCGGCCAGAAGCTTCTTCAGGTGACGGTTTCGCACCGAGAAGGAACCCGAGAGCGTCTTCTGCAGGAACACATTGGCCGCGATCGGCTCGATGCCGGGGCTTGCGTTGCCCGCGATGATGGAAATCGACGCCGTCGGCGCGATCGCCATCTTGTTGGAGAAACGCTCCATCACACCATACTCGGCTGCATCGGGACACGCGCCGCGCGTCTCGGCCAGATGCTTCGACGCCGTATCCGCCTGCTCGCGAATATGCTTGAAAATCTTGCGATTCCAGACCTTGGCCATCACGCTCTCGAACGGGATGTTGCGGGCCTGTAGAAAAGAATGGAAGCCCATCACGCCCATGCCGACCGAACGCTCGCGCATGGCGGCATAGGCCGCGCGGTGCATCTCTTTCGGGGCCTTGTCGATGAAGTCCTGCAACACATTGTCGAGGAACAACATGACGTCCTCAATGAACTGAGGATTGTCTTTCCACTCGTCCCATGTCTCAAGATTGAGGGAAGAGAGACAGCAGACAGCCGTGCGTTCCTTGCCGTGATGATCGATGCCGGTGGGCAGCGTGATCTCGGCGCAGAGATTGGAAGTCTTGACCTCAAGTCCCGCCAGCTTGTGGTGCTGGGGCCGCGCGTTGTTCACGTGATCGGAATAGATGATGTAGGGTTCGCCCTGCTCCATGCGAGCCGTGAGGATACGGATCCACAGCGCGCGCGCGGAAATCTTGCGGATCACCTCGCCGCTCTTGGGGGAGCGCAACGCCCATTCGTCATCCGTCTCGACCGCGCGCATGAATTCGTCAGGCACCAGCACGCCGTGGTGCAGGTTCAGCGCCTTGCGGTTCGGGTCGCCGCCGGTGGGGCGACGCATCTCGATGAATTCCTCGATCTCGGGATGCCAGACCGGCAGATACACCGCCGCCGAACCACGCCGCAGCGATCCCTGCGAGATGGCCAGCGTCAGGCTGTCCATCACGCGGATGAAGGGGATCACGCCCGAGGTCTTGCCGTTGCGGCCCACATTCTCACCGATGGAGCGCAGATTGCCCCAATAGGACCCGATGCCGCCGCCACGCGAAGCCAGCCAGACGTTTTCGTTCCACAGCCCCACAATACCATCAAGACTGTCGGACGCTTCGTTGAGGAAGCAGGAAATGGGCAGGCCGCGCGAAGTGCCGCCATTGGAGAGAACCGGCGTCGCGGGCATGAACCAGTGGCGCGAGATGTAATCGTACAGGCGCTGGGCATGCGCGGCGTCTGCCCCGTAATAGGACGCGACACGGGCGAACAGATCCTGAAACCCTTCATCAGGCAGGAGGTAGCGGTTGTTGAGCGTGGCCTTGCCGAAATCGGTCAGCAGCGCATCGCGCGAACGGTCCACGCGCACGGGGTGGTGGCCGGGAAGCTGGACAATATCGTCGAGCATATCCGCCTCGAACAGGCTGCCCTCGTCATCCAGATGAGCGGCGGAAATCTCGGACTTGTCCATGATCAGGCTCACCTTAAAACGGCTCCATTCGTGCGGCAATGAACGGTCTGTGACGAGCCGGACGCAGAGGCATCAAAACGGCCAACCGACACAACATGTCGGTTGGCCGACGTTTACCAGCACAAGATATAGGGGTCGAGTTTAAAAAATGCTTGACGCACCGTCTCCGTCCGCGTCGCCCGCAGGCGACTGCGAAAATCCTTGGAACGTTATTTTTTCGCCGCTCCAATAAGCCCCGAAATCTCCATCCGACGCCGTGACTCAGCAATCCCTTCCCCCACCGCCAGCGCCGCCGCCAGAGCGCGCCGACCGGCCGCGCCATCCACACCCACCGGCACCCCGTCGAGGCACGACGCCACAAACCCGGCGTGCTCGGCCTCCAGCGAATCATGCTCTTTCCAAGACGCCGCTTCTCGTCGAAATCCGCCCGTGCCGGGAAGTGGCATCCCGGCCTCACGCCCGATCAGCACCAGTTCCCGTTTGCCGAAATCGGCGGAAAGATACCCTTCCTCGGAAAACAGCCGCATCTTGCGCTCGGTCTTGAGCGAAATCCGGCTAGCCGTGATGGTGGCAACGCATCCATTGGCGAATCGTACCCGCGCATTGGCAATATCCTCATGCTCGGAACTGACGGCGGCCCCGATGGCGTCTACCTGCTCGATATCGCTGTCCACGATGGCGAGAATGAGGTCCAGATCGTGGATCATCAGATCGAGAATGACCGACACATCCGTTCCACGCGGCTTGAACGGCGCGATGCGGGTCGCCTCGATATAGAGAGGGCGACGGATACGATGCGTAATGGCTTCATATTCCGCCGAGTAGCGCAGCAGATGCCCGACCTGAAGCACACGGCCCGCATTGGCCGCCAACGTGATGAGTTCGTCCACCTCCGCCAGCGTGGCCGCCATCGGCTTTTCCACCAGCACGTGCCGCCCCGCCCGCAACGCCAGTTCAGCCAGCCGGAAATGCATCTCGGCGGGAGCGGCGATGATGACGGCGTCCACGGCCGCAAACAGCGCGTCGAGATCGTCGAACACCTGCGAACGCGATTCTTTTGCCAGCGCAGCGGCCCGAACCGGATCGGGATCGAACACGCCCACCAGCGTCTCACGCGGGCTGGCGGCTGATTTCAGGGCATGAAAACGGCCGAAATGTCCGCATCCCACGAGCCCGACGCGCAAGGTAGCTGGAGCAGCGGCGTTGACCATCACATCACCCGAATCCGTTCATGAACCGGAGCGCAGGCAAGCACGCGCGGGGCACGGGGAAAAGAGCGCGGATGTCTGCCCTGCCGGGACAGGACTTGCCGCAACCTGCGGGCGGCAGGGATGTTGAAGGGAAAAGGTTTCCACATACCAAAAGGATCACGCCATGCCGTGGACCGTCGACGATGCCGAAAAGCACACGCATAAGGCCGACACACCGCATCTGCGGGAACTGTGGGTCAAGGTCGCCAACGAGCGGCTGGAGCATACGGGCGATGAAGCCCGTGCCATCCGCGAGGCCAACGCGGTGGTGGCCCGCAATCACGACTGAGGGACAAGGCCCGAGCCCCGCCCCGCTCGTTCAGGCCAGCTTGGCAGCAATCTTCGCCACATGGGCACCGAGATATTTCGCACCGTCCAGCTCGGTCTGGCTTGGCTGGCGGGAGCCGTCCCCGTTCGCAATGGTGGTCGCGCCATAGGGCGAGCCGCCCGTGACTTCATCGACACGTGCCTGCTCACTGAAGCTGTAAGGTAGGCCGCAGATGATGAGGCCATGGTGCAGCAGGTTGGTCAGGATGGAAAACAGCGTCGTCTCCTGTCCACCGTGCTGACTGGCAGTGGAGGTAAAGGCCGCGCCGACCTTGCCTTCCAGCGCGCCCTTAGCCCACAGGCCACCAGTGCGATCCCAGAACTGCGCCATCTGCGAGGGCATGCGCCCGAAACGCGTCGGCGCTCCGACAATGATGGCGTCGTAATTCGGAAGCTCCGCTGGGTCGGCGATGGGGGCGGTCTGATCCAGCTTGAAATGACTGGCACGCGCCACGTCTTCGGGCACCAATTCCGGTACGCGACGGATGTCCACATCCGCGCCCGCGCTGCGCGCGCCTTCGACCACGGCCTGCGCCATGGTCTCGATGTGACCATAGGTCGAATAATAGAGAACGAGCACTTTCGTCATGGGAACAAATCTCTCCTGTTCAGCGAGACGCTGCCTGCGCAGCAAAAGAGGTCATCAGGTTGCTGTAGTCCGGGATATGAGCTGCAAACAGCTTGCCCAGCCCCTCGATATCGTTACGCCAGTCCCGGTGCAGTTCGCCCGCCACGGCAAACCAGCTCATGAGCTGCGCCCCAGCCGCCTGCATCCGGCTCCATGCGGCGTTACGGGTGATATCGTTGAAAGTGCCTGACGCGTCCGTCACCACGAACACGTCAAATCCTTCGGCCAGTGCGGACAGGGTCGGAAACGCCACGCACACTTCCGTCACTACCCCAGCGATGATCAACTGCTTCTTGCCCGTCGCCTTCACCGCCCTGACGAAATCTTCGTTATCCCATGCGTTGATCTGCCCCGGACGGGCGATATAGGGCGCATCGGGAAACATCTCCTTGAGTTCCGACACGAGCGGGCCGTTGGGTCCATCCTCGAAACTGATCGTCAGAATGGTGGGCAGCCCAAAGTAACGGGCGAGTCCCGCGGTCGCGAGCACATTGTTGCGAAAACGATCGGGCTCGATATCACGCACGAGCGAGAGCAGACCAGTCTGGTGATCGACCAGAAGGACGGCGGCGTCTTCCCTATTCAGACGATTGTAGGATTGAGTCATGGAACGGGTCTCCTGAAGTGAAAAGAAAACGGGCCTCTCTCCACGATGGGAGAGAGGCCCGCGTCTCAGGTCGTCGCCTTCGCGAAGGTGCCATTGCGGACATCCGCGATGGCCTGCTGGATTTCGGCCTCCGTGTTCATCACAAAGGGGCCGTATCCCGCGATCGGTTCGTTCAACGGCTGTCCGGTGAGGATCAGCAGCGTGGCGTCGTCCTGCGCATGGAGCGAGACGCTCTCGCCCTCACGGCTGAGCAGCAGCACCTCCGCGTCGTGGGCGCTCTCACTGCCCGCCACGGTGATCCGGCCACTGAGATCCACCACCATGGAGGTGTGACCTTCCGGCAGATCCAGTATCACGTCTGCTCCGCGCTTGAGGCGTATGTCCCAGACATTGACGGGCGAGAAGGTGCGCGCAGGCCCCTTGTGGCCCATGAACTCACCCGCAATCACCCGCGCCGTGCCCGCCCCGTCCGGAAGATCCACCACAGGAATGGTGTCGGACGTGATGGCCTGATAGCCGCCGGGGGTCATCTTGTCCTTCGCGGGCAGATTGACCCACAGCTGCACCATGCGGAACGGACCACCCGTCTTGGCGAACGCCGGGGAGTGGTATTCCTCATGCAGGATACCGCCACCCGCCGTCATCCACTGCACATCGCCCGGCCCGATGACGCCGCCATGTCCCGCCGAGTCCCGGTGCTTCACCTGGCCGTCATAGACGATGGTCACCGTCTCGAAACCGCGATGGGGATGCTGGCCCACGCCGCGCCGCGCCGTGGTCGGCTCGAAGTGATGCGGTCCCGCGTAGTCCAGAAGCAGGAACGGGCTGATGTGCTCACCGAGGCTACCATAGGAGAAAAGCGAACGGACGGGGAAACCGTCCCCCACCCAATGGCCGCGATCATTGCCGTAGCGGCCGAGAACCGTTTTGGTCGTGCTCATGATCCTGTCCTCCGATGTGGCCCACCTCTTTGCTGAGACCGCCTGACAAACAACATAGGAACGCAACGATCATGCCAGAAGTTTGTCATTCCCGACGCAGCGTCCTATTTTCGCAACGATGATTGACCTCAACGACATGGCGCTGTTTGTCGCCGTGGTGGATCACGGCGGTTTCGCAGCCGCCGGACGCGCTCTGGGCCAACAGAAGTCCAAGCTGAGTCGCCGCATGGCCCTTCTGGAAGACCGGCTGGGCGTGCGCCTGCTCAACCGTTCCTCACGCCATTTTTCCGTCACCGACATCGGTCGCGCCTATTACGACCGCTGCCTCGCGATGCTGGTGGAAGCCGAAAGCGCCGAGCTTGTCGTGGCGGAAGCCCGGGATGAGCCGCGCGGTCTGATCCGCATGAGTTGCCCGGTCACGCTGCTGAGCTTTCAGTTTGGCGCGCTCATCAGCCGCTTTATGGTGGAAAACCCGGCGGTGGATATCCGGCTGGAAGCCACCAACCGCCGGGTGGACGTGATCGCAGAGGGTTTCGACCTCGCCATCCGCGTGCGCTTTCCTCCGCTCGCCCCATCCGATCTTGTGATGCGCAAACTTGATGACAGCACCCAGTGCCTCGTCGCCAGCCCCCATCTGCTGTCAGCGCCCCTGGCCTCCCCCGCCGATCTGGGGGCGCTGCCCGCCATCGGCTGGACCTCATTGCTGGACGATCATGCGTGGGATTTGCACCATGCGGGCGGCGAACACGCACGGGTGCCCTATCGTCCACGCCTGACCACGGACGATCTGGCGGTGCTGCGTGACGCGGCTCTTGCAGGGGTGGGCATGGCGCAACTGCCCACCCTGATGGTGCATGATGACCTCGCCCATGGGCGGCTTGTCTCCGTGCTGCCGGACTGGCGGCCGCCGGTGGGGCTGGTTCATGCCGTGTTTCCTTCCCGGCGTGGTCTTCTGCCGTCGGTGCGCGCGCTGGTGGATTTTCTGGCGCATGCGTGCGCGGCCCAGCGGCTGGACGCCTTCCCCTCACAGGAGTAAGTGCCGCGCGTGCATGGCTCACTCCCACCCATGCGCGTGGCGATATTGGGAAAATCCCAAGAAAATGCCCACATACAGGCCTCAGAGGCCAGTGCGGCAACACGAGCGGTCCCATGCCGCCCGGACCAAGACAGGCAGGTCCACACCGCATCCCCAGATGCCTGTCCGCATGAGGAAGATTTGACCGATGACGACCCAGACGGCGGGCAATGATGCCCTTCTCTCCCAACTGCGCAGCGTGGTGGGCCACGCGCACATCTTCACGAGCGAGGAATCGACTTACCGCTTCACGCACGGTTTCCGCTTCGGCGCAGGCAAGGTGCTGGCCGTGGTGCAGCCCGGCTCGCTGATCGAACTGTGGAAAATCGCGCAGGCCTGCGTGGATGCTGACAAGATTCTCATCATGCAGGCGGCCAACACCGGCCTGACCGGCGGCTCCACACCTGACGGCAATAATTACGACCGCGATATCGTGCTGGTCAGCACGGTGCGGATCGACAAGTCCTTCCTGATCGGTGACGGCAAGCAGGTCGTCTGCCTGCCCGGCGCGCGGCTGTATGAACTGGAAGAAAAGCTGGCGGCTATCGGGCGCGAGCCGCATTCAGTCATCGGCTCATCCTGTATCGGCGCGTCCGTGCTGGGCGGCGTGAGCAACAACTCGGGCGGTGCGCTGGTGCAACGTGGACCCGCTTACACGGAAATGGCCGTGTTCGGGCAGGTGGGCGCGGACGGCAAGCTGCGGCTGGTCAACCATCTGGGCATCCAGCTTGGCAATGATCCCGAAACCATTCTCACACGGTTGGAAGCGGGCGATTTCCCGGCTGCTGACATCGACTGGCATGCCGGACGCGGTCATGATGACAACTACATCACCCATGTGCGTGAAATCGACGCCGACACACCCGCCCGCTTCAACGCCGACCCGGCCCGCTGGCATGACGCGGCAGGCTGCGCGGGCAAGTTGGTGGTTTTCGCCGTACGCCTCGACACCTTCGAGGCGCACAAGAACACCTCCGTGTTCTATATCGGCTCCAACAGCACGGATGAACTGGAAGACCTGCGTCGCCATGTGCTGACGGGGTTCGAGGAACTGCCCATCGCGGGTGAATACATCCACCGCGATGCGTTCAACATTGCCGAGAAATACGGCAAGGACACGTTTGCGGTCATCCGTTATTTCGGCACCAAGTTCCTGCCGAAGATGTTCGCCATGAAGTCGCGCTTCGACATCTTCGCGCAAAAGTTCAGCTTCCTGCCCGATCATCTGAGTGACCGGATCATGCAGGCGATCAGCACCGTGCTGCCACAGCAACTTCCCAAGCGGATGCTGGACTACCGTGACCGCTTCGAGCACCATCTGATGCTCAAGGTCTCAGCCGAACTGGCCGGACCGATGCGAGACTATCTCAAGACGTATTTCGGCAAAGCGACCGGCGAGTTTTTTGAATGCACGCCCGATGAAGGCACACGCGCCTTCCTGCACCGCTTCGCCGCCGCAGGTGCGGCCGTGCGCTACCGCGCGGTGCATCACAAGGAAGCGGAAGACATCGTGGCGCTGGACGTCGCACTGCGCCGCAACGATCGCAACTGGTTCGAGAAACTTCCCGCCGAAATCGAGAACAAGCTGATCGTGAAGCTCTATTACGGGCATTTCCTGTGCCATGTAATGCATCAGGACTACGTGGTGAAGAAGGGCTACAACGCCATGGCCGTGGAGCACGAAATGCTGCCCGGTCTGGACGCGCGCGGTGCGCGCTATCCGGCGGAACACAATGTGGGCCATCTCTATCAAGCGCCCGACAACATGCTCGCGCATTACCGTGAACTGGACCCGTGCAATTGCATGAATCCGGGCATCGGCAAGGCGACCAAGCGCAAGAACTGGGTTGCGGAAAGCGTCTGACGCTTCCGTTTTCCATCCGCAGTTGGGAAGGGACCGGGTTCTGCCCGGACCCGGAAGTGATCAATGATCCCTTCGCCCTGCTATTTTAGTAATCATTGGTTTCCAAAGGCATCGGCCTTTGGCGGGACAAGAGCAATCCTTACAGACGGCCGAGACGATCGATGATGACCTCGTAAGCCGCCTCAACCTCGCAATGACGCAGGAACAGCACATTGCGCGGCAGATCGGTGATCTGCCACCAGTCCACCACCGTCATGCCCATGGTCAGTTCACTGCCTGTTTCCACACGCACATTGACCTCGCGTCCACGATAAAGGTCGGGGCGCAACAGCCACAGCACCGTGTTGGGATCATGTAACGGTCCACCATCGGTGCCGTATTTCGTGGCTTCGAACCGCTTCTCGAACGCCAGCCAGTCCGCCACCACCGGCCCGATGCGATTGGGAATAGCACGAATGCGCGCAAGCCGGGCGGCGGAGGTGTGCAGAGTGTGCGTCACGTCCAGCGGCAGCATGGTGATCGGCACACCTGATTCCAGCACGATGGCCGCGGCCTGCGGGTCCACATATATGTTGAATTCGGCACAGGGGGTGATATTCCCCACCTCCGAGAACGCGCCCGACATGGTGACGATCCGTCCCAGACGAGACCGCAGAGCGGGCTCGCGGGACAGGGCAAGCGCCAGATTGGTCATGGGGCCGATGGCGCAGACGGTGATCGCCCCCGGCTCGTGCGCCATCACGGTGCGAATCAGGAAATCGACCGCATGTTCAGGGCTGGGTTTTACAGCAGGAGCAGGAAGATCCGCGCCTTCGAACCCGGTGCGCCCATGCACATGGGTGGCATTGACGGGCGCGCGCAACAACGGTCTGTCGGCTCCCGCATGAACGGGAATATCCGGTCGTCCCGCCAATTCCACTGTCTTGAGAGCATTGGTGGTGGCCTGTTCCACCCCGACATTGCCCGAAACGGTGGTCACGCCCAGCAGGTCGATTTCGGGGCTGGCCAGGGCAAGCAGAATGGTCAGGGCGTCGTCCTGACCGGGATCGGTGTCGATGATGATTTTCATCGGCATCGGCCTGCTCTCTTAGTGATAACGGCGCAGAAGACCCACAAGCTGGCCCTGAATCTTGAGCCGCTCCGCCGGGACGATACGGGTCTCATAGGCCGGATTGGCCGCCTCGAGCGCTATGGTGTTGCCACGGCGGCGCAGACGCTTGAGCGTAACCTCGGCCTCGTCGATCAGGGCCACGACGATCTTTCCACTCTCGGCTGTGTCCGTTCGGCGGATGATGACGGTGTCACCATTGAGAATCCCCGCGTCGATCATGGAGTCACCCGCCACCTCCAGCGCGTAGTGATCGCCCGAGCCCAGCAGAGCCACGGGCACCTCCACCTGCGCCCCGTCATCACGCAGCGCTTCGATGGGCAGGCCGGCCGCGATGCGGCCATAGAGCGGCAGATGAACGGAAGCCGCAGCCTCTCCCGTACGCACACCGGTCAGGCGCTTGGAGAAGTCCCCCCGAATCACGTTGAGCGAGCGCGTGGGCACCGTCTCGTTCTCGACCTCCGGCAACCGCAGCACTTCCAGCGCACGAGCACGATTGTGACGGCGCTGGATGAAGCCGCGTTCCTCAAGGGCCGAAATCAGACGGTGAATGCCGGATTTCGACTTCAGGCCGAGGGCGTCCTTCATCTCATCGAAAGAAGGTGAGAAACCCGTCTGTCGCAGATGGGAATCGATGAACAGCAGCAGTTCATGCTGTTTGCGGGTGAGCATCGACCGGCCCCCTGTCTCGGTTGGGGATGAGGAAAAACGTTCGTTTGTTCTATGTTGGTTCCGGTTTCAGGTCAATGTGAGAGATGGGTGCCGCATCCTTTTTACACAAAGGAGGAGTGGCTCAATCCGCGAAAGTCCCGAAACGGATGATCCGACAGACCTCTCCCTTTTGGGCGGCAGCGGCATGCGGTTCACGCAGCACCAGCGCATCACAGGCGGCGAGCGGCGCCATCATGGACGAGTCCTGACGTGCGAACGGCGTGGCCAGCAGTGTGCCGTCCGGCTGGCGCACTAGCGTCGCACGCAGATGGTCTAAACGGCGATCGTTGGCAGGAACGTCACAGCCCAGAACGGCCGGTTCGGTACCATCATCGGACACGATTTCACCCGTCATGGCACGCAGGGCCGGAAGCACAAAGACCACGCTGCACACAAAGGCCGCCACCGGATTACCGGGCAGACCGATGACGGGGGTGGCACCAAGATGCCCGAACATCAGCGGCTTGCCCGGACGCATGGCGATCTTCCAGAAATCCGTCACCAGCCCTTCTTCGCCCAAGGCCGATTTCACCAGATCGTAGTCGCCCACACTGGCCCCACCGATGGTGAGCAGCAGATCGATGGCGCCCAGACCCGACGTAGCCTCGCGCAGCGACACGGGTGTGTCGCGAGCCACGGGCAGAATCACAGGCTCAGCGCCCGCGCGCCGCAGGAGGGCGGCGAGCATGAATGCGGCGGACCCAACGATGGAGCCGGGCGGCGGCGTCTCGCCGGGCAGCACAATCTCATCGCCCGTGCTGAGAATGGCCACGCGCGGACGACGGCGCACCGTAAGCCACGGGCAATTTCCCGCCGCCGCCAGTCCTATGTCACGAGCGCTCAACCGTCTGCCCGCTGGCACCAGGATCTGTCCCTTCACGAAATCCAGCCCCTGCGGGCGGATGAAGCGTCCGGCCGTCACGCCTTCCGTGACCGTGATCCGCTCGCCCGCGCGGATGGTGTTTTCCTGAATGAGCACACTGTCTGCCCCGGCGGGGATCGCACTGCCGGTAAAAATCCGCAGGCAGGTGCCGTCTGTCACGCTCAGACCGGAGGGATGGCCCGCCGGCGCCTCCCCGATTACCCGCAGCGTTGCACCAGTCGTGGCATCGGCGGTGCGCACGGCATAGCCATCCATGGCGGAGACAGCGACGGGCGGATTGGAAAGGCACGCAAGGACAGGTGCCGCGCAGATACGTCCCGTCGCGTCCATGAGCGAGACCGTTTCAATGCCAAGGGGCGCGATAGTGGACAGGATTCGCGTGAGGGCTTCCGAAACCTCGATCATAAGCGGCCTTTCGACATTAATTTCGGGGTCTGTCGCCCTTTCCGGCAAGGGAAAGCTTGACCAGACGGCCCCAGATGCGCAATTTGCGCCGAACTTGAACCACGGCCGCGATCAGGGGTGCAAATCCGGACCTGCGGTCAGGCACGATTCCGAGGATCTCATGGCAAAGACCAACGTCATCCAGATCCGGCTCGTCTCCTCCGCGGACACCGGATATTTCTACGTCACCAAGAAGAACGCACGTGCGCACACGGGCAAGATGGAACTCAAGAAGTACGACCCCGTCGCGCGCAAGCACGTCGTCTTTCGTGAGGCGAAGATCAAATAAGCTGCGCGGTTCCGCGTAAGCCAAGAAAAAGGCGCTGTCCCGATGGGACAGCGCCTTTTTCGTATCCAGCGAACGGAACGTCTTCAGTAAAGCTGGTCGTGCTTGTCGTACGGCACGACAATGTCGTTGGGGTTGGCAAGATTGAGCATCGCCCGTGCCCGTTCATCGAGAATATCCCCGTTCAGGGAGCTTTCACTCAGCCCCGCCACACGCCGGCGCCACGCCGCCTGTTCCTGCACGGCATTGGACTGAGACTGCCGGGCCTCGTCCAGAAGTGCCAGCTGCTGGGTATAGGCGCGCATGCCATGATCACCCTGCGTGACCTGCCACCCAAAATACCCGGTAAGAGCGAGAAAAAGAGAAGGAGGAAGAACCGCGTTTGCGGCGCGTCGGAACATGCGGCCCAGCTGCATTGCGATTCGAAACCTCCAGGGGACAAGACTAAACAGGTGTTGAAGCCTGTCTCCAAACGTATCGCAAGATGTGGCTTAAAAAAGGCACAACGAACAATCAACGGAACTTTCCGTCATCGTGATGGATCGCGGCAACAGACGCTGTCCTCCCAATGAGAGAGGACAGAGCGGGAAATCTTACTTTTTGAGGATGGTGCGCCCGGCATAGGCCGCCGCTGTCGCCAGTTCCTGCTCAATACGGATGAGCTGGTTATATTTCGCCGTGCGGTCGGAGCGACACAGCGAACCGGTCTTGATCTGACCGCAGTTCGTGGCAACCGCGAGATCGGCGATGGTGGTGTCTTCGGTCTCGCCCGAACGGTGGCTCATCACGCAGGTGTAGCCCGCACGATGCGCCATCTCGATGGCCGCCAGCGTCTCGGTCAACGTGCCAATCTGGTTGGCCTTCACCAGCAGCGAGTTGGCAATCCCCGCCTCGATCCCGCGCGCCAGACGCTCGGGATTGGTCACGAACAGATCGTCACCCACGAGCTGGATCTTCTTGCCGAGAGCGGCCGTGAGCAGGGACCAGCCCTCCCAGTCATCCTCGGCCAGACCGTCTTCGATCGAGACGATGGGATAACGCTTGGTCAGGTCTTCCAGATAGGCCACGACGCCACCGGCATCGAGCGTCTTGCCCTCGCCCGCCAGCACATACTTGCCGTCCTTGTAATACTCGGTCGCGGCGCAATCGAGTGCGAAGGTCACATCCTCTCCGGGACGATAGCCCGCTGCTTCCACAGCGCGGGTGATGTAGGACAGAGCTTCGTCAGCAGAGCCAAGGTTGGGGGCAAAGCCACCCTCATCGCCCACATTGGTGGAGAGACCGGCTTCCGAGAGCGCCTTCTTGAGCTGCTGGAAAATCTCCGAGCCCCAGCGCACTGCGTCCGCCACGGTCGGCGCGCCGACGGGCTGGATCATGAACTCCTGAATGTCGATCGGATTGTCTGCGTGCTCCCCGCCGTTGATGATGTTCATCATCGGCACGGGCAGGGTGTGCGCGAAAGGACCACCGATATAGCGATACAGCGGCAGGTTCAGTTCGATGGCGGACGCCTTGGCCACAGCCAGCGACACACCAAGAATGGCATTCGCGCCCATGCGGCTTTTGTTGGGTGTGCCATCAAGATCGATCATCGCGTTATCGATGTCGATCTGGTCCTGCGAATCCGCGCCCTCAAGAGTAGGGAAGATTTCGTTCTCGACATTCTCGCAGGCCTGAAGCACGCCCTTGCCGCCAAAGCGGGACTTGTCGCCATCGCGCAGTTCGACGGCCTCATGCGCGCCGGTGGAGGCGCCGGAAGGAACGGCTGCGCGTCCTCGCGCGCCGGAAGCCAGTTCGACCTCGACCTCGACCGTGGGATTGCCGCGACTGTCGAGAATCTCGCGGGCGATGATGTCAACGATGGCGCTCATGGATGTGCCCCTGACTGGTTGCATTCTTCTTGTTGGACGCCCTTCGCCCGAGCGAACGGCGCCCGTCCCTTAGAGGGACCGCCACAAGAGGTTGTCAACCGGAAATCCCCGCGCGTTTTCGAACCACACGAACTCTTTCCCGTTGAAGACGCACGCCGCTTGCTCTGTCGGCCATCAAGAGAGGGAGAAACGTCATGTCGCCTCGTCTGGGTCGCCGGGAGATCATGGGAGGCGTCATCGGCCTCGCCATGGGTGCTCGCACGGCCATGGCCACAGATTCGCGCTGCCTGACCGTAGCGGCGCGCGCGCCCACCCTGTGCAGCGCTGCCGCCGTGACGCCGGAGGGCGTTCTGTTTCTCGGCCTTCCCCGCTTTCCCGGCATGGAATCGTCCATGTCGGTGGCGCAGGTGCTCAGCGACGGCACGCTGCGCCCCTTTCCCGGCAAGGGCTGGAACGACTGGAAGCCGGGAGACGATGGCACCCATGCCTTTGTCATGGTCAACACCATTCACATTTTCCGTGACGGCACATTATGGGTCGTGGATCAGGGCGCCCCACCCGGCCAGACACCGCAACCGGGCGCGCAGAAGCTGGTGCAGATCGACCCGCGCACCGGCACTGTTCGGAACATCCTCCGTTTTCCTCCGCGCATCATGCCCCCCGGCGCCCAGTTCAATGATCTGCGTATCCACGGCAATTTTCTGTTTGTGACCGACAGCGGTCTGGGAGGCGTGATCATCTACGATTTCATGACAGGCGGAATGCTTCGTCGGCTGTCAGGACAGGCGGTGATGCGCAATGATGAGAAGTATCTGCACCGTGGTCTTGGCGGCCGTATCCTGCGCGATGACACCGGGAAGCGGCCACAGGTGCAAAGCGATATGCTTGAGGTGGACGCGGCCGGAAAATGGTTCTGGTTTTCCGTGCCCGCCGGACCGCTGAAACGGATTGCGGTCAATGCGCTGCTGGATACACGCCGGAGCGACGCCAGTGTCGTCCGCGATGTGCGCGTGGTGAAGGACATCCCGAGCATCGGGGGCACCTGCATCGACACGCACGACAATATCTATCTTTCCGATGCCGAGCATGGTCGTATCACCGTCCTCGCCCCCGATGGTCATGAGGAAATTCTGGTCACGGACCCGCGCCTGATTTCACCGGATGCGCTCTTCATCGACCGCAATCGCACGCTGTATGTGCCCTGCTCGCAGATCGAGCGGCTGGCCATGTTCAATGAAGGGCATGACGCGACCGAAGCACCATTTCTCGTGCTGAAAATGCATCTGCCCACGCAACAGGGCCGCATTGCACTTGGAGGAGCCGTGGAAGGATGAAGTGGGTTTCACGCTTTCTGTGCATCACGGCGCTTGTTCTGGGTGGACGCGCCCTTGCCACCGAAGCGCCGGTTTATGGCCCGCGTCTGGAAGGCTTTGCCTCTCCATGGCCACTGAAAACCTATCGCTTTTCGTCCCAGCGCCAGATGGTGGAGATGAACTACATGGATGTGCGTCCGGCGCATCCAAATGGTCGAGTGGCTATGCTGCTACACGGCAAGAATTTCTGCGCAGCGACTTGGGAGACGACCATCCGCGCGCTCGTGCGGGCAGGCTGGCGCGTGATCGCACCCGATCAGATTGGCTTCTGCACATCATCCAAACCCGACAACTATCAGTTTTCCTTCGCGCAGCTTGCCACCAACACACATGACCTTCTGCTCTCACTGGACGTCGAGCATCCTGTTCTGATCGGTCATTCGACAGGCGGGATGCTGGCTGTCCGATATGCACTGATGTTCCCGCGAGACGTGCAGCAGCTTGTACTGGTCGATCCGGTCGGGCTGGAGAACTGGCAGGCGAAGGGTGTGCCTTATCGCACGATTGATGAGTGGTATGCCGGTGAGCGAGGCAAAACAGCCGACGCCATCCGCGCCTATGAGCGCCGCGTCTATTACGACGGGAAATGGAATCCGGCATGGGAGAGATGGGTGCAAATGCTGGCGGGCATGTATCGTAGTCCTGAGGGGGACGCCGTGGCATGGAACTCTGCGCGCCTCTACGACATGATTTTCACGCAACCTGTGGTGCAGGAGTTTCCCAACCTGCATGTGCCGACAGTGCTGATGATCGGTGATCGCGACATCACCGCGATTGGCGCCGAGGGAGCGCCGCCGGACGTACGGGCGCAACTCGGGCACTACCCCGAGTTGGGACGCGCAGCTGTTGCCGCCATTCCCAGAGCGCGACTGGTGGAGTTTCCTACTCTTGGCCATGCGCCGCAGATACAGGATCCGGCGGTGTTTCATGCGCGCCTGTTCGAGATACTGGAGCACTGAGAACGGCCTGTTCCTTTTAAAGCGGAAAAAGGCCAAGAAAGGACTTTCAGGCTTCACCGAAAGGATCCCCATCCATCATGACAATGTCGCCATCGCGTGTGGCCGTGGTGGCCGAGGATCTGGCGGGGATGCGCTCGCAGGCGTTCGGACTGGCAGAGTACCTGGCGCTCCCTTCCCGGTTTCATGCTGTGCAGCCAAGCGGACTGATGCGATACCTGCCCTCACGTCTGTGGACCGCCCCTTTGCGCGCTCTTTCTGAAACACCACGGCTGGAGCCGTCCGAGCTTGTGTTCAGCGTGGCGGGAAAAGGCGGTGCGGTCGGAGCAGCACTCCGTCGGCAGCAGCACAGAGTGGTGCAAATCCAGAACCCCCGCATGCCCTTGAACCGCTTTGATCTCGTGATCGCCAACTATCATGACGAGATTAGCGGGCCCAATGTGCTGCTTGGCCGGACGGCCCTGCACGGCCTGACTCCACAAAAGCTCGCGCAGGCTCATCAGGAATGGAGTGGAAAGTTGCGTTCGACTTTCGGTCGACCGCTACTCGCCGCTCTTATTGGGGGAGCGAACGGACGCTTTCGGTTCGATCCAGAGGACGCTTCCCGTTTTGCGCAACATCTCGTACGGGCTGCACGCAAGGTAGATGCCGATCTGTTTGTCACTACCTCACGTCGAACAGGCACAGTCCAGACAAATGTATTGCGTAAAGCCGTGGAACATTCAGGAGGTACTCTCTGGAGCGCGGGCGAGAACAACCCCTATCGCGGACTGATTGCCTGCGCTGACTGGTTGGTGGTGACGGCAGACAGCGTGTCGATGGTCTCGGAAGCCGTCGCCGGACCCGCACCTGTGTATGTACAGACGCTTGAGGGAAAGTCCCGCAGGATCGGTCTGTTTCTCGAAACACTACGCGAATGCGGACGTATTCGTTACTTTGAAAACGATTTGGAACACTGGGACGTTACGCCGCTGGACGACACTCCGATGCTCGCACGCGACATGTGTCAACGTCTGGGATTGAGGCATTTGTTGCGTGACGATATTTGAGGAGAAGTGACCGGAGCCGTCAAGCTCAAGTCATAAAAATGGCTTATACCATCATGATAGAAACGGCTTTCCTTCATGCGCCACCAGAAGATCGTGCAGATCGGTCGCATGGTCTTCCTCATCGGCAAGAAAGCCTTCCAACATGATACGTGTTGTCGGATCGTTGTCACCGAAATAACGGATCAGTTCCTGATAATGTTCGATAACGATGCGTTCGGCAATCAGATCCTGCTTGACCATTTCGACAAGATTTCCGCCATCTCCGTATTCGGTGGCCGAACGTGTAGCCAGCCCTTCCGGGTTGAAATTCGGTACGCCGCCAAGCTGATCAATGCGCTGAGCCGCCGCCAACATATGTTTGCGCTCGGATGCGGCGTGCTCCGCAAACTCTGCTCCAACACTTTCGCTTGTCAGGCCCTCAACGGAAATCGAATGCATCGTATAACGCAGGACACAGACAAGTTCAGTCGCCACAACAGCTTGTAGTAATTCGACTGTCTTCTTCACATCACCCTTGTAAGAGGGCATCACCGCACCATCGTCGAGGGATTTTTTCGCCCGCTCGCGCAGTGTTTTCACATCCGACAGAAAGGCGTTGGCAGTATCGGTTGGCATATTAAGTTTCCTCTTGATTGAGCGGATATATTTGTAACGTCAGGATGTCGAAAGGTTGCATGCAGAATGAGAGAAATTCCCACATGCAAATGATTTTTATTATAAACAATAAAATATTGCATATTTTTAGCTGATTTTGATCCAGATACTTAAGTATTAATTGGACCTCAAATCATTCCTGCCAGTTCCAAGGCTTAGCTTTCATCCGGAGACGGCGGGTTTTTTATACAGGCTGGATACCAACTGATAACGGCGCACCATCATCATATGGACGTAAAAACTCGACAACCGTGGGGCGATAAAGATCCAGTCCTTTATAGGAGGCCAAAGCTGGATCAAGATCGCGCAGGACGCGATGCAGACGTTTCCGCCACTTTGGCACTGTCATGATGTCTTTTATCGGCAGCAGGTAGCAGCGAATTGCGAAAAGGACTGCATTTGAGCGTGGCAAACGATAGAGCGTCTGAAGCTCTACGCGCAGATGTACCTTCTCCGCGACATTTACAGGTGTGACCGATGCACGATCTTCTCCCCAAATCATATAATTTTCCGGAGAAGTATCAAGCCGGGGATTAATCGTCATCGTCCAGTTCAGACGCCTGACCGGACGCCCGTACTGAAGCATCAATAGAAACCTAAGAGCACGATCAAAGATTCCCATTTCAGAGGCCTTGGGAACCGGAGCATGCCACTGGCGAAAAGACATACCCATATCGAATTTCAGAGACCAATCCGCCTGCGATGTAACCATGCCGCCGTCCATCCACAGATCATTCTCACGCTGGTCATGAAGCGTAAAATCTCCCTGCATCTGCCTTGCCATATATTCGAAAGGCGCTTGCGGAAGCGTGGTTTCGTCGCCAAACACAAAAGATTGGCTGATGTTCAAAAGATGATTTTCCCAGTGCCAGTCGTTGCCCTTTTTTTTCAGAGTGAAATGCTCGGGATAATCTGATGACAGACTCTCCATGCCAAGTTCGAGGAAGTCCCATTCTGCATCGCGCATATGCGGCAAAACCATGCAGCGCTTGGGATCTTCCGCAAGAATACGAGCTTTCTCTGCACATTCACCAATATAATGCTCATCGACATCGAATGTGTGACTCATGGCTTCCACTGGACCACCACGCACATGCGGTTCGACATTCATCGAATACATGTAATCATCGTCAGGAAATGGAAAAGGAAATCGGAGAATTGTTTCCTCACTATTTTCGACATGGAAGGGAGGACGGTAGCTATCCTGGACATGCATTTCGTCACTCATGACTGGCCTCCTTAAAGATCAAGAGTGAGCGTGTCCGTTTTCGCACGGGACACACAGGTAAGAATAACATTGCCCGAAGCGCGCTCCGCCCCTGTAAGCACGTGGTCACGATGGTCTATCTGTCCGTCGAACACAGTCACGGCACAGGCACCACAGGCACCACCACGGCACATGCAGGGAGCATTCACACCCGCCTGCTCCAAGGCTTCCAGCAGCGTCTCATCCGCTCTGACCGGCACCCTACGGCCACTACGAGCAAGAATGACTTCAAACGCCCGTCCGCCCTCCGGCACGAAGAAATGTTCAGAATGCACTTTCTCCGGAGCAAAACCACACCAGTGTGTGGTTTCCTCCACCCATTTCATGAATCCTTCAGGCCCGCAGAAATAGACATGCGTCGCAATTGCCTCCTCCTGCAGCCAGTCAGCAAGGCCCACTTCAGAAGGCAGTTCGGTGTGAACGGAAACCCGTACCTGATCCTGATCTGCCAGCAATACCTCGAAGGCTGAACGTTCTTCCGCCCGGCAGAAATGATGCAGTGTGTAATCCGCCCCAATGGAACGCAGTTTTCTCAGATAGGAAAGAAAAGGAGTGATTCCTATACCAGCAGAAAGAAGCAGGTGACGTCGTGCCGTTTTTACAATCGGAAAAAGATTCGCCACACTTCCAATCCACACGGGCAGTCCGGGCTGACCTTTTTCATGCAGGAACCGCGAACCTCCCCGTGACTGCGGTGCGAGACGGACAATCACCGTCAGTTCCCGTCCGTCTTCTGAACGCTCTACAATAGAATAGGCGTTCTTGTAGACCTTCTCTCCATCCCCGAACTCAAGAGCGGCATAACTTCCCGGTGACACAGGCGGGAATGTAGACTCCTGCGCACGGAGCACAAATCGTCGCAATGTCGGTGTCAGGCTTTCAGCGCGCTCAATGAACGCCGGGAAGCCCATTCGTTCAACCATGAGTTATCGCCTCCAGCGCCTCAATCACAACTGTCGGTTCACCCGCTCCCATATAGGCACCGAGAACACGGGAATAATGGTCCCGGACGGACAGTTCCGTAGCACATCCCCGACACACCAGCGTGTCGCCACTCACCCCGTCATGAAGCGTGTCGCAATACACGCAGAATACCCGTCGTTCGGAACCAGCGGGTTCATCAAGAAGGATTTCCCCACTGCACAGACCTGCATCATCCGCGACTTTCGCCACTTGGGCGAGAAAAGCTGGCCGCCCAGCCGCATACAATCGAAGCCCTACCCTTTCATGCGCTAGGCGATATGCAAGCCTTTCAAGAAGATCGGCGGCAGAACGCATCTGCACATCAAATGCGTTTGGCTCGGCCTTTACCAGACTGCTACGCTCTACGGTCCAGACTTCAAACACAGCAGGCCGTTCACCTTTCGGAAACGCCAATGTCACGTTTTCACGGACAAACAGGTGGCGCCGTCCATCGGGATCAAAGGTCAGAGGCCGGTACGGAAGCTCGCTTGTCCCCATAAGACCTTTTCCTTTCCAACAGATCATAGCGGGACAGGACGTTATCCCTTTGCCGTCCGCTTCTTTTTCTCAGGATCATCGAACGGCAGCGTGTGCGTCACACCCGGTAACTCAGTATTTGCGGAATGCACCACAATACGTTTTCCTGGTATGGCGTACGGCATATCCATCCGCGCAAGCGCCATCGATTTTCCCGTTAGTTTCGAAACCATGGCGCAGGTAACAACACCAACCTTGCGCTCGCCATCATAAACTGCCGAACCTTCCTTAGCCGTCACATCACCATCCAGCAGCAAACCAAAAATCTTGAAGCGCTCTTTTCCCTTGAGCGCGAAGTGCGCTGGCGCACCACGGAAATGCGTCTTGCCAGGACTGACGGTAAAGTTCAGGCCCAGCTCCCACAACGTGTCACCAGCCATATCCTGTTCAAATGGATACATTTCCGAATTATCATAAGGATAGAAGAGGAGATAGCTTTCCACTCGCAGCAGATCGAGTGCGGTAAAACAGACCGGAACGATCCCATCGCTTTTTCCATCTTCCAGAATGCTATCCCAGATCAGCGGCGCATCTACGCCCTTGCAGAAAATCTCATATCCGCGCTCTCCGGTATAACCCGTACGGGAGATCATGACCGGGGCACCGAAAAGCGTCGTCTGCATATGGTGAAAATAGTTGAGTTGACGGATTCCGGGGACATGACGCTCAAGAAAATCCACTGCTACCGGGCCCTGAAGGGAAAGATCATGCAGATCATCATCAAACAGCATGGCGGCATTGCGCCCTACAACCGCCTGCGACAGCATTTCGTGCAAAGACCCGGCTCCGTGCACCACCATCCAGCTATTGGGCCCGGTGCGGTAGAGAACACAGTCATCAATGAACTTTCCCGAATCATTGAGAGCAGTGGCGTAAACCGAACGTCCCGGAGTAACTTTCTGGAGATTCCTGCTGGTTGCATAATCAAGGATGGCTGTCGCATGCGGCCCAACAAGATGGATTTTCTTCAGACCAGATACATCCATCAGGCCTGCCTTCGTACGAACGGCGGCGTGATGATCCCGCACATCGGTGGAATAACTCCAGGCCGTCGCCATGCCGTTCCAATCTTCAAGACTCGAACCAAGGGCACGGTGACGATCGGCAAGGGTGCTTGAACGCCAGCTTATGGTCATGTTTGCAGCTTCTCCCGGCTCACCGAGCCTTCACCTCGAATTGAAATCGCAACAAATAATGTAAGAAAAACCCTGCACCTTGATTGCATTATCGGATATATAAGTTTTCCTTAGCAAAGAAACCTTTTGATATAAACAATCATTTTCCAAAGACCCTTCAGGGCACCGCCCCAATTGTAACTGATGCCCTGAGTTGTGTTAACCCACGCTAGCCTTACGTTGGGGTTCGCCCACAGGGGCAAGAAAAGCCTCCAGAGAATCATCAAGCGCTTCCATCCATACCGTATGATGCGGAGGCGCCATTGTACCGGTCAGGACAGACGGATAGCTGCGGTCCCTGAAAGTCATGATTCCATCGACTTTATCATGCTTCCACTCCTTGAAGATCTCTGCCACTTTATCGAGATCAAAGGGTGGATAGTCAGTGTATTTCATCAAGTCACGGACGTAGTCGGTCTGGAAATCAATCTCCTGATAGGCGTCTTCAAGCGCTTCTTCGCGCTTGCGCCACACATGCGTGTCCGCTGTCATGTCCGCCGCCGTCGGCAGTTCCAGACGTCCCATAATTACGTCACGAGCGAACCATGCCTGAGCATCAAACATATTAAATGTGTAGTATTGATCCTGCATCCCGAGATAAAGCAACTTCGGATTGTCGATCCAGCAGACACCTTTGTACAAATCTAGAGGATACAGGCGGTTATTTGTTTTCAACCTCAAAGTATCAGGCAGGAAGGGGAAATGATGCTTGTATCCGGTGCACAGAATGATGGCATCCACCTTACGGGTCTCTCCATCACTAAAATGAGCTATGTTTCCTTCCACTTTCTCAAGAAGTGGATGCTCCGAAAAATTCTCCGGCCAGTTAAAACCCAACGGGCGGGAACGGTAGGAGAAGATGATCGATTTCGCACCGTATTTGTAGCACTGGGAAGCGATATCTTCCGCAGAATAAGAACTGCCAATTAGAAGAATGTCTTTGCCAGCAAATTCATTCGCATCCCGGAAATCATGGGCATGCAGAATGCGACCGGGAAAGAGATCAAAACCCGGAAAGCTCGGAACATTGGGGGTGGAGAAGTGACCGGAAGCACAAATGACGTAATCAAAAGATTCTGAATAAACGTGACTGTTCGCAAGGTCTTCAACTGTTACGATGAAGTGCTCCGCATCTGCATCCCACTGGACTTCCCTTACCGGCGTGCTGTAACGCATATCGCCCTGTAGGTCATCACGCTTCATACGGCCGAGAATGTAATCCAGAAGCACGGCACGAGGCGGATAGGACGGAATTGGACGACCAAAATGCTCCTCAAAGGAATAATCGGAAAATTCAAGCCCTTCTTTCGGACCATTTGACCACAAAAAGCGGTACATGCTCCCATGCACAGGCTCTCCATATTCATCGAGTCCCGTACGCCAGGTATAGTTCCAGATACCGCCCGCTGATGACTGCTTCTCGAAGCAGACGATGTCAGGAACATCAAATCCTTGCTTGCGAGCCGTGCTGAACGCTCTCAACGCAGCAAGCCCACTCGGACCCGCGCCAATGACTGCTACCCGCTTTTTTGTCATGTTCGTAGATGCTCCTTACTGGACGATCAGGTTTACAAACCTGTTTCTGACCATATTTCAGGATCTGACCCGTGTTTTTTTCGAGTCATATGCCGGAAACAATGTAACCTTCACGGGTATTCTCTTTTGAAACCCGTCAAGTTTTCCGATTTCCAGATCCTTTCCAATTTCCGCCACTGATACATCGACACGTGCGAGCGCAATGTTTTTCCCCAGAACGGGTGAGTTGCACGCGCTTGTTACGACACCGACCTTGGCCCGACCTGAATAGACAGCATCTCCGTGCTCAAGCCTGTCATTCAGTCTGCTTTCCAATCCAATCAAACAATTTCTTGGATTTTCACGTCTCCGCAGCAACGCTTCGCGACCGACATAATCCTCGACCTTGGACGCAGGCACCGCAAAGCCAATACCCGCCTCGAATGGATCCGTCTCCGGACAGAACTCGTAATTGGCAAAAGCCAGTCCGGCTTCGATACGCAGCCAGTCGAGAGCGTCCAGACCGAGAGGCACCATCCCTTTCGGCTTTCCAGCCTCCCAGATCGCATCCCACACAGCAGAAGCCTGACGGGGATGACACCAGATTTCGTAACCAAGCTCTCCTGTGTAGCCGGTTCGTGAAACCACAACCGGAATGCCTTCCGGTCCACCGATGCGTCCGATGGTAAAGCGGAACCATTTCAGAGACTCGATGTCTGGCTGTGTCGGACAGGTCCAGATCAATGGAGCCAAAATCTTCCGGCTTTCCGGTCCCTGCACTGAAAGATTATGCAACTGGTCCGTGGATGAACGAATACGGACATGCAGCCCACGCTCATCCGCGAGATTACGGAGCCATTCACCGCAATAGTCATCGCCACAGACAAGCCGGAACGCCTGCGGCGCCAGACGAAACACGGTTGCGTCATCCAGCATGCCTCCGTGCGGATAACATAGCGCTGTATAAACCACCTGCCCTACGGCCAGCTTACGGATATCGCGTGTTGCCGCTGTCTGAAGCAGAAACTCGGCATCCGGACCTGTGATTTCGAATTTACGCAGAGCCGACAGGTCCATCACGCAGGCTTTTGTCCGGCAGGCCCAGTATTCTGAAACCGGACCATAGCCTTCGAAATAGGATGGCAGCCAGAAACCTTTATATTCGACAAACTTCGCGCCCAATGCTTCAAGGCGGTCGTGAAAACCACTTTGCCGCGTCATGACAGGTGGAGATTCGGGTGTCATACGATGCGTCACCCCCTTGGGAAAACGGTTGCTCCGGTCGTAAATGCGGATGTGAATGTCGGTGGGCGTCCAGCCATTTGCGGACGTCACATCATCAGCGCACGATGAAGAGGCGCAGATGAGATCCTCCTCCGCTCTGAGCAGCACATAGTCGCCGGGCCGCGACCAAGGCTCCTCGCCCACGATCGTACCGCATTCGAGAACCTTCGTGTTGAAGAAGAAGTTGATAGCGGGCCAGCCACTGCGGGGAGAAATTCCCTCCATTTTCAAAACATTATTGAAATTTTCAGTGCAGTTGTCATGACCGGGGTAGCCGCTATCATCATAATATTTAGCCGTACACGCGAGAAGAAAGGCATCGTGACGGCCTACCGTGTCCTGTACGATCTCGACCATCGGCTGCATATGTTCATCGAGAAACTTGGCATGCAGTCCCGGTGTCGGCATGGCGTTTCCCTGCACGGTCCGAGTGGCGGTCGCGTCCAGCCCGCACTCCCTGCCCTCTTCCAGAGCCCGCGCATCGAACGCAAGAAAATCGGAGCATTGCCGACCTTCGACATCGATGATCTGGATGTAGTCCCCCTTGCGGACACGGTAACTCACAGCCGAGGCTGCCGGCACGCGGATCTCCCGCAGAACAGGTCCAAGTGGGGCCGACAGCCGCGACGTGCCGTGAGCCGCATAAATCACTACATCCACGCGACCGGGGGCATCAGAAGTTTCAGGCAACATATCGTCCGCAGGAACATCGACCACGATGTTTCCATCCTGCAGCACCGTGAAACTGACAGTCTCACCTGGCACAGCATCCGCACCCAACACGATAAAAGAAACCTCGTCTCCCTCCAAAAACTCCGACAGGGCCTCACTGGAAAAGGTATGTGCGGTTTCTTCTCCCAAAGAGCAGGCCAGCATACCCCGCGGAGCAAACACGACAGCGACCTGCCCTCCATCAACGCCCAAAACTTCGAGACGCTCGCCTGCGGCTACCGAAAATTTCCGAGCACTATCCCCACCGTTGATTTGATGAGAATATCTTTGTGGAGCTTTTACAAGAAACGTGGCCATGATCGTCGCCCTCGATACGTTTCCGATCCGAAACAAAAGGAAGCATGTGACTGGGTCCATAGCAATAGTGCCATTTGGCACCATTCATCCTGAACAGAGAAGGCATCTGCTTCTTATGTAAATTCAACCAACAAATTCCATCTTTCGTTCTACTGAAAAGAGATTTTCCTATAACAGACAAAGATCTTACCTAGGCATACGGCCGAATCCATTGCTACATCAAAACACAAATCTCAGGTTTCATATTTCTCAAAATCTCCCTACATCATTGCTTTATAATAAAAAAATACTGTATCACTCTTTGCGACCTAAAGAATTATCTAAGCCTATATATAAATATATCTTATATATAAGATATTTTTGTTGCTGATTCTGTTTTGCAGCTACTAGGGTCATCCCTTATCATTATGGAAGCGGAATGATGATCAAGAATCTGCTTTGCATCTCACTGCTTGGCGGTCTTTGCCTCATGGGCCACACTGCCATCGCTGCACCAGAATCACACGATCCGATCAAGATCACCCTCAATGACTGGACAGGTGAACTGATAACCGCCCATATCATGGGCGATATCCTGAAAAAAGCTGGCTACAACATTGATTATATACCAGCCGATTACCTGGCTCAGTTCAGTGGCATGGAAAATGGTGACCTCACTGTCGCTCCCGAAGTCTGGGCCACGACCGCGCAGGAAGCTCTTCAAGCTGCGGTAAAAACCGGCAAAGTGGAAGATCTGGGCTCCTCTGGCATGCAGGCCCGTGAAGAGTGGTGGTTTCCGGAATACATGAAGGAAAAATGCCCAGGCCTGCCCAACTGGGAAGCTCTTAAAAAGTGTGGTGAGATTTTCAGCACTCCTGAAACCGCCCCCAAGGGACGTTATCTCGGTGGTCCTTCGACCTGGGGCGGACATGACGAGGAACGCATTGAAGCGCTGGATTTGCCATTTGAAGTCGTACATGCTGGCACGGACGCCGCGCTGTTCGCCGAGCTTAAAAGCGCCTACGAACGCAAGGCGCCCATCATTCTGTGGATCTACACACCGCATTGGGTTCCCATCAAATACAAAGGGGAATTTGTTGAATTTCCCCGCTACGAACCGGGCTGTTACGAAGACCCGAGCTGGGGCATCAATAAGGATGCCAAATATGACTGCGGCAAGCCCTATGGCCCTATCTGGAAAGCTGTCTGGTCCGGCATGAAGGACAAATGGCCGGGCGCCTACACCATTATCAAGAATTACAAGTTCGACAATAAAACCATGGGTGAACTTGATGCCCGCGTGGATCTTGATGGCGAAAAAGTCGAGGACGTAGCTCAGGACTGGGTAAACAAGCACGAAGACGTGTGGAAAGCCTGGCTCAGCAAGTAACGCCTTTCCTCTGGCAGTCCCACCGGGACTGCCAGAGACATTTCCTTTCCGCAGAAGAGAGACCTGATGCAGCACCCCGTACTGGCCTGCCGGAAAGTCAGTCGCCTCTATGGCGCACGTGCATCCGAATTCGTGACAGACGGCCACCTGACCACCGACAACGTGCAGATGCTTCAGGAAGCCGGAATTACGCCTGCGATCTTCAATGTCGATCTCGACATTGAACGAGGCAAGACCTTTGTCATCATGGGTCTTTCCGGCTCCGGGAAATCAACGCTTTTGCGTTGTCTGGCCGGTCTCACTCCTCCATCAGCCGGACAGATCCTCTTTGAAAGCAAGGATCTTTTCGCATTTCCCGAAGCTGATATGATCCAGATTCATCGTCATCAGATGGGCATGGTCTTCCAGCATTTCGCTTTGTTGCCGCATCTTACGGTGCTCGGAAACGTCGCTTTTCCTCTGGAAATTCAGGGGCGCCCACGTGCGGAACGTGAGGAAATCGCACAGCGGATGATCCGTCTAGTGGGACTCGAAGGCCGCGAACACCGATTTCCCGCCCAGCTTTCCGGCGGACAGCAGCAGCGTGTCGGGATCGCCCGTTCTCTCGCGGGCGATCCCGACGTGTGGTTCCTTGATGAACCTTTTTCCGCCCTCGATCCGCTGATCCGCCGCGAAATGCAGGATGAAGTCATGCGTCTTCAGGGTATGCTGAAAAAAACGATCGTCTTCATCACGCATGATTTCGAAGAGGCCGTGCGGATTGCGGACCGCATTGCCATCATGAAAGACGGCCAGGTCGAGCAGATCGGAACAGCGGAGGAACTGCTCGTCAACCCTGCAACAGATTATGTGCGCGCCTTTACGCGGGATGCGCCACGCGCCCATATTCTAACTGCCAGATCCATCATGATAGCGCCTCCTCCTGTCGGCCCCTTTGGCGGCGAGGTCAACGCGACAGACAGGGTCATTTCCTTTGCCCGTCAACTGGATGCCTCTTCCCTGCCGCTTGCCGTCATCGAAGGCAATGAAATCATTGGCGCCATTGATCGAACCATGCTGCTCGACATTCTCATTGGCCCTGCTGCGCAGGCTGTCTGCGCATGAAGAAAGCGTCTGCCCTCCCTGCCGGCATCGTTTTCGGCAAACAGGCCACTCTGCGTCACCTGCCGTGGCTGATCATTGTCATTCTGAGCGTCATTCTGGCCGAACTGCCGCGCTCCATGTTTCCAAGGTGGGTGCAGAAATACCCTCCCGGATGGCATCTGCCGCTAGCGGACTGGATTTCTGCTTTCATGCACTGGCTGACAGTGGATGCTCATATTGGACCACTAACCGTGTCCGGCTTCACCCGAGCGCTCTCGTTTCTGCTCGATCTGCCGCTGCAACTGGCCTCCATGGTACTCGCGACCGGTGTCCTGAAAGGTCAGGGATCCGAAGCCGTAATGCTGTTTCCTCCCATGCCATGGTTCGCCCTGATCATAGCTGTCGCGGCCCTCTCATGGACACTGCGCGGATGGCGCCTTGCTGTCGGCATGACGATCGGTTTTCTCTATCTCGCGGTTTTCGGACAATGGACCAGTGCCATGGTCACACTCGCCTCCGTGCTTGTCGCGACCCTGCTCAGTGCTGCGGGTGGGCTCGGGCTCGGGCTTCTGTGCGTCCGCTCCGTCACCTTTGATCGTCTTCTTTCCCCGTTACTTGACGTGGCGCAGACGATGCCCGTCTTCGCCTACCTCTTGCCGATGCTGATCCTTTTCGGTTTCGGTCCCGTCTCCGCCATGATCGCTACCGTCATCTATGCCATCCCACCGATGGTCCGTGTCACGGTGGTCGCCATTCAAGGCGTCCCTGACGAGTTGCGTTCGCTCGGCAGCATGACAGGTTGCACCCGTCGGCAGATGACATGGCGGATCCTGCTGCCAACAGCTCTTCCCGGACTGATGGTGGGCGTCAATCAGGTGATCATGCTTTCACTCAACGTCGTGATCATTGCCTCGATGATCGGTGCGGGTGGTCTCGGCTGGGACGTGCTTGGCGCCCTTCGACGTCTCGATATTGGTGGTGGGCTGGAAGCCGGGCTGGCGATCACGGTTCTGGCCGTCATGCTCGACCGCTTCGCGCAGGCGCTCGTGTCGGACGCAGGCCGCAACAGTCCAAGCACTTCACGGTCCCATCGGCTGGTCGCGGGAACTCTCGTATTGGCGGGACTGCTGTGGATTGCCGCCGCCATCTGGCCCGCCATCGCCCATTATCCCGACAACGCACGCCTCTCGACCGGCCCATTCTGGAATGATCTGGTCTCCTGGATCAATATCCACTTTCACGATCCGCTCGATGTGATCAAGACCTTCATGCTGTTGCATGTCCTCATGCCGGTAAAGCGCTTCATGCTTGCCCTGCCCTGGCCATGGGTCGTGGCTGTCGTGATGCTGGCCGGACTATGGACGGGAGGCATCCGTCTCGCCCTGACTGTGGGCCTCATGTGCGGCTTCATGGCTATCGTGGGTCTGTGGCAGCCGGCAATGATCACACTCTATCTCTGCGGCGTATCAGTCGTGATCGCCATGCTGCTCGGAGTGCCGCTGGGCATCTTGGCCACACAGCGCCCTTGGCTGATGAAAAGCGTGGAAGTGTTTATCGACACGCTCCAGACACTCCCGGCCTTCGTCTATCTCATCCCCATCGTCATGCTGTTTCGTGTCGGCGATTTTACGGCGATGATCGGTATCGTGCTCTATGCCATCGCTCCCGCCATCCGTTACACGGCGCACGGAATCAGTCAGGTGCCGGAGCCCCTTATCGAAGCCGGCATCATGACCGGCTGCACACGCGGACAGATTCTCAGACGCATCCGCCTCCCCTATGCTCTTCCTGACATGCTTCTGGGCCTCAATCAGACGATCCTTCTGGCGCTTTCGATGCTGGTCATCACCGCGCTTGTCGGCACACGCGATCTTGGACAGGTCACTTACGCCGCCCTTTCCAAGGCGGATGTCGGACAGGGTATCGTGGCTGGTCTGTGCGTGGCCTTTATCGGCATGATTTCCGACCGTTTCATCAGACAATCGATCAAGCTGACCGGCTCGTAAGCCCTTCTGAAAAAGACATTTACTTCTTATCCTCCCTTTACTCAGTTACATGAATACGAAAAGCATCGAAAACAGTCTGCCTATTATAACTATCATGGCTATTTCTATGATTTTCATTGCATAGTGACAATGACGATTCTAGTGTTTTCACCACTGATAGGAGCAAGGGCCAGAGCATAACCTTGGCTGGAAGCCAGTCCTTCTTGCTGGCTCCGATTTCGGTTCGACACCAGTCGGGCGATGACCGCACAAGCGCGTCTTTCCTTGACTTGCGCTGTCGGTAATCATCTGGAAAAATCAAGGCTGCAGCATCATGCGAATCCGTCCTGTCTAAAGCGTGATCGGTCCTATACTGGCCGACAAAAGGAGGAAGCGTTATGGCCACACCTTTGAAAAATTCAGAAGAATGTGTAACGCTTCCTGAAAGCTGGCTCGCTGCCACCGGCAATGTCGCGGCTCAGATCGGACAACCAGACTTTCATACACAGATGCTCGGCCTGCTGGCTTCTCTCATTCCCAACCAGGCCGCATGGATCATTGCCTATGCCCCCGGCGTACTGCCGAACGTCCTCCACACAAATGATGTCGCATCCAGTGTGACTACCGATTATAATTCCACTTTCCGGTGTTTTGACCCTTTCTGGCATTTATGGCGCCGCCGGACACAAGCGCCCGCCGTCACTCTTTCCACACTCGATTCATCCGTAAAGCCTGATGAATACACACGAATATTTCAGAAAAAACATGAATTTTCTGATGAACTCGGGCTGCTTCTTCCGATTCATAACAATGCTTGTGTGATGCTTTTTCTTCAGAAAGGAGAAAATCTTTTCACAAACGAGGAATTGCGTCTCACGCATCTAATCCAGCCGCTCTTCAACGGTCTACACCGTGCTCATGTCGCTCAGACTCTTCATCGCTTCAGCACCATCGATATTCATGAAAACAGCAGTTCAACAGGGGGCTCGCTAGTGCTCGACCGGCACGGCAACCGTCTGTACGGTAATGCCGCCTGGCACGAAGCCGAGAAACTTCATGGTCCCATCCTGCTTCATGCCATTTACAAACTACTAGGCACGTCTGGCCAGACCTGTCATACGGAACCACAACGGTTTGTACTGCGTCTTGTAGTGCTTCCGGAAGACTGCATGCTTGCACCGGGAGGGCGATTACTTGTTTTCAATTCAATCCACTTTCCCGCAGCATCCGATGATCTACCTCATAAGGCTCTGAATCTGACACCGCGTGAACGTGAACTCCTACAACTAATCTTGCAGGGTCGTTGTACAGGGGAAATCGCCCAGCATATGGGAGTCAGTAAGGGAACCGTCAAAAACCACCGGCTTCGCCTGTATCGCAAAACTGGCGTGACATCCGAGCGAGCTCTTATCAATCTTTCCCGTTCCATAAACGGCTGAAGGAGCTAAATTCGTCTTTTATTTAAAAACAGGAATTTTTGAAAACATATGCCATTTTTCAAAGTCAATTCGCTTCCCAGCCCTCCATTACATGATACTGCTTTTCAATTGAGCTAACCTCAGTCAATTAGAACCATTTATTTCGCGAACTGCATGGCTGCCTGGAGCGTATTTTGCAAAAGACAAGCAATTGTCATTGGACCAACACCACCAGGCACTGGTGTGATCGCCGCCGCACGCGAACTCACTTCGTCGAACGCCACATCGCCTACCAGCCGTGATCCCGATCCAGTTTCCACGCGGTTGATGCCAACATCAATGACAATGGCACCGTCCTTCACCCAGTCACCCCGAACCAACCCCGCGTGACCAGCCGCAGCGACAATGATGTCCGCCCGCCGCGTTTCCGTGGCGACATCACGTGTTTTCAGGTGCGTAACTGTCACAGTACAGCCCGCTTGCTGAAGCAGGCGCGCCATCGGACGCCCCACAATATTAGAACAACCAATGACTACCGCATGTAAACTAGCCAAGTTGGGCACGACGGAGCGTAGCAGCATCATACACCCCATCGGTGTGCAGGGAATAAACCCATCCTGTCGACCAACCGCCAAACGACCTGCATTGACAATATGAAAGCCGTCAACATCCTTATCGGGATTTATCGCATCCAGAACCGCATCCCGATTGATCTGTTCAGGAAGCGGAAGCTGAACCAGAATGCCGTGTACCGACTGATCGGCATTCAGGCCTGCGATCAGATTCAGAAGTTCATCCTGCATCGTGCTTTTCGGCAGATGATGAGACACCGAACGCATTCCGGCCTCTTCCGTCGCCCTGATTTTGTTGCGAACATAAACGGCGCTGGCAGGGTCTTCCCCTACCATCACAACCGCCAATGTGGGTAGCACGCCATGTCTCGCATGCAATCCCTGTGCTTGATCACGAATGTCGTGACGCAATCTGCGAGCAAAGGCTTTGCCATCAATCAACTTAGCATCTGACGCCATAATCAGGCCTCTCTCCGTATGCATCAGGAGGTGAACACGATGGTTTTGTTTCCATTTAGGATCGTCCGCATCTCGATATGATACCGCACAGCCCGCGATAGAACCCGGCGTTCAATGTCACGTCCCTTGCGGATCAGATCCTCCGGGCTGTCTGCATGCGAGATACGTTCCACATCCTGTTCAATGATCGGCCCTTCATCAAGATCACTGGTCACGTAATGCGCTGTCGCACCAATCAGTTTTACACCGCGGTTCCATGCCTGATGATAGGGCCGCGCGCCCTTGAACCCCGGCAGGAAGGAATGATGAATATTGATACAGCGTCCGGAAAAAGCAGTCGCCATGTCATTGGACAGTATTTGCATGTAACGCGCCAGCACAACGAGTTCCGTCTCGCTCTCTTTGACAAGCGAGAGGATACGGGCTTCCTGCTCCGCCTTCGTGTCTTTCTTGATCGGCAAATAATGAAAGGGAATATCATAGAAATCGACATCCCTGTAAGTCTCTTCAGGATGATTGGCAATGATCCCTACAGGATTGATCTGAAGCTCATCAATTCGCCAGCGGTACAGGAGGTCCACAAGGCAATGATCGAATTTTGACACAAGGATCATGACCTTGGGACGATATGACTGGCAGTTCAGACGGTATTTCATCTGGAACTGACTTGTCAGCGTTTCCACAATCCCGCGAAGGTCAGCCTCTGTGCGGCCCCCTTTCACGATGTCGAACATGATCCGCATGAAGAAGCTACCGCTACCCGTATCGTCGAACTGCTGCGCTTCGGTGATGTTCGCGCCAGCCTCGAACAGGGCTTGACTCAGGGCGGCCACGATGCCCGGACGGTTCGGACAGCTCAGCGTCAGAATATAGCCTTTGGCGTCAGGAGAGAGCGTTGTCATACACAGAGATCCCTTTCTGAAGTTGAAAAACCGTCCATGGTGACAGAGGGGTCATAGAGCAGGCTTGCAGCAAGACTCCGAAAGATAAGAAATGAAGGTAAGTCGACGCGTCATCTGTCCGCCACATAATGACCGGAATATGCTGGATTAGCGTGGAGGCGATATGATCGTTGCCGAAATACCCTCGGGTGCAGATCAACCAGCACAAGTTGTGACACTGTCTTTCGGACATTTGGACCGGACAGTTTCAGGATAGCGTGGCTGTCGCTTTGAAATGTCAGCGTACAGACGTCGCCACAAACGTCCCAAAGAAGGGAAAACAGGAAGTAACGGTTGATCTGCATGATCTTTCCACGCTTTGTTTTCATATCGTGTAGAAAACGATCCTGCGTGAGACATGATAATTTTTTCTTATAATAGACCCTGACTTTCAGCGATCCTCCTTTGATCTTTCCTCACTGAACGTCTGTCTTGCCGTCTATGAAAATGGTAGCACGGCAGCCGCCGCCCGGATGTTGTCCGTGATACAGGCTTGGGATCAGCGATACGACCTTCTACACGTGACGATCGAAATATAGCGGGTGGAGGTATCGAACGCGCGGTAGACAGTAACCCACAGCCCGCAATTCAGAACTGAGCACAGGTTTGGGACAAAGTGAGCACGCACATTTGCATCTGTGCGGCTCTCCCAAACGCAAAAAATTACCCTCTATTTTTGCCCAATGCCATGATATTATTAAATATTTATAACACAAGGAATAAACAACCAACAATAACCGCACTTGACCAGCTGAAAAATACCTCGCTTTACTGCACAACAGAGTGACTATACCAAAACACAGGGCTACATACTTTATTGAAATCTCTGTCATAGGCATAACATCTCAGATATAGTCTCGTAAAATGGCCAATATATGTGGCAACACCTCATGTCTGAGACTACATTCTTCTTCGACGCCTTCGCCCTTCAATCCACCTTGCCTGATCGCGGAAGAACGACCGAGCAACACGCTCCTGCATATCTCCCGAAGGTCGTCGAATAGAGTTTCACTAAAATCGAGCCTTTAATTTCTATCTCTACCAAGCGGTAAATCCGTTATCCACATACAGATGAGTTCCGTTAATAAAACGGGCGTCATCACTAGCAAGAAACACAACAGCATCAGCGATTTCCTGCGGTGTCGCCGCACGCCCCTGACGGGCGGTCAACTCCTCTTCGGATGCTCCCACTCCATAGGATTTCAGTGCCGCAATTTCCTTTTGGCCGTGAGGAGTGTCAATAAAACCTGGGCATACAGCGTTACAGCGTATGTTGCGGTCACGGAACTCCACGGCAATGGCGCGAGCGAACATGTGACACGCTCCTTTGGTAGCATTGTATGCTACTTCAGTTGGGGTCGCGGCCGTCGCGGAAATTGAGGATGTGCAGACAATCGCCCCTCCTCCGCCTGCTATCATGTGAGGTAACGCCGCTTTCGTAACAAGAAACATACTTCTTACATTGACTGCGAACAAGTCATCCCATTCCTCGGTCTCTATGTCCAGAAATGGTTTAATAAGAATGGTTCCGGCGTGATTGAAAAGAACATCAATTCGATCAAAAGCTTCTATACAGGCCCGCATCCCCTCACGGACCATTTGGGCGTTTGAGACATCGACATGAAAGAAAGTGACTTTATGGCCAGACTCTGAAAGCCGTTTTGCAAGTTCTTCGCCAGCAGCAACGTTTCGATCAAATATTGCAACCTTTGCCCCTTCTTCAGCAAAACGCACGACGCTTGCCGCTCCCACGCCCGTAGCGCCGCCCGAGACAAGGACTACTTTTCCGGCAAATTTCCGTTCCATTGTTTATTTCCTTATCAATGATCCGATATCCTCAGGACCGCCGTGCGGCAAACACGACGCCGATACAGAAGACAGAGACCAGAACGATTGGGATAAGCATTACCGAGATAAGACTTTGATCTGGCGAGGACGGCCGAGGCCACACAAGATTAAACAACGCACCGATCTCGAAACAGAGTGCCACCACAGTAAGCGGCCAGCCAAATCGTCCCAAATGAAAGGGCCCCGATGGTTTCCAACCGGCCAGACGGGCAACCACAGCGGCGATCAGTACCATCGTAAATGTCGTGTAAATCCCGGCCGTGGCGAAATTGATAACCGCTTCAGCAATATGAGGAGCAAACCCACCTACCAGAAGAACGATACAGGGAAGCACTGTAGCCGCCAGAACGGCTGCAGTTGGCAGGCCGGTTCGTGTATTGACGTGCGACATCGATACAGAAAACGGAATCATCCGGTCACGTCCCATAGAAAACAGAAGACGACTTGTGGACGCTATGACAGAAATGGTGGCGCTGAACGCTACCAACATAAGGCACCCGAACATAGCGGTTGCCCCTACCGGGCCGATTGCAGCCCGCAAAGCCGCGTCCGCTGGATTGGCAACAGCTCCTGAAACAGCACCCGCCATATCGGGGACAGCCAGGATCATGCCAAGCGCGATCAGAAGAGCCGATCCACCACCAGCGAGCATGGTGGTCAGCATGGCACGCGGCACTTCCCGAGAAGCATCGTGCACCTCTTCGGCCAGATCACCGCACGCTTCATGACCAAAGAATATCCATATTCCCAGAAGGCTGGCCGCAAGCATGGCACCCGTTCGATGTCCTTCACCTGCACCAAAATTTTCGAACAGAACATGGAAAGGCTGGATGCGGGCAAAAAGCAGCATATAGACACCGCAAACCGCCAGTCCGATAAGACCTGCCCACACGCCAAGTTCGGTCATTTTGCCCAGAACTTTGGTGCCTATGAGATTGAGGGAGGCAGACAGGACGATGATAGCTAGAGCCACACAGGTATCGAAGGTATTGGTGGCTTCCATTCCGATCAGCGCAGCCAGATAGGGTGCCACACCTGCAGCGAGACCAGCAGCCACCCCCACTAATGCAAGAAAATACATCCAGCCCGTGAGGAATCCCCACCGATCACCGACAAGACGTCGTCCCCACTGATAAACGCCGCCTGCGATTGGATACTGAGAAGATATTTCGGCAAAGATCAGAGCATTGATCGTGTGGCCCAGGAGGACCAGAGGCATTGTCCAGAAAAATGACGGACCCGCAGTCGTGAGAGCGTAGGAAAACAACGCATAAAAGCCCGCGAGCGGGCTCATATAGGAATATCCTATAGAGAAATCGGCAAAAAAGCCTAGCACCCTGTGAAATTCTGGTTTGTAGCCAAACTGTTCAAGGTTGCTGTCATCGGATTGGATGACGGGGTCGTTGCCTGACATAGTCCTCTCCGTTCTCGGGAAGTTCCCATCAACCCCTATGGTTGCTATATCGTAATAATATGGAGGAGGCAGAGATTAGGATATATCCCCAAAGGGATACCCAGCTGGGTCGCCCGAAACTGAGAGGAAGGAGATCTCGGTGGTTAACCAGATCGATGCGCTTGTAGAAGTAGCGACCCTGGCTATTAGCCGGATAGACGAAATCACTCTCTTCTCTGAAATTGAACCGATCCTTCGCAGTGTATCCTTTTTTGATATTTCCGTAGCATTCTCATATCCCCGTTCCGGGAAACCTGAAGTTCTTTATGATGGACTGAAAGGAATATCGCTCCCGAATGCCATGAGCGATTATCTGGCAGGGGGATATCTTCTTGATGCCGTTTATGTCGCGTGCAGGCAGGGTTTGGCTGACGGCCTCTATCGTCTCAGCACATTGGCACCAGACGCCTTCTTCGAGAGCGATTATTTTCTCTCTCCTCTCGTTCATCCCTGCATCTCAATGGAAAGTGGGAGTCTGGTTGAAGAGATTGCGTTCTGTACCCATGCCCCAGATGGCACGGCCTTGGTTTATTCTCTCATGCGTTCCAAAGGAACGAAGGTTTTTTCTGACAAAGAGTTTTCAGCACTCAAACCATTTTCTCCCATCATAAATGCGGCAATGATACGCTATTGGCAGAACCGAATAGACAAAAAAGTGCAAGAATGCTCCACACCAGACTTCAATAGTGAAGCACTGAACCTATCTTTCCGTAATTTTGAACGTGAGAGATTATCGCCGCGGGAGCAGGATGTCGTCGCTCTCCTATTACGTGGGCATAGTTCATTATCAGCCGCGAAAAATCTTGGGATTGCCGAGGGGACGGTTAAAATACATCGCAAGAATATTTACGCAAAGCTCGGCATATCAAGCCAAAGCATGCTGTTTTCTCGCTTCATCACCTCTATCATTAAGCACTGAGATTGAAAATAAAATATCAATAGATATTTGTATCTGGGTGCAAATCCATACTGACGACTTAAGCGGAAAATTTCTCAGCAAAGTCCCGGCGATACCGACTTACTCCACGAGTATGGTCCCCCTTTACTTCTGTTGGTCGATATCCATTTTTTCACCATATCGGTGGGTATATGGCATGCCCAAAACCGGGACCGGCTGATCACGCAGCCTTCGCTCAATTCCGGGTTGATGTTTTGCTCCAGATAAATATCATTACAACCTAATAACAAAATAAGTTGGCAATTTTTATATAGGGCATGGATCGTATTAATGGTAAAAATTGCTTGGAACAACACAACATTGCATGCCAACCCCGGTGATACCGTCGCTGCCGCGCTGTACCGGCATGGCATCATGTCCATCGCCAGCACACGCAAACTGCATGAACCGATGGGATATTCCGGCAGTTACGTAGGCGGTGTCTTGGCGCGCGTCGATGGGCGACCCAACATCCGTCTTGACCAGCAACCCGTTCGCGATGGCATGCGGGTGGAAAGCCAGAACCGTTGGCCTAGTGCATCGTGTGACCTTCTATCTCTTGCCCGTTTCCTACCGCCCCAATGGGTCTATGGCGGGTTCGAACATGGTCGTTTTACTCCCCGGCACGGCAGGGCCTATCTACTTTGGGAAAGACTGCTGGCGTATCTGGCCGGGGTTAGCCAACCACCACCGCGCGCCCAGGCCGTTAGTGAACGTCCGGCCAGAAAACTGAGTGTAGACGTGCTGGTTGCAGGTGGTGGCCCTGCAGGGCAGAAGGCCGCAAATGACATTGCCCGCACCGGGCGGACGGTTGCCCTTGTTTCCCGTGGCACGACCTTAGGCCGTTACGCACAGGCCATGGGGGGGCCATCCCCTGCGTTGCATAAGGATGTCATTGTTCTTTCGGGTATGGAACTGTGCGGCAGTTATCGTCGTGGCAGGCTCTTGATTGCCGCGCCAGTGGAATATGACCGTGGCGCCGTGGCGATTGAAACCGGAAGTCTTGTACTGGCCACCGGCAAGTCATCCATGCCCCCGATGGTGCGCAACAGTCACCGTCCCGGTGTTATGGACGCGCACACAGCCCTGTTACTGGGACATTTCCATGCCATCCCGGTCGGAAAGGCGATTGCCGTTGTCGGTACTGGTGCCGAAACCATGGTGGCACAGCGCCTGACGTATCTGGGCTCGAGCGTTGCCTATTGCGGCAATGTCAGCAAACTGATCCGCATCCACGGTCATTCACAGGTGACGGGTATTGATATCGGGAACAGGCGTATTCGGTGCGACGCAGTCGTACATGCGGGCGCGTGGCGTAGTGATCCCAGTCTGGCGTTTCAGGCCCAAGCCGAAGGAGTCTTGCAGGTTTCTGATGTCATGTCTGCAGATATTGACATAAGCCGTGTCGGGTTCTGCCAGGAAACGGACCAAGATATTCATGTACCCGACAAGATGGATCCCGCGTTGCGTATCTGTCCGTGTATGGATGTGACTGCGGGTGAATTAACGAACCTGATCGACCGTAAGATCAGGGACCCGGAAATCCTCAAACGGCTGACATCGTGCGGTATGGGGCCGTGCCAAGGTTTCCCTTGTTGGGAAAGCATGCTTGCCCTGCTGGCGAAACGGACAGGTCAGCCTATGAATAGTCTTGTTCGACCCAGTCACAGGCCTCCCCGTCGCGCTCTTACGGTTGCGCAGGCGGCGGGCCTGTATGATGTCGTGGAACCATTATAATGAGCTCTGCCCTTCCGAAATCTGCATCGGTTGTGATCGTGGGCGGTGGCATGCAAGGATTAAGCTGTGCCATCAACCTCGCACTACTGGGTATTCGTGATATTGTCGTGCTGGACGCCGGTTACTGGCAGGGGGGTACCTCGGGCAGAAATGGCTGTCTGATCCGTCCCGGTTTCGGGGGGCATGACTGGACCCGCCTGTTTGAACTGTCATGGCGGGAATGGACGACACTGTCCCGAAAACTCGGCCATAATGTCATGTTTACCGAACGTGGGTACACCATGATCGCGGAAACAGGCCAGAGTGCCGAGATGCTGAGAAATGCCAGCCAGTTGCACCGGCAGTATGGCATCACATCGAAAATCCTGACCCATCGGCAAATCTCAAGGCTGTTGCCCGCCATAAATCAGGAATACGTAACGGCCGCCCTGCACCAGCCCCGTGGAGGCATGGCCCCCCATCATAGCGTGATGAAGGGATACCTCCATGCGTGCAGGGAAAAAGGCATTGATGTGCGCTATCGGACCGCCATAACGGGGTTTGACATGCATGATCGCAGTGTACGCGGGGTTTATGTCAATGACCATCTGATCCGCAGCGGTACGGTCGTTATCGCGGCCGGACCTCAGTCGCCCGAATTGGCCCGGTACGCTGGGGTCGAAATTGATGGTTACATGATGCGCATCGAGGCGATGGCACTGGAACCGATGCGGCCACTTATTGGTCCAGCGCTGGCACTGATCGACAGTCTGGCCTATTTTCACCAGACGGCACGCGGCGAAGTGGTGGGTGGGACGGAAGTACACGAAACACCGCAGAAAAACCTGCGTGCCGATGTACCAGCCATGGCGGCCATGGCCCATGTCTATACCCGCCTGTTTCCCCAACTTGCGGATATACGAATCCTGCGACAATGGGCTGGGTTATTACATATCTCATCCGACCTTGCCCCCCTTCTGGGACCACACCCACGGGTCCGGGATCTGTGGTTTAGTGCGGGTTGGTCCTACGGCTTTGCCGGTGCGCCAGGGGCGGGACTGCTTATGGCAAAAGCCATTGCAAAGGGACAGGTGGATGAGATTATGCGCCCATTTGCGCTGGATCGGATCGAAAAGGGCAATCCCATAGAGGAAGCTGGCGTGGTGATGAATAAAAAAGGGATTTATATACCTGCGTGACCTAAATCTGAAATCATTATCTAACCACATGATTCATAATGATAAAAATGGATCACGACACTTCGCCTGATTTTCGTCAGTCTCAGGCATTTTCGTTGACTGCGCGCGGTCAAATGCGTGGATTTTGAGGCCGAGGAGAAGGTCTCCGAAGCTATTCGTGCTTCACGAGAGAGGCTGTCTTGGGATCATAGATGTAGTCGGTGATGGAACCATCTTTGATCCGTTCCACGACCTCATCAACAATGAACACCGGCACAAGAAACCACTCACGCGGAACAATGGGGTTGCCGAAGCGATCTTTGATCGTGACATCCAGGCGAGCCGGTCCGAATACACGATGGATCAGCTTTTCCAGTCTGGTACGATTGATGTTGAACAGCTTGTACGTGGCGACGATTTCAACGTCAGCCATAAGGAATGTCGGGTCCAGTTTCGCATTTGCCACACGCTTGGCGACATCGCCGCCAGTGACGCCGATCTTGTGCAGAAGATCACATTTGGACGCTATCACCGGATCGTCAGATTGGCTGCGAAGGACATAGATCGTGCCGCTGGCATGATCTCCGTCTTCGTTCTCAGCAGAAAAGAGAGGTCCGGCTTTAGGTTCCGATACTGCGCGGCTTATCTCGTCTTTATAAAGAGCGCGCTGCATGGAGCGGAGCAGAAGACTGCTCTCAGTGCCATTGGAATAGATGACGCGAAGACGAGCATCGTTTTGGCCGTTCGGAGCTTTGATCGGACTGCCGACTTTAGCAACATAGGCAATCTGGCCGCCGACGATGAAAAACTGCCCGGCTTTGATGTCAGTCTTCAGGAACCCGGCATCCTTGCGGATCGGTTGAGTAATCCTCACCCCACTATCGAGGTCGCTTTGCACCGCATCGAATACGGGCTTGAAACGCTCGAAGTCCTTACACTGCTCACGATTGGCGATTTCCTCAGCGGCACGTTTCTCTGCCGTCGTGCGAACATGCCGGAGCTTGGTGATGTCCGCTGTTTCCTTGCCGTCGGTTAGCTCTGCCAGCAGTTCATCGTCGTCTATATCTGACTGATCCGCGATGTGGCTGCCTACGTCTTCAAGCAGGCCCTGATGGTCGAGAGGCGCAAGAAGTTCTCGACACTCCTCAAGACCTCGCAATCGGTCAAGACGAACGGCATACAGGCGCTCGAAGATGTCACGATCTTCTCCGTGTTGCGGAGCATGACCGTTCTGCTCAACAAAGCGCTGAATTTCTTCAAATCCGGCAATTATCCGCTCTTCGCGTGGGGAACGACCACTCTTTTTCTCCGGCTTGGCGAAGTCATCAAGTTCAGAGCGAAGTGCGTCAAGATCAATATCACTCATAACGGCCCTCATCTTTGAAGCGGACAAAGGCTGCTGCGCCTTCGGCCATTCGCTGCTCCCATGGATCTGTTGAGGTGACAGAGGGAAGCCTGTTGCGCTCTTTCTTGAATCTGACAGCCCGCAGGGCCAGTTCCTTTGCCTCTTCCGGCGTAAGCGTGGTGCGTTTCGCCGCGATGACAGCAGCGACCTGTTTCAGGCTTTCTTCCGTCATGGCGCTTGCAAGGATGGCATAGGCCTCGCCGAACGGATTGATACGGTCGATCAGGTCAATATCGAGTTCACGCACACTGAGCGCAAACTGGCGCACCCCGTTGATCAGAGCGTTGTTCCGGGGGTGCTGGTCATCACTTGCCAATCCTGTTCCGCCAGAAGTCCCGGCCTCTTCCTGACTGACTCCTTCAAGAGCGTATTGTTTGCCCTGTTGTGTGAAGTTCAGTGCAGCGATCGCATGCTGGCGCACGGCCTCCTGATCTTCCGCATCAAGATTAGGATATTTCTCCTTGATGATTTTACCAAGGCGGACCTGGGTAATCTCCTCCGGGATCAGTTCTTCATTGAACAGTCCTTGCTCAATAGTTGGCTTGTCCTGAACGAATGTGGCCGTGATCTCATTGAGATCTTCACGGCAAATACGGATGGCTTCCTCGCTCTTCGGAGTGGTCAGACCCTTGACCTCGATATGATAGACGCCTTGCTCCTCACTGAAACCAACATTGGTTTTTTCCGGGTCGTAACCTTCTGGGCCATAATCGAAACCAGGCTCCTCGTTGTTCTGTGGTGACTTCGGTCGGAACTCGAACCTGGGAGTCAGAACCTGTTCCATCAAAAGGCTCGCAGCAATGGCTTTCAGCGTGTCATTCACCGCTTCGTTGACGACTTCGCTGGTGGCATCGGGCTCGGCTATGAGATTGGAAAAGCGCGCACGGGTCTTGCCTGGAGCATCACGGGTTGCACGCCCGATGATCTGCACGACCTCAGTGAGGCTGGCACGATAGCCGACTGTCAGTGCGTGTTCGCACCAGATCCAGTCAAAGCCTTCTTTCGCCATGCCAAGGGCAATGATGATATCAACGTAGTCACGATTATGCTTCTGGGTCGGGTCCCGCAATGCAGCCGAAACCCGATCCCGGTCACTGTTGTCATCGACAAGGTCAGCAATCCGCAGAACCCGCCCTTCTGGCGTTTTGACAAGATGAAAGCCGGTTTTTTCATCACGGCCCTGCCATTCGCCCAGGGCTTCGATGATGTGCTCGACTTCCTTGACCTTCTGCTTCGTGCTTTCACGCGAGTTCACACTCGGTATATGAATGATCGTCTTCTGGGCAGGATCGAGAACTTTCAGAATGTCGTCGGCATAGGAATTGGCGTAGAAGAAGTATCCGATATCCAGTTGTTTCAGATATTTGTAACCGTTTAGCTGCTCGTAATAGGTGTAGGTGACACGCTCGAATTTGCGTTCATCTTCTTCAGATAGAACTGCTGCCGCATCCCCACGGAAATAAGAGCCGGTCATGGCGACGATATGGGCACTTCCATGCTCAATGAGTTGAGCAAGCTGCTGGCCGAGTTTGTTGTTCGGGTTTGCCGAGACATGATGGAATTCGTCGATGGCGACCAGCCGCTGATCAAAAGCGGTAATGCCGAATTTCTCTACGGCAAAGCGGAACGTCGCGTGGGTGCAGACCAGCGTCTGGTCGCTGCTTTCCAGGAATGTACCGACGGCGTTGACCTTACCGCCATCGGTTCCTGGTGAATCACAGAGATTCCATTTGGGCTCGACATGCCAGTCAGCCCAGAAACCGAACTTGCTCAGAGGCTCGTCATGAAAACTCGCGCCGATGGATTTCTCCGGCACGACGATGATCACCTGCTTCAGTCCCTGATTAGCCAGTTTGTCCAGCGCAATGAACATCAGTGCCCGGCTCTTACCCGAAGCTGGGGGAGATTTGATCAAAAGATATTGTTCGCCCCGTTTCTCGTAAGCACGCTCCTGCATGGGCCGCATGCCCAAAGCATTGGCCTTGTTGGAGCTACCGTTGCGGGCATAGGAAACCGAGACGCTGGGAACTGTAAGTTTCGGTCGAACGGTAGATTCTGGCACGCCCATTAGAAAACCCCCCATTCGCGGCCACTCGACATCTTGAAGTAAGCGTCAATGGCTTTGCTATTCTTCACCCAAGCTGCTTTATTAGCTTGGGTGCCAATCGTTAGATTGAATAAATGAGGCGCGATCTCGCGGAATAGCAAAAGCTTTTTATCGTATGCTGCTGGGCCGACGGTGCCAGGGATCGGGAGATTAAGTTTATCCATCTTATTGTCACTGTATGATAGTGTGTAGGGGGCGACGGGGCCGCCATTATAGGATGTGTCCACGCTTCCTATAGTGGTGTTCTCAGGAACAGCTATCGGGTCATATCCAAAGAACACACGGGAGAGGCGTTTCATCATAAGCTGATTTCCGGGCGATTGCGGGCCTCGGTTCTTCGTGATGTTCCCCGCCTCAATCCAAAAATGGGAACACACTCTTAGCTTCTGTAGGTCCTTGTTGGTGAGTGCGCCTGTGGAAGTTTCACCACTGGCAAGGTCGTCTTCCGTAGCGACTGGATGGGCAAGATTCGGTATACTCTCAAACAGCTTGATGTATCGTTTGAGCAAGGCCGCGTCCAAGGGGGTAGCAACGTTCCAAGCCTTGTTATACCAACAGCGCAATCCCTTGATGGACGCGGCGGAAGTTGGCTCGGCTGGGTTCTTTCTATTGACGGCAAGGGTGAGACCTACCTCAACGCCTTTGGATAATCCAGACCGTGAAAGGTTGCCCGAACCTGCGAGAGCAAAATCCTTCTCCTTGCCCCGGAATAGGAATGCTTTGGGATGAAAAGGCACCTTTGGCATTCCACTGTTGGCGAGACAGAAAGACGCGTCGTAAACGCGTACAGACGACGCGGGGAGCGACAACAGAGTTTCCAGTGCAATCGGCTGCGTGCGGCAGTAATCGAAAGAAGTAATCCACCGCTTTTCTACACCTGCCCAATCAGCACCAAGCGTTGCGTCAATTCGTTTGAGTAAATCGTAGGTGCCGCTGGAAGTGACATAAGCCGCCGCTATGTCGAGCTTGGTCAAGTCGCTGCTTTTAGCGATTGCCTCGATAGCGTCCAAGGTCGTCCGTCCGGCTGGCTGGGCGATAAAACTGACTTCGCTCATCCGCGCCTCCTCTCACCCGCAGGAGCGTTCGCCACAAGAAATCCCCCTTTTTGCTCCTGAGCGTAGAGAGCGAATAACTTTTCTAACCGTTCAGTATCGTTCTTGAATCTTCTGCCGATGTAGATGCGCTCTATGATCTCATCATTGTAGTCATGCGCTTCGCGCAACAAGGCATAGTCTCTATAGAAATATTCAGGGTCATACATATCCCCAAGCGTGGCGGGGTAATAATGCTCCCTTGCCATAAGGATTTGGCTGGCCGCATCACCCAAGTCGACTTTGTTCTTTTCGGTCAGTATTGGTGATGGGAAAGTGTTCCATCCGAGCGTGTTGGAATAACGATAATCGGTCTTGAGCTTACCGCAGACCGCAGCGACCCACACCAAGTGTAGGCGCGATGCGATCACAGCCATGTTCCAGAGCGGAGCATCGTAGAGCGCGAAGGCGCTATCAGCGATAACGGCGCTCCTATCCAGAAGGCCGACGGGAAGGTAGGGGCGACGCTCCGAACTGACGCGCGGAACAATGAGGGTGGATTGCTCGGCGGTTCCTTGAATCTGTACAAACCGATACGGGAGTTTGGCAAAGTCGCGGGTCGAGCCAGCTTTGCTCTCAAGCCGCATCTGCCGCACTGCCTCCAATCGCCGAGCGATCAATGGCGATTGCAAGGAATCCTCGTATTGGTCGCTCTCAATCCATAGGCAATAACGCATTTTGCCTTGTATAAAATCTTCAGACCCGAAGAACGGCCTTAGATGATGCCGAAAGATGGGATCGGCTTGACCCTCTGAGATCATCTGTTCACGGGAAACAATTAGGTGACCACCATCACGGGGCATATTGCCGAATAGCATGGGCGCGGAATCTCTAGGTGGAACGCGCCTGCTTTCCACGACTAGGTTTAGCCCATCCACCAAATAGGGGTTGATGTTGGAACAAACCCTTTCGAGAACCGACCCGTCGGCATCAAGTGTATAGAGGCGTTTACGGTTGGCACCCGTGTTGGATATACCAACAACGATTACGATGACACCTGCGTTATGGCTGGCCAAGTTTGCCCACTTGAACGAGGTGTAGGCAAACTCGATCTCATGCGTAGTCTTGAAAATGGCGGGCCAGAGAATGGGAACCTGCTGGCCCTGACACAGCGAGTTTGTTGTCACGAAGGCAGAAACGGCCTTAGTGCGTGTGCCGTAGTCGGCGGCTTTCATCAACCATGCGGCGACATAATCGAGCGATTTCCATCCCTCTACTCGACCTTCAAAGACGGCACGAAGGTCATCCTTCTGCTCATCTGATTGGAGCTTATTCCCAAGGTAGGGAGGGTTGCCGCAAATGTATGTCTCGCCACCCTCATTCTCGAAGTCGATCTGGGCTTGATCCAACAGCACCTGAAACAGGTCATCGCCTACCAGCTTCACGCCGGTTCCGGTCGGTGGGCAGAGATTCAGCCAATCCAGCCGAAGCGCGTTGCCGCAAGTGATCCAGTTCTGACCATCGAGCGGCAGGAGAGCCTGGAGCGCCTCTTGTTGGCCGCGATATAGCACGTCGCATTGATATTCGGCGATAATAAGAGCAAGGCGCGCGATTTCGGCCGGAAATTCGCGGAGTTCAATCCCACGAAAATTTTTGAGCGAAATGTCGGTCTTTCGATCTTTCTCGCCACGTCTGCGGTTGATCTCCGCTTCAATTTCGCGCATCTGCTTATAAGCAATCACAAGGAAATTGCCTGAACCGCAGGCTGGATCGAAAACTCTAATGCGCGCCATACGCTTGCGGAGATTAAGCAGGACGCGGGTATTGTCCCCAGCTTTGTCGAGTTGAGCACGCAGATCGTTGAGAAAGAGTGGGTTCAAGACCTTCAGTATATTGGGGACACTTGTATAGTGCATACCGAGCGATCCACGCTCGTCATCGTCAGCGATGGCCTGTATCATCGACCCAAAAATGTCGGGATTGATCTTTGTCCAGTCGAGGTTGCCGATATGCAGAAGATAGGATCGGGAAATCCGACTGAAACTGGGTACGTCTGCGCTACCGGAAAACAGGCCGCCATTCACATAGGGGAATTTGTCAGCCCAACGGGGCAGGTCTTCGGCTTTCCGGTCGGCAGTTTTAGTGTTCATAGCGCGAAATAGCGTTGAGATGACTGTATTGGTATCTGAGGAATCCTTTGCACTCATCTGTTCAACGGTGACGGTAAAACTCTTTTCGCCGCCGAAAATATCAGTATCCTGAGCAAAGAAACAGAAAATCAACCGTGCCATGAAATGGTTCATGTCATGGTCACGTTCAGATTTAGCCCAGTCAGGATTATCTTTCAGAAGTTCTACATACAGGCGATTCAGGCGGCTGGTAGCCCGAATATCGAAGGTTTCATCACGGATTGCTTTGGTGGTCGTGATGCCCGCGAGTTCAAGAAAGAAGCCGAAATGATTTGGAAAATCTGCATAATTGCAGGCAATGACTTCTCCTGACGCAAGATTTTCGGCTTCGAGCGTCTCGCCGTCCGTTGCGAGAATGAATTTGGCCTTGGCTTTTGCCGTCGCCGGACTCTCTTTCAGTATTGAAAGAGTCTTCGTCACCTCTCCGGGCGGAGCAACGGCGATATGGATGTTGTTAGTCTGAAGGACGCCGCGATACGGACTGCCTTCAGTAGCAATGAGATCAGACTTGTTGGTATCGCCCTTACGGAGCCGCTTGAGCGTTGTTTCCTTGTTCCCAAATGCTTGCAGGAAAAGGTAAGGGAATTCACTGGCATCGAATGGCTGTTCGGCGAGGGCTGATACGGCCTCTTCAATCTCTATCATACTCATATGCTTTGCCGGACCGTTACCGGACCATTCCTTTCGACAACTTTTCTCAAAAAGACACGTTGTTGATTCGCGCTATTCCGATGGACAGATTCTACAAAAATAGCGGACTGTGGGTAAGGTCCGTTGTGCCTTTCGCATCAGGACAAGTCATCTCTATTGCCCTCTATGAAATAGGACTGAAGGAATTCCCGACCGCGTTCTGTAATCAGAAAGCCGCCAGGGATACTTTCTGCGTATCCGCGAAAGATGAAGTTGGAATACGATTTCCTATGTGACTTCAGGTTGCGCACAAGTTGGGAAAACTTACTATCGCGGCGTCCCCTCAACATATCGCCATGCTCATCGGGAACCGCGATATATTTCGGAAGTTCAGCAATAAGCTCCGTTGTCGTGATAAAGCCATCGTCCCGTGTCGCCATGACAAGCAAGGCATATTTCCAGAGATCGGCCTTCAGATCGATTTCCTGTGGACTTTCATCCTCCGGCTGATCGGTCGTTCCGTCTGTTTTCTGTGCCTTCCGTTTGGCCGCGCTTCGGATAGGGCTTGCAAGCGGCAGCTTCTCTGGCGGGATGCCGCTGATCTTCAGCATGGCTTCGCGCACCTGCCGCCCAACCTCATAATGTGTCTGGTAAGCCTTCCGTTTGCCCTTGAGATCCTCCCGCCGCAGCTTCTCTTCGGTCTGCGTTACCCGGAAAAAATTCGCGGCAAGTTCGGCGCTGCCCATACGGTCAAGCAGGTTGGTGTTTTGGGGTAGCCCACGTATCTGCCGGATTTCTGCGACGGTTCGATTGCCGTAGAGGCCGGAATACCCATTGCTCTCGAAAAGAGCGAGATCGTCCCGACTGGTGACGCCTGCACCCCTGGCGGCATTCACAAGCTGCCTGTTGTGTTTTCTGACCAGGTTGCGGATCAGGACGCGCCTGTCGTCTTCTTCCGCTGACAGGACATTGTGCGTAACGCCGGTGTCCTGCGGCGCATCCACCTGAGCGGTGAAATACCCCTGGGCAAATGCCACACCCTTCTTTCTGATATCGCTGTTTCTTGCGACAAGATGGCAGGCATACCGGGACAGCCGGATGTCTGGCACGCTGCGCTTTGCCGCCGATGTCGCAACTTCTGACACAATGCCTTCGAAGTGATTTTCGATTGGCTGATCCGACTTTCGACAGTCTTCTGCCGCACGGGCAAGAGCCTTTCTGAATGCCCCCCAGCTTCCATATCCCAGAAGACCTTGCAGGTCGCGTGCGAACCAGTATTCGTCTCCTTCGTTGCTCCTGTGAAACGCCTTTTCGAAAGCAACAACCATTTCGTCAATTTCAGAATCTTTCATGGATGCTGATTCAACGGTGGCAAGCTCTTTCAGATCAGTACGGACAAGTCGTTCCAACGCTTCCGCGAACGAAAACTCGGAAAGATCTTTTCCTGACGAAGATTTCGGGCTCACGCGATAAGTTCCCGATAGCGGAGTCTTCCCTCGACGCAGGCGAACATATCGTTCATTCGGGCACCAGCCCTCATATCGCGGCGATTGAAACGCCACGACATTTCCTGGACATACCGATCCAGATGCTTCGAAGACACCCAATGATGCACGCCGACGATCTGACGCTTCAGGAGCGCCCAGACACTCTCAATCCCGTTGGTGTGCGCCTGCTCCCGGACATACTCGCCCGCCGAGTGGTTGACTGCCTGATGACGGTAGTCCTTACCGAGCCCTTTGAATGACCGATCCTCATCGGTCATGAGCGCCGAACCGGGCTCCACATTTTCCCGGATGGCCTCTCTCATGGTCGGTCCCTTGGTGTCTTCGACATGCCCGGCACGCAATTCGCCGTCGCGTTCAAGAATGCCGAGGACGACATCCTTTCCCGCGCCGCCCTGCGTTCCGCCCTTGCGGTCCTTGCTGTGCTTGTTCTTTTCCTTGCCGCCAATATAGGTCGTGTCGGCCTCGACCGTTCCCTTCAAAGGGGCATTGAAAGACTTTGTGACTGTTGCATAGCGCAGCCTCTGGAGAACAAACCACGCGCTTTTTTGAGTGATATCAACATCTTTGGCGAGCGTAGTGGAGGCAATTCCCTTCGGATGGTTGGTAATCAGCCAGATTGCCATGAACCACTTACGCAAAGGGAGCTTCGTGTCCTCAAAGACCGTTCCGACTTTAATGGAGAATCTCTTCTTGCAGTCGCCACACTTGAAAGTCTTGCGATCGCTGAAATGATAGATCTTATTACCCCCACAATGAGGGCAGAATTCACCATCCCGCCACCGGATGCTACGCAGGTGATCAAGGCACGACTGCTCGTCCGGAAATAGCTCCGTAAGCTCGAAAAGGCTGCCGACCTCTGGAATCATATTCCGTTCCCCCACTATGCGGAGAAATCTAATCTCAAATCAGATCGAGGTCAAGCAGGTATATAAATCCCCTTATTTTCCATTCCCTGCCGCCGATCCGCGAAGTCGGATCGGCGCAAATTTGTGTGGACAGACAGGCCAAGGAAGCGGGCACCGCAGAACCGAATTGTCGGTCCTGCGGCGTTCACTCCCTATGCCGCTATTTTCTTCGCCGCGTGCCAGGCCAGTCGCCGAGTCGCCGTTGTCGCATGGTCCGCGTCCAGTTCCATCCCCAACCAGTCCCGGCCAAGATGCTGCGCCGCCACCAACGACGAACCCGAACCGCAAAACGGGTCCAGCACCAGGCCACCAATCGGGCAGAACGCACCCACCAGAGGCAGCAGCGCCGCGACGGGCTTTTGCGTCGGGTGCAGTTTATTGCCCGAATACGGCATGTCGATCACGTCCGACACTGGCTGATCGGGCCGCTTCACGTTCCCTTTCGCCAGAAGGCAGGCGCTTTCATGCTCGTAGCGCAGAAAGCCCGAAGACGAAGCATAGGACTTGCGGAAAACGATATGCCCGACCATGCGAAACCCCGCCGCTTTCCAGGCATCGGCAAACAGGTCGATCTTGTTCCAGCCGTAAAAACTGACGACAAGACCGCCCCATTTCAGGACACGGTGCATCTGGTTGACCGCCGGACGGAGCCAGCGTGCATTATCGTCATTACGAACCTTCCGTCCGTCCCGGCCCTGATAGTTCACCAGGTAAGGCGGATCGGTCAGAATGAAATCCACTGAATTGCGCGGCATTGTCCGCATCAGCTCCACGCTGTCGCCATTGAGGATGATATTGCGGAAATCGGTTGCCGTATTCGTGTTACCGGTCATGGTCCCTGCCCTTTGTTCCGCGAGGAACAGCCCCCGCTGTTCCTCTGCCTCGCGGCGAGCAGCGGGGTAGCAACGGCAAGGGCGACCGATGGGGAGGGGTATCGCCCGGTCTGCACGGAGCGCAGCGCAGGAAGATCGGGGACACCCCATCGGGCGGCGTCAGCCCGCTGACGCGCACCGTTGCCAGCGCGAGGGCGGAGCCATTAGCCTGTTCTTTTTTCTGTTTCCAGCACTCCAACTTTCTCCGAAAGCGCGGCGAAGATGTCGGGCTTGCCCATCCTCTCGGGAATTTCGAGCAGCGGGATACCTGCCTTCTGCAAGGCCAGGCGTTTTACTTCCATACGAGCGTCCGCGTCGCCGGACAGGTCGTGGCCCGAACCATTATACTCGACCACCAATACCGGCTGCCCACGACGATTGATCAGAAGGAAATCGACGCGCTTGCCGCTGTAAGAATTAAAGGCCCGCTTCTGACGCGGATCATCCGGGGCATAAGGCGTTTTAATGAAGCCACCCATCGCAACCTCGAAGGCGAAACGCCAGTCGGGCTGCATATTTTTGATCCACTCGTCGATCGCATAGAGCACGCGCACGGCTTCCCGATTGACGGGAGGGACCGCCTTCAGGCTGCATTCACCAATGAAGCGTAACTGGTTCTGCGGATTGGACAGGTCATTTTCCTGTCGGTATTGCCGACGCCGTTCGTCTTCCTGCTGCCGAACAGCGGCCTGCTGCGCCAGGGCCCCTTTCGCGCGGCGCCCCCGAATATAGAATCCAATGGCATATCCGATCGCCAGAAGAATGATCACCTTTTCCACGGCCGATAAGCCTCCCTTTTCTGCGCGATCACCGCCGATTACCGCATGGGCGGTCGTAGGGTCTTCTCAAATCCCCTTGTCCTGTCCTTCATCGTTCCTGTCTCCCCATGACCGGGAAGGTGGACAGAATGGCACGCAAACCCGACAGGATCAGGATCGAGGTGTTCGCCCCCGCCGAGGCGGCGGAGGCGGCCGAAGAGGCGTTACGCCCCTCCAATGAGGCCATCCTTTCCCTCGGCCGCCAGATGGCCCGCGAGCAGTTCGAGCGTGCCCGCGCGCTGGAGCGGAAACAGGTCCGGCAAAACCGATCCCGTCCTATGCGGTAGCTTCCCCTCCCCGGCAGCGTTGCCCCCGGCGAACAACCTCTCGCCGGGCTGTCGTGCATTTTTCTTGTGACCATTATGGTCCCGTGATATAAGGTCAGTCAATGAGGATCATCGCCCGACGCACGCTGAGAGAGTTCGTCGACAGCCTGACGGGCCAGAAGGACCAGCCGGCCGTGAAGGCGGCGCTGGACGCCTGGTTCGCCGAAGTCGGCAAGGCCGCCTGGTCGAGCACCGCCGATGTGAAGCGGCTCTATGCGACGGCCAGTATCGTCAGCGCGGAGCGGATCGTCTTCAACATCAAGGGCAATGCCTATCGCCTGGTCGTGGCGGTCGATTTCGAGAAAAGCATCGTCTGGATAAAATGGATCGGCACACACAGGGCGTATGACAGGATCGACGTGACGGAGGTTGAACATGACGGCTGATCTGAAGCCCATCCGCAACGAGGCGGATTATGACGCGGCCCTCGACGAGGTCGGGCGGCTGTGGGGAGCAAAGAGCGGCACGCCGGACGGCGACAAGCTCGACGTACTGGCGACCCTGATCGATGCCTATGAAGCCAAGTACCATCCGATCGATCCGCCCGATCCGGTGGAGGCGATCCGCTTCCGCATGGAACAGCAGGGCCTCACCCGCAAGGATCTGGAGCCGATGATCGGCCCCCGCAACCGGGTGGCCGATGTGCTGAACCGCAAGCGCGGCCTGTCGATCGACATGATCCGCCAGTTGCATGACGGCCTCGGCATCTCGGCCGAGGTGCTGATCCGGCCGAGCCGGATGGACAAGGTCGCCTGATAAGGAACATCCCCATGACCCGCGTCGCCCTGTATACCCGCTACTCGTCCGACAACCAGCGCGACGCCTCGATCGAGGACCAGTTCCGCATCTGCCGCGAACACGCCAAGCGCGAGCAATGGAAGGTCATCGGAGCCTACAAGGACGCGGGCATTTCCGGCGCCAGCATGATCCTGCGTCCCGGTATCCAGACCTTATTGCAGGATGCCCAGGCCGGACGGTTCGACATCGTGCTTGCTGAGGCACTCGACCGCATCTCCCGCGACCAGGCTGACGTCGCCACCCTGTTCAAGCACCTGAAATTCGCCGGCGTGCCGATCGTCACTCTGGCCGAAGGCGAGATCAGCGAACTGCATGTCGGCCTCAAGGGCACGATGAACGCCCTGTTCCTGAAAGACCTCGCGGCCAAGACCCATCGCGGCCTGCGCGGCCGGGTCGAGGACGGCAAATCCGGCGGCGGACTGTGCTACGGCTATCGCGTCGTCCGACAGTTCGACGCCAAAGGCGAACATATCCGGGGCGATCGCGAGGTCGACGCGCATCAGGCGGAGATCATCCGTCGCATCTTCCGTGACTTCGCCGCCGGCATCGGTCCGCGCGCCATCGCAAAAACCCTGAACGATCAGGGCGTCGCCGGCCCCGAGGGCAAGCTGTGGAGCGACACCACCATCCGGGGCCATGTGAAGCGCGGCACCGGCATCATCAACAACGAATTGTATATCGGTCGGCTGGTCTGGAACCGCCAGCGGTAGGTCAAAGACCCGTCCACCGGCAAGCGCGTCTCACGCCTGAACCCGGAATCAGAATGGGTCATCACAGACGTGCCCGATCTGCGGATCGTCGACGACGCATTGTGGCACGCGACCAAAGCCCGTCAGAGCGTCATCGCCGAGAAATACGTCAACGTCACCGAGGCCGTGCGGGCGCATCACAAACGGAACCGGCTCAACGGCACGCGCCGGCCGAAATCCCTGCTCTCAGGTCTGCTGTTTTGTGGGCTGTGCGGCGGTCCCTACACCTTGCGGGGTTCCGACCGTTTCGCCTGCTCATCCCATGTCACCAACGGTTCCTGCACCAACAGCCGCACCATCCCTCGCCCCGACCTGGAACGTCGGGTGCTCTCCGGTCTCAAGGACCGGATGATGGCGCCGGAGATCGCGGCCGAGGCGATGAGCGCCTATGCCGAGGAGACCAATCGGCTCAACCGCGAGCGCCGGTCCAATGCCGATGTCTGGCAGGTGGAACAGGTGAAGGTCGAGAAACAAATCCGGGGCATCATCGAGGCCATCAAGGAAGGGATGTTCCATCCCAGCATGAAGGCGGAGATGGATACGCTCGAAGCGCGCAAGGCCGAGTTGGTGACACTGCTGTCCGACGTCCCCGACGATGTGCCTGACCTGCTGCCGAGTGCCTCAGCGGTCTACGCCCGCAAGGTCGGCCGCCTGACCGACGCTCTCAACCGCCCCGAGGAACGGCTGGAAGCCGCCGAGGCATTGCGGGCGCTGATCGAGAAGGTCGTGCTCACTCCCGGCCCGAACCGGGGCGAGATCGACGCGATGCTGTATGGAGAACTGGGCACGATCCTGACCTGGATCGAACGGCAAGTCATTGGAAAGGCTAGAAACACGAATACTCCCGGAGCGATGCTCACGGGAGTGTCGGTATCAGTGGTTGCGGGGACAGGATTTGAACCTGTGACCTTCAGGTTATGAGTTCCATTTTTCAAGCTTCGCCAAAGCCGCATCACACCGATTTTAATGCGATAAGATACTGTTTTATTGATGTTTTATATCAGATTACGATACACTCTTCCTAGACCGGGATCGCCTGATTTCGCTCCCAAATGATTCCTATTTGATTCCAGTGATTCCGGCGCTGGGGACAAGAATATGGTCAAGATCACGAAACGTTCCGTCGAGGCCGCCGTCAGGACCGGCAAGGAGTATTTCCTCTGGGATGACGAACTGCGGGGCTTTGGTCTGAGGGTTCATCCCTCGGGTCGGAAAATCTACCTCGCCCAGTTCCGCGCGGGCGGGCGCATCCGCCGCGTCAATATCGGTCCGCATGGTCCGATCACACCGGATCAGGCCCGCACCGAGGCAATGAAGCATCTATCCGACGTCCGGCTCGGCAGCGATCCCGGCGCGCAGCGCGACCGGCTGCGTGCCGCCATGACCATGAAAGAGTTCGGCAGGCGGTTCCTCAACGAGCATGTTGCCTCTCATTGCAAGCCCTCAACCCAATACGAATATGGCCGCTGCGTGAACCTGTTCATTACCCCCAAGCTCGGAATGCTCAAAGTCATCGACGTGACCCGCGCCGATATCGTCGAACTGCACCAGGGGCTGAAAGAGACACCCTATCAGGCCAACCGAATACTGGGCGTGCTGTCGATCATGTTCACTCTGGCTGACACCTGGGGTGTGCGATCGGATGGGATCAATCCGTGCTGGAAGGTGAGGCGTTACAAGGAAGTGAAGCGAGAGCGTTACCTGACACCGGACGAACTGGCCCGGCTGGGCAAAGTGCTCCGCGAGGCGGATGGCGAGCCGGAAGCCGCGACCTGCATCCGCTTGCTCCTGCTGACCGGATGCCGCCTTGGGGAAATTCAAACGCTGAAATGGGACTATGTGGACTTCCATGCGGGTGTCCTGCGCCTGCCGGATTCCAAGACCGGGGCCAAGGTCGCGCCCATCGGCAAGGCGGCCCTGAACGTGTTGGCAGACATTCCCCGGATCGACGGCAATCCCTATGTCGTCACAGGGAAGGTGAAGGGCCAGTATCTGACCGACATCCAGAAACCGTGGCGGCGGCTGCGCGCGCGGGCCGGGCTGCACACGCTACGCATCCACGATTTACGCCATTCCTTCGCCTCAGACGCGCTCCAGCTTGGCGCGGACCTGACCATGATCGGGCGGTTGCTGGGACATGCCCAAGTGCAAACTACGGCGCGGTATGCGCATCTTCAAACAGATCAAATTTCTAAAACAGCAAACATGATATCTACAAATATACTTAAGAAAATCAATGCCAAAAGTTCACATTGAACCTTGTGAGATAAAATAATTCTTCGTATATTCAATTTATTTTTGCCAATGCTCCCTTACAAAAGACGAGACATTTTCAGACAATCCATGCCAAGCTGCCTGTCCATTTGATGCATTTACAACAAATAAACTATCCCCAGCCAATAATGCAGGCAATATGAGATCCCTAGCTTGAGATGCAGTATATAGAGAGTCTACATACCAGAAGGACTGATTAATACGGGCCCAACTCCCTAATTTTTTAATTTTATCAATAACAGCATCATAATTCCTATGTGACTCCTTTAAATCATAGGAGATGTGGATATTATTACTCACCATTTTTGCCTTGAGTTACGTGTCCAAGCATTAGAGAATTTAACTCACCAAAGTTAATTTATACCCAGAAGTTTCTTCCCAACGTAGAATTTTTTGGGGCAAACCGCTAGCGTGAAAATCTTTATAATCGAAGCTCAATCTTACATGACGCTCCACCTCAGCTTTTTTCGTTTGAGAAACCGTTCTTTCCCCTGCCCTTTCTTGTAAAATAATCCCTAATCCTGCAATAAAATCGTGACCATTTGTAAACTGCCATAAATCGAAATCCATAATTTTGTACTTATCAATATACGCAGAAAGCTTTTGCTTATATTCTTTTGTTCGGAATTTACCTTGAGATACACATTCTATCATCAGAGAAACATCAATTGATGATCCATCAAAAAATTTATATATTTCAATATTCTTCAAGCAATATCCCAATTTATGCTTTTCGTTTGCATACCTCATTGCAGATAAAGGTTTGAGGCCTTCTAAAAGAGAAGACAATAGCGCAACACAGCCACCTTCTATTACCAATTTTTTCTCAGAAGCTACTTCCTCCAAGTAGCGGTCGATCACAGACGTTCGACAAACATCCATATCAAAATCATGATTTATTGAGTAAATTAAATCTACACATTCATCCAGCATTTCATCTATGTGATTAAAATCTGCATCTACAAAACCCAGACAATCCTCAAACCCAGACTCCCGCATTATGCTCAAAACGCTTATAACATTGTCTTTCCCATTACATGGGATCAACTCAACTTTTGAACGGTCTATAAATTTGCGATATCTTTTTATATCTGTCCCTCCCTCCATTAGAAAGAAAGCTCCCTTATGACTTTGGCGCTCCATTCGGATCTGTGCGCAAATATCTTTCGGTGTGATATATTTAGTAATTGAGTTCATAGCTAATCTACATCACCCAGTTCGACCACAACATCTTCCCATTCCCCAATAAGTTGCGGCGAATGAGTCGCAAGAAGCACATCAAACTGATTTAATTCAATTATTTTACAGAGATCAGGAATAAATTTCTTTTGCCAAGCCACATGAAGAGACAACTCAGGCTCATCGATAAGGATAAGTGCGTTTTTCTTTAATTCAAATAGAAGCTCGAAAAACATAACTAGCTGGTGCTGCTCACCAGAAGAAAGTTTTTCCAGTGGAATATCTGATGTCCCCGACCTTGAGACCACAAATCCATTCTTCTTGTCAACAACAATACATTTAGGATTAAGTCTATTATCCATTAATTCTTTAAATAACTTAATTCTATTTTTTATTTTATCCAATACATTTAATTTATCCCTTGTATCTCTTACATATACATTCAAAACAGCCGCTATAGATTCATTAATTTTGTCAAAACGCGGCAATGCATCGTCAGATTCTGGATCTAGAATACCAACATCCATTAACTCTTTTCTTAAAGCATCTAATTTTGCCAAATTGTCAGTTAGCTCTTGAGATGGGGTAATATCTCCCTGCTCAAGAACACGCTTTGGAAATGATCGATCAAGAGATTGAGATATCGAAGCATAAGAAGCCAATTCTCTTGCAATGATATTTTTTAGTATGACCGCCTTTTTTGAAATAGTTAAAGTAGATCCCGCATACAAGCCTCTGTAATCGTCCTCTGATAGAACTAACAACCTTTGAGTTTCTATTAAATGACAATCTATTGATTCACATATTTTTAAAAGTCGTCCTGTCGGTCGATCGACTAATGAACGCTTTACACTTTCAGGAATTCTATCGCTATAATTTTCTAAAATATCCTGCAGAGTCAAAACTTCCCTGGATCTATCGTGAATCCATGTTTTCGGACTCATGCGAGTTAAAAATGGTAAAAAATTCTCGATTGATCGACTACCAACACTTACATTATCGTATGAACGCGGTGTCCATATCTCTTCCCCATCATCTTTCTTAAAAGAAGTAATAAATCTTATTCCAAGCGCATCACTAACATCTGTCGCATCGGAATCAGAGTTTATTAGTTTATCTACTACGACAACACTTCCATCATTAAAATAAAATTTCACATCAAGAAATGTTGTTGCATGAAAAAAAGACCAATTGTTAGAAAAAAGCGAATTTATCAACTTCAGACATACAGTCTTGCCAATACCATTCGGTCCTATTAATGCAGTAACATGACCTTCATCGCTAAAAGTTATATCATGGTCAAATTCATCAAATAATTTTCGCACAACAAATCGAGTTAAACGCAACGGTTTATGTTCGGCCACTTTCTATACTCCAAATTTTATTATGAAATATTCACACCTGTTCGTTTTTACAATTTAATCCCTGTTTTATTTATATAAATTCATTTTTATATCTTACTCTTTCGGAGAAAAAAAGATAGCCTTCTGAAAGCAATGTCAGCCGTTCATAAACCGCATAACGAGGATTCAATTTCGGTATTATTAGGCTCCAGCCTCATCTTGAATCTTCTAAATTTTTTGGAGCAAATCAAAGGCGTCTACTCCGAGTGCGTGCGCTAGCCGCTCCACAACCTCAATGGAAGCCGCATACTGGCACCGCTCCAAGGAACTGATGTAGGTCCGGTCGATCTCCGCAAGATGGGCAAGTTCTTCCTGCGATACCCCGCGCTCACGCCGGTATCGTTTGAGCTTTGTTGCCAGAATCTCCCGTATGTTCATACAGGATAGGGCAACCTCTTGCAGAGTATTTAACCACGGAGTATTCTCTACATTCCTAAGCAGACACTCAGGCGCGCGGCACCGACAGGCTTCCTCTTTCGTAGCTCATGAACGGGCTATCACTTTCATGAAGTGAATCATGCGGTTACGTGATGCGACCTTCGCTCTATGCAGGCTCGTTCCATTTCTGAGATCCTCGGCTTCTCACAAAATCAGCGACAAATGGACCTGATCCAGGAGGCCGCCCCATGCCGCTCGACGTCTGGCAATCAGAGACCGACCGCGCCGCCCTCAAACGCCTGGACGAGGCAGGGTTTGCTGGTGCCTTCATGCGGCGCAGGGCCACCTATCGCAAGGATCACACCGAAACGGCGCGGTTGATAGCGCCAGGCGCGCCCAATCCCAACACGGAATGGGATGCCTTCTGCCAGCGCTGGAGGATACGTTTTCCCACATAATCCAGAGATACCCGTCACCCGCGTGCCCGTGATCTGGCGACCGGGCGTCACGTCCAGCGTCATCAGCCTAACGCACGCTATTGATGGCTTCGCACCGCCTCCCCTTCCCTCTTGGCGCTCACTGGGTCGTCTCTTGTTCGATCAGACCGACCAACTGGGCCGTGCCATCGTGGTAGCGACGCCCTCCGCCACGTTCAGTCTTTCCCTTCATGGCGCGGCCGCTGCCTGCCCGGCAGTCCATATCCCTGTTGATCCTTCCTACCGGCAACGAAGTGACGAAGCCGCCCGCTTCTGCGCCCATTTGCTGGGCTATCGCCTACCCGCGCGCCATCCCCGCCGGATCACCCCGACCCGCTGGCGGCAGCTTGCCCTGCGTCTGCATGCTTTCGATCTGGATGCGGCGGGCACCACCCTGCGCGACATTGCGGCGAAACTGCTCGACCCGAATGCACGGACCATGCCTGACGATATCTGGCGCGATTCCGCTCTGCGTACCATGGCCCGCACGCTGCGCGACGAGGGCAGCGCGCTTGTTCATGACTAAACTCTCTCGCTGCTAGACGGACTCTAACCTTTCTCCTTTCTGGCCTTATTCTGCGCTCCATTACGCTTTGGGGGTGGAGGAATTCGCGCACGTCATTTCCTCCACTCCCAGATCGCCTCTTTCCCGTCAGCCTCCCCTTACCGGCTCAGCTTCGCCCCCGAAGCAAGCCACACGCACAGGAAGGCTTTCATGACCGACATCCCGAAACCCAAAACAGGCGCACCCGTGCCGCCGACACAACCACCGTCCGAGGTCGCTGTCCCCGTACGCCCACTCACATCCCCGGCCCGCATCCTGCGCCCCTATCTGCGCGGGGGAGAAGCCGCTGAACTGATCGGGGTCTCCATTCGCACGCTGGAGAAATACCGCTGCACTGGTGGCGGACCGCCGTTTCTGAAGGTTGGTTCTCGCGTTCTCTATCTCCGCGAAGACGTGGAAGCGTGGCTTCAGCGCCATCGCTGCCGCAACACTTCCGACGACAACTATGTCGCCGCCCTGCGTGAAATGCCCTCACGGAGGAACAGACCATGAGAGCGGACGATCCCAACCTAACCACGGTCGAACTGACCTTCATAGAAAAGCGCATCGAACACTGGATCAGGTTCGGCAGGCCGGTCTCCGACCGCGTGCTCGACAAACGCCGCCGCCTGCTGAGTTTCACGCCCGGCAGCACCTTCGGCTTCATCCGCTGGGCCGCCAATGATTACGGCACGGTCGTCTCCTGCCTCGCCATCGTGCGCACTGTAGAACGGGGCACCGCCTTCCAGACCGTACCCTTTGTCTGGCCCGGTGGCGACCTGCTGCTCGACGTATCCGGCTGGCCGCAGGTGAAGCATGTTCTGGAGGTGATCGATCAGATTGAGCGCTACGGCTTCGATCCCTGCGCCGTCTCACCCGATCACTGGCAGCATGTCCATAACCGTATCATCGCCGGGCAGGAACCACGGCCCTACACGCATACCCTGCACGCGGCATGGCTGAAACGTGCGAGGCTGGTGTCATGACCCGGCGCGCCTGGTTCTTCGGCACGTATTTCGTCGTGCTGGCGGTGGGCGCGTCCGCCGCCGTGCATGTTGCGCCCCGGCTGCTGTGGAACAGCACGGCCAGTGTGCCGGTCGGGCTATATCGGCTGCGTTCCAACGGCGACCTGCATGTCGGGGATCTTGCCGCCCTGCGTCTGCCCGACCGGCTGGCCCTGCTGCTGTCACAGCGCGGTTACCTGCCGCTCGGTGTGCCCTTGCTCAAGCCTGTCGCGGCCCTCCCAGGACAGACCGTATGCCGGACAAACGGCAGTATCACGATTGATGGCAAGTCTGTCGGCGAAGCACTGACCAGTGATCACCGAGGTCGTCCGCTGCCCGTCTGGCAAGGCTGTCATCGCCTCTCGCCGGGCGAGATTTTCGTCATGAACCCGGCGGAACCGCGCAGTCTGGACGGGCGCTATTTCGGCCCACTTCCCGCCAGCACGGTGATGGGCCGCGCAATCCCGATCTGGGTCACAGCCGGGCGGACAGCACCGGGCCATGACGAAAGACCGCATCCGCTTCAGTAAGCGCAAACGATCCTCCCCCCAGTTTTCAATTCTTTGTCCTGCGATCCGCAGATCAGGAGAGACGTATCATGATCCGTCTTGGCACGTTCACGCGCACCACAAACGGCTTTTTCGGCCAGATCACCACCTTTCTGATGGAGGATGATCTGTCGATCCTTCCCATCGCAGACCCCACCACAGAGAACACCCCGGATTATCGCGTCCTGCGCGGTCTGGAAGATGACGCCATACAGGTGGGTTGCGCCTGGGCGCGTCAGGGTGAGCGCATCGGGCTGTGGCTGGCGGTGATGATTGATGACCCGCTTTTCGCCCGTCCCCTGCGTGCCCGGCTGCTACCGGACCGGGACGAACACGACACGTTCCATCTGGTCTGGAACCGTCCCCGAACGCCGTCATGATCCGCGTTAAAACAGTGCCCGGTCTGCTGGTGGTCTGCGCCGGGTTTGCGATGCCTATGCAGACGGCCAGCGCCACGCCGTTCGAGACTTACCTCACCGAGGCCGCGACACGGATGCAGATTCCTTCCGCATGGATTGCTGCCGTGATGCAGGCCGAAAGTCAGGGTGATGCCTCAGCGGTATCACCCAAGGGGGCGATGGGCCTCATGCAGATCATGCCGGACACATGGCGGGAACTGCGTCACGCGCTCAACCTTGGGGCTGATCCCTATGACCCGCACGACAATATTACGGCGGGTGCGGCCTATCTTCGGTGGCTGCATGACCGCTACGGCGATGCGGGTTTTCTGGCTGCCTACAATGCTGGGCCAGGGCGGTATGAGCAGCTTCTGACAGCAGGAAAAATGCTGCCCGACGAGACGAGAAAATACGTCGCGAGAGTCGTCCGGTTGCTACATGGGAGGCGGTTTGATGATTTGGCTTCCGGCACTTCTTTTGCAGCCCGAAAGCCCATTGAACCATCATCGGCAAGTCTGTTTTTCTTGCGTCCAGACACATCGAAAAACCCACGTCCGGTGCTGCCGCTTTTTGCGCACGTAATGCAATCCAATGTGCCGCCTTCAGGTCTGTTCATCCCCATTTCGCAAAGGAGCGCGCCGTGACCAGGGATTTACGGCATGAACGGGAAAACCTGTCATCCCATCGGGAGCACTTCGGGTATGCGTCCGGGATTGAGGGGATCAGGAAACATGCAGGAAAGGGAAGGCAAGATAAAACGGCCTGCCACGTCGGGCGACGAGGCGCGGTCGCGCTTCGTCTTCTTGTGTGCATGTCGGGTCGGTCGTGTACAGGGTTTTGGGTTTTACCCAGCTTTCCTGAGGGATTTTCCTGCACAGGGAGGTTCTGATGACCCACGACGAGGATTTCCGGGTCCATCCGGGCCGCATCCGGAGCAAGGGAAGCAGCGCCCGGCCTCGGACCTTTCTGGCGCAGGTGCTTCATGCCTCCCGACGCGCGGGCGGAGGGGCTGGCGGCAACCCCGGAAAGGGAAGAGGCAGCCCGCGCTCCGGCCCCTCGACCTTCGGGCGGGGCCATTCCCGGTTTGGCAGAAGCCGCCTGTTCGACGCCCATCGCCGTGTCACTGTCAAAGCCCGCGTGGTGCGACAATCCGGGCGCGGGACACGACCCGGATCGCTGGGCGACCACCTCGCCTATTTGCGCCGGGATGGCGTCACCCGCGACGGTGAGAAAGCGCACCTGTTCGGACCGGACGGCCAGGAGATGGATGCGGGCGATTTCACCGCGCGCTGCAAAGACGACCGGCATCATTTTCGCTTCATCATCTCGCCCGAGGATGCACCGGAGATGACCGATCTCGACGGCTTCACCCGCGACCTCGTGCAGCAGATGGAAGCCGATCTTGGTACGCGGCTGGACTGGGCCGCCGTGTCGCACTGGAACACCGACAATCCCCATGTGCATCTGATCGTGCGGGGTGTGGATCAGGGTGGGGCTGATCTGGTCATAGCCCGCGATTATATCAGCCACGGGCTGCGCTCACGGGCGGAGGATCTGGTGTCGCTGGAACTGGGGCCACGCGCCGAGCATGAAATCGAAATGGCTCTGCGTCGGGACGTGAACGCGGAACGCTGGACACGCCTTGATGCCGAATTGCAGCGTCATGCCGATGACCTGGGCATCGTGGACCTACGCCCCGACGCTGGGGACGCTCACGGCCTCGGGAATAATGCAATGCATCGCACCCTTCTCACTGGCAGAGCGCAGACGCTGGAACGCATGGGACTGGCCACACCGGAAGGACCGGGAAGATGGTCGCTTGCCCCCGGCATGGAGGACACGCTGCGCGAGATGGGCGCGCGGGGCGACATCATCAAAACCATGCACCGCGCCATGATGGAACGAAGCCGGGATCGGATGATGTCCCCGGGTGATTACGCGATCTCAGGACGTGATCAGTCCATCGCCTTGACGGGGCGGTTGCTGGAGCGCGGGTTGCACAACGAACTGACAGGCGAAGTCTATGCCGTGATCGACGCCACGGACGGGCGCGTGCATCATGTCCGCTTCCCCGGCGTGGACGCCTTCCGCGACGCACCACCCGATGGCGGCATCGTCGAGGTGCGAACTGTCACAGGCAGGACCAGCGGCAGGGAGTATCTGGTCCTGTCCGCGCGTTCCGATCTGGACCTTGCCGCCCAGGTCAAAGCGCCGGGCGCGACATGGTTGGATCACCGGCTGGTGGAGCGCCAGCCGATGGACCTCGCCCGCAACGGCTTCGGGGCCGAGGTACGGCAGGCCATGCGAGAGCGCACCCGGCATCTCGCAGATCGCGGGCTGGCGTCATTCCATGCGGACGGATCGGCGCGCTACCAGCGCAACCTCCTGGCGACGCTGCGTCAGCAGGAACTCGATCAGGTGGGCGCGAAACTCGCGAAGGAAAGCGGACTGGCTTATGAGCGCAGCGTTCCGGGCAACTTTGTCACCGGCCAGTATGTGAAACGCCTGAACCTGTCCTCGGGGCGCTTCGCCATGATCGACAACGGCTTCGGCTTCCAGCTTGTGCCCTGGGCACCGTCTCTGGAGAAACAGCACGACCGCTATGTCGATGGCGTTGCCCGTGATGACGGGGGAGTCGATTGGCGACACGACCGCAAACGCGATCTCGGGATCAGCATGTGATTCACATTGCCCGTTCCTTTTACGCTGTCGTCCGCCTCAGTACGCTCAACGCAGTTTCGGTCTTGTTTCTGAAAACATCCTTCGTTCACATCATGACTTTTCAACGAGGGTTTCCATGCGTGACCGCCTGAACGTCTCCTTGCCCGTCGCCATGATCTCGCAGATCGGCGACCTTGCAGCACGGCGGAAAGTGACGCGCTCCGCCGTGGTAGAGGCGGCGGTCGCCTCGCTCCTGTCACCCGACAGCGCGGAGAAAAGCGAAGCAGCGCTCACGCGGCGTCTGGACCGGCTAACGCGGCAGATGCAACGGCAGGAGCGTGACCTGATGATCGCATTGGAAACGCACGCCCTGTTCGTCCGCTTCTGGCTGGGCCAGATGCCGCCCCTGCCCGCCGAGGCGCAGGCCGCCGCCAATGCGCTGGGACAGGAACGGTTTGCCCGATTTCTGGACACGCTGGGGCGTCGTCTGTCCCAGGGACGGTCGTTCCGCGATGACATCCCGCTCGATATTCCCGCTATGCGCCAGCGGCCTGCTGACAGAGCAGACGAACCACCACCCCGGCCATGACTCCCTGCAATAGCAATCATCCCTCAAGCAGCAGTTTGAGATAGCCGCCTTCGACCAGGGCGATGCCTTCGTCACGCCAGTCCTTGGCAGTCCTGCGCCATGTATGATCGCGCCATTCGTCCAGAGGCATGGTCAGGGCGCGGGGATTGATGAGGACAGCAGCAATCCGGCGTTCATCCGCTCCGGCCCGATGCAGGTCATAGGCATGCAGGCAGCGGATCAGATGCAGGGATCGAAACGGCGTGATGACCGGCGGCACACGCGATGGCAGCCTGAAACCCAGATGATGGGCCACGAAGCGCCCGGCTTCGTACCAGCGGCTTCGATAATGGGGATCGATCGGGATCACGACAGCGGGGCGCTTCGCAGCAGCGGGGTCGTCCAGCAGGAAGAAAAATGTCCCGAAGGTACCGGTCACTGTCACAGAACGCCCGGCATCATCCTCGCTGTCGAATAAGACACGCCCCATCGCCTCGAAATCCAGAGAGCGTAGGTCAGTAAAACCGCGTGGCGCATCCGTCAGGTTGATGATCCGTGTTGTGTCTTCTCTGCGCCAGATCACGGGTTTTCGGGTTATGGGGATGTCCGGATCATGGACAAAACTGTAACCTCCATCGGTCACGGAACGCCGCCCACAGGAGAGAAGGATTGGCGCTGGCTCCGGCCCGCAGCAAAGTATCCCTATAATCGCTGACATAGCGGCACCAGCGGCGCATGAAGGCCCCGGCAAGGGCGGAGGCTGACAGGGTTCTGAGAATGGCCAGATCGGCCTCGGAATACCAGATGTCCAGTGGCATGAGGGACGGTCCTTATCGGCTGGGGAGCTACCGACCCGGCGCGACAAAACACGCCGCATCTGTCAGGCAGCCCCGTGTTTTTTGTTACATTGAGTTCTCATACTTGCGGCTTGGCCCCACGCATGTTGCACAGAGCCATCCGACGAATTTGACAGGGGGCGCCCCACGATTGTCGCATGGGACGCCCTACGCATATTGCAGCGGCGTTGCCCCACGACTTTGGCATCGAGACGAGAGGTAATACATTGAATCTAAATAAGGAACATCGGTGCAGTTTCGGGCGGGGAAATTTCACCAACTATACGAAAGATTCCCATAGAGACGACGCGCCTGACCGTAATGACATTGAGCTGCAGAACTAAGGTAGCATGAAGCAAGATATCGCTTGTTGGTTAAGTTTGAAATGGATAGTTGTGCACGTAACCCCTTCAAGGCTGGGACAAGATTTGAAAAATCATAATGTGCCCCCATGTCGAACAATGTGAAAGCAGGAATTTTGAATGAGTTTGCACTATCCGGGTATGTAAACCCGACGTACCTAACCCCAAAATTAAATCCAATTCCTTTAAATATTCTTGTCGGCGGAGTGTAATCCACAAACAGGTTAGTCATGTTTCGTGGCGTCTGTCCTACATTTTTTCCTTTAATGGGTACATACCCTTTTGAATTTCCATAAATATCAATGCTTTGTCCTAGTATTCCGTTACTGGCGAAACGCGTGTCGTTGTAGCTATAGGATGCAGTAAGATGAAGATTTTTTGTGACATTAGCATGTGCTGAGAACTCCATTCCTTTCGATACCACTTTTCCCCAATCCCGCTCGTAACCATTATGCTCATCATCGGATGCCGCATAATGATTCTCTTTGATATGGTAAGCAGCAGCCGTGAGGAAAATGTCCGTATGCGGAATTAAATATTTCAATCCAGCCTCAAATTGCTTGCCCGTTAATGGAGCTAATACTTGTCCGGCAAAATTTGTTATATAAGTTTGCGGGACAAAGGAAGTTGCATAGCTAAAATATGGTGTTAAGCCAAAATCAAAAGTATATGTGAGCCCAGCTCTCCATGTGAAATGCGACGGACTCCCTGATTCTCCCTTTCCTTTCGTCATGGGTTGAGAGTAATTTATTTTTGGGTAGTTATATCCACTATAGAAGACGCTACTTTCCGAAACCCAGTCCTGTCTTCCACCCAACAATACGGATAGATTACCAAATTTTATCTGGTCTTGAAAATAGATACCTTCTTGAAAATGACTGCCGTTAGAAATTGAACTGTATACATTATTGGATCCAGATAGACTATAATTTGGCTGTGAAAAATCCCAACTTGGGTTGAAAATGCCTATTGGATAAGTACTGAAGTCGTAAGAATAAGTAGAATCCCATGTGACATGACGGAAATCGATTCCTGCTACTAAGGTATGGTGAATCGATCCTGTCGCAAGTTTTCCGATAATACGTGTATCCAACCCCGCAGTTATATGTTTCGCATGTGAATACCATGCATTATTATTCCATGTATCATTCGTGATATCTATAGATTTTCCAAAAGTTTGATTGTACGTCTGGGTAGAGTTTTCGTAACGAAAATTTTGTTGAAATTCGAGATTTTTATTAAATTTATGCGAAACTTGGTATTCAAAAGCAGCTTCCTTGCTTGGGCTTGATGAACGAGGGTTACCAAGATTGCTTGAGCGAGGAATATATTTACCGTTAAGTCGAACAGCGGTTCCAGCATAAGGGTATCCTGCCCAGTAAGTACCTTCATCTGGCGTGTACATATAACTTCCCAGCAGAGTTAATGTTGTTTTGTCATCAATTTTCCATTTGATTGATGGAAGAATACCTACTCTTTCATATCTTATATAGTCGGTTTGAGTTCCCTGGGTTACGCCAATACCTGCAATTCGGTATTGTAAATTTCCAGATTTAGTGATATTGTCGCCGACATCAAACGAGGCCTGATATCGCCCCCAGTTCCCAAAACCCAATGTGACATTCCGTATACGTGTATCCGTCGGTTGTTTCAATCGGGTAGATATCAACCCCCCTGCACTAGTTTGTCCGTAGAGAACTGAAGCAGGGCCATTGATAGCCTCCACGCGTTCGACAAAAGCTGTTTCGCCAGCTGATATTGAGTTTGACATAATACCGTCGACAAACTGGCTAGAAGCAAAGCCTCTCATGAGAATGGAAGTAGTTGTCCCAGAGCCAGTAACATTTTGCGTTTGCCCACCCGCTTCAGAGGTTCCTCCTACATTCCCATAAACACCAGGCATGTAACGTAGAGCTTCTTCAATATTTTGCGGCTGTTGGTCCAAAATTTGTTGTTTTGTTATAACGTGAATAGAATTTGGGATTTCCCATAAGGGCGTATCGGTCTTCGTGCCTGCGTCGGTATAGGTTGCAACGTAGCCGTTCCCAGGTCCTATAGCTGCCGCGTGGGCGTTAAAACTACCCCCGACACGAACGGGACCAAGCGTGATATTGGCGGATGCTTTCACAAGCGTCACAACATTCCCTGAAAGACGATAGGTCAGCCCCGTGCCTGCAAGCAACTGTCCTAGTGCCTGCTGCGCACTCATACGCCCCGTCACACCTGGAGACGACAAACCCTGAATAACGGACGTCTCTACCGAAACCTGCTTTCCAGACTGCGCCCCAAAAGACGTCAACGCCCTTGCGAGGGGCCCCGCAGGAACGGAAAAGCTTTTTGACTGGTCAGCGGTCATCGCAGATGAGACTACCGTTTGAGCAAAAGCACCTGATGCTCCAGCAACGGAAGCCAATGCCGAGCCTGTCATCAGAATTGCAGCTATAATTTTTCGGTCAGCACCGACACTCACGTTCCGTCGCAACGGCATTGTTTCCCTTACTGTGCTTTACGTAGCAGGGGACGTGCCGTTAATGCGACTGCATTGCAGTTTCATCCCCTACTTGAGCGACGGGTGCCGAGAAATTTTTTTCCCTCTTTTTTATGATCGGATACGAAAAAATTAGAAATCGGAGATAATGACAAACCAAGGCGTCACATGCCTTACGGCTACACCCTCATGAGCCTGCGCCAAGGCGTGCAGGGCTCCGAGTGGGTTATTCAGGTCATAAACCCCTGTAACCCGCCGTGCAGCGAAGTCTGAACTGGCAAGCACAATCATCCCTTTGAAGTAGGGACGGAGTTTTTCCACCACATCAGCCACCGGCTGATCATTAGCGATCAACTGCCCATGTCGCCATGAGGCGATTTCGGTCCCGTCAGCATTCGTACGATGGAAACCGCCCTTCCAGCCTACGTGGATCTCCTGTCCCGCATGCAAACGCTCTGAAACCCCAAAAGACGGAGAAGCGTCTACCTGCACAGATCCCTGCGCAACCGCAACATCCGTACTATCTGCCCCGAAGCCGACTTCAAACGCAGTGCCAATATCTGTCGTGCGGACACTATGAGCATCCACGGCAAACAGGCGCGTTGCGTCATGTGTCACTTCAAAAAAAGCACGACCTTTCAAAAGACGAATATGCCGTTGTGCCCCTTTATAATCCACGGCAATAGCGCTCTGAGGAGCTAGCTCTACGTCTGTACCATCTGCAAGCCGGATCGACTGTTGTTGGGCCGTGCCTGTTGTATAATCAGCTTGCCACCAAAGAAGAGCGCTCGGAGCTATCAGTAGGACGAGACAGGCGGCGAGCGCCATCCCTGCACCAACTACCGGAACCATTCGCCTCAATAGGATGCGCTGCGATGGCAAAGGAGCGACCTCGTCCGCTACGTCTCGTGCTTCAAACACACGGACGGCAGCACCTTCATTCGCCGCTGCGGGACCGATCAGATCATAGGCTTGCGCGGTCTCGGTCCAGGCTTTTCTATTGGCTGGGTGAGCAGAAAGCCATTCAGCGAAACGGGTGCGAAGATCGGGATCATCAGGCTCATCTTCCAAAAAGATAAGCCAGTCAGTTGCTTCCCTTATTGCCCGTTCGTCTTCGCTCTCTATCCCTGCCGTCATCCCTCTCCCGATACTCAAGCATCATGTTGGCCGTCGCATGTCCGAACATGGACTAAGTCAGTCCCTACTTCATAAACGAAGCAGCGTAGATTTTTTTCTATAATGATTTATGGGAACGACTTCAGGCGTCTCCGGCAATGGGCAACGCCTTCGGCGATCAGAGTATGGGCACGTGTTACAGAGATTCCCAACCGTGCGGCCACCTCCCTGGTCTTCAATCCTTCAAGACGGTGTAATTCCACGGCTATTCTTGTGCGCTCTGGGAGTTCTGCAAGAGCATCCCGCACAATGGCCAGTTGCTGGCGATGCAGAATCTCGACTTCCGGAACGGCCCGCTCATCTGATTGAAGATGAGTTGTCTCGCTTCCATTGTCAGAAATCACATAACGGCTACGACTGATATGTGCCCGTCTACCGTCAAGAGCAATATTTCGGACAATGCGAAAGAGATAGCGTAACGGTTCACGAACAAAATTCGGATCAGCCTGAGAGACAGTCGAGAAACGAACCCACGCTTCCTGAACGATATCCTCGCTTTGCGTCGTAGTCCCCGTGACAGCGGTCGCATAGTCGACCAGCCGTTTACGGTTCTGCACGAACAGGCTCAGATTGTCCTTCTCGCTGTCCAAAGGTGCGCTGTCCACTTCATCACGCGGTCATACGAATCCGCTTCACCACATTAAGAACCATTCTTATTTGGTAGCTACGTGAGGACGGATTGGAAGGCAAGCAGAAGGTTCGCGGGTCGGCTCTGTGCTGTGTGGCCTGGCCCGATTCCTTCCCTTCCCGGCCCTCTGGCTGCGTGCCTTGTGCGCATCGTTGCTACGCGTTTTTTCTCCGCCGTTTGATTCCTATATGATTCCAGTTAGTGCTCTGGAACGCCAAAAGGCCGCTTGCGCGGCCTTTTAAGGTATTGATTTCGTTTAGAAATTTTGGTTGCGGGGATAGGATTTGAACCTATGACCTTCAGGTTATGAGCCTGACGAGCTACCGGGCTGCTCCACCCCGCGGTGGTAGTGTGTTTGTAAGATGGATTGGAAGACCTGGCGGCGACCGACTTTCCCACGGCTTAA
>NZ_JAHRDV010000050.1 GCF_019083805.1 Acetobacter estunensis
GGCTTGGCCTCCTTACGGCGCTTGAGGAACTTGCTGATGAAGAGAGCGATCAGGCCAACGGCAACTGTTATAACGAGGTTAGAAGACGGGGAACAGGAGGAAGGAACGAGGGTAGCACAGGCTCTGCTCCGAGGACAAAGAGAAAAGCACGTCGCGTCGCGAAGTGGAATGGGTCAAGAACATTGTCGATGACGGACGGGGCGCAAGTTGAGGGGGAGAGAGAGAGGGCCGGCGCGGCAGGAGAACGTACCGACGAAAACGATGCAAAAGACGAGAACAACACCAGCGTTTTCTCCAGCCCAGTTGCTGCGCTTAGCGATCTCGTGCATGACGACGCCCGGGTGGGCGACGGACTTGATGGCGGCCATTGTGTATTAGGAGAGCGAGGGGAGATGGCTCTGTATATTGCGACAAAGAAAAGAGGCGTTAGCAGAGAGTCAAGCGACTTTTGATTACAAGAAGCAATTGAGGCGGCGAAAAGAGTCGAGGCAGCGTAAAAAGGAAATCAGATGATGCGC
>NZ_JAHRDV010000051.1 GCF_019083805.1 Acetobacter estunensis
GCTTAGCAAGACTGTTGCCATCTTCATTGTGCAGAAGATTCTGCTTGATGACAATGGTCTCAACTACATCTGCGCCACCTATGAGCGCTTCTACGCCGTCGCCCCATGATCGCCGTGTTTAATGCAAAATGAATAATCCTTCGAATGAGCCCGCTCCCGTTGGGAGTCAGTATATCTGAAATGTCGCCCACCTTCGTTCATGGTTTACATGTTGGAAACGCCAGCCGAATTGGGGTCAACAACATTGTCTGAGAGATTGATGAGGAGCTGCGCAAGACAGCGCTTAGTAGCCGCGTCGTCACGCAGGACGCTCGAAAAGGTTGCATCGCGAAGGGGTTCGGGGAGGCACTGACGAAGCGCCTCGCGTGCTCTGGCATTATCACTCAAGCTGGCACTGGGTTAGGATCGGCAGGGCAGTTACAACAGCTATTCAACGTAAACTTACCGAAGGAAGCATCGCACAACGTGCTTAAGGAGGCGAGCAGTCTGAGACTCGACAAGTTGAGCAACCATGT
>NZ_JAHRDV010000052.1 GCF_019083805.1 Acetobacter estunensis
GACATTAAGCATCTTGCCACGTAAAGGAAAAACTCCAATCCGATCAGGATCAAGAATAGCACGACCGGAAACTGCAAGTCCCTTGGCAGAATCGCCCTCTGTGAGGATAAGTGTGCATTCATAACCTCGTTTTGTCCCAGCGAGATTTGCGTCCACGAGCTTTGCATTGCTGATTCTCGAGCGCTTATTCCCATCACTCTTGGCCATCATCTTATCGGCTTTGCGTTCTGCAAAATCCATTATGTTCTTTAGGGCATCAGAAGCTGCAGCCTTTTTGAGAAAAGCCTCGCTGAGGACACAATCGCGTCAAAAGTGGCTAGTCTTGGTTGTCAGTTGCTCTTTTGTCTGGGAAGTAAACGCCGGATTATCAATGAGGCAATTGATGAGTACAAAAATGTGGTTTTTGACGTGGTTCGCTTTGAGAGTATGTCCTTTTCGTCTTTTATTTAAAGCATTGAGTAGGCTTTCGGCGATCTGGTCAGTAATGTAGTTGACATGGGTGCCGCCAGAAGTT
>NZ_JAHRDV010000053.1 GCF_019083805.1 Acetobacter estunensis
GTACCGTCGTCAGAGCTGCGGAGCAAGACCATTGTGCTCTCGCGCATGACCTACAACATGCTCAACATTGTCAGCAACGTGATAACCCCTATGATTCCAAGAGCATACTGGATGAGACTCATGTTAAAGGCTTGTGTAGACGGAAGACCGGCTTGTTGGTAGAAGTACGTAGAGTAGGTTCGAAGCCCGGTACCAGAAACTATTTGGATTCCCCAAGTCCCACATGCAATCATCGTCCTCCGGCGATCAGTTCCCTTAAAGCAGTCTTTGTAATGTTTACCTGTTCCAGACTCTCTTTCTTGGTTGACAGTGCCTTCCATCAACGTCAGCATCTGGTCGATGTCTTTGCCGGATCGGACGAGGCGGCGCAAATTGGGCCTGACGGCATCGATATTCCCTCGGCGGACATACCACCATGGAGATTCTGGGGCGAACGAGATGGCAATGATCAACGGGACTGGCCATATCCACTGTAGGGCAAAGGGGATTCGGTAAGCCCACTGGTCAGTTCGCG
>NZ_JAHRDV010000054.1 GCF_019083805.1 Acetobacter estunensis
TTGAATAACAGCATAGTCGCAATCATACGTTATGGAGCTGCCAAACCTTTTTGCAACTGTGACCTGGACACAGGCTGTGTCGGGGTCGGTTGCTGTTTGGCTGCTGTACCTGTTTTCTCTGGGAATATACAGACTCTGGCTCAGTCCAATTGCCCATCTCCCTGGTCCCAAACTCGCTGCGTTAACACAGTACTATGAATTCTACTACGATATCGTCTTAGGAGGGCAGTATACGTTCAAAATCCTCGAAATGCACAACAAGTATGGCCCCGTCGTCCGCATCAGCCCTTGGGAAATCCACGTGCGAGACCACGACTTTCACTCTGAGCTATACACTGGCTCGTCAAGACCACGCCAGAAGTGGGCGTTCTGGACAAAACAGGCAAGTTAACATTCGCACTCAGATTCATAACGTGCGTCTGGGCTAACCTCGGGGGCTAAGTTTGGTGCTCCACGTTGGTGAACCTTTGCCAAACCTTGTGAGGGACCACCCGACTGACCTTGCAAACAGAC
>NZ_JAHRDV010000055.1 GCF_019083805.1 Acetobacter estunensis
GTGGCAGTAGGTGAGTTGAAGCTTCTGTGTGTCCACCAGCGCCTGATCGGTTTTTACCGTGCCTTCGAGCTGCTCTACGGTGAACTGCTGGTCACGTGCCGTCATGGCTGCGACGCTGTCCTGTCGAATGAGCTTCTGATAGCGGCCGTTGTCCACGCGGGCCTTTTCCAACTGCGCCTTGTCCTGCGCCAGCTGGCCTTCATATTGTCGCAGTGCGACTTCGTAGGGGCGGGGGTCGATCACGGCCAGCAGATCGCCCTGGTGGACGTGCTGCCCTTCCGTGAACTTGACGTCCATCAGATACCCCTCAACGCGCGTCTGAACAGTGACGTTGGTGATGGGGACAACTGTGCCCAGTTCCGTCAGCACGACCGGCATGTCGCCTGTTTTCACGCTTTCCACCGCAACAGGTTGCGCGGAGGAGGCGTCGGCCGAAGCATGATGACGCCCGGAGCCGGATTTTTTGGCGCGGTGTCCCAGAAAGGCGAAAACCAGAAGACCTGCCAGCACT
>NZ_JAHRDV010000056.1 GCF_019083805.1 Acetobacter estunensis
GGCACGCGTAAAGTGGCTGTCTCTCCACTTGTTATGCAGATTAAGCAGACGAGACGTACCTAGATTAGTGATTCGATGGTGAGCCGGAGCTTTGAGCAGGCAGCCGAGCTGCGCCAAAGACTGTCTCGATCGGCTTTCTCTTTTCACGCGCAGTCTATCCGCTAAAGAACGTCATTTTCATCGTTTTTCATCGCGGTTCTCGTCATTCCCGCCATAATGACATCAGAAGACGACCAGCTCCGGCAAGACGATGCTGCAGTGCAAACCGCGGCGGCGCCAAAGACTCGAAGCGACAGCTTTGCATCTGATGATTCTCAAACAGCCGCCGAGTGAGTTAACCATGCGCATCCTACGACTTTTTTTTCCCACTACTGACGTTCACAGGTTTATCCGCTCCCAGGAACTACTCGAAGCGGGCCGAGGATGCGCGTGCAGTTGTCAATGCTCTGTCGTACAGTTAGATGCATGTTGAGTCGCGATGCGGGAATCGAGATCTTACGTAGGGAAGAGC
>NZ_JAHRDV010000057.1 GCF_019083805.1 Acetobacter estunensis
GCTGCTGTTGCTGCGGAGTTTGCGATGCGTGATTCTTCGTGCTGCGGCTGCGGCGTGGGCGGGAGCGGGATCTTGAGCGCGAGAGCAAGGCAGCTGTAGGTGGTGCACCGGGAGTAATAGCTGATGTTGATGGTTTGGTAGGTGGGTATGAGGATGGTGCTGGTGGTGCTGGTGTTGCTATTGTGTTTTCTGCTGCTGCCGTGAACGGGTTGGCGCTCTATGCCGCTCGGATATCTTGCAGGTGCAGGTTCTTGGTTTGACGGGGTAGTTTGCGGTCGCGTTCGTATTGGAGGCCACAGTTGTGGCAGAGGGTCTGAGAGGTTTTGTTAGCCTTGGTTACTTTTGAAATGTCTTATGGGTAGGTGACGGAGACTTACTCTTGCGCCAACCCGGTTTCTCGTTTCCCTTTTTCTTTATGGATTTTTAGAATCATTGTAATTGTTTGGCGTCTTATCAAAAACTCGTCTAGCCTGAGATTAATTCTTTCCAGGGCTGAGATACGAAAGTAT
>NZ_JAHRDV010000058.1 GCF_019083805.1 Acetobacter estunensis
TGCAAAGGTCAATAATATACAGATAGACGGCATATCGTTCATCGAACACCTCTCGTTCAAGGCATTCAATGAGGGTATACGCTTGAAGGACTGTATCCGTATGCAGCAGAAGCTTATGAATGTAAGGGTAAGATGTGTGGCTGCCGATTCCATATATGCCAATAATGCCAACAGAAAGTTCTGTACAAAATATGGGATATCCACATCCTTTGTGCGCAAGGGAAGGGCGGCCAAAGATGAGCCTTTGAGGAAGGTGCTTAGAAGCGAACTCTCAAAAGAAAGGGCAACACGGCTTGAAGGAAGCTTCGGCACTCAAAAGCAACATTACTCGCTCTCAAGGATAAAGGCCAGAAACAGGAAGACGGAAATACTGTGGATTTTCTTTGGAATACATACGGCAAATGCCATACTGATGATAGAAAAAATCAGAAACAAAACAGCTAAAGC
>NZ_JAHRDV010000059.1 GCF_019083805.1 Acetobacter estunensis
GATTATAGGCACTGCCTGCGCCCTGCTGGGGTGGATAGCCTTGGGGCAGTTGTGGCGTCTGTTGCTCGTCGCCGGGGCGTCTGCCGGGATGCAGTCGGTCAAAGTTTGCTCTGTCAACAGGTGAATCGTATCGTTGCGCAGGAGGACGACCGCTATGAGAACCATTTGTTGGCCCAGGTTGAGGGTGTGATGTAGGGCCGTAGCGATCGGGTGGCGCGGTCTGATAAGGGGCGCTCTGGCGCGAGTATCCAGACGTTGGCGGGTATTCTGGCTGCGATCGTTGGTGGTCTAGTGGTGGACGATAATTAGGGTCATTGCTAGGTCGTCCCCAGTGCTGTTCTCGAGGGGGCTCCCGTCGTTCCATGTGGTCGGGCGGTCTCCCATACGATGGCTGATTTCGGGGGAACAAAGGCGCCAAAACAAAGAAGAAGAAAGCTCAAGGAAGAGGATGCAAAGGCAGATGACGATGGATCAGGACGGCTGACGCCCAGTGGACGCGGAACAAAG
>NZ_JAHRDV010000005.1 GCF_019083805.1 Acetobacter estunensis
TCAGTTGTCAAAGAACAACGCCCCAGAAGAAACCGGAGCCAACCATTCTGCCTCAGCGCCCCGGGAAGTGCAACCCCCCGTCCGCTTCGGTGAGCGGCTTATACGGCGATACCTCAAAAAACGTCAATCGACTTTTTCAAAAAACTTACATAAAAACACTCACATACCCCCCGAAACCGCAGGGAACCGCCAAAAATTCTTCTCAAAAAAATCCAGGAACACAGCATACCGCCATAACTCCCCGCACGAATCCTCCCATCGTCAGGCACCACCTCCCCAACGATCCATCTGAATCAGACCGTTGATGACCATAAGATGGAAAGACACCTTACCCATCCGTCCGCCCCACCTCATGACAATGACCAAGTAGAAAAGGCTTCCGCTCGGGCTTTCCTCATTCAACGTGAACTCGAACGCCCTTGCGGCGTTAAGCTCTACTTAATAGACGATCCAACACACCTTATAAGTCGAGACGCATCCGTTCGGGACGACTCCGACCAGCCTTCATTTGAGCAACGTCTCTGCACAACAATTATTTCCACGCATTTCAAAGACGAACAGGGCTTTTGAGCCCTCTTTTCTCATGCAACCGAGAGCTGTCCCCGGTCATCGAAATATCACAGAAACCTCTGCTTTCTGGGTGCGGGCACACCTTTATGGGTTCGAACGCCCTCCCGTCTTCAGCGTTCCCAGCATCTCCGTTCGCCCACGGCTCCCATATTTGCGGGATACAGCGATTTCACCCAAAATGACGCTAATGGAAATATCCGTAACAACGCGCGATTTCATAAAATGATAAAAACCCTATATAGGCCACACGCCTGATCCCAGCGGCAGAGCACTACAGGGTTCCGTGCCCACAGCGCCGCGGTTGTCAATCACCCGAGAATGGCCAGCTGAATGACCGTCATATCCCGTATCGAAAGCGTCTCCACGCTCACCGGTTTCCAGGACACGACACCTACTCCCGTTCAGACCGAGTCCGGCCAGAACCGACGTTACGGTGACTTCGCCACCTTCCCCGAGGCTCTGAACTACGCCGCGCAGGGAGCGGCGGGGTACAATATCTATTCCGGTCGCGGTGTCCTTCTTGAAGCGCTGCCTTATGCTCTGCTGCGTGAGCAAGCCATCGAGATGGCGCGTCGCCTTCTGGCTCTCGGCCTCCAGCCGGGTGACCGGGTCGGCCTGATCGCGGAAAGTGACGGCGACTTCGCGCGCATCTTCTATGGCTGTCAGTATGCCGGTCTGGTGGCGACTCCCATGCCCCTGCCGGTGGCCTTCGGTGGCCGTGAGACCTATGTCGCGACCATTCGCGGCATGATCGAGACAGCAGACGCTTCCGCCATCGTCATCCCCGACCTGATCGCCAGTTGGACCGACGATATCATTGCCGGGTTCGATCTGAAGTTCGGCGGCTCTCCGGCCCAGTTGATGGAACTGCCCGCACCCGCGCGGCCGCTGCCCACAGTGCGCCCGGATGACCTGTCCTATCTCCAGTTCTCCTCAGGCAGCACGCGCTTTCCGAAAGGCGTCTGCGTCACACAGCGTTCCGGCCTGGCCAACGCACATTCCATCGCGCATGACGGTCTGCAGGTCCGTGAAACCGGCGACCGCTGCGTCTCGTGGCTGCCGCTCTATCATGACATGGGTCTCGTAGGCTTCTTCATCACGCCCATGACCTGTCAGCTTACGGTCGATCTGTTGCCGACGCGTGAATTCGCCCGCCGTCCGCATGTCTGGCTGGACCTGATCTCCCGCAATCGCGGCACGCTCTCCTACAGCCCCTCCTTCGGCTACGACCTGTGCTCGCGCCGGTCCGGTGCGGCCGGGCTCGATCTGTCGAGCTGGCGTGTGGCCGGTATCGGCGGCGACATGATCCGCCCGCACATTCTGGAGAACTTCGCCGAGCGCTTTGCGTCGCTTGGTTTCGACGCCCGCGCGTTCGTGGCCAGCTACGGCATGGCCGAAGCCACGCTCGCCATCAGCTTTGCTCCGCTGAACGTCGGAATGCGGACCGACACCATCGATCTGCGTCGTCTTGAGATGGAGGGTGTGGCTTATCCGAGCAACGATCCCTCCCATCCTCTGCGCACCTTCGTCCTGTGCGGCCGCGTACTGCCCGGTCACGAGATCGAAGTGCGCGATGCTGACGGCACGGTTCAGCCCGAACGCCATATCGGCACCATCTTCGTTCGCGGCCCCAGTCTGATGAGCGGGTATTTCCGGCTCCCGACCGAGTCCGCCGAAGCGCTGGACGCCAATGGCTGGTTGAACACAGGCGACCTTGGCTACATGCTCGATGGCCAGATCGTGGTGACGGGGCGCGCCAAGGATCTCATCATCATCAATGGCCGCAACATCTGGCCGCAGGACCTTGAGTGGAGCGCCGAGCACGAGGTCGAGGGACTGCGCAATCACGATGTGGCCGTGTTCTCGATCGAGGAAGATGGCGGTGAAAAGGTCGTGGCTCTTGTCCATTGCCGTGCCACCACAGCAGAGGGCCGGCAGGCGCTGAGTGAAAAGATCGCGGCCGTGTTCCGTCGCCTGCACGGGGTGGAGGCGGAGATCATCCTTCTGCCGCCGCACTCCCTGCCCCAGACATCCTCAGGCAAGCTGACGCGTGCCAAGGCCCGTAGTATGCTGCTCTCCGGCGCGTTCACCCGTATCGACGAGACGGCTTCAGCCGCCTGAAGCGGCGGTGCTCCCGACCACCGATGCGGTCACGGCAGGACTGGATGACACGTCGTGCCGTGACATTTCTCTGGCGAGGGGACATGTTTTCCGCCATAACCCCGCCGTTCCGCGGAACCATGCCCATGACCGGACATTCCGCCCGCAACTGATTCAAGGTGCCCCGAATGAGTGAAACGGTTCAGGATGTCTCGGCTCTGATCATCCAGAAGCTCCTTGCCAATCCCAAGGTGCCCCGTGACATCACCGGATCGAGCAAGATCGTTGAAGATCTGGCGTTCGACTCCCTCGCCGTGATGAATTTCGTGATGGAAATCGAGGACGAACTCGATGTCTCCGTCCCGCTGGACCGTCTGGCCGAAATCCGTACCATCGACGATCTTGCATCCTGCATCGTCGCCATCCGCAACGGCGGCTGATCCCTGCATGAGCATTTTCGACAAGTTTCGTGGCGTAGAACAGCGTCTGGCCGAACTTCAGGCCGCTGGCGGACGCAATCCATTTTCGGTCGTCATCGAGCGCCCCATCTCCTCCACCGTGGGACTGATCGAGGGGCGTGAGACGCTGCTGTTCGGCACCAACAACTATCTGGGCCTGAGCCAGTCTCCCCGCGCCATCGAGGCGGCGATCGAGACCGTACGCGCCCGTGGTGTTGGCACGACCGGTTCACGCATCGCCAACGGCACGCAAAGCCTGCATGAGCAGCTCGAAGCCCGCATCGCGGACTATTTCGGCCAGAAGCACTGCATGGTTTTCTCGACCGGGTATCAGGCCAACCTCGGCATGATCTCCACATTGGCAGGCAAGGGCGACTATCTGCTGCTCGATGCCGACAGCCACGCAAGCATCTATGACGCCAGTCGCCTCGGCCATGCGCAGGTCATCCGCTTCCGTCACAATGATCCCGAAGATCTTCGCAAGCGCCTGAACCGCATCAAGGACGAACCGGGCGCAAAGCTCGTGGTGGTCGAGGGCATCTATTCCATGACGGGCAATGTCGTGCCCATGAAGGAAATGGCCGAGGTCAAACGCGAGACGGGTGCCACCCTTCTGGTGGACGAAGCCCACTCCTTCGGCGTGCTCGGCCCGACAGGACGCGGTGTGGCGGAAGCCGCTGGTGTCGAGAAAGACGTGGACTTCATTGTCGGCACCTTTTCCAAGAGCGTCGGCACTGTGGGCGGCTACTGCGTCTCCAATCATCCTGAACTGGATCTGGTGCGGCTGCATTGCCGCCCGTACATGTTCACTGCCTCGCTGCCGCCGGAAGTCATCGCCGCGACCATGGCAGGACTGGACGAAATGAAGGCGCATCCGGAACTACGCACGCGCCTGATGGACAACGCCGCGCGCTTTCATGCGGGCCTGAACAGTATCGGTCTGAAGACGGGTAAACAGGTCAGTCCGGTGGTCGGCGTGGTGCTGGAGACCATTCCCGAGGCCATCATGCTGTGGAATCGGCTGCTGACCTTGGGGCTTTACGTCAATCTCAGCCTGCCGCCGGCAACACCGGACCATCACCCGCTGCTGCGTTGCTCCGTTATGGCCACGCACACGCCGGAGCAGATCGACCGGGCCGTGGAGATCTTCCGCGAGGCGCTGGAAAGCCTGTCTGCGGACGCCTGATCGCAGACGCGACACATCATGAAAAAGGGCGGCTCTGCACTTGGCAGGCCGCCCTTTTTCATGCGTTTATCAAACGATCGGACTCTGTCCGCGCCCGGAAGGAATCGCTGATCCCTTCCCCTATTGACGTGAACGCCTGACTCAGATCGTGAACGCGCGCCGTCCCGTGCGAAAACGACCCGGACGATAGGGCAGTGGATCGATATAGGGCGTCTCGCCCTTCATCAGCTCTGCGCACAGACGCCCCGTCGCTGGGCCAAGCGTGAAGCCCTGATGGGCATGACCGAAATGGAACCACAGTCCCGTATGACCGGACGCCTCCCCGATGATGGGCAACATATCTGCCACACAGGGACGGCTCCCGATCCACGGCGTGGCTTCCACTCCCTCACCGATGTCGAGCATCCCGCGTGCCAGACGCTCGCTTTCGCGAATCTGACGCCAGCACGGCGGCGCATCGCGGCGGGCGAACTCGGCCCCCGTCGTCACACGCAGACCCCGCGCCATCGGCAACAGGGCAACGCCAGCATCCGTGTCGATCATGGGATTGTTGAGTTTGCCGTCCCATTTGAAATGCCGGTGATAGCCACGCTTCACGAACAGCGGAAAACGATAGCCCATCGCCTCCGTCAGATCGGATGACCACGGCCCGAGCGCAATTACCGCCTGCTCCGCGGAAACCGGACCATCCGCTGTCTGCACGGTCCAGCCCGACGAGAGATTCGCCAGCGTGCGGGCATCGCCATGCACAATATGGCCACCGGCCTTCACGAACGCTTCCGCATAACGCTGCACCAGCGCACCGGGGTCTTTCACGCTCCACGGCGTCGTCCACTGCACACCGCCCGTCATGCGACGACGCAGCGCGGGTTCCTCGCGGGCCAGAGCGGAAGGATCGAGAATACGGCTGTCCACACCGAACTCGCGGGCGAAATACCGGGCGCGCGCGGCGCCGTCCTCAAATCCTTTTTCCGTGCGGAAAATCTGGGTCCAGCCCTGTTTTTCCACCAGATCGGCCGCTCCTGCGGCCTCGACCATCGCCTCATGCTCACTCAGACAATGGCGGATCAGAGCCTCGAACCCCGTGCGCGCCACGCCGTAGCGACGCGGGGAAGAGTTCCACCAGTATTCCGCAAGCTTCGGCGCAATGGCGAGCAGATCGCCCCAGCGGTAATTCACGTCGTTGCCGCGCTTGAACGCGACCTGCACCAGCTTCATCAGGTCATGAGGAAAGGCATACGGCTCAACGGCTTCACGCTGAATCAGTCCCGCATTGCCATAGGACGTCTCCCGCCCCGGCTCGCCGCGCTCCACAAGTGTGACGTCATAGCCTTTCTGGATGAGGTGCCATGCCGTGCTGACACCCACCATACCGCCACCGAGAACAAGCGCCGATCGAGCCATGTAATGGACACTCCCTGTCCGGACGAAGCGCGCAATGTCGGGCGCTTCATGTCCGCAAACCGTCATTTTCCGCATCCCAAGGGACGCCTCTCCGCTTTCCCATCCAGCGGCACGCCGGTCAACCGCCCCTTCAGGACGAAGGGTTGCCCGTACGGCGGAACACCCCTGCGCGCACTAGGCGCCACAGGACAGCAGGAGCGCACACCACCGGGTGACGCTCGGCAAAGGGTGTGAGCGGCACATGCACACCGCTGTGGCGCTGGATTTTCCACACGATGTAACGCGCAGCCCCTTCAAACGTGAAAGCCGCCTTCACCAGCCGCGCAATGTTGAGCGGACGCCCCAGCCGTGCGCGGAGTGCCCAGCGGCGCTCCGCCTGCTCTCGCTCGGCTTCCGGCACACCAGATGCCACCTGGCCGTCGGGCCGAAGCTGTGCGTCCAGACCCGCCGCCACCCATGACGCCGTGAGCAGCCGCGAAAACCGCGCTTCCTCACCCGCCAGAAGATGGCGCGAACGCGTCGTTGTCTCCACCCGAAGCTCGGCCGCATAGGTCCGATGAAACAGCGCCTGCCAATATCCCTCCGGCGTCGCCTGATCCGGACCAAGTTCCGCAGCCCAGAGTGCGGCGGTCCCGACCGCGCGGATCACACAGCGCAGCACGGCATCGGCGGCCTGTGCATCGCGCACCCACACCAGACGCACAGGCTGCGCGAACCGCGCCCAGACGGTGGTGTCGCGGCACTCGGGTCGGGTTAACCGGCGGAACTGCTTCAATGAGAGAATGGCGACCTTGGCGCGCAGGGGCACACCGTCCACGTCCATCTCGTGATATTCCACATTTGGCGGCAGCAGGGCATTCGCCACACGCGCCAGCCGCCCACGCGGCCAGTCCGACTGATGCTCCACGATCATATAGAAATCGAGGACACCCTCCGCGAGAACGGACGGATCGGTCTCCCCCTGCGCGATTTTCCGCACAAGAGAGCCATAAAACAGCACCCCCAGCGGTCTGGAGAGCCCCACCATCCGCTCCACGAAGCGCGAAATCAGTGGCGGCACGGGAGAAGTCAGTTCGGTCGCCAGCATCTGGGCGACGGTTCGGGCAGCGTTCGTCCGCGCCGTTTCGGTCGTGCCGCTCACAGCGCCCTCTTCAGCACTGGATAAACGCCAGACGCGGCCCTTCGCGGAGCCACACACGTCCGTCTTCACCCGGCGCAAGTTCCTCTCCGTCCATCACCAGACGGTCGTGGGTCTCGATCATGATCTCGGCGGCCATGCCGCTGTGATAAGCCGCGGACCGCCGCAAACGCTGCGAAATGCGGCCGCGCAGCACGGACAGGAGCCCACGTGCCAGTCCCGGCGGGTTTCCGGCAATGTCCAGATAGATCACGCTTCCCCGCGCAGGCGTGTCCAGCCAGAACGGCCAGACGCCCCGTGAGAGCCGATGCAGTCCCGTGACCAGAAAGAGAAACCGCGAGCGGATATCGGAGGTCTGTCCATCGACGGTGAGTGTCATGGGCGTGCCCGCCATCCATTTCTGGCGCACCTCCGCGCGCAGGAACTGACGCAAACCGTAAAAAATTGTCATCAGAACCGCGGTGTCGTGCGAATACCGATCAAGGATCGCAGGGGCATGCGCGATCTCGATTCCACGGGTGAACGCCGCCATCCCCCCGAACATTCCCGCCACGGGGCGACGCTTGGGGTCCGACCACGAGACCACCACCGGATGACGCCAGCGCACATCGTCCATCAGCGTGCCCGTGCGCACCTTCTCGCGCAGCAGAGCCAGTGCCGGAAGCCCACGGGTGGGGCAGCCAACATCGCTGGCAATCAGGTTGGTGTTGCCCGAAGGAATGACGGCCAGCGCCGGCAGCCGGTCCTGCGGCCAGCAGACCAGCAGGGCGCTCAGGACGTTGCTGACAGTGCCATCGCCGCCATTGATCACAATGAGCTGCACCTCGCGCCGCGCCAGTTCCACCATGGCCTCGGACAGTTCCGACTGACCTTTCGGCTCGATGAAATTGTCCCCGAACAGCGCGCGGGCCTCACGGGCGAAGGCTCCTCCATCATGGATGTTCAGACGACTGCGCGAATTGTGAATCAAGGCGACAGATGAAGGCACGCGGCTATCCGTGTTCCGGGGCGACCGTCATCCTGCGGTCCGAAAAGAGGGTCGTCAGGACGCGACAACCCGGATGACTCGTGCGTGATGACGCGGCTCCTATAGACGCCTCACTTCAAGTTGTCACATTCCTCCCTGTCGCCGCTCCGCGCTGCGTGACGGGAAGAATTGCGCGCCGCCCTCTTGATCGGATACGCCGTTTGAGAGATCGATGCGTCCGGTCAGGTTCCGTCCTGTCCCCCGCGACCGTCTCCGAACGTCAGGTCAGGAAATCCCTTAGTGTCAGCCATTCTGGCCCATCTCTCCGACCCGCATCTGCCGCTCGAAGCCCTCCCCGGCCTGCGCGACCTGCCCAACAAGCGCGCCGTCAGCCTTCTGTCATGGCTGTTCATCCGCCGCCATATCCACCGCACAGCGCCGCTGGCCGCCGTCATGCGCGATATCGCCACCCATAATCCCGACGCGCTCGCCATCACCGGCGACATGACCAATCTCGGCACCCGGGCCGAAAGTGCGGCCGCCGCCCGCTGGCTGAGCCGCACCGGCCATGTGCAGGCCGTCATTCCCGGCAACCACGACACGCTCGTCCGCGAGCCGTGGGAGGAAGGGCCGGGACTGTGGAGTCCGTATGGCGGCATGAGCGGGCCGAATGAGCCGCTGTGCCTGCGGGTGAACGACGTGGTGTTGATAGGTGTCAGTTCCGCCATCGTGACACCGCCGTTCTTCGCATCCGGCCGTGTGAGCCCGGCGCAACTGGACCGCACCGCCCGACTGCTCCGCGAAACCCGTGCCGATGGGCTGTGTCGCGTCGTGATGATCCATCATCCGCCCGCGCATAGTCTCATGATGTGGCACAAGAAGTTGTACGGCATCACACCTTTTGCCGAAATGTTACGCGACAACGGGGCGGAGGTGGTCCTTCACGGCCACTCTCACGAAGGCACACTCACCACCGTGTCCGGCACCGATATCCCGCTGATCGGCGTCACATCGGCCTCCCACCGACCGGGCCGGAGCCTCAAGCGCGCGGCCGGATGGAACCGCATCACCGTCACACGCGATGCAAAGGCCACGAAATGGGACATTCGGGTGGAAGCCCGACGCCTTGCGCCGAATGGGCGACTGCACACGTTCCGGAGCTATGATCTCACACGCCCGGACGGCGGAGCAACCGGTCCATGACCACCACCCCGAAGGAGTCGGCCTACATCCCACCGCTCGCGCGTCTGCCGCGCTGGCTGCGGCCGGGTACGCTCGACTCCTATCTTCTGGCACAGACCGTCCCGCCTTTTGCCATCGCCATTTCGGTCGTGCTGATCGCGCTGCTGCTGGAACGGCTGCTGGTGCTGCTCAATGTTCTCGCCTCCGCCGCCAGCCCCTATTCCACCCTCGTCAAGCTGCTGGCCGACCTGTTGCCGCACTATATGGGCCTCGCCCTGCCCGCCGCTTTGTGCGTGTCGGTCTTTGTCGTCGTGCGCCGCATGAGCGAGGGCGACGAACTGGACGCGCTGATGAGCAGCGGCGTCTCGCTGGCCCGCGTCGCGCGCCCTTTCGCCATCACAGGCGCTGTCATCGGCGTGCTGTCGATGCTGCTCTACGGCTATCTCCAGCCCCATGCGCGCTATCAGTTCCGCGAGGGATTCTACTTCGCCCGCCATGCCGGATGGTCCCCCGTGCTCCAGTCCGGCATGTTCGCCTCCCCCTCCAGCTCCCTCACCTTGACGGCGGACCGCGTCGATCACGCCGGGTCGCATCTGATCAATGTGTTCATCCGTGACATGAGCGATGATCGGGAGCGCGACATCACCGCCCGCACAGGCACCATCCGCAGCGACACCTCCAAGGGAGAGGTGCAGATCGAACTGTTCGACGGCTCCATTCTCACGGTTCGCCCGGGCGAACAGTCCACCGTCACCACGTTCGACCACGCTGTGCGCCTGATTTCCCGCGCACAGGCCGCATCCTTTCGCCATCGTGGCGACGATGAGCGCGAACTCACCTCCCACGAACTGGCCAGCAAGATCCGCACCGTCAAACACGGCGATCCTCAGCCGCAGGTTCCGGCCTCAGCGGCCATGCAGACCGACATCCCATTGGCCAGTCTGAGGGCCGAACTGAATTTCCGTCTTGCCCGCAGCCTGTCGATCCCTTTCATTCCCGTGCTGGCCGTCTCTCTGGCCATCATCGGAAAACGCAAGCGCAGCAGTTCAGGGCTGGCGGTGGCCGTGCTGGTTCTCGTGACCTATGACCACATCCTTCAGATGGGCGAGAGTCTGGTGGCGAGCGGCAAGTCCTCGCCCTTTCTGGTGATCTGGCCCCCCACGCTGGTCTTCTGCGGAGCCTGTGTGCTGCTGATGCTGTTCCGTGGCCAGATCCTGCCCATCCGCCGCGTCCGCCCGGCAGCCCCGCGGGAGAGCGCCGCGTCATGAGAGACCCCGCGATTCCGCGCGGCCCCCGGCACGTCCTGCTGCGCTACCTCTCCTTCAGCCTGCTCTCGCGCACGGTCATGTGCTGCGCCATCCTCATCGCGCTGATGGAAATCCTGGCGCTGCTGGAGCAGATGACGCCCATCCTCAAGCGCCATCTCGGCTTTGGCGGTGTGCTGACCTATATGGGCCTGCATCTGCCCGCCATGCTGCTCAACGCCCTGCCGCTGAGCGTGCTGATCGGCGCCCTGCTGCTGCTCACGCAGATGACGATGAACAGCGAAGTCGCCATCCTGCGGGCCGCCGGGCTGTCTCCGCTGGGCTTTTTCATCCGCCTTGTTCCTATCACGCTGCTGATCGGCGGTTTCGGCTTCGCCATGGAAGATCAGGTCACACCGCGCTCGGAACTCGCACTGGCCGCGTGGTGGAACCGCACCGATCCCCATCCCGAGACCGGCCGTTCCTTCTGGTTCCATGTGCCCGGCGGACAGGCTTCCGCCTGTCCCATGCCCACCCTCTCCACACCACCTGCCGCCAACGAACTGGCCCATGTCCATCATGTGGCCCGCGCCGGACATGAAGCGGTGGGAATCGATCTCTATGACCGGGACTCGGAAGGCCGCCTGCTGCGCACGCTTCACGCCGAACGCGCGGTTCACGCGCAGGGGCAATGGACGCTCTCGGGCATTCGCTGCATCACCGTCTCGCTGGAGGCGCACGACGCCACGGCCACCGAAAGCGCGCGCGAGTCGGCCATGTGGATCAACCCTTTCGGGCCGACGGACATGCTGCGGCTGGCGCAGGAATCCATCCCCTTCTCTTCGGGCATGATTCTCGCGGCTCTGCACGGACACATCGCAACCAACCAGACCCCCGGTTATCTGCGGGCCGCCCTCTTCGAGCGCCTGCTCCGGCCTCTGGCCTTCATCGTCATGCTTTTGCTGGCGCTGCCGGTGATCTATATTCCTCCGCGCACCGGGCTGCGGAGCTGGCTCCCCGTCTGGTGTCTCGGTGGCGGTTTGCTCTTCATCATCGTGCAGGGCATGTTCCGCGCCATGGGCAATGCGGGCCTGCTTCCGGCGCCCGTTGCGACGGCGCCCGGCCTGCTTATCTTCCTGCTTGCCGCCTGCACCGCGCTTTTGAGGAACGAGGACAAATGAGCGCCACCTTGCGCAATTCGACCATCCGGTCCGGGCGTAGCTTCGATCTCGGCAAGATGAACCTGCGCCAGCTCTGGGTGGCGTATCTCACCTATCCGACGATTCTGCTGTATTTTGCCCTCATCGTCATCAGTGTGGCGCTCGTCGTGCATCTCGCCCCTGGCTGGGTGCCGCTTGCCGCCTCCGTGGTGGCCGTGATGCTGGTTTACCCTCTCGTGTGGTATCTGCTGCACCGTTACGTGCTGCATGGTCAGTGGCTCTACAAGTCGCGCTGGACGGCGGCTCTGTGGAAGCGCATCCACTTCGATCACCATCAGGATCCGCATCTGCTCGATGTGCTGTTCGGCGCACCGGCCACCACGCTTCCCACCATCGCCGCCGTGACCATTCCCGTGGGCTGGCTGATCGGGGGCTGGGGATGCAGCGCCGCCGCTTTCGGCACAGGTGTGACCATCACCTGCATCTACGAGTTCTTCCACTGCATTCAGCACCTGAACTACAAACCCAAGGCTGCGTGGATCCAGAAGATGAAGGCGTGGCACGTCCTCCATCACTTCCATGATGAAGACATCAATTTCGGCATCACCAGTTACGTCGTGGATCGTGCCTTCGGCACCCTTTACACCGATGCGAAAAGTCGTCCGCGTAGCCCCACGGTCTTCAACCTCGGCTATGACATCAAGGAAGCCCAGCGCTATCCGTGGGTGATGGAACTGACAGGTTCCGCGCCGCGCGACCGTCCCGACGGTGCTCGCCCCTCGGCACGGACGGACAGGACCGCCGCGTGAACACTACGACCACCGGCACGCTTTCAGCCCTCGTTCTGGCCGGCTCCCGCAGGGGAGCCGCAGACCCGATGGCCGTGGCCGCTGGTCTGTCGCACAAGGCCCTGATCCCGCTCGACGGCAAGCCGATGATCGCGCATGTGCTGGACGCGCTGCGTGCCACACCCGCGATCACACGCATCATCGTCTGCATTGAGACGCCCACCGTGCTGGACGGGCTGCTGCTCCCCGGCGAAGACATCATTCCGGCCGCAGATGGCCCGAGCGCCAGTGTTCTCGCCGGGCTCGCTGCATGCGGAACGCCCCTTCTCGTCACGACCGCCGATAATCCGCTGCTCCGCCCGGAATGGATCGAAGCGTTCCTGAAAGACGCAGGCACGGCCGATCTCGCCGTGGGCGTGGCGAAGGAAGCCACCGTGCGCCGGGATGTGCCGGGCACGGCGCGTACCTTCATCCGCCTGGCGGATGTCGCCTTTTCGGGCTGCAATCTCTTCCTGTTCCGCACCGAAGTCTCGCGCCGCGTGGCATCCCTGTGGCGACGACTGGAGAACGAGCGCAAGCATCCTCTGCGCATGGGCTGGCTGCTGGGGCCGTCCGTGTTGCTGCGGTTCCTGTTGCGCAGGCTCGATACCCGCGCGCTGCTCGCACGCATCCGCAAGCTGACCGGCGCTCAGGCCCGTTTCGTGTTCATGCCCGATGGACGCGCGGCGGTGGACGTGGACAAACCCGCGGACCTCGAACTGGTCCGCAGACTGATGGCGAGTGAACGGCGCAACTAAGTCCGCTCCGTCGCGCTGTGGGTATGCGTGACTATTCGGTCAGAAACGCGCGGAGCGAGCTGCGAACTCTCGCGTCGAGCTGCGCGTGAGATGCAGGAAGGAGCGCCTCCAATCAGCATTGCGGACGGCTGGCCTTCTCCCCAGACAACGACATATTCGGGAAGATCGAAAATGAAAAAACGTGCGCTTGGCAAAACAGGTTTCGAGATTTCTCCCATCGTGTTCGGCGGCAATGTCTTTGGCTGGACGATCGATGAGAAAACCAGTTTCGACGTGCTGGATGCCTTTGTCGATCATGGGTTCGATGCGATCGATACGGCTGACGTGTATTCCGTGTGGGTGCCTGGCAACCAGGGCGGTGAGTCCGAGGCCATCATCGGGCGGTGGCTGAAAGCTCGGCCCGGAATGCGCGACCGGGTCAAGATTTTCACGAAAGTCGGCATGGATATGCGCCAACCGGGCAAGACGGGGCTGTCCGAAAAACGGATCCTGCAGGCCGTCGAAGAGTCTTTGTCGCGGTTGGGCATCGAGCGGATTGATCTCTACTTCTCTCACTGCTTCGACCCGAACGTGCCGCAGGCGGAAACGCTGGGCGCTTACGAGAAGCTTCTGAAAGCGGGCAAGATCCGCTCCATCGGTGCCTCGAACTTCGATGCGGCGCAACTCAGTGATGCCCTGGACACCGCGAAAGCCGAAGGATTGCCCGCCTATCAAGTGCTGCAACCCGAATACAATCTCTACGACCGCGCGTCATATGACGGCCCGTTGCGTGATCTGTGCCTACGGGACGGGCTGGGTGTCGTGCCCTATTACGCACTGGCCTCCGGCTTTCTGTCGGGCAAATATCGCAGCGAAGCTGATATCGGCGACAGCAAGCGTGGTGACAAGGTGAAGAGCTATCTCACCCCGCGCGGACTGAAGATTCTTGAAGCGCTGGATAAGGTGGCGGAACGTCACGGCGCGAAAGACGCTGAAGTGGCGCTGGCCTGGCTTATCGAGCGGGAAGGCGTGACAGCCCCCATTGCCAGCGCGACGAAGATTTCCCAGATCGAAAGCTTCGCAAAGGCCGTCAGTCTGGACCTCACGTCACAGGACATGACGGAACTGGAAGCCGCAAGCGCTCCATAACGCCCACCTGCGGCGAAGGCGGCGGATGTTTCGTCCAAGAAACATTTTCCGTCGCCCCAAGCGGTCGATGAGTCTACGCTGATCCATGCATACCCTTCGTTCATTCCTGACGAGAGGCCGTTCGCATGTGTATCGCCTGTACTCATACCATTCATCGTGCCCACCGACATTTCGGCTGGAACCGTGATTTCGCACCCGCCCTCACCGCTCGGCCCGGTGAGACGATCCATTTCGAATGTGTGGACGCCGCAGATGGTCATTTCCATGCCGGTTCCACTGCGGACGATGTAAAGACGCTGGATTTCAGTCTCACCAACCCGGTGACTGGGCCTGTTTTCGTGGAAGGCGCCCGACCGGGTGACGCCCTGAAAGTTACCTTCCGCAAATTCATCCCGTCCGGACTTGGCTGGACTGCCAACATTCCGGGATTCGGATTGCTCGCCGATCAGTTTCCCGATCCGGCCCTGCACATGTGGACCTACGATCCAGATGCCATGACACCGGCGCTGCATGGTTCGGGTTTCCGTGTACCCCTCAAACCCTTTGCAGGCACCGTCGGTGTCGCCCCGATGGAAGCAGGCCAGCATTCGGTCGTGCCGCCCCGTCGTGTGGGCGGCAATCTCGACATTCGGGATCTGACGGAAGGCGTCACGCTGTATCTGCCGGTCGAAGTCGAGGGTGCCCTGTTTTCCATTGGTGACACACATGCCGCGCAGGGGGATGGAGAAGTCTGCGGCACCGCCATCGAGAGCCAGATGGATGTGGTCGTCACACTCGATCTCGTGCGTGACGCCCGGCTTGCTTCACCCCGTTTCACGACACCCGGCCCCGTCACCCGGCATCTCGACAATGCCGGTTACGAAGCCACGACCGGCATCGGGCCTGATCTGATGACGGCGGCCCGCGAGAGCGTGATGCGCATGATCGATCTGCTGACCAATGAGCATCACCTGACACCGATGGAGGCCTACATGCTGTGTTCGGTGTGCGGCGACCTGCGCATCTCCGAGATCGTGGACCAGCCCAACTGGGTGATCTCGTTCTATTTCCCCCGGTCGGTGCTGTCCTGAGAGCGCCTATCCGCCATACTCTCGAACACCAGCATCTCATGTCCATCGCGCATGAAGCTGTCGCACACATGCATGCCGATACCGCCCAATACCTTGCGTGAGGCGATGTTGGTGTCGCGGGCGACGGCGATCACGCGCCCTATGCCCGCCGCATGCGCGTGCCGAAGTGCTGCCGCCGCCGCTTCCCGGGCCAGCCCCCGGCCTGACGCCGAAGGATGGATGGCGAAACGCAGCGCCATGCCACGCCCATCCGGGCGCTCATGAATCCCGGTAATACCGATCAGTTTGCCGTTCTCACGGATGGCGAACATGCCGGAGCCATGTTTTGCCCAAGTGGTGATGTCGGACACCATGTCCGCTTCCGCCTGCTGACGGTTGCGCACACCGCCCAGCATCATGCCAAACGCCGCACCATCGGCCTTCAGCCGCGCGATGTCGTTCATATCGCGCCACGACACGGGCGAAAGCGTCAGCCGACCCGTGCGTATGGAGTTGAGATTCATCATTCCACGTGGCCCCGCAAACAACCGGAGAGCCGATCAGAACCGATCATGCTCCCCGATTCCGGCGAGAAAACGTGAAGGAAACCGCGTACCCGCTCAGCGGGCGAGCGGGCGATACTTGATGCGGCTCGGCTCGGTGGAGGCATCACCGAGACGGCGTCGCTTGTCCGCTTCATAGGCTTCGAAGTTGCCCTCGAACCACTCGACGTGACTGTCACCCTCGAAGGCGAGGATATGGGTGGCCAGACGGTCAAGGAACCAGCGATCATGGGTGATGATGACCGCGCAGCCCGGATACTCCGCCAGCGCGTCTTCCAGCGCGCGCAGCGTGTCCACGTCGAGATCGTTGGTCGGCTCATCAAGCAGAAGAACGTTGCTTTCCTTGCGCAGCATCTTGGCCAGATGCACGCGGTTGCGCTCACCACCCGAAAGCACGCCGACCTTTTTCTGCTGGTCCGCGCCCTTGAAGTTGAATGCGCCGACATACGCACGGGAAGCGACCGCCCGCTTGCCCAGATAGATGACATCCGTGCCGCCCGAGATCTCTTCCCAGACATTCTTGTTGTCATCGAGACTGTCGCGTGACTGGTCCACATAACCCAGTTCCACCGTATCACCGATGGTCAGCGTTCCGCTGTCGGGCTTCTCCTGTCCCGTGATCATCTTGAACAGCGTCGATTTACCCGCGCCATTGGGACCGATGATGCCAACAATGCCACCGGGGGGAAGCTTGAAGCTGAGATTGTCGATCAACAGGCGATCGCCAAAGCCCTTCGTCAAATCCTCGGCCTCGATCACTACATTGCCCAGACGCGGACCGGGCGTGATGACGATTTCCGCCGTGCCGGTGGTCTTCTCGTTGCTCTTGGCCAGCAGCTCTTCGTATTTGGTGATGCGGGCCTTGCTCTTGGCCTGACGGGCCTTCGGGCTGGAGGCGATCCACTCCTGCTCGGCCGCAAGGGCCCGCTGGCGGCCGCTCTCTTCCTTCTCTTCCTGCGCCAGACGCTTGCGCTTCTGCTCCAGCCACGAAGAATAATTGCCCTCGAACGGATACCCGCGACCGCGCTCGATCTCGAGAATCCAGTTCGTCACGTTGTCGAGGAAGTAACGGTCATGGGTGATGACCATGACAGTGCCCTGATAGTCGCGCAGGGTCTTTTCCAGCCACGCCACACTCTCGGCGTCGAGATGGTTGGTCGGCTCATCGAGCAGCAGCAGATCGGGCTTTTCGAGCAGCAGACGGCACAGCGCCACGCGGCGGCGCTCACCACCGGAGAGCTTGTCTACGGGGCTGTCGGCTGGCGGGCAGCGCAGCGCATCGAGTGCGATGTCGAGCTTGCGGTCCAGTTCCCAGCCGTCACCTGCGTCGATCTTTTCCTGAAGCTCGGCCTGCTCCGCGAGAAGAGCGTTCATCTCCTCGTCGTCCATTGGCTCGGCGAACTTGGCGGAAATCTCGTTGAAACGGTCCACGGCCTTCTTGAGGTCGCCAAAGCCCAGCGCCACGTTCTCGCCCACCGTCAGGTTCGGATCGAGCTTGGGCTCCTGCTCCAGATAGCCCACGCGCACGCCCTCGGCGGCCCACGCCTCACCACCGTATTCCTTGTCGATACCAGCCATGATCTTGAGCAGCGTGGATTTACCCGCGCCGTTGACACCCAGCACACCGATCTTGGCGCCCGGCATGAAGGAGAGCGTGATGCCCTTGAACACTTCGCGACCGCCCGGATAGGACTTGGTCAGGTCCTTCATCACATAGACATACTGATATGGTGCCACGGGACGAAACTCCTGAAATACGGTCGTGGAAAAGGAGGGCCACAGATGAGGCGGGAGGCGCGCAGGCCGGTCAGGCCTCCCCCGGACTTGTCGCCTGCGCCCGGCAGGACTTGAACCCGCAACCAAGCCGTTATGAGCGGCCCGCTCTAACCAATTGAGCTACGGGCGCGCAGGCCGCCCCTGATTCGCCCAAACGCCGCGTTTTTGCAAGATGTGAGTTGCATTGGGCTGCGCATCGCGCTTGGCAATGCCCGCCTGCGCGGATACGCTCCGGCCGCTTAATTGTTAACGGAGCGAGAGACCATGGACGTTTCCAAACTGTCCCCCGGCAAGGACGTGCCCAACGACATCAACGTCGTGATCGAGATCCCGCAGGGATCTTCGGTCAAGTACGAGATCGACAAGGAGAGCGGCGCGCTGTTCGTGGACCGCTTCCTGTTCACGCCCATGGCCTATCCGGCGGCCTATGGCTTCATTCCCGGCACGCTGGCCGCCGATGGCGATCCGGCCGACGCCATGGTGCTCACGCCGCGTGGCGTCGTTCCCGGGTGCGTGATCCGCGCGCGTCCCATCGGTGTGCTGCTGATGGAAGATGAGGCCGGACAGGACGAGAAGATCCTGTGCGTGCCGCACGACAAGATCCATCCCCAGTTCTCCAAGGTGGAAAAGATCGAGGATCTGCCCGAGATCACCCTCAAGGAGATCGAGCACTTCTTCACGCGCTACAAGGATCTGGAGAAGGGCAAGTGGGTAAAGGTCACCGGCTGGGGCGACAAAGCCCGCGCGGGTGAGTTGATCAAGGCCGCTCTGGAAGCCGCAAAGAAGTAAGTTTCGCTGGTTTCAGGCGATGGGAATGCCCCGCTTTTCTTTCCGAGAGAGCGGGGCGTTCGTGTACCGGGCGCTGCCCCGTCCCCCGGCAGGAGGCTCGGCCTCCTGCACCTCCATTCATTTCGTCATTGGGCATCACAGGAGCCGCGACCTTTTGCGGGTTTCAAGGCGGAGCCCTGAGGCAGCATCATTCGTCTTCATTCGCCTCAACCGGCAACTGCCAGTCGATCGGCTTGAGACCATGCTCTTCAAGGAACGCATTGGCTTTCGAGAAATAATGACCGCCGAAAAAGCCGTTATGAGCGGACAGCGGCGAAGGATGCGGCGCCTTGAGCACCAGATGGCGCGACGAATCCACAAACGCCGCTTTTTTCTGCGCGTAACTGCCCCAGAGCATGAACACCACGGGTGTGCGCTGCTCGTTCACGCAGGCGATCACCGCATCCGTGAACCGCTCCCAGCCGTGCCCCTGATGTGAAGCGGCCCGTCCCTGTTCCACCGTCATGACACTGTTGAGCAGCAACACGCCCTGCTTCGCCCAGTGCGTAAGATTGCCATGCCGCGCGGGCGGGATACCAAGGTCGCTGTACAGTTCCTTGTAGATGTTCACCAACGAGGGCGGTACGCGCACGCCGCGCGGCACGCTAAAAGACAGACCGTGCGCCTGTCCCATGCCGTGATAGGGATCCTGCCCAAGGATCACCACACGGACGGAACCCAGAGGTGTGAGATTGAGCGCGCGAAACCAGTCCGGCCCACGCGGGAAGATCATCTTCCCCGCTTTCTTCTCTTCGACAAGGAAAGCCTTCAGATCCTTCATGTAGGGCGAGTCGAACTCCTTCTGAAGCGCGACCCGCCAACTTTCATCCAGCTTGACCGTGGTTTCGCTCATACATCCCGCTCCCTCTGCCATTACATCCCGCCATCCACAGGCGGCTCCGCACCATCCGGCACAATGCCGAAAAGGAAAAGGGGCGAAGTCCGGTTGCGGACTTCGCCCCTCATATCCTCGACCGGTGATCGAAATCAGACGCGATCGGCCAGACCCAGTTCACCCGCCATGTCACCCCGGACAGCCGCACGCTCACGCTTGGCCATCTTGTCCAGATGACGGCGCGCCTCCGGCGAAATCGTCAGCGCCAACGTCATCACGGCGGACAGCACATACAGGCCAGAGAAAATCCAGAGGATACCCTCAATACCATGCCAGGACTCAAACCATGTCACGATGGCCGGACCAACCCATGTGCTGGCGCCCGCCCCCAGACCGAGCGCGGACAGAGCCGCCGCTTTTTCCTTGGGACAGATCTGCGGCACAAGACCCGACAGAGGCACAAACGCCGCCAGCGTCGCGCCATAGAGCGCGCCAATGATTGCAGCCACCATGAAATTGCCCGGATACATCAGCGGCACATAGTAGAACGCCGGCACCATGATGGCCGCGCCAATACCACCGCCAAACGCCACGACCGTACGATGCCCCACGCGATCCGAGGCAATGCCCGACACCAGATTCACCAGAATGTTCGACAGGAACACGATGGAGAGAAGCTGCAGCCACTGCGAAAGCGAGAACCCGACAACCTTCGTGAAGAACGCGGGCATGATCACCAGAAACGCGTATTCTGACGACGTGTTGATCGTGCGCACAATCATGGCGATGAACGTCTTGGGCTCACGCCAGAGAATGCTGAAAGAACTGAAAAAAATCGTTTTCGCGGGCGTATTCTTGTCCACCAGCGGAGCCGAGCCGATCGGCTCGCGCGTCAGCAGAAGCGCCAGAAGACCACCGAAGACGACAAGCCCGAGGGACGACCAGAACGTCGCCATCTCCCCGAGCACGGGAATGGAAAAACTTGCGAACAGGGAACCAAGCGTCGGAAGCCCACCGGAGAAGGCGAACCAGAACCACCCGGCCGCCGAGCCAAGCTGACGCGGAGGCGTCGCGGCCGCGATCCACACAAGAAATCCATAGGTGAACAGAGGATATCCAAAACCACGCATGGCATAGGCGGCCAGCATGACGGGATAACTGTTTACGGCCACACCCATGGCCAGAAAGAGCACTTCAAAGACGGCCCACAGACCTAGGCCGATCCACATGACCTTTTTCGGACCCCACAAATCGGAAAGTGGGCCAGACAGCCACGCCGAAATGGAAACCGTCACACCATAGATCGTGAACAGAAAGGCTGTGTCACGGGAAGAAATGCCCTGACTTTCAAGATAGGGCGCGAGATAACCGGCTTCGACACCATCACCGATCATGAAAAAGAGCAGACCGACGAAGCCCCAGAAAAGTGGACCGGGAATGCCGAGCTTGTCAGCGAAGGATGTCGAAGGAGAGGACAGGGTATCTGTCTGTTTCAAGGGGATATGTTCCTCTTTACGCAGGCAAGGACAACAACGATTGATATCTTCACGGCATGTGAAGAATGGAAGCTGACCGTACGATTCTCCGGCATGACCCGCGTGAAACGGGAAGGACCGGAATCTTTCGGGTGAAACTCGATTCCCGGTCGATTGGCAGCACGCTCACATCCGTGACTACGAATACATCGAGCGGCAACAGGGAATTATCGAGAGGAAACGACCACTCAGGTCGGGGGCGGATCATCGCCGCGGCGGAAATACATCGGAGAATACCGAGATCAGGGCATATTCACATCGCGCTTCATATTTGCAGAAAACGAAGCACAAAGACCGCAAGCCGCATCAAGGGCGAAACACCATTTTTATATCAGGACCAACCTGATCCCGACGACAGGATTTATTGTGCACCTCCTTGCGTGGTTTCTCATGAATTGCTTTGTATCTGTCACATACCATCTCACTGCCAGATTTTCAACACTTTTTGATAATTTGCCTCTTATATGAACAAAATAGCTAAAAAATATGTTTATTTTACAATGATATTTCAAAATACAATAGAAACAATTCATCTAATACAGTGATTTACTAATGATTTTCTATTCCGCCAAAGGAATGTTTATCGAATCCGCTCCCTGCCCGACGAGATAATCTCATTATTCACTCCATAACACCGAGCCTATCCACCAGATCCACTTGCCAGTATCTCCTCTCCCAATCGAACAGATGGTGTGCGTGGCTGCGAACGTTGAAGCACATCGCTCATAGTCTTTCATGAGCTTCCGCACCGGGTTTGCGGAGCTCTATCAAGACCAAAAGATGTCTTAGGATATCGACTGCCATGTACAGCTTCGATTTTTCCTTTTATGCCATCGCCATCCCTCATCACTAAACCAATCAAACACGACAGTATCTGAGATTTTCTATATTTTTCTGTAGGTGCGCGACGGTCATGCTGGCGGCCAATAAACTGCAAAGAACCAGAACGAACCCTGTCAAGCTCCCAGCGAAAGCAGGAGACGCCATGAAGATAGTGTCAGCAAATCGCCAGATCATCATGATAGGATAGCCGAGCAAGTAGATAGCGAGCGTGTTCCGTTCGGCAAAGACTGCGACGGCTTTAAGCCAGACGGGTTGTGAGCACGAAGCTGCGGACCAGACCAAAAGAGGCACGCCAATTACGAGTAATGGCCAGCCAATAAAATGGATTTTCGGAAGATGCATACTCGCGAATAAAACCAGAACACAAACCGGGTGGATCTTCGGAGCGCGTGCGCCATAGCGCCCATAGAGATGCCACAGTAACGCGCCACCAGCGAAACCCATGGTCATGCGCGGCCACCCGCCCCAATAATGCGTGGAAGACCAACCTGCATTCGGATCGCGCCAGATCGCACCGAGCACGAGGTAGGTGAGTGCGGCGCCGATCCATAAAACGAACAGCCGTCTGGGCGCGTCATGAACGCGTAGGCCGACGAGAAGCGCGAAGCCGAACAGTTCAAGCACGATAGCCCAACTCGGTGGATTAAGAGGGAAGACCGAGCCATGAACGAGCGTCGAGAAGAAAGGCAGCAGGGCAAAACCCGAAAACAAGGCGCCAATCCAGCTCTTGACTGTCCATCCGTCCGCGTTGGCGAACGCAAAGGGAGCGCACGAGCCGAAGCCTATGACGAGAGCCATGGCATAGATCGGGTAGATATGGACGATGCGCCTGCCGATAACCTGCCATCTGACCGCATCGACAACAGCGGGTTGCGACAGATAGCCCATCGCAAGAAAACCTTCGATCATGAAAAAGATGTCGATGGCAATTTGCCCCTGGGGCCACAACTGCCCAACATAGGGTTCCGCCCAGTGGCCGCTAAAAATACTGAGACCGACGAGCATGCGAAGCACTTGAAGCATCGTATGGCCTTTATCTTCTCCACGCGTTGACAGGATATCGCGGCTCCCATTTACTTGGAGAACCATATGCCAAGAGTGCGGCAGTCTATCAGTATTGCATTTGATTTGTTCATCCCGACACTATCAATCTGTCGCTTATGATTACTTATTCTCAATATAACTCAGGCTTTTATAAAAAAACTCGCAGTCTTCCCCCTAAACGGACGTCACCAAGAACATACAACCAACAGGGCAATTGATCCCACGAAATCGGAACTGCGGGGATGACAATACCCTCCTTCCCGTTCACGCCCGCGCGAGAACGTTGACATTCGTCGTGCCCTCCCGTCTCATACGTCTCACCAAGGGGGGTTCCGCTCAAAGGAACTGAGAGGCCGCATGGCTCCTGCATGACAGGACGGCGCGGCGACCCTGCCGGTGTCATCACGACATCGGGGAACCTGATCCGGTTAGCACCGGCGGAGGGACTGGTCTGGTCGCACGCGCACGCCGTGTTTTCCGCACGGCAGAAGGCCAAAACGGCTCGGCCCGTTCCTCGCATACGACGCGAGGACGCAGACATGAACCACATCACACCCAAAGGCGCCGACACGAAAGCGCCGCCTCCCGGTCACGTCACCACCGGCCCCATCTGGGGATCGCGCAAGGTCCATTCCAGCCCTGAAGGCCGTCCCGATATCCGCGTGCCGTTCCGTGAGATCGCACTCGATCCGTCCGCGAACGAAGCGCCGCTGCGTCTCTACGACACCTCCGGGCCTTACACGGACGATACGGCCACCATCGACGTGGCCAAAGGCCTGCCCAAGGTTCGTGCCGAATGGCTGACCAAGCGCGGCTTCAGTCCGGCCACGCCCCGCACCGTGCGCCCGGAAGACAACGGTGGCGCAACGGGCGAGCATCTGGTCGATCCGTGTCCGGCCCCTCACACAGTGCTGGAAGGCGGCAACGCCAAACTCGTTACGCAGTATGAATTCGCACGCGCAGGCATCATCACGGATGAGATGATCTACGTTGCGCACCGCGAAAATCTGGGCCGCCTCAAGGCCGCCGAAGGGGCTGCCACGCGTCGTGCGGATGGTGAGGATTTCGGGGCCGCTATTCCCACCTTCGTCACACCAGAGTTCGTGCGTGAGGAAATTGCCCGTGGCCGCGCCATCATCCCGGCCAACATCAACCATCCCGAACTTGAGCCGGTCATCATCGGCCGCAACTTCCTCGTGAAGGTCAACGCCAATATCGGCAATTCAGCCGTGACCTCCTCTGCTGCCGAGGAAGTGGAAAAGCTGGTCTGGTCCATCCGCTGGGGTGCGGACACGGTCATGGACCTGTCCACAGGGCGCAACATTCACAACATCCGCGACTGGATTCTGCGCAACGCTCCCACGCCTATCGGCACGGTGCCGATGTATCAGGCGCTTGAAAAGGTCGGCGGTGACGTCAGCAAGCTGTCATGGGAAGTGTTTCGCGACACGTTGATCGAACAGGCCGAACAGGGTGTAGACTACTTCACTATTCACGCAGGCGTCCGTCTGGCGCACATTCCACTGACGGCGGATCGTGTGACGGGCATCGTCTCACGCGGCGGCTCGATCATGGCGAGCTGGTGCCTGATGGAGCACCGCGAAAGCTTCCTTTACGAGCATTTCGAAGACATCTGCGACATCATGCGCAAATACGATGTGTCGTTCTCGCTGGGCGACGGCCTGCGCCCCGGCTCGGTTGCGGACGCCAACGACGCCGCCCAGTTCGCGGAACTGGAAACACTGGGCGAACTGACCAAAATCGCATGGGCCAAGGGCTGTCAGGTGATGATCGAGGGACCGGGCCATGTGGCCATGCACAAGATCAAGGCCAACATGGACAAGCAGCTCAAGGAATGTGACGAAGCGCCATTCTACACGCTTGGCCCGCTGACGACTGACATCGCGCCGGGCTACGACCACATCACGTCCGCCATTGGCGCCGCCATGATCGGCTGGTTCGGCACGGCCATGCTCTGCTACGTCACGCCCAAGGAGCACCTTGGTCTGCCCAATCGGGACGATGTGAAGGTGGGCGTCATCACCTATCGCATCGCCGCCCATGCGGCGGACCTCGCAAAAGGGCATCCGTCCGCCAAGCTGCGCGACGACGCGCTGAGCCGCGCGCGCTTCTCCTTCCGGTGGGAGGACCAGTTCAAGCTCTCTCTCGACCCGGACACGGCGCGCGCCTATCACGACGAAACGCTGCCGAAGGAGGCGCACAAGACAGCGCATTTCTGCTCCATGTGCGGGCCGAAATTCTGCTCCATGCGTATCTCACAGGACATCCGCGACGATGCACAGCGCATCGCGGGCATGGAGGAAAAGAGCCGCGAATTCCGCGAAGCCGGGAACAAGGTCTACGTTCCGGCAGAGTGATCCGCCACTCAGCCTCCGGCGATCTCGTGATGGTCAGAGGCGCTTTAATTTAGTTCAATCTTAAGTTTGTTTTTTCGTGCTGTCCTCCGGTCCCGTCCGGAGGAAGCCGATGATGAAAAACTTTGCTCGTGCCGCGTTCACACTTGCCTGCCTCACCGGCCCTGCGGTGGCACAGGATTACTCGAATGCTCCATCCCGCACAGCCTCCCAGCATTGGGACTATACTACGGGCGGCCAACCCGCCCCCGTGGGCGATACCTATGAGAATTATCCGCCACCGCCTACGCAGGTCATCGTCTCACCGGGCATGACGGGAGGCGGCTGGGGATCGGGTTCTTCCAATGGCAGCTACGGAGGCGGTTATGGCAATACCGGGAACGGAGGCTCCGCAACCGTTCAGCAGGGCGGTGTGGGATGGGGCAATGTGGGACAGGGAAATATCGGGGCTAGCAATATAGGTGCCGGAAATATCGGCGTTCGGCAGCCATAAGCGGCAGCAGCGCCTTTTCAGGGTTAATAAAATGTGAAAACTAGAGTGGGTATTCACAGGACGAGACTGGACAGATCACGCGATGTTAACGGACTGCGTTGCCCCTTATGGCCTCACGGAATGGGACCACTTTCGACCAGCCCTCAGTGTGGCGGAATACGCTGTCTTTTACCCCCGGCACGATCATTACGGCTCTCTTCCCTGGGGCATCTATGATCTCAACGGTCGTCTCAATGCCCGGGCAGCCCTGATTCAGGAAAAAAGCAACCTTGGTCATGGCCAGGAATGGATCGCGGCCAGTCCCCGTTGCAGCATGGACATGCCGGAAATCGAAAGTGCCGTTTACGGTGGCATGATCGGTCTGCATTATGGCCACACATTGCTCGAACTGCTGCCGCGCCTGTGGTACCTGCGTAATGTCGCTGCGCCATCTTCAAAAATTCTTGTCCATTGCGGTCCGGGTCTGGCAACGGCTTGGAACACTCCATGGTTCAAAGAACTGATGGAGCTGATCGGCATTTCTCCCAGCGACCTTCTCTCTCCCACGACCACAACTCTTGTCCGCCGTCTTCTGCTTCCCGAGCCGACATTTCAGATCAATCATTTCTGCATGAAGGAATTTATCGCCTTCACCAACACCATCGGTGATCGCGTCGCCCCTTCGACCGACGAACGACCGGTTTTTCTCACCAAGAAAAATCTTTCCGGAGGCGTGCTGAACTGCGTGAACGAGGATGAGTTCTGCGCACGGCTCGAATCTCGCGGGTTTCGGATTGAATCGCCCGAGAATCATACATTGCGCGAGCAGATTGCGTTTTTCCACAATCCGGCAGGCGTGGCGGGCATGCTCGGATCGAACATGCACACCAGCATCTTCAGCCGCAAAGCGTACGGCCTTGTCCTGCATGTCGTGGCTCACAACTCAAACTCGTTCTACCTTCTTGACGCCTGTAATCAGGCGGATTTCCGCTACGTTACCAGCCCATCCATCACCGAAACGGAGGCCGCGCCCGGATTCCGACACAGCTTCCGCATGGAAGATCCTGCAAAGTTGGCCGACGCCTTCACCGATGCTTTCTTTGCTCAACAGACAAAAATACAGGCCAAAAGACAGGCTAGTCGCACGTCGAAACAGTCTACTCCCATGACCTTTTACGCTGTCCGCAATGAAACCGAAGAATTTCTCACGGCACGTCATGCCGACGGCAAACTGGTCGTCTCAAGCAAGGCTTCGCCTCTTCTCTATCCCATCATCGCAGCGCTGGGACAGGACGGCGATGTAGAACTGTTCGCCGAAGCGCCAGCGCCTTTTCCCATCACTGCGTCAACCACCAGTCGCTGGGCCACCAGCATCTCCGGTCGCCTGACGCTTGAAGACGTTGAAGGTGTTCGCCAGTCCGGTATCCAGCACAATGGACGATGGCTTACCCTCCCCCCCCACAGCGATGGCGCCGAAGCCTCGTTCCGCGCTGAAACCCAACTTGGATGGGAATGCGTCACATTCGTTGAACTCTCTCCTGAGCGCATACAGGCCGCACAAAAGCTATACGACCAGCTTCATGGCCGTCGTCAGCAGGCGGCGCGCGTCTCCGGCGGCTTCCTGATGGCCTGACGCCCTGTAAAACTTCGCAACGCACCCTATATTCTCCGGTTGGACCACAAGGGATACCGACCGGACCATGACCGCACGACCAGTCTCCTCTTCCGCCATCCGCGTGAAGGGAGCGCGCGCCCACAATCTCCGCTCTGTTGACGTGGATATTCCGCGTGACCAGCTGACGGTCATCACTGGCCTATCCGGCTCCGGCAAGTCATCGCTGGCCTTCGACACGATCTACGCCGAGGGCCAGCGCCGCTACGTGGAAAGCCTGTCCGCCTATGCCCGCCAGTTCCTCGAACTGATGGGCAAGCCGGACGTGGACTCCATCGAGGGTCTCTCACCCGCCATCTCCATCGAGCAGAAAACGACGTCCAAGAACCCGCGTTCGACGGTCGGCACGGTCACCGAAATTCATGATTACATGCGTCTGCTCTGGGCGCGCGCGGGCATTCCCTACTCACCCGCCACCGGCCTGCCGATCGAAGCCCAGACCGTCAGTCAGATGGTGGACCGCGTCATGGCCATGGAGGACGGCACGCGGCTAATGTTGCTGGCCCCGGTCATCCGTGACCGCAAGGGGGAATACCGCAAAGAACTGGGCGAACTTCAGCGCAAAGGCTTCTCGCGCGTGAAGGTGGACGGCACTCTTTACGAAATCGAGGACGTGCCGAACCTCAACCGCAAGCTCCGCCACACCATCGAAGTCGTTGTGGACCGCGTGGTGGTGAAACCGGGCATCGAGAGCCGTCTGGCCGACAGTTTCGAGACGGCACTGGACCTTGCGGATGGGCTTGCCATCACGGAAGAAGTGGTGCGCGACAGCAAGGAAGATGGGACACGCACGGTCTTTTCCTCGCGCTTTGCCTGTCCCGAAAGCGGCTTCACACTCGAAGAGATCGAGCCGCGCCTGTTCTCCTTCAACGCGCCGCAAGGGGCATGTCCGGCCTGTGACGGCATCGGCACCGAGACGTTTTTCGATCCGGATCTTGTCGTGCCGGACGAGAACCTCTCTCTCGCCCAAGGCACCATCGCTCCATGGCGCGGCCAGCGCACGCCTTTTGCAGAAGACATTTTGCGGTGTGTCGCCAAGCATCTCGGCATCTCCATGGACACACCATGGCGCGATCTGCCGGATGAAGCACAGGACGCCATCCTCAACGGCACGGCCGAGGAGGTGCATTTCACGTGGAAAGACGGCTATCGCAGCCAGACAGACACCAAGAAGTTCGAAGGGGTCATCCCAAGCCTCGCACGGCGGATGAAGCGCACTGACAGCATCTGGGAACGTGAAGAACTCTCGCGCTATCAGTCGGATAAGCCCTGTCATGTCTGTCATGGCGCGCGCCTTCGCCCCGAGGCGCTGTGCGTGAAAGTGGCCGGACGCACCATTGCGGAAGCCTCCGACTTTCCCATCCGTGAAGCACATGAATGGTTCGCCACCGTTCTGCCCACGCTGACGCCGCAACGTGCCGAGATCGCGCGGCGTATCCTGCGCGAGATCGAGGAACGTCTGAAATTCCTGGTCGATGTCGGACTGGATTACCTCACCCTCTCTCGCGGCTCCGCAACGCTCTCGGGCGGCGAAAGTCAGCGCATCCGTCTGGCCAGCCAGATCGGCTCCGGCCTGACGGGCGTGCTGTATGTGCTGGATGAACCCTCCATCGGTCTGCATCAGCGCGACAACGAGCGCCTGCTCGGCACGCTGGAACGGCTTAAGTCACTGGGCAACACGCTGATCGTGGTCGAGCATGACGAGGACGCCATTCGCAGTGCAGACTGGCTGATTGACATGGGACCGGGCGCGGGCGTGAAGGGCGGCACTGTGGTCGCCAGTGGCACACCGGCAGAAGTCGCGAAATGCAAGGACAGCCTGACCGGTGACTATCTCTCCGGTCGGCGAAAAGTCCCTGTTCCTGCCACGCGACGTCCGTTCGATCCCAAGCGCCTTATCACTGTGCGCAACGCCACGGGCAACAACCTCCAGGGCGTGACCGCTCAATTCCCGCTTGGCACCTTCACCTGCATTACGGGGGTGTCCGGTTCGGGCAAATCCACGTTGGTGATCGACACACTTTACAAGACACTGTCACGCCGTCTGATGGGTTCCTCACAAGTGCCGTCTCCCTGCGATGGCGTGGACGGGCTGGAACAGCTCGACAAGATCATCGACATCGACCAGTCCCCTATCGGGCGGACACCACGCTCCAACCCAGCCACCTATACGGATCTGTTCACGCCCATTCGCGACTGGTTTGCCGAACTGCCGGAAAGCAAGGCGCGCGGCTACAAGCCGGGACGTTTCTCCTTCAACGTGAAGGGAGGACGGTGCGAGGCCTGCCAAGGTGACGGCGTGCTCAAGATCGAGATGCACTTCCTGCCCGATGTGTTCGTCACCTGTGACACCTGCAAGGGCGCGCGCTACAATCGCGAAACGCTGGAAGTGAAGTTCCGGGGCAAGTCCATTGCAGACGTGCTGGCCATGAGCGTGGATGAAGCCTATCCGCTGTTCGAGGCGCAACCGCGTATCCGCGACCGCCTGGCCATCCTGCAGAAAGTGGGTCTGGGGTATGTGGCGCTGGGACAGCAGGCCACCACACTTTCGGGAGGTGAGGCGCAGCGCGTGAAGCTCTCCAAGGAACTCGCGCGACGCGCCACGGGGCGGACGATGTATATCCTGGATGAGCCGACCACCGGCCTGCACACCGAGGACGTGCGCAAGCTGCTGGAAGTGCTGCATGCGCTGGTGGATCAGGGCAACACCGTCGTGGTGATCGAGCACAATCTGGAGGTCATCAAGACCGCCGACTGGATCATCGATATCGGTCCTGAAGGCGGTAGTGGCGGTGGGCGCGTGGTGGCGGCCGGAACACCGGAGGACATCGCCGCCTGCCCGAAAAGTCATACGGGACGGTTTCTCGCGCCGTTGCTGGATGAGGTGCCTGCACTCCCCACGCCTCCGAAAAAACCTTCCACCATAAAGAAGAAAACCACTCCTTCCGCGAGCAAAAGCAAGTCCCGGACACGGAAAAAGGCCTGAACACATGGACACGTCACGCCCCCCATTTCCGCCTTTTACACGTGAAACCGCCATCCAGAAGGTGCGCGCAGCCGAAGATGCGTGGAACAGCCGCGATCCGGAGAAGGTCGCTCTGGCCTACACGCCCGACAGTTACTGGCGCAATCGCACGGAATTCGTCACGGGACGGGGGGAGATTGTCGCGTTTCTGACGCGCAAATGGGCGCGCGAACTGGAATATCGGCTCATCAAGGAACTCTGGGCTTTTGAAGAAAACCGGATTGCTGTGCGCTTCTGCTACGAATGGCACGACGACAGAGGCAACTGGTTTCGTTCGCATGGCAATGAAAACTGGGAGTTTACGGAAACTGGTCTGATGAGTCGTCGCTTTGCCTGCATCAACGATCAGGTGATCCGTGAAGAAGAACGACTATTTCACTGGCCACAGGGGCGACGCCCGGATGACCATCCCGGGCTGAGCGATCTGGGACTCTGAGCGAACCTCCCGTCATCACACTCGTTATTGAAAGACGCAGCAACAAACAGGGAGAGCGTTCATGTCACGCTTTATCGGAGATAACGACGCCCCGAACCACGCAGGCGAAGGCAAGCACGGTCAAGCCCGCGCCATGACGGAAGCGGCTCTTCGCGCCGAGGAGCGCGGCGAACAGGCGGAGGCCGACCGCCTCTTCGTGCAGGCCGAGAACACCGATCCCGAAGCCGTGGCCAATGTGCTGGAAGAAAACCGTGACCAGCCCTCACGCTTTCACATACGTGCTCCAAGGAGCACCGATTTCGGCGATGACGCTGCAGTAGCGGCCATTACTCGCACGATAGAGCCGAACTCGGATGCGCCCGATCGGGCGGGCATCACCGACAATGGTAGCGGGGCGGATTCCGAGCGGCGGTGAAGCCTTTCAGCCGAAAAAGCTGCGCATCATCTGGTGCGCAAAGAACGGCTCCACGAGGTATTGCAGCACCAGCAGAATGACCAGCGGCGAAAGATCGACATTGCCGAAGGACGGCAGGACGTTGCGCAGCGGTGTCAGCACGGGCTCCACGATAGCATTGAGGAACCGTCCAACCTGCCAGACGAAACGGTTGCGCGTGTCGAGCACACCGAAAGCGTAGAGCATGCTGAACACACAGTAGATGATGATCACGAACTCATAGAGCCGGGTCACCGTCAGAAGCAGACGCCACAGATCGTACACGAAAACTCCGTTCATTCCGATAAAACAGGAAGGCGGCCCAACAGGGCCTGTAGGCGCGGAGCCTACAGGAGAGGCCGTCCTGCGCACAATATAAGCGGGAGAACAAACCCACTTGACAGGGAGGAAGCGCCCGTTATGTATCCGAACGGTAAGGCGGGGCTGTAGCTCAGATGGGAGAGCGCCTCGTTCGCAATGAGGAGGTCAGGGGTTCGATCCCCCTCAGCTCCACCAACCGCCTTATGTCTTCAAAACAATAAGAACATCAATGGACACGGAAAATTTTGCCGTTTCCTGTGTCCGATCAGGACCATCCGCCATGTTCGGCAACAAAGCCTTCTCCCTGCTCACACGCTATGCTCTGGCGCACCAGATTGATGAATGGGGCTGGACGATCGGTGAACACACCTATGGTTCGCCCACCGTTATCGAAGCCGAGCAGGCCGGGTTGGAGATCGGACGCTTCTGTTCCATCGGGCCGGAGGTGCTGCTGATTCTGGGCAACCACCGCTCGGACACCGTGACGACCTATCCCTTCAAGACGCTTTCGCATTTCTGGCCGGAAGCGAGCGTGGCAGAGAATGACCATACCTCACGCGGCAATATCGTCATCGGTCATGATGTGTGGATCGGAGCGCGGGCGATCATCACCTCCGGTGTGACCATCGGGTCTGGAGCCATCATTGCGGCGGGCGCCATCGTGACGAAAGACGTGCCACCCTACACCATTGCGGGTGGCAATCCCGCGAAGACCATCCGACACCGCTTTCCTGCTGAGATCATTGATCGGCTGCTGGCTATCGCTTGGTGGAACTGGCCGGAGGACGTCATCCGCGAACGCCTGCCCAAGCTGATGAGTGGCGATGTACAAGGGTTTGTGGCGGCTTACGGCGGGTAGAAGAATCCTCTCACGACGCTCATATTGTCCCGACAGGTAAGCCTGGACCATCGAACATTGACCCAGACCTTCCCCCCAAGCAGGACTATTCCACCACAAGTTCCACACCCAACCCGCGCAGCGCATCCCAGTAACCGGGCCATGTCTTGCCCACGCAGGCAGGGTTCAGGATCGTGATGCCGTCGATCAGCAAGCCGGTCAGAGCAAACGCCATGGCAATGCGATGATCGGAATAGGTCTCGATCCGGGTCGGGCGTGACTGTCCGGCCAGTGTCGGATCACCATTGACGATCAGATCGTCTCCCTCCTCCCGCGCCAGCCCCTGACAGATCCGGTTCAGTTCAATGCTGACAGCGGAAATCCGATCGCATTCCTTCACCCGCAGATTGCGAATCCCCACAAACCGCACCGGCGTCTGATTGAAAGCCGCAAGCACGGCCAGTGTCGGCACCGCGTCCTGCATCTGCGAGCCATCGATCTCGGCGGGCATATGCGGAAACAGCGTCATCATCTGCCACGCCTTCGCGTCCGGCTGCGAGAACGCCATCGGGTCCAGCCCCACATCGATCCCGCCCCCCGTCAGCACGCCTGCCGTCCAAGGGTAAGTCGCGGCGGACGCATCCGGTTCGATGTAGAAATCCGTGGCGGCATAAGGCTTGGGCTGCACACGCCACCGCATGGCGCCCTCTGCCTGCACCTCTCCACCAAAAGCCTGCATGGTGGCCACGGTCAGATCGACATATCCCCGCGCGTCCAGCCCGCTTCCCTGAAGCGCAATCTTCACAGGCGCGTCCGCGCAGCCTGCCGCCATGAGCACGGCCGAGACATACTGGCTGGACAGACCGGCATCGATGCGCACCTCTCCTCCCGCCAGATGGCCCGTGCCCTCCACGGTTACGGGGGGACAGCCCGTTGGCGCGGAGGCTTTCACGCCGAGAGCCGAGAGCGCGGACAGAAGCGGCCCGATGGGGCGCTTGTGCATGTGCTCGTCACCGTCCAGCACAACCTTGCCCGGCACGCGCGCGGCCACGGCGGCCGTGAGAAACCGTACCGCCGTGCCTGCATTGCCCAGAAACAGCGGAGCCTCCGGCACGCCCAGCGCGCCCGTTCCGGTCACGACGAAGCTGGTCTCCGTCGGTTCCTCGACCTGCACCCCCATCTGCTGGAGGGCTCTCGCCATATAGCGCGTGTCGTCACTCTTGAGCGCGCCTGTCAGATGGCTGCGACCTTTGGAAAGAGCGGCCAGAAGCAGGGCGCGGTTGGTGATGGATTTGGAGCCGGGAAGTTCCAGCTTTCCCCGCAGCGGGCGACCGGGAGGAACGATGCGGATGGCGGAAGCGGCAACCATGAACTCTCTGTCCTGTGTCGTGTGATACCGCGTTCTACCACAAAACCGCAGGAATACCGGCTCCGATACAAAAAGGGCCGTTCCGCCTTTACGCGAAACGGCCCTTTCCCTGAAGTGCCTCAGCCGTCTTCTTCGTCAGGGCCATCCATCATGGCTTCCGCCACGACACCCGCCTGTTCACGCACCTTCTGCTCGATTTGCTTGGCGATTTCCGGATGATCGCGCAGGAACTGCTTGGCGTTCTCACGCCCTTGCCCTACGCGCTGGCTGTCATAAGAGAACCACGCGCCGGATTTCTCCACCACGCCCGCCTTCACGCCAAGGTCGATCAGTTCACCCATCTTGCTGATGCCCTCGCCATACATGATGTCGAACTCGACCTGCCGGAACGGCGGGGCCATCTTGTTCTTCACCACCTTGACGCGGGTCTGGTTGCCCACAACCTCGTCCTTGTCCTTGATCGCACCAATGCGACGGATATCCATACGCACCGAGGCGTAGAACTTCAGCGCGTTGCCGCCCGTCGTCGTCTCGGGGTTGCCGAACATCACACCGATCTTGAGACGGATCTGGTTGAGGAAGATCAGCAGCGTGTTGGAACGCGAGACCGTGCCCGTCAGCTTGCGCAATGCCTGACTCATGAGACGCGCATGCAGGCCGACATGACTGTCGCCCATGTCGCCCTCAAGCTCGGCGCGCGGCACAAGGGCCGCCACACTGTCCACCACCAGCACATCGATTGCACCGGAACGCACGAGTGTGTCAGCAATCTCGAGCGCCTGCTCACCGGCATCGGGCTGACTGATGAGCAGGTTGTCGATGTCCACACCCAGCTTGCGGGCATACCCCGGATCGAGCGCGTGCTCGGCATCGATGAAGGCACAGGTGCCCCCAAGCTTCTGCGCCTCCGCGATCGCATGCAGGGCCAGCGTCGTCTTGCCCGAACTCTCAGGGCCGTAGATTTCGACAATGCGCCCGCGCGGCAGACCGCCGATGCCCAACGCGATGTCCAGCCCCAGCGACCCCGTTGGGATCGCGTCCGCCTGCTGGTGAGGGCGCTGGCCGAGCCGCATGATGGACCCCTTGCCAAATGCACGCTCGATCTGGCTTAGCGCCCCGTCCAGAGCCTTCGTCTTGTCCATTTCCATTCCTCGACCCCCGATTTCCCGCTCCGGCTTCGTCATGAACGCAAGCAGCGACGGCATTTCGGGCATGTTGATCATACCGGCTGACGAGTCTGTCACAGGCCTGACCTCTCGGGCAATGCGCGGAACGGGGAATTGCACCCGCCTGCGCCTATGTTCCTTGCAGAATGCCGAAATCGGACGGCCCTTTTCGGACGCCGTCCCTCCGACGCAAACGGCTTGTTAATAAAGCGTTCGCCTTTGTTCTCTTTTGGAACATAGGGAGAACAAAGGCAAGAAAAATCCTACCGTCTGCCCGCTTTGCCCATCAGAACACCGGAAAACAGGCCGCCTTCGGTGCAACCGTCGCCGCTGTCTGCCCATGCGCCGCCAGACGCTCGGCCACGAATCCGCTCGCTTTCACGTCCTCCACGAAGTCCTGCAACCACGCCCGCGCGGCCTCCCGGCCCTTCGGTGTGCCGATGCCCTGCTCAATGGACGTGAAACGACCGTCCAACACCCGGTAGCCCGGATGCTTCGCTGCCCAGGCCGCGAGCGGCTGGCGCACACCCGCCGCAGCCTCCAGCCCCGACTCCACAAACAGGTCGATGGCCGCCGGCGAGGTCGGGGCGCGCTCAAGCGTCGCGTGTTTCAACGCACGCGAGAGAAACAGATCGTACGCCGCCCCTTTACCGACCGCTATGCGCACTCCTTCACGATCCAGATCCGCAACATCATGGAAGGGCGCGTCCTCCCGTACCAGATACGTGCCCTCGATCACCACATAGGGAGCGGTAAAGAGAATCTCCTCAGCTCGTTTCGGATCGACGGCGAGAAACATCAGATCCAGCCGCCCTGTCGATACCGCCGTCGTGACGTCCCCTGCGGCGGCAAATGCCTCAAACAGCACGTCCACCTTCAATCGCCGCGCAATCTCACGCGCCAGATCGACAGATACCCCCGCGACATCCCCATGCTGGGCATCCCGTTGCGCCAGAACGGGGTTGCCCAAATTGATGGCCGTGCGGATGACGCCTTCCGGCGCCAACTCCCTGATGACGGTCTCGCGGTTCATGAATACCTCCCTGCCGGCCGAATTGTTGTTCTTGCTGCGCGTCAGGGTTTGCGACCGGCGCTTATAACGCGCGGACGTGAGCGTGGCGGTGTAGCGGATGTAAAGTCGAGAGATTTAGAGTCACGTTGTAGGGATGAGGAAACGCGCATTCTCCGGGCGCTCCCCTCATCCCCCAACTTCAACCTCAGACTGATGTGCCGGGCTTCAGTTCGTAGGCCTTCTTCACAAGTTCAGCGCGCTGTCCGAGACCTTCCGCACTTTTGCGCGTCCAGACCTTGTCCATCATCTGTCGCTGCTGACCAATGATCGCCTGTGGTTCCACGTTACGATAAGTGCCGATCTTCCCGGTCAGGACACCAATCGTGGTCTCAATCACAGGCTCCGGATCATACTGCTCATGCGGAAAGGCGATCCGGCTGTAATCGAACACCCGCTCCGACGGGTCATCACACCAGCCTTTCCATGTCTCGAACATCCGATCGTTAAAACCCGTCAAGAACGGCCCCGGATTGACCGTGGCCACCTCGATTCCGAACTCTTGCATTTCCAGATGGAGCGCCTCAGCGATCGCTTCGATCGCATGTTTGGAAGACGCATAGGCACCGGCAAAGGGATCGGTGGTCAGCCCGGCGACGGACGACATGAACACCACTTTGCCCTCTCCCCGCTTGATCATGCCCCGCAACACGATCTGCGTCAGCAGGACCGGTCCGACGATGTTGACTTCATACTGTCGCCGCAGGTTCTCAGCCGGAATGTCCGCGACGGCCCCACCTTCTGAAATACCGGCATTGTTGAGCAGAACGCTCACGTCCCAATGCTCCGCCTTTTTCCGATCCCCTTCGCATGTCACGTCAAGAGTTTCGATGCGAAGCTTTACGCCACGGCGTTGCGCTTCCTTCTCCAGCGCATGAATCTGGGGCGGAACCTGCACGGCCGCGATCACATCTTCTCCCTGCGCGGCAAGTCGAAGAGCTGTTTCCGCTCCAAAACCGGAGCCGGCACCTGTTATTAGGATCGTTTTCATATCAGCACCTTTTCACATAATGGAATGCACCCGACACTCCAGCCCCGCATACATCGCGGCCAGATCGGGAAACGTGCCTAAACAACGGATGGGGAAAGACAGTAGTTCCTGAAAAATCCAAGAAAGACAGGAATGTCTCTTTCACTTTCGACGCCGAGCGGGCCGAAAAGAACTTAAAAGCTGTCGGAATGTATTCTTCATGACACTGCCACGTTCCGGATCGGCTGGCAGCATGCTTAGGAAATGCCAAGCCTGTTCCATCGTGACATGCGGCGGGAGGGGCGGCACATCAGGATCGGTGCGGGCCTCCAGAATGACAGGCCTGTCAGCGGCCAGCGCCTCATCCCACGCCGTGCCGACTTTTTCCGGATCATCCACATAGATACCCTTCAGACCAAGCAGTTCCGCATATTTATGATACGGGAAATCCGGTATCTTCTGTGTAGAGTTCGTCTTTCCCGCGCCAAGTTGAATGCGCTCTTCCCATGTCACCTGATTAAGATCCTGATTGTTCAGAACGAGAACGATCAAATGAGGTGTTTTCCATTGCCGCCAATATTTGGAAATCGTGATCATTTCATTCAGACCATTCATCTGCATGGCCCCATCTCCCATGCAGGCAATCACGGTCCGATCCGAATACGCCATCTTGGCGGCGATGGCGTATGGCGTTCCCGCTCCCATCGACGCCAGTCCACCAGAGAGCGATCCCATCATGCCTTCCCGCAACCGGATGTCACGGGCATACCAGTTCGCCACGGAACCGGAGTCACTTGTTATGATCGCCCGGTCCGGCAGGCGGGCAGACAGTTCACGGAACACCCGCTGCGGATTGAGCGGCTTCGCCTCCGTCATGGCGCGCGCATCGAGAACATTCCACCATTGCGCGACATCCTTCTCGATTTTCTTCTGCCACGTCCGATCTGTTTTGCGAACCAGAAGTGGCAGAAGCGCACGCAAGGTTTGCCGGGAATCACCCTGAAGATTGATCTCCATAGGGTAACGCAGGGACAGATTGTTCCCATTGATATCGATCTGAACGCCTCTGGCCCGTCCGGGCGCAGGCAGGAATTCACTGTAAGGAAAGCACGAGCCGACCATCAGCAATGTGTCGCATTCCTTCATCAGATTCCATGAAGGTTTCGTGCCCAGAAGTCCGATCGATCCCGTCACAAAAGGAAGGTCATCGGGAACCGCGGCTTTGCCAAGAAGCGCTTTTGCAATTCCGGCTCCCAGCACATCCGCCACGGCAATCAGTTCCTCCGTGGCCGCGAGAGCCCCGGCGCCCGCAAGAATCGCGACTTTGCGCCCTGCATTCAGAACCGCCGCAGCCCGGCGCACACCCTCCTCATCTGGGATACCGCTCTCTACCGGAAATCCCACGCCCGTATGGGTGTAACCATGCGCCATGGAAGGCTCTTCATAGGGAAGCAGTTGCACATCATTGGGCAGAATGACGCAGGTGGGAGACCGCGTGGCGGCGGCAATGCGCACCGCCCGGTCGATCAGATGCCTCACCTGCGCAGGAACCGAAGCCGTGGCCACGAATTCACTGGCCACATCCTTGAACAGCGCCTGCAGATCCACTTCCTGCTGATAGGCGGCCCCGATGGCGGAGCGCATTTGCTGGCCCACAATGGCCACGACCCCGACATGATCGAGCTTGGCATCATAAAGACCGTTCAGAAGGTGAATGGCACCCGGCCCCGATGTGGCGTAACACAGCCCGACCTGCCCGGTGAACTTGGCGTGAGCGCTGGCCATGAAAGCCGCCATTTCTTCATGACGGACCTGCACAAACTCCGTACCTTCTTTCAGCGCCGCTTCCAGCGCGACATCCAGACCGCCCACCCCGTCACCCGGATATCCATAGACACGGACAAGCCCCCATTCCCGGAGGCGCCTCCAGACGAATTCACTGACATTCATCCTATTTCTCCGAAAACTGGTGCGACGCGTGTGTCACACTCCATACGCTTCCGGATTTGATGCGTTCCTTGCTTTGAAAACGAACTTTTCAGAACCGAAACCGTGTTTGACGTGGAATCAAAAGCTTCGACGACCAGCGCATCCTATGTTCGAAAAAACCGATCCTTCTTGAAAACTTTTCTATTTATATTTGAAACTTTCCTATCTCCATCTTCTTGAGTCCTCACCGGATCCGAAAACAGCCTGACATCGAACACACATGAAAATGAGGTCATGTTTTCAGCCGGAACAGAAATGGAGTCTTCAGTATGTTCTACAATCACGAAAATCGTCATCCCATCGCATACGCTGCCGACCGCTCGGGAGAAAGCGCCGGAAGCCACAACGCTGGGAACTTCGCTGAAAATCGCGAGAAAGCTTCTGAGGCCGGTCGCAAGGGGGGGCACGCCAGCCACGGAGGTCATGACAGCACCACAACTCACGAAAAAGCCCAGCACAATCCGGGGAACTTTGCAGAAGACCATGAAAAGGCCGTAGAAGCCGGTCGCAAAGGCGGACAGGCCAGTCATGGGGGGCACGGCTCTGAAGCCTCCCATACAGAAGGAGCGCACAAGTCCGGAAACTTCGCAGACAATCCGGAAAAAGCGGCCGAAGCAGGCCGCAAGGGTGGGCATGCCAGCCACAAATCCTGATAACGCCGTCATTGCGCCGGAAGCATGCTCGTCATGCTTCCGGGCAGTCAAACAGAACGATTACAATCGTCAGGTTTTCCGAACGTTCGAATTGATTATTGGGGTGATGCTTTTCCCAGAAAGAGCCTATCCGCAAATATCAGCCCTAGAGCATCTTAAATACAAAACCTCTGAGAGTGGATTTGAATGAACCACTCGCATGAAACGCGCCATTTCAGGATAACGGTATAATATGTATGCCCATTACCCTAAACAGCTTCGTAATTTCTGGTGCTTTCGTTCAGATGCGAGCATCGTGGTGACTGTCAACGATCTCTCTCAGGAAGTCGTGCCGCCCACCGTCAGTCCCGTCATCTTGAGCGTGGGCTGTCCCACACCCACCGGCACGCCCTGCCCCGCCTTGCCGCACGTGCCAATACCGGGATCGAGCGCCACATCGGACCCAATCATGGAGATTGAGGTCATGGCGTCCGCACCGTTCCCGATCAACGTTGCTCCCCGCACCGGAGCCGTCACTTTGCCGTCCTCGATCAGATACGCCTCGGACGCCGCGAACACGAACTTTCCGGAGGTGATATCCACCTGACCACCACCGAAATTCACGGCGTAAAGCCCACGTTTTACGGAACGGATCATGTCTTCGTTGGTTGCCTGACCACCGAGCATCAAGGTGTTGGTCATACGCGGCAACGGCATGTGCGCGTAGGACTGGCGACGGCCATTGCCTGTGGGAGACGCTCCCATCAGACGCGCATTGAGACGATCCTGAATGAAACCGGTCAGGATGCCATCCTCGATCATCACCGTGCGGCCCGTAGGCGTTCCCTCGTCATCCACGGTCAGGCTGCCCCGCCGGTCGGGGAGCGTGCCGTCGTCCACCACCGTCACACCCGGGCTGGCCACGCGCTTGCCCATCAGGCCAGAGAACATGGAGGTCTTCTTGCGGTTGAAATCTCCCTCCAACCCATGGCCCACGGCCTCGTGCAGGAGAATGCCGGGCCAGCCGGAACCGAGCACGATTTCCATCTCGCCCGCCGGAGCCGGACGCGCATCCAGATTGACCAGTGCCGTGCGCAGCGCCTCGTCCACCGCCCCGCGCCACGCATTTTCCTCGATCAGCTTCGTCAGGCTGTAGCGTCCGCCAAAACCGTGCGTGCCACTCTCGCGCCGCCCGTCCTTTTCCACCACGACCGAGACGTTCAGCCGCACCAGCGGGCGCAGATCCGCCACGCGCGTCCCGTCCGCCCGCACGATCTGCACGGCCTGCCATTCGGACGCGAGGGACGCCATGACCTGCACCACGCGGGCATCGCGCCCCCGGGCATAGGCATCGATCTCTCCCAGCACAGCGGCACGGCGTGCAAAATCCGTCTCGTGCAGTGGGTTGATGTCCGCATAAAGGCGCGTGTTCGTGGAGCGCGGCGGGGGCGCCATCACGCCAGTGCGGCCATTGCGAACCTCGCGCACGGTCTCACCCGCGCGACGCAGGGATTTCGCGCTGATCTCATCCGAATGGGCAAAACCGGTTTCCTCGCCCAGCACGCTGCGCAGGCCAAAACCGCTGGATGTGTCGAAAGACGCGGAGCGGATCACGCCATCATCAAGCGAGAGCCCTTCACTTTCGCGGTATTCCAGAAACAGCTCGCCATCATCCATGCCGGCCAGCGCGTCGGCCGTCAGCGTCTGCGCTTCATCACGACCAAGGCGGGAAGCGGCCCGCTCAAAGAACAGATGATCGGTCGCAGCCAGCGGACCAAGACCGGCTACGGCGGACTGAGCGCGGGAAGGGGCGTTCGGGGTTGAGGCATCGGACGACATGGGCAAGACTCCCGCAAGAACGGGCAGCGGGTCGGCAAGCGCCGGGCCGTTCACCACCCTGATACGTCTTTGTGTCATACTCGCTTTCGTCACCGACAGAAAAGTCGGATGACGGACGGACCCCATCGGGGCCTCCTGCGTTTCTCTCCCAGCCGGGCCATGACGCTACGAAGAAAGGACATCATTTGACGCGTAGGACCGCGCATATCCGCTTTTCCCGCTTTCTGGCTTCCGGCATCCTTGCCCTCACCGCCGGAAGCGCGCTTGCCCCCGCAGCTCACGCCCAGACGGCAGGAGAGACGATGACGGTTTCGTCCGATACCGCGCCGGTCACGCCCGAGGCTGCCTCCCCGGACGATGTGCCCGTGCTGTTGCACCCCGCCATTATTCCGCCTCCACAAGCCGCGCGCCTGCCCGAACATCAGGATCTGCGGCCCCCCTCCATCATTCTCGACGGACTGTTCGACGCCATCGGACGGGCACGCATCTTTACCGATGCCAAGGCCGCCGCCGATGCCTATCCCAACCGGCCGCCCGAGGAGATCCTCGCCGCATGGCGCAGCCAGAACGATCAGCCAGGCTTCGACCTCAAGACCTTCGTGGCAACATGGTTCACCGTCCCGGCCATCGTCTCGGCTGCGTATCAGCGCACTCCGGACGAAAGCGTGCGCGACTACATCTCGGGCATGTGGGACGTGCTGACACGTCAGCCGGACACTCCTGTGCCGTGGTCCTCGCTGCTGACGCAACCCCAGCGCTACGTGGTGCCGGGGGGGCGATTCTCGGAGCTGTATTACTGGGACAGCTACTTCACGATGATCGGCCTCTATGAGGACAACCGCGTCGATCTTCTGCGCTCGACCTTTATCTGCCTCGCCTCCATGATCGACCGTTACGGGCACATCCCCAATGGGGCGCGCACCTATTATCTGGGACGCTCGCAACCTGCCTTCTTTGCGATGATGCTCGATCTGCTGGCCCAGCATGATGGCAAAAGCATCTATGTGAAATATCTCCCCGAACTCCAGAAGGAATATGCCTACTGGACGGACGGGGAAGCATCGCTCAAGCCCGGTCAGGCGTGGCGACATGCCGTCCGGCTGCGCGACGGCAGCTTCCTGACACGTCCATGGGACGATTTCGATACGCCGCGTGATGAGAGTTACCCGCAGGATATCGCCACAGCACGCACCACGGATCGTCCCGCGCACGAACTCTGGCGCGACCTGCGCGCAGGTTCCGAGACAGGATGGGATTTCTCCTCGCGCTGGCTGGCGGACGGACACACGCTCTCCACCATTCGCACCACCGATCTTGTCACGATCGAGATGAGCGTGGCCGTGGCGCATCTGGTGCAGACACTAGCGAAAGCGCACGAACTGGCCGGCCACAAGATGCAGGCCCGACACTACGCTGCCGAAGCGGCCCGGCGCGTGGCGACCGTTCAACGTGTCTTCTGGGACGCTGAACGCAAGGCGTTCATCGATTACGACTGGAAGACCGACACCCACACAGGCGTTCTGTCCGCCGCCACTGTCGTTCCGCTGTTTTTCAACATGGCCACCCCCGAACAGGGTCATGCCGTGGCGCAGACGGTGCGGGAGTCTCTGCTCAAACCCGGAGGCATCGCGGCCTCCACCGTCACCAGCGGGCAGCAATGGGACGCCCCCAACGGTTGGGCGCCTTATCAGTGGATGGCTGTGAAGGGACTCTCGGCCTACAAGGAAGACGCTCTGGCGGAAGACGTCGCGCGGCGCTGGATGACGCGCGTGATCGGCACCTATGAAAAAAGTGGTGTTCTGCTTGAGAAATACGATGTCGTCAGCCCCACCATTCAGAAGGACGGCGGCACGGGCGGTGGCGAATACCCCATGCAGATCGGCTTCGGCTGGACCAATGGTACGCTGGTCGGGATGATGAACCGCTATCCGCGCCTGACGCAGCAGATTCTCAATCACAACCCACAGGCCGGTCAGGAATCCAAAATCGAGGATACGCCGGGCGACGGCCTCCAGCCCAATGCCCCACCCATCGCAACGGTGGTGCATCCAACGCTCAAGGGGCAGGCTGCCTCACAGGAGAGCGTGCCCCGCGATGGCGTGCCGCTTTCTCCCGATCACCCCTGACGCTGTCGATACATTTCGCTCATGAAAAAAGGCCTGCCCCGAACGGGAGCAGGCCTTTTTCAGTGAAGCGGGACCGAATGTTCAGTCCTGCCCTTCGAAGAAGCTTTTCACACGACTGAAGAAACCGGCATGTTCCGGACTGCTTTTGACATGCTCCCCCGCTTCCTTCTCGAATTCTTCAAGAAGTTCGCGCTGGCGCTTGGTCAGATTCTGTGGGGTCTCCACCACAACCTGCACATACATATCCCCGCGTGAGGAAGACCGCAGGACGGAGAAACCTTTGCCCCGAAGACGGAAATGCTCGCCGCCCTGCGTTCCGGCAGGGATCTTCACCTTGGCGCGCGAACCGTCCACAACCGGCACCTCGATCTCGGTGCCAAGCGCGGCCTGCGTCATGCGCAGCGGCACGCGGACATAGATGTTGGAACCGTCACGCTGGAAGAGTTCGCTGCGCTGCACGGCAACATGAACATACAGATCGCCTGCGGGCGCACCCTTGCCCCCGGATTCACCCTCGCCCGAAAGGCGGATGCGCGTGCCGTCCTCGATCCCGGCCGGAATGGCCACTTCCAGCGTACGGGTGGTTTCAATGGTGCCTTCGCCATGACATGAGGCGCAGGGGTCTTTCACCACGCGGCCTTCCCCATGACAGGTGGGGCATGGACGCTCGACCACGAAAAAGCCCTGCTGGGCACGCACCTTGCCCGCGCCGTGACAGGACGGGCAGACCTGAACGCCAGCCTCGCCTTCCTTGGAGCCGGTGCCCTCACAGGACTCGCACAAAATGCGGGTGCGAACGGTGACAGGCTTCTTCACGCCGCTGAAGGCTTCCGCCAGCGTGACCTCGACCTGCACCTGAATGTCGGAGCCGGCGCGCACAGCACTGCCGCCCCCGCGACGGCCCATCATGTCGCCGAACATCTGCTCGAAGATGTCGCCCAGACCGCCGCCTGCGAAACCGCCGCCGAAGTCGAAGCCGCCCGGTCCACCACCGCCGCCATTGGTGAACGCGTCATGACCGAAGCGGTCATAGGCCGCGCGTTTCTGCTCGTCCTTGAGGACGTCATACGCCTCGTTGATTTCCTTGAAGCGCGCCTCGGCCGCGCCATCTCCCGGATTACGGTCCGGGTGATACTTCATGGCCAGTTTCCGGTACGCCTTCTTGAGCTCGTCAGAGGAGGCTTCCCGAGAGACTTCCAGAACAGCGTAATAATCCAGTTTGGTGGCCATCTAGTTCCTCATGAGTGGGATGAAAGCACAAACGCCCGCTCCCTGAACGGAGCGGGCGTCTGGGACCCTCGGAGAGCACAAGACCGCCCTCCCGTGAAGTGACGGAGCGGGACAGTCCCACCCCATCACGGCATATCCGCTCAGGACTTCTTGTTGTCGTCGATTTCCTCGAAGTCGGCGTCGACAACCTTCTCATCGGGCTTGGCGCCGCCAGCAGCGGCACCTTCCGCCGCACCCTCGGCACCCTGACCGGCCTTGTAGACGGCCTCACCGACCTTCATCGCCGCCTGCGTCAGACGCTCGGAAGCTGATTTCAGCGTGTCCGCGTCCGAACCTTCAAGAGCCGATTTCACAGCCTTGATGGCCTCTTCCGCCTCGCTGCGGACATCGGCCGGAACCTTGTCGCCACCCTCGGAGAGCGACTTCTCGGTCTGGCTGACCAGCGCATCGGCGTTATTGCGGGCCTCGACCTGCTCACGCTTCGCCTTGTCAGCTTCCGCGTTTGCCTCGGCGTCCTTGACCATCTTGTCGATGTCGGACTCCGACAGACCACCAGAGGCCTGGATCTTGATCTGCTGCTCCTTGCCAGTCGCCTTGTCCTTGGCCGACACGGAGACGATGCCGTTTGCGTCGATGTCGAAGGTCACTTCAATCTGCGGCACGCCACGCGGAGCCGGAGCGATGCCCGTCAGGTCGAAGTTGCCCAGCAGCTTGTTGTCAGCCGCCATCTCACGCTCGCCCTGATAGACCTTGATGGTCACGGCGCTCTGGTTGTCTTCCGCAGTCGAGAAGGTCTGGCTCTTCTTCGTCGGGATCGTGGTGTTGCGATCGATCAGACGGGTGAACACGCCACCCAGCGTCTCGATACCCAGCGACAGCGGCGTCACATCAAGAAGCAGCACGTCCTTGACGTCGCCCTTGAGCACCGCACCCTGAATGGCCGCACCGATCGCCACGACTTCGTCGGGGTTCACGTTGCGGGCTGGTTCCTTGCCGAAGAAGGACTTCACTTCCTCGATCACCTTCGGCATGCGAGTCATGCCGCCGACGAGGATAACCTCATCGATCTTGGACGCATCCAGACCCGCATCCTTCAGAGCCGCCTTACAGGGCTCAAGCGTGCGGGCAATCAGATCTTCCACCAGGCTCTCAAGCTTCGCACGGGTCAGCTTGACCACGAGATGCTTCGGACCCGACGCATCCGCCGTGATGAACGGCAAGTTGATCTCAGTCTCCTTGGAAGAAGACAGCTCGATCTTGGCCTTCTCGGCCGCTTCCTTCAGACGCTGGAGCGCCAGCTTGTCGCTCTTGAGGTCGATGCCCTGATCGCGCTTGAACTCGCTGGCAAGGAAATCGATGATCCGGTTGTCGAAGTCTTCACCGCCGAGGAACGTGTCACCGTTGGTGGACTTCACCTCGATCACGCCATCGGAAATCTCGAGGATCGAGACGTCGAACGTGCCGCCACCAAGGTCATAGACCGCAACCGTGCCGCCGTTCTTCTTCTCGAGACCATAGGCCAGAGCGGCTGCCGTCGGCTCGTTGATGATACGCAGAACTTCGAGGCCCGCGATCTTGCCCGCGTCCTTCGTGGCCTGACGCTGGGCGTCGTTGAAGTACGCCGGAACGGTGATGACGGCCTGCGTGACCTTCTCGCCGAGATAGGACTCCGCCGTCTCCTTCATCTTGCCAAGCACGAAAGCGGAAATCTGCGCCGGAGCGTATTTCTTGCCGCGCGCTTCCACCCATGCGTCGCCGTTGTCACCCTTTACGATCTCGTAGGGGACGAGCTTCTTGTCCTTCTGGACGGTCGGATCGTCGTAACGACGGCCGATCAGACGCTTGACGGCATACAGCGTGTTGGTGGGGTTGGTGACGGCCTGACGCTTGGCGGCCTGACCGACCAGCATCTCGCCACCTTCGGTGAAGGCCACCATGGACGGCGTGGTGCGCGCGCCTTCGCTGTTCTCGATAACCTTCGTTTCGTTGCCTTCACGGACGGCGACGCAGGAGTTGGTCGTACCGAGATCGATACCGATAACCTTGCTCATTATGTCTTTTCTCCTTCAGCGGCGCCACCCGACCCGAAGCATCGGGCGACACCCTTCAATTTATCGTGGCAAACCCTCGGAAAACCGAACGGGTTCACCTCTTTCCCTACCGATGTAGGAGGCCCTCACAGGGGTTTCAAGAGGACCGCAACCCCCTGAGCACCTCCTTTTTCCCTTACGAAGCGCCACCTTCGTTCTTGGCGACGACAACCATCGCGGGCTTGAGTAGACGTCCATGCAGCGTCCATGTCGGCGTCCAGGCCTGCATGACCGTTCCATGCGCATGTTCAGCGCTCGGCTGCTCAGCCATGGCCTGATGCTGATTGGCGTCGAACGGCTTGCCGGACGGGTCTTCACTCACCACGCCATGACGCTCAAGGATGGACAGGAAAGAACGCTCCGTTCCCTCGATGCCTTCGCGCATCGTGGTGATGAGCTTGTCCTCGCCTTCGACCTTGGGCGGCAGGCTGGCGAGAGCCCGCTTGAGATTCTCGGCGGCCTCGACCACGTCACGCGCGAATTTCTGCACCGCATACTGGCGGGCATCGTCCACATCGCGCTTGGCGCGGGCGCGCAGATTCTGCATCTCCGCTTCCGAACGCATCCATTTGTCGTGCTCTGCCGCGAGCTGGTCTTCCAGCTCCTTGATTCTGGCGCTGGCCGCACTCATCACGTCGTCCGTGGAGGGAGCGCCTTCGGGCTGTGCATCCGTCCCGGCTGTCGTGTGGGACGAACCGTGCTCGGTGGGGCCGTTCACCGCATCTTCCGCTGGCGCTTCGGCCCCTTGGGTGTCTGTCGTGTTGGTCATGTGACAAGAATTAGGCATCCGGATGGAGGACGACAAGGCATCGACAGGGAGGAATTCTCACTGCCCACCCATGCGTACGGCAGCCGGTCTGTTTCGTGAGGTGAGACATACCCCATAGCCCCGCTCCTCCCGGCAAGCTATTGTGCCCCCGACTGAAGCCCGAGCGCACCGTGGGATGGGTGTCGCCTCCGTTGTGGGAGAACCGGATACGTGACGGAAAAACAAACGATCGCCCTGGTCGATGACGATCGCAACATCCTGACCTCCGTACAGATGACGTTGGAAGCCGAAGGTTATCAGGTCCGCACATTCACCGATGGCGAGCAGGCTCTGGTGGATCTCACCAACCGCCCGGTGGATCTGGCCGTGCTCGACATCAAGATGCCCCGCATGGATGGCATGGAACTGCTTCAGCGCCTGCGCGCACGCTCCAACCTGCCCATCATCTTTCTATCGTCGAAGGACGAAGAGGTGGATCAGCTCATGGGGCTGCGTCTCGGCGCGGACGATTATATCACCAAGCCGTTTTCCCAACGGCTGCTGATCGAGCGCATCCGGGCTCTTCTGCGCCGTAACGAGGTCAACAAGGCCGAAATGGCGGGCGAGGGCGGCGCCAGCCTGCTTGTGCGCGGCGATCTGTCTCTCGATGAATCGCGTCACCGTTGTCAGTGGAAAGGCCACGACGTCCCGCTGACCGTAACAGAGTTCCTGCTGGTCAAGGCTCTGGCGGCCCGTCCGGGACTGGTGAAATCGCGCGATCAGCTCATCGACGCGGCCTATGGCGACAACATCTACGTGGATGACCGCACCATCGACAGTCACATCAAGCGCGTGCGCAAGAAGTTCCGGCAGGTGGATGAGGACTTCAACCAGATCGAGACGCTCTACGGTATCGGCTACCGCTACAAGGAAGACTGATACGGTGCAGCCCGGCTTCCGCCCGACGGATCGTGCGGCATGACCGCGTCCCCCGATCCGATGGACCGGCTTCGCACCCTCGGTCGCGCCTTGCCGCCGCGACTGCGCCAGATCGCCCGTCTCGCGCGTGTGCGGACACGGCGGTGGCGCATACGGCTTCTGGCCCGCACACGACGCTCGCCCGCGCCCCCGGGCGAGGACGACGCGGACCGGCGGCTGATCTCACCCCTGATGCGGCGTATCCTGCTGGTGAACATGCTGCCGCTGGTGGTGTTCGGCCTCACGCTGCTGTTTCTCAGCCAGTTCCGCAACAGCCTCCTGATCGCCGAGGTCAGCGCCCTGCGCGAGCAGGCGCGCATCTATGCCGGGGCGCTCGGGCAGAGCGCCGTCACACTCAATCCCGCCGCACGTGGACTGCGCCGCGATCGCCTGCCCGGCGGCACGCATATGCTGGAACCCAATCTCGCGCGGCCGCTTCTGCTGCGGCTGACCGAACCCAGCCCCACGGCGGATGCCCGGATCTTTTCACCCGATGGCACCCTGATCGCCGACAGCCATCAGGAAAAACTCGCCCATCGGCGCCCCGGCAGTCCGCCGCCATCACCGGACATGCAGGACGTGCCAGCCGACGGCACACCGACCTCGCATGACGGACTGTTCCGCCGCCTTGTGGACGCCCTTTTCGGCAATGACGAGGACATGCGGCTGGACGATCGCCCACCGCCGCCACTTCCCGGAGACCGCTCCCTGAAAGCGGGACCGCCGCGGGAAGATCCTGAAACACCGCCCTATATCCGGCGCACGACCAATCACAAGCTGGTCATTACCGTGGCGGAACCCATCGTGCATGACGGACAGACGGTCGGCATCATTCAGCTTACCCGCACGGGTGAGATGATCGACACATCGCTGTTCAAGATTCGCAGCTCCATCCTGTCGCTTTTCCTGCTGGCCATGGCCATCATGGTGCTGCTGTCGTGGTATCTCTCGCTGACGATTGCCCGCCCGCTCCTCCGGCTGGCCACCTCGGCGCATGTCATGCGTGAGAACTCGGGGCGGACCGGTACCGTCCCGAGCGCCCTGCTGGGCCGCAGCGATGAGATCGGAGATGTGGCCCGTGCCCTTCAGGACAGCGCACAGGCTCTGTGGACACGGATGGACGCTATCGAGCGCTTCGCCGCCGATGTCGCGCATGAGATCAAGAATCCGCTCTCCTCCATCCGCTCGGCCATCGAAACCATCCTGCGCATCGACGACCCAGACCGACAGAGACGCCTGCTGACCATCATCGGGGAAGATGTGCGGCGGCTTGACCGGCTCATCACCGATATTTCCGATGCCAGCCGCCTCGATGCCGAACTGTCGCGTGTGCGGGCGCAGCCTGTGGCGGTAGTTCCGCTGCTCTCCCTGCTGGCGGAAATCCATCAGTCCACCCGCAAGCCCCATCAGCCAGACATCGACCTCGCCATTTCTGACGACACGCCCGAGGCGCCTTTGCTCGTGCTGGCGGTGGAAGACCGCCTGGTGCAGGTCATCCGCAACCTGATCGGCAACGCCATCTCGTTCTCCCCTCCCGATGGCCACATCTATCTGGAAGCCCACGCGGCAGGAGGAATGGTGGAAATATCCGTCTCAGACGAAGGCCCGGGCATTCCCGAGTCGAAGCTGGATTCGATTTTCGACCGCTTTTATTCCGAACGCCCCAAGGCGGAGAATTTCGGTCAACACTCGGGGCTGGGCCTGTCCATCAGTCGCCAGATCATTCAGGCCCTGCGCGGCACCATCCGCGCCGAAAATCGGACGGACAGAGAAGGGCGCGTCATCGGTGCCCGCTTCATCATCCGGCTGCCGCGCGCGACTGGCACGCCGCCGGCACGCCGCGAGGATGACACTGACTGAAAACGCGTCGTTTCCTTTTTGCCCAATAAAAAAGCCCCCGGCCGTTTCCAGCCGGGGGCTTTTTGAATATCCGTGTGAACGCCCAAGACGTCAGCGCGGAGCCAGCACCATCACCATCTGGCGGTTCTCCAGACGGGGCATCTGCTCGACTTTCGCCAGTTCATCGACTTCCTGACGAATACGCTCAAGCACCTTCACGCCAAGTTCCTGATGCGCCATTTCACGACCACGGAAACGCAGCGTAACTTTCACCTTGTCCCCATCATCGAGGAAGCTCTTCATCGCGCGCATCTTAACCTGGTAGTCATTTTCGTCGATGTTCGGACGAACCTTGACTTCCTTGATCTCGATGACCTTCTGCTTCTTACGAGCCTCGTTGCGCTTCTTCTGCTGCTCGTACTTGTACTTGCCGTAATCAAGAATCTTGCAGACAGGCGGCTCGGCGTTCGGGCTGATCTCAAGAAGGTCCAGCCCTACGCCATAAGCACGCGCCAGCGCGTCACGGGTGGGCAGGACACCGATCATCTCTCCGTCCTGATCGATCAGACGGACCTGCGGAATGCGGATCTCTTCATTAACGCGGGGCCCCTCGCGACTTGGCGTCGAGGGAAACGGTGGTCTGGCTATGGTCAGCTCCTGTCGAAATGGCAAAAGCGCCCCCACCGCAATGCGGGGACGGCAGTCTTTGATCTATACCAGCTTATTATGTGCGGAAAGCTGCGGCTAATATCAAGCGCCACATTCATGCCATCCGCGCGAGCAGCCATGCGAAAACCACTCGCCACCCGAAAGACGGTGCATGCCGTCCTTCACTGATCGTCGCCGTCACGGCTGTCATCGTCCGGACGCGCGCCGATCGTGACCGGCACTATCACCGTCGCGGCCTTGCGGTGCACGGTCAGCGAAAGGGTGGAACCGGGCTTGCGGGCGGCCACGATGCGGATCAATGTGCGGGCGCTTTCCACACGGTCGTTCCCCACCAGCGTGATGAAATCACCCCGGCGGAGCCCCGCTTTCTGTGCCGGGCCACCGGGATCGGTCTCCACAACCCGCGCGCCGTCCTGCCCCTCCTCATCCTCCAGCGTGACCCCCAGCCAGCCGCGCTCGATGTGACCACCCGTGCGCAGCATCTCGACCACCGGGATCACCAGTTCGGAGGGAATGGAAAATCCGATACCCACCGAGCCACCGGTGGGCGAGACAATGGCCGTGTTGATGGCAATCACCTCTCCCTTCATGTTAAAGGTCGGGCCGCCCGAATTGCCCGGATTGATGGGCGCGTCGAGCTGGAGAAAATCATCGAACGGACTGGCCCCAATGTCGCGCCCGCGCGCCGAGACAATACCGGCGGAGACCGACGACCCCAGTCCGAACGGATTGCCCGCCGCCATAATCCAGTCGCCCACCTGCACCTCCCGGCTGTCGCCCCAGCGCACATAGGGAAGCGGCGTGAGGCTCTCCACCTTGATGACGGCGATGTCGGTCAGATCATCGCTGCCCAGCACACGGGCGGGCAGTTCATGCCCATTGGCCAGCGACACCGTGATGTTATTGGCGTCCCCCACCACATGATTGTTGGTCACGATCACGCCCGCAGGATCAATGATGAAGCCTGACCCCGCGCCCAGCATTTCCTCACCATGACGTCGCAACCGCTCACGAAAGCGGCGTTCCAGTGGCGTGCCCTTCACATCCGGCAGCACATGCAGTCGCCGGTTGGTGGAGGGATTGATGTCGCGCGTCACGGCAATGTTGACCACAGCCGGCACCACGCGGCGCACCAGCGGCGCGAACGTGACCGGCAGTCCGGCGACAAGCGGCAATCCATCGGTCACGGCCGGCGGCGTGGTGTCGGGAGGCGCCGACGCATCGGCGCGCGCCTCCCCCACCGGCAGGAGCGCACACGCCATCAGAGCGGAGACGGGAAAGACCTTCAGGCCACGGAGCAGCGCTCCCCGGACGGAATGGGTGGGCATCAGACAGACATTACCTTCATGACGGCGTGGAGTGTCCGATCAATCGGCCGGCATCGCAATGCCTTGTCCTCATGAACATGAACTTTTCATGCAACACTGTGGCCTTCGCACACTGCGTTAACGTCCGCGTAGCGGCGTAGGTGAGGCCGTGGAAGGATCTTCCGGCCAGTCGTGGCGGGGATAGCGCCCGCGCATGTCACGCCGCATGTCCAGCCAGCCATTCTTCCAGAAATTCGCCATATCCGCTGTCAGCGCCTGCGGACGGCCTGCAGGAGAAAGCAATGCCAGACGCAGGGGAACCCGACCACCCGCAAGACGTGGTGTATCAATCGTTCCATAAAAAACCTGAGCTTTTGCTGAGGCTATGGGAACCGGCTGGCTATAATCCACCTTCACACGACCGCCTTTGAGCATCAATTCCGTGGGCAGCTCCCGATCCAGCCAAACGAGATCGGCGTGCGCGAAGCGCGCCCGCAGCATTGCCAGCAGATCCAGCCCTTTCAGCGCCGTCAGTGTCGTAATGCCCCCAAGCCAGGGAGCCAGCCATTCGCCCACATTTGAGACAAGAGCCTCATCCGAGCAATCGGGCCAGTCAGAACGCTCCAGCGTTCCGCGTGCGATCGCCACACGCGCCTGAAACTGCCGCGCGGCCTCCGTCCATTCCAACGCCGTGGCAAGCGATGTCGTCGCCTGCATCAGCAGCAAATCCGCAGCGTCCCCGGCCTTCACCGCCTCGGTCCGGTCGCGCAGCACCAGCGCCCCCACGCGCAGGCGCCGTCGCGCCATGATGGAGCCACTCACCGGATCAAGCGCCGTCTCCACCTGTTCGCTCGCTCGCGCCAGCAGCGCGTCCGGCAGATTGTTCGGGTCCAGAGGTGCTGCCAGACGGATTTCCGCGCTCTTGCGCAGAAACAGCGAGGCCACAGCCAGAAGGCGGCAATCCGCCAGACGGTCCGCCTTGCCGATGCGTGCGCTACCACCGCCTGCCAGACGATAGCTTCCCGGCTCTCCGCGCGCCTGCGCCACCCGATCGGGAAAGCCCGCAGCCACGAGGGCGGCCGCATCTCCCTTTGATTCGGTCTCGCGCGGCAGTCCCATCCGCCGCCGGAACTGGGTAGCGGCCTGCCGGATACGGGCAAGCGCACCCCAGTCAGCGTCGGGATGATCGCCCCCTGCAATCAGATCCAGACGCAGGGAAATATCAGCCGGAGGAATGGGAGGAGGCGCACCGGGCCGCCCACCCTGACGCGGCCGCAACGGGTCACGCTCTTCCAGCAACGCGGCAAGATCGGCGGCCAGTGCGGCCTCGGATGCGTCTTGGGCCGCCAGCATCATGGCGGCCAGACGCGGATGTGTGCCGAGAGGCGACATGGCCTGCGCAGCTTTTGTCGGGTGTCCCTCCTCATCCAGCGCCCCGAGAAGCGTGAGCAGTTCGCGGGCCGCCGCCACACCACCAGCGGGCGGGGCGTCCAGCAACCGCAGAGGTCCATCTCCGCCCATGACCTGCCGCCACAGGCTGGTAGCCAGCACAAAATCCGACAGGTCCGCATCCAGAATTTCGGGACGGTCATGCGGGCTCATGCCGCGCTCGGTGGCCTGCGTCCACAGGCGCACACCCAGCCCCGGCGCTTCTCGTCCGGCGCGCCCGGAGCGCTGCGTTGCCGCCGCGCGTGAGATGCGCATCGTCTCCAGCCGGGCCAGCCCCGCCCCCGGATCGAAACGTGGCGCGCGCCGGAAACCGCCATCGATGACAATCCTTACTCCCGGCACGGTCAGAGAGGTCTCGGCGATGGACGTGGCGAGAATGACCCGACGTGCCCCATCCGGTTCCTGCGCAAGCACGCGGGCCTGTTCCGCAGGCGGCAACTCGCCGTAAAGCGGGCGCACGAGAACAGGTGTCCTCTGAAGTTCGGTCATGGTACGGCGAATTTCACCCGTGCCGGGCAGGAAGACGAGAATATCGCCCTCACGCTCAGCCAGAATCTCACGCACTGCCCGCGCAGCCTCGCGCGGCAGATCGCGCGCAGACGTCAGATCACGCTTTGCATGACGGATTTCGACAGGAAACTGCCGTCCCGCGCTTTCCACCGCAGGCGCGCGCATCAGTTCACATAGCCGCGCCGTGTCGGCTGTGGCGGACATGGCCAGCAGCCGCAGATCGAGACGCAATTCGGCCTGAAGATCCAGCGAGAAGGCCAACGCGAGATCGCCATCCAGAGACCGCTCGTGAATTTCATCGAAAATCACGCAGGCCACGTCCTCCAGCGTCGGGTCCGAGAGCAGGCGGCGCAGAAACAGCCCCTCCGTCACGACCTCGATCCGCGTGGCCGCTGAGACGGCGGACTCCAGCCGTGTGCGGAAGCCGACGGTGTACCCCACCTTTTCGCCCAGCAAGGATGCCATGCGCTGAGCGGCGGCGCGGGCGGCCAGCCTGCGTGGCTCCAGCATGATGATCCGCGCTGTCGGCGCGCGCCAGCCCCCGTCCAGCAACACCAGCGGCACAAGCGTCGTCTTGCCCGCTCCCGGAGGCGCCACAAGCACGGCGTTCGGCTCGTCCTCAAGCCGCGCGACCAGTTCGGGCAGACAGGCCCGCACAGGCAGATCCTCGCCGGGAGCCGACAAAAGGGAAGCCACACGAGCGGCCCGATCGGAGTGCGCACCATCAGTCATGCTTCGCGTTATGAAGGCGGGGCCGTTCCCCTGCAATCGCGCAGCCTGTTCCTGTGCCGCTCCTCTCGCTAAAGTCGCGCCCTTCCCGCGCGCCTGACACGCTCCCCCACCGCGACCAAGGATCACAGTCCGTGCGCCTGACCGCCCTCGCCTCCTTCCTGACGCTGGCCCTCTGCCTTGTTGCCGGCACCGTTGTCCATGCCGCCGAGAGCGCGCCGTTCGCGACCGAGCGCGACAGTGTGACGCTGGTCAGCGCGAGCGATGCCGTGCAGCCGGGACAGCCCACGCGGTTCGGGCTGCATTTCCATCTCGCACCCGGCTGGCACACATACTGGAAGAACCCCGGTGACGCGGGTGAGCCGGTGGCGCTGACCGTGACCCTTTCCGGCGGCGCGACGGGACAGGCTAGCGCCATCGAATGGCCAACCCCCCAGCGCCTGCCCGAAGGGCCGCTGATGTCCTATGGCTACACGAGCGAAGTGCTGCTGCCTGTCACACTCAGGCCAGAACCCGGTGACGACACGACGGTCCAAGTGAAGGCCCATGCCGAGTGGCTCGTCTGCGCCGCGGTCTGTGTGCCGGAGCAGGCGGATTTCACTCTCACGCTCCCAAAGGCTCCTCCCACGCCTTCGGCCGAAGCGCCTCTCTTCACTCAGGCTGCGGCACGTGTGCCGAAAGCGGCACCTTTCTCCGCCACCATCGCCCCGGACGGAGTACTCACGCTCTCCGGTGCGGGCTTGTCCTCCCGCCACGTGACAGATGCATGGTTCATTCCCGACACGCCCGGCATCGTCGATCAGGTTGCCCCCCAACCACTGGCGCGCACAGGCTCTGGCCTGACACTGAAGCTCAAGCCTCTGGACGCCTTTCACGCAGGCACGCCACTGGACGGGCTGGTGGAACTGCACAGCCCGGATGCGGCTCCCGAAACACTGGCTATCCATGCCCATTCGGTCGCAATGCCCGCCGCACCCATTCAGCCTCCTCCCGCTATGCCGGATGGATGGCTCACACTAGCGGGACTGGCTTTCCTTGGTGGCCTGATCCTCAATCTGATGCCGTGCGTGTTCCCGGTTCTGGCCATGAAAGCCGTGGGACTGGCGCGCGGACAGGAAACCGGTCATCGCGTGCGCGGCGCTATGGCCTACATGGTGGGCGTATTGCTGACCTTTGCCGCTCTCGGGGCAATCACGCTTGCCATCCGGCACGCCGGCATTGCCGCAGGCTGGGGGTTTCAGTTCCAGTCGCCGGTCTTCGTCACGGCCATCTGCTGGCTGCTCTTCATCGTGGCGCTGGGGCTTCTGGGCGTGTTCGAACTGCCCGTCATCGGTGCCGGGCAGACTGCGATTTCCCGCACACACGGAGTACTGGCCGATTTTTTCACCGGTCTTTTGGCTGTGCTCGTGGCAACCCCCTGCACCGCGCCCTTCATGGGAGCGGCCATCGCAGGCGCACTGGCAACGTCACCTCTTGCCGCGATGGGCATCTTCCTGAGCATGGGGCTGGGGCTGGCGGCCCCGTTCGTCCTGCTGGCCGTTCTACCGGGCGCTGGACGACTTCTCCCGCGTCCGGGAGCGTGGATGGACACTCTGCGCCAGTTCCTTGCCTTTCCTGTGCTGGGCACCTGCGTGTGGCTGATATGGGTTCTGGACCGTCAGGTGGGCAGCACCGGCGTGCTTCTGCTGGGCACCAGTCTGCTGATGGTGGGGTTTGGTGGCTGGCTCGCCATACTTGGCCGCAACCGAGCGCAGGGGAGCTACCTGCGTGTGGCTGCACTCATCGTCTGCCTTCTACCCCTGCCGCTTCTGGCTGTTCTGCCGCCCGCGGGCGTCGTCGCGCACACGCCCGACGCATCGGATGTCACCCCTTACTCCCCCGGACGACTGGCCGCACTCCGCAAGGAAAGGCGTCCCGTGTTCGTGGACATGACGGCAGCGTGGTGCATCACCTGTCTGGTCAACGAGCGTGTCACGCTGGACAGTGCCCGGGTGCGCTCAGCATTTGCACAGCAGGGTGTGACCTACATGAAGGGAGACTGGACCAACCGTGATGCCTCCATCGCCGCTTTCCTGCATGAGCATGGACGAGATGGCGTGCCACTCTACGTGTTCTATCCAAGAAGAGGCGAAGGCCGCGTCCTGCCGCAGATACTCACACCCGATCTGGTCATCTCGGCTTTGACGCACTGACCGCAGTCCCCGATTTTCGGGGAGCTATTTTTTCTGCGCCCCCTTCATGAACGCCTCCAGCCCTCCTTCGAGCGCCATGCGAAAGGCGCTCAGAGTCTCCTCGCTCACATGATGCTCCATGCCTTCTGCATCGATCTGGGCGCTCTCGCGACTGACACCCAACGCCAGCAGGAACCGCTCCACCACCTGATGTCGGATGCGGGCATCATCCGCTACCTTTTGCCCCGCCTCACTTAGAAAAACTCCGCGATAGGGCTTCTGGTGCACCAGCCCTTCCGCCACCAAGCGGGCCAACATCTTGGCGACCGTCGGCTGCGACACACCCAGACGTTTTGCGATCTCGACCTGACGGGCCTCTCCACCCTCAAGAAGAAGATCGGAAATCAATTCAAGATAGTCTTCCACCAGAACGCTTCGGCGCGCTTCCCGCGCGGCCTCGAAGCCCCGGCTCTGTGTCTCCACATCCGGCATCCGCCGCGACGCGCCACGGCTTTCCTTTCTGGACACCTGTTTTCTCCCGGCGATCATGCCCGTGGGACATAGATCATGCACCACAGGCAATCCAGTCGCATCGCCTCACCGGGGAAGGCTCGCTCCTTCAAGTTCCAGCAACCACACCTTGTCGTCCACGCCGCCGTCACCGGAATAGCCTCCCAGTCCGGCCGCCGCCACGACACGATGACAGGGGATGAGGATGGGAACGGGATTACGCCCTACGGCCTGCCCCACCGAACGGGGAGAGCCCCCCACTTCGGCGGCGATCTGCGCGTATGTCCGGGTCTCGCCCACCGGAATGCGCAGCAGGGCGTCCCAGACCTTTTTCTGATAGGTCGTGCCGAACGGCGCGAGCGCGAACGGAAACTGTCCCTTTGGAGTGTCGAACCACGCATCCAGCCAGTCCCGCGCCTGACACAGCAGCGGCGTTTCCGTCTGATCGCGGCCCCAGCCCCAATCGAGCGAAATGATCGCACCGTCCTCTTCGGTGAGCGTCAAAGGCCCGAGTGGTGAATGAAGCGAAAGTTGCGGCATGACGGAGTCCTCATTACGCGCGAACAGCCTGCTGACGTGCTACACGCTGTTCCAGCTTGCCTGAACCGTCCGCACTCTGCGGATGACAGCCCCGCCACTAACCGGAAACGCAAGACCGTGTCCACGCCGTCCGCCCTTCGCACCCAACCCCTTGAGCCGATTTTCGCGCTCGCCACCGGCACTGCTCGCGCCGCCATCGCCGTGATGCGCGTCAGCGGAACCGGCAGTGATGCGATCCTGCGCCGTCTTCTCGGCACACTCCCCGCCCCCCGCAAAGCCAGCCTGCGTCGTCTGTGGCGCGATGCCGCGCACCGCACGGATGCGCTGGACGATGCACTGGTACTGTGGCTCCCCGGTCCCGCCAGCTACACGGGTGAAGACAGCTTCGAGCTTCATTTGCACGCCGGACCTGCCATCGTCTCGGCCGTGGCAAGCGCATTAGTGGACGCCGGAGCGCGTCCCGCCGAACCGGGGGAGTTCACGCGGCGTGCCTTTCTGCATGGCCGTATCGACCTGACGGAAGCCGAAGGCATCGCCGACCTGATCGAAGCCGAGACCGAAGCGCAGCGGAAACAGGCGCTGGCGCAGTCCGAAGGCCGACTGGGCACGCTCTATCGCGGCTGGGCCGACCGTCTGCGTAACGTGCTGGCGCGACAGGAAGCGCTGATCGATTTTCCCGACGAGGATTTGCCGCCGGAAGTGGAAGCCGCCCTTCTGTCCGAAACCACCGCCCTTCGTGACGAGATCAGCACCCATCTGGCGGATGGCGAACGGGGCGAGCGCATCCGGCGCGGCCTCACCATCGCCATTGTCGGACCGCCGAACGCGGGCAAATCCACGCTGCTCAACCATCTCGCCGAACGTCAGGCCGCCATTGTCTCGCCCGTGGCAGGTACGACGCGAGATGCCATCGAGATCGTCACCACGCTGGCCGGCGTACGCGTGACGCTGGTGGACACGGCGGGACTGCGCGAGACCACCGATCCGATCGAGGCGGAGGGGGTGAAACGGGCGATGTTTCACGTGGAACATGCCGACTGCGTGGTGCAGATGTTCTCCGCCGAAGACGTGCCTGACCATCTGCTACCGGGCGCCTTGCCCGTATGCAATAAGATCGATCTTGCTCCAGCCCCTCTCTCCATCGAAGATGTGCCCGTGCTCGGCATCAGCCTGCACGATGAAACCGGGCTGGCCGCCCTGCAGGAAAATCTGGAACGGCGCGTGCGGGAACTGACAGCCTCCAGCAGCAGCGCCCCTCCATTGACCCGCGCCCGCCACCGTGCGGCCGCCGTGGCCGCGCACGAGCATCTCGATGCCGCGCTCGCTGTTGACTGGCCGGAAATGCGCGGCGAGGAACTGAGGCTTGCCATGCGCGCGCTCGGTCGCCTGACCGGTGAGGTGGGTGTGGAAGATCTTCTGGACACTGTTTTCGGACAGTTCTGCATTGGAAAATGAGAAAAAGGGAGGCCGCGTCATGAAGAATCAGTTCGATGTCATCGTTGTGGGCGGCGGCCATGCCGGATGCGAGGCCGCCGCCGCCGCCGCCCGTTGCGGCGCGCGGACAGTGCTGCTCACGCACCGGATGGAGACCGTGGGCGCGATGTCCTGCAATCCGGCCATCGGCGGGATTGGCAAGGGTCATCTCGTGCGTGAAATCGATGCGCTGGACGGTCTGATGGGTCGGGCGGCTGATGCGGCGGGCATTCACTTCAAACTGCTCAACCGCTCCAAGGGGCCAGCCGTGCATGGCCCCCGCGCACAGGCTGACCGGGGACTGTATCGAAACGCCATTCACGCCCTTCTCCACGCCACAGAAAACCTGACACTTCTTGAGGCTGCCGTGGACGATCTGAATCTCGCACCGGATGGCAGCGTCAGCGGCGTAACCTGCGAAGATGGACGCACATTCACCGCACCATCCGTCGTCATCGCCGCCGGCACGTTCCTGCGCGGCGTGATTCATTTCGGACACGATATCCAACCGGCCGGTCGTGTGGGCGACCGACCAGCCAACGCGCTGGGACGTCGACTGGAAACCCTCGGTCTGCCTATGGGTCGATTGAAAACCGGCACGCCCGCGCGCCTCGATCGCGCCAGCATCGACTGGGAATCTCTGGCTGAAGACGCAGGCGACGCGCAGCCCGAACCCTTTTCGCGTCTGACGGAACGCATCACCAACCCGCAAATAAGCTGCCGGATCACGGCCACAAATGAGCGTACTCACGACATCATTCGTGACAGCCTACATCTTTCCGCAGTCTATGGCGGCGCCATCGCCGGACGCGGACCGCGCTACTGCCCATCGATCGAAGATAAGGTCGTGCGCTTTGCGGAGCGTACATCGCACCAGATTTTCCTCGAACCCGAAGCTCTGCCGGGCAATCCGGGTGGCGATCTGGTCTATCCCAACGGGATTTCCACCAGCCTTCCTCCAGTGGTGCAGGAACGCATGATCCGCACGATGGCAGGGCTGGAAAACGCCCGTATCGTACGCCCCGGTTATGCCGTGGAATATGACTACATCGATCCGCGCGCGCTCACGCACTCCCTGGAACTGCGTGCTATTCCCGGTCTGTTCATGGCCGGCCAGATCAATGGCACAACGGGCTATGAAGAAGCCGGTGCGCAAGGACTTCTCGCCGGCGTCAACGCCGCGCATCGTGCGGCAGGAAATGCGCCCGTTACGCTCTCACGCAGCGATGCCTATATTGGCGTCATGATCGACGATCTGGTGACGCAGGGCGTTTCCGAACCCTACCGCATGTTCACCTCCCGCGCGGAATATCGCCTGACCCTTCGTGCCGATAACGCGGATCTTCGCCTGACACCCATTGGAGAGACATGGGGATGCGTGGACACCATGCGCGCCACCCTGTTCGAGCAAACCCGCGCGGCAATCCAGAATGCGACGGAGCGTGCCGCGCAGGAAACATGGCTTCCCGCACCTTTAATAGCCGTGGGCGTCTCCGTCTCACCCGATGGGCGACGCCGCTCCTTGCTGGATGTGTTGGCAACGGGAGCAAAAGCCGACGCAATCGGACAGCTTGCGCCATGGTTTACGACGCTACCTCCACGTATTCGGCAGCATGTGGAAACAGAAGCCCGTTACAGCGGCTACCTCGCCCGCCAAGAGCGCGAGATCCGGCAGCTTCACAATGAATCCTCCATTATCGTGCCGGAAGATTTCGATTTCAGTCGCGTCGGCGGCCTGAGCGCGGAAATGCGTGAGCGTTTCGAGCGGGCACACCCTGCCAACTTCGCGGCCGCCCAACGTATTCCGGGCGTCACACCCTCCGCGCTGATGGCGCTTCTCGCTCACCTGAAACAGCAGCAGGCCGCCTGACCCAATGCCGACTCCTCCACACCCCACATCGCTGCCTGATGTTCCACGTGAAACATTCGAACGCCTTACCTGTTTCGCGGACCTCCTCACGCGCTGGACACAAAAGATCAATCTGATTTCACCGCACGACCTTCCGCATCTATGGCCTCGCCACATCGAAGACTGCCTCCAACTCGTGCCTCTGGTGGAACGCGGAACGCACATCACCGATCTGGGGTCGGGAGGCGGATTTCCCGGTCTGATCCTCGCCATCGCGGCCGACGCGGACGTCACGCTGGTGGAATCGGATCGACGGAAAGCCGCGTTCCTGCGTGAGGCCAGTCGCACAACGGGTTGCCGCACGCGCGTGATCGACCAGCGCATCGAAACGCTTGATCTGCCGCCCGCCCCCGTCGTGACAGCGCGGGCTCTGGCACGCCTCGATCAACTGCTGGACTGGTCCGCTCCCCTGATCGCTCCGGGCGGTTTCGCCTTCTTTCTGAAGGGGCAACATGCGCCCGATGAGTTGACCGACGCGGAGCGCCACTGGCACATGACGGTTGAACGCATTCCAAGCCGCACACCCGGCGGCACCATCCTCAAGATAAGTGACATCCGGCGTGTCTGAATCGCAGAAAATCACTCGTAAAAACCGAGGCAGAGGGCGAGGCCCCATCGTCCTCGCCATTGCCAACCAGAAGGGTGGCGTGGGCAAGACCACAACGGCCATCAACCTCGCGGCGGCCCTTGCCCAGAATGGCAGCCGCGTCACACTGATCGACCTGGACCCGCAGGGCAACGCCTCCACGGGGCTGGGCGTGGACTACAACGCCCGCACACGCGGCTCCTACACGCTGCTCATGGGCGAAGCCCCGGCGCAGGATTTGTTGCAGGAAACCGCGGTGGACAATCTCGACGTCATCGTCGCTAGCACGGAACTGGTGGGAGCCGAGATTGAGCTGATCGCGGAAGAAGGGCGCGAGCAGCGTCTCAAGACGGCCATTGCGGGGCTGAGCGATCAGGCGGATTACATCATCATCGATTGCCCACCCAGCCTCGGACTGTTGACGCTCAACGCGCTGGTGGCGGCAGACGGGGTGGTGGCACCTCTCCAGTGTGAGTTCTTCGCGCTGGAAGGCATCAGTCATCTCACGAAAACCATCGAGCAGGTGCGTCGCCAGTTCAATCCCGCGCTGTCCACCGCGGGCATCGTGCTGACCATGTATGACCGCCGCAACAACCTGTCCGAACTTGTCGCCGCCGATGCCCGAAGCTTCTTCGGCGATGCAGTGATGCAGACTGTCATTCCCCGCAACATCCGCATTTCGGAAGCGCAGAGCCATGGCACGCCGGTCATGACCTATGACCCGCGTTCGAGTGGCGCCGCATCCTATACGGCGCTTGCCAAGGAATTGCAGACACGTCTGGACAACCACAAGGGAGGCACACCGTGAGCACGAAGAAAAAGGCCGCCGCACGTCCCCGCCTCGGGCGCGGTCTGGCCGCTCTTCTGGGCGAACAGGCGCCTGTGCAGCATTCGACACCCAACACAGACGCGACACCGGAGGCTCCTCGCAAGCTGCCCGGGACGCATGTCAGTTCGCTGCCCATCGAAACCTTGGAGCCAAGCCCCTTCCAGCCCCGGCAGAACATGGAGCCGGAGGCTCTGACGGAACTAGCCGAATCCATCCGTGCCCGCGGCATTCTCCAGCCCATCCTTGCCCGCCCTCATCCGGACAAGCCCGGCACATGGCAGATCATCGGCGGAGAGCGTCGGTGGCGCGCCGCGCAGCAGGCGGGCCTGCACGAGATTCCCGTGCTGGTGCGCGAACTGGACGACACCAACGCCATGGCAGCAGCACTGGTGGAAAACCTCCAGCGCTCCGATCTCAACCCCATGGAAGAGGCCGAAGGCTTCAGTCGTCTGATCGAGGATTACCACCTCACGCAGGACGAGTTGGCGCGCGCAATCGGCAAATCACGCCCTCACATCACCAACACCTTACGCCTGCTGCGGCTGCCCGCGCCTTTGCGCCGGGACGTCACGGAAGGCAAACTGTCGGCCGGTCACGCCCGTGCCCTTCTCGGTCATCCTGACCCTGTGGCAGCCGCACGCGAGGTCATGGCGCGGGATCTTTCCGTTCGTCAGACAGAAGCCCTCGTGCAGCGTGCGGCGAAAACAGCGACCACAAAAACGGAAGGCAAGCCCGTCCGCGAAAAGCGCGATCCGGAAATCGCCATGCTGGAGCGCGATCTCTCTGCAAAGCTTGGACTGCGGGTTCAGATCAAGTTTGACGGACGGGGCGGTGCGATCAGCTTCAATTACAACTCACTCGACCAGTTCGACGCTCTTCTGGCTCTCCTGAACAGATAAGGCGATTAACCCTCTTGCACCTGTAACTCTCCCCTGCTAAAAGGCGCCCATCGCGACACGGTCGTGATCCTGAAATCCTGGGCGCATAGCTCAGTTGGTAGAGCAGCTGACTCTTAATCAGCGGGTCCAAGGTTCGAGCCCTTGTGCGCCCACCAGGATTTCCTCTTCTTCCCAGAAATCTCGAGTATCTCTCAGAGCGCAAAATCTTGTCTCTGACGTGTTTGAGCATCACTCAAGCGAGAATACCCGAGAAGCTCGGCTCCACTTAACGGCTTGTGAAGACAATCGGATTACCCACATTCAAAGTGTCATCGCGGTCAGATCGGAAGCATCATGAAAGGCATAGTCTTCAATCTTCTGGAAGACGTGGTCAGCGAACAGTTCGGCATCGAGACCTGGGATCTTCTTTTGGAAGACGCCAAGGTGGATGGTGTCTACAGTTCTCTGGGCAACTATCCGGATGCGGACATGCTGGCCCTCGTAAAAGCGGCCTCACAACGCCTGAAGCTGCCTGAGGGTGAAGTGTTGCGCTGGTTTGGTGAGAAGGCGATGCCCCTTCTCAAGCAAACCTATCCTGAACTGTTCGAACAGTTCCCCACTGCGCGGACGTTCATCCTGTCCGTCAACACGATCATCCATCCCGAAGTGATGAAGCTCTATTCCGGAGCATGCTGCCCGTATTTTCATTTCACGGAACAGCCGGACGGCGCGCTGGAAATGCGCTACCAGTCCTCCCGTCATCTTCTCGATCTCGCACATGGCTTCATTCTTGGAGCCGCCGACATCTGGCATGAGAACATCTCCGTGGAGCGTTATCCATCCGGCTCCCCGAAAGAGAATGACATGACCATCCGCTGGCAGGGTCCATGAACGACCCAACAGCAGACGAAACAGACATCGACTACAAGGCCCTCTACCTCCAGTTACGCAAACGCTTCGAGAGGGAAAAACGCATCCGCCGCGAAGCGGAGGCGATTGCCGAACGTGGGCTGCGCGAACTCTATGGCCTGAATAACCAGCAGAAACTGCTGGAAACGATCGTCAGTTGCGCCAACACGACCTCCTCTGCCACCCGCGTGCTTGAGGTCACGCTGGAGGAAACCTGCCACCGCATGGGGTTCATGGGCGGTGTTGCCTTCACTCGCCGCGAGGATGGAACCTATGATCGGATCAATCCGACGCTGTGCTTCCCGGACACACCTCCCTCACGTCAGATACTGCTCGCCGCCTGCCGCGCTTCGCGACTGTTCGAGCCGGACGGATTGGCCTTTCAGATCAAACGCCAGCAGAAGATCGTAAGCTGGAAGATCGACCCACAAGAACATGCAATCGGAGCCAGTCTGCACCATGGGCTGGGCCTGCCTGTCATCGCGGGAGGCTGCGTCGATGTCGTTCTGCTGTTTTTCTCATGTAAGGAAGTAAAGGCGGAAGAACCGATCGTCGGCCTGTGCATGAATATCGGCGGCCATATCGCCCGCGTGATCGAACGTGAAAAAGCCGAGCGTAAACTTCGGCATGACGCCACTCACGACGCCCTGACCTGCCTGCCCAACCGCACCCTTTTCAGTCAGACCGTCACCGACGTTCTGGCAGCATGGAAAAACACCGATACGCCGCCAGCGGTCTGCCTCATCGATCTCGATCATTTCAAGCACATCAATGACACGGCCGGTCATCTGATGGGCGATCGGGTGCTGTGTCAGGCAGCGCACCGTCTGACCCATACGCTCGCGAAACATCCCGCGCATATGGTGGCCCGTCTGGGCGGCGATGAGTTCGTGATCCTCTTTCACGGCACGGAATCACCAGACGAGGTGATGACCATCACCGAACGTCTGTGCGATGCGTTTCGACAGCCTTTCGAAACGGAGGGCCATCACCTGACCTCCACCGCCAGCATCGGCCTTGCCTTCTGGTCCCCACGTCATGAAAGCGCCTCCTACATGCTGAAGGAGGCCGATCACGCCATGTATGAAAGCAAAAGGGCAGGTGGAGGCCGTGTGACCCTCGCCCGCCCTCTGCACGCAGCCTAATAGGGCCGCTTCTCCGTCAGGCCATGACCTGTTCCACAGAGACGATCTCCGGCACATAATGGCGCAGCATGTTCTCCACACCATGCTTGAGTGTCGCGCCTGAGGACGGACAACCCGAGCACGCTCCCTGCATGCTCAGCCGCACAATGCCGTCACGGTAGCCACGAAACACGATATCGCCGCCATCGCTGGCCACCGCCGGACGGACGCGGGTCTCAAGCAGTTCCTTGATCTGCTTCACGATCTCTTCATCACCCGGCATCACCGGATCTTCCTGCACGGCAGCACCTTCCGTCACGACCGGACGGCCCGAGACGAAATGATCCACCAATGTGGAGAGCACGCGCGGCTTGAGTTCGGCCCAGTCTTCCGCATCCGTTTTGGTGACGGACACGAAGTCCGACCCCATGAACACACGCGCAACCCCCGGCAATTCAAACAGGGCGTCCGCCAGCGGCGAGCGTCCCGCGACACCATCCGCGTCGATGAAGTCGATCGTGCCGGCCTCTCCCGTCACATCCCGCCCCGGCAGGAACTTCAGCGTGTTCGGGTTGGGTGTACCTTCGGTCTCAATGAACATTGTGGCCCCACTCCATCAAAGGCATCGGTCCGCGCCTTACGCAAACCCAACACCGGCCATCGTCAAAAGAGGACGCAAGCGGTCCTGTATGGATTCAGGAGATGAGGCAGGTGCGCCCGAAAGACAAGCCCCCCGGCAGAATGTCAGGGCTCCGTCTCCTTCACACCCGGCCCATGCCCTACGCGCTCATCGTGCCACGGGATGCACCCAGAAGTAACCATCGCACCGAACCCCAGAAATAAACGACAGGGAACTTTCCATTGTCGTGCGCTTTGTTAGGGCACGACGGTCATGACCGTCAGCAAAGGGTCATGTTCCTTCAATAGGGAGCATGCAGACCTTTGGCTTTTGTGAAAGGTTATTCAATGCTTGGTAACAGAACTCTCGCGCTGGTCGCCACAACGGGTCTCGCTCTCGCCTCAATAGGCGCTGCCCACGCCCAGACCGCAGCCCAGCAGATTCCGGCCGGCACCACCATGTCCGCGCCGCCGCCGGGCGGTATCCCCGTGACGAATCCCGCCGATCAGGCATCCGCTCCCACGCAGGGCGCACAGGTTGTTCACGGCATCACCGGCGCGACGACGGCCGCAACACCGGGCGCACTGGGTGAAAACGGCCTGCCGCCCATCGACAATGCAACACCGGGCAATGTGGCGGGACTGCTCTCCTACTGCATCCACAAGGACTACACCTCCGGCACGACGCCGCGCAGCGTGGCCCGCAAGCTCGCCAAGCGCGCGGATGTGAAGAGCGATCAGGCCTATTCGCTGGGCGGTCAGGGTCTGCTGACCAATGGCACATCGACGCCGTTCGACGTCTCCACGCTCAAGAAGTCCCAGCGCGTCAAGCTGTGCAGCGACCTGACCAAGAAAGGCCAGTCACTCGACTGATCCCTCACTGACCAGTGCCGTCGAGTAAGAAAGACCGTCCGGTGACAAACCGGGCGGTCTTTCCGTTGGTGTGGGGATTGTTCCATCACGGCCAATCGCGCACACTTGGGGCATGAAAACGCCAAGCGGCTCCCGCCTGACACGTTCTTCTCCAGCACCTCTGCCGGAGAACGCTTCCCACGCCCCGTCCTCTCCCGCGCGAGCCGCCCTCGAGGCGGTTCTTGCGCGTACGGGCCTGTCCATCGAACCGCGCGAGGAATCCGCCCTCCTGCGCCGCATCGGCCGCGCCTTGGAGCCCGGCGCGCGCGATGTGCCCGATGAGGTGTTCCGGACAGCCCTGTGCGCGGTGCGCCGCAAACGCTGGACCTCGCGGCTGATGGACCTGACGCGCCGTGAAGGGCGCATCTGGATCTCACGCGAAGACATGGAACAAGCCACCGCCGCCATAACGGACCCGGTGGCACCCGATCCGGTTCTTCTGGGTGCTCTTGAGACCGTCATGGCGGCGCGTTTTCGCGAACTAGGCGACACGCCGCAGGCCGCACTCGACGCCATGCAGGCCGACGTTCTGGACACGGGCCGCGTGCTGTCCGCAGCCCAGACAGCACGGCTCGCCGAAGCGATCGCGGACGCTTTCGATGTGCGTGAGCGCGAGCGCTTCATTGGCGGTGCACGTGAAACGGAGGAAAGCCGCGCCCGCCGCGAGGAATCGCTGGCCCGCACAGCCCAGTCCCGCCGGGAAAACGAAGAGCAGCGCCTGCGCGCATGGGAAGCCAGCCTCGTGCGGTTTGCCGACGTGCCACGCCTGCTGCACTGCTCTCACCGTGAGGCCCTGCGCTGGATCGCGGAAAACCGCATCCCCGTCGCTCGCCGTATCCGCCAGAAGGACGGGCAGGAGCTTTGGGAGTTCGATCCGACCGAACTCGCCAGCCTGCGTCACAATCTTTCCGAATGGCGCAAAGGCAGCGCGGAAGGGTTCGAGCGTGGGGAGAAGCGCGGACGGGACCGCCGCGACGCGCACGAACTGCCGCCGCCGCCCAAGGTCGGCAAGAATGTCGCCAACTCCGTCATTGCTCGCGTGGCGGCACTGGACCGCTATGCCGGACATTTCCGCACCGCGCGCGCGCTGGAACGTCGCATCACACTGGTGACGGGACCGACCAACAGCGGCAAGTCGCACACGGCACTCGACGCCCTTGCCCGCGCCGAAAGCGGGCTGGCGCTCGCTCCCCTACGGCTTCTGGCGCATGAGTTCCGGGAATCCCTCGCAGCCCGTGGTGTGGAGGCATCGCTCTCCACGGGTGAGGAGCGCATCAAGGTGCCGGGAAGCCGGCATCTGGCTGCAACCGTTGAAATGTGCCCGTTTTCCAACCCCGTCGATGTCGCGGTCATTGACGAAGCGCAGATGCTGTTCGACCCGGATCGTGGCGCTGCTTGGACCGCCGCTATCATGGGCGCGCCCGCCCGCCATCTGTACATCCTCGGCGCACCCGAATGCATCCCGATGGTGCGCCGCATCGCTGAACTGTGCGGCGACCCGGTGGATGAAATCTCTCTTCAGCGCAAAAGCCCGCTCAGAGCCGCGTCATCCTCTGTACGCCTGCACGACCTGAAAGCGGGGGACGCGCTGATCGCCTTCTCACGACGCGAAGTGCTGGATCTGCGCGCGGCTCTGATGGAGCGCGGACGCCGCGTGGCCGTGGTTTATGGAGCACTCAGCCCGGAGGTGCGGCGTGCCGAGGCCCAGCGCTTCAATGACGGACAGGCCGATATCCTGATCGCCACGGACGCCATCGGCATGGGGCTTAATCTCTCCATCCGGCGTGTGGTCTTTGCAGCGCTTCGCAAGTTCGACGGGCGCCAGACCCGCGATCTGACCGTGCAGGAGGTCAAGCAGATCGGAGGACGGGCCGGACGTTATGGCAAGCACGAGGACGGCATCGTGGCCGTGCTGGCTGACGCCGGGAGCCCGCGCTTCATCCGCCAGCATCTTGAGGCCGACCCGGTGGCGCCCGATGAACTCAGACCGCTCGTACAGCCCGATGCGGACATCGTGCGCGCCATTGCCGAGGAAATCGGCTCGGACAGCCTGTACGGCGTTCTGGCGCGCATAAAACGCGCCGTCCTGCGCCCCGATGACCCGAACTACCGTCTGTCCGACATGGAACAGCCCTTCGCCATCGCCTCGGCGCTGGAAGGCGTGGAAGGACTCGATCTCAGCCAGCGCTGGACCTACGCCATGTGCCCCGTGGATGACCGTGACAACGGTATCCGCCGACTGGTGGGTTGGGCTGCCGATCATGCAATTGGTGTGCGTGTGCTGCCACCCGGCACGGGCCGACTGCCGCCCCCCGAGCGCGCAGGGCGCGAAGAGTTGGAACGGGCGGAGAAACGCCACAAGCGGCTAGTGGCATGGCGCTGGCTGTCCCTGCGCTTTCCGGAAATCTACCCAGACCGTGAGGAAGCCGAGGACACCACACGCCGTCTCAACGACTGGATTGAGAGCGTGCTGCGCCAGCAGAGCCGAACACGCACGCGCAAGCGGGGGGAGTGAGGGCTTTTATCGAGCATTGGGAGGAAGCTTCGGGCTCTGCCCGAACCCGGAAGGGATCGCAGATCCCTTCACCCTGTTGCGTTGATAACTTATTCCGTCTTGTGGCCTCAATATATCGGACTCAAGGCCCAGTGTACTGATAATAAACGGTTTCCAAAGGCGCGCCTTTGGCGGGGTTCGGGGCAGCGCCCCGCTGGACCACCGTCTGGCAAAGTCAATCATAAGGGGCGCAGGTATAAGGCACCGCGGGAAACAGTCCTGCCGGATGGGAAATGGACATGAGAAACATCCCGTCGCATAGGGAAAACCTTACATCCCGCGATTGAGGAGCCCATCATGACCACGCCATCCGGCACCGACGCCCGGGATACGGAACTTGCCGCCCAGTACGAAGCCTATCCCTACCCGGAGCGCGACCCACGCGATGAGGCAAAGCGGCTGCTGATCGGCAGTCCCAGCCATCTGCGTGAAATCGATTACTGGGTGTTCGGCGCGCGGCGTGCGTGTCATCAACCGTTGAAGGCATTGGTGGCCGGGTGCGGCACGGGCGATGGCGCGATCATGCTCGCCGTACAGATGGCACGCGCCAACCGCCCCGGAGAAGTGGTGTGCGTGGACCGTTCGCGTCATGCTCTCGACATTGCACAGGCACGAGCGAAGGCTCGGGCGCTTTCCAACATCCGCTTTATCGAGGGTTCGATCACCGATCTCGAACGTCTGGATCTTGGACTTTTCGATTACATCGACTGTTGTGGCGTTCTCCACCACCTGCCCGACCCGGATGCAGCACTCAAAGGGCTGGAGGCGCATCTTGCGCCCGGTGGCGGTATGGGACTGATGGTCTATGCACCCTATGGTCGCACCGGCGTGTACATGATTCAGGAAGCCCTTGAAGAGCTCACGCCATTTTCGGATTCTCCTGCGACACGTCTGGATGTGGCCAAACGTGTGATGCGACATCTCCCCGTCACGGCGTGGCTGCGCGAGAATGGCAATTTCGGAGATCACCTGAGTGGCGGCAATGCCGGTCTGTATGACCTGCTGCTGAATCCACGCGATCGGGCCTATGACATCGGGGCATTCCTCGATCTGATCGACCGGGCCGGACTGGAATCCTCCTGTCTCATGGAACCTGCCCGCTACGATCCTGAGTTTTTTCTTCCCGACCCAAAACTGCGCGCCCGTGTGGAAGGTCTCGACTGGCGCGAAAAAGCAAAGGTCGCTGAGTGTCTGACCGGCAACATGGCAACCCATGTGGCCTATGTCGTACGCAAGGGAGAACATGTGACACCGCCGGATTACATGGCGGCCGATGCCGTTCCGATCATGCGTGAGATTCCCGGCGCCGAACTTGCGAAACATATTGGCCCGGACGGCATTCTTCCATTCTCGTTTGGAACACTGGTCGTGCCGGTTCCGCTTCCACAGCAGTCCCGAAGCATTCTTCCCCTTATCGACGGTGAACGAACGCTGGGGGATATTGCTGCGTGCATGGCGGAACGGGGTTTATCGGAAAACCGTTTTCACAAGACATGGTCGAAGATATTCCCCATCCTCGAACGCCTCAACCGGGTGCTGCTTCGTCCGCCTGCGTAATACCAACAGTCCTTCTTCTGGGCGACAGATAAGCGGGACTCTGTCCCACCACTGGTATAAAAGGCCGTTTCGTCAGAGCGTTGGCGTAATCTCAGCCGCCATGACCTCCGCGTCCGACCCGTCCGGGTAATACCGACGCCGGAGGCCCATGGTGACAAGGCCTGCCGCCACGTACAGAGCGCGTGCTGCCTCATTTCGTACAGAAACCTCAAGGAATACCCGGATTATTTCCTGTTCGCGGAGAACGTGAAACAGTTTTCCCAAAAGCGCTCGCCCCACACCTCTGCGCTGAAAAGCCGGATCGACGGCAAGGGTCAGAATCTCCGCCTCATCGAGAACCGATCGCACAAGAACGAAACCAACGGGCATTTCATCATGACAGGCGAGAAGAGCCGATACTCCTGATGAGCGAAGAAGATTTTCAAACACCTCGGCATTCCACCGCTCTTTCACAGGGAACGCGCGCTCATGGAGAACTTCCAGCACGGAAGAAAAGGCTTCACCAACTTCCGTAATACTCAGACGCTCACAGGGAAAATCCGTCATACCGGTTCGGAGCGAAGACCGGCTGCCGGTAGTTTTGCCTCGGGTGCATCCACATAAAGAGGGAGCGCCGCACGCCATGGCACACTCCCCTCTCCGCGCGCCCATCCATAGCGTGCGATTTCCGCAAGCGATGCCTCACCAGCGGCAGCTTTCACTACACGATCGGGAGCTGCGAGAGCCGCATCTTCCGCAGCATCCCCCGCCAGAAGCCAGCGTCCTTCCGGTGGCTGCCAATGCGCGCTTGCAACAGCCTGCACATTCCCACTTGCATCTTCCACGAACCAACGCCCCCGTCGCGCCGTGGTCACACACAGCCAGCCAGTCAGCCTGTCCACCCGCACCCGTTCGTCCAGTGTGCGCGACAGTGCCTCCCCACGCGTCACGCCAACGGCCGGGCAATCAAACCCGAAGGCCAACCCGGCCGCGAGAGCGCAGGAGGTCCGCAATCCCGTGAAAGAACCCGGCCCCACAACGGTCACGACCAGATCCGGTGCAACCCAACCCGTAGCAGCAAGGCACCGTTCCGCCATGACCGCCATCGCCGCGATGCCATCGTGGCCGTCCGCCTCTTCCTGAGTCACAACGTGTAGATTGCCGTCCACGCACTGAAATGCGCCCACGCGGGCGCGCACTGCTGCAGGAGCCGCATCGAGCACGAGAAGACGCGAGATGCTCACAGCACGCGGCACGCTTCGTCAAAGGACAGGCGCGGCGCCCGTGGGGTTTCCACCGGCTCGCCATGTCCCAGACAGATGAGAAAATTCGCCCGCCAGCCTTCGCCCAGAAGGAAGGTGTCCTCCACCAGCGTCGCATCGAAGCCCGACATCGGTAGCGCATCCAGCCCCAGTGCGCGGGCGGCCAGGATCATGTAGCCGCCTTCCAGCGTGCCATTCCGAAAAGCGGTCTCTTCCGCCAGCCCGACATCGGCGGCAAACCACGAGCGCAGGTCGGGCTCGGGATTGAGCTGCGCGAAACGGTCGAAAAACAGGGGATCGTGCGCCACGATGACCACCACCGGCGCGGTCATCGCTTTTTCGACATTACCTTCCGAGAGGGCCGGGCGAAGCCGCTCCTTCGCATCCTGTGTCGAGAGAAACACAAACCGCGCGGGTGAGCCATTGCCCGAAGTCGGGCCGAGTTTTACCAGATCGTAAAGCGCGCGCACTGTGTCGAGATCCACCGGCCGGTCTGTCCAGCGCTCCGGTGTCCGGGCCGTGTGGAACAGGCAATCCAGTGCAGTTTCATCAAGCGGCATGACGCACCCCCTCGCGGTCTTCATGCCGTTCCTACCGCGCCATGTGGTGGCGATCCAGAGCGGATCGCCATCTCACAGCCACGAAGACGGATCAGGCCGCCGCCAGTTCCGCGTCCGCCGCCGAGCCAAAGAACTCGAAATGGATACGGTTTTCCGACACACCGCTGGCTTTCAGCGTTTCGATCATATCGCGCATGAACCCATCGGGGCCGCAGACATACCATACGGCGTCCGGATCGACCTGAGCCGCCAACCAGTCTTTCGTCACGCGGCCTTTGTGAACCGTCACACCCGGTGTGTGCGCATCAGCGGGCAGTTCGCCTTCGGTGTAGAAGACATCCGCACTGATCTTCCCGGTACCTGCCAGCGCGCGAATATGCGTGCCGAATGCGTCCATCTGCGGATTATGCGCCCCATGGATGAAACGGATATCAGGCACCCCTTTCGTCGTCAGGGGACCGAGAGCTGCAATGAAGGGTGTGAGGCCGATGCCCGCGCTGAGAAAGACGATTTTCTTCGCATCCTTGGGCGCGATGGTGAAATCTCCCGCAGGCGCCGAGACAGAAAGCCTCTCACCTTCCTTCACCGTGTCATGCAACCAGTCGGAGACGACACCGCCTTCGGCGCGACGCACGCTGATGCGGTAGTGATCGCAACCCGGCTCGGACGAGATGCTGTAATTGCGGCGCTGCGAGCCATGACCGGGCACCTCCAGCCGGAAGCTGAGATATTGCCCCGGCGTGTGCATCATGATGGCCTTGCCATCCATGGGCACCAGTTCGAAGGACTTCACAACGTCACTTTCGCGGAGGACACGGTGCACCGTGAAGTCCCGCCAGCCTGTCCAGCCGCCCGGCGCGTGGGCGTGCTCTTCATAGATCTGATGCTCGCGTCCGATCAGCACATCCGCGAGGAACCAGTAGGCTTTCCCCCACGCATCCAGAATCTCAGGAGTGGCCGCATCCCCCAGAACATGCGCGATGGCGCCCAGAAGGGCGTCCGCCACGTAAGGGTAATGCTCGGGCAGGATGTTCAGGCCGACATGCTTCTCGGCAATCCGCTCGATCATGCCAGCCAGCGCGCCCGGATTGTCGATGTGACGGGCATAGGCCAGCACCGCGAGCGCGAGCGCCTTGGGCTGCTCGCCATCCTTCTGATGCGACATGTTGAAGAGATCGCGGATTTCAGGTTTTGCCAAAAGGCGTTGATACATCTCCCGTGTAATGTCGAGGCCATGGGCCTCCAGCGCGGGGATGCAGGCTTTCACGATGGAGCGGGTCGCGTCAGTGAGCGGTTCGGCCATGCGTCTTGTCCTTCTCTCGTCAGATTAAGGTTAACACATCTTAACGACCGGACAAACAAAGGTGTCAATGACACACATCTTTATTCGTCGCACAATCTTCGCATGGCTGTTTCCCTGTAATGGCTCCTCGGATCACAGATCACCGTTCTGCTGGAAAAAATGGCTCCCCCGGCTTAGGTTCCGAAAATGCAGCTGACCCTCCACACCGACTATGCACTCCGCACACTTGTCTTTCTGGCGTGCAACCCGGAGCGATTGGCCTCCATTCGCGAGATTGCGGAAGTCTACGGCATCTCGGAGAATCATCTCATCAAGATCATCCACCGGCTGGGTCAGGGCGGCTTTATCGAGACAATCCGAGGGCGTAACGGCGGCCTGCGTCTGGGACGGCCAAGCGAGGACATCCGATTGGGCGATGTCGTGCGTTACACAGAGGAGGAACTCGGGCTGGTGGTGTGCATGCAAACGGCCAAGGAGAAGGGGAGCACCTGCCGCCTGATGCCCAACTGCCGTCTGCGCGGCGTGCTTGGCACGGCGCTGTCGGCCTTCATGAATGTTCTGGACCAGACAACACTGGCCGATGTCGTGTCATCGGATGAGTGGCAGGCGCTGCATGCGTCCCCCATCACACCGTGACATCCTCTTCGTTGTTTTTCTTGTCTGTTACTTTCTGGAATCATTGGATGTAATTGGAAAGAAAATCACATATTTGCGTCAATTCTTAATGATTATGATGGGGCACCATATCTTAATCATTAAGAGGCTTCGATGAGCTCAACCACAACGTGGACGGGTGCCGTTTCCAATGACTGGGACAATGCCGCCAACTGGACCAATGGCGTTCCCACTTACGACATAACCCCGGTCATCGATACAAGCAGCGGCAACGTGTCCATCGACCTCGATGGATCGGAAGCCAGCAACGCGTTGACGGTCAACGGAAGCGGCACTGTCACGTTAACGGGTGGAACGCTGGCTCTCAACGGCACGGCGACACTTGCCAGCAGCAGCACCGTAACCCTAAACGGCTCAACACTGACCGCCAGCTACGTCAACGGAGGTTCGGTCACACTGACAGATGGCGCCACCATGACAGTGGGTTCCACCACTTCGGCCATCAATTTTGGCAGCACGTCTCAGGGCGCCAACACTCTGTCGATCACCTATACTGGCTACAGCGTCCCGAGTGTCACCAATCTTGCTCCGGGCGACGAGATCGTTTTCCCCAACGACAGTTGGAACACAGGCATCCAATGGGTGGAAAACTCGGACGGTAACTACACCATCTACGATGCCTTTTCGACCACCAACAGCGGAGACGCTCTTGTCAAAAATGTTACGCTGGCACCCGGGGTTTCGACATCGGACTTCAGCTGGAACAACACTGGTTACGCCATCGTCTGTTTCCTGAGTGGCACAATGATCCGCACTCCCGATGGTGAGAGGGCTGTGGAAACACTGGAACTCGATGACATCATCACCGTGCTCGACCCCGGAACCTCCACCGGCACCGCAGGGAAAATCACATGGGCGGGCCATCGGCACGTCACAGTCCGGCGCGATTTGCCAGACGATGAGGCGGGATATCCCGTGCGCATCCTTGCCGATGCGATCGCGCCCGGCACACCTCGCATGGACCTTCTGGTCACACCAGAGCATTGCCTGTTTCTCAACGAACGGTTCGTACCCGCCCGCATGCTGGTGAACGGTTCCTCCATTTTCTACAATCATGCCATTACGCAGTACACCTGCCATCATGTCGAAACGGAGCGGCATGCCGTCATCTGGGCCAATGACATGCCCACTGAAAGCTATCTCGACACGGGCAATCGCCGTTTCATGGAACGGGAAGGGAAAATAAGCCGGCTGACGACCACGCCCCCACGCTCATGGGAGCAAGACGCCGCCGCTCCTCTTGCGGTATCGCGTGAACAGGTCGAGCCACTTTTCCGACGGATTGCGGAGCGGGCAAAAGTTGCCGGTCGCACGTCCCGTTACATAGCACCGGAACTGACCGAAGACCCATGTCTTCAAATTCTGACGGATAAGGGAGTCTCCCTAACCGTAAAGGATATAGGCCATGGTTGGTTCCAGTTCCCGGTGCCCGCTGGAACACAATCCGTACGCCTTCTTTCCCGCTCCAGTCGCCCCTGCGACGTCATTGGACCGTTTGTGGATGACCGTCGCGCCTTGGGAGTGCTCGTTGGCGATGTCCTGCTTCATGTCGGCGCCATGAAAAAGCGTCTCACACCTCATCTGAGAACAGACGATCTTTCCGGCTGGCATGATCGCGAGCAGGGAGAGCATCGATGGACAACAGGAAGTGCCGTTTTTCCTCTTTCCGAGAAAACAGATGAAGAGGGCGTAATGTTCGTGAAAATTCTCTCCTCCGGCCCCTATATCCTTCATGCGGGACACGGAGCGGAGCAGCTTCCCCTGTCGGCCTGAAAACAGCCGTCATGCCCGCAGCCCTGTAGCGGGCATGACTTCCGATTTCAGGATCGGAGAGTGTCTTATAAAACATGCAGATTTCATAATCTGGAACAGACCTCTTCAATTACCGAACAAAATGAAACAAAAAATACAAAAATATCATGATGGTATCGTTATCTTTCATCCGATCCGACCTCAGGTTACGTGGGAAATGAATACCCCACCCAGCACACAGCTCTTTCCCGGCCAAGTATGGTGTTCTTCTCGGGCACACATGCGTCAACGCATCATTGTATCCGTGGATAAAACCTCCATCACATTCCGGCTGGAAGGAGAGTCGGAAGACAGTCCGCTACATTATTCAGAAACAAGCCTGTTTCTTGCGTGGGTCCGACGGCATAACGCCTCTCTACTTTCCTCGACTTTCATTTCTGTGGAGAAGCGAATATCCGATCAGGAAACCGGATTACGCCTCCGACAAGCGCGTCTGGCAGCCAATCTTTCGCAGGTCGAACTTGCACAACGCGCCAATATCTCGCGCTCTGCCATTGCTCTATGGGAAACTGGAAGAAAAGGGTGCTCTCTCAAACGCCTCACTCAGATCGCCCATGCGCTCAATCTCGATATCGCGGATCTGATTTCCAAAGACCCCTCATTCGTTGAGAAAAATCCCCGAAAAAGTGAGGAACATTACCTTCTGTCCCTTTTTCGCAAGGCTGATGAATGCTCACGCCATGAAATACTGCGATGGCTGTCCACGCGAGTTCGTTGAAATATTTCTGAATTTTTCAAATATTTTCACAATAGACAAACATCCATAGATGCAAGAATTGTTCACTGTCCACATGACGTGAATAATCATATCCGAATTCACGATGAGACGTTTTCGAAAGAGAAAGGTCTCGGAAAAACGAATGATTTTTATAATCTTATTGAAGCATATTAAAAAGACGATGATAGAAATGAACCTTTCAGGATAATATCCCGAAAGGCTCATCACAGATCGAAATCTGCAGGTGATCTTCACAGAACGCTATGTCCCGGAAGATCATTGACAATTTCTATTACTTTTTCTGCGGAGCAACCGATGCAGCAGCCCCGGTCGCAGCAGGTGTAGCGGCTGGGGTTGTGTCTGTCGGAGCCGTTACAGTCGGTGTTGCCGTAGTGTCCGGCTGAGGCTGCCTGAAAGCGGATACCCAGCCCTTTGTCGACGATTCAGTGGGAACAGAGCGACGGACACAGCCACGAATGATGGTGGAACAGACACCATCCGTGCCAACCAGCATGTCGTTGTCACCGCTGTAGTAAACGTCATGTATTTTTCCATCGACAAGTCGGAAATCCGCCACACAACTATTGCCGGCGCCACCACCGATGTCCTTGACGATGTTTACGATCGGTTCCACCGGGATGAGAGTGGAACCCGACGAGGTCTCGATGTTACGGCCACGCTGATATTCAGCAATCGTTACATGATCGTTGACCTTCTGGGTCTTGGTCGGAATGCCGGCACAGGCCTGCATGTCCTCTTCCGTCATCCCGATCATGGTTTGCTGCGCCTTATGCGCAATGCGCGATGCGTAATACCCGCATCCACTCAGTCCCAGCAGTGTTGAAAGCGCACCGACCCGCACAACGGAGACGACAACCGACATATTCATCCACAAAACCCTTTCTGCTTCTGGCTATGCTTCTAACAGATCGATGCTCTTCTGTCATAATTGACATAAAGTAACAGAGAAGAATATTCGTCAATTCCTATTCTTCTCTGAACATCACTTGCACAAAAAGAAAACCCGGCACGAAATCTCATGCCGGGTTTTCTCATATTCTACATTCTGGAGATATTCAGGCTCGCCGGATATCCGGCGCTTTGGCCTCTTCACTCAGTCGTGTCACAGCCTCATCCAGCGTCAACATTTCCTGATCCGCCCCGCCAAGACGACGCATGGCGACAGTGCCCGCCTCCGCTTCCTTGCGGCCCACCACCAGAATGACCGGCACACGCGCCAGACTGTGCTCGCGGATCTTGGCGTTGATCTTGTCCGCGCGCGTATCGGCCTCAACCGTGAGACCGGCCTTGCGCAGCCGCGTCACAACCTCTTCCGCATAGGGTGCCGCATCGCTCACGATACTGGCCACGACCACCTGCGTAGGTGCCAGCCACAGCGGGAACTTACCGGCGTGCTGCTCGATCAGGATACCGATGAATCGTTCGAACGAACCAAGAATGGCACGGTGCAGCATGACAGGACGATGTCGTGCGCTGTCCTCACCGATATAGGTGGCGTCTAGACGCTCAGGCAGCACAAGGTCCACCTGCAACGTGCCGCACTGCCAGTCACGCCCGATGGCGTCACGCAGTACAAATTCCAACTTGGGACCATAGAACGCGCCTTCGCCGTGGTTGTATTCATACTCCACGCCCGCGATCTCGCACGCCTCTTTGAGCGCAGTCTCAGCCTTGTCCCAGACCTCATCGGAACCGGCACGCTGTTCCGGACGGTCCGAGAACTTGATACGGAAATGCTCAAAGCCGAGGTCTTTATACACCTCCGAGAGCATGGCCACGAAGCGCACGGTCTCGTCGGCGATCTGGTCTTCGGTGCAGAAGATGTGCGCGTCATCCTGCGTGAAACCACGCACCCGCATGATACCGTGCAGCGAGCCCGACGGCTCGTAGCGGTGACACGCGCCGAACTCCGCCATACGCAGCGGCAGTTCGCGATAAGACCGCAAGCCGTGGCGGAAGATCTGCACATGGCACGGACAGTTCATCGGCTTGAGAGCGAGGGTTTTGTCCTCGTCCTCCACGGTCGCGATGAACATGTGGTGACGATATTTGTCCCAGTGACCGGAGGCCTCCCACAGAGCACGATCCACAAGCTGCGGCGTGCGCACCTCTTCATAGCCCGCGCGTGTCTGGGCACGACGCATGTAATCCTGCAATGCCGTATAAAGGCGCCAACCCTTGGCGTGCCAGAACACCTGCCCCACAGCTTCTTCCTGAATATGGAAGAGATCCATCTCCTTGCCGATACGGCGATGGTCGCGGCGCTCTGCTTCCTCAAGCTGGTGCAGATGCGCTTCCAGTTCCTTCTTGTCGCGCCATGCCGTGCCGTAGATACGTGTCAGCATCGGGTTGCGATGATCACCGCGCCAGTAAGCACCCGCCACTTTCATCAGCTTGAAGGCATTACCGACATCGGCGGTGGTGCGCAGATGCGGGCCACGGCAGAGGTCGAGCCACTCCCCCTGACGGTAGATCGAGATTTCCTCGTCCTCGGGCAGATCGCGGATCAGCTCGGCCTTGAAGCGCTCGCCGCGATCCTCAAAAAACCGGATTGCCTCATCACGCGGCCAAGCCTCACGGGTGAACGGTGTCCTGGCCGCCACGATCTCGTGCATCCGCTTTTCGATCGCCGCGAAATCCTCGGGCGTGAAGGGTTCGTTGCGGTAGAAATCGTAATAGAAACCGTTCTCGATGGATGGCCCGATGGTCACCTGTGTGCCGGGAAACAGTGACTGCACGGCTTCCGCCAGCACATGGGCGGCATCATGACGGATCATCTCCAGCGCTTCTTCATCCTTGCGGGTGATGAAACGGATGGAGGCATCGTGCTCGATAGTGCGGTCCATGTCGCGCAGCTTGCCATCCACCTCGATGGCAAGAGCGGCCTTGGCCAGACCGGGGCCGATGGACGCGGCAATCTCCGTGCCCGTCACCGGCCCATCAAACGGGCGAACGGAACCGTCGGGCAGGGTGATGGCAGGCATGGGAGCACTCCACAGCAGGGGTAGGGTGTGAACAGGCAGCCCTCATTGGCTGTCCTTGAAGGAAAAAGCCGATCTTAATGGCGTCAGCCAAGGATCGAGACAACCCTGTCCACGCAAAGAGTTGCCATATCGTGTACCCGTATCACGTCCACCTGCCCTGCCGCGAGACCAAGGGGGGCGGTCAGAGCCGGATCGCTCTCGGCTGAAAACAGCACCACGCAGCGACAACCCATAGCGGCGGCCATATGCATGGGGCCGGTATCGTTGCCCACGGCCAGTGCCGCGCGGGCGCACAGACCGCCCAGATCGAGCAAGGACGTGCGCCCCGTCAGATCCAGCGCCTCGGGACAATTGGCGCGGATCACGGCCGCCAGTTCCGCATCGCCCTTCGCGCCGACCACCACAGGCCGTATCCCACGTCCGGCCAGTCGCGACGCCAATTTTCCGAACTGCACTGCAGGCCAGCGCTTGGCCGGGCGATGAGGTGCCGCCCCCGGAACGAGCAACGCATAAGGAGCATCGAGAACCGGACCGCCTGCCGTGAGCCATGTCAGATCCGCGTCCGGCACGGTGCCAATCCCCGCCATGCAAAGCTGATCGCGCTGACGCATGCGCGTGTGCATTTCATCGCGCCACGGATTGGCGTGCGGCAGAGAGGCGCCTTTCGCAATGCCGGACCAAGCGGGTTTTCGGGCCACGCGATAATACCAGCTCGAACGACTGGAGGTCTGGAGATCGTAGACAAGATCATACCCACGCAACTGCGCCCGCAGACGTTTCATGCCCGCAAGATCCGTCAGACGTGGGCGTGCATCGATCTCCACGCGGTCGAACCACGGGCTGGCTTCGGCCAGTTCGCGAAAAGGTGCCGTGGTCAGCAGTGTGATCTCTGCTTCGCAATGGTGAGCGCGAATGGCCGCGAAAGCCGGAAAACTCTGCACGAAATCGCCCAGTGCCCCCAGTCGGATGACCAGAACACGCCTCGGATGAGCCTTCATGCGCGTATCACGGCGTGGCCGCATGAGCGGCTGCCGCCATGCCTGAGGACACCGTTTCATGACTGGGCGGCAACGCATCCGGATCGGCGGCAAGCACGTCCAGATCCTGCCGGGCAAGATCCGCTTCATGGGAATCCGGAGCGAGGTCGATGACGCGCTGCCAGTCGGCCTGAGCGCCCACCAGATCGTTCAAGCGCTGCCGGATGATGCCTCGATCGAGCAGGGCTGCCGGATCATCCGGATCGGCCGCCAGTGAGAGGGCCACATCACGATTGGCCTGCTCAGGCTGGTTTAGCGCCAGTTCGGCGGAAGCGCGCAGGCGATGCGTCTCGGACGCGAGGATTGGATCGTTGCCAAGAGCGGACAGAACCCGCAAGGCCTGTTCCGGTTCTTTCAGACGCAGGAACGCACGGGCTTTCAGGAGATGCAGGACAACCGACTCAGGCTCAAGTTCCAACCCGTAATCGCTGGACGCCAAGGCCTTCCCGGGCTGGTCTGCCGCCAGCCATGCGCGTGCGGCATCGGCGGCCACATCGGCCCGCTCTTCGGGTGAACTGTCTTCCGTTTCCTGCGGTCCCCGTCTCCTATCCCGCGCCAGCCGGTCAAGCTCTTCCGCAGCCAGCGGCGCATTGCCAAGCAGCACGTTCGAGAGGGCCGAGCAATGGCGAACTGCCCGTTCATCGCCCGCAGAGGCGTGCGACGCCACATAGTCCTCCACGTCCGACGGATCCTCATCCAGCAATGCCAGACATTCGGAAAAGGAGAAGGACGGCAAGATGTTTCGCGTGTCTGCCGGCTTGCTGGAAGTCCGTGCCGCCCATCCCGGTGAATTGGACAAAAAGAGGCCCAGAGTCAGGAACAGAAGACCCAGACATACTCCTCTCTTGCTCTGTGCCCACGCCTTCGGTGGCATTCGCAACAGAACCGGGGACACTGAGAATGGAAGAGCAACAGACATATCCGCCATTGACCGTCCGAGACCATGATGGGTCAACCCCTGCGGATGCAGTCCCTGACAGAGCATGCTATCCGGATTCATCATGCATGTGCCGTCTCACTGCCCTACCATCCTTCAAGTCCTGCCTGCGCTTGAGAGTGGCGGGGTGGAACGTGGCACCATCGAGATGGTTGAGGCGATTACGCGCGGTGGTGGACAGGCACTAGTGGCCAGCGCTGGCGGCAGGCTCGCACCGATGGTGGAACGCGCGGGCGGCCGGCATGTCACACTGTCCATTGGGCGAAAATCGCCACTGGCCGTTCTGTCCAACACTCTGCATCTCAAACGCCTGATTCGACGGGAAAAGGTCGATCTGGTTCACGCCCGTTCCCGAATCCCGGCATGGGTGGCGCATCGCGCCTGCAAGCAAACCGGCACACCGTTCGTGACAACATGGCACGGCGTTCACAACGCCACGACACGCGCCAAGAAGTTCTACAATTCCGTGCTCGCCGCCGGAGACAGGGTGATCGCCATCAGTCGCTTCATCGCCCATCGGCTCCGCAGTGAATATGACGTTCCGGAAGACCGTCTGCGCGTGATCCCACGGGGCGCGGATATCCGGCAGTTCGACCCAAGCCATGTGAGTGGCAATCGCATGCAGGCTCTTCTGGACAGTTGGGGCATCGAGGATGATTCCGTTCTGATCCTCATGCCCGGACGACTGACAGAGTGGAAAGGGCAGGGGCTCCTGCTTGACGCCCTCGCACTCATGACCCGCGAAAGGATGACCCACACACCATGGACCTGTGTGTTCGTTGGCACAGCGCCTGAGCGCTCGGACTTTCCTCAGATTCTGGCCGCACAGGCACGGGAGCTGAGCGGGCGCATCCGTTTTGGCGGACATTGCGCGGACATGCCTGCCGCGCTGCTGCTGGCAGGACTGGTCGTAGTGCCCTCGCTTCGCCCCGAACCCTTCGGTCGCGTGGTGGTAGAGGCGCAGGCCATGGCCTGTCCGGTCATTGTGGCGGCCCATGGAGCGGCCATGGAAACCGTGACCCACGGAGAAACAGGCATCCTCTTTAGACCTGGAGACGCGGCCGATCTTGCACGCATGATCGCCGCCACGCTGGAAGCCAGCGATGACCAATGCGCGGCCATGGGGCAGCGTGCCCGCGACAATGTGCTGGCCCACTACACCACACGCAACCTGCAACTGACGACACTGGGGGTGTATGATGAATTGCTGGGCACGCATATGCGCGAGCAGGCCCTTGCCTCGGAAAGTTGAGCGGCCTGCCGGTCGCGGCCTCTTCTCATGCGTGTTAGAGGCACACAGTGACGGCAGGCCTGCTGTTGGCCCCGCTTCGTTCGCGAACAGGACAGGATATTTCCCATGACAGATCGTGTTGCCATCATTACCGGCGGCAGCCGCGGCATCGGTGCTGCCATTGCCGAACGTCTTGCCAAGGACGGCTTCAACATTGCCATTACCTATGCCCGCAATGCGGAGGCCGCCAAGCGCGTGACCGACATGGCAGAAAAACTCGGTCGTCGCGCCATCGCCATCCGCTCCGATGGCGGCAATATCGAGGACAACAGTTCTCTGGTGGGCAAGGTCGTGGACGCTCTGGGGCGGGTGGATGTGCTGGTCTGCAATGCTGGCGCCTATCCCTATGGCGGTCCCGACACCATGACACGTGAGGACATCGTCAAGACGCTCGATCTGAACATGCGCGGCGTGATGATCGAAGCCGTAGAGGCTGCGCGCGTGATGAAATCCGGTGGACGCATCATCCTCATGGGATCGGCCTTTGGCGAGCGCGTGCCGGTGCCCGGTATCTCGATCTACGCCGCGACCAAGGCGGGTCTTGTCGGTTTTGCCAAGGGACTGGCCCGCGATCTGGGCCCAAAGGACATCACCGTCAATGTCATCCAGCCCGGTCCGATCGACACTGACCTCAATCCCGAAGACGGCGCCGCCGCCGATGCCCTGCGCGCCGTTCTTGCCATACCGCGTTATGGCAAAGTGGCGGACATCGCCAGTTTCACAGGTTTTCTTGCCAGTCCGCAGTCGTCCTACATTACAGGGGCGGCGCTGAGTGTGGATGGTGGACTGACAGCCTGATCCGGAGCGCCCTGTTCTACTGCCTTTGACCCGCCAAAGGTTGCGGACCTTTGGAAACCATTAGGGGATCTACGATCTCTTTCGGGTCTGGGCAGCGCCCGGACACTCCACAACATTACGAAAACCGTCGTCTTTATTCAGTGCGTCTCAGCAAGCCGTTGCATCAGATAAACGGTTTCAAGCGCCTGTTCACGTGCCGTCTTTTCAGCATCGTTCGTATCAGATTCTTCATTCCTGCTTCCATTGTCATAAAAGAATGGAAGAGACAGCGCATTGAGATGCGCAACAAGAGAACGAACTCCTACCGGATTGGTCGCATCATCCAACAAGGAGGACACAATAAAAGGTTCCGGATAATGGACACCCTCCTTCATTCCATCAAAAATAGTGTCATATTCAGAGTGTTTCGTGTCTGTTTTATCCGGTGATGACATGTTCATGACAACCGCGTTCCACAAGGAAGGATAACGGACAAAAGCCTGGCTCATCAGCAACCCTTCTGTCGGACGCCCTTTTATTCCCAGATGTGCAGCGGTTGTTATGTGGCGTGCCGACAGATCGCGCCCAACAGACGCAAACCTCTCCACTTCATGTCCATCTTTCCCGATATCGGCCACGGCCAGTACACCGCCTCTTTCCAGCCAGAGACTTCCCATAACAGAATCATAAGCAGAAGGTTGCAAAGACCCGACATCTCCAGAAGTCATAAGAATAACTGGATTTTTCTCATCCTTTTTCATGCCCACTGGGTGCACGAGAAAATATGGACTCTGTAAACCATCTGCGGAAGCGGTGGTGAAATGTTCCACAGTCAGCGAAGTGCTTTCAAAGAGTGGTGGTGACTGTCTGATAACAAAAGGCTGCGCCATATCTGGCTGCATGAGCCAGATATGGGGTGGATCGAGAAAACCTTCCGTCTCGAGAAGAAATTGACCCGACGCGACATCTGACGCCGCGATATGAATCGCTTCTTGCTTTGGTAACGGAATATCCCGATGCGTCCATGTCACATGTTCGGTAGGTGATGCCAGAAACAGAACAGCGTGAGTGTCACCATCATGACGAAAAACAGCGACAATTCCATCATGTATAACGGATGTTTCAAGAATATCCTCTTTTTCGCCGGCAGAAAACAAAATCGAAATGATCTTGTCCTTGCTTTCAGGATCGACCGATATGAGGCTTCCCGTACGAACACGTCCTCCATCTGGAGAGAACCAGTCCTGATGCAGCGAAAAGACCAACTGTCCCCGCATCATTCCCACAAAATCAATCCGTTCGGGAAGATCCAACCACTTCACATGACCGGAACCGTCCCCATGAAATGCCGTGTCCATTCCATCGAGTAGACCAAACTTCGTCGCATTTTCCGGAAGACTCTTCTGGAGAAGAAGAAGACTTTGTCCATCGCTATCCACCACATTCAGCGGATGGAACATACTGCCAGCCGATTGAGCGCGCGCAATTTCCAGCGCCTGCGAAAAATTCTGGTTTCTTATGATACGACGAACAACAGAAACCGAATTCTCATTATCTTTTTTCGATGTTTCCTCATTTTGTGAAACAAGAAGCGTGTCACGGTCTACCCAGGCAACGGACAGATTTTTCCCGTAAAACGTGAAACCATTCGAGATGAACAGACCCGCCTGTGTGTCATATTCCCGCAGGGTGCGATCTTCACGCCCCTTTTCGGAAAGTTCTATCAGACAATAGCGTTCTTTTGGTTGCAGACAGATCGCGCCATGAAAGACCCAGTCCCGGTGCTCGTCCTTCGAGAGACGGTCCAGATCGAGCTTCGTCCGCCATCCCGGAAGCTGCGTGCGAAACGACGCCAAAGTCGTCTGGCGCCATATGCCGCGTGGATGACCGGCATCCTGCCAGAAATCCCAGATATGGCCCGCAAGGAATGTGGGATGCTCCAGCCGGCGTGGATCGCGCAGCACTGTCAGGGCCTTCTGATAAAGAGCCTCAAACAGCATGGAACCACCGAGCTGCTGCTCGGTTCGCAGGCTTGGATCGGTCGGATCCTTCGGGGTGTCTTTGCCATGCCCGTCCTGTTGAACGGGGGGAACAGTCGCAGCCTGTGCAAAGTTGTCGCCTGTCAGGCATAGACCCGCACACATCGTGGCCAGAATGAGAAGCTGGCGCTTCATAAACGTCTCCACGTCTGGGAAAAGACAGCGACAGCCCTTAGTGCGCGGCAGTGTCGTTCATTCACCTTGACGGAAGAATAACGCAGAGCAGGATTATGTAAGAGAAAAAGGGAACTGGTGGAGCCAATCTCCGCCTAACCCGCATCTCAGGGCGTTTCAGAAAGCGTCACGAATCGTGATAAAACACAGATAGTTATCGAATAACATTTCTCTGTACGTTTCTTCGCGACTCTGCTAAACGCATGTTTTAAGAGGGACACGAAACAGGACACGCAGGGTTATGAGTCGGCTCGCACCACACCGTCTGACAGCTCGTCAAGTTGCCGCCCATAAGGAGGGTGATCTTGCAGACGGCGGAAACCTCTGGCTGGTCGTCCGGGGAGCTTCCCGCATCTGGACCTTCCGCTACAAGTCGCCAGTCACGGACAAGCGCCGGGAAATGAGCCTCGGATCGGCCTATGATGTGTCTCTGGCCGAAGCCCGGACTCTTGCTGCCGAAAGCCGTCGCCAGGTCAATCAGCGGATAGACCCTCTCGAACAGCGGCGCAGCGACGATGCCGACCGCAAGCGTGAAACCACCATCAGCTTGCAGGCCGTGGCTGAGCGCTACATCGAGTCACAGAAACCCGGCTGGCGTGATCCGCGAGCAGCATCAGTCTGGACCAGTTCACTCGAACAATACGTCTACCCCACATGCGGGGAGAAACCGGTCAAACTGATCGACACGGCAGACATTGAAGCCGTGTTGAAGCCTATCTGGACAGAAAAGACAGAGACCGCCACCCGTGTTCGAGGCCGCGTCGAGCGGATCCTCGACTATGCTCGTGCACAGGGCTGGCGAACCGGTGAGAACCCGGCCCGCTGGAAAGGTCATCTGTCAGCCATTCTTGCTCCACCGTCCAAGGTGATGAAGAGTGGCCATTTCGCTGCCGCCGATCGAAAAGACATTGGCCACGTTATGGCCGCTCTGGCTGAATCTCAGGGCGTGGCTGCCAAGGCCGTGCGATTCACCTGCCTGACTGCCGCCCGCTCTGGCGAAGTCCGTAACGCCACATGGTCAGAGATCGACCTGAAGGCCCGCGTGTGGACCGTACCAGCTCACCGCATGAAGATGGGCCGGGAGCATCGCGTGCCATTGTCTGAGGGAGTTGTGGCTGTCCTGCGGGAAGTGTTGCCTCTGCGCGATGAGAGAGCCGGTGACTTGGTGTTCCCCGGCCAGAAGCGGGGCAGGCCACTGTCAGATGTGGCTCTATCCAAGGCGCTTCATATTGCAGCGGGCACGAAAGACGTCACCGTGCACGGCCTGCGCTCCACATTTCGCGACTGGGCAGCCGAAGAGACGGATTACCCGAATGAGGTGGCTGAGATGGCGCTGGCTCACGTCATCAGCAACAAGGTGGAAGCCGCTTATCGACGCGGGGATCTGTTCGAAAAGCGACGGGAGATGATGGGGAAGTGGTCGAGTGTCATTATTTAATAAAAAATTCTATACACATCGAAGTATTTATGTGAACTTTTACCTTGCATTTAAGAGATCTACCTGAATAGTGAAGTGTGCTACAATATTTACCGATTAATGCGACGTAGGCTGTTGAACTTAATGAATTTGTAACACATGTTGTCAATCGGAACCTGTGAAAATCGATTTCGATGAATCCACCGAAGAATCTTGGTAAAATTACGCCGGATCTAGTAAATGTTAATATACCTCCACGCGCTCTCCTTCTAGTTGCTCCGTGATGAAAATTAGTTACGGTTCCCATCGCTACATCTTTTCCTTAAGTAATTCAGAATGGTTGTCATTTCCGCCGATAAAATCTGGCTTCCCGACGCGTGTACTTTGCGTCCCTAACACAGTATTCATCTGTCCGCACCTATGCCCACCGCCTTGAAACGGCAGTGCTCTACCTCCTCAGATTTGAGGGAGTTGGGACAGGCCTGCAAGTCGGTAAATAGTGCGTGAAAGCCCGTTAATCTTAACCATTCGTTTACCATGTTGGCCGACGATTGGCGGCGGAGGTGCACGATGATGGATTCAAAGGAAAAGGCAGACTCACCAGAGACCGAAGCGGGACAGTTAGTCGGGCTTTATGGTCTGGCGGCGCGCACCGTTGCCGGAGATCGTTTGGAGCGTGCTCACCAGCTTGGGCTGACCGATGCAGTAGATCACTGGTACCGTGTGTATCGGCTGCTCTCAGAGAGCATGGGCAGTCGTCCTAAAGCTCCGCCATCTGGCGTCGGTCGCCGAGGCAGAAAGCGGGTGTTGCCGCGTCTGCGTGTGGTCGAGGCTGAGACATCAGTCTGACCGGCGCTGTCGTCCGGTGTATCGCTGCAAATAGAGGTATGTCCAAATTTGGGCAGACCCCCATCATAGGCCGGGGCTCTCTGTGATCATGGCGGGTTTACCCCTTCTTCCGGTGGAGGAGGCTTTTCTTCGACGGACGAGAGAAGAACGGCGAGGCGGCTCTCGGCGTCATCGGCTCTTTTGGCTTCGTTCTGTAGCTGTTGGATGAGCCGTTCGATCTGCCCGCGATATCTTCGTTCGAGATCATCTCGGATGTCTTGGAGAATCAGGTCGAACCGCGGCAACATCTGGGATTTGTCACGCTCAATATCGGCCTTCAGGCGCTGAATCTTGATAGCTTCTTCCTGTCGCGCCTTCCATTCGGCTCGTGTCAGACGTTCGCGTTTTGGACCGCTGCGTGTGTGACCGTACTTGCAGCTGACCGTACTCCAGAAATCGTCCTGCCACGCCCGCATTGCACGCCGGTACGCGATATCTCCCTCTCAGTTGGCAGCTCCCTGTTGGCGGGCCTCGTTTTTGGCCCGAGCGCCGGGATGCAATGAGCGCGCTTTCATCTGTGGGTCTGTGGGGAGAGCGAACGCGTGGAGATGGGGATACCCCTCGTCTGTGTGCAGTACCACGCTGAGCAGCGCGTCTCCGAACTGCGCCAGCAGCCACGCTATCGTGTCTTCAAGCCATTGCCATACCGCTTGCGGCCAGCGATCGGATTTGCCCGTGGCAGGAAAACTGGCCACCACAGTCAGAAGAGTGTGCTGGTTGGTGCGGAGCCTGCGAGGGCCAGTGGAAGTCGCCAGTCGGGCATCCTCTACACGCCGGTTGTGTTCCCGCTCCACGTCGGCCGGCGATAGTCCGTAGAGCACCCGTGGCGGCTGAGGCCGTCGCACGTGAGCGCAGGCCCACTCGGCCCTTCCCGCTTCTGCGAGGACGAATCTGACTGACTGCCCTTGTGCGTTGGGGGCTCTGCCGTAGGTTTCCGCGTGGATGAATTGCATCGTCATGGACGATTCTGTGCCACGGAACCTATGCAAGAGAGACTGAGTTTTCCCCGAGTCGGGAGATTGCCCCTCAGCAGATTGCTAACCCTTAGTAACCGACTAAGGGTTGGATCGGACGAAAAATGGCTGTTTTCGGCCATTTTTCTTGAAAATGCGGTATTGTTTGAATCGAACAGACGGCCTTCGACGCCAGCATGTAAGAGGGAAAACGAGCCGTGAACACTTTATGGGAATGTCGCGATTGCGAGTGTCTGAAGGTGTGGGCCGAGCAACAGCAAAAGCGACCGACGCGGGCCACTCTGCCATCGAAACTGACCACGGCCACTCAACGACGTGCGGCAGTGCGTCGAATATTGAGCACGGCCAGAGGAAAGAAAATGACCCTGCGACAAGTGGCTCAGAAGATCGGTGTCGCGCCGTCAACGGTAATGAACATCAAGAGACGAATGGAGTGGGGGGTTTAGGCCTCACCGCGTTCTTTCTTCAGTCGCACTCCGGCGCCGCCGCCATTCTCAGCAATGAATTCCACGCCAGCGGATTCTAGGGCAGTGCGTATGGCAGAGAGGGTACGTGGATGGGGAGTGCGTTTGCCAGCTTCAAAGTCCGCTAAAGTCGCCACTGCCACCTGAGCTGCGTCTGCCAAATCGCCACGCGTCAGTCTCAGCATGGCACGCGCTCCAAGGCATTGCTCAGGTTTTATATCCAACATTGGTTCTCACAGTTGACTTTGGGCTATGTCAGTTATTATATCTGACATTGGCTGAAAGGCCAACATCGGACGGACAGAGAGTTGCAGCTCTCTAGCCCGGCCTAACCACAACCGAAGGATGAATTCGGCAATGGCTAAAAACGCCCATAGCACACCCGCCGTGGAGCGGGCAGCGGAGACATGCGCCAACATTGTGGCGGCGATCCTCGTTCCTTTCCTCATCGTCCTGTCCATCGTCGGGTTGGGCTCATCCGATCCTGTCACGTCCGGCCATGCCTATGCAGTGGAGGCGTTACGGTGAGCGCGCTGATCCCGGCCAAGATGGAGCGCAGCGAGCGTATCCCGGACAACGAGGCGAATTGGATGCTTATCCATGCCGGTGCCGCGCCCTTCAACGACGATCTCTCCATTGAGGAGAAAGAGCAGCGCTTGCGTGAAGGTGCGCGTGCACTGGTCCAATTCTGGGATGACGTGCAGGCGGAGAAGGCCAAGCGCGCTAAAGCCATAGCGCAGCCAAAACAGAAGGTTTTGATTGATGCCAAAAAAAGCCGATCATCCCGCGGTGGTTGGGGGCAGTGAGGTATGAGTGCTTCAGTTCAGATTGAAGATGAAAGGAAGACGTAATGAGCAAAACAGATCTTCCCTCTTACGTGTCTCTTGTCGTGTCGTGGTTTTCTACCGAAGGAATCAATGTTGATCCAAACTCTGACGAAATATTCAATTTGGCTCACTATATAATGGCAAAAAAACACCCGCCAGAGTTGCCGAATTTTGTGCCGGAAGAAACAGTCCGTCTAAAAAATCTAGAGTCAAAAAAAGTAAAAATAGCAATTTCAACAATACATGATGTATTCCCTCGGTGGATAGAAAATGGAGAGAAAGTTCTTTTGGATTTACGAAAAGATCCAATGAAAGACATGTTGGTTGAGGATTTTGAAAAAAAAACAAGAAGCATTAAAGGTTGTTTTTGATGCGGTTCAGAAACTGATTAAAGCAAGCGAATTGTTTCAGTCCGCCATTCAGAATCCAGTAAATCCAAGAGGATATTGGCACGGAGAGGCGCTTCTTGTGGCTCATTATACACTTGAAATACTTAGAAAATTTCAACCAAGAAGCAAGCATGGGGCTGGAAAGCCGACTTCTCCTGCGGTGACAATAACATGTCGAAGCTTAGATGAAATCTATGCAGATATCGGTAAAACATTCGAACCTGAAGCGGTAGTGAAAGCCATTAGAAGCGAAAAAAGGAAAAACTCCAATCTCAAGTTTGTCTGACTTTTGGCGGTTCGTGTTGGATTAAGAACGCCACGACACATACAGTGCAACGGAGGCATCTCACAATGAACATTCCCCATCCAGACAGTCAGGGACGCCGCTTCCTGCGAATTGAAGACATCATGCACGAGACGTGTTTGAGCCGAGCCACTGTTTATCGGAACACGATGCTTGAGCGGGTGAAGGTTGGCAGCCGGACGCTGATCACAGTCGAAAGCTATGAGAAATGGCTCGCATCTCTGCGCCAGAGTGCTGCCTGAAAACAGAAACGCCGCCTGCGGTTAAACAGGACGGCGATCCAAAACATCCAGCATCGTGAGGCAACTAACACCCTCCTGATAGCGGACTTTGGATCGGTCTGTCCATAGAAAAATCGTAGCGCGTGCCATGGAGTACGCAAAATGAACCCTGAAAAACGGGAACGGTCCCCTATTGCCAAACGAGATCATCTTTCTCTGGAGATAATCGGCGAAACCTTGGCTGAAGTGATGCAAAAAGCCGATCTCACCATATTGGAGTTTGCTCACACTCTTCCTCTTATGATCGAAGCTTCTCGGCTTTTCATGGAACGCCATTCCATTGATCAAGATGTAATCGAAGTTGAGCTGGAACGCACTTTCCTCATTGCTACACGACACTTTTCTGTCCTGAACAAAGCTTCGTTTTGTACGCAAGGAGGCAACGCATGATCGAGCCTCTGTACACTGGTCAGGTGAATGGCCGCGCTATCCGCTTCTTCCGTGCGCCCAATGGGGTTCTCGCATTTCCGTGGCACGCCTGCGCCGATCTCGTGTCAGCCGCGGCTTTGCCGGAGGATGCGCAGGAAGTATTCCTCAGCATGACGGCCTCAGGTCAATTTCAAGATGATGTCCGCACTATCCAGACCTCTGCTGGAGCGGTGCTAATTGCGCCGCATTTCGTGGCGCAGGGAGCGATCAGGGCTTTTCAGCGCCTCGGTCTCGTCCGGCAGGACTTTGAAGACGCCTACTGCATGGCGCTCACGGGTGCCTGTGACGTGCTCCATGAGGGCATGACACCTGAGGAGCGATTCCAGAACCTCATCTCCATGGGGCGTTATCACCTTGGACGGGAGGACGACGTATGAGCGACGTCCTCATCCCCGGGTTGCTGATTGCAGCCGAAATTTGTGACCAGTTCCAGAGCGAGAATACAAGAATCTCCTTTGATGAGATCCAGCGGATTTGTGCGACCGATGCCTGGAAAGACATTGATAACCACGAAGTAGCCCACATCCACGGCTGTAAGGCACGCGCAGCAAGCGAGATCGCAGCATTCCTGCGTCGGATGGCGGTCGAGAAGGGAGGTGCGAAATGAGCGCCTCTCTGAAAATGCCTGAACGCAGCAGTAATCTCGTTTACGAAGAGGTTGCCTTCAAAGCAGAACGCCTCGCACGGCATGGTCTGATCGTCTTTCCCTGTGGCGAGGACAAGCGCCCAACCTGCAAATGGGGTGAGTTGGCCACAAGGCATCCTGAGGACGTGCTGATCCTCTGGCGCACATATCCCGGCCCCCTGATCGGAGTGGTGACAGGATCAGCGTCAGGCTTTGATGTTGTGTATCTCGACTGGGGCAAGGGCGGAGACGACTGGTACGCTGAGCATTGCACTCGCGTCCCGGCAACACGGACCCACCGTACGCGCTCGGGCGGCCTGCATCTTCTGCTCCGGCACCGTGAGGGAACACGCAACAGTGCCAGCCGGATCGCGCCCGGCGTCGATGTGCGCGGCAACGGTGGCTTCATCATCTGGTGGCCGGCGACTGGCCTGCCAATCGTGGACCGTTCGCCCGCTGCCCCATGGCCTGCGTGGCTGGCAGGGATGGCGCTTCCACCGCCCCCGCCTGTCGCTGATCTGCGAAAGGTCGAAAACGGATTGCGGGATGCGGGCCGGTATATGCAGGGCGCCGTGCGGGCTGCTGTTTCTGCTGTCGCATCTGCCCCTGAAGGCGCGCGGAACGCTACCTTGAATGGTGAAACCTTCGGTCTCGCTAAATACATTGCCAGCGGACATCTGACGGCTGGACAGATTGCCGAGGCTATGGCCGCTGCTGGGTTGCAGGCTGGGCTTGCCAAGCTGGAGATTGAAGCCACCATCAGGTCCGCGCTGCGGGCGGCGATGGCGGGATGAGCGAAGCCGTGGATATCGGCGCAGCCGTCGAAAGCGGGTTTCGCAAAGTGGAGGAGCGTCCCACCAAGGCTCCTCCTTTCGAAAACATCTCCGTAACGGGAACACCTTTACTGATCGATGCTGACGAATGGGACGAGAATGACATCGCCCCTCGTCCCTGGATCGCGCCGGGCCTGCTTCTGCGCGGCGCCGTCACGGTTGTGGTCGGTGAGCCTGCGGCGGGCAAATCCATGCTGATGGTCGGCTGGGCGACATCTCTTGTGCTGGGCGAGCGGTATGGGCGTCTCAATCCGGTCCAGTGCTGCAAGGTCGTCACCTACAACACGGAGGACGACAACGACGAGCAGAAGCGGCGTTTCTCGGCAGCCCTGCGTCCCGTGGGAAAGCAGCCGTCAGACCTGACGAATGGTCTGTTTCGTGTCAGCACCGAAGGCATCGGCACACTGCTTCGCACGGCGGAAGGTGGGGGCATAATCGCCACACCTGCGATGGAGCAGCTTCAAGCCCTGATTGAGGAACAGAAGCCCGACGTGCTCATCCTCGATCCCTTGGTGGAACTCCACGAGATGGAGGAAAACGACAATACTGCCATTCGTGCGGTGATGGCTTACTTCCGAAGCCTTGCGATCCGTTACGACATGGCCGTGGTCCTGTTGCATCACACCCGCAAAGGATCGGCGGGCATCGCTGGAAACCCTGATATCGCACGTGGTGCGTCCTCGATCATTGGAGCGGCCCGTGTCGTTGTCACCGTTGCGGTCATGACCGAGCAGGAAGCGGACAGTTTCAGCGTGCCGGCTGACCATAGGCGTTATTTCTCGCGGGTCGATACGGGCAAGATCAACGCGGCACCGACCGGGCGTGAAGAATGGTTTGAGCGTCAGGCCTATGAACTGCCGAACGGGGACAGTGTGGCGGCGATGCTGCCGTGGGCACCGCCTGATGACACTGTCGGGCTGGAGCAACGTGTGGTGATTGAGGCCGGGATTGCGAAAGGCTCTTCAGAGGGGCCATGGAGTCCGAAACTGTCTAATGACACGCGATCGGTTCGGCGCCTGTTTGTCGAGAACGGCATTACCTCACAGAAGGCACAGAGAGCTGCATTAGATCATTTGCTGGCATCGGGATGCACAGTTGAAACTTTCAAGAGGTCCAACAATGCGAAAGCCCAAGGCATTAGGTCTCATGATGGACACCCGTCATCGGCGAAATGGCTCTCGGGCGACGGGGAATGATCCGTGTAACTTCCGTGCATAATCCGTGCACGCATGGATCTCAGAACCCTATAGGGAAATAGACCATCCGTGCGGTCTATTTTCCCGTGCAGGTTCCGTGCAAGTTCCGTGCGGGAGGTGGTCCAAATCTGGACCATGTGAGGAGGGATTCCCCAAACTTGGGGAATGAGTTTGCGGCGAGGTCATAAAACAGGGGTGAGACTGTTTTCGGTCTCAGGGGGTCGTTTCTGAAAACGATACCCAGATGGATCAGATCGGGGTGGCGCGGTTTTCGGGGTTACCTTTTGAGGTGAACGGAAATTCCTGTTTACCCTCAAGCTCTCAGAAATCGACTAAACGCGCGTCCGTGCCTGCGCGACAAAAAGGTGCCTGATGTGGTCAGCTTTAATTCTTGCCACGGTGGCCGGAAATTCCCTGTCACGAGGCGCTTCTCACATCTGAGGATGTGATACCGGAAAGCCGGTAGCACCTGGCGGTTTCCTCCACGCTGGAATTGACCCTCCAATGGCCAGCCGAATACTTGCCGGACACATGCGCCGCATCGGGCCGAAACTGAGGTTCGGTTCCTATATAAGTCTCCGAACCTAGCCTAAAAACTGGCGTAATTTAGCCAATTATCGTTCATATTCTTCCTCGCGCCCTGTTTATTGTCCCTCTTAACGACGCAACGAGCCCAAATCTGAACCTTTGGCGGTGATCGCGGCTGATGACCGTCGATCTGTATTGATTGGATGTGTCTGCAATAAATTGTGATAACGCTCTGAATTTATCTGTCTGTTTCTGGGTGTTTCCCTGTGCTTCAGTCGGGGAATGTAAGAAATGTCGTTTTCTGTACTATATCATTCACTTTCATTGTATTCTGATGACATGAACGCACCCGATATTCCTGCTCCGCTGTGTCTGACGACGAGGGAGGCGGCGCGTCGGCTGGGGATCAGTACCCAGACCCTGCGACGCATGGCCAAAAGAGGCGATGCTCCGCCGTCCATCCTGTTGGGGCAGGCATGTGTCATGTGGCCTGAAGAAGCTCTGGTTGCATGGGTGCGTGCCCGAACAGATAAGGAGCGCGCCCGTGAGCACGCTTGAAGAAACCGCCCGCTCAGCCGGGTTGAAAGACCTCTCTCTGCTGAAAATTGCCCGCACAGATCTGTCGGTAGCTGGTCAGGTGGCCGATCTGAAGCAGCGGTATCCACAGGCCTTTGCGCCTGCCTTCAATGCACGCACAGCCACGAAGGCTGACTTCGAAGCAAGGCTCAAGCAGATGGGCTTCCGCAAGCGAGGTCTGATGTGATGCCGACTGTCACTGAAGAAAAACCAATCACCGTTCTCGTTCAGGATATGATGCAGGCGCATCAAGCAGCCCGCATTCGGGATGGTGCGCCTTGGAGCGTCCTCGATGGACTGGCTCAGAAAGCTCGCTTTGCGGCGGGCCGATATAATCAGACCGGAGCCAATGCAAATTCGCTTGCGGACAGAGAGGCCAAGGCCCGCATCCGCAAGGTAGTCGAGGATGCAATCGCTGAATTCGTTCGCTGGCGGGATATGCCGCGGGAAACCATCGCACGTGAGGCGGCTCAGGCAATAGCTCCTGCACCTCGGAGTGCTCCCACACCTGAGCAGGCAGCACACGCTTTCCTTGAAGAACTGGGGCGTCGGGGTATTCGCCTTGAGATTGGGTCGAAGAACCGGCTCAGCGTGCGCCCAGCCCACCTTCTGACTGACAGCGACAAGACCCGTCTCACGACCTTGCGTGTGCCCTTGGCAGCGGCATGGCTGGAGCGGAACGGGGTATGGGTCTGCGAGTGAAAATCCCTCCCGAAAACGCCGCAGAATCGTCGGACGAAAATGATGGCGAAATTGCTCCTGCCGTGGTGAGTGCGACGAAAAAAACGGCGGGCAAAAGAGGCCGTCCATGCAGCATCTGCACCCACACTCTGGCGCGGGAGATTGATCGGGCACTCATCAACCCGGACACGTCCTGCGCCTCAGTTGCGGAGGCTTTCCCCGGCATCACAGCGCGTGCTCTCCAGCGTCACTATGCGGACCATCTCCTTCCGCGTCTTGAGAAGGCGACCGGTCTCGCTGTTGACGATATTGAGCCGACCCTCGGCATCGTTGCTCAGCTTGAAGAACTGCGCGGCCGTGCGATGGCTCTTCTGGACCGAGCTGAGAAAGCGGGGAAACTCAAAGACGCCATTGCGGCCATCCGAGAGGCCCGTGGCGTACTGGATAGTCAGGCGCGTGTGACGGGTGAGGGCTCTCGCGCAGGGGTGCAAATCAACATCGTCAACGCTCCCGGCTGGACAGTGGTGCAAGGCAGCATCCTTGCCGCCCTTGAGCGCTTTCCTGACGCACGTGCTGCGGTCGTGCAGGCGTTGGGGACGATTGATGGCTGATCTGGTCAGAGACATGGCCCGCGATCTTCGGCACGCTCTCGATCCGGTGCTGTTTGCGCGGGAACGGCTCGGGTTTGAACCTGATCCGTGGCAGGCCAATGTCCTTGGTTCGACCAGAAACCGGATACTGCTCAACTGCACCCGGCAGGCCGGAAAGACGACCACAACATCCGTGCTCGCACTCCATACGGGGATGTATCACGCGAATTCTCTGATTTTGCTGTTCTCGAAGGCCCAGCGGCAGAGTTCAGAACTTCTGGCCAAGGTGCAGACACACATCAATACGATGGATGGGCCGCCGAAGCTGCTGAAGGAAGCTGCCACCGAGATCAAGCTGGCCAATGGTTCGCGCATTGTCAGTCTGCCGGGCGATGGAGACAACATCCGTGGGTATTCTGCTCCGAACCTGATCGTGGAAGATGAGGCGGCGTTCGTACATGACAGCCTGTACGAAGCATTTTTGCCGATGCTGGCCACCTCGAACGGCCGATTGGTGCTGATGTCCACTCCAAATGGCAAACAGGGGCATTTCTATAATGCCTGGGCGGGTGGAGATCCCAAGTGGCAGCGTGAAAGCGTCACCGCCGAACAGGTTTCGCGCATCAGCCCCGAATATCTTGAGGACATGCGTTCTGAGTATGGCCCGTGGAAATTCGAGCAGGAATTCCATTGCAAGTTTGTTGAGGCCGACGATCAGTTTTTCAGTGATGAGGCAATCGAACGCGCATTCTCGCGTGATGTGCCTCTCCTCGAACTCAATTTCTGAGGTGACCATGCAGATACGACGTCTTTTCTTATCCGGTGCCATGAATCTCGCTGCGACTGAAACCGGTCCCGGTGGTGTGAGCGGTGCAATTGCGGTGCCAGCGGCGCCCATTCATGGATTAGCCAGTGTGACTTTTCCTGAGTGTGACGCCGGTGCTGGCCTACTGGTCAGCAATGACGGCTCTTCTCCGCTTTCTCTTTGGTACGTCTCTGGAGAAACTGAGCCTCCCGTTGTTCCGGATGGAGCACGTGCGAATGGCGGCCGGATTACTATTCAGCCCGGTGCACAGGAGGTGCTGACCGATTGTGTCGGGGCTGTAGGCGTCACTTATCAGGGCGGTCCTTTTGCAGTCGTGCCGGGCACGTTGCATTACGCTGGCTTCGAGGATCCGGCTGATCATCCGGCCGCCACGGTGATGCTTTGATGACCCGACCTTACACGGAGATTGTCGAAGATCGGCGTGTCATCACTGATGGCGAGCTAGAAAGTTACTCTGTGGGTCTGGATCTTGGGAAAAGTCAGGATTTCACGGCGCTCTGTGTGACGGAGGTTTTGGCGTGCGAACGTCAGCGCTGGCAGAGAACCAAGTTTGATGCAAAGGCAGGGATCGTGGAGCGCCGCGGTGTGCGTCGATACCGGGTGGTAAATCTGCACCGCTATCCACGCGGGACATCGTATCCCGACATCACACGCTCGGTTCAGAGCATCCTTCAGCAGCTTCCGGCCTCACCCTATGGCGCCCATCTGTTTGTGGACCGAACGGGTGTTGGCGCACCGGTTGTGGATGCCATGCGTGAGATGGAGCTGAGACTGACAGGAATCTCGATCACGGGTGGGTCAAAAGTCAGCCGTCCAAAGCCAGGGGAAGCCAATGTTCCCAAATCTGTTCTGGCTAGCTTGCTTGATGTCGCATTCGCGGAGGATCGCCTTGCATTGACCTCTCATGCCAGTGCTTCAGATGCCCTTCGACACGAGTTGCAGAACTTCCGTGTGAAGAAAACGGCACATGGCAACGAGACGATGGAGGCATGGCGCGAAGGCATACATGACGATCTTGTGCTGGCCACAGCCCTCGCCATTTGGGGCGCTGAAAACCGACCGTGGCCGCGACCTGCCATACAATGGAGTATGGGCCGTTGAGTATCGCTGCCATTGATCCGGGCAACTCTGGCGCCATCGCCATCCTGTCTGCGGACGGTCACCTGATCGAAGTTCTCGACATGCCCACCGTCACCATCACGGTGTCTGGGAAGCAACGTAGGATCGTCTCTGCCCCATTGCTGGCGACGATGCTGCGTATCCACGATCCATCGGAAATCTGGCTGGAGCAGGTGAGCACGCGCCCGGGCGAGGGAAGCGTGGGAGCGTTTGCCTTTGGTCGTGGAGTTGGCGTGATCGAGGGAGTGACGGCGACCCTTGGTAAGCCTCTCACCACAGTGCGACCGAACGTGTGGAAGAAAGCGATCTCCTGTCCGGCCGACAAGGGCGGAGCGAGGGCGCGCGCGATGCAGCTTTTCCCGACCGCCGCCGACCAGTTCAAGCGGGTGAAGGATGACGGGCGAGCTGAGGCAGCATTGATCGGGGCTTATGCCTGCCGACTCAGCCGATAAATACGTTGCCTGTGATACTGAAAAATAGTATCACCTATCCATGAAAGCCAAACATCGCCGCACGCTGGAGCTGATCTTCAAGCGTCCCGTTTCTGGCAATGTGCCATGGTCCGACATCGAAGCTCTGTTCATTGCTCTTGGTGGTGAGGTGTCGGAACGGGAAGGCTCCCGCATTGGCGTGTTCCTGTTTGGAGAAATCCGGGTGTTCCATCGCCCGCACCCCAAACCGGACACCGACAAGGGCGCTGTTGCAGCGGTGCGAAAATGGCTTGAGCAGAATGAGGTGACGCCATGAACAACATGATGGAGATAAGCGGCCATCGGGCCGTCATTCAGTTTGATCCTGAGATTGGCCTGTTCCGGGGCGAGTTCATCGGTCTCAATGGCGGGGCTGACTTTTATGCCGATAGTGTGGAAGGCCTTCGGCAGGAAGGGGAAACGTCCCTGCGCGTCTTTCTGGAGATGTGCGCCGAGAAGGGTGTGGAGCCAATGAAGCACTATTCCGGCAAGTTCCAGGTGCGTCTGCCGCCTGATGCGCATGCCCGAGCCGTCGAGATGGCCGCGGCTCGTGGCGTCAGTCTGAATCGTCTTGTTCAGGATGCACTGGAGCAGGCTGCTGGCTGAGAATCGTCTCTCCAAGCCCCAGAACGGCGCTCAGAATGTCAGTCCTCAAGAGGGACAACATGCAGGGCGAGGTTGTACTTCTTGCCCACAACACTTTGATTTTATTGGATAAATACCAGGTAACTGGTGGAGCCAATCGGGATCGAACCGACGACCTCCTGAATGCCATTCAGGCGCTCTCCCAACTGAGCTATGGCCCCCCACAACGCGAGCCATACGACTCTCGTTGAAGTGGAAGGCCGTATAACCCGCTCGATGACACCTGACAAGCCTTTCCTGCCAACCAGCGGGAATTATTTCCGCAGCATCTCCATATCCCGCAAAGCTGCCAGAAGCGGCAGCATGGGCAGCCCAAGAATGGCGTCGTGCGTGCCTTCGATCCGCTCGAAGAACTGGATCCCCGGTCCTTCCAACCGATAACTGCCCACACAGTGCAGGCATGCTCCACCATCGGCCGCGAGGCATGTCTCCATCGCAGCATCGGAAAAATGCCGCATAGTCAGGGTGGGGGTCGAGACATGCCGCCACAGGATATGCCCATCCCGGCACAGGACCACCGCGCTGTGCAGGTGATGCGTCCGGCCCCTTAGAGCCACAAGCTGTCCGCGCGCCGCCGCATAGGTAAGAGGCTTTTCGAACCATACGCCGTCACAGGACAGCATCTGGTCGGCACCGATCACCAGAGCACCGGGATGATCTCTGCTTACGGCAAGAGCCTTGGCCTGCGCGAGTTCCAGCGCCACGGCCTGCGCGCTCTGCCCACTAGCTTTTCCATGATCGCGAACCGGACTTTCCTCCACCTGCGCCGGACAGACCGCAAAGGGCAGGCCGCTTGCTTTCAGCAGCGCCTGCCGGGCGACTGAACCGCTGGCCAGAATCAACCGCACTCCAGATGCAAGCAAAGACGACTCCGGTACTTCTGAAAGCAAAGAATTCGAGTCGGCCATTCTTTTGTCCTCTTCACACGTGCCTGTACGTATGGGCGCTCTCAGGATCAGCACCCGTTGGTACTTCTGTGAGTACCATATCCAGTACCTTGTACCGCCCTGGGGTACATGGGGATGGTACGGACATCCTCAGCCTGAAGTACCGAGTACCGTGGACAGAGGGTACATCTTCAGAAACTGTGAATTGTACACAGCCCCCTGCGGAGGATTTCTGGATAACCCGAAAAAACCCTGTCTTTCCAGATGCCTGAAATCTGTACACATCGGGGGAAAAGCGGGGTACTTTTTCGGAAAGATGGGTACCCCGTCATCCACAGGCCCAAGTACCTTCTCATCATTTCCTTATCTTTCTTTATTCGTTAGAGATGATGACGATCACTCAAGGCAGGAATGGCAGGACACACGGTGACCACAACGCACGGGACAGACGAACGCAGACGGCTCCTTCGCACGCTCAGGGGCGAGGCCACCTGGCCGCCTCCAGTGTGGCTCATGCGTCAGGCGGGTCGCTTTCTGCCCGAATTCCGTGCCCTCCGCGCCAAAGCCGACTTCATGACGCGCTGCATGACGCCAGATATGGCCACCGAAATCACGCTCCAGCCCGTCCGACGTTTTGCAATGGACGGCGCCATCCTGTTTTCGGACATTCTCGTCCTTCCATGGGCCATGGGCCAATCTCTCGAATTCATCGAAAAACGCGGTCCTGTTCTCACACCGATCCGTAGTGAGGCCGATCTTGCTCGGCTCGATCCGCAAAGAGTGGCCGAACGCACGGAACCCGTGATGGAGACCTTGCGTCGTCTGCGAAAGACATTGAAGGAGCCGGTCGGGGCGGCCGCGGCGGAAACCGTGACGCTGATCGGTTTTGCCGGCGCTCCCTTTACCGTCGGGTGCTATATGGTCGAGGGCGGTGGCTCGAAGGAGTTCGCCCAGACGCGCCTGATGGCGTATCGTGATCCCGCGCTGTTCGATCGGCTCATGGCCACGCTCACGGAAAGCACGGCTCAGATGTTGTCAGACCAGGTGGATGCCGGGGCGCAGGCGATCATGCTGTTCGACTCATGGTCCGGCCTTCTGCCACCCAACGAGTTTCGGCGGCATGTCATCGCCCCCACGCGCCAGATCGTCGCTTATCTGAAAAATCGTCACCCGAATGTGCCTGTAATCGGGTTTCCCCGACTGGCGGGCGTGATGGCACCTGAATATGCCCGTGAGACGGGTGTGGACGCCATGGCGCTCGACACGGGATCGGATCTGACCATTGTGGCGGAACAGGTGCGTCCGGATCTGGTGCTTCAGGGAAATCTCGATCCGATCTCCGTCCTTGCGGGAGGAGAGTCCATGCGTAGGGAAGCACTTGCCATTCGTGATTCCATGAAAGGCCGTGCGCATGTTTTCAATCTCGGCCATGGCGTTCTGCCTGAGACGCCGACTGAGCATGTGGGTGATCTCGTGAACACAATCCGGACTATTGGCTGATGGTATCAGCACTTTCCGCGCAGGGTTCCTTGCGGCTCGTCATTTTCGATTGCGATGGTGTGCTTATCGACAGCGAAGGCACGAGTTGCCGTCTCGTGGCACAGGCGGCGCGTGAAGCCGGTTATGACGTGCCGGAGAGGGACGCCGTCGCTACATTCGGTGGCAAGGCTCTTGTCGAGATCAAGAAAGAAATCGAAGCCCACACAGGCCATCGATTGCCCGATAATTGGGCCATCAGTCTGCGTGATCGGTTTGTCGAGGCTTTCCGGTCCTCGGTCGAAGTGATCGACGGTGTGCATGACATGCTCAAGGCCATAGATCGGCTGGGTCTACCCATGCGTGTCGGATCGAATTCCTCCATGCTGGAGATGGAGGCGAAGTTTACCCCTACCGGTCTGGCCGATCGGCTGGCGGGATGTATCCATTCGGCCGCTGACATGCAGGCGCCCAAACCTGCGCCCGATGTCTATCTCCATGCTGCGGCCGAAGAAGGGGTGCTGCCTGAACAGTGCGTCGTGCTGGAAGACAGCGATACCGGTGCCCGGGCCGCCCTGCTCGCGGGTATGACGTGTGTGCTTTTTCGTCCGGCGCATGAACCGGCTCCCGAATGGCCCGGACTGGTGCGCATCAGCCACCTTTCCGAGTTTGCGCCCTTGTTGAAGAAGGCTCTTCAAGCGCAGGGGCGTCTGCCCTCATGATGATGGCGCTTCTGCCGTGGTATCCTTGGATCAAGGCGTTTCACGTCATTTCGATCATCGCCTGGATGGCGGCGATGTTCTATCTGCCACGGCTGTTCGTCTATCATTGTCAGGTGGCGGCAGGCTCACCGGAGAGTGAGCGATTCAAGATCATGGAGCGCCGACTTCTGCGCGCGATCATGACGCCGGCCATGCTGTCTTCGCTGTTTTTCGGAGGGCTTCTGGCTGCCCTGCCGGGTGTCATCAACTGGCACTCTGGCTGGTGGCATGTGAAACTTCTTTGCCTTGTCGGAATGTTTGCCTTTCATGGCGGCTGCGCAAAATGGCGCTCAGCTTTTGCGCGTGATGCAAATGTTCATTCCGAGCGATTTTACCGAATGATGAACGAAGTTCCGACGCTTTTGATGATTGTCATTGTCATCATGGTGATCGTTAAGCCTTTCTAATTTGTAATAAAAATTACATCATAGAGTGCATAAGTCTTACATTTCGTAGCAATGTTGCAGTTTTCCTGCCACGAATGGGTGGTGATGTTGGGAGCAGACAGTGATGAGGTCTCAATCCTCGTCGCTCAATACAAGGACAGGATAATATGAAGCGCAGCTTTCTTGCTATGATTCCCATGACCATGCTTGCGTTTGGTGCTGTGGCATCAGGCAATGCCATCGCGGCACCGGGGAACCCGCCTCCGCCGCCGATGTGCGGCGGTTCGCATGGTTTCCCCATGTTGCATGGAGTTGATCTAACAGCTGAGCAGAAAACGTCACTGAAGAAAATCTTCAAGGACGGCCATGAAAGCGGCAAGGCCCTTCACGCTCAGGAACGCACCCTGCACGATCAGATCGCAAACCAGCTCATGACACCGGGAAAGATCGATCGCAGCCAACTCGACAGTCTGGTGCAGCAGCAGTCTGCCCTGCACGCGAAGGAAGAAGCCGCACGTATCGACACGGCTGTAAAGATCCACGACCTCCTGACGACCAAGCAACTGACGGAAGCCAAGGATCGGCAGGACAAGATCAAGGCTCTGATGGATCAGATTCACCAAATCGATCATCCCGAGCACGACGATCAGGACGACTGATTGGTTGTTCCTTCATTCATGAGGGCGTGACAGAAGAAGGCTCTTTCCATCCCGCAAGATTTGGAAAGAGCCTTCTTTCTTTTCAGACTGATATTGTCGTAAATGTTCGCAATTTCTTGTTCATGATATGTTCAGTCTACGATCCGTGCGTCTCCTTTATGTCGCTGCCTTTTGCGTCCGATGCTGGAGGGGCAGGTGATGGGTCCTGACCTTCCGAGGGTTTGCGATCGACCGGAAAAGAGTTGGCGTTCCATCCCCGTGCCTGTGCCAGAGCGCTGACGATCCGGTAAAACCCGGCCCAGCGTGAGGTGGAAGTCGGGGGCTTCCAGAACCGCACGGCCAACGCACAACTGGCGATGATGAACGATACGATGGCCGTTGCCGTGGCAAGCTCGGACGATGGAATCAGTTGAAGAATGAAAGTGATGGCGCTGGTCACGTCCATTGACGAAAGAATGCTCCCCGAAATTGTGTGCGCAGCCCACATGGCCACCGCACCCGGAAAGCACGTCTAGCTGTCCTCGTCCGCAATTTCCGTCGGGAAGAGATGAGGTCAGAGGAGTTTCGTCATTTTCAGCAGAAACCATGTCCCTACCATGATGAGAAAGCATAATCCGCCAGCCTCGACCGTGCCCCATTGGCCAGCGGCCAGAAACATGCCGCCTGTGTTCATGCCGAAGAAGCCGGTCACAAAGGTTGCTGGCAGCATCATCGTCGTTCCAACCGAGACGATGTAGAGGCGTCGGTTGGTCTCTTCCGCCTGATTGGATGTCAGCTCGTCCTGCAGCGAGCGTGCCCGGTCCTGAAGAGCGAGAAGATCGTCCAGTGCGCCATGGATTTGACGCTCCGAGCGGTCACGTAGATCATCCTCCGCCCATTCGGGCAGTTCCAGTTCCTCGTCCTGAAAGATGCGGTTTACCGGCGAGATCACGCGCCGCAGTTCCGTCGAGCGACGACGCACCTGACCCAACATGCCGCCCATCCGGCCCAGATCCGTGTCACGATCCAGCAGCAGCAGCACGTCTTCGGCACGATCGAGCTGGTCGTCCAGTCGCGACATGGTCCGTCGGGCCGTATCGGCAAATTCCAGAAGAGCGCGGTCCACGAGGCCGGCGGGATTGTCCGGTACCTGTCTGCGCTGGATTTCGCGATACACCACGCCAAGCGCTGGAATGGGGTGACGGCGTGTCGTCACCAGCAGCGTGGGCAGCATCGCAAAGCGCCAGACGCACACGTCCCGGTCATCTTCCGAGGCCGCATCGTCGAAGGCGGGCAGCGCGCCATAGACAAGATCCCCTTCGGCTTCCAGCCGGGCGCCCTTGTCGGTGTTGGTCAGCGTCTGTTGTGCGTCTTCCGTCAGACAGGGGATAGCTTCCACCTGCGCGCGTGAGCGTGTGTGCACGATGTCGAAATGCAGCCAGACCCAGCCACCTTTGGCAGGAGGGTCTCCCGCCAGAGCGCGGACGATTTCATCGCTTTCCAGTTTCTCCGGCGGTTCGCCGGGCAGAAGGCGAATGGCCCAGACCAGCCCATCGGCAAGAGCGTTGTCCGGATCGGGAAAGGGCGGACGGATGTCGTTCATCGCGGTTCCTTCCTTTCCGGAACTGTGGAAGGGGGCTGGAAGACGGGGGTGACACCATTTGCGTCACAGGTTTCGTGATCTTGCACAGTCCGCGTTGGCTGGCAATGCAGCTCCAAGGCACACTGTGCGGCAGATGATGTCTTCAATACCATGCAAGAATGTCAGCCGCGTGGCAGCACCACGCGCGCGCGCAGACCGCCTTCGGGGCGGTTGGAGAGTTCCAGTACGCCATTGGCGCGTTCGACCTCACGCTTGACGATGGCAAGACCCAGCCCCAGCCCGCCCGTGCGCCGTGAACGCGAAAGTTCAAGCCGGTGAAAGGCGTTTGTAATACGCGGCATCTCATTTTCAGGAATGCCGGGGCCGTTGTCCTCCACATCGATCATCACGCTTTCCGCCTTGGGAGTCAGGCGGATGACGGCGGAGCCCGCGTAATGCAGCGCATTTTCCACCAGATTGGTGAACACCCGTTTTGTGGCCAGTGGCGGCAGGACAATCGAGAGACGGTCCGGCCCTTCATACGTGACGTCACCCCCGCGGTCTGTGGCGTCATCAGCAATGGTGGAGAGGAGTGTTGCCAGATCGAGGGTACGGCACGCTTCGCGCGCCTTTTCGCCCGAGAGATAGGCCAGAACACCATCGACCATCGCTTCCATCTCGTCGATATCGGCTTCGATGGAATCCCGTGCTTCCTCGTCGGTCAGGAAACCGGCCCGTAGGCGCAACCGCGCCAGCGGCGTGCGCAGATCGTGCGAGACAGCGGCCAGCGCTTCGGTCCGGTCATCGATCAGATGCGCGATGCGGCCCTGCATGGCGTTGATGGCGTGCGCCAGTCGTCGCACTTCGCCCGGTCCCTTTTCCGCCAGAGGTTCCCATTCTCCTGCGCCGACCGTGTCCGCCACGGTCACGAGGGCGCGCAGGGGAAGGCTGAGCGCACGAACCAGCATCAGAGCCACGAAAAGGACAGCCAGTGCCACGATGGCCGCTGTCGCCACTCCACGCGTGACGAGGTGGCTGCGCAGGATGTCAGGTGCTGTGAAACCGATCAGGCTGCCATCGGAGAGATGCAGCGTGCCGCTGATGTCGGTCCAGCGACCCGGGCCGCCGGGATGAAGCTGAAGATGCGTCTGGGCGAGTGTCGGGTTGGCGTTGACAAGCTGCTGGTGCAACTGCGCCAGTCCCTTCGGCTCCGGATGGGTGTCGAGTTCCGCGTCGGCCGGTTTCCAGACGATCTGGAGGTCGCCCGTGGACAGCATGGTGGCCAGCACAGGTCGCGTCGTGGGCGCAGCCCCGTCGATGACGCGGACATCCGTCGCCAGTCGTTCTCCAATCAGATCGAAGCGATCCGTGTCCTCGATGACGGCTTCAGCGTGCTGGTAGAGCGTCCAGCTGGCAACGAACACCATGCCAATGGAGGCAAGCAGCACCAGCATGACGCGCCCGACCAGCCCGCGCGGCCAGAGCCGGATGAGCCGTTCCCTGCCCTGCCCCACCACCTGCCGCCTGTTTCCGGCATTGACGATCACACGCGCTCGATGGGCGCAGTGAAGATGTAGCCCTGTCCGCGCACGGTGCGGATCAGGTTGTCCGCTTCCGTTCCGAGCTTGCGGCGCAGGCGGCTGACCAGAACATCAATGGAGCGGTCCGATACATCGCCCAGACGGGTGCGCGAAAGTTCGAGCAGCCGGTCACGCCCGATGACACGCTGGGGATGGTCGAGGAAGCTGACCAGCAGATCGTGCTCGGCTCCTGAGATGTCCACGATGGCGCCGGTGGGATCGGTGAGTTCGCGACGCCGGAGGTCGAGCGACCAGCCCGCGAAGTTGATGATCTCGCGCCGTGTGCGTCCCGCTGGCGGCGTAGCCAGCGCGGATTGTCCCCGCCGGAGCACGGCCCGCACACGGGCCAGCAGTTCCTTCTGGCCGAAGGGTTTGGCCACATAATCATCGGCGCCCAGTTCAAGTCCGAGCACGCGATCGAGTTCCTCACCGCGCGCGGAGACCATGATGATGGGAACATGCGTGAAGGATTCGTCCTCCACTTCCCCGCGTATGCCGCCCTGACGGAGTGTCCGGCACAGATCCAGCCCGTTCATGCCGGGCATCATGACATCGAGAATGATGAGATCGGCCGGGTCCGTCTTCAGGGCGTCCCACATGTTCTTCGCGTCCGGCACGGCGCGGATGCGGTAGCCATCGGATTGAAGGGTGCGACTCAGGAGCGTTCTCATTCCCGGATCGTCTTCCACGATCAGGATGCGCGTGGGGAGATCCTGCAAAGAGGAAGGGCTGGGCGAAGAGGTCTGCGTCATCGTCGGCATCACCACGCTCTAAGGTCAGGGCACTGAAAGGAAAGTGTAGCTGGGAGAGCGGATGGCGTCGAGAACGGACCGCAGAAGTCCTCTTTCCTCAGCTCCGGCAGATTACCCCACCACCCAGCACGCGCGATCCGTCATACAGAACGCAGGCCTGACCGGGGGCGGGCAGGGCGGCCTCGTCCAGCACGACCTCCGCTTCTCCCGACGCCAGAGAACGCACGGACGCCAGTCGCGGTTCCTCACGTGCGCGCAACTGCACGCGGCAGCGCACCGCGTCTCCGCTGGCCTCGTCAGGCGGCGTGATGAGCCAGTTCATGTCGCGCAGACGACAGACCGTCACTTTGGCGCGTTCGCGGGGACCGACGACGATGCGTCGCATGGCGGGTTCGATGTCCACCACCATCTGCCGTTCGCCACCGATCTGGGCGGCGTTGCCCAGCCGGCGCGTCTGCCCGACCGTGAAACGCGTCACCCCTTCATGATGGCCCAGCACGTGCCCCTCACGGTCCACGATCTCGCCCTCACCACGCATTTCAGGGCGAAGCGTTTCCACCAGTTCGGCATAGGAGCCGTTGGGCACGAAGCACAGATCCTGACTGTCCGGCTTGTCCGCCACCAGCAGCCCGAAGCGTTCGGCCTCGGCGCGGACAGCCTCCTTGTCGGGCATTTCGCCAAGAGGAAAGCGAAGATAGTCCAGCTGCTCGCGCGTGGTTGCGAAGAGAAACCAGCTCTGATCGCGTGAAGCATCGACGGGACGATGCAGTTCCGCGCCCTCTGGTCCTTCCATCCGGCGCACATAATGCCCCGTGGCCATGGCGTAGGCTCCGATGTCGCGGGCCAACCCCAAAAGATCGGTGAACTTGACGCCCTGATTGCAGGCCACGCATGGAACGGGTGTCTCGCCTTTGGCATAGGAGGCGGCGAAACGGTCGATCACGCTTTCGCGGAACCGCTGCTCGGCATCGATGACATAATGCGGGATGCCCAGTCGCTCACACACTTCGCGAGCGTCCTGAATGTCGCGCCCCGCGCAGCACGCGCCCTTCTTGGCCGCGCCGCGCGTGTCATAAAGCTGGAGCGTGGCCCCGATGACCTCGTGTCCCTCTTCCACCAGCTTTGCGGCGACCACGGAACTGTCCACGCCGCCGGACATGGCCACGAGAATGCGCATGATGTTGCTCCTCCCGGCCGGGCGGCGTGACCCGCCCCGGCTTCAGCTCTTGCGTGGAAGACGTACCTTCAGTCCGTCCAGTGCTTCGGTCATGATGATCTGACAGCCAAGGCGCGACGTCGCTTCCAGCCCGAAGGCGAGGTCAAGCATGTCTTCCTCATCGTCCGTGGGGGGTGTCAGTTTGGGCGCCCAGGACGGATCGACGATGACATGACAGGTGGCGCAGGCCAGCGAACCTTCGCACGCGCCTTCGAGATCGACCCCGTGCTTGTGGGCGATCTCAAGGACGGACAGACCCACCGGCGCATCGACCGTGCGTTCCGTACCATCGGGCTCGACAAAGATCATGTTGGTCATTTCGGGCTTCCCGCTCAGGCTGTCTCGCGGGCCGGAGCCTGTGCCCGGACCCGCTGCGCCGCTTGGGCCAGAAGGCCCGCCGCACGCACAATATCGGCGGGGGTGGTAAAGCGTCCGGGCGAGAGACGCAAGCTTTCGGCGGCCTCCACGGCGCTCAGCCCCATGGCCGTCAGCACCGAGGAGGCCGCCAGTTCTGCCGAGGAACAGGCCGAGCCAACCGAAAGCGCCAGTTCGGGCGCCTCTTTCATTACCGCCAGAGCGGGGGCACCCAGCAGCCGCAGATTCAACACGCCCGGCAGGCGTGGCGCGTCCTTGGCATTAAGCGTGAACGCCACCTGTCGCTGTGCCAATTGCGCGCACAGCGTTTCCGCCAGCCGTGCCAGATGCCGTGCGTCCTTCTGGCCCTCTTCATGCGCAATGCGCGCCGCCATGCCGAACCCTGCGATGAGGGCCGAGGGCAGTGTGCCCGAGCGCAGTCCCCGTTCCTGCCCTCCACCGGAAAACAACGGCTCCAGCCGTACGCGCGGGCGACGACGCACGAACAGCGCGCCGACACCTTTGGGACCGTACATCTTGTGTGCGGTGAGGGAAGCCAGATCGAGATCTAGCGCCCCTACATCCAGCGCCACCTTGCCTGCTGCTTGCGCGAGGTCGGAATGGAACAGCGCTCCTGCGTCTTTGACGATGCGCCCGAGTGTGCGCAGATCCTGCAAAACGCCGGTCTCGTTATTGGCCGCCATGATGCTGACGAGTGCCGTGGGTACCTGCAAGGCTTCGTGCAGTTCATCGGGGTTCACCAGACCATTACGGTCCACTCCCAGCACCACAGGGTCGAACCCTTCCCGCGCCAGATCCCGCACACTTTCAAGGACGCATTTATGCTCGGTGGCGAGGGTGATGACCCGTTTGCGTCCATCGCCCTGTCGCGCCCGGAAGCGCGCGGCTCCTTTGATGGCGAGGTTGTTGGCTTCAGTCGCCCCGGAGGTGAAGACGATCTCGCGGCTGTCCGCGCCGATCAGCGCCGCCACGTTACGTCGCGCTGTCTCCACCATGTCCGCCGCGCGGTGGCCGGGTGCGTGCGTATCGCTGTGCGGGTTGGCGAATTCCTGCGTGAAGAGAGGCGTCATATACGCCAGTACACGCGGGTCGCAGGGCGTGCTGGCCGCATTGTCGAGATAGATCTCGTCCATTCGGTGGTCCTCCCCGCGTAATGTGTGTTTCCGCAAGGTGGGGATTACCACGAGGGAAGGCAAGGATGCATCGCTACAGGATGCCCGCCAGTTGAGTACGAGGCGCGGATGCTGCGATCAGATGAGTGATAAGGCGCTGTGAGGTGTCGCCGCCGTATTCAGGCTTTTTTGGAAAGGATGATCGTCGCCTTATCCGGCTTCTCCATCATTCGGGCCAACACCCTTGAGAGCGTTGAGCACCGTTTCGGGAATATCAGAGGATGACACATTCAGATAGCGGCAGACGGCAATCGCGACGGAAGCGGAGACGGCTTCAGGTGTTTCCCCTGAGGGCGTCAATGCGTATTCCCTGATAGCGCTTTCCACTTTTTGAACGAGGGTGGGCTTTGCATTCATGGTGGCATCGTCCCTGCGTGAGGAGTGTCCTTTTCAACGTCTCGATGAAAGAGAAGATGCATGTCGGAAAAAATTGACGGATGACTTGTATCGACAGTGAAAGTTTCTGTTACAAAGTGGCGTTCATTCTTTTTCTGACGTGAAAAAATCAGGTTTCTGTCTATTTTCCGGAATACTTCCAGACCTTTCCAAATATAGAAAAATACGTTTGCATCAGAACCTTTTCTAAACCGGACTGGAAGCCGTAACGCAATCCCGCTAAGATCGAGTCGAAATATTTTGTTATGATATTGTAACGCGAGGTAAAGCATGTCCGATATCGATCTGACACAGAATAACAGTCAGACCACCCTGTCAGGTGGTGGCAATTCCGTGCAGGTGGCGGGAACGAATGAAAGCGTGCTGGGTGTTTCCAGTGGTGACAGGATTTTCCTCGGAACCGGCGCTTCCGCGAATGTCTATGGCACCTACGGCACCGTGAACGCCACGAATGCCAGTGCCACGGTCAATCTTTACACCGATACGGCGTCTGGCACCGCGCCCGAATACGACAATGTTCTTGTCGCGGCTTCCAACGTCACGGTGAAAGATGTTTCGGGGGCGTCTGTGCTGGCGGACAGTCCGCTGTTCAAGCGGAACATGATCTATGTGGCCAATGACCTGACGAATATTACTCTCTCGGGAAATAATGAAGGCATCCGGATCGGGAGCAACGTCACGGTCACGATCAATGGCAGCAACGAGACCATTCTTGCGGGCACAGGGGACACCATCATCGTCAATGGTGCCGATGATTATGTGAAAGCCATCAACTCAACCGTAACATTCAGCGGCAGTGGTGGAACGGTCGGTGGCGCAGGCGACACGGTCACGCATGGTTCCTACGACAAGGAAGACATGTGGCACGCGGTACGCGATACGACCATAAATACCAAGGGTTATGAATGGTCCTCGTCTTCCGACACCATGACCGATCTGAGCGGACTTGCGATGCCGGAATTCGCGGCAGGTAACGCCACCACTGTTGATGCCGATTATTACGCCTTCAAGAAAGGCGAGCAGGACACCAGTCATGACAGGCGGCGTCATCACAAACATCACCACCATAAGCACCACCACAAACATCATCATGACACTCAGACGGCTGCAACCAGCAGCACGACATCCACTGAACAGACATTACCCACATTCATTAGCAGTGCCGCTGATACGGGTACGCAGACCGTCGCCGCAACCAGTGCGCTTCTGACGCAGGCGTCCACCGCAACCTCCACGCCCGCGCTCACTTCGACGGCTTCCAGTTCACTGGCCCTGCATGCGTTGTCACAGGCGGCCGGACTGTCAGCGGGCACTCTGTCGGGAACCAGCACTCTTCCCACAACGGCTACGACCTACGCGGCGACGGACATCACACAGGCCAGCAATCATCATGCTGTCACCATGGTGCCGACCGATAGCAGCACGTCGGCCCTTTCTTCTGCTGTTCTGAACTCCCAGTCATAGAAAATTCATGATCGTTTCAGGGGGCGCTGATGATCTGTATTCAACAGTGTCCTCTATGGACTGGGAAATGAGGGAAAAGTGAGTGATGTGATGAACCATCGTCACTCATTTTTCTCTCTATCATTTCGATAGGATCTTCAGATCCAGATATCATGTATGAAGTTCATTTATAAATCGGATCATACATATATTACATGAGATACATTCACAAATAAAAATACACACGTTCTATCTGTCATATTGAACATATGCGCCATATATATTGATACTGGTCACGGACTCCCGGGCGTTGTTTGGCGTTCACTACGGACAGCGCAGGCATATGAGGCCTGCCACCTGTCTCAGGGAGATATTTCATTATGCCCAAATCCGTCGTTAATCCGGAATTTCTACCCATCCTTGAAAAAATGCCGTCGTTCGATGGCCTGTCCGGGCGTTCATTGCCTGAAGTCCGCGAAGTCTTTCTCACCTCCGTGCGTCTGATCGAAGGCCGGCCTTTGCCGGGTGTTGTGACGCGGGAGGAATATGTTCCCGGTCCTGCCAATGCGCCGGATGTCCGGGTTCTGGTCTATTCTCCCGAGAAGGACCGATCGGATGCCCCCGCCATGATCTATATCCATGGCGGAGGGCTCGTCTCAGGACATCCGGAAGTCGATGATCCCAAATGCCAGATGCTGGCCTCCCGGTTGGGATTCAAGGTGTTCTCGGTGGATTATCGCCTTGCACCGGAAGTGAAATATCCCGGTGCGATCGAGGATTGTTACGCGGTGCTCAAATGGGTGCATGAGAACGAGCAAAAGCTCGGTATCCGGCGCGACAAGGTGGTCGTGGCTGGTGAAAGTGCGGGTGGCGGTCTGAGCGCTGCGCTCTCGCTTATGGCGCGTGATCGCAAGCAGTACAAACTCGCCTTCCAGCTTCTCATCTATCCCATGTTGGATGATCGCACCGCCACAAAAACCGATCCGGGACCGAACTTCGGTGAATTCGTCTGGACACGTTCCGCCAATGACTATGCTTGGCATGCCTATTTGGGTGATGCCGCCGGTGGGGCGTCCACGCCAGCTTATGCCGCTGCCGCGCGTGCCACCGATCTGACCGGCCTGCCGCCCACTTTTATCGGCGTCGGGTCGATGGATCTGTTTCTGCGCGAAGATCTCGATTACGCCGCTCGTCTGATGGGCGCTGCCGTGCCGACCGAGGTCATGGTCGTGCCGGGTGCGTATCATGTCTTTGACATGTATGTGCCGCAGGCCGAACTCAGCTTGCGGTTCGTGGACGCCTACTGCGCGGCCCTGAAGCGTGCTCTCGCTCTTTGAAAGAGCCCCTGTCCGGCCTGAAGAAAGGGCCGGACAGGGATATGACACACAATGTCACGTCATGGCAGCCTTCGGCCTACCGGCGTTTCCAGAAACACGCTCCTAATATTAAGGTCTGCCATAATCTTGTACGGTTCATCCGTCACTCACCGAACGATCGATTGTGTAAGGACACTGGATCATGGCAACGGACCGAAACGACCAGCCTCCTTCGGGATGGTGTGCATCACCAAACGCCATACGGCTCCGCTCGGCCCTGCGCCTTTCCCGCCGTAACACATTGATGGGCGTCGCAGCGGGGGCTGCGCTCGGAGGCTCCGCGTGGGCGGATGCGCCAGTGGCGGGCGTTGTGCCTGCGGCACCCCTGATGGCACCCGATCATTTCATGGCGCTCTCGCGGCGGCTGACGGATCGGCCTACGCTCGACGCTCGTATCGGGGCGGCGTTGCTGGACGAACTGCTCAAGGTCGATGCGAAACGCCCGCAGCAATTGCGCAAGCTGCACGCGCTGATGGAGAAAACCCGACCGAAGTCAGGAAGCGCGTTTGCCCGCGAAGCCGAAAAGGCTGATCCCGCTTTCCGTGATGTCATCCGCGAGATTCTGGCGGGGTGGTATCGCGGTGTCGCAAACGGACGCGTCGTGGTCTATCGCTCGGCGCTGATGTTCGACATCACCAAGGACGCGATCTTCCCCAAGACCTATGCCGCTGGCGGCCCATTTTATTGGACGAGCAAGCCGCCCGAAGTCGCGCCACCGACCGGCACGCCCGCGCTGCCTCCGATCAAGCTCGTCATTGAGCCGACCTGACCACTTCCGGGATTTTCCTTTCCATGCCTTCCGAACAGACTCTCTCCGCCGACGTTGTCATCGTCGGCTCCGGCGTGGCCGGCAGCTCGATTGCCAATGAACTGGTGCGCGCGGGCATTTCCGTTATCGTGCTGGAAGCCGGTCCCCGCGTGGATCGTCAGCACTTTGTCGAGAATTTTCGCAATCTGGAAAACAAGCCATCCTATCAGGGGCCTTTTCCCGCCGTGCCGTGGGCCCGTCATCCCCCCGATCAGGTAACGCCCAACGACTATTTGCACACCACGGGGCCGGATGCTGAAGCCTATCAGCAAGTCTATCTGCGGATGATGGGTGGCACGACATGGCATTGGGCCGGTTGTGCGTGGCGCTATCTTCCCTCTGACTTCGAACTGAAAACGCGCTACGGGCAGGGCCGCGACTGGGCGCTGAAATACGACGATCTGGAGCCGTTCTATTATCAGGCTGAGGTCATGATGGGCGTCTGCGGTCCGGACCCGGCCAAGGAAGATCTCGGATCCCCACGTAAGCAGCCCTATCCGATGGACGCTCTGCCCATTTCGTATGCCGCGCAGGAGTTCCGTAAAATGATTGCGGAAAAGACGCCGTGGCGCGTGGTGCATGAGCCGCAGGCGCGCAACACGCGGCCTTATGATGGTCGCCCGACCTGCGAAGGCCACAACAACTGCATGCCCATCTGCCCGATCGGGGCAATGTATAATGGCAGCTATTCCGTCTATCACGCGGAAGCCGCGGGTGCGAAGTTTGTTGCCAACGCCGTGGTGTATCGCATTGAGCGTGACGCTGCGAACAAGCGCGTCACCGCCGTGCATTACTACGATCCTGAGAAGACCTCGCACCGCGTGACGGGCAAGTATTTCGTCATTGCTGCGCATTGCATCGAAACCGCCAAGCTGCTGCTCGTCTCCGCCGATGAGCAGTCCCCCGACGGCGTGGCCAACAGTTCGGGTCATGTGGGCCGCAACATGATGGACCACACCGGCGTGCAGGTGACGTTCATCAGTGGCGACAAGGCGCTGTGGCCGGGTCGCGGCCCGCTCGAGACCAACGTGATCGACAATTTCCGGGATGGCGACTGGCGCAATGAGCGCGGGGCTTATCTGGTGCATATGGTGGACGACAATCAGGTCGATCTTGCCACCCAGATGGCCATCGCCAAGGGTTATGTCGGGCGTGAACTGGAAGAGCGCATCCGCTATCTCGCCGCACACACCGTGCGTCTGTTCAGCCATAACGAGGCACTCCCCGATCCGGAGAACCGCCTGACACTGAGCAAGACGAAGAAAGACATCCTCGGGATCCCGCATCCGGATGTGTATTACAAACTGCCCGAATACACCGTGAAAAGTTGTGAGCACACGCGCAAGGTGTTCCGCGAACTGATCGGTCTGATGCATGGCACGGACGAGCAGTGGACGCCGGGTTACTTCCCGCAGGACCATCCCTCCGGCAGCACCATCATGGGTGTCGATCCCAAGGATTCCGTCGTGGATGGAGAGTGCCGCACGCATGACCACGACAATCTGTTCATTGCCAGCTCGTCCGTTTTCTCGACGGTGGGAACCGGCAACATCACCCTGACGGTTGCAGCCCTTGCGCTGCGCGTTGCCGACACGCTGAAAAAAGAATTCGCGCATGCCTGAGATCGGAAAACTCCTCCCTGCCCTTCTGGTCGCGGGCACCATGGGCAGCGGCTCGGCCTTCGCGCAGGCGCAGGCTCCCACGCCGCTCGCACCGACACCGACAACGGCCGTTCCGGCCTCGTCTCCGGCGCCATCCCCGGATCAGGCAAACGACCCGGAGCTTGCGCGTGGCGCCTATATCGCCACCGCCGCCGACTGCGTGGCCTGTCACACGGCGTCCGGTGGCAAGCCCTTCGCGGGTGGGCTGAAAATCTCCACGCCCATGGGTGACGTGGTGTCCACCAACATCACACCCGATCCTGAGCACGGCATCGGCAAGTATTCGGAAAAAGACTTCGAGCAGGCGGTGCGGCATGGTGTGCGGCGCGACGGGTCCAACCTGTTTCCTGTCATGCCCTACGTGTCGTACGCAGGCATGACCGATCAGGACGTGCAGGCACTCTATGCGTGGTTCATGCACAAGGTTGAACCGGTTCCTGTCTCACCGCCTGAAGACGCGACCACGCTGCCTGCGGGGATGCGTTCGGCCATGATGGCGTGGAACTACGTCACCACAATGGAAAAGCCCGAAACGGGTGATTCCGGCACCTTCGATCCCGTCCGGCGCGGGCGTTATCTCGTCAATGCGCTGGAGCATTGCGGCACCTGTCATACCCCGCGCAACTTCATGCTCAGCGAGAAGCAGGATCGCTTCCTTTCGGGCGCAAGCCTGACCGGCTGGTATGCTCCGAACGTCACGTCCAGCAAGACGAGCGGCATCGGATCCTGGAGCGAGGATGATATTGTCACCTATCTCCGCACCGGACGGCTGGACGGTCATGCGCAGGCGGCCGGACCCATGGCCGAAGCCGTGGAGCACAGTCTGAGTCATCTAACGGAATCCGATCTGCACGCCATCGCCACCTATTTGTTGCAGGTGCCAGCGATGGAGGACGATCTGGACGTCAAGCCGCGCGACAGCTTCGGCAAGCCGCAGGAGGTGGCTGATATCCGTCATGACGTGCTGAAACGCATCGATGATCTGACGGAAATGGACGGCGCAGACATCTATGACGCCAATTGCGCAGCCTGTCATGGACATGACGGAGCCGGCACGCGCAACCACTACGCACCCTCTCTGTTCAACAACACGACAGTCGGCAGCGCACGGCCTGACAACCTGATCATGACGATCCTCAAGGGTGTGGATCGCACCACGAAAGATGGACATGCGCTCATGCCGGGCTTTGGCGCGACATCCGATGTGGAGCGTCTGACCGACACCGAGATTGCCAGTCTGGTGAATTATCTCACCGCCACCTTCGGCAGTGGAGATCATCACGTGACGGCGCAGCAGGTCGCAGATTTCCGCAACGCCAAATAACGAAAAAGGGGGCGTGGCCATGGCGGCCCGCCCCTTTTTTTCCTGCCAGCATTGTGGCGCAAGGATTATAGCGTTTCTTCCGCTGGCCCTTCTGACAAGACCCCTTCCCATTTGGCTGAAACGGCGGCGGCATAACCATTGCCGAGCACGTTGGTCGCCGTGCGCGCCATATCGAGAAAATGGTCGATACCAAGGATGAGTGCGATCCCCGCTTCCGGCAGCCCGAACTGTGGGAGCACTGCCACGAGCGTCACCAGTGAGGCACGCGGCACGCCCGCGATCCCTTTGCTGCTGAGCATCATCACCAGCACCATCAGGAACTGCTGCGACCAGCTCATCTGGATGCCATAGGCCTGCGCAATGAATAGCGCGCCAAAGGACTGGAACAGGATGGAGCCGTCCATGTTGAAGCTGTAGCCCAGTGGCAGCACGAAGCCCGCGATGCGTCCCGGCACGCCGAAGTTTTCCAGCTTCTCCAGCAGAAGCGGATAGACCGCCTCGCTACTGGCGGTCGCAAACCCCAGCACGACCGGCTGTACCATCTCGCGGATCAGACCCGTGATGCGACGACCGAGGAACAGGCAGGTAATGCCGGTGAGCACACACCACTGGAACAGGATCGTGCCGTAGAATTCCGCGAGAAACCGCCCGAACAGCAGCAGCACACTCGCGCCGCTATGCGCCAGTGTGCCCATGATGGAGCCAAACACGGCCATGGGGGCGAGGACCATCACCATATCCGTCATCCGCAGCATGACGTGCGCGAGTTCCTCGGTCCATTTCAGCATCGTCTGACCGGCAGTTCCTGCGGCCGGAAGTGCCACGCCAAACAGGACCGCGAACACCACGATCTGAAGAATGTCGTTGCGCGACATTGCATCCAGAATGCTGGTGGGCACGACGTGAAGGATGAACTCCACTGGCTGGAACGGATGCTTCAGCCCCGAGACATCCGCAGGCAGGGGCGCGGAAAAGCCGCTGCCCGGCGTCAGCACATGCGCGGCGAACAGTCCGATCAGCAGGGAAAGGAACGACATGGAGATGAACCACACCAGCACACGACCACCCACGCGCAGGACCATCGTGTCATCGCCAAGCTTGCCGATGCCGCTGACGAGCGTGGCGAAGACGAGCGGTGCGATAATCATACGGATCAAGCGCAGAAAGATCTGCGTGAGCAGGGAGCCTGTCTGTTCCGCAAATGTTATCCACTCGGGCGTCAGATCATGAACGCTCAAACCGCACACCACACCCAGAACAAGCGCGACCAGAATGGCAATAGTACGCCGCTTGGTACTGGTGGGTTTTCCTACGACTGCCATCGCACCTCTCGTTTCACAGATTATCCGGCAAGGCTGGCACCTATAGGGAGGAGAGTCGTTGCGGTCAAAGCGCGGGTTGTCGCGGGCCAGCGCGCTTGGGATCCGTTTCCGTCGAGGTGCGGTTGCTCAGGACGATTCAGAACATCGCGTTGATGGCAAATTGCGGCGAAACCTGAATGCTCTTGTTGTGACCAGCGAAATAGAAAGCCGATCCTACGATCACACCCCAGCGGGCATTCCAGTTATATTCAAACGCGGGGGCGATCTGCCAGTCCGAGCCGGCGCTGCCGACCTTTTTCACATATTGCCCGCTCGCGTCATGTCCGTGCATGCGCGATCCATCGGACCAGTCGCGCGCCAGATCCATGGCCAGCACCCATTTTTGGCTCAGGGCATATTCAAGCGAAAAGCCCGTCTCGCCACTCATGCCGGGCTGGCCGCGCCCACGGAAACCGTGAGCCGTTCCATAGCTGGTGGTGTCGACAAGTTTGGCCGAAGTCACGGCCCGGCGGAACCAGTTCCACACGCGCAGACGCAATTCATGGTTGCCGGGCAGCGTGTAAGTGGATTGCTCCGTGATGGCAAAACGGAACACGTAGGCACCGCTGCCGACACCGTCCTGCGTATCGCCCAGTTTCCTGTAGTCGCCGGTCGGAAAGATCATACCCACGAAAAGATTGAAGGCAGGGATGTAGCGTTTCGGATCGGGACGCACGAAACGGTAGATCAGATCAACCGGTACGTCGCCGGTCTTGGGGCCGTGAGAATGTCCGGTGTCATGCTTCCAGCCATAATCCACGATCGTATGCACCTGCACGCTGAAATCGGACAGGATTCCGTATTTCCACAAGGTGGAATTGGAAAACATCCGCTGCATCGGATGCGTGACAGGACGTGATCCGCCACGGGCGTCAAAATATCCCACTGGCTGGCTATAGGAATAGTAAGGCTCGACGTTGAGCACGCCCACGCGCGTCGTGCCCGAGGGCGAGACAAGGGAGCCTGTATACCATTGGTCCGCATGTGCCCACGAACTGGTGCCCATCCACGTCATGAGGACGGCAAAAGCCTTTCCTGCACGACGTTTTCCATGAGTGTGCGCTTTCCGTTTCAACCTGATTTTACGCACCGTTTCGACCGCGCCTCATTTTGTTCAATAGTCCCCGCCAAAGGTTTTCTGGATGTCCGTAGGCGCGTTCCGGCCATCGGCAAGAAGAAGCTGAAGAAGGATGCGCGCTTTTTGCGGATTGAGATCAAGGGACGCCACCAGTCCGTGCCGGTCGTCGTCGATCTCTACATTCCGGTTCACGAACCCGTCACCCACACGCGAAGAACGCACGACCACAACACCTGCTTTCACAGCACGGTCCAGACCCGAAAGCGCTTCCTCCGACACGTTGCCGTCTCCCATTCCGGCAATCACGATGCCTCGTGCCCCATTTTTGACGGCTTCGTCAATCTGAGCGCCATCCATATCGGCGTGCGCGTAGATAATTTCGACCCGTGGCAATACGGGGTTGTGAGGCAACGGCAGATGGATTTCAGTGCGCGGAGGAGCAAGGAAACGCACATTTGCGGGGTCTGCCATTCCCACCGGTCCCGCATTGCGTGAGCGGAAAGTCTCCAGCGCCGTGGTGTGGGTTTTGCTTACCCAGCGCGCGGCATGAATGGTGTCGTCCAATACTACCAGAACGCCCCGATTTCGCGCTTGCGGGCTGGCCGCGACTTTCACAGCCTCATACATGTTTGCCGGACCATCCGCGCTGATGGCCGTGCTCGGGCGCATTGCGCCGGTCAGGACCACGGGGCGGGAATCTCTAGTCACGATATCGAGGAAAAAGGCGGTTTCTTCCATCGTGTCCGTGCCATGCGTGATGACGACGGCATCTGCCTCATTCTTTGTAAATGCCTCATGGATACGTTCGGCCAGACGGAACCAGACCTGACTGTTCATGTTCTGGGACGCAATGTTGGAGATATGCTCCACTTTCAGGCGTGCCAGTTTTTCTATACCGGGTACGCCTGCAATCAGTTGTTCACCCGTGACGGCGCCAGCGTCATAGCCAATGGCCGAACGTGTGTCGGCTTTGCCCGAGATGGTTCCTCCGGTGGCCAGAACAAGCACTCGGGGCAGCGATGTCTGAGGCTGGTGCGCCTGCATGTCTGAGGCACGAGCGCAGGTTGGCGGCATCGTCACTACACTCAGAGCAGCAAGGAAAAACGGTAGGATACGTAGGAAAAACATAAGGCAGAACAGTCCTTCGGTGGCTGGAAATAGGTGAGGGTGTTGCTGCCTCTTGTGTTTGGTCTGGAAGCGACCGGTGTTGCTTCCAGACCGACTGCATTCAGCCCTGTGTTTTCACGAACTGATCGTGGTATTCCTCAACCATGTGGCGGAGCGAGCGTCCGATCGCCGCATACTGGAACTCGTTGAGGTTGGCCAGAGAGGCGCGTGCCGTAGGGCGGGTGGCGCCAAAACCCGCTCCGGGCAGAAGCACGATTCCGGTTTCATCCGCGATACGGAACAGGATTTCACCCGTGCTGGCCCGCTCCAGCATCCATTTTGCGAAGTCCTCGCCATAGAGAGCACGGCAGGTGTCCTCAAGGTCAATGAGAGTGTAGTAGTCCACCGCATTCGCATCTTCCTTGGGTTTTAAACCCAGTTCCCGATACAGAGCGGCTTCGCGGCGACGGATGACACTCTTGAGAGTGGCTTTGTAGCGGCCTTCCTGATCCATGAGTGCGAACAGGGAGAACAGCACCATCTGGACCTGCTGCGGTGTGGACAGGCCGGCTGTGTGATTGAGCGCTACCGCACGGCTGTCCGCCACCAGGCGGTCGATGAATTTCAGAGAGGATGCATCCGTGGTCAGGCTGGTATAACGCTTTTCCAGCGCTGCCTTTGCATCCACCGGAAGCTGTGCCAGGCGTGCATCGATCTGATTGTCCTTGTGCATGCCAATGACGCCCAGACGCCAGCCGGTCGCACCGAAATACTTCGAGAAGGAATAGACAAGGATCGTGTTGCGCGGGCAGACCGCATACAGCGACCGGAAGCCGTCGGCAAATGTGCCGTACACATCGTCGGTCAGGATCATCAGATCCGGACGGTCCTTGACGATGGAGGCGATCTTCTCAAGCGAGGCATCGTTCATCTTGACCGATGGCGGGTTGCTCGGATTGACGCAGAAGAACATCTTCACTGCCGGATCGCGCAGCTTCTCAAGTTCGCTTTCCGGATACTGCCAGTCCACTGAAGGGTCGGCCTGAATGGCAACGACTTCGAGGCCATATTCCTCAAGCTGCGGGATCTCGATATAGGGCGAGAAGATCGGTATGCCGATCGCCACCTTGTCGCCCTTGCGGATGAGATCGTTCTGCTTGAGCGAATTGAAGACATAGGCCATGGCGGCCGTGCCGCCCTCGGTCGCGAAAAAGTCCGTGGAATCGAGAGAAAGTTCGCCCCCCACCATCTCGCGCAACACGTACTGGCCCACGACTTTCTCGCTTAGCGTCAACATGCGCGGCGGCGTCGGGTAATAGCAGCCGAGGATGCCTTCCACCATTTCCAGCAGGAATGTGTCAGCGGGCAGCCCCATCTGGTCACGCACATAACTGACGGCATGACTGAGAAGGGCGGCGCCTTCTTTTCCGTAGTTATCGGCAACGAAGCGGTCAAAACGCCCTTCAATCCCTTCCACGCGCACGGTCCCACCAAGCCCCGGAGAGAGATAGGACAACGACAGGCGTGCTTCCGAGAGCGCGAACTGACCGAGGAGAAAAAATGCATCGCGGGGCAACGTGGCCAGAAAATTGGGATTGCCGCGACCGGCGTTCAGCATCATGCGATCCGCCTTTGAGAAGGCAAGGGCGATCAGCGTATCCTTCAGTTCGAAGGGGCTGAGATCACGATATTTCGAGTAATCGATGGACATTGTCCGGTCTCCTTGCCGTGAAATGTTCAGGAAAATGCGACCACAAGCGGCCCGAGCAGCGTCAGCAGCACATTCGCTACCGCATAGGTGATGGCGAACGGTGTTGTCGGAACGGCATTGCCCGCCTTGTTCAGAACCTCACCGAATGCAGGATTGGCGCTGCGCGAACCTGCAAGCGCTCCGGCAAAAATGGCCGTATTGTCGTAGCGCAGCACGTAACGGCCAAAGAACATGGTGAGGATGAGCGGCACCAGCGTCACCACCACACCCAGGAGAAAGAGCGTGATTCCGTGTTGCATGATGGTCGCGATGGCCTGCTGGCCGGTCTGAAGCCCTGTGACGGCGACAAAGCCTGCGAGACCCAGATCAACCAGAAGGTTCGAGGCTGCGGAAGGCATGTTTCCACTTGCGCGGTGACGGCTCTGATACCAGCCGAACAGCAGCCCCGAAAGAAGAGCGCCGCCGCCACTGCCGAGCGTGAGCGGAACAGACCCTATATGTACGACGGCCAGACCGATCAGCAGACCAAGAGCGATACCGAGGGAGTGGAAGACCAGATCGGTCTTTACGGAGGGGATCAGGATCGTGCCGATCTGGTTCGCTACACGTTGCACATCTGCCGATGTGCCGAGCAGCGTCACCATATCCCCGTCTTTTACCGCCGTGTCAGGGGTGACAGGAAGCGTCGTGCCCGCGCGGGAGAGGGCTACGAGATAAACGCCATGACGGGCTGCAGCCGACAGGGATTGTGCGCACTGACTGACGGTCTTCCCGGAAAAGTCCTTTCTGGACAAGACAACATCGCGCCGTAGCAGTGCGATATCCATGCCCGGGACTTCGCCGCATTCCTGCCCGATCTTCTGTCCTATGGTGAGGATGTCCGCGCGCTGTCCCACAAGCAGCACCTGATCGCCAGACATCAGTGCGACGTCAGCACCCACGCCGACATCCTTGCCCTCACGGAGGATCTGTTCCACCGTCACGCCGCGCGCCAAGCTCTCCACACCGGAAACGGTAAGGTCGGATTTGGTAATTCGGTAAGCCCGTCCAATAAGGTTTGGCAGTGCGGACACTTCGCCTTCACCCGGAACATGCACGCCTCCGGCCTGTGCGGTTTCGGCTTTGATTGCGTCTTCCCGGATGCCGCGCTTCATGAACCACGGCAGGACGTTTACGCACAGGAGGATCGGGCCGATGGATCCGAAAATGTAGGTCACGGCGTATCCCACCGCGACATTGCCCTGAAGCTGCTGCACCTGCGCGAGCGGTAGATCAAGCTTTTCCAGTGAAGAACCGGCCGTGCCGATGATGGCTGATTGGGTGAGGCCGCCAGCGGCCAGTCCGGCCGCCAGTCCTTTGTCGAGATGGAACATGCGCGCGACCGTCACGACCGTGATCAGGCCCGTAATGGCGAGCACCACGGCCATCAGGATTTCCCGTAGTGACTGCCGTCCGAGTGAACGGAAGAACTGCGGGCCGCTCTGGTATCCCACCGCATAGATGAAGAGTGCGAACAGAACGTTCTTGATACCTGAGTCGATATGCACGCCCACCTGACTGAGCAGCACAGCGGCGAGCAAAGACCCGGCCACGCCACCAAGCTGGAATGAGCCGAAGCGGAATCGACCGATCCAGCATCCGATCACGAGGGCGAGAAAGAGAGCGATTTCCGGACACGCACTAAACAGGCCGGCCAACGGGGCAGTGAATGCGTGCAACACGAAATTCCTTGGGTTCGTTCTGGTTTTCGTGGGCGACCATCGTGGTCGCTCACATTTCCGTCATTGATAAAGATCAATGGAATAAATGTTTAATACTTTAATTATAATCGTATTTATCTCGTAATATTTATAATTCGAAATGAAAATGATTTCGTGTGTAGGTTATGTGTGGATTTTGGAGTTTAAAGTGCATTTAAAACTGACTGTGGCGCGGAAATGGGTCTCATTTTCTTCTTGTCTTGGAATAAGATGAGAAAAGAAATTTTTGCGTGTCAGTCTCAAGGCAAAGAAAAACCCCGGCTTTTTCAAGCCGGGGTAAACGACAGAGTCATCCGCTGATGGGTCTACCGGGTGAGTGTCATTCCCACTCAATAGTACCGGGCGGCTTGGATGTAATGTCATAGGTCACACGATTGATGCCGCGTACCTCATTGACGATGCGGCTGGCTACGCGGTTGAGGAAGCCCATGTCGAACGGGAACACTTCCGCCGTCATGCCGTCGGTGCTGGTCACGGCCCGGAGTGCCACGGCTTGATCGTAGGTGCGGCCATCGCCCATGACGCCCACCGTGCGTACCGGCAGCAGCACCGCGAAGGCCTGCCAGATGGCATCATAGAGACCCGCATTGCGGATTTCCTCAAGATAGATGGCGTCCGCCTTGCGCAGCAGGTCCAGTTTCTCGCGGGTGATGGAATCACTGGGAATGCGGATGGCCAGACCGGGGCCGGGGAACGGATGGCGCCCGACAATGCTCTCGGGAATCTCCAGTTCGCGCCCGAGATCGCGCACCTCGTCCTTGAACAGTTCACGCAACGGTTCGACCAACTGCATGTTCATACGCTCGGGCAGGCCGCCGACATTGTGATGCGATTTGATGGTGACGGAAGGACCGCCCGTGAAGCTGACGCTCTCGATCACGTCGGGATAAAGCGTGCCCTGAGCGAGGAACTCTGCCCCCCCGATCTTGGCGGCCTCTTCCTCGAACACCTCGATGAACAGGCGACCGATGGTCTTGCGCTTCACCTCCGGGTCCGTGACGCCTTCAAGCGCAGACAGGAACAGATCGGACGCATCGCGGTGAATCAGCTTGATGTTGAACTGGCCACGAAAGGTCTTGACCACCTCTTCCGCCTCACCCGCGCGGAGCATGCCGTGATCGACGAAGATGCAGGTAAGCTGGTCTCCGATGGCCTCATGGATCAGCACGGCGGCGACCGAGGAATCCACACCGCCCGATAGACCGCAGATCACGCGCTTGTCGCCCACCTGCTTGCGAATCTTTTCGATCTCGACATCGCGGAAACGGGCCATGGTCCATGTGCCGGTGCAACCCGCGACATTGTGCGTGAAGTTGCGCAGAAGGGCTGCGCCATGGGGCGTGTGCACGACCTCGGGGTGGAACTGCACGCCGTAGAGCCTGCGTCCTTCATCGGCGATGATGGCAAATGGTGCGCCCTCGGACGTGGCGACGGCGCGGAAACCGGGCGGCAACTGCGTCACGCGGTCGCCGTGGCTCATCCACACTTGTTCACGACTGCCGCGTGCCCAGACGCCACGGAACAGGGCGCAGTCTTCGGTGATGTCCACGAAGGCGCGCCCGAATTCGCGGTGATCGGAGCCTTCGACCTTGCCGCCGAGCTGGTTGCACATGGCCTGCTCACCGTAGCAGATGCCCAGCACCGGAATGTTCAGCGCGAACACCACCTCCGGGATGACCGGCGCTCCTTCGTCATGCACACTGGCCGGACCGCCGGAGAGAATGATGCCGCGAGGAGCGAAGGCGCGGATACGTTCCTCGTCCGCCGTAAACGGCCAGATCTCGCAATAGACACCGCTCTCGCGCACGCGGCGGGCAATGAGCTGCGTGACCTGCGAGCCGAAATCAAGGATCAGGATCCGGTCGGCATGCAGGGCGGTGTCGGTGATGGTGGCGTCCTGGGCGGTGCCGGACATGGCAGGCTCCTCTCGGGTGGGTGCGGTGCGCTTCCGCCGGACGGCAGGAAAGCGGTACGCATACATTGCGGCGTTCTCCTCGCGGGGTATAGGACGAGGCAGGGGGTGTCGTCACCCGTTTCCCGCGTGTTCCGTCCCGGTTGCGCGCGGTCCGCTACTGCTTCGTGGAGGTCTGCCGATGCGCGCCCGTCTCCTGCCCTGTCTGTGTCGCGCCTTTTTCCTTTCGGCTGGCATGTCGGCTGCCGCTCTTCCCGCGTTTGCGGACAAACCGACCGGCGAATGGGTGGGCATGCTGGTGACGGATCAGGGCACCTGCCCCGATCATCAGGACTCCATTTTGCAGGTGGAAACTGACCGCGTGGCCTTCACACCCGCCACAGGGACGCTCGTGCTGCGCGGAAAGCCGGACAAGAATCTCAAGCGGCTGCACGCCCAGCTCATGCTCAAGGACAAGGACGGCAAGCCATTGCCCTGGGTGTTCGAAGGGCAGCCCGATGGCGACAGCATCAAGGGGGTCTTTGGCACGCCCAACTGCCGCGCCCACATCGTCCTGCATCGTCCTCAGGGCAGTGCATGGAAGAACTTCATGGGAGACTGACCCCAAGGGTCGTCTTGCCGCCGCATTACGGAATCTGTCTCTTATGGACCTGACTGGCCAGATCGTTCTTCCTGATCGCATTCTTCCCGGCACGCTGACGCTTGAGGGGGAACGCATCCGCGCTGTCACGCCGCTGCCGAAAGCGCCCGCGCGCTATATTCTGTCGGGTTTTATCGATGGCCACGTGCATGGCGGTGACGGCGCGGACACGATGGATGGGGTGGCGGCGATCCATCGCCTTGCGCGTTTCCACCTGACGCATGGCACGACCACCATCCTGCCCACGACTATCACGGCCCCATGGCCGGATGTGATGAACGCACTGAAGGCCGTGGCGGAAGCACAGCGCAACGCGCCCGGAGGTGGACCGATCCTTCACGGCGCGCATCTTGAGGGGCCGTTCGTCAGCCCGCACCGACTGGGCGCACAGCCCCCGTTTGCCATTCCACCGTCACCCGGGCTTGTGGCTCAGGCTCTTGAAACCGGCGTCGTGCGTGTGGTGACGCTGGCTCCTGAACTGGAGCACGCCGATACGGCGATGGAGAGCTTCGCGCGCGCTGGCGTGCGTGTGAGCCTTGGTCATACAGTGGCGGGTTATGAAGAGGCCGAAGCGGCAATCTGTCGGGTGTGCGCGGCGGGGGGCACTGTAGGAGGCACGCATCTCTTCAACGCCATGCCTCCCATTGAGGGGCGGCGTCCCGGTCCTGTCACGGCGCTGATGTGCAGTGATGAAGGCCATGCGGAGATGATTTTCGACACGCATCATGTCCACCCAGCCACTTTCCGGCTGGCGGCCCGGGTGATGGGGCGCCGGTTGCTTTTCGTGACTGACGCCATGCGTGGTACGGGTCAGCCGGAGGGGCCAAGTCAGCTTGGCGGTCAGGATGTGGAAATCCGCAATGGGGCCGTGCGTCTGCCGGACGGGACGTTGGCAGGGAGCATTCTCACGCTGGACGTGGCGCTGCGCAACGCCGTGACGGTGGGAGGCATGTCTCTGCCCGAAGCTTCACGCCTGGTCTCGGCCAATCCGGCCGCATGGCTCGGGCTGCATGACCGCGGGCGGATCGCGTCGGGGCTACGGGCCGATCTGGTGGTGATGGATGCCGGGTTCTTTGTGCGGGAGGTATTTGTCGGTGGGGCGACGGTGTTCAGAGTTTAAATGTTGCTCCTCTCACGGCCCCGCCTTCGTCGGCGGCGTCACTGTCAAAATCGCTCCAAAACTGTTGTTGCTGCGGTCAATGTCGGGAATGGTGAGATCGGGATCGACGATCGCCGTGCGTACGGGCTGATTGCCGGCCACTTCCACCGTCAGTTCGTTATGCTGCACCCACGCTTCGGTGGGGATACGTACGCGTGCCGAACTGCCGTCTTTCCATGTCACCTGCAATGTTACGGGCAAAGGCAGCCAGCCGCGGTTTACCACTTTGACGAGCGCCCCTTTCGCAGGGTCGTCATCGGGATAGGTCACGGGCGCCACGGCATAGTCGGGGGCCCAGTTGTTGAAGAACCAGCCACGCCAGAACCATGAGAGGTCTTCTCCGGTCTCGCTGCTCATAAACCGGAAGAAATCCGATGGCGTGGGGTGATGATACGCCCATTCCATGATCCATGCGCGGAAGGCGCGGTCGAAGCGTTCGGGGCCAATGATCTGCTCACGCAGAAGGGTCAGTCCGTAAGCTGCCTTGAAATAGGTGAGCGGGTGACGATACGTCTCCGGCACCGTGTCGCTGGGAGCCATCAGCACGGGGGCAGCCGGGTCGCGCAGCAGGGCAGTGATGTCGGTCGCGGGTCGTCCACTCGTGGGAGCGAACTCCGCATCCCGCTTGGGCGCGAATTCACCCTGATTGAAATCGGGTGCGGCCAGAGTGCCAAGGAACGTGGCGAAGCCCTCATCCATGAAAGCATTGCGCCGTTCGTTGCTTCCCACCAGCATGGGGAACCACTGGTGCGCGAATTCATGCACCGTCATGGCGAAAAGCTGGCCGTCCTTCTCGTCCTTTCCCTCAAAGGCCAGTCCCGGATACTCCATGTTCGCACCATGGCCGCCGACAGCCACAGCATTGGGCCAAGGGTAGGGAAAGAGGCGGGTGGAGAAGTCCTCGATGGCGTGTTTCACATAGGATACGGCGCGGTCCCATCCATGCGAGCCCATGGCTTCCACGGGGTAGACCGCCATGGCCAGACGGGGTGTTGCGTCGGACTTGCTGGCCACCGTCTGGGTTCCGATGTCCAGTCGGGCGGCGTCCCACAGGAACGCGGCGGAGGCGGCAAACGCCACGTCCCGCGTGTCGTTCATGTGAAAACGCCATGTTTTTGTTTTAGGTGCGGGAGGCGTGGACTTGGCTGGCTCGTTCTTGTGAGCGGAAGCCTTGTCCACTGTTTTGGGGGCCGGAGACGGGGCGGGAAGTTCCGCCGTGACAGCCGCCAGAACCTCGTCGCGGGTACGGATCATCACGCGCTGTTCGCTTCGCGCTGCCTGCGTGAGCCGGTCCCGCTGTTCGCGTGTCAGCACGTCGTCGGCGTTCACCAGCGCACCGGAGCCTGCAACGATGAAATCTGAGGGTACTGTCACGCTGTAATCGAAGTTTCCGGTCTCCAGATAGAACTCCTGACCCAGTCCGGGCAGTGTGTCCCACCCACGCAGATCGTCATAGACAGCCATGCGCGGATAGAACTGCGCCACTTCGTAAATGTCGCCATTCTGGCTTGGAGAAACGGCGGTGCGGCCGCCCCAGGCGCCGGGCAGGGTGAGATGCCAGACGATGCGCAGGCGATATTTTTCGCCCTTGTGCAGCGGCCGCACGAGGGGAAGCTGCATCCGTGTGTCCGAGATGACAGGCACGATGGGCGTATCGTGCTCTTCCTGTTCGATCGTGACACTTTCGATGGTCACGCCGTCCGTGTGGTGCGTGTGCCAGGCGGGCGTTGCGAAGTTGGCGCGCGCGCCCTCACGGTAGGCGTTCTGGTCCAGATGCACCCACAGCACATCCAGATCGTCAGGACTGTTGTTGGTGTAGGTGATGGTTTCATCCCCACTCAGCACGCGACTGATAGGGTCGATGGCCACGTGGATGTCATAGTCCGCGCGGTTCTGCCACGCCTCCGGTCCACGTCGACCGCTGCCCGAGCGGAAAGCGTTGACCGGATCGGGCCACGCCAGAGGTGCAAAGATACGCGCCGGATCGGGGGGCGGCATCTGGAGGACAGGTGGCGTGGGGGACGGGCTTTCCGTCGGGGCGTCGGCCGCGCGGGCGAAAGGGGACAGCACGGTCGTCACCAGCAATCCGGCCAGAAGCGGGACAGTGAAGCGTCGTCGGGTGATCCCTTCCCTTCCCCTTGAAAGACCGGCGGAGCCGGACGGGGCGGGGCGGAAGGGGGACCGGGCTCTCACGTTTCCTGACTCCTGACGACGAAACTCGAATGCATGCACGCCTTCTTCTGCTACTCCAGCATCAGAGGGCGTCAAGGACGGGCAACCATGCGTCAGGGGAAAGCGCAGGGCCGCGCCGTTCGTTCCACCTGATGCCATTGTCATCACCCAATCAGGGGCACACCATGCACGGTATGACCTTCCGTTTCGTTTACACTTTCTCCGTTTTGTCTGCTCTTCTCCTGTCCGGTGTCGCCCACGCGGCCCCGGAAACCGCGCCGGATCGCACCGGAGAGGCGGTCTCGCGCCGTTTCGAGGCCATCCGCCATGACCCTGCCGCGCGCTCGGTTTTTCTGCGCGCGTTTCCCAAGGGCGCGGATCTGCACAACCATCTGGTGGGCGCGATTCCGGCCGAGCATCTTCTGGAGTGGGCCGATCAGGACCAGCGCTGCGTGAATCCGGACACCGGCGCCATCACCGCGACGCGCTGCCGCTTCGGTTTCCATCCGGCGCGGGATGCAGACCCGGTGCAGGCGGTCATGGCCGATCCAAAACTGGCCGCGCGGACCATCGATGCACTCTCCACACGCGATTTTGTGCCCACCGCGGACGATCGCTCGCTCCACGATCACTTCTTTGCCACCTTCGACAAGTTCCTTCCCGCCACGGTGGGACGGGATGCCGATATGCTGGCCGATGCCCTCACGCAGGCGGGGCAGGATCATGTGACCTATGTGGAACTGATGGTGTCCCCGCAATTACTGGAGGCGGCGCGGTTGGGCGCATCTTCAACCATACGCGACGAGGCCGGCATGACGGTGGCGCTGGGGCGTATCACGCCTCATCTGTCTCATCTTGTGAAACTTGCGCGTGAGGAAACGGACCGGATGGAGCACGGCGCGCGCCAGAAGATGAAATGCGGGACGCCGCAGGCATCGCCCGGGTGTCAGGTGGCTGTGCGGTATCTGTGGCAGTCGGTGCGGATCATGCCGCCGGGTATGGTGTTCTCCCAGTTGGCCTTCGGTTATGCGCTGGCGCAGGCGGATACCCGTTTTGTGGGGCTGAACATTGTGGGGCCGGAAGACAACCCCGTCGCCATACGGGATTACGCGCTGCATATGGACATGTTCCATGTGTTGTCCGAGCGCTGGCCTCATGTGAAACTTTCTTTGCATGCCGGAGAACTGTCTGGAGGACTGGTGCCGCCGGAAGGTCTGCTCTCGCACATCCGGCAGGCCGTGGAAGTGGCTGGCGCGCGCCGCATCGGACATGGCGTGGACATCATGCAGGAGACAGACCCGTATGGTCTGCTCACGGAGATGGCCAAACGCAACGTGCTCGTGGAAATCAACCTGACCAGCAACGAGCAGATCCTCGGTGTGAAGGGCGCGGACCATCCTTTCCCGGTTTTCCGTGCGCATGGTGTTCCCGTGGCCCTGTCCACGGATGACGAGGGTGTTCTGCGCAGCACGCTCACGGACGAATACATCCGCGCTACCACGCGCTATGGCCTGTCGTACACCGATCTTCGCGATCTTTCCCGTATGGGTCTTGAACATGCCTTTGTGCCCGGTGACAGCCTGTGGGCGTCTGTGTCCCCCTTCACCATCGCGGATGCTTGTATCGACCGTGTACCGGGTGACGCGCCCACTGATGGGGCCTGCCACGATCTCCTGAGCCGCAGTGAGAAAGCGCGTCTGCAATGGAAGCTGGAGGCGGACCTTACCCGTTTCGAGGAGGCGGTGATGAAGGGGGAGGTGGTGCCGCAATGAACAGGACATTGGCCCGTGCTGCCCTGCTCGGCGCAGCGCTTCCCCTCGTGCATCTGGTTTCCCTCGCTCGTGGTGCAGAGGCACCGCTTCCGGTGCGCGTGGTTGTGGTCACGACATTCGAGCTGGGCGCGGATACGGACGACACGCCGGGCGAGTTCCAGCATTGGGTGGAGAGACTGCCTCTGCCCACCGTTCTGCCGGCGCCGGGCAGCGATCATGGCACGCTGCGTTACAATGCCACCATGCAGGTACTTGGCATCGTGACGGGCGAGGGGCCGTCGCACATGGCGTCCGCCATGACGGGACTGGCGCTGGATACACGCTTCGATCTGCGTCGTGCCTATTTCATTCTTGCCGGAATCGGCGGGATCGATCCGAATTTCGGTTCCATCGGTTCGGCGGTCTGGGCACCGCATGTGGTCAATGGCGGGCTGGCGCATATGGTGGATGCGCGTGAGATGCCCGCGTCATGGCCGGACGGTTTCACTCCCGTTCAGGGAGCGGTCCCTGAACCCACGCCGGTCCCACCGCTTCATTCGCAGTGGGGCGACATGGCCTACACGCTCGATCCGGGACTGGTGGGCTGGGCGTGGAATCTGACACGCGACATTTCACTTCCCGATACGGATAAACTTCGTGCAAATCGCGCGCGCTACACAGGGTTTGAAAAAGCGCAGAAACCACCCGCCGTGATGCGTGGTGATACACTGTCCTCCGAGACGTTCTGGGTGGGGGCGCGCATGAACGCCTGGGCGGAGCGCTGGGTGCGATACTGGACGCAGGGGCAAGGTGTTTTCGCGACCACGGCGGAAGAGGATGTCGCGTTCATGCAGGCGCTCTCAGCGCAGGCAAAAGCGGGCCGCGTGGACATTCGGCGCGCACTGGTGCTGCGCGCTGGCAGCAATTACGACATGCCGCCGCCGGGTGGGGCGGCGGCACAGCTTCTGCGCGACGAACAGACGGAGAACGGTTTTGCCGGTTTCCTACCGTCTGTGGAGGCGACGTACCGTGTGGGCAGTGTAGTCGTGCGCGAACTGGTGCGGCACTGGGATCGCTACGCCAACACCATGCCGCAGGAACATGCGCGGCCTTGATGCCGGAGTTTTTCTTTCGCGATCAGAGTTTTTCAGGGAGCGAGGCCATGTCGATGACAAAGCGGTATTTCACATCCGAGCGCAGCACGCGTGTGTAGGCGTCATTGATCTGATCGATGCGGATCAGTTCGATCTCACTGGTGATGCCGTGCTTTCCGCAGAAATCCAGCATCTCCTGCGTTTCCTGAATCCCTCCGATGGCAGAACCTGACAGACTGCGGCGTTTGGCCACAAGGCTGAACGCTCCCACGGCTATCGGCTTCTCCGGCAGACCCACCAGCACCATATGCCCGTCCTGACGCAGCAGGCTGAGATAGGCGTTAATGTCGTGATCGGCCGAGACAGCATCGAGAATAAAGTCGAAACGATTGGCTTCCGACGCCATGGCGGCCGCGTCCTTCGAGATCACAACGCGGTGCGCGCCCAGTCGCTTTCCGTCTTCGATCTTTCCGGGCGATGTCGTGAACAATGTCACCTCCGCCCCGAGAGCGACCGCGAACTTGACGGCCATATGCCCCAGTCCGCCCAGCCCCACCACACCGACACGTCGTGATCCCTGCGCAGAGCAGCGGGGCGGCGGCAGCCGGATCGAGGTTTTCGGGCACACGCAGCACGAAATGCTCATCGACCACGATGTGAAGGGCATAGCCTCCGAACGTGTGGGCGCCAGTCGTGGGAAAAGCGGGGTCCGGACTGTTGTAGGTCCATGTGGGCGTCGCGTCGCAGTATTGTTCCAGTCCGTTTTGACAGGAGGGGCACTCCCGGCAGGAGTTGACCATGCACCCCACACCCACCCGTTCACCGACGCGAAAACGTGTCACGTCATCTCCCACCGCCGCGACACGTCCGATGATCTCGTGGCCGGGCACGCAGGGATAGGAGGACTCACCCCATTCGCTGCGGACGGTGTGAATATCGGAATGACAGACGCCGCAATGCGTGATGTCGATCTTTACGTCGAGCGGGCCGCAGTCACGGCGTTCGAAGGTGAAGGGTGCAAGCGGTGCGGTCGCGCTGGAAGCGGCATAGCCGACACAGGAAAACATGAGGCGTTCCTTATCTTTTAAGGGAGAATCTGGCGCGTATCCTCCGGCAGAGAGGTGGGCGGGTCAACGAACGCTGTTGTGAGAAACATTGCTCGGAAAGAGCTGTCGTTGAGATTTCTCACAGGGAGCGTTACGGAAGGGCAGGCTCTGACCGGGGCCAGTCTGCGCCCTGCCAGCCGGAGGACACGGCCATCTCGATGGAAAACGGATCATGAACGACACGACCGCACCTGCGGTGGAACCGATGACCCTGAAGATCGGTGATCCGGCTCCGGATTTTACCGCACGCACCACACAGGGCGCGTTGTCCCTCAGTGGCCTGCGCGGGGGATGGGTGGTGCTGTTCTCGCATCCGGCGGATTTCACACCCGTCTGTACCAGTGAGTTCATGGCGTTCGCTAAAGCGGCTGACCGGTTTGCCGCGTTGGACTGTCGGCTCGTGGGTCTGTCCATCGACAGTCTGCCCTCCCACCTTGCGTGGGTGGAAGCCATCCGCTCCTGCTTTGGCGTGGATATTCCCTTTCCTATTATCGAAGACCCGTCCATGGCCATTGCCCGTGCTTATGGGATGCTGGATGCGCACGCCCATAGCAGCGCTACGGTGCGTGGTGTGTTCGTGATCGACCCGCAGGGGTTCATTCGCGCCATCAACTGGTATCCGGCGTCCGTTGGCCGCTCGGTGCCCGAACTTCTGAGGTTGGTTACGGCCTTGCAGGTGGTGGACCGCGAAGGTGTGATGACCCCCGAGGGCTGGACGCCCGGGGCGGATGTGGTGGTGGCGAGTGATCTGACGCAGGACGCCGTGAGCAAGGCCGGTCCGGCGTGGTTCCTGCAATACGCAAAGATGCCGCGTTCATGAGCGCACTGACAGCGGACGAAGCAAAGACTCTGAGTGAGCGACTACGGCTTTTCGCCCAGCCGCAGCGTCTGCTCATTCTCTCCACTCTCTTGGAGGGGGAACTGGCCGTCAGTGACATCGAAACGCGGACCGGCGTGACCCAGCCCACCCTGAGCCAGCAGATCGGCACGTTGCGCCGCGCAGGCGTTCTGACGGCACGGCGGGATTCCCGTTCGATGTATTACAGTTTTGCCAGTGAGGACGAGCTGAAGCAGGCGCGATTGCTCATGGGGGCGTTGGACATGCCCGTACCAGAGGGACCGCCGCTTTCGCGTACCCCCAGCCCTCCTGTCGTTCAGCCACAGCCCTCGCCACGAACGACAGTCGGCGGGGGAGCGTGTTTCGCACAGGTGACTGGCCGCTCTCCCGGTGGTTCCCGCTGAAAAGCGAGTATTTCCGGATCAGTTGGAAGTGCCGGGCAGCTTGAGATAGCCCGTTGCGGGTGAGCGTTTTTGTGTGGATGTCGCGTTTGTGTCGCTGCTGGTGTCGGAAGACGGCGCGCCACCAGGGAAGATGGCGTCCGGTTCATCGTCGTTTGTGGCGGGCGTGCTGGACGTCGTCGAAGGCGCTGCGGCGGTGGACGCTGGTGCTGTTGTCTTGGTTCCCGTGTCAGCGGAAGACGGGCTTGTCGGGGCTGCATCTGCTGCGGGGACGGCGGCTGTGTCAGCAGGAGGGACCGCGGCCTGCGGTTTGGCTGGCGTCGTGCCATCAAGGGACTGGCTCTGGATGGCGTCCTGCGTGGGGCGTCCGCCCGCGTCCACCAGCCAGTCCTTGAGATTGTTGCGGATCTGGTATTCCAGCTCCACGTTCATGTCCTGCATCATCTGGCGCGTCAGCTCATACAGGTTGGCGCGGCTGTCCGCATCGCCCTTCGAGAGATCGGGCTTCATGTCGCGTTTTACATGCGCTTCCACGACGCCGACTTTCTGTCCGGTGGCGGAGGTGATGTCGAGATGCGTGTCCATCTGTCCCGACAACGTGCCGCCTGCGTCATGCAGGATGGAGGCGCGGTCGATGGTGAACACGGCCGAACCGCTCTGTCCGGCGGCGATGAGCCGATCCTGCGCCATCTGCGTCAGAGCCTGCGCGGGGGGAATGGGCGCATCAGTGGCTTCATCGCCGGGCACGGCACCCGGCGTTGCGTCGTTCACAACCCGCATGGTGGCGACGTTCAACTGAAGCTGGGAGAGATAGTCGTACTGGTAAGGCGGGAACGAGGTCACGGCGGTGGTGTCGGACGAACAGCCGGGAAGTGCTGAGACCGCGGCCAGAGAGAGCACCAGAAAGGACAGACGCGGCAGGCGCATCAGCATGCCGACGACCCGGTTGCGATCACGTTTCATCCCATCACTCCGTGTCTCACGCCCCTCGAAGGGGCTTTGTCTTGCCTGTCGGTGATGCCACATTTCCGTGCCTTCGTCATGACGCACGGAACACGCGGTCCTCACAGGTCATGGAGCATCGGCAGGGGGCAGCCCGTGATGGGTGGAAAACTCGTCCGATAGTTCTGCGGGAGGGATGTCTTCGGAACTGTCCGCGCCCGTCGCGGTAGAAGTCCGTCCGGGAAACTCCGGCAGGGACGTGGGTAGGGATGACGCCGCACCCAGCGTGAACCCTTTCCCGGCGACATCGGACAGACCGAACTTCATGACCGGATCTGCGGGGGCTTTCCCGATCGCATCCGGATCGCTGATGAAACGGGCCAGCAGACGGAAGGGAATGGTCGCGGCCTGTTCCGCCGGGCGCTCGCTGAGGATCAGATCCATCTGCGGGCAGTAAAGCACCGCAATGCCATGACTGTCGTCGAGTTCCGGGGCAGGGCGAACCAGTCCGGCATAGAACACATCGCCCGCATTGGGATCGGCAAAGCGCATGAGCACGAGATCGGGATCGTCGAGCACGCGGTAGCCCCGCAGCACCAGGCTGCCATGGGGCGAGAGAATGACGGGCATAGCCCGGTTCGCCAGCCCCTTCGCGGTTTCCAGAAGCTGCACCAGCGTCGCGGCGGGCAACGGTGGCCGATCGGCGCTGAAGGTGATCCCGTTTTGCGGCAGCATCGGTGGCGTAAGGCAGCCCGGCGGCGGCGAGCGTTCAAGCCATTCCCGCAGAAGCTCCTCGCACAACTGACGGCCCAGATTGCGCACGCTGTCCATTTTCTGGGGTTCCACCGGGCGGATGGCGGACAGGGTCTGCTGTGTCAGGGAAAGAAAAAACGGCGCAATGGCCGTCACCATTCCTTCACGCTCTGAATCTGGCAGATCATCCAGACAACTGGCGAGATAATCGAGACTCCCGTCCAGTATCCAGTAGGCCTCCTGCCCGCTCTCGTTGCGCATCCGCAGGATCGGGGTGGACAGCAGGCTGACATGCAGCGCGAAAGGCTGCCACCCCGGGTAAAACTCATAGATCGGCTGTCCGCGCATACGGATCGGCCGCATCGTGCCGTCAATACGCACGGCAATGCAGTTCTCATCCGGTGCGGCCGGGGCAATATCCCGGGAAGGAGAGGTGTTGGTCATGGTCGTGTCCGCTGTCAGGGCACCGGCTGGAAAGAGGCGCTTAGTGTCATGTCGGGCGGGTTCCCACCTCGTCACGGCCGAAATGGAAGTCGTGGTTGCAGAACTCGCATTTCATGGTGATCTGCCCATCTTCGGCCATGTGATCGAGATCGTCCTGAGGAAAGCGCGCGAGGATATCCGAAAGTTTCGCGCGTGAGCAGCGACAGCCATAAGCCAGTGCACGCGGTTGCCCCAACTGGAGGGATTCCTCATGGAACAGACGGTGCAGCAGGGTGGCAGGCGGCAGCGTGTCATCGAGCAGTTCGTCCTCGGTGAGCGTCGCGGCCAGCATGCAGGCTGTCTGCCAGGAGTCTTCCTCGTGCTCATCGAGCGCGTCGCGGGTCTCGGCATCCTGAATGCCGTCTTCCACGCCGCCACCATGAGCGATGCGCTCCAGAATCAGCGCTCCGGCCCGCCAGCCTTCCGGCCCCTTGCGGGCGGCCAGCATGATTTTGCAGGCGTGCTGCTCGCTGGTGTCGAAGTAGTGCATGGCCATGTCGGCGAGCGTGTCGCCCGTGATTTCCACGATGCCCTGGTGCCGATCCGTGTCCGGTCCCTGATCCACCGTCAGCGCAAGATAGCCCGCTCCGGTCAGCAGACGGTCGGTCGGGGCTGGGTTGGTGGCAAGCAAGGCTTCAAGCGCCTTCTCATCCGTGCGGGCGTAAAAGCGCAGTCCCCCCGTGTCCGTGCAGTCGGCCAGCAGCATGCCAACCGGCCCATCCCCCTTGATCTGGAGCGAGAAGGAGCCCTGAAACTTCAGGGCGCTCGCCAATGCCGCCACCAGCGCGAGCGCCTTGCCGCCAAGAGCGGACACGACGGTGGCGTTCTCATGACGGGTCAGCAGCACATCGGCCAGCCGCCCCAAGCGGACCAGTCGCCCGCGGACGGGCCGTCCTCCCAGATAAAACGGCGTCACACCGCCGGGCACCACCACGTCAGGAACGGCTGGGCGGTCGCGGTCGAGAAAAGCTGGTGCGTCCATGGCTCGGTCTCCTGACGGGGGCATATGGATAGGGAAAACGAAGCGTTTTAGAGGTCGGCCGTCAGGCGCGCTTCCAGCGCTTCAAGATCCTTCTCGAAGGCACGCCACTGCGTGGCATCGAGCGTGAAGGCCGCCTTCATGGCTGACAGCAAGCCCATCCGGCAGCTGTCATGCGCGCTGTCCAGATCTTCCGAGCGTGGGGCGCCAGCCAGACAGTCGATATAGGAATCGCGGAACCGCTGCGTTTTGTCGGCAGGCAGGCCCAGCTTTGCAAACACCTTGTCGGCCTCGGGTTCCAGCCAGCCGGGGGCGGCGGGCACGTCCTCCGTGGAGGTCATATGGATCGGGCCGCCTTCGGGGCCGTCCTGCGGGATGTCGCTCATGCCTCTTCCTTTCCGAACCGTGTCCAATCCTTGCCGCCCAATGCCCAGACGAGGAGACCTTTCTGCGCGTGCAGACGGTTTTCGGCCTCATCGAACACCACGGAATGGGGGCCTTCGAACACCTCTTCCGTCACTTCCTCTCCGATATGGGCAGGGAGACAGTGCATGAACAGGGCATCACGCGCGGCGAGTTTCATCAGGGCTGCGTCTACCCGGTAAGGTTCCAGCAGCGCGATACGTTCGGCGGCGGCCTCGTCGGACATGCTCACCCATGTATCGGTCAGCACGCAGTCAGCGTTGGTCACGGCCTCTTTCGGATCGTGCGTGAGCATCAGTTCCGCGCCCTGCCCGCGTGCCCACGCCACGACCTCGGCATTGGGCGCAAGCTGCGTGGGGGTGGCGATGTTCAGGCGGAAATCGAAAAGGGCAGCGGCCTCGATCAGGGACGAAGTGACATTGTTGCCGTCGCCCACCCATGCCAGCGTGCGTCCTGCGATCGGGCCGCGATGCTCTTCGAACGTCATGATGTCGGCCATGATCTGGACCGGATGGGACGCAGGCGTGAGACCGTTGATGACCGGCACGCTGGCCCAACGCGCCAGTTCGTGCAGTGCGGATGTCCGGCCCGTGCGCAGCACGATGGCGTCCACGAAGCGTGACAGCACGCGCGCCGTGTCCTTGACGGACTCGCCCCGACCCAACTGGGTGTCGGCCGAGGACAGCACCACGGCGTCGCCACCGAGCTGGCGCATGCCGACCTCGAACGAGACGCGCGTGCGGGTGGAAGGCTTGGAGAGCAGGATACCCAGTGCGCGGCCTTCCAGCGGACGGGCCGGATGAATCGGCCGACGGCGTCCGTGCTGCATCTTCTTGATGCCCGAAGCGACGTCGAGAATCTGCCGCAGTGTCGCCCGGTCCAGATCGCGCAGGTCGAGGAAATGGCGGATCGCGCTCTGCCCGACGGGTGCCGGAGCGGTGAGTGTGGAAGCGGCTGAGGCGGTCACGAGGTGATCTCCGGCGTTTTGGCGCCAGATGCGGCGCGCAGATGAGTAGCGGCCTGCCGGAGGCGGGATACGCCTTCCTCACAGTCCTGTTTCGAGATGATGAGAGGGGGCACCAACCGCAGCACGTTGTCGCCCGCCGCCACGGCCAGCAGGCCAGCGTTGCGGACGGCGTTCAGCACATCGCCCACCTTGGGCACGCAACGCAGACCGATCAGCAGACCAAGCCCTCGCCGCTCGGTGAAGATGTCGGGAAACTCCGTAATCAGGGTGTCGAGTCGTTCGTCGAGCAGGGCCGCGCGCTCCTGCACGCGCTCCATAAAGCCCGGTGCCAGCAGCACGTCGAGTACGGCATTGCCCGCAGCGCAGGCCAGCGGATTGCCGCCGAAGGTGGTGCCGTGCGTGCCGGGTGTCAGATGTTTCGCCACGGCTTCGCGGGCGAGGATGGCCCCGATGGGGAAACCGCCACCCAGCCCCTTGGCGGCGGACATGACATCGGGTTCCACACCGGCCCATTCATGCGCGAACAGTTTGCCCGTGCGGCCCACACCCGTCTGCACCTCGTCAAAGCCGAGGAACAAGCCGAACTCGTCGCACATGGTGCGCAGTTCCTTGAGGAAGCGCACGTCCGCGGCCTTGATGCCGCTCTCGCCCTGAATGGGTTCAAGCATCACGCCCGCCGTCTCGGGTGTGATGGCGTCGCGCACGGCGTTCATATTGTTGAGCGGCACGTGATCGAAGCCCGGCGCACGTTCGCCAAAACCATCGAGATAGGTCGGGTTGCCGGTGGCCGAAAGCATGCCCAGCGTGCGGCCGTGGAACGCGCCCTCAAAGCACAGAATGCGCGTGCGCTCGGGGTGGCCGCTCTTGGCCTGCGCGCGGCGCATGGCTTTCACCATGCCTTCGTTCGCTTCCGCGCCGGAATTGCAGAAAAACACGCTGTCGGCGAACGTCGCTTCCACCAGCCGCGCAGCAAGGCGTTCGGCCTGTGGCACGCGAAACAGGTTGGAGACGTGAATGACCTTCGCCGCCTGCTCGGTGATGGCCTTTACCAGATGCGGGTTGGCGTGACCGAGCGAGCAGGTGGCGATACCTGAGGCGAAGTCAAGAAATCGTCGTCCGTCCGTCGTGTACAGCCAGGCGCCTTCGCCCCGCTCGAAAGCGAGGTCGGCGCGGTTGTAGGTCGGCATCAGGGCGGAGATCATGGAAAGCGGTGCTTCCTGCTGGAATGAATGGGCTGAAACAGACATAGCCCGCTCCTGAAGGGAAGCGGGCGTCCGGTCCATTACCATGATGAACGCGGGCATGTGTCCAAGTCAAACGGCACGGGGATGAAAAGCGCGGTGGACTGCCTTTCGCAGGAGGCAGAGCAGTCTTTCAGCCCCCCATTATGGCGTCGTGGAGCAGTTTGAAATTGAGCGCCAGAATGACGGTGGCCACGATCCAGGCGAGCGCTGCGAGAGGACGTGAAATCGCGAAGTTGCCCATCATGTCACGCCGTGTGGTGAACCAGATCAGCGGGATGACGGCAAAGGGAAGCTGCATGGACAGGACGACCTGACTGAACACCAGAAGATCGTTCACATGGTCTGCCCCTAACACCAGTGTGACGAACACAACCGGCACGATGGCGAGACTGCGTGTAAGCAGCCGCCGCATCCAGTCCGGCAGACGCAGATCGAGGAAGCCCTCCATCACGATCTGACCCGCCAGTGTGCCCGTGATGGTGGAGTTCATGCCGGCTGCGAGTAGTGCCACGGCGAACAGGGTGGAGGCGATGCTCGCCCCGAGCACAGGCGACAGCAGGTGATAGGCGACGTCGATATCGGCCACGTCCGCATGGCCGGTGGTGTGAAAGGCCGCGGCCGCCACGATCAGGATGGCGGCGTTGATGAACAGCGCGAATGTGAGTGCGATGGTGCTGTCGAGCGTGCTGAACCGGATGGCCTCACGCAAACCGTTGGACGTGCGCTCGAACGCCCGCGTCTGCACGATGGAGGAATGCAGATAGAGATTATGAGGCATGACGGTGGCGCCAATGATCCCGATGGCGATGTAGAGCATGGTCGGATTGGTCACGATGGCGGGCTTCGGCACAAATCCCTTCATGATCGCCGCGACCGAAGGATCGGCCATTATGATCTGGGCGCCAAAGCACACCGCGATCACGACCAGAAGCCCGATGATGAAGGCTTCGAGATAACGAAACCCGCGCCCCATCAGAAGCAGCACTACAAAAGCGTCCAGCGCCGAGAGGAGAGCGCCGGCCACGAGAGGAAGGCCGAAGAGAAGCTGAAGCGCCACCGCCGTGCCGATCACCTCTGCGAGGTCACAGGCGATGATAGCCAGTTCGCAGGTGATCCACAGCACCATGTTGAGAGCTTTCGGACACCGTGCCCGACAGGCCTGCGCCAGATCGAGACCCGTGACGATGCCCAGCCGGGCGGACAGGGCCTGCAGCAGGATTGCCATCAGGTTGGACAGGAGGATGACGCTCAGCAGCGTGTAGCCGAACTGCGCTCCGCCCTGCAGATCGGTCGCCCAGTTGCCGGGATCCATATATCCCACCGAGACGAGGTAGCCCGGTCCCACGAAGGCCGCGAACCGCTTCAGCCATGGCGCGTCCGGGCCGGGCACACGGATGCTGGCGAAGACTTCGGGCAGGGAGCGGCGGACGACGGGTGTGTCGGACACGGGCGGGCTCTTTCTTCGGGTGCAATAGGGCGATCAATAAATATGCACAGTGCTATACTTTTTGGTGGAAGGAAAGTGGTTTCAGAAGATGCTGATCTGGCCATCGTTGTCTTCCACTCCTGGCCGATAAGGACATTTAGGATTGCCGCGCGCCTGAACACCGCAGGCGTCATTTTCTCATTGCATTATCATTTCAGGAGAACGACGATTCTCATCGGTGTAAATCTTGGCGGTCTTGAAGACGGCAGCACGTTTTCGACACGCGCTTATTACAATTACAATGTTCCCAACGCATCGCGTGCTGAAGGTTGGATTGCGCTTGGCTGCACAGCCGCGCGTATCCCGCACAATCTCTACCGCATGCAGCCCGGCGGCATGGGAACCGACTTTGACCCGACCTATTTCGGTTATTCCACGGCGTTGGCGCAGCCTTATCTGGATGCGAAAGGCTTTGTGTTCTTCGATCCGCATGGCTTCGGCAGCATCCAGACCAGTGGTGCGACTGTGGACATCACCACGACAGCGGGAGAGGCGCAGTATCTCGATTACATGACGCGTCTGGCGACAAAGGTCGCGGCGTGGATGGGCGATGCCAGCCCGTCATGCGTGGGCATCGGCCTGATGAACGAGCCGTCCCAGCACGACAACGCGACGTATCAGCCGCTGTGGAACAAGGCCATCGCGGCCATGCGCGGCGCAGGTTACAAGGGCACGATCCTTGTGCCATGGACCAATTGGCAGGCGGTCTCGCAGTTCAGTGCGACCAATCCGCCTTCCGCCGTGGTGGATGACGTAGGCCCTTGTGTGCTGGATGTTCACTGTTATCTCGATCAGTACAATACAGGCTCGGGCGCATCGGCCGCCAGTGCGACCATCGGTGTCGAGCGTTTCGCCGGGCTGTTCGCCTCCCAGTTGCCGTCGTGTTATTCTGGGATCGTCCTGAGCGAGACGGGATGTCCGAACGATGACATCTCGCGCACGGCATTCTCCAACATGCTCACGGCATTGGCGGCGGATTCGCGCATGATCGCCACCACCGTCTGGTGTGACGATGCGTGGCTTGCGAAAAACGCCAATTACATCACGGCGGATACGACCGATCCTCGTGTGCAGATCATGCTGGGCTGTCTGCCGAAATAAGGTGATGGGCTATTCGTCGGGAAGCCCTTTGCGGATCTCCTGCGAATAGCCCGCATCCGGAACGGCGCCTGCAGGGCGATGGATACGACTCATGCGCTTGAGAGTCGGAAAATCGTAGTGGCGGTCAAGAAAATCCATGTCATAGGCCAGAGACGCCGTATATCCGCTGAGCAGAACGCGCCAGTCCAGGCGGTAGCGCCATTGCGCCTGCGCGCGCGTGAGAATTCCGGTCGTACAGTTGTCCGTCAGAGTGTTGTACCACTGAGGCGTGTGAGTGAGAGAATGGATCTCGGCCAGATAGCTCAGGAACAGGCGCTTTTCCGTCGCCGGTGAGAGATCGAGGTGGTAGAGATAGACACGCTCTTTTCGGAAATCCGTGCGCACACCAATCAGATCGCGCTCATCCGCCGTGACGTAGAACAGTTCGTAATGGTGGAAGAACCCGGCAATGGCGGAATAAGGAAAGCGCTTCTGCCTCCGGGTTTCGATGGAAATGGCCAGATGCTGTCCAGTGTTGAAGGCGAAGGACAGAAACACATGGGCGATGCTTTCACCCGCCCAGTAGGATGTGATGAGGTCCACTCCCGAGAGAGTGTCCACATCGTAATCCGCGTCATACCATGCGGGCGTGCAGGTGCTTTCCGTATGCCATGCGAAATTCCGGATATGCTGAATATGCGCGATATGACCCTTAAGAACCGCATCGGCCGGAAGAGAATATTCCCCGGACCAGTCACGGTCATTGCGGGGGGGATCGGTCAGATACCATCCCCAGAAACCCAGCAGAAGAACGGAAGATGCGCCACGCCGCACGGTCTGCCGTTTCTGGAGAAAAGCGGCCGCCAGTAACAGGGGATAAGCAATCGAGAGCGTTGTGCAGAGCCAGATGGGCAGGATGGTCGAGTAATGGAACGCCGCCGCCGAGAAGGCGACCATGAGAACGGCAGCGATGACGCAAAGAATACGGAAAAACCGTTTCATTCCGAAGGTCTTTCCGTGGGGACATACAGCCCGCCGATCCGTGCGATATTGCGTTGCTCCATGTCGCCGGGCGGGGGCGTATCGCCGGTCAGACGATGGATACGATTGAAGAGAATACGCCGCACTTCGGCAATCGTCACCGGGTTGGACTGGGTGGAATGGGCCGAGTGCTTGACCACCAGTTCCGAGTTTACATACGGCACATGGGCGCTTTCATATTCCACCACCCCGTCGGTGGCATCCGGTCCGGGCCTGTCCCCGAGAACGGGAATGATGGAGTGGGCCTCCACTTTTTCCGAGACGGGAATGGCGGCCAGCGCACGGATAAAGCGGCTTTCGGGCGACATGCCATAGACGCTGCCCACCCGCCACGCGCTCATGTCCAGTCGCAGTCCCTGATTGTCGGAAACAAGCTCCTGCATGACATGCGTGACGGACAAAGGAAATGTCATCATCCGTCCCAGAACGCGTGAGACGGACAGTGTAGCGAGGTAGCTGCCGTGCTGGGGGGTGGAGATGAAGACCACATTGTCCACCACCGGCATGGGCGCGGGGAAGAGGGCTTCGTGCAGAAGATCGCGTGCGTCCGGCGTGAGGCGTAGCTTGTCGAACGGCGTGGAGAGCAGTCCATCCCACAGAAGATCTTTTGCGTCGATTACAAGCATTTTGGAAAGAAGACCACCCTGACTGTGGCCGATGAGGGTGACATGGGCGAGCGCTGGATCGGCCTGCGGACCGCCAAGGCTTTGCACCGCCTCATTGATCGATTCCCTGAGTTGCAGAGCGGAATAGGGGATCGGATTTCCCGTGCCGTACGAGAACAGCCAGAATTCGTAATGACGGCGGATTTCCGGGTCGGACAGAAGATCGTTCACCATGTCCGCCCATCGTCCGGGGCTGGACGCCGTGCCATGCACCAGAACGACCGGCATACGTCCCATCCGATGCGGCTCGATGGCGGCAAGACGCAGGCGATGGTGCTGATCGAGGAACTGCCCGTCGAGAAAACCCTTGTATTCGGCAGACCAGTCCACCGATTCACTCAGGCTGATGGCGCGCGCCGTGGTCGTGTCGTACTGAAGCGGAACATGAACATCACCCGCAGGATGCGCCTGTTGCTCATCTTCGGCGGACAGGAACAGGTGGCCGGTCAGGGTGTCGGAGAGGATCTGTTCACGGGCGGAGGGAAGATCCAGAAACAGGCTTACCGGCACACGCTCGCGGTCCGTAATCTGGAAGGCCGCACTCTCTCCCGTGGTCATCCTGGGGATCGCGGCAAGAGGTTCCCCCAGACCCGGCGTGATGTAGGTGTTGTTCAGGCCGTGGATCTTCAGCCGTGCCGTGGGGCGGAAATCCGTCAGTTCGTGTCCGTGCCATTGCCGGTCGGTCGGATTGGCGGAAAGGTCGAGCGTGCCGAAGGGAAGCTGCCAGCGCTGGGGGCCGACATTGACGGGAGAGCCGAACGCCTCCGTAAGGGCAAACATGTAGAGATCGCAGGCCTGACGGAAATGCGCGTCATAGGGGCTGGGGCGGTCATCCACCGGCGCATCGGGGGCGAGATAGGCATAGGCGTAGAGAGCCGCGGCCATGAAAATTGTTCGGTCGTGCGTCTGGCGCGCACGCAGCCACGACAGTTCCGCCAGAGCGAACAACTGATCGGACAGGTTCTGGGCAAAGAACCCGGCCTGCGTCATCGTGCGCAGCGAAGTGATGGCGCGATCGGGGTCGTGCCGCCACGTTGTCTCAAGGTTCTGGCGTTGCAGCACGATCCGCGTCGAGTTGCTGGGCGTCTCGCTCCACAGGGCGCTGATATTGCGCTGCCTGTAAGCATCCACAAGGCCGAGTTTCTCGATGGAGACAGGAGAGCAGGCGGAGAGCGCCAGTAACGCGGCGGCAATCAGTGCGCCTTTGCGGCCCTGCTGCCGTCGTAATGTCGCGCGTTGGCGCATGTAGTGTCGGTCTCCGGTTACTGGAAGGCCGCAGATTACTGTCTCGAAACGATGCGGCAACCCTCGGTGTGGGAAAACAGATGTGTCGGAAAGACACGGTTCGTTCTTACCGAGGTCATCCTTATGGCGTTGATCGGAAAGTTTTGTCTGGCTGGAGCCGTGCGACGGGGCAGGCCGCCACAAGCGTCGTCAGCCAGAACATGTACCACATCGGCGATGGCCCCTTGATGACCTGCCCGAAATCCGTCATCGCGCTGAGAAGCGTATGGACCACCAGCGCCAGCCCTAGAGGCCGCCTCGTCCGGTTCCGGGGGGCGAGCACATCGCCCAGCACGCAGGCCAGATAGGCTCCCAGAAGGGCCACGCCGATCACGCCCGCATAGAGCCATGTGGAGAGCAGCAGGTTGTGTGGGAAACTCTCTCCCGGCACGCTCAGCTTGTAGCTCGGGCCATGCCCCACCCAAAACGCCTGCCCGATGGCGTCCCATGCTTCGTGCCAGATGCGCAGACGATGGGAATCTCCTCGTCCTAATTGTTCGCGGATCATGCGCGCGGGCAGGCTTGTGGGCGAAAGCCACGCCAGTCCCGCCATGGCGACCGATGCGGCCACGGGAACAAGCAACACTTTGGGGCGCAGCAGACCGAACAGCACAAGGCTCGCCACACCGACGGCCAGCAACGGTCCCCGGCTGCCGGTCAGCACGATGAAAGCAAGCACCGTCAGCCCCGCCAGCCAGTAGCGACGCTGGCCGGTACGGAGCGCCTCTGCCAGCGCCATCAGCAGAACGGCGCCCATGATGGTGGCACCGAGGATCTGGTGTTTCGTCTCCGCCCAGCCCTCCATGCGTAGGACACTGCCTTCCCATTCCCTCTGCATGTGAAATGGCAGACGCGCGAACGCGATGACGGCATTGAGCGTGGCGGCGACGATTAACACCTGCATGAGCCGTTCGCGGAAGTCCGGCCGCGTCATCAGCGCATCCGTCAGCACCAGCACGTAAACGATGGTGTTGAGCATGTTCCACAGCCAGAAACACGCGCTCCCGGCTTCGTGCCAGCTGGTCGCATGTATCAGGATGCCGACAGAAAACCATGCGATCAGGGCTACGCCTAAACCGAGGACGGGTGGCCATGTGTGAAGTGGCGGCACTCCTCTGCCCTTTGCGGTTTCATAGAGAAACAGCGGCAGGATGCCCGCATAGAAAATGTCGGACCACAGCGGTTCGGGCGAGACGAGAAAGCCAAGCCCTACCACGATGAGTAAGAACTCGTGCAGGAAGCCGCGGGGGTGTTCCCGCCATAACCACCCCATCTCACGCGGCGAGGCCAGCGGGCCGCTCACCACGGCATGTCCTCGGGCGCGCGGATGCCCATGATGACCTCGACCATGAACTGCGTCACCGCGCGTTCGTTGAAGCGCTCTACATATCGTGCACGCCCAGCTTCACCCATCCGCATGCGTTCCTCCGGGTGAGCGACCAGATGTTTCAGCTTATCCACCAGTTCGTCGAGAGAGGAGAAGAACAGCATCGCGTTTTCGCCGAAATAGTCCGCATAGCCCGTGGCGCGCTCGATCGCGACGACACAACCGTTTCCGGCCAGATGGGCGATGCGGTCGGAGGTGTAGAGATAATAATCGGCGCGTCGCGAGATGTTCAGACCGATGGCGCAGGATTCCAGCACATCCTGATAGCGTGCGCCGTGAAGATGCGGCCTCCCCCCGATGCCCGCCAGCGCCATGCGCAACGTGGGCGCGCGACGTGCGAGATCGGCGATGAAGTCGTCCATGTTCCATTCACGCCCGCAAATCTCACGCAAAGGACGTGCCGGGTTGCCGCAGGCGTAGAACAGGTCATGCGCAAGGTCGCGCGCGTGATCGGCCCGCCCCGTTTCCACAGAAAGATCCACCGGATTGGGCAGGAAGCTCATGGCGTGGCCGCCCTCTCGCATCTTCTCCAGCGACTGTCCGGCTGTGGAAATGAAGGTGTGGGCCACAACGTCGAGCTTGCTGCGTATGCGCCGGACATTATCGGGCTCGAACAGGGGGTCCACGTTCCATTGGGCGATGCGCACACCGGGCACGGCCTGTTGCACCTCGGCCAGTGTGGCGGGTTCGATCATGTCCGCATGACCGAGCAGAAGGATGTCGGGGCGGTGCTGACGGCAGAACGCGAGCAGAGCACGATTGACCGCGCGGCGTCCGAACTTGCGGCTGCCGAAGAAGGAGGAGGCCCGCGCCACGTCCCGGTCCGAGAAGTTGAGCACAAGATGTCCCTGTCGGATCAGGCCGTTGGTGAGCTTGATCTGGACCGAATGTTTCGGCCCTTCGCGCAGGCCCGTCATGAACGCCCCGACATGGACGATGGTAAGGGGAGGAATGTGCATGCGGAGAACGCGGCCTTGCCTGAATGCGGTCGAATAGAACGATCGATACTAGGACAGTCCCGCAGCCTGTGCACCCTGCGTCCGGTATCCGCATTGCCATGGGCATCCAGTGCAGCTCGGAAGTATTGGCCTCAGTGGCGATCGATGACCAGACGTGGTGGGGGAATGACGGTCGCGACCGGCTCGGTCATATGGGGGGACGGCAAGGGACGGATCGGCACATCCATCTTCCAAGGCACGATGCTGACGGAAATACGCGCGGGCACCAGAGGGATGCGGATGGTTCCCGGCCGGGAGATGATCGCGATGCCGCCTGCGTACACCACGATCAGCGCGCCCAGAACGCCAAGTTTCCAACCCCGCCGCTTCGGGCGTTTGGGAAGATCGGGCGGGTCGGAGCGCAGCAGCCGGTTCATGCCTTTGCGCGCTAGCGGATTGGCGAGGTGGGCGCAATCGTCTCTTTCGTAGGCCATGAGGTTTACTTCATCGGCCGATGAGGCACATTTCTCTTTTCTTTTCCCATTCGAGACGCCCGTGCCCTCCTTCGATCCGGCTTTTCTTTCCCTTTCATGACGGTGTGGCTCGATCCTCTCGTCATCGTGCTGTGGCTCATCGCCCTTGTGGCCGGTTCGCTGCATCTTTCCGGTGCAGCGCCGTGGTCGCGCACCCGGCCGCGTTCGGCAGAAGATGTGCTGGATGCGCATAAAAGCCTGCCGGCCTGGGCCATCTGCCTGTCCATCGTGGCCACGGAAACCTCCACGCTGACAGTCATCAGCGTGCCGGGCATCGCGTGTGCTCGGGGAATGGTGTTCGTGGGGCTGGGCGCGGGGTATTTTCTGGGCCGTCTGATGGTCGCCCGTGTGCTGTTGCCGCTCTATATGCGGGGGGATCTGGACAGCGCCTACCAATATCTCGGCACGCGCTTCGGACGCCGGATGCAGCGGTTGGCGGCCCTTACGTTTCTTCTCACGCGGCTGTTGGCAGAGGCGGTGCGTCTTTTCGCCGCGACCCTGCCTATCTGCGCTCTTCTGGCGGCGCGTGGGATGGGTGTGCCCCCTTTGGCCGTGCTGCTGGGGATGACCGGACTGACGGCTCTCTATACGGCCATTGGCGGTCTGCGCGCCGTGGTCTGGTCGGATGCCGCGCAATTTTTGCTCTATACCATGGGCGCGGCTGTGTGCTGCGGGATTCTGGCTCATGAGCTGACGGCTGTGGATCTGGCCGCTCTGCTCTCTTCCGGGATGCTTTCGCCTTTTGACTGGCATGCTTCGGCCCTCACCAGTCCGTATGCGCCGCTGACCGCCCTCATCGGAGGCGCCATTCTGTCCATGGCCTCTCACGGTACGGATCAGCTTATGGTGCAGCGTGCGCTTGCCGCCCGCAGCCTGCGCGACGCGCAACGCGCGATGGTGGGAAGCGCCGTGGTGGTGACGGGCCTGTTTGCGCTTCTGTCTCTCGTGGGCATCTTTCTGCGCCTACGGGCAGGCGGGCTTACACAGGCGATGAACGGCCTGAAATCGCCGGATGAGCTTTTTCCGCAGTTTATCGTTCACGATCTGCCGCCCGGTCTGTCCGGGCTTCTCGTGGCGGGGATCATCAGCGCCACGATGGGGTCGCTTGCCTCTGCTCTCAACGCCATGACCGCCTCGACCTTTACCGACATCGTGGGCCAACCACGTCCGGCCAGCCGGAGTCTGGTCGGAGCGGTGACCGCGCTCTGGGCGCTCGCGCTCATTGCGGTGGCCTGCGCCTTTTCGGCATCGTCCACATCCGTGCTGGTGTTCGGGTTTCAGGTGGCCGGATATTCATGGGGCGCGTTGCTGGGCGCGTTCCTGCTGGGGCTGTTGCGGCCTCGTGTGACGGAAATCCGTGCGATGGTGGCTTTTCTGGTCACGCTGGCGGTTATGAGTTGGGTTGTGCTGGGTGTGCGGATCGATGGGGCGCCGCTGGCTTTTCCGTGGTTCGTGCCGCTGGGCGTGGCGATCACCCTTGCTGTCGGATGGTTTCCCGTTGGCAGGACAAGGTGATCTTTCAGCGCTCCTGCTGCGTTGAACATGGCATCTTCACGGGAGACAGGTTCGATGGATATCCGGCACGACAGCGCGGCGCAGCGTTTCGAAACTGAGGAAGACGGGCAGGTGGCACGGCTCGATTATGAACGTGGGTCCGATGGCGCCATCACGATCACACACACGATTGTGCCCGATGCGCTCGGAGGGCGGGGCATTGGTTCCGCGTTGGTGCGGGCTGCGTGGGACTGGACGCGGGAGATGGGTGCGCCGTTGCATTCGACATGTTCGTTCGCGACGGTTTGGTTGAAGCGGAATGCGTGATCTGAACTCGGTCTGATACCGTTTCCTTATGATGGGACCGATATCCACGAATGCGTATAATTCCATGTGCTGATGAAAACAAAAGACTGGAACTGTCAGGAAATATTTTCGTTATTGAAATGGCGATCTGTACAGTGGTGGAGCCGGGCAAAGTAAGGCGCGAATTGAAGGGTGTTATAGTGATGAGAAACACATGGTGGGCGGTAAGCTTGTGTCGGTTTCTGTCGCTGTTTTCCATTATGGTAGGTGCATCGGCCTATGCGGAGACTCCACAGAGCCTTCAGTCGGTTGGCAATCTTGTGACAGTGAAAAAGCTCAACTGGCGCATTGCGGAGAGTCTTGCTGTCGAGGCGGTGAATGTCTGCGAGAGGCAGGGATATTCCGTAACAGCAACAGTTGTCGATCCATCAGGGCATCAACAGGCGGTTATCAAGGGTGATATCGTGCCGCTTCAGTCTCTTTCGGTTTCTTATCGCAAGGCTTACACGGCCTTCTCTTACGGAATGGTCTTCAACAAGAATTCCACGAGTGAACTGATAGCCGCAAAAGTAACGGGACCGCTCGACGGCGCTGTTCTGGCGACTGAACCCGAAATCATTTTCATCGCCGGTGGTGTGACGTTGCGAACCGCAGACGGCGCCGTCATTGGCGGGATTGGTGTTTCAGGCGCGCCCGGTGGCGACAAGGATGAGGCGTGCGCAAGGGCGGCAGTCTATAAACTGCAAGCCTCTTTCAGATAAGAGTCTCGTTTTTCTCGTGGTCCATGGTGTTGGCGCAAACACATGATCGGCACAGATGCAGCCTGCGTGAGGGTTTCAGCACGTTGCGGCGATGATCCGGTGAATCCACGTCTCCGCAGGCTGGATGAAGACCGCGTCTTGTCCGATTTTACGGACTTCCTGACCATGGCCTGTCCGGAGTCCGGCAATGCCGGGAAATATTTCCGTTCCCCGTACCAGCACCCGGTCATCCGCCCGGATCGGACTGTCCGGGCTGACAAGCAGCAGACTCTCGGATCGGAAGAGGGGTTCGGCGGCGTCAGTGTCCAGACGCACTCCGTAGTCATTGGGGCCGATCTCGGCAAAGGGAGAGGAGACATCCAGCCAATCCGGTCCCACGGGCAGGCCCGCGCGGTTGAATAGTCCCGTAGCATCAAGCGCTGAGAGCGGCAGGATGCGAAGGCGCAAACGGTTTTCCGCATGAGGCGTTGGCGCGGAAGGGTGCGTCATTCCGAGCGTGAGGCTGGCGAAATCGGTCAGGGACAGTCCGGTGGCGTCCAGAAGGTCCAGCAGGGTTTCCATGCGGGGCAGGCGGATATGTCCGTCATGTGAGAGACGGCGGGAGGGATTGAGTGCTGTGGGATCCAGTCCCGCCGCGCGCGCCAGACCGGAGGGAGTGAGCCCGTGTTCCGCCGCCATGTGGTCGATCGTGTCCCAGATGGTGCGGGCAAGCGCGTAACGACGGTTGGAAATCGTCATGCTTTTTTCCGCAGCACTTCGCTGCGGTGACGCGCTTCGCCTTCGGGGGTAATGTGAAACCGCCCGTTCTCCTCCGTGCAGGCGAATCCCCGTTTTTCCAGACGCTCCAGACAGGGTTCATCCACCAGTCCACGAGGGCGACCATGCGCGCCCGAAAGACGCAGTCGGTGCAGCGCCGAGCGACAGCAGGTTTCGAGATAGGGTTCGTTCCACATGAGCCGACTGTCCGCAATCGGATGCCGTCATGCAACTGCCGCGTCCGCTTTCCGTCGCGTGGGTGGCATGAACACCGGCCTCACTGTATAGGACATGCAGCTTTTTTCGCGAACGAGGCAATTCATGAGCGCAGACTTCACCGACTACAAGGTCAAGGACATCTCTCTCGCTGAGTGGGGCCGCAAGGAAATCTCCATGGCCGAGGACGAGATGCCCGGCCTGATGGCGCTCCGTGAGGAATACGGCAAGAGCCAGCCGCTCAAGGGCGCGCGCATTGCCGGCTGTCTGCACATGACGATCCAGACCGCCGTGCTGATCGAGACGCTGGTGGCCCTTGGCGCAACCGTCCGCTGGTCGTCGTGCAACATCTTTTCTACGCAGGATCACGCTGCTGCCGCTATTGCTGCTGCGAAGATTCCCGTCTTCGCCTGGAAGGGCCTGAACGAGGAAGAGTTCGACTGGTGCATCGAGCAGACCATCAAGGGACCGGACGGCTGGACGCCGAACATGATCCTCGATGACGGTGGCGATCTGACCGTCATGATGCACGACAAGTTCCCCGAGCTTCTCAACGATGTGCGCGGCCTGTCCGAAGAGACGACCACGGGTGTGCATCGTCTGTGGAAGATGCAGAAGGAAGGCACGCTCAAGGTTCCGGCGATCAACGTCAACGACAGCGTGACCAAGTCCAAGTTCGACAACCTGTATGGCTGTCGCGAGAGCCTCGTGGACGCGATCCGTCGCGGCACGGACGTGATGATGGCGGGCAAGGTTGCCGTCGTCGCCGGTTATGGCGATGTGGGTAAAGGTTCGGCGGCTTCGTTGCGCAACGCGGGTTGCCGTGTGCTCGTGACCGAGATCGATCCCATCTGCGCGCTTCAGGCCGTGATGGAAGGCTATGAAGTGGTGACGATGGAAGACGCGGCTCCGCGCGGCGACATCTTTGTGACCGCCACGGGCAACGAGGCGGTCATTCGTCTGGAGCACATGCGCGAGATGAAGAACCGCGCCATCGTGTGCAACATCGGTCACTTCGACTCAGAGATCGAGGTCGGCGCGCTGCGTAACTTCAAGTGGGACAACGTCAAGCCGCAGGTGGATGAAGTTCTCTTCCCCGATGGCAAGCGCCTGATCCTACTGTCCGAAGGTCGTCTGGTGAACCTGGGCAACGCAACGGGTCATCCGTCCTTCGTGATGTCGGCGTCCTTCACCAACCAGACGCTCGCGCAGATCGAACTGTGGACGGCCAAGCCCGGCCAGTATGAGCCGAAGGTGTACACGCTGCCCAAGAAGCTCGACGAAAAGGTCGCGGCCCTTCATTTGGCCAAAGTTGGCGCGCATCTGTCGAAACTCTCTCAGACGCAGGCCGATTATATCGGTGTGCCGGTCAACGGTCCCTTCAAGCACGAAGAATACCGTTACTGAGATCGTCTCCCGCAGAGCGGCCCCGTGCGGGTGGTTCTGCGGCCTGAGCAAACAGAAAGGAGCTCTTTCATGAGCATCTTCGGTTCCATCGTTTCCGCTATCTTCGGCCATGCAAAGGCGGCTCCGGCCACCAACACGACGCCGGCTGCCGCTGGTGCCGCTGGCGCTCCCGGTGCGGCTCCGCCGGCTGCCGGTGCGGCGCCCACCACGCCGGTTGATGTCGATGCGGTGCTGGCCGATCTGGCCGCGAAGTCCGGTCAGACGCTGAACTGGCAGACCTCCATTGTCGATCTGCTTAAGCTGCTCGGTCTCGACAGTTCGCTGGAAGCGCGCAAGCAGCTTGCCACCGAACTGCACTACACGGGCGACCAGAACGATACGGCCACGATGAATGTGTGGCTGATCAAGGAAGTCCGTCAGAAGCTGGCCGAGAACAACGGCAAGATTCCCGCCGGTCTGTAAGGTCGGATGGTAAGGGCGGCTTTGGTCGCTCTCGCCAGAAATGCCCCGGAGATTGCCCCTTTCAGGGGTGGTCTTCGGGGTTTTTCATGTCTGGTTCCACGAGGAAGAAGGGGATGGTCAATTGAGTGTCACGCTTTATGGCATCCGTAACTGCGACACGATGAAGAAAGCGCGTGCGTGGCTGGACGCGCATGATGTCGCCTATGTCTTTCATGATTACCGCAAGGACGGACTCGATCCGGACCGACTGAAGGCGTGGATAAAGAACGTGGGGTGGGAGGCGCTGCTCAATCGGGCGGGCACGACGTTCCGCAAACTGCTCGACGATGCGAAGGCCGATCTGAACGATCAGAAGGCTATGGCGTTGATGGAAAAACAGCCCGCCATGATCCGTCGCCCCGTTCTGGAGACGGCAAAGGGACTGGAGATAGGCTTTCGCCCTGAACGTTACGAGTCCCTCTTCGCGGGGTGATCGGAAGGAAGATTTTGCGCGTTCGGTAACGCTTGCCGACAGTCTTCATGCTGGAACGGCAGGCCGACTCTCTTGCGTCCGCCTGTCTCTCTGGTGAATGCTTCAGGCGTGCGGAAAATTCTGATTGCGAAGAGTTCGTCACGGACGGGAAAGAGCATCGCATGAATGCCGAAAAACCGCTTCATTTCGTCACGCTTTTGGGCAGCCTGCGTAAAGCGTCCTTCAATGCCGCCGTCGCTCGCGCGCTTTCCTCGCTGGCGCCGGACGGTGTCACGGTCACACCGCTGGGTTCCGTGGGCGAGTTTCCGCTCTACGATCAGGATATACAGGATGCGGGTTTTCCCGCGCCTGTGTTGGCCATGGCCGATCAGATATGGGCGGCCGATGGCGTTATCATCGTCACGCCGGAATACAATTATTCCATTCCCGGCGGCCTCAAGAATGCGATCGACTGGCTGTCGCGCATTTCACCGCAGCCTTTGGCGGGGAAACCTGTGGCCATCCAGACAGCCTCGCCCGGCATGATCGGTGGCGCGCGAGCGCAGTATCATCTGCGGCAGTCTCTGGTGTTTCTTGATGCCTTCGTTCTCAACAGGCCGGAAGTGATGATCAGTCAGGTGGCCGATAAGGTGGGAACGGACCCGCTGGAACTTACGGATGCGGCCACCCGCGACTTTCTGACGCGTCAGCTTGGGGCGCTCGCGACGCTGGCTCGGAAAGTGAAAGGCTGACGAGGGCGTTCCGCACTTTGGTGAAAGTCTGCGGAAGAGAGCAGTCAGAAGTCCTACAGAGGACCGCGCAGGGCTTGGATCTATAACAAAAACGGAGAGAAAGGCATCCTCAACCGAGGGAATCTTTCTCTCCAGAGATATGATTTACCGCAGAGCCAGAAGGTGATGCGCGGCTCCCGTGTGCAAAGCTGTCGCCGGATTGGTGGGGCCGAGAGCATGGACCACCACCGGATCGAACAGGCGGATGAACGTGTCGGGGTGAATGCCCATCCACAGCGTGACGATGGCCAGTGGCGCGAGCACCGCGATCTCGGGGCCGGAGAGGTCACGCAGCAGGCTCACCGTGTTCTTTACGGCGCCGAAGATAACGTGGCGATAGAGAGCGAGCATATAGACCGCGCCCATGATCATCGTCGTGCCAGCCAGAAGCGCCAACCAGAACGAGACATGGATGGCTCCCATCAGCACAAGCAGTTCGCCCACGAAGGAACCGGTGCCGGGAAGACCGATATTGGCCATGGTGAACAGCATGGCCAGCGTGGCGAGGGTCGGCATTTTGAACGCCACGCCGCCCATGGAGGCGATGTCGCGTGTCTGGGTACGCCACGCAATGGCGGCAACGCAGAAGAACAGCGCCGAGATGACCACGCCATGCGAGAGCATCTGATAGATCGCCCCGTCCACGCCTTCCGCATCCAGCGTGAACAGACCCACGGCAATCATGCCCATGTGGGAAAAGGAGGAGTAGGCCACCAGCCGCTTCATATCCGTCTGCGCGAAAGCGATGAAGGCGGCATAGATGATGGCGATCACGCCCAGCGGCAGGATGAAGGGCGCGAAGGCATGCACCGCATCCGGAAACATCAGCACGCCAAAACGCAGCAGGCCGTAGGCGCCGGTCTTCGACAGGACGCCGGAAAGCAGCGCGGAGGTGGCGGTCGGTGCTTCGGTGTAGGCGTCCGGCAGCCACGCATGCAGCGGGAACAGCGGCAGCTTGACGCCAAAGGCGAGGATGAAGGCCACCAGCAGCCAGCATTCCACAGCATAGGAGAAGTGGGACTGCATCAGCGTGGGAATGTCGGTGGTGCCCGCCATGGACCACATGGCCGCCATCGCCACCAGCATGGCCAGCGAGCCACCAAATGTGAACAGGAAGAACTGGAGCGAGGCCCAGACCCGTTTCGGACCGCCCCAGACGCCGATCATCAGGCTCGCGGGGATCAGGGTCGCCTCATAGAACAGGTAGAACACCAGCAGATCGCAGGCCGAGAACAGGCCCATGAGCGCGGTTTCCAGAAACAGAACGGCGGCCATGAAATCGCCCGCGCGACCGGTCACGCTTTTCCACGCGGCGCCGATGGAAAGGGGTGTGAGGAAGGCCGTCAGCAGCACGAAGACGAGGCTGATTCCGTCCAGACCGGTGTGATACGAGATACCAAAAGACGGCATCCACGCCAGTTGCTGCTCGTACTGGATGCCCGGCATCTGGGGATCGAAACCCGCCCAGATGACCACGGACAACGCCAGCGTCAGCAGGCTTGTCCACAGGGCAATCCAGCGGCTGGTGCGATCCGCCGTGTCCGGCGCTCCCTTGAACAGGAGAATGGCCAGTCCACCCAGAAGGGGGAGATAGGTGACGAGTGACAGAAGGAACGGATGCACGGCGTACTCTCGGGTCCGGTACCAATTACACGGACCTTAGCGCTCTCATGCTCTCACGACCACCCGTTCCTGTGCTCACAACATGCGGATGACGCAGGGGTGATGGCGCAATTCCGTCTTTTTCCTCTCGTTCGCACATGAAAAGCCGGATACGGGAGCGTATCCGGCCCAGTCATAGCCATCGTTTTTCGATGGAGAGGACGATCAGTTGGCGGAAGGTGTCTGATGATGCGCAAGCTGGCGCTTCAGCGCGGCCAGAAGTGTCGCAACCTGGCCGCCATTACGCTGGATATAGGCGGAGTAATCCTGACGCTGGGTCAGACGCAGGCTGGCGCCTTCCCCGATCACGTCCACGATCTTGGGGGAGCCGCTCTGCGTGCTGACGATCCACTGCATGGCGGCGTCGGGCTGCTGCGGGCGGTGCAGCACGGCGGCGACGGCCTGATCCTCACCCTGTGGCGTGGTCGTGCCGATGGTGAAGCTCACGCCGCGATAATCTCCCAGCTTGTCGGTGATGGCATTGACCAGAACCTGATGGAAAAGCGAGAGATATTCCGTCTGCTGCTCAGGAGTTGCCATACGCCAGTAGCGGCCGAGGCAGTAGCGGCCAATGGCGTCCACATCCACGTCGCTCTGCAGGATGGGCAGGACGTGGGCTTTTTTCTCGTCCGGCGAGAGGTTGCTGTTGACGATGGCCACGAGCCGGTTGCCCAGCGAACGGACGAACTCGGCGGCAGGCTGTGCGGCAAGAGCTGGAAAGGCAGCGACGGGCAGCAGGGCTGCGGCGGCTGCGGTTCCGAGCACGAAACTGCGGCGGCTTGCGCGGATGGTCATGATGTTCGCCCTCTTGTTCTTCTGGAAATCGATCAATTGTACCAGTCGGGCACGGTGGCGCGATGGTCGTCCTTGATCGCTTGCGCGAGCGCCTTGCGCTGTTGCTGATAGGCGCTGCGAATGGTGGCATACGGATCGAGCGCGTCACGCTGGACCTGATCGAGATCATCGAGATGGTCGGCACGGGCGTTGATGACGCCCATGATGTTGTACGCCCAGTTGAAGGTCAGCAGACCATAGCCACGCGGCACGTAGTTCCATGGCGAGAGGCCCTGATCCATTGCATAGCCGATACCGTCACGGATCGAGGAGGGGCCCATCATGGGCAGGAACAGATAGGGGCCGGACTCCACGCCCCATGTGGCGAGCGTCAGACCCGCGTCATTGTCGTGATGCGGATAACCCGCATATTTCGCGACATCGATGAAGCCACCGACGCCTGCGACCATGTTGATGCACCAGCGCACGAAGGCGTCACCCGCGCGGCGAGGCTTGCCGGCTCCCACATCGTTGAAGAACACCGACGGCTCGTTCATGGTCCGCACCATGTTGCCGATGGATTTGCGCACCGGCACCGGCACGGCCCAGACATAGGCCTTGGCGACGGGCCGCATGGAGTATTTGTCCACCTTGACGGACAGATCGTACATTTTGCGGTTGAGTGGCTCGTAGCGGTCATTGGCCTCGTTGTATTCGGCCAGCGCTTCGGGATCCTTGGGTTTGGGCGCGACCATGGAGGAACACGCCGTCAGCATCAGTGCTCCCAGCACGAGCGTACCGCTCCTGAGGGCCGTGCGATTCTTCCTGCAAGAGGCAACGTCGGGAGAGGGTGCCGTGTGCCGTTCGTCCGTAAGTGAGCCCATGCCCGTCCGAGTCTCCGTTGTCCAACCACCAGCCCCGCCGGGCTCTCTTTCCTGCCGGAGGAGGAAAGTCTTGCGCCCGCAGGAAACGGGCAATCCCGGTCTTCTCTAACATGTCGGGTTACGGATGCAATCGGCATGGGCGCGACACAGACCTTCCCTTCCGTAACGTGATCGATACGCAACGGGTTCATCGGGAAGGCAGAAAATGCGCAATGAATGCGGTGTGTCTAGAACTTGCGGTCGCGCTTGATGACGTCCCAGGCCGCGTTGATGCGCGCGATGGTGGCGGCCGCGTTCTCGATCTCGGTCGGGCTTGCGTTGCGGGCCGCGAGGGCGTCGGGATGATGCTTTCGCACCAGTGTCCGCCATGTGGCCCGCAATTCGTCGTTCGACGCAGTGATGGAGACGCCCAGCACGGCGTAGGCATCGTTTTCGGCCATGGCGGGACGTGAGCGGCCGCCCTCGGCCCGATCCCATGCGCCCGCGCCCAGCCCGAAGGCTTTGTGGACGTTCTTGAGGAATTTCAGTTCGGCCGGATGCAGCGGCTCATCGGTGCGCAGATCCGCCCGCGCGATGAAGAACAGCGTGCCCAGCAGTTCTTCCAGCATGAGATGATCGCTGCGGAATGTCTGTCCCAGTTCGCGGGCAAAGCGTTCGTAGTCGTCCGTACGTTTGCGGGCCATGTCGAACAGTCGCCCGACTTCGGTCGCGTTCTCGGGTGGAATCCGCAGGCGCGACTTGAACGCGTCGATCTCGCGGCGGTTTACGGGGGCGTCGCATTTGGCAAGTTTGGCGGCGAGGATGATGGTGCACAGCGCGTAAAGCTGGTCCTTGCGGCCCGTGACGGCTGCCACCTTGGCGGCTACGAAAGCTGCCGCTCCGTTGGCGTCAGGTGCTGCACGCGCGGCCCAGCGGTCGCTCCAGCCACCCGTAGGGGCTTCGAGCAGCGTCCCACGGTCCGCCGCATGTCCGAGAGCCGCGCCAAGCAGCGCGCCCATTCGTCCGCCCACCGCGAAGCCCGCCACGGTTCCGAACATCTTGCCCCAGATAGCCATGGCGTGAGTCTAGCACCCGGACACGGCGCACCCAAGCCCATGCTCCGGGGGCTTAGTGGGCGGGCGTGTCAGGGGTGTCATGGTCGATGGCCGAATGGGCAAGTCCCACCAGATCGGTGGCAAGACCGGGCAGACCGGCGTTCCAGACCACATCCGCGAGTTGCAGCAGCGAGTGCGAGATCAGCAGCGGGCTGGTCTGCGGACAGTGGGGGAGACGAAGGATTTTGGACGGCATGGCTTCCTCGTCCTTGGTGGGACTCCGTTTGGCAGCGGGATGCTGCGGGGCGGACGCTAGAGGATCGGTAGTTTCCGATGCGTTAACAAGTCGAAGTTTGGTTAATGGACGATGCATTTCGCAGGAAAAGCCCTGGTTCGAGGGAGATGTCTCCCGGTTGGGCGAACCGGCTCTGGTTCGATAACCGGCTGGTTCACCCGGGAAAATCAGGTGACTCCGGCACTTTAGGCTGTCCCAACTCATTCCTCTCCTGATTTGCATCAAGCAGTGCCGCCACACGCAGGGCCGAGGCCAGTGGGCGGGATGCCCCGCGCTTGCGGTCGATGTCTTCTACGAGATGCGCCACCGAAATGCCCCGCTTTGCGGCCATGCGGTCGAGCGCGTCCCAGAACTCCGGTTCCAGCGCCACGCTCGTACCGTGTCCCGACAGCACGAGGCTGCGTTTGAGCAGATGGCGGATCATGAGAGGGGCGACTCCAGTTGTCCGCAGGCCCACGCAGCGGCTTCGGCCACGATGGGATCGGCGTCGATCTGACGGGTTTTGGCCGCAGGCAGCAGGCACGGATCGCCTGAATTGCCGATGGCGATCAGGACATTGCGGACAAAGCGGTTGCGTCCGATGCGCTTGATGGGCGAGCCGGAGAACAATTGGCGAAAGCCCGCATCGTCCAATGCCGCCAGATTGGCCAACCGTGGCGCGATCAGTTCGGGGCGAGGGCGCAGTTTCATCTCGCGCGCTGTCGCCGCGAACCGGTTCCATGGGCAGACGGCCAGACAATCATCGCAGCCATAGATGCGATTGCCGATTGCCTTGCGGAAGGATTCGGGGATCGGGCCGTCATGCTCGATCGTGAGATAGGACACGCAGCGGCGCGCATCGAGTTGCCATGGTGCCGTAATGGCCTGTGTGGGACAGGCCGTAATACAGCGCGTGCAGGTGCCGCAGCTTCCCGCCCGGTGCGGGGTGGGTGGCAGGAGGAGCGTGGTGTAGATTTCTCCCAACAGGAGCCAACTTCCCTCATCGCGGGAGACGAGGTTGGTGTGCTTGCCCTGCCAGCCAAGTCCGGCTTTTTCCGCCAGCGGTTTTTCGGCCACGGGTGCTGTGTCCACGAACACCTTGACGTCGCATGCCATATCCAACCGTCTGGCCTCGGCTACGAGAAACTGAGCCAGATGCTTGAGGCGTCCTTTGATGATGTCATGATAATCGCGGTTGCGGGCATAGACGGAGATGTTGCCACAGTCCGGCTTGTCCAGCGTGGCGAGTGCATCGTCCTCGGGGGCGTAGGACAGGCCGAGTGCGATGACGGACCGCACTTCGGGCCATAGTCCTGTAGGACTGGAACGCTGCTCCATCCGTTCGGCCATCCATGACATGGTGCCATGATGACCCGCTTCCACGAACTCCCGCAGGCGGAAGGCGACGTCCGGGCCGAGATTGGCCTCGCAGATGCCGAAATCGTCAAAGCCGAGCGCGTCGGCTTTCTCGCGCAGACGCTCGACCAGACGGGCACTGGTCGCGGGCGTCATCAGGGCACGGGAGGAATGAAGGGGCGCGGCATCTCGTCCTCGCTCCAGTCGCCTGCCGCCCATTCGGCGCGGAGGTGGTCGGCATGGGTGTCGAGTGTTCTGTCTACGATGGCGGCGCGGATGCCGCGCATCAGCCGCTGATAATAGGCGAGATTGTGCCATGTTAGCAGCATCGGGCCGAGCAGTTCATTGGCGCGGAACAGGTGGTGCAGATAGGCGCGTGAGTGTCGGGTGCAGGCAAGGCAATCGCAATGCGGGGAAATCGGTCGCGAATCCGTGGCGAAGCGGGCGTTGCGCATATTGAGATGCCCGCGCTCGGTATAGGCGCGGGCGGTGCGGCCGGCGCGGGTTGGCATCACGCAGTCGAACATGTCCACGCCGCGCTGCACGCTGCCCAGCAGGTCATCAGGCGTGCCGACCCCCATCAGATAGCGCGGCGCGTCGGCCGGCATGAGCGGCGTGGTGACGTCCAGCGTCGCGAACATCAGTTCTTGCCCTTCACCTACGGCGAGACCGCCGATGGCGTAGCCCTCGAAGCCGATATCGGTCAGCGCTTTCACGCTTTCAGCGCGAAGATCCGGTTCCACGCCGCCCTGCACGATGCCGAACTGGCCATAGCCTTCGCGCTGTACGAATGCTTCGCGGGAGCGTCCGGCCCAGCGCATGGACAGCCGCATGGAAGCGGCGATGGCTTCCGGGGCGGCGGGCAGGGCCGGACATTCGTCGAAGCACATGGTGATGGTGGCGTCGAGCGCATGCTGGATGGCGGTAGAGCGTTCCGGATCCAGCCGATGTTCCGAGCCGTCGATGTGGGAACGGAAGGTCACGCCGTCCTGATCGAGCTTACGCAGCGCGCCGAGCGACATGACCTGAAACCCGCCCGAGTCCGTAAGGATCGGTCCCGACCAGTCCATGAAACGGTGCAGGCCGCCAAGCTGCTTCACCCGTTCCGCGCCGGGGCGCAGCATCAGATGATAGGTGTTGCCTAAAACGATGCCCGCGCCCGTGGAGCGCACGGCGTCCATCGTCATGCCCTTGACGGTGCCCACCGTGCCGACGGGCATGAAAGTGGGGGTCTGCACCGGGCCGTGCGCCGTGTGCAATGTGCCCGCACGCGCCGCGCCGTCCGTGGCTTCGCAGATCCAGCGGAAGGAACGGGTCATGATGGTTCTCCTGTGAGGGGATGCTGAGGTGTCACCTCACGTCCCGGCAGAGGGCGCGACCTCCTGCTTTTCTTTATAAAGGACGCCAATGCCGTGTTCATATGTCGGCCGCTCGCCGTAGCAGGCAGGCGTCTCCATACGAATAGAAACGGTATCCGCTGGCGATGGCATGGGCATAGGCCGCTTGCATCCGCTGCGTACCCGCGAAGGCGCAGACCAGCATGAACAGCGTGGAGCGCGGCAGATGGAAGTTGGTCATCAGCACATCCACGGCGCGGAAGCGGAAACCGGGATGGATGAAGATGGAGGTGTCACTGTTAAAAGGCTGGACCTGCCCGTCTTCGTTCACCGCGCTTTCCAGCAGGCGCAGCGTGGTGGTGCCGACGGCTACGATCCGTCCGCCGCGTGCTTTGGTGGCGTTGATGCGCTCCGCCGCCTCGGGCGTGATGATCCCGCGCTCGGCGTGCATTTTGTGGCCTGAGAGTGTCTCGGTGCGAACGGGCAGGAATGTGCCCGCGCCGACATGCAGTGTGAGCGTCTCGCGTCCAATACCGGCCTCATCCAACCGCGCCAGAAGATCGGGCGTGAAGTGCAGGCCTGCCGTGGGAGCGGCGACCGCGCCACGATGTTCCGCGAAAATGGTGCGGTAATCGCGCTCGTCCTCGGCGGTGGGGCCTTGGGGGCGGGCGATATAGGGCGGGAGAGCCAGTGCACCGGCGGTACGCAGGAAGGCGTCAAACGCATCCCCTTCCGTGCTGAAGCGCAGGGTCGCGCCGCCCTGTCCGTCAAGGCTTGCGACTTCCGCCGTTTCCTCCGTGCCGGGAAAGGTCAGTGTGTCGCCCGGACGCAGGCGTTTGGCATTGCGGATCAGTGCGCTCCATGAGCCATCGGCCTGATGCTGATCGAGCGTGACACCGATCTTTGCCTCTCCGCGTCGGGCATGAAGCTGTGCCGGGATGACGGCGGTGTCATTGGCCACCAGCAGATCGCCCTCGCGCAGCAGGCCGGGCAGATCGCGCACATGCCGGTCGATGAAGGGGGCCGTTGGATCAGCAGGCACATCCAGCAGCCGCGCGCTGTCACGCGGGCGGGCGGGGTGCTGCGCAATCGAGGTTTCGGGCAGCGGAAAATCGAAATCGGCGGTGCGGTCGTCCATGTGGCGCAGCGTTTACGGAGTCCGGCGCGCGAACGCCAGCCCTGCGGTGAGGCACACTTGAATGGCGGAGGTGGGAGCGCCATCTTGGCAGAGACGTAATGATCTGGACAATTTCGGGAGAATATCAATGTCCTACGCTCTTCTTGACGCTGCCCGCGTGGCCAAGGCCGCCAAGACCTCACTGGATGTTCTCAAAGCGGCCAATGAGACGTCGGAGGCGCATCAGCGCAAGACCATCATGGTTGAGCGGATCGCGGCTCTCGCGCAGGCGGCGTCCGAGTCGCCCAAGAATGACGGCGTGACGCTGACCTCCGAGGAGTTCTGGCTCATCAGCCTGAACTGGTAAGCGGATCGCCTAGAAAGTAAGGAGCCTCCCATGGCGTTCATCCTGACCAGTCCCGCGTTTTCCAATGGCGATGTCATGCCTCAGGCGCAGGTCTATTCCGGCATGGGTCAGCAGGGAGGCAATCTCTCCCCACCTCTGAAGTGGGAGGGCGCGCCAGCGGGGACGAAAAGTTTCGTTCTCACGCTCTACGATCCCGATGCGCCCACCGGCTCTGGCTGGTGGCACTGGGTCGTGGTGAATCTTCCGGCCAGCACGACATCGCTGCCGGAGGGTGCAGGTTCGGGGCGGGGTGGTCTGCCAGCGGGCGCGCTGGAGGTTCGCACCGATTTTGGCACGCCGGGCTATGGCGGGGCCGCACCGCCGCCGGGACGCGTGCATCGCTATGTGTTCACGATCACGGCGCTGGACGTGCCCAAGCTGGAAGTGTCAGTGGACTCAAGCCCCGCGCTTGTGGGGTTCATGGTCAATCACCACAGGCTGGCTTCGGCGCAGATTACGGTGCTCTATGGATCGGGCACGAAATCGCCCTGATCGGTTGGCATGGTGAAGATAAACCGATCCGATACTCAGAGCGGATAAGGACGAAGGCCCTCAGACGGGCCGGCGTGGAGTGAAGCAGGATGAATGACCAGGAACGCGATCTGATCGCCAAGTTTATCGCCCGTGTGGGTGGCGCACCGCAGGCCGGGTTCGGCAGCGTGCCGTCTACTCAGCAGGCGCTTCCGCCGATCGACCCGCAGGCCGATCAGTGGATTGCCCATAACTTCCAGAAATATCCCGAAGCCCGCTATCGCATCACGCAGATGGCCGTGGTGCAGGAAGCTGCTCTGGTGGAGGCGCAAAATCGTATCCGCGAACTTCAGTTCCAGCTTCAGCAGGCGCAACAGGCGCTCCAGCAGGCCCAGCAGCAGCCAAAGAGCGGCTCGGGTGGCTTCCTTGGTGGTCTGTTCGGTGGTGGTCAGCAGCGCCCGCAGGCAGCGCCCCCGGGATGGGGCGGCGCTCAGCAGGGCTATGCCCAGCCACAGGCACCCCAGATGCAGCCTCTGCCTCCGGGATTTCAGCCGGGGATGTTCCGTCAGGGTGGTTCGGGCTTCCTTGGCTCCGCATTGACCACGGCGGCAGGTGTTGCGGGCGGTATGATGGCGGCCAACGCGCTCGAAGGTCTGTTCAGCGGGCATCATGACGCTGGAGCCGGTGATGCGGCTGGCGGCTGGGGTGCCCCGAGCGAGACCATCATCAACAATAATTATGGCGATGCCGCTGCCGGTGGAGCCGATCCGTTTGCGGGAGCAGGCACCACCGCCGATCCGAACTTCGATGCCGGCGGCAATGACGCTGGCTGGGGCGATGGTGGCGGTGCCGATTTCGGTGGCGGCGGTGATGACTGGGGCGGTGGCGACGATCAGTCATTCTGACGTTTCCATTTTGACGTGCGAGAAGGCCCGGCTGGATTATCAGCCGGGCTTTTTTGTTGCCGTAACGACCGCATGACAAGGAATGTTAAAATTCTGTGAATAGAGGTGTATTGGAGCGGTTGGCGGATATCTTTCCCACCGCTATACGTGTTTTATGCGTGAATACTTCTCTCATTCCCTGCGTGATCGTGGGACTGTTCTTTCCTGGCTCGTCCTTTTCTTTCTTCCTATCGTCGTGCATCTCCCGGAATTGATAGGCGGTTTGCAGGCGAATGGTCTGACTTCGGATCCCATGAATGTGCTGTCTGTCGGCACCGCGATTCGTAGAAACTGGCTGATGGGAGGATTTATTCCAGGGCTCCCGGGCTGGATTGACGGATGTGCAGGCGCAATCGTGCAGGCGCTTGGACGACTTGTCGCTCGGGACTGGTTGCAAGGTATTCTTCCCTTATGGAATCCTTACAGTGGCGTTGGTATGCCTTTGGCTGGAGAATATCAACCCGGCGCGTTCTTTCTCCCTTTCGTGCTTTTACTTGGGTTGCCCTGTGGTCTTCTGCTTCTGAAAATTTCACTGCAAATTGTTGCCGGCTTCGCGATGTACGCATTTTTGCGTGCTCTGGGTATAGGGACCACTGCGACCCTCATCGGTGGCATATTGTGGGCTTTTAACGGCACCTTTGCTTGGGCGTCCGATGGACCCAGCCAGCCTCTTGCCTTTTTGCCGCTGGCGTTGCTGGGAGTGGAAAAGGTTCGTCAAGGTAAGGGATGGCATGGATGGGAATGGCTTGCCACAGGATTAGCAGGACTTCTTCTTTGCAGTTTTCCTGAAACGGCGTTTCTGGAAGGGACGCTCGTCTTGTGCTGGGCGCTCCTGCGCTTTGGTCAAGAAAAGCCGTCGGAGCGCATCGGTTTTACCCTTCGTATTATTGCGGGAGGAGGTGTGGCGCTCCTGATTGCCGCGCCACAACTTGTTTCATTCGCTACCTATCTTCCATCAGCTTGGGTTGGTAACCATAATTCCGTAACAGATGAGGCTCTTCCACTAGCTTCATGGATCATGTCATTTTTGCCCTATGTGAACGGCTCGATGTTTTATGGAGCCGCCAATCAGTATGCGGCGTGGTGGGGAATGGGAGGATTTTGGGGTCTCACAGTAACATGGATGGCGCTGTTTTCTGTAATAACAGCACTATGTGGACCTTCTTCACACAGGACGGAGCGTTTTGTTCTGGCAGCCTATTTTCTGGCCTGTGTCGCTAAGCAGGCCAACATTCCCGGTCTTGCATCCATGGTGGATCTTATACCTGGTGTAGGGCGCACTGTTTTTTACCGTTTATGTTATCCAAGCGAAGAAATGGTTATTATAATTCTAGCCGTTTTTGCACTTGATGACCTAAAAAAAGCGCCGCGAGATCAATCGTTTTTTGTCCCTTTATTGGGGGCTTGTGTCGTGTTGGGGACTGCGCTGTGTGTGGCTTGGTCTCTCGATCATGCAACACGAGAGGATCTGGCGCATTTCCAGAATGGTCCGCTGTCCACCCGGAATTATCATCTTTTTTCACTTTTATTGGGTTGTGGGTCTCTCAGCGTAATGATCCTTGCCCTTTTATGCCGGAATTGGGAAAGGCGCTGCGCTATTGCCGGAATAACCATGCTTGGCGAAATTCTGGTTCTGTTCTGTATCCCATTTCTTTCTCTCAGGCCGGCTCTGCCTATGGATAAAGGCCTGTTGGGTACCATGAGAGAATTGATAGGATTTACACGTTTTGTGTCCATGGGCACGATAATGCCCAATTATGGCGCGTATTACGGGTTGGCGTCTATCAATCACAACGGAGTTCCAATGCCAATGGCGTGGATCAAACGTTTGCGGCGTGATTTTGGGCCGGACGTCGATCCCGTGACATTTGACGGTATTACACCACAGCATCCTGATGGGCGTTTTTTTGTTCTGCCAGTTTTAGAGTCTCATCCAGAAATATTTGAAAAATTATCGGTGTCACTTGTCGTTGTTCCGCATGGTGTCGCGTTTCAACGCACTCTCCCGGACTCGCCCACGTTAATTTATAGCAGTATGGCAAATGATCTTTATCGTTTTCCCCATCCAGCTCCTTATTTCGAAGCTGGCAATACGTGCACAGCTGATATCTGGAGTCGCGATCATGTGCGAGTAAAGTGTTCTGCTGCATCTTCCCTGATCCGTCGAGAACTCATGATGGCCGGCTGGACCGCGAGTCTCAATGGGAAGATCACTATTCCTGATACAGAGGATGAGCTTTTCCAGCGTATAAAGGTCCCTGCTGGAGAAACGGACGTGACGTTCTCTTTTTCGCCCCCCGGTATGATGAGGGGATGGGGAGGGATGGCTATCGGATTGATGGCTCTTGGCTGTTCTGCTGTTTTTGGTCGGCGTTCACGTTGCCAGATTGAAAGTAATAAGAGTTTTTGAAAGCTGAAGAAGAGACTATTTATTGATATGAATGTGAGTTTGGGGAGTTTTTTGTAGTAGGGGATGGTCACGTCTTCATTATAAGATGGGATGATTTCTTATCCGTGGAGGCTGGAAACACCGTAGAGCGGCGGTCTTTGGTCGTTATGTAGATATGGACGGCGCATTCTCTCAATATAAACTCATGATTTGAATGTTGTTGAGAAACATCACAGCAAAGAACCTGGGCACATAGCTCGGCAATGTATAGCTGAAGATCAATGTGCGTAGAGTAGTAGCGTAAGGAAGACGCCGATCATATGAGCTCTTCTATCGACGAGCTTTCCCACGAAATCCGAAACTCTGCCAAATATGGCGAACAGACATTTCAAAAGAGCGCGTCCCAAGACGCGCATCAGGCGACGGCACGATCCTCCGGCCGAGCGGGGTGTGCGGTTATGGTTCCAAGAGCGGGCAGATCTGCGGCGGCTTCCCGGTTTCGCATGGCTTCGCGCAGTAGGCAGACAACGCCTTTGACGCAGTTGCCGCATTGGGCGCGGCATTTGCGAGCGGCATAGACTTCACCCGGTTTGCGCGCTCCGGCGTCCACAGCGTCGTGGACATCCTTGTCGGTCAGACCATTGCAGGCACAGACATACATTCCCACGCCTCATGACTATGTGGTGAGACCTATATAGGGATATTGATAACGCTTCGCAATAGCGTTTCATGGCAGAGCTTGATCCCAATCGAGCGGCATTTCTGGCGGATCCTCACGGCTTGCAAGGCAATGACACTCCGGTGATGCGCAGAACAGCGCTCATGATTACGCAGACGTGACAATAATTTAAGCGTTTAACGCATGGCAGGTATTCCATAAATGATTGTATGTCATAACATGTCTGGAGCGCGCAGGGCCGACACGCAGGGCGCTGCTTCGGGAGGAAAAGTCTTCCCGCGTGTGGCGGGGTGAGACGTACACGTTCTTTCAGAGCAAGGAAGCTTGATGAACGCGATTGTCGTCACCGCTCTGAAGCGGCCGTACACCTTTATCGTCCTTTCAATTCTTATCGTGATACTCGGCGTTCTTTCGGTACGAAAAACACCGACCGACGTGTTCCCAAACATCCGGATACCGGCCATTGCAGTTGTGTGGAGCTATTCGGGCATGCTGCCCGAGGAGTTTGCCGGACGTATCATGTACAACTTCGAGCAGGGGGTGACCTCCACCGTCGAAGGCATCGAACACATGGAGGCAGACTCCTATTACGGGCGTGGAATTGTAAAAATATATTTCCAGCCTGGCACCGACATCGGTGCGGCAGAAGCGGATGTGACCGCCATCTCGCAGACGGTCATCCAGCAGTTACCTGAACATATCGCCGCGCCGATGATCATGCGGCTCGAAGCGTCGTCGGTTCCCGTCATCACGCTCAAACTCACATCCGATACCATGACGCCGTCCGATCTGTTCAAGCTGGCGTTTATTCGGTTGCGTTCCCTTCTCGTGACAGTGCCCGGTGCCGTCGTGCCGCAACCTTACGGTGGCATGGACAACTTCGTGATGATCGCCCTGAATCAGATGCAGCTTCAGGCGCATCATCTCTCGGCCATGGACGTGCAGAACGCGTTGGATCGCCAGAACGTGGTTCGACCGGCAGGTGACCAGAAGATCGGCCCGACCGACTGGATGGTGCAGACCAACGCCGCTCCCCGCACGCTCGAAGACATTGCGGCCATTCCCATCACGCGGTCGGGCAATGCGGTCGTCTATATTCGTGATGTCGCCAATGTGTATCGCGGTGGCCACCCCCAGACGAACAGCGTGCTCGTGAAGGGACGTCAGTCCGTCATCATGGTGGTCATGAAAAGCGGTGAAGCGTCTACGCTCGATGTGGTGAATGGCGTGAAGAACCTGATGCCGCGCCTTCAGGCCGTGCTGCCGGCAAGCGCGAAACTGAGTGTACTCAGCGATGCATCTGGATTTGTTGTCGATTCCATCGAAGATGTTCTACGCGAGATGGTGACGGCGGCCATCCTCACAGGGCTCGTTGTTCTGCTTTTTCTCGGGTCGTGGCGCTCTACCGTCATCATCGCGACGTCCATTCCTCTCGCCATCCTGTGTTCCATCGTGGGGCTTAGTTGGGCCGGTCAGACCATCAACGTGATGACACTGGGTGGTCTGGCTCTGGCCGTCGGTATTCTTGTCGATGACGCCACGGTGATGATCGAAAACATCGACACACATCTGGAGATGGGAAAGGGACTGGAGGAGGCCATCATCGATGCCGCCAACCAGATCGTCATCCCGACTTTCGTGTCCACGACCTGCATATGCATCGTCTGGCTGCCTCTCTTCGCCCTTGATGGCGTGGCCGGATGGCTGTTCATGCCGATGGCCGAGGCCATCATCTTTGCGATGGTGGCGTCGTTCATTCTCTCCCGCACACTCGTGCCGACCATGGCGAAGTTCCTTTTCGCTGGTCATGTGCAGGTCGGGGCGCACGGACAGGAGCATGAAGCACTTCCTCACGGACATAATGCTTTCACACGCTTCCAGAAGGGATTCGAACGTAAGTTCACGACATTTCGTGAAAATTACAGAACTCTTCTCTTGCGTTTGATCGAAAGACGCGGCCGGTTCGTCGGCCTGTTTCTCGGCGTGTCGATCCTCTCGTGCGGCCTGTATGGGGTGGTGGGACGTGACTTCTTTCCCGAGATCAAATCCGATCAGTTGCAGATGCACATGCGCGCGCCTCTGGGCAGCCGCATTGAAGTGGCCGGACGTATCGCCACTCTTGTGAGTGACCGGATCGGGCAGCTTCTGCCGGGCAAGGTAAGAGATGTCGTCAGCAACTGCGGACTTCCCGAGGGGCCTCACAATCAGGCGTTCATTCCCACGCCCACGCTCGGTGCTCAGGATTGCGATCTGACAATTTCGCTCACGGACGAGGCATCACCGGTATGGGATTATCGCGCGGTCCTTCGTCGTGGCCTGTCCGCCAGTTTTCCCGGAACGGTGTTCACGTTCCAGCCTGCGGATCTGACAGCCAAGATCCTCAATTTCGGCTCACCCTCCCCGCTGGATGTCAAGGTGACCGGTCCCGACCTGCAGGCGGGATATGACTACGCTGTGCAGTTGGCCGGTCGTTTCCGAAAGATATCGGGAGCTGCTGATATTTCCCTCCAGCAGACGATGCGTACACCAACTCTTTTCGTGGAGGGAGACCGTACCTTTGAGCAGGCCACGGGCATTGAGGAAGGAAGTCTGGCGGATAATGAGTTGATGACTCTTTCCGGCAGTTCTCAGGTGGATCCGCAATACTGGTTCGATCCAAAGATGGGTGTCACGTTCACGTTGAATACGTATGTCTCGCAGGATCAGCTCACACACTACAATGATCTTCTGACCATCCCTGTGGACAAGGGAGACGGGGATCCTTCAGGCAAGGGCATGCAGCTTCTGGGCGCCATGAGCCGGATCCGAGCCATCGGTACACCCGGAGAAGTCTCGCACTACAATTCCATGCCAGCCTTTGACATCTATGTTTCGGCCGAAGGACGGGACTTGGGCAGTGTGTTCAAGGATGTTCAGGCAGCCGTAGATTCCATGCGGGGAAGTGTGCCACGTGGTGCGGCTGTGGATATCGAAGGACAGGCTGCAACCATGAGCACAGCGTATGCCGAACTCGTGGGCGGACTCGTGTTCTCGATTGTCCTGATCTATCTGCTGATCGTTGTAAATTTCCAATCATGGCTGGATCCTTTCATTATCATCTCCGCGCTTCCCGGAGCGCTGGCGGGGATTGCGTGGAGCCTGTTCCTGACACGCACGCACCTCTCCGTTCCGGCATTGACTGGAGCCATCATGTGCATGGGAACAGCCACGGCCAATTCCATCCTCGTGGTGTCCTATGCCCGAGAACGGCTCGAGGAACATGGAGAGCCGCTGCGTGCTGCGCTGGAGGCTGGTTATGGCCGCATTCGTCCCGTGATCATGACCGCCAGCGCGATGATTGTCGGCATGGTTCCGATGGCGATCAGCAATTCGCAGAATGCTCCGCTTGGCAAAGCCGTAATCGGGGGACTGATTGTTGCGACGATCTCGACTCTTCTTTTTGTTCCCTGCGTCTATGCCATTCTTTATGGACGCAAGACCCTTCGCAAGGAGACCGTGTAATGGCCCGCTCGTTCCGTCAGCATGCGGCAATGTCCGTGTGTGGTCTCGCTCTCGTGGTGGCGTGCGGATATGTCGTGGTGGAGCGTCTGCACGCATCCCACGAAGTCAGGACGACAACGGCTTACAACGCCGTTCCAGATGTGGAGGTCGTGACACCCGAACCGGGCGCCAAGACGCTTGCCATCACGCTGCCGGGCACCATCGATGCCTGGTATCAGGCCCCGATTTACCCACAGGCCTCCGGATATGTGAAGATGTGGTATAAGGACTTCGGTGCCGATGTGAAAGCTGGAGACACATTAGCTGAGATCAATGCACCGGGTCTTGACGCGCAATACGCACAGGCTCGTGCCGATCTCGATGCACAGGCAGCGAAGTACAATCTCGCGGTCGTAAGCGCCGGGCGCTGGCACGCCATGGCGAAATCGCAGGCGGTTTCGGGGCAGTCCGTTTCGGTTGCGGACGCAAACCGCAAATCGGGCTATGCGGAGATGGAAGCCTCCCAGCATAATCTCGATCGTTTTTCCGCATTGGAAAAATTCAAGACGATTGTTGCACCTTTCGATGGAATTGTGACCTCGCGTGACATCAACGTGGGCGACTATGTCAGTGTGGGCGGGGGAGAACACAAGGAGGGGGGTGAGGCGAGCCAGATGTTCGTCGTGGCCGACATGCACAGAATGCGTTTGTTCGTTTCTGTACCGGAGGTTTTTTCTTACATGCTCAAGCCCGGACTGACCGCCACGGTGTCCGTGCCCCAGTTTTCCGATCGTACGTTCGAGGCCAAGTTTCTGACCGTGGCGAAAGGATACGATCCAAACACGCGGACAGCCGTGACGGAATTCACTATAGAAAATCCGGATCACCTGCTCTGGCCGGGAACATTCGCGTCCGTGCATCTGAAAGCCCCGGCAGAAGGGAATATGTGGCGCATTCCCACGGCGACGCTGGTGTTTCAGGAAGAGGGTATGCAGGTGGCAGTCGTGGGGGCGGATAATCATGCGCATTTCCGCTCCATCACGGTGGGGCGCATGGCGGACACCCATACCGATGTGATCTCGGGGCTTCAGCCCTCGGATCGGATCATACGCAATCCACCAGCCGATCTTCTGGAAGGGCAGGAAGTGCGGGTGGTCGTGCCGGAGAAGGGTTATGGGCATGCGGATGAGGAGATCGATGGATGAAGATCTCTCTTCGTAATTCCGCCGGTGTGTGCGCGGCACTTGCGCTGTCCGGCTGCGATCTTGCGCCGCGGTATGAAGCCCCACATTTCGTGGTGCCTGAGAATTGGACGGGGCAGGCGCCTTTCGCGCAGGCTACACCGGCGGATGCACAGCTTCCCACAGACTGGTGGCATCTGTTCGGTGATCCGGTGCTGGACGGGCTTGAAGCCCGCGCGATCGACCAGAATGCGGACCTTCAGGCCGCGGCGGAACGGTTTGTGCAGGCCCGTGCATTGGTCATGCGAGCCCGTGCCGATTTGCTTCCGCATGTGGGTCTGGCTTTTGGCGCCTCCGACAACAAGCAGTCTGCAGATGCCTTGTTTCGCTACAAGGGGGCGACCACGCAGACGGATGAGTTCTATGGCGGTTTGGTGTCATGGGAGCCAGACTTGTGGTCTGAGATTCGCAATCAGGTCCGGATGAGCAAATACGCTGCCCAGCAGAAGGCGGCCGAGTTCGCGGGCGCGCGGCTCAGTCTGGAGGCGGAAGTGGCCAGCGACTATATCGCGCTGCGTGGTTATGATGCGCAGGATGCGATTTATCGCCAATCCATCGCTTATTATCAGAAGGCCGTGGATATGACGCGCACGCAGCTTGAAAACCAAGCCGCTCCCCGCCTTGACCTCGCGCGTGCAGAGAACCGTCTTTACGTGGCCCAAGCGGCCGAACTGGATGTTCGTGCCCAGCGGGAGGTCGCCGAGCACGCCATTGCGGTGCTCACCAACACGGCGCCGGAAAGTTTTCATATTGACCCGGCGCAGAACTTCTCTCTCCGTCAGTTGGAGGTTCCGACAGGCGTGCCATCTGAACTTCTACAGCGTCGTCCAGATATTGCGGCGGCTGAGCGTGTAATGGCTCAGGCCAACCGCTCCATCGGCGTGGCGCGAGCGGCATTCTATCCGCACATCTCTCTTCATGCGGATGGCGGCTTTCATGCCAATGGCTTCGATCTTGCAAAACTGGCGAACAGCGCATGGAGTTACGGAGCAACGGCGTCGATGCCAATCTTCGAAGGCGGCTTGAGACGGGCGGCGTTGCAATATTCCTGGGCGGCCTATCGGGAGACACGCGATGATTATCGGTCAACCGTTTTGGCTGGATTTCGGGAAGTTGAAGATGAACAGTCCCGTATGCACCTCTTTCGTGAGGAGGACATGCGACTAAAGGCCGCTGTCCACACAGCTATGGATATGCAGGATATGACCATGACGCTCTACAAGGGCGGTCTCTCGAACTACCTCGACTCTATCGTGGCGCAGGAGGCTGCCCTCGATGCACGGATTGCGGAAGTTCAGGTGGCGGTACGGTCCGTTCAGGCGTCAGTCGGGTTGATTCGTGCTCTGGGTGGCGGGTGGAATGATAAGGTACTGCCGTCACCTGATGACACCATGACATTCGATGTTTTTCAGTATGACCATTTGCATCATCCAGAACCGGCTGGTGGGATTTCATCTGTGTCACCACAGAAATTCGAAAACCTTGTGACAGGAGAACAAGGTGTTTCCGCTGTGCGGTGAAGCCTGTTTTTGGAAAAGGGTTTGTGGAACGGTGATGGATCTATTTAGTCTGTCACCGTGCTCTCCTCGCGGATGAGAGCCTCGATCCGTCTACGGATATGGATGGCTTCGGCATCGCTTGTGAAGTTGGGTTCGTGACGCCCGTCAGCGGTGGAAAGATGCGGTTCGATGGCATCGAGGATGCGGAGATCTTCGGCAATCACCGAAAAGTTTCGTTCGGAATAGAGATCCGAGAGTTCATCGCTGTCAGTGGAAAAATCACGCAGGATGGCAAAGTGATAGTGCGTGCTTGTGTCGGTTTCCGGTGTGATGCCGTGAAGGAACTCCAGTCGACCCATTGTCTGTCCGGGTTGTCCCTCCTGATTGCAGGAAATGATTTCCGATCCTGCCGCGACCACAAGGGAAACGCCGAACAATTCGGCGCGACTCTGCATGCTCGTAATGGGACCGATGTTTGGAAAGAGCGCTGCTAGATCGGGGGATGTCGGATGCTTTTTGGCGGGATGCTGAAAGGAGATCCGGTTTTGTTCTTCGATGATGGAGCAGGCTTTGGTGGGGCCGTTTTCGATGTCGCGCGTGCCGAGTGTCTCGGGGTGCGTAAAACTGATGTGCGATTGATCGAACAGGTTTTCGAGCACGATTTGTGATCGGGCGCGCACATGGCATGTGCCCATTCCAAACAGAATTTTCCTGTCCTCGGTCGCGAACAGGGGGCTTGTGTCTGGAAGGCGGCTCATATCCGCCGGTTCTTCTGGAGCGGCCCAGATCCACACAAAAGGCGCCTGCTCGACGACGGGGAAGGGTGTCAGGTCCATTCCTTTGGGAATGTGTGTTTGAAACGGCAGGCTTACACAATGTCCCTGTGGGTCGAATGTCGCGCCGTGATAAGGGCAGATCAGTCGGTCGACTTTCTGGTCATCGGCGCAGAGCGGCATCTGACGATGAGGGCATAGGGCTGTAAGGGCTTTAACGTCTCCGTTGCGAGTGCGCAGGAGCAGAAGATCCCGACCGAAAATCTTGCGGCGCAGCGGAGTCGCGGTGATCTCTTCGCTCCACCCGGCGATGTACCATTGGCGTCGTGGATAGGGCTGAGAAACGGACGAAAAAGGATAAAGCGGCGTCATGGACAGAATGCGTCTCCCGAGGACGGTTTCGGGATGCCGCAGTTGGATAAATGAAATGTAAGCGCAAAGAGGATTTCGGGTTGAATTTAAGTTTCGAGCGAAATTGCAATGTTTCGTGACATTTAAGGAGTCGTCGTCAATTCCGAACTGTTTTTACAAAAGAAAAAGGGTGGGAGCCTGAAGCCCCCACCCTTCGATAATCCACGGATAGTTTGACGTGTCTTCAGAAAGCGGCCTGTACGCGAGCGGCAAGGGAGTTGCCGTGACGCGCGATGGTCAGAGACGTATGGGCGTCCGTGAAGTGGTTGAAATCGACCATCACGCGGAAGTGGCGGTTGGGATACCAGTTCAGGCCACCCGACCAGACCTGCTGGCGTCCACCACGAATGCCATCGGCCGAGTTGACGCGGCTGTTGAGGTCCGCCTCGCTGTAGCGACCGGAGATTTCCAGCGCACCCCAGGTTCCATGAGCTGGGTTGAACTCCTGTGATTCCGGAACACCCGGAGCTGCGAAGGCACCTTCCTTGATGTTGTAGGCGCGGGCCTTGCCGAAGAGCGTGTAGTTGGCCGCGACATACCAACCGTCGAAGTTGAGCGAATGCATGGCCTGCCCGCCCAATGTATCGTGACCGCGTGTTACGCCGACATGGTAGTACTCACCCTTGAGCACGAACCGTTTCCAGCGCATTGCGAACTCAGGACCAGCCGCCCAGACCTGGGCCACGTTCGTGATGGTCCCGGTGCTGAGTAGGCTGGATTCCCCGAGATTGACTTCGGGGCGCTGGCTCAGACTGAACGAACGACCATGGGTGCCATTGCTCGGCTTGAAGGCCGAAATGGCGGAAATGCCCAAGTGGACATCCCAGTCCTTGGTGGCCACCGGACGACCGGCCGCGCGGACCAGTCCGCCCGTCTGGCTGTCGTTGATGTTGCCATCGCCGCCATAGTAACCGCTGGCGTTACGACCGCCGAACTGCTGACCGGTGAAGTAGGCGCCAACCCACCAGCGCTTTTCGTAATGCATGCCGCCGATCGAGAAGCGGGCGTCACCGGCTGCGATGCTTCGCACCATGTCGGTGATACCCGGACGTTCCATCATTTCGAAGTCGTTGGAGCTCTCGGCGTCTTCTTCCGTCACGCGCGGCTGGAAGTAACCGACGGTCAGGATGGTGTTGCGCAGTCCGGCGTAGTTCAGGTTGCCTTCATAGAGGCCAACGGTGCCGTCGTTGTTGCCCGCACCGAAGTCTGGCGTGACGTTGGCTACCCAGTCCTTGTAGCGGAAGGTCATCGGCACACGCAGACGACGGGCGTTGGAGGTGAAGGAGTTGAACTTCTGGCTGGATTTAGCCTGAGTGCCGGCGCCGCTCACACCCATGAAGCCACCGAAGTCTTCATGGAAGGCAAGACCGATGGAGAAGGCGTATTTGCCATCTTCGGACTGGATGGTCGGGCGACCGCCGGGGAAGCCGATCTTCATGCCACCGACCTGCACCACTTCGGTGTCGGCGGACGCGCGTTTGAAGTCTTCCCACGAACTGACGATGCCGCGATCCGATACGGGACGACCATCGCCGGAGGCGTGGTAGGAAACCTTGGCGGGCTGGTTGAAGGCGATGCCGGGCTCAGGCGCGCCGTTGTAGTTGGGGGCCGTGTGGCTGGCCGCGACGTGACGCCCATGAGCGGTCTTGGCCGCTGAGGGAGCCTGCGTGCGCAGTTCGGAGCGCATCACCGACATCTCGCGGCGCATCTCGGCCATTTCACGACGAAGGGCTGCAACTTCCGCGCTGTCGGACGTTGTAGCGTTGGCGGGGTGAACCATGACGGCTGAGGCGCCGCTCAGCATGGTCAGGGCAAGCAGAACAGAACGGGGGGACAGGGTCATCTCTCTCGCTATCCGGCGCAGTGGGATGACCGGGTGGTAATCTTTCTCCTCACGTAACGGGGTGAAGGCTCGGTGACATTAATATTGCAGTTCTGTTGCAGTGTGCCTTTTGTGCACGGGGTGTGAAAAAACGTGCGCCATCACCCTTCTGAGCTTGTGTCACCAGTATTTTCATGAATGAGGCGGCCTGCCACCCATGTGGCTTTCACGCAACGCTCATCTCCCAATGTCATCAGCACGAAGAGCAGTTCCTCAATGCTTGCGCAGCGCTCCGTGCGGTAGCGCAGGAGGGGCGTGGCGCAGGGATCGATTACGCACAGATCGGCTTCCATGCCGGGCGCGATTGTGCCGATCTGCGTGTCCAGTGAAAGCGAACGGGCAGCTCCGGCTGTTGCGAGCCAAAGCGCCTGCGCCGGGTGCAGGCTTCGCCCCGTCAACTGTGCGACTTTGTAGGCTTCGCCCATGGTGCGGAGATGCGAAAGCGAGGTGCCGGCACCAATGTCCGTGCCCAGTCCCACGCGCACCGGGCGGCGTCGGTCGAGCGCGTCAAACACCCGAAACAGCCCACTGCCGAGGAACAGATTGGATGTGGGGCAATGGGCAAGGGCAGAATCCGTCTCGTGACAGCGGCAGAAATCGGTCTCCGTCATGTGAATGGCATGGCCGAACACCGAGCGCGGGCCAAGCAGTCCTGCGTGATCATAGACATCCAGATAGGAGCTGCGTTTGGGAAAGAGGCGGCGCACGGTGGCGATTTCCTCCACATTCTCCGCCAGATGCGTTTGCAGATACACGTCGTCATGCGTGCGCAGCAGATCCCCGGCCGCTTCGAGCTGCTCTGGCGTGCTGGTGATGGCAAAGCGGGGTGTGACGGCATAAAGCTGACGGCCACGACCGTGCCAGCGGTCGATCAGGGCGCTCGACTCCGCATGGCCTCTGGCGGCCGTGTCGCGCAGGTCGGCAGGTGCATTGCTGTCCATCAGCACCTTTCCCGCGATCATGCGGGTGCCCAGACGCTCGGATTCGGCAAAGAACGCGTCCACCGACTGGGGATGCACCGTGCAGTACACGCAGGCTGTGGTGGTGCCTGCGCGCATGAGTTCACGCAGGAAGCGCCGGGCTACGTCATGGGCAAGCTGCGGGTCTGCAAAGGCGGCTTCGGCGGGAAAGACGTAGCGTTCCAGCCATTGTGGAAGCTGCTCGCCCCATGACGCGATGACGGGAAGCTGGGGGTAGTGGACATGCGTGTCGATGAAGCCCGCCGAAATTAGCGCTTTTCCGTAAGACACGAGTGTCGTGTCGGGAGGAAGCCGATGGCGGAGTTGGTCATAGGGGCCGACGGCACTGATATGGCCGTTTTCCATCAGGATAAGGCCGTCGTCTTCGATCAGCAGAGCGGAAGAGGGATCGGTTGCGAAAGGATCGGCGCGGAAAGTGACGATGCGCCCGCGCAGGGCGGTGGGGGGGACTGGCTTCACGGGCGGTCTCTTTCGGCTGAGGCTGGAGACGCGACGATAACGCGCATGTGTCATGGCATGGAATGCGGGGGTTCCATGCGCGGGTTTCCCATGGTCAGAAGCGTGGGCGCGGCTTATCGGTGAAGGAAATGGGTGGTTCGATGGCCCGGTTCGTTCATCGAAGAAAGCAAGAGGCAACGGTGAAGAAGATCTGGCGGCGTCTGAATGCGCACGACACCTCCTCCGAGGGACGGACATGGGGAGAGAAAAGCGCGCCCGATGAGGCGGCGGAGGGAGCGGCGACCGCACCGAAGGCGGCTCGCAAGAAAGGCGGGAAGGATCAGGGGGAAGCAAAGCGGATCACCACGCGGGAGGCGGTCCGGCGTTTCCGTGCCCATGCACTGGAAGACAAGACACATGACGATGTGGTGCGCGTGGGCGTGCATGACGCCATGTGGTCGGACCTTTATCACCACGCCCTGACCGCAAGCTGGGTCGCTTTCGTGGGCTGGGCCTTTCTGGCCTATGTGCTCATTAATCTTGCCTTCGCTCTGCTTTATGCCATCGCGCCGGGTGAGGTGAGCGGTCCGCACGCACCCGATCTGGCGGATCTGTTCTTCTTCAGCGTGCAGACACTCTCCACCATCGGGTATGGCGTGTGGTCGCCCACCGGGACATGGACCAATTCCGTCGTCTCGATCGAGGCGCTGCTGGGCATGATGATTAATGCGCTGGCCACGGGCGCCGTGTTCGCCCGTATCGCCCGGCCCAAAGCGCGGATCATGTTCAGCAATCAGGCGGTGATCTCGGATGAGAATGGCGTGTCCGCGCTGTGCATCCGGCTGGCCAATTGTCGCCGCAGCGTGATCCTGTCGCTGGATGTGGAGGTGGCGCTGTCCCGCCTGACGGTCACGGCGGATGGTCATCTGGAGCGCCAGTTCGAGCCGTTGCTTCTGGTGCAGGCGCATGTGCCGGTGCTGCGTTTTGCCTTCGTGCTGGCGCATGTCATCACCGAGACAAGTCCGTTGCACCAGCACTCACTCAAGGAACTGGATTCGGAAGAGGCCGAGATCGTGGTGACGGTGACCGGGACGGACGAAGCCATGGGGCAGACCGTGTTTGCCCGCACGGCCTATGCGTTTGACCGTGTTCTGTGGAACCATCGCTTCGTGGACATCGTGCATACGCGGCCCAACGGCGGCATTGCCGTGGATTATTCCCGCTTCCACGACACCGAGGAGCGCAAGCACGCGGAGGAGGATGCTCCGGTCAGCTGACGGCGGCTTATACCAATGGCCCTTACGACTGACCTTTTTGGACGGCAGCTAAATGGAGCCACCCTGCCCAAGGCCGTGGCCTTTGGAGGCCGGGAGTCTGTGGTTCCTGCCGAGGCGAGGCAAACTCCAGTTTCCGAGGCCGCTGATATCAGTCGCGCCCGTTCCAGCCGCCCATGTCGCACAGAATGGTCCAGTGCTCGGGGGAGACCGGCACGACGGACAGGCGTGACTGCCGCACCAGAGCGAGGTCCGCCAGCGCAGGAGTGGCCTTTATTTCGGCCAGTGTCACCGGCCGTGGCATGGGGGCGACGGTTTTGACGTCTACGCACACCCATGCGCCGGATTCGGCGGTAGGATCGGAATAGGCTTCCCGCGCGACTTCCACCACGCCCACGATCTCGCGGCCCACATTGGAGTGATAGAAGAAAGCGCGGTCGCCCTTCTTCATGGTCGCGAGATTTTTCTTAGCCTGATGGTTGCGCACGCCGGTCCACGGTTCCACGTCGTTGGTGACTTGCTCATCCCATGAAAAGGCGTCCGGCTCGGACTTGATGAGCCAGTAGCCACGCGGCGCGGTGGTCATTCCGCGAGCGCTCCATCACGGAATACCGTGCGCAGCGGGCGGACGATCACACTCTCGAACAGGTCCACCTTGGCGTAAGGGTCGGCGGCAGCGAAGCCACGGGCGGAGGCGAGATCGTCGGCTTCTAGCATGACGATGCTGCCCGATGGCTTGCCGTCCGGTCCCATCATGGGGCCAGCGAACTGGATGCGTTCCGCGTGGGATTTGAGATAGGCCAGATGGTCCGGACGGGTGGCCGAGCGGGTTTCGAAACAGCCGGGTTTGTCGGTGCAGATGATGGCGAACAGCATGAAAGAGGACTCCGCGTTGACCAGAAGGAGGGCCGCCCATGCAGGGGGCGGGCCGTGTCAGGGACGCGATGATAGTGTAGGAGGAGCGCTCGCACGACCCCTGCCCGGTTTTGTGGCCGTCTTTCGCGCGCGCGGACGCTGCGCCATAAGGGGCGATCAATCCTTCGGGCTATTCCTTGCGGACGCCCCGACATGAACGGACGGAATTTGAGCGCGACGCCGACACTCACCGGACGGGCCGGAGCCCTGTTTCATCGCTATGCCAACCCCGGTCGCTTCCTGCGTCTGGGGGACCGGATGCAGCCGTGGCTGACATGGTCCGCGCTGGTGCTGACGCTCATAGGGCTGGGCTGGGGGCTGTTTTTCTCCCCGGCTGACTGGCAGCAGGGAGATTCGGTACGCATCATGTATGTGCATGTGCCCTGCGCGTGGCTGGCGTCTTCGGGCTATTTCGCGCTGGTAGTCTGTTCGGTGCTCTCGCTGGTGTGGCGGCATCCGCTGGCCGATCTGGCAGCGGTCGAGATCGGGCCGGTGGGTGCCTGTGTGACGGCGGTGTGTCTGGCGACAGGTTCCCTGTGGGGCAAGCCGATGTGGGGCACATGGTGGGTGTGGGATGCGCGTCTGACCTCGGTGCTGGTGCTGTTCTTTCTCTATCTCGGCCACATCGCGCTGATCCGCGCTTTCGACGATCCGCAACGTGGCTACAGGGCGGCTGCCATTCTCGCGCTGGCAGGGGGCGTGGATCTGCCGATCATCAAGTTCAGCGTGCAGTGGTGGAACACACTTCATCAGCCCGACAGCATCACGCTGACCGGTGCGCCCACCATGTCACACTCCATGCTCTGGCCGCTGGCCATCTCCACCCTTGGCTTCACGCTCGGCTTTGCCGCCATCGTGGTGGCGCGTCTGCGGGCGGGTGTGATGGAGAGCCGCATACGTGCGCTGCTGTCCAGCCCGCGTCGTGCGCGGGACGCGGCAACGGAGCGGGCGGCATGACGCATCTTCCCTACATTCTGGCGTCCTATGGCCTCGCACTGGGTGTGGCGCTTGTTCTCTCCATCGGTGCCGCGTTGCGTCTACGACGGGATCGGGCGCGGTTGGCGGCGCTTGAAGCCACGCGCGGTGGAACGCCCCGGCGCGGACACGCCGGAGGTTTGGCATGAAACGCAAGACCCGTCGTCTGTGGCTGGTGATCGCCTGCGTGGTGGGGCTCGGCTCGGCCGCCGCGCTCACGCTCTCGGCGTTTTCGTCCAACATCCAGCTTTTCATGGCGCCCTCGCAGGTCAAGGCACAGCCACCTGCCGCTGACCGCACGGTGCGGCTGGGCGGCATGGTCGTGGCAGGCTCCGTGCGCCGTGAGCGTCATGGCGAGACGCCGGTGAACATCTTTGATGTTACGGACGGTCAGGCCGCCGTGACCGTGCGCTTCGAAGGCATCCTGCCCGATCTGTTCCGAGAGGGGCAGAGCGTGGTGGCAGTGGGCTCCATGGCTCCTGACGGCACGTTCACCGCGTCCGAGGTGCTGGCCAAGCACGATGAGACCTACATGCCCAAGGAAGTTGCGGAAGCGTTGCAGAAATCCGGCAAATGGGATCCGAAATTCGGACCGCCACCCAATGCCGCAAGCTGGAACGCCATGACATCCAAGGATTCCAAGGCTGCGGGGCAGGCGCCGTGAGGGTGAATGTGTTGGCTGTGACGATGCGGTGCCGTTCGGGCTGGAGTGAAGTGGTATGAGTCCCGAACTGGGTCGTTTTGCGCTGGCGCTGGCCTGCGTGTTTGCTCTGGCGCAGGCCATCCTGCCGCTTCGTGGGGCGCAGAAGCGCGACCGCCGCCTGATGGCGCTCGCACCCGGCCTTGCCGTCGGGCAGTTGTTGGCACTGGTGGCGGCGTTCGCCTGTCTGGTGAACGCGGCAGTGACGGATGATTTCTCAGTCGCCAACATTGTGGAGAACAGCGCGGTCTCCAAGCCGCTGCTCTACAAGATCACGGGCGTATGGGGGAACCACGAAGGCTCCATCCTGCTCTGGGCGCTCATTCTGGGTATCTGCGGTGCCGCCGTCGCCGGATTCGGGCGCAATCTGCCGTCCGCACTGCGGGCACGGGTGATTGCGGTGCTAGGCGGTGTGGCAGCGGGTTTCGAACTGTTCTGTCTCACCACCTCGGACCCGTTCGACCGTGTCTGGCCCGCCCCTCTGGACGGGCAGGGCATGAACCCGCTGTTGCAGGATCCGGGCCTCGCCTTCCACCCGCCGGTTCTCTACACGGGCTATGTCGGCTTTGCCGTGCCGTTTGCCTTTGCCATTGCCGCCCTGATCGAAGGGCGCGTCGATGCGGCATGGGGACGCTGGGTGCGGCCCTGGGCGGTGGCGGCGTGGTCCTTTCTCACGCTGGGCATCGCGATGGGTTCGTGGTGGTCCTACTACGTGCTGGGTTGGGGCGGTTACTGGTTCTGGGATCCGGTGGAAAACGCCTCTCTCATCCCGTGGCTGTCGGGCACGGCGCTGATGCACTCGGCCATCGTGGTGGAGAAGCGTGAGGCACTGAAGATCTGGACCGTGCTGCTGGCCATCGGCACATTCTCCTTCTCGCTTTCGGGCACGTTCCTTGTGCGTTCGGGCATTCTGAATTCGGTCCACGCCTTCGCGCAGGATCCGGCGCGCGGCATCTTCATTCTGGCGCTGCTGGGCGTGGTGATCGGCGGTTCGCTGGTGTTGTTTGCGTGGCGTGCGCCGTCGCTCACGACGGGCGGTCTGTTCGCGCCGGTGTCGCGCGAAGGGGCGCTGGTGCTCAACAACGTGCTGCTGTGCTCCCTTTGTGCGGTGGTGCTGACGGGCACGATGTATCCGCCGTTCATGTCGCTGCTGTTCGGCAAGACGATCTCGGTGGGCAAGCCGTTCTTTGATGCGGCGACCATTCCGCTGGCCATTCCGCTGTTCATCTTCATGGGCTTTGGACCGATGCTGCCGTGGAAGCGTGCGCAACTCTGGCCGGTGATGAAACGCCTGTGGGCGGCAGCGCTGGCGACACTCGTGGCGTTTTCCGTATCGATTTTCGGTCTGTCGGGTGTGCTGCCCATCCTGTGCGCAACGGCGGCGGTGTGGGTGATCGGCTCCAGCGTGACGGACATCGCGGGCCGTATCGCGCTGTTCAAGGCGCCACTGGCCCAGAGCTTCCAGCGGGCGCGCAACCTGCCGCGCGCGGTGTTCGGCACGGCTATGGCCCATGCAGGTGTGGGAGTGACGGTGCTGGGTCTGGCGGCGATGTCGCAGGCGCAGCACCGGATCGTGGAGGTGCATGTCGGGCAGACCGAGCACATGGCGGGGTATGACTGGACACTGACAGGCGTGAAGATGGCGCCCGGCCCGAATTACATGGCCATGGAAGGTACCATCGAAATCCGCCGGCATGGCCATCTGGTGACGGTGATGCATCCCTCCAAGCGCAGCTTCAACGCACAGAACCAGACGACGACGGACGTGGCGATCCACACCAACGGTCTGTCGGATCTGTATGGCGTGATTGGTGACAAGCACGGCACGGATGCGGACCCGACCTATGTGCTGCGGCTGCATTACAACCCGCTCGCCCCGTGGATGTGGTTCGGGGCACTGATCATGGCGTTTGGCGGCGCGTTGTCGCTGTCGGATCGCCGGATGCGTGTGGGAGCGCCCCGTCGCGCCCCTCTGGCAGGAACGGTGGCCGCACAATGAGCGATGAACAGCAGCGCACCAATGTGACGCGGCGGCGTCTGATGATGGGCCTGCCTTTGGTGGGGGCTGGCGTATGCGGTGTGGCGTTCTGGAAGATGCTGTCGGGGATGCAGACCGGTGCGTTCAACCCGCATGACATCAACGCACCCGTGACAGGGCGGCCCGTGCCGGACTTTACGCTGGTGGATCAGCCGCCGGGAACGGGGTTTGCGGCGGCTGATCTGCGCGCACTCAAAAGCCCGGTGCTGATCAATTTCTTCGCTTCATGGTGCATCCCGTGCATTGCGGAGATGCAGGCGCTGCTCGATTTGCAGAAACAGGTGCCGATCTGGGGCGTGGCCTACAAGGACAAGCCCGAGAACGCGGCGGGGCTGCTGAAACACGCAGGCAATCCGTATGCCCGTATCGGCAGCGACCGTGAGGGACGGGTGGCGATCGACTGGGGTGTTTCGGGCGTGCCGGAGAGCTTCCTAATTGCGCCGGGAGGCATGATCGTCTGGCACAGCGCTGCCGGACTGGACAATGAAGACGTGCGGACGAGCCTGAACGCGGCGCTGGCGAAGGTGGCACGATGAGGAGCCTCGCGTGTCTCCGCCGCGTTCTGCCGCTTCTGGCGGCGCTGCTTGTCGCGGCTCCCATGGTGGCGCTGGCAGTGGACGATCCCTCCGAGATGTTGCCCGATCCGAGGGAAGAAGCGCGGGCGGAGGCCATTGGGGCGCAGTTGCGCTGTCTGGTGTGTCAGAACGAATCCATTGAGGACAGCAGCGCGGGGTTGGCGCGGGATCTGCGCAAGGTGGTGCGTGAGCATGTGGCCAAAGGTGAGAGCGACCGGCAGATCATCGACTGGATGGTGGCGCGCTATGGCAACTTCATTCGCCTCAGCCCGCCCATTACGCTCAGCACGCTGCTGCTTTGGGGCATGCCGCTGCTTGCGCTGCTCGTGGGCGTGATCGCGGCGCTGCGCGTGTTCCGTCGGCGTTCCACGCCCGAATCCGCGCCGTTGAGCGAGGAGGAACGCGCACGGCTGGATGAGGTGCGGCGCGATGCGTGAGGTCCGATTCATCAAGAGCGAGAAGACGACGGTATGATCTGGACGAGTTTTCTCGCGCTGGCGGTTATCACACTGCTGCCCGCTTTTCTGACACTCTGGCGGCGGGCGGTGGCGCGGGACGAGCGCAGTGCCGCGCTGGCGCTGCATGAAGCGCAGCTTGTGGAACTGGATCGCGATCTGGCGTCGGGGATGATCGCGCCTGCGGAACATATCGTGGCGCAGACCGAGATCCAGCGGCGCATTCTCGTGGCCGACCGCGCGCCTGCGGACACGACCGAGCGGGCGAAACGCTGGGGCGTGGTGGTAGCGCTGATGTTGATCCCCGTAGTGGCGGTGGGGCTGTATCTCACGGGGGGACATCCGGGCTTTCCCGCCCAGCCGCTGGCCCCTCGTCTGGAAGCGATCAAAGCGCGCGACGCCAAGGCGGGTGAGGCCATTGACAAGCTTAAGGCGATGTTGGCCACCATGGCGGCCGACGATCCCAGTCTGCGACAGGGCTATATCCTGCTGGGGCAGGCCGAGGCCGCGCGCGGTCATGACGCGGATGCCGCGACTGCCTGGCGCAAGGCTCTCGATCTCGGGTTTGCGCCCGATCTGGCGATCGAAGTGGCGGAGGAACAGGTCCGGGCAACCGGGCATATCAGCGCGGACAGCCTCGACCTTTATCGCCGTGCTCTTGATGCGGCCCCCAAGGATGCGCCGTGGCGGCAGGCGGTGCAGCAACGTATCGCGCAAGGCGAACACGAGCAGGAGCAACCCTGACACCGGAGGGTCGGGCCGGACACGGTGGGGTGATCCGGCTTGATCGCGGCGTCATTTGGCCCCTATGTGGCGGACACTCTGTGGAAAGCCCGGAACATGGATCAGACAGTCATAGCTCCGGCTCCCGTGGTGGAGCATGAGCGCGCGCATTTCCCCGAAGGTCTCACGCTCGATTGTGGGATGACCCTCGCACCGGTGGAGATCGCCTATCGGACCTACGGCACGCTGTCGGAGGCCCGCGACAACGCCATTCTCATCTGCCACGCGCTGACGGGTGATCAATATGTGGCGGAGACACACCCGGTGACGGGGCGGCGCGGCTGGTGGGAGCGCATGGTGGGGCCGGGACGTCCCATCGACACGGACCGTTTCTTTGTCATCTGCTCCAATGTGCTGGGCGGCTGCATGGGCTCGACCGGGCCGCGCTCGCCGCGTGGGGCGCCGAGTGCGGAGCCATGGGGCACAGAGTTTCCTCCCATCACCATCCGCGACATGGTGCGCGCCCAGCACGCGCTGGTGCGCAGTCTGGGGATCGAGCACCTGTTTGCCGTGGTGGGCGGGTCCATGGGCGGGATGCAGGTACTGGAATGGGCCACGACCTATCCCGAGATGGTGAAGGCGGCGATGCCGATCGCGACATCGGCATTCCATTCGGCTCAGAACATCGCGTTTAACGAAGTCAGCCGTCAGGCCATCTTCGCGGACCCGGACTGGCACGGAGGGCGCTACTGGGAGGCGGGCGTGATTCCTGCGCGTGGTCTCGCCGTGGCGCGGATGATGGCGCACATCACCTATCTTTCGGAGGACGCGCTGACGCGGAAGTTCGGACGACGTGTCCGCAAATCCGACGGCACGCCCAACCAGCCGTGCAGTGGTGGTTCTCTGTCGATGTTCGGTGAGATTTTCGAGGTCGAGTCCTATCTGCGGCATCAGGGGTCGAGCTTTGTGCGGCGGTTCGATGCGAACTCCTATCTCACCATCACCCGCGCAATGGACTGGATGGACATTGCCGCCGAGAGCGACGGTGATCTGGCGGACGCCTTTGCGGGCACGCGCACGCGGTTCTGTGTCGTGTCGTTCTCGTCCGACTGGCTGTTTCCCACCTCCCAGTCCCGCACGCTGGTGCGCGCGCTGATGCGGGCGGGGGCCAATGTCTCCTCCGTGGAGATCGAGACGGACAAGGGGCATGATGCCTTCCTGCTCGACGAACCGGATTTCGACCGCACGGTGCGCGGGTTCCTCTCGGGTGTGGCGGAACATGCGGGCCTGCCTGCACGGGTCAGGGGGGGAGCGGTCTGACATGCGGCTGGACCAGAGACTGATCGCGGGCATGATTACGCCCGGCACGCGGGTGTTGGATGTCGGCAGCGGGGATGGCTCGCTGATCGATCATCTCTACCGCACGCGCGGGTGCGACGCGCAGGGCATCGAGATCGACATGGGCGAGGTCACGCGAGCCGTGGCGCACGGATTGCCCGTGGTGCATGGCGATGCGGATCACGATCTGGCGCATTACCCCGACAACAGCTTCGATTATGTGGTGCTTCAGCGCACCCTGCAGGCTGTGGAGCGCCCGCGTGAGGTGCTGCGGCAGATGCTGCGTATCGGGGAACACGCCATCGTGTCCTTTCCCAATTTCGGACACTGGGAGTTACGGCTTAAGCTGCTGCTGAACGGGCGTATGCCCAACACGGCGGTCTGGAACACGCCGTGGTATGCCACGCCCAACATCCATCCCTGCACCATTCGCGACTTTCTCGCCCTCTGTCGGGAGGATGGCTACCGTGTCCATGAATGGATGGCAGTGGACGAAGAGGGCGAGCGCGCCCCGTGGCGACGTTCCATCCGGTTGGCCAACCTGTTTGGCGAACAGGCGTTGTTTTTGCTGGGTAAAGGTCGCTCCACCCCGCGTGGCGCTCGTCTGAAACGTTCGTGAAGAACACGCCGCAGACGCTGCTGGTGGGCATCGATGGCGGTGCGAGCAAGACGATCCTGCGGCTTGTCACGCCGGAAGGGCGCACGCTGAGCGAAGTGCGCGGCGGTCCGGCCAATATCGCGAGCGATACTGCGCAGGCCGTGAACTCCATCAGGGCCGCCTGTCAGGAGGCGCTCGCACAGGCGGGGCTGTCAGCCGATATGGTGACGTCCGGTGCGCTGCGACTGGTGGCGGGGGCTGGACTGGCGGGTGCTGAGGTGAGTGGTTGCGCCGCACGCGTCCGGGCGCTCTGTCCCGAATTTGCCGAGATGGCCATTCGCACTGATGCCTTCACTTCCTGTCTTGGTGCGCATGAGGGTATGGATGGGGCCATTGTGGCAGTGGGCACCGGCACTGTCGGATTCGCGCTGCGTGGTGAGGAAACGCGCCGTGTGGGTGGATGGGGCTTCCCCCAGAGCGATGAGGGAGGCGGCGCGTGGATCGGACTTGTTGCAATTCGTCACATGTTGAAGGTGGCAGATGGACGGCAGCCGACCTCACGGCTTGCACGGGGGGTGCAGGCGCATCTTGCCGGGGAAGGGGAAAAAGACCCGCTTACGTGGAGTGTGGGGGCCACGGCGGCTGAGTTCGCCAGTGTGACGCCGTTAGTTGTGGCTTTGGCGCAGGAGGGAGAGGACGTATCGGGCCGTATTCTTGATGCGGCAGCAAGGGAAGTTGCCGAAATCGGACGTGCCCTTCTTGCCGGAGCGCAGTGGGAAGCTTTGCCGCTGGGACTGGTCGGCGGGTTGGCGGAAACCCTGCTTTCCCGATGGCCTGAAGAGGTGTGTGGGCTGCCTTTTCTGCCCTCCACTCATGCCATTGATGGAGCTGTCGCGATGGCGCGGAGTGTGGTCGGAAATCCCTAAGCTGAGAGGCAATCGCATATTGAACATCGTGGCAATTTCATGTATGTAAGATACTTGTTTTCCGGATACGGCCCATGAACTGGACGCAATGATCACGGCCGGAAGTCACCATATCCCATAGTGTGCACGTCCCGGTTGATTGCGGACCGGAAAGCCTGAGACCCATCCTGATCAGAGCGAAAACGCTCTGTTGTGGGTGGGATGTCGTGCCTCTCGGATCCCAAGATGACGTCGGGACAGACTCCCGACACTCCAGAACACACCCGGAGGTGTTTTTATCTGATGACCACGTTTGCCGACCTCCGGCTGGCCGAGCCGTTACTGAGGGCACTTGCCGAGGAGGGCTACACGCAACCGACCCCGATTCAGGCGCAGTCCATACCGCACCTGCTCGAAGGACGGGATCTTCTCGGACTTGCCCAGACGGGCACGGGAAAGACAGCGGCTTTTGCCCTGCCCATTCTCCATCATCTTCTCACGCACCGGAAGCCGGCCGCGTCCAAAGGCGCGCGCACCCTGGTGCTTGCCCCCACGCGCGAACTGGCTTCTCAGATCGATGAGAGCTTCAAGGCCTACGCGCGCCACATGAAGTTTACTCACACCGTCATCTTCGGCGGTGTGGGGCAGGGACGCCAGATCGAGGCCATGCGCCGCGGTGTGGATGTGCTTGTCGCGGCTCCCGGTCGTCTTCTCGACCTGATGGGGCAGGGCTATATCGACCTGCACGGCTTGGAAATTCTCGTCCTCGATGAGGCTGACCGGATGCTCGACATGGGCTTCGTGCGCGATATCCGCCGTATCGTGGCGTCGCTGCCGCGTGACCGTCAGACGCTGCTGTTCTCGGCCACTATGCCGCAGAGCATCACCGAGCTTGCGGGCAGCCTGTTGCGCGATCCGGTGACGGTGGAAGTGACGCCGCCGTCCAGCACGGTGGATCGCATCCGTCAGGCCGTGATGTTCGTGGAGCCGGACAAAAAGAAGGACGCGCTCCTGATGTTGCTGGAGTCGCCCAAGGTTGTCCGTGCGGTGGTGTTCACGCTGATGAAGCACGAGGCCAACAAGGTGGCCGAGTTCCTCAATCGCAATGGCATCACGTCCGAGGCCATTCACGGCAACAAGTCGCAGGGTGCGCGTGAGCGGGCCATGGCGGGTTTCCGTGCCGGCACCGTCAAGGTGCTGGTGGCGACCGACATCGCGGCGCGCGGTATCGATGTTGACGATGTGAGTCATGTCTTCAACTACGATCTGCCTAACATTCCAGAGAGTTATGTGCATCGTATCGGCCGTACGGCGCGTGCAGGACGTGAAGGCTGGGCCGTCTCCTTCTGCGATCCCGAGCAGCGCGCGTGGCTGCGCGACATCGAACGCACGATCGGCAAGGATGTTCCGGTGGTGCGCGATCACCCCTATCATTCCGACGTGGCCGAACACTCCAAGCTGCGTCCTCCCGTGCTGGGGGGAGGTGGCCGAGGCCGTGGCGGCGGTCGAGGCGGCCCGTCGGGCCGGGGCGGTGCCCCGGGAGGCGGCGGTGGTCGCAGTCGTGGACGCCGCGTCGTCGCGTGAGGCAAGATTATGCAGAAGGGCGGGGCCGTCAGGTCCCGCCCTTCTCATGTGACGTGACCGGAGCAGGACAATGAGCAGGACCACCCCCGCAACCGCATTTCTCCGGCGGCAGGGGATTACTTTCGAGACGCTTGAATATGAGTATGACCCTTCGGCCGGAAAACTCGGCGTGCATGCGGCGGCGGCTGTGGGAGAACCGGAGGAACGGGTCTTCAAGACCCTGATGGCCGAGGTGGACGGCAAGCCTGTCTGCGCCGTCATTCCCGTGGCGCGGGAACTCAGCATGAAAAAACTGGCGGCGGCTTTTTCGGGGCGCAGCGCCGCGATGATGAAGCAGCCGGATGCCGAGCGGATCACCGGTTACAGATTGGGTGGGATCAGCCCTTTCGGTCAGCGTCGCGCGGTGCCGACCGTGGTGGCGCAGGAGGCGGAAAGCCTGCCATGTATTCTCATGAACGGAGGCGGTCGGGGCATTCAGGTGCGTCTGTCGGTGGCCGATGCGCTGGCAGCGATGAAGGGGCGGTTCGCCGATATTCTTATTCCGCAGCGCATGTCGTGAGGTGAGGGCTGGGTCAATGGAGACGGTTAGGTTGGGGAAAATCCGCTGTCGGGCGCGATTGCTGCGTGCCCGACCGGAAATCCCTGCCAGCCCCGGAGACCGTCCCTTTGACCGGCCAGAATTTCGATGCCTGCCTCGATTTCGTTCGTACTGCCGAGGGAGGATACAGCGACGACCCCAAGGATGCCGGAAACTGGCTGCCTGATGACAAGGGTGGTCGCGGCACGCTGATTGGGAGTTGTCATGGCGTTTCGGCCGCTCTTCTCGCGGCATGGATGAAACCAGCGGTTCCGACGGCCGAGGACATGCGCACGCTCGATCTTGCCACGTTCGATGCGATTGCCCGTTCGCGCTTCTGGAATCCGCTCGGTTGTTCCGCTCTTCCGGCAGGGCTCGACCTGATGGTGTTCGATTTCGGCTGGAATTGCGGCCTTTATCCTTCCGCCTCGCTTCTGCAGCGCATGGTCGGTACGACGCCGGACGGGCAGATCGGCCCACGTTCGCTGGCGGCGCTGGCCAGCGTCACCATGGAAGACCTGCTCTCACAGTTGGACCCCGATGGTCTGTCTATCCTGCATGAGCGCCTCGGCCTGCCGCCCAGCAGCGGAATCGGTCCGGAAGTGCGGCGGGCCCTTGCGCGTCGCGACGGCATGGGGCTGCTGATGGTGCTGGTGCTCTCGGGCATGCAGACACGGGATTATCGCAGCAAGGTCGGTTTCCGCCGCTGGGGCCGCGGCTGGCTGGCGCGCACGCGCCGGCGCACCGAAACGGCACTTGCGATGGTAAGTGCTGCCGCCGTGCGGGAGGCCGCGACACCCTCATGGACCGGACAGGCATGAGCGTATGATCGCGCCCGGGTGATTGACCCTGCCTCCCGATCATCGTCATGATGGGAGAATGACAGGATCACAGCCCGGCGCCGCTGCAACCCTCGCGCCATTTCTCGAACGGAAGGTGGATGGGGAACAGCCCGCATCGCCGGAGATACGGTCCCTGCGCACCCGGACGCTGGCCTGTGAACTGGGGGGCGAAGCCGCTGTCTGCGCGGCAGCCGCCATGATGCAGGACAGGGCGACTGTTGTGGACAGCAGCGCGCGCTTTCTCGAAGGGCTTGTAGCTTTGTGGAAGGATCAGGGTGTGGATCCCGACACGATCTGGAACGAACTGCATGCCCGGATCGAGATGGGCGAACTCAGCCTGAAGCTCAGTCTCCTGCCGGGGCGTCCGAAAATGGCGCGCAAAAGGCCATGGCGTGTGGCGACGAGCAAACTTCCCTGATTGGTCCCCTCTTCGACGGTGACAGCCTGCGATCCGCAGTGGCATAAGCTTCCCGATGCAGGCGGCTGAGCGTTTCCTTTTTCCTAGGTCCCATTCCGGCGCTGCGGACACAGAGGCGGCAACGCGCTGATGTCCGCGCCCGATTGGTATGCTCAGACAGCGGCGCAGTACGTGCCCGATTGGGCCACGATCGGCGGAGCCGTAAGCGCCGCATCGCAGGCCGTAGCCGTCAATCCGTTGGGTGCGCCCGCCGTGGTGGTGGAAGTCGTGCTCGTGGTCTCGCTGCTGCTCGGGCTGCGCAAGGGGCTGTCGCGCGCCGTGCTGGGGTTGGGCGGCTGGGTGGCGGCCCTGCTGGCGGCCCTGGCGTGGCATCATGCGGCCCGGCAATGGGCCATTCCCACTGTGCAGCCGGCGGAACTTGCGGAGAGCGTGGCGTTCGGGGTGGTGTTCCTCGCTGTGCTTCTGGGGTGGGCGCTGGTGTCCTCATGGGTGGCGCGGCTTATTCTTGCGTCGCCTCTGGCGGGGGTGGATCGGCTGCTGGGTGGTGTGTTCGGGCTGGTAAAGGGGGGCGCGCTTATCGTGGCGTTGTACATCGTCAGTGGATGGGTGCTTTCCAGTGTGGCGAAAACCGCATCCTTCTCCGATGAAACGCGGCCGACGGGTGGAATCGCGTCGGCTGCACCCTATATTGCCCCTTGGATGTCGAGATTTGCTCCGACGGGCCTTGCGCAGGGCGACCGCCCGCGTCATGACCTCCGCAAGCCGGAAGCGCCCGGCAATGCTGACCCTGATTGACCCCTGCACGTTGAGGCCGACCCGTCCGGAGGAGACGCGGGGGGAGAAGGATGAAGATCGAATGTCCGTAAGGCTTTCCCTGTTTCCTGAGAATGACAAATTCCAGGAGGAATGCGCCGTCTTCGGAGTGTGGAATGTCGCTGACGCCGCCGCCATCACGGCGCTCGGCCTGCATGCGCTCCAGCACCGTGGACAGGAGGCATCGGGCATCGTCAGTTATGACGGCCACAAGTTCTCCTCGCATCGCGGCCTTGGACTGGTGGGCGACGTGTTCCACGATCCGCGTGTCATGGCGGCGCTGCCGGGAAGCTGTGCTGTGGGGCACAATCGCTACTCCACCACGGGCGACACGCTGCTGCGCAACGTGCAGCCTTTGTTCGCGGAGTTTGAGTTCGGCGGTCTGGCGGTCGCGCATAACGGCAACCTGACCAACGCCCATGCCATTCGTCGCGCCCTGATCCGTCGCGGCTGCCTGTTCCAGTCCACCACGGACACGGAAGTGTTCATCCACCTGATCGCCATTTCGCTCTACGCGACGGTGGAGGACCGCCTGATCGACGCGCTCAAGCAGGTGCAGGGTGCGTATTCGCTGGTGGTGATGTCACGCGACTGCGTGATGGGTGTGCGCGATCCGATGGGTGTAAGACCGCTGGTACTGGGCCGCCTACCGGGTGCAACGGATGACGCAACGGGATGGGTGCTGTCTTCGGAGAGCTGCGGACTCGACATCGTGGGCGCGGAATTCGTGCGCGACGTGGAACCGGGCGAGGTCGTCATCATCGACAAGAGCGGCGTGCGTTCGGTGCGGCCGTTCGCTCCCGAGCGTCCGCGGTTCTGCGTGTTCGAATACATTTATTTTGCCCGCCCCGACTCGGTTCTGGACGGCGTGGCCGTCTATGACGCGCGCAAGCAGATCGGCGTGGAACTGGCACGCGAGAGCGCGGTGGAGGCCGATGTGGTGGTGCCGGTGCCGGATTCCGGCGTGCCGTCCGCCATGGGCTATTCGCAGGAAAGCGGGATTCCCTTCGAGTTGGGCATCATCCGCAACCACTATGTCGGTCGCACCTTCATCGAGCCCACGGATCAGATCCGTAACCTTGGGGTGCGGATGAAGCATTCGCCCAACAAGCCGGTGCTGGAGGGTAAACGCGTTATTCTCGTGGACGATTCCATCGTGCGCGGCACGACGTCGCGCAAGATCGTGGACATGGTGCGCGCAGCGGGCGCCGCCGAGGTGCATCTGCGGATTTCCTCCCCGCCCACGAAACATTCCTGCTTCTATGGTATCGACACGCCCGAGCGCTCCAAGTTGCTCGCCGCCCAGCATGATCTGCCCAAGATGGCGGAGCTTCTGGGCGTGGACAGTCTGGCCTTCATCTCCTTCGACGGTCTCTATCGCGCTCTTGGGCATGAGAAGCGCGATGCCACGCGCAGCCGTTACTGCGACGCCTGCTTCACCGGGGATTATCCCATCAAGCTGGTGGACCATGACGCCGAGTGCGGCGTAGGCACAGCCTGAACCGGAGCGTGGATTTTCCGTGCGTCGCATGGAGGACGTACGGAAAAATTCATCCTTTCAGGTGAGCATGACAGCATGGGTGTGCAGGGTCTGGACGCTGCGGGAAGAATGTCCGATATCGCAGGGGTTTGTCTCATTGCCCGTCTGCTGAGGTTTCAGGGCCGGACGGGCTGAAAAAGATCGGATCATGGTGGTTGATACAGCGGAAACCGAGGCGACTTACCTGACGCTTCCAGTGGAAAAGACTTCCGACTTCACGTTGGAGGATTTCGCGCACGATCATCAGGCCATGAACTATTATCACAAGCATGGTGCGGCGACTGTCGAACATGCTTTTGCACTGGCCAATATCCTGCACATGCACAAGCTGGTGCGGGAAGCGGCCTATTTTTATGGCCTTGCCTTCAATCTCCATTCCAAACATCCGCGCGAGTACCCGCTGGCGTCCTCGCTGCTTCAGGCGCGCCTGCTGTGTATGCTCAAGGCCGGTCTGACGCCGCCCGACGATGAGCTTGAGCAGCTTGAGCGGCTGTCCAAACCCATTCATGATTACATCTGCGGCATCATGGTCGCGTGGCGACAGCACGACCCCAAGGGCGGGCTGGAGCGCATGGGCAACTGCTTCGAAGCCTTCCACACGGGCGAGGAAGTGGACGTGCTTTATCTGGAGACGGCGCTCTCCGTGCTGCCCGAGCCGAAAATGCCGGCGCGTCCCCCCGAAGAGCAGACCATTCCTCCCTCCATCTACATGTACTGGGACAGCAACCGCCCCGAGGAAGTGGAGCAGAACCTCGCCTATCATCGCGAGGAACTGGAAGCCTTCGATGTTCGCATGTTCGACCGCGACGATGCCGCCCAGTGGCTTTATGAGCGCTATGGGCGGGAGGCGCAGGATCTGTTTCTGAATGCCCGCCACCCGGCGGAAGCGGCGGATTTCCTGCGCGTGCATGTTATTCAGGAACTTGGAGGCTGGTGGCTGGACGCGGACATCCGCATCACCGCGCCCGAAGAACTGGAAGCGCTCGCGGTGCAAAAGCCGTCCCACGTCTTTTTCGTGACCGACAATTACTACGTTCACAACGACTTCTTCGGCAGCCGCCGCAACAGCCCGATTCTGGCGGACTGCATGCTGTCGCTCTACCGCAACAGCTATCTCTTCAAGGATCTCTACATCGCCTACAAGACCGGTCCGGGCGTGTTCAATCGCGCCCTGAACCGCAAGCTGCACACGGCGTTCAGCACGGGCCAGCCCTTTGACCGCAGCGTTATGGTGCTGCGTTCGCCTGAATTCGGCAGCATCATTCAGGATATGGACATGGCCTATAAGAAAGACGGCAACTGGCACGCGGCCGGTTGACACCGGCCTTCCCGGCGCGGCCCTCAGTCTGTTCCATGCTGTCAAAAGGTGTCGCGCGCTCGTGCCCTTTTGGGTGAGCGTGCGAGGCTGACGCCCGCTGTTTTTCCGGCTATAGCCCCCATATGAAACGTGGCCGCACGCCAAGGCCATCACGTCCAGAGCGAAAGAACACGAGACATGCCCGCCTACCGCTCCCGCACCACCACCCATGGCCGCAACATGGCCGGCGCCCGTAGCCTGTGGCGTGCGACGGGTATGAAGGACGGCGATTTCGGCAAGCCCATTATCGCTGTGGCCAATTCCTTCACCCAGTTCGTGCCGGGCCATGTCCACCTCAAGGATCTGGGCCAACTCGTGTGCGGCGCGATCGAGGAGGCCGGCGGCATCGGGCGCGAGTTCAACACCATCGCGGTCGATGACGGTATCGCCATGGGCCATGGCGGGATGCTCTACAGCCTGCCTTCACGCGAGCTGATCGCGGACGCTGTGGAATACATGGTCAACGCCCACGCCGCCGATGCGCTGGTGTGCATCAGCAACTGCGACAAGATCACGCCCGGCATGCTGATGGCGGCCATGCGGCTGAACATCCCTGTCGTGTTTGTCTCCGGCGGCCCGATGGAGGCCGGTCATGTGAAAGAGGGCGAAATCGACAAGGCCGTCGATCTCGTGACCTCCATGGTCGCGGCCGCCAATCCCAATGTCACACAGGACGAGTCCGACACCATTGAGCGCTCGGCCTGCCCGACCTGCGGTTCCTGCTCGGGCATGTTCACCGCCAACTCTATGAACTGCCTGACCGAAGCGCTGGGCCTGTCGCTGCCGGGCAATGGCAGCCTTGTCGCCACCCACGCGGACCGGCGCGAGCTGTTCCTCAAGGCCGGGCGCCTGATTGTGGATCTGGCCAAGCGTTATTACGAGGGTGGAGACAGCCGCGTCCTGCCGCGTTCCATCGCTACGTTCGAAGCGTTTGAGAACGCCATGACCGTGGACATCGCCATGGGCGGCTCCACCAACACCGTGCTTCACCTTCTGGCCGCAGCCCACGAAGGTGAAGTGCCGTTCACCATGGCGGACATTGACCGCCTGTCACGCCGCGTGCCGAACCTGTGCAAGGTCGCCCCATCCAAGGCCGATGTGCACATGGAAAACGTCCATCGCGCGGGCGGTGTGCAGGCCATCCTTGGTGAACTGGATCGCATGAATCTGCTGCATCGCGACGTGCCGATGGTCCACGCGGCCACGCTGCATGACGCGCTCGCGCAATGGGACATCGCCGGCGAGACGGCTTCGGATGAGGCCAGAACATTCTACCGCGCCGCTCCCGGTGGTGTGCGGACAACGGAAGCGTTCTCGCAGGCCAGCCGCTACAAGGAACTGGATCTCGACCGCGAGAAGGGTGCCATCCGCAAGGGCGACCACGCTTTCAGCAAGGAAGGCGGTCTGGCCGTGCTGTACGGCAACATTGCCGAAGACGGGGCCATCGTGAAAACGGCAGGTGTGGCGGAAGGGCTACTGACCTTCTCCGGCCCCGCGCGCGTGTTCGAAAGTCAGGATGCCGCCGTGTCCGCCATCCTTGGTGATCGCATCAAGGCCGGTGATGTGGTGGTGATCCGCTACGAAGGGCCCAAGGGCGGTCCGGGCATGCAGGAGATGCTGTATCCTACCAGCTACCTCAAATCGAAGGGATTGGCGGAGTCCTGTGCACTCATCACGGACGGACGCTTTTCGGGCGGAAGCTCGGGCCTGTCGATCGGCCATATCTCGCCGGAAGCGGCGGAGGGTGGCGCAATCGGGCTGATTCAGGATGGCGACATCATTGAGATCGACATCCCCAACCGCGTGCTGAAAACGGCGGTGGCGGATTCCGAAATGTCGGCCCGTCGTGCCCGTATGGACGATCAGGGTGATGCGGCATGGAAGCCCGCGCGGGATCGCGTGGTGTCCACGGCGTTGCAGGCTTACGCCGCGCTGACGACGAGTGCTGCGCGGGGTGCTGTGCGGGATCTGGGGCAGATTGTGCGGCGTGTGGCTAAATAGATTTTTATAATACAAACTACATGTATTGGAGTGAATTTTAAAATGAGAACTGTATCTCAGATGGATATTAATAATATTAAATCTCTATTTTATTCTAATGATGATGAAGCTCGTTTTTTTCATAAGATATCTGATAGGCGTTCCCAAGAGTTAATATTTGCATTTGTAGGGCCTGTGTCATCAGGTGTTTCAACATGCGCAGAAGTGTTGTCTGATATAATTCAGTCTGATTATGGTTATGAAAAGTGTATTTATATAAAACCTAGTGATATAATTAAAAAAGAAGCTCATCGTGTTGGTGAAGTCGCTCCAAGGGGCGAGATTTCACAAGATGTATATATTACAAAAATGCAAGACATAGGAAATAAACTTCGTGAAGAGTTTGGTGGTGAATATTTAATAGAAAAGGCTATAGAAGAAATAAGCTGCAACAGGGTTAGTAGGGGTGGAGTAAAAACTGTTAATGAAAAACCTGTTTCTGTTCCGAAAAGATTATTTTATATTATAGATTCTATAAAACATATTGATGAGTATAATGCGTTAAGAGACGTTTATGGAGATTCCTTGATATTGTTTGGAGTTTTTGCTCCTGATGAAATACGAAGAGATCGATTAAAAAATAAAGGTGTTGAGGATTATGTTATAACAAAAATCCTTAAGAGGGATGATCAAGAGCCCATTAGTTTTGGCCAAAAAACACGAAAGGTATTTGTTGAGGCGGATTTTTTTTCTTTGTAATGATGGATTGAAGGAAGATTTAAGGCCTCGTATATTGCGGTATGTGGATCTTATATTTTCGTCAAAAATTAGAACTCCGACACGTGATGAAACTGCAATGTACGAAGCGGTAGCAGCTTCTGTGAACTCAGCTTGTTTATCGCGGCAGGTTGGTGCAAGTATTTTATCTAAAGATGGAGAATTGATAGCTGTTGGTTGGAATGATGTGCCAAAGTTTGGTGGTGGATTATATAGAGAAGATGATCAACATACATACAATACGAGTGAAAGTCGTTTTTTAAATCATGATCATAGATGTTTTTTATGGAAAGGTGGTGTTTGCCATAATGAGGATAAAAGAAAATCTATAATAAATGATATATGTGAGAAATTATATAATTCATCAATTGTAAAAAGAGGAATATCAAAGAAAGATATCGAAGATATATTGGAAGGTAATGGTGTTGATTCATTGATAGAGTTTTCTCGATCTATCCATGCTGAAATGGAGGCGCTTATTTCTGTAGCGCGAGAGGGTAAAAACTCTTTGGTGGGAGCTAGACTTTTTACAAATACTTATCCTTGCCATAATTGTGCAAGGCATATTGTGGCAGCGGGTGTTTCTGAGGTTTTATATATTGAGCCTTATCGTAAAAGTTTGGCAATTGAATTGCATTCTGATTCTATTACTGAAAATCCAAAGGATAGTAATATTAATGAAAAAGTTTTATTTAGACAATACGATGGAGTGTCCCCAAAAAATTATTTAAAATTATTTAAATCCGTTAACGAGCGGAAGCGTGATGGAAAAGTGACAAAAAAAAATCCGAAAACGCTTATTCCATTATTCAACGTTCCATTGGATGCAATGATCGATTATGAATTGCTTACAGTTGATCGTTTGGCGAAAAAAGAGCAATCAGCGGCAGTCCGGACGGAGGTGAAAGATGATTAAAGATAAAGATGTTTTTGTTTTTGAAATGACTAAAAACAAAAACGACTCTTTTAATATTTCATTATCTGAAAATAATGTAGTAAATTTGATGGATATTCGAAAGAAGAAATTACGTGAATTTGCGGCTAAGCATGTTCAAGTATTTGAGTATTTTGATGAGAATTCTCGAAAAGCGTAATTTCGCTGAGTCATCAACGATTTGAATAGCTTCTACCTTATCCACTAAGCCCCTTCCAACATCTCCCGAATAACCCCCGCATCCGTCTCCGCCAGCACACGCCGCGCTAACTGGCGGCAGTCCTCATGCCGCATGCCGCGCACCACCTGTTTCACACGCGGTACGGCGGAGGGCGTCATGGAAAACGCGCGACATCCCATGCCGATCAACAGCGGCGTCATTTTCGGATCGCCCGCCATCTCGCCACAGATCGAGACTGGACGCCGCTCCACCAATCCGGCGGTGATGGTCTCGGCCATCATTCGCAGCACGGCGGGGTGCAGCGGGTCGCACAGAGCCGCCACTTCGGCGGAAGAGCGGTCGGCGGCGGTGGTGTACATGGTCAGATCGTTGGTGCCGAGTGCCAGAAAATCCGCATGCTGTGCCAGCGCGCCTGCGGTCAGAGCGGCAGCAGGCGTCTCGATCATGATGCCCAGCGGCGGCAGCGTGTCGCCCGTCTCCACGCCCTTGCGCTTGAGCCGCCGCGCCACACGCTCATAAATCTCTCGTGCGGCGATTACCTCCGACGCCACGGTAACCATGGGCAGCAGCACGCGCACTGGTCCCTTGGCGGCGGCGCGGAGAATGGCGGAGAACTGCGTTTCCAGCAGGTGCGGGTGTTCCAGCAGCAGCCGCAGCCCGCGCAGGCCGAGCGCCGGGTTTTCCTCCGGTTCCTCGCCATTGCCGTTCATGCGGGCCAGCGCCTCACTCGGCTTCTCACCGCCCCAGTCCAGCACACGGATGGTCGTCGGGTCGGCGCCCATGGCGGAGACGACGGAGGCGTAAATATCGAACTGTGTGTCTTCGTCCGGCAGGGTCTCGGCGTTGAGGAACAGGAACTCGGTGCGCAGCAGACCGATGCCCGCCGCGCCCGATTGTGCGACCAGCGGCAGTTCGGCGGGCAGTTCCATATTGGCCTGAAGCGAGATTTTCTCCCCGCTCGCCATACGTGACGTCAGGCGTCGCAGCCGCCCCAGTTCCTGCCGCTTGCGGGCATAGGCCGTAACCTGCCGTCGCGCACGGCGCAGTTCGGTCGGCGTGGGCATGATGCGGACGGTGCCTTCATTGCCGTCCACCACCAGCGTCGCGCCAGTTTCCAGCCCGTCGAGAATGTCCTCCGCGCCCATGACGGAGGGGATGCCCAGCGCACGCAGCATGATGGCGGAATGCCCGGTGGTGCCACCATCCTCCGTCACCACGGCGGCAATGCGCGACGGGTCGATCAGCGCGGCGTCGGCGGGCTGGAGCGTGCGGCTGACAAGGATGGAGCCGGCCGGCACCTTGGAGAGCGAGACATAGGCGCGGCGCAGAAGGTTACGGATCAGGCGACGGCCGATTTCGCGGATCTCGTCGGCGCGGCGGCGCAGGGCAGCGGCCTCGTCCGTGCCGGATTCCTGTCCATCCAGCATGGCGAGCATCTGCTCGCGCAGGGCGTCGGTGCTGATATGAACGGCGGCTTCCGCCGTCAGCCCATCCTCAATATGCCGCATGACCTCGCGCTGGAGGCGTGAGGGGCCGAGCATCCGGCGATAGACCTCCAGCAACGGGCCGATTTCGACCTGACTTTCTTCCGGCAACCGTTCGATGCGGCGGCGCAGGGTGACGAGTTGCCCGATGGAGCGATTCACGGCCTCGGTAAAGCGCTCGGCTTCCTGTGCTGGTGTGTGTTCGCTGCGGCGGATTTCCGGCTCGGGGGAAGGGTCGTCACGGACGATATAGGCCGGACCGATGGCCACGCCGGGGCCGACGGGCTGGCCTTTCGTCAGGTGCGGGTCTGTCGCTTCCTCCGTGGTGGAATGCTGTCGCCCGTTCGTCCGTGTCCGCTCGATCATCTGGTCCTCTGGTTGCGTGCCTTACGCCGCAGTCTGTCCGTCTTCCCCAAAGCCACTGCTCACGAGGGCCGCAAGCGCGTCGAGCGCCTGCGCGGCTTGCGGGCCGGTGGCGTGAAGCGTCAGATCGGCGCCATGCCCTGCGCCGAGCATCATCAATCCCATGATGGAACAGGCGGGAACGCTTTCGCCACCATGTTCCACGGTGATGTCGGCGTTCCACTTCTCGGCTTCGGTCACGAACTTGGCCGAGGCCCGGGCATGCAACCCCTTGGCGTTGACGATGGTGAGAGTGCGAGAGAGCGGGGCCGTGCCGTGCGAGCCGTCCATTACAGGCCCTTGCACGTTTCAAGCGCGGGCAGGGCGACGGAAAGGCGTGGCGGTACGGGTGTGATCTCATGGCCTGAAGCCGCTTCCTCAGCGCAGCGACGTGCGCCCTCAAGGCAGCGGGCGGGAAGCTGGGAGGCACAGTTGATGTATTTGTGCGCGGCCTGCTCGGCCAGCAGCGTGCATTCCGCCAGCGTGTGGTCTTCTCGGAGCTGGGCCAGCTTGACCAGCATGGGCAGATTGGCGCCGCCCAGCACTTCGATCTCGCCGGGGCGCGTCATGGCGACGGCCAGATTGGCGGGCGTGCTGCCGAACATATCCGTTACCAGCATCACGCCATCGCCACCATCCACTTCGGCCACACGCTGTTCCAGTTCCCGGCGACGGGCGCACAGATCGTCATGCGCGCCGACGGCCACGGTGGCGAGTCGGCGCTGAGGGCCGACGACGTGTTCCATGGTTTCGCGCAGGGCTTCCCCGAGCGCGCCCTGCGTGACCAGGACAATGCCTATCATGTCATGCGTTTCCTTGTGCCGCGACCGGGCAGACCTGTCGGGTCGCGTCCGTGTCGCTGTCGGCGGGGCGGCGTGCCCAGCGCCATGCGGCGTTTGCGCCGTGCGCCTGTCGGGCAAGCTCGCGATGCACCACGGCGATCGGGCCTTCGCCTTCCAGCCCGCCTAAGGGGTCGGCCAGACGGCGGGCCAGATCTTCTACCAGTGTGACGGAACGGTGGCGTCCGCCGGAGCAACCGATGGCGACGGTGGCGTATTTTTTGCCTTCCTGCACGAAGCGCGGGACGACCAGATGCAGCATTTTCAGGATCTGGTTGAGGAAGGGCTGATAGTCCGGGTCGGTTTCCACATGCTCGGCCACGGTGCCGTCAAGGCCGGTCAGTGGGGCGAGTGCGGGGTCGTAATAGGGATTTCTCAGGAAGCGCGCATCGAACACCATGTCGGCTTCGCGCGGCAGGCCGGAGGGGAAGGCAAATGACATGAGCACCAATGTTAGCCCCTCATCGGGTCCGTTGTGCCATGTGCCGAAGCGGGTTTCGATCACCCGGCGCAACTCCGGGGCGGAGAGGTCGGTGGTGTCGAGCAGCACGTCGGCACAGGTGCGTAATCGGGCGGTCAGCGCGATCTCGGCGTCGATGCCTTCCGTCACGCTGCCATGGGGGGCAAGCGGATGGCGGCGGCGCGTGGCGGTGTAGCGGCGCAGTAACGTGCTCTCATCGGCAGTGGCGTAGAGCAGTTCGGCGCGCAGATGCGGATTGAGGCGCAGGCGGCTGACGGCTTCCAGCACGGCGGAGGCATCGAACCCACGGGTGCGCGAGTCCACGCCGATGGCGATGGGGCGGTCTCCCCGCGCCACGATCTCATCGAGCATCCCCAGCGGCGGGTTGTCGATCACCTCGTGCCCCAGATCCTCCAGAATCCTCAAAATGGAGGATTTTCCCGCCCCCGAGAGGCCGGTGACGAGGAGGATGTGCCGAGGTGGCGTGTCATCGGAAATCTGAGGTGTCACCATGAAACCCGACAGGCACCCTGATGTGGCGGGGGCCGCGAGAGCCCCGTGAAAAAGATGGCAGGCAAAGTGCCGTGCCGACGGCTTAACCCCAAAGAGGGCGGCTGCACCGGACCGTCTGTCCGGCGGGAGGGCTGCCCACGTGGAGTCCGAACCCGTTTCATACCAGATGCTGCCATAGTGCCGACATCATTTTGTCGCGTTCAGCCATCGTCACCCGGCATGCAGCCTTGCGGCAGGAGAAGGGCTCGCCCCGTGAGGCAGTCCAGCGCGATATCTACCCGCTCGGGCGCGGAGGCGTGCAGACCGTGCAGATACAGCAGGGGAAGGCCCGTGAGGGGGCAGCGCGCGTTTTCTTCCGGCATGCGGGAAATGGGCGTGTCCCCTGGAACCAGATGGACCGCGAGGACAGCACGCACAGCAGGCAGATAGGCACGTCGGATAATGCCCCATCCACGCACCTCGATCAGTCCGCGCAGACGCTCGGGTGCGCAGGCCACTCCATCCGTCAGCTCCACGCGGTCATCGGCGACAAGGTCGTGGCCGCGCCCGAGCAGGCGCAGGAGCAGGTCGGACTTGCCCGCGCCGGGAGGCCCGAAAATGAGCACACCGGCTCCGTCGCGGGCGCTGCATCCTGCATGGAAGCGCCGGGAACTCATATTCTCCGTGGACGACAAGCGTTGCTGCACAGAAACATCTTTCATTTTCCTCTCATGGACATTATGTCATTTTCATGACTGAACGGAAGACGAGGCTGCAATGACGCCCGCATCGGCCTTAGCCAAGGCACATGACTCCTCCGACCAGACATTTTGTCCCGAAATGACTCCTCCGCGCTGCGAGCGGGCCCGTGGTGGTCTGCGTGTGCGTAATGTGCGCGGTTATGACCGACGCAAGGGCTGTTTCCCCAAGCGCATCGCCGAGCAGTGCCGGTTGGCCTTCAGCACCGGGAGCGAGGTGTTGTCCGAACGCGGGGTCTCGCTCGATGACGTTGTGCGCGTAGTCTATCTCGTCAAAGATGCCGGCCAGTTATCCTCCTGTGCGCCCTTCATGCGCGAAGCTCTCGGGGAGAACCGGCCCGCGACGACGGTGCTCATCGTGGATGGGTTTGACCGTCCGGATGTGGAAATCGAGATGGAGCTGGTGGTCCGCACGCCGGATATGGGTGACGTCAACTAACGGTGCGGGTGTTTGCCGCAGACGGGTTCCGCGGTATCGGACTCCGTGACGCGCGTGGAGGCCTGACGGGTCTTCCCTCTTCTCCGCTGTAAGGCGCGCGTTCCGGCCCCTCCGCCAGACGGACTGCTGACGTGCCTCATTCGCCTCCCACCTCTCCCGATGTTCCTCTTTCCCCGCAGGAGGCCGAACTCGCCCGACTGCGTAAGGAAATCGCGCGTCTGCGCGTCGCATCCCGTCAGGACGAGGTGGAGGCGTTGCGACAGTGGGTCACCGCTTATGAGACCAGCACGTCATGGCGCCTGACGGCCCCGTTACGCCACTGCGTCAAACAGATCGCGCGACTGAGACGCCGAAAGAAGTGTCCTGAAAACCGAACAGCACCGAAATCTGCACAGTCGGCGGAGGGAGGCGCGCCTCCCTCCGCTCTGGTTGTGGCGTCTTCCGTCCCGGAACCATCGGTCGTATTGCGATTTCCACGTCATGCGCGTCCAGTGCTGAGCATCGTCATCCCGACCTATGGACAGGTGCCGGTCACCCAGCGCTGCCTGCGCTCTATCTGTCGTCATCCGCCGACCTGTCCCTATGAGGTCATTGTGGCGGAGGATGCGTCCAACGATTCTTCGGTGGCGCAACTGGCCGACATTGCCGGCCTAGTGTTGATCCGCCGGACCGAGAATCTGGGATTTCTGAAAAACTGCAATGATGCGGCGAGGAAAAGTTCTGGCACATTCGTGCATTTCCTCAATAACGATACGGAACTGCGCCCCGGTGCGTTCGACGCGCTGGTTGAGCGTCTGCAAAGGGAGCCTTCCATCGGCCTGACAGGCTCAAAGCTCCTTTTTCCCGATGGGCGACTTCAGGAAGCGGGTGGTATTATCTGGAATGATGCGTCTGGTTGGAACTTCGGGCGCAACGATACGGATCCGGATCGATCAGTCTATGACTGGCCGCGTGAGGTGGACTACATATCCGGCGCGTCGATCATGCTGCCGCGAACCGTCTTCGATGCCCTCGGTGGTTTCGATGAGATGTTTGCCCCGGCGTATTACGAAGATACGGATCTGGCTTTTCGTGTCCGTGCGGCAGGCTTGCGGGTGGTGTATGAACCACGCTCGGTCGTGGTCCATCATGAAGGCGTTTCGCACGGCACGGATGAGACATCCGGCGTCAAGGCGTTTCAGGTGCGTAACCGCGAACGGATGCTCACACGCTGGAAAGAGGTGCTGGAGGCAAAACATTACGCACCGGCCACGCATTTTCTACGCGCATCGGCCCACGCGCATGACCGCCGCACCATTCTTATTATCGACCATTATGTGCCCGAGCCGGACCGCGATGCCGGCTCGCGCGCCACATTGTGTGTGATCGACGCCCTTCTGGCGGCCGGGTGGCTGGTGGTCTTCTGGCCCGAGAACCGTGTGCGCAATGCCTATACCCACGCACTGCTGGCGCGGGGTGTGAATGTCATCGACCGTTCTGAATCGGATGATTTTCCGAAATGGATCGCGCGCAATGGCCCCGATCTCGACCATGTGCTGCTCATGCGGCCCACTGTCACGCGTGATTTCCTGCCTCAGCTCAAAGCCCACACACAGGCGCGCCTGTCCTATTATGGACACGATATTCACTTCCTGCGGCTTCAGCGTGAAGCTGAAGTAACGGGTAGTGTGGAAGTGGAACAGGCCGCTGCCGCCATGGAGGAATTGGAAACATTCCTGTGGGGGCAGGTGGCGTCCGTCATCTACCTCTCGGAACCGGAAGCGGCGCTGGTGCGCGAACGTGTCCCGCAGGCACATCCTTACGCCATCGTGCCGTTCTGTTATCGCCCCGATCTGACGGAACGTCAGCCATCTCGCGGACATACTGTGTTGTTCGTGGGCGGCTTTGCCCATCCGCCCAATGTGGATGCGGCCATCTGGCTGGTGCGCGACATCATGCCGCGCCTTCGGGCGCGCTTGCCCGACGCGTGCCTGATTCTCGCGGGCGCCAATCCCACGGAGGAGGTGCGCGCTTTGGCGGACACTCATACCCGTGTCACGGGCGCCGTGTCGGAAGAGGCTCTGCATGAACTCTACGCGACGTCGCGGGTGGCGGCTGTCCCTCTGCGCTTTGGAGCGGGTGTGAAAAATAAGGTGCTCGAAGCCCTGCATCAGGGGTTGCCGCTGGTCACTACCGCGATTGGCGCGGAAGGAATCGCGGATCTGTCCGATGTGGTGACGGTGACGGACGACGCCGAAGCTTTTGCCGCAGCGCTCGTGACGTTGCTCACGGAGGACGAGGTGTGGACGAAGCGCTCGCGGGACGGGCGCGTCTTTATCGCGGCGCGGTATTCACCGGCGGCCTTTTCCCGCAGTCTCCTGACCGCGTTCGGAGAAAGCGATCAGCACTCAGCCGACGTGACGCCACTCGGCTGAGTGCAGCGCGAGCCAGCGTCGCAGCGCCAGAATGGCGGACAGGTCGGGCGTGACTTTTCTGTAGGGTTCGGCTGAATCCATTCCAGCGACAAGCTGAATGGCGGATGCCTGCGTCTCGGACTGGACATTCGCATCCTGCGCGGTCAGTTGGGCCGCATGACGCCAGCGGGCGGCCTGTGCTGGCGGCGTGAGCATGGGCAGCACGAGGGCGGTCTCGATCGAGGCGGCCATCGCCGTGGCCAGACAGGCGGAATAGAGCGGATCGGACGGCAGGCGGCCACGCAGGGAGAGGAAAGCGCTCGGCAGGTCCGGGATGCCGGAGTGTGTGTGGGATGCGAGCGTGAAAATTGGCTCGAAACCGTCTTTTTTCAGCTCCGCGAGAGTGTTCGCGTCCGCATCTCGTGCGGAAAGCTGCACCACATCCACCTGTCTCTGTCGCAGGGCTGTCAGCGCATCGGGCGCGGAGGCAAGACCCCGAACGGGAATGACACGCAGGGACAGTAAAGACAGCGCCAGCAGTGTGGGCAGTTCCACGCCGGTCGGGTGTGTCACGGCCACGCGGACCGGATGGTCGCGCAGGAGGGCACCCAGAGAGCGGTGCAGATCCACGTGCCCCACGGCGATGGGTGCGCCGAGGGCCAGAAGAACGGGCAGCCAGCGCTGGTAATCGAAGTGAACGCGGGAATCGCCGGCAAGGGCGGCCACTATGGCGGACCCGGAAACGAGCAGAGCGGCGCCCGGTTCTCCATTGTTCTGGGCGTCGAACAGGTTCGCTCCGGTGACGCCGTCCTGTCCCGCGCTGACATGCAGCGGGATCGGCCCGTCCGCGGGGAGGGCGGATTCCAATGCCGGTGCAAGCAGAGGCGCCCAGCGACCGGGACCGGTCTCGGCACTTCCCGCCACGATCAGGGAGGCGGGAAGGGAATTTGTCGTCGCATTGGCGGCAATGGCCTGTATGTCCGGCAGACCGGAGGCTTGCGCCGCCCGTATGAAAGACGTGCCGCATACCGCCCCAAGGGACGCGCGCAGCAGGGCGCGACGACCGGAAGAGGATGTGCGCGATGCCGCAGGCCGCACGGGAGAGAGGACGTTTGGGTCAGGGGCGGCATCCGTCAATGCGGGGCACTCTCCTTTTTGTGATCGGGTCAGTCTCGACCGAAAAGATGACCATTCGGTCAAGGCGGTTTCAGGGCAGACGCGCGACGGTTTTCAGGCCCATTTCACTTCGGGCGGCATGCTCATGAGAATGGCTTCGGTGTTTCCGCCCGTCCGCAGGCCGAACAGGGTGCCGCGGTCGTGCAGAAGATTGAACTCCACGTAACGCCCGCGCCGCACGAGCTGGGCTTCGCGTTGCGCGGGAGTCCATGTCTCCATCATGCGTGAACGCACGATGGCGGGAAATGATTCGAGAAACGCCAGTCCCACATCGCGGGTGAACGCGAAATCCATGGACGGGTTTCCGCTGTCGAGCCGGTCATAGAAAATGCCGCCCAGTCCCCGCGGTTCCTGCCGGTGCGGGAGATAGAAGTATTTGTCGCACCACGCCTTGAAGCGTGGGTAATACTCCGGATCGTGTTTTTCGCAGGCCGTGCGGAACGCGGCATGGAAATGCGCCGCGTCGTCCTGCGCTTCCTCGCTTTCGGGGAACATGGGGGTGATGTCGCCGCCGCCGCCGAACCAGCCCTGCGTGGTGACGATCATGCGCGTGTTGAAATGGGCGGCGGGCACCAGCGGGCTGCACATATGGGCCACGAGACTGACGCCAGTGGCGAAGAAACGTGGGTCTTCGGCCGCGCCGGGGATGGATTTGCGGAACTCCGGACTGAACTCGCCGCGCACGGTGGAGACGTTGACCCCCACTTTCTCGAACACGCGCCCGCGCATGACGCTCATCACGCCGCCGCCTTCGGTGTGGGCGTCCGCGTCTGCCTCGCGCGACCAGGGCGTGCGCTCGAAACGTCCTGCCTGCTCGCGTCCGCTCAGCGTGGGGGAGCCGCGTGCGGCGGCCTCGTCCTCCAGGGCTTCGAACACGCCGCAAAGGCGGTCACGCAGGGTCTCGAACCACGCACGGGCCTGCGGTTCCAGCGCTTCGTGTTCCGCCAGATCGGAAGGGGTGCCGGGGAAGGAGGGGGCGTCTGCCATGACCGGAAAATCTTCTCTGTTGCGCTTGGGCCACAGGGGTGCGCCATCCCCATCCGCATTGCAAGACCTGGCGGCCGATGTGCGCCGACTGTGGGCGCGGGAGGTGGCTTCTGGTATGGCTCTGCGCTTCTGTTCTGGTCCGAAACGGAGTGTCTGGTTCCATGTCCACCAATCCCGCGCAGGCGGTCCAGCCGGTTGTCGGCATCATCGGCGGCTCCGGTCTGTATGAGATCGCCGGTCTTAAGAACAAAGAATGGCGCAAGGTCGAGACGCCTTGGGGCGCGCCGTCCGATGAACTGCTGTTCGGCACGCTCGATGGTGTGCGGTGCGTGTTTCTGCCCCGTCATGGGCGTGGTCACCCGCTTCCTCCTTCGCGCTTGAACTACCGGGCGAACGTGGCGGCCATGAAGATGTCGGGCGTGACCGACATCGTCTCGCTCTCCGCCGTGGGATCGCTGCGTGAGGAGCTGCCGCCGGGGCATTTCGTGATCGTCGATCAGTTCATCGACCGCAGCTTCGCGCGGGAAAAGAGCTTTTTCGACACTGGCTGTGTGGCCCATGTTTCGGTGGCCGATCCGGTGTGCCCACGCATCGGCGACGTGGCGCAGGCGAAGCTGACCGAGATGGGAATCGCTCATACGCGGGGCGGCACGTATCTGGTGATGGAGGGACCGCAGTTCTCCACCCGCGCCGAGAGTGAGCTGTACCGTCAGTGGGGCTGCTCCGTGATCGGCATGACCAATATGCCCGAAGCCAAACTCGCCCGGGAGGCGGAGATCTGTTACGCGACCGTCGCGATGGTGACCGATTATGACTGCTGGCATCAGGATCATGACAGCGTGACGGTCGATGCCGTGGTGCGCGTCATGAAGCAGAACGCCGACCACGCCCGCGCGCTCATCAAGGCCATGATCCCGGCTCTCGGCGCGCCGCGCGGCCTGTGCCCGGCAGGGTGTGACCGGGCGCTGGAATATGCCCTCATTACCGCGCCAGAGGCGCGCGATCCGGCGCTGGTGAGCAAGCTGGAAGCCGTGGCGTCTCGTGTGCTCAAGGGGAGCTGAAACAAACCTTCCGCCAGTGTAAGGGCAGGGACACGTAGGTTCTCCGGGTCTTTTTCAGCCGGAGAACCTACACACCATGACCAAGCGCAAGCTGGGCAAAAAGCCCGCGCGTCATGATCCCCGCACCTATCGTCTTGCTGCCCCGCTTCACTATCGCCTTCCTCAGCCCCCGGCTGCCGTCAACTGGGCGCCCAATGCCGTCTGGCCCATGTGGGCCAATGATCGGCTGGGATGCTGTACGCAGGTGTCCGTGGCCTCCGCCATCCTGACATGGACGGGGGCGGCGCTGACACCGATCACACTTGCCGAGACGCAGGTCATCGCCAATTACAGCGCCGAATCCGGCTATGTGCCGGGTGTACCCTCTACCGATCAGGGGGGCGTGGAATTGGACGTGCTCGCCCGCTGGTGCCGCGAGGGCTACGAGCGTCCGGGCCAGACGCGCGATTATCTGACGGCCTATGGCGCGGTCGATCCGACTGACACCGCTTCGGTCAACCGCGCGATTGCCATGCTGGGTGGCCTGTATATCGGGTTGCAACTGCCGGAATTCGCCTGTGAAGGCGATGGAGACTGGGTGGTCGATCCGTCTTTCGACAATCGGATCGCGGGAGGCCATGCCGTGTGGATCCACGGCTATGACAGTGAATGGCTGTATCTCAACACATGGGGCGCGGCGCGGCGCATGTCGTGGTCGTTCTTCACCACCTATTGCGACGAAGCCTATGGGCTGGTGTCCCGTCAGAACTGGACGACGCTGCGGGGGGTGTCCCCCGATGAGGAGACACCGGACGATCTGGTGACGGAACTGAGGGCGAGCGGCGCTACGTCCTGAAAGATCAGCCCTCGCCGCGCGCGATGGCGTGCAGCCGCGAGGGGGTGATGATGCTGATCTCGTGTCCGTTGCGGACCGTGATCAGCCCCTCCCGACGCAGCCCACTGAGCGTGCGACTGACGGTTTCCACCGTCAGTCCGAGATAGTCCGCGATATCGGCGCGTGTCATGGGAAAGCTGATCCATGAACCGGGCGCGGGAGAATCTCCGTATTCCTTTTCCAGCAGTTCCTGAAGGAAGCTTGCCACCCGCTCACGGGCCGTCTTGCGGCCCAAAAGCAGCATCTGTTCCTGTGCTGCCACCAGTTCATTAGCGGCTTCGCTTAGCAGACGACGCTCCAGACGTGGAATCTCATCGATCACAGGATCGAGGCGCGTACGGGAAAAACGGCACAGGCGCACCTGATCGATGGCTTCCGCCCCGAAGGCATAGGTCTTGGAGACTGCCAGCCCGAGAAAATGTCCCACGGAGACGAATCCCGTGATTTGCCGCCGTCCATCGGGCAGGGATTTGAACAGTTTCACAGTGCCGGAGGTGACATTGAAGAACTCGTCTGCGCGGGCACCTTCCTCAATGAAAATCTGGCCGGGTGGAATAACCACTTTCACCGCGACCTGCGCCAGCCGCTCAAGTTCGGGGTCTTTCAGGGCGCTGCATATGCCATTGGCCCGCACTTCGCAGATTGCGCAGGTTGCGCAACCTTCCGTGCCGGCCACGACAAGCCGGCGCGGGCGTGGTGTGGCGATTGCGCTGGTCAGAGAGGGGGGCATTCGGTTTTTCCTTCTCCCAGCCGGAAGCAATGAATATCGCAAGATTGCTGCTGTTTAACGCGTCCGGGCAGCGATCACACCCCCTGAAGCGCAGATATCGCTTGATATGAATCATTGCATGAAAGTCACGCTTTTGCAGCCACGAAAGTCGCTTCGACTCGTCTGTGGGTGCGATGGAGACGCATGGCTTCTCCACCTTTTTTCTGTCTTCTCAAGGCGCGCTCAGTGTGGCTCGGGCGCTGCTCTGCGTCTTGATTGCGTCGCAGAGCCGTGAACCGTCAAGCAAAGGCTGTCACGGCCACCTGTTGTACAAAAGCCTCATAGGTGTGGAAGTTCCCGAAGAGTTGATCCAGATCAAGGCTGTTAACCGTCTGTCCGTGGTCTTGGCAGCCATATTACATTTCAGAAACACGAGTGGATCACACGATGACGAAGCCCCGTTCCCTGCTGGCCGCGACCCTTCTGGCCGCCAGCGCGCTTTGCGGCACCGCCCATGCCCAGAGTGCCAGCGTACAGGCAGCCGTTTCGCCAGCAACACCTGCTCCCGCAGCGGGAACGGCGTATGTCTCCGCTCCGGTTGCTCGCCCGATGGCCGAGCCCGTCAATCGTGGCAGCAACTGCAACGCTTTCGAGCACTGGATCGGTCGCTCCGAAGAAGCCTGCGCAGGCGAGAAGATCGGTCTGGGTCGTGGCGATTTTATGGTGCGTCTGTCGGGCGTGGGCGTTCTGCCGATGGATCGTGACAACAAGCACGTGTCGGCTTCGCTCAATGGTGGCCAGAACTGGAGCCGCATGAGCGGCACCCACACCGGCACCACCAATCAGGCGATGCCTGAGCTGACGCTGGAATACTTCCTGACCGACAACCTGTCGCTCGATCTGATCGCCACCAGCACCCGTCATGAAGTCTCAGCGTCCGGCGGTGCTCTGTCCGGCATCACAGGCCACCACCAGACCGATCTGGGCAGCGCCTGGGTGCTTCCGCCGACCCTGACGGTCGCGTGGCATTTCCGTCCGCATAAGCGCTTCAATCCGTATGTGGGCGTGGGCGGCACGGCCATGTGGTTCCACAACATGAACGGTGGCAACCTGTGGCTGGGCAACCAGAACATGGGCAAGGGCAAGCTGAACTCTGGCTTCACCGGTGGTCCGTCCGTCAATGTCGGTTTCGACTATCAGGTTGTGGGCAACTGGTTCCTCAACGTGGACGTGAAGCAGATGTTCGTGCGTATGCACGCTTGGGAAAAGTGGAACATTGCTGGCGGTGGTCAGGTGAAGGCGCACGCCAAGGAATCGCTTGATCCGTTGGTGGTCTCCGCCGGTATCGCTTACCGTTTCTGATCGTGTCGGACGCGGTGACGCCGGAGCTGCTTGAACGCTACGACGGCAACCTTCCGCGCTACACAAGTTACCCCACCGCGGTCCGTTTCTCGGACGCGGTGGGATCGGCCGAAGCGTCACGCTGGCTGGGTGAACTCCCGGTTGGCGAGGCGCTTTCGCTTTATCTGCATGTCCCCTTTTGTGACGAGTTGTGCGGCTTTTGCGGCTGCAACACCTCCGTCATGCGCAGTGAGAGTGCCCGCAGCGCCTATGGTGACCAGCTTTGCGAGGAGCTGACGCGCGTAGCGGGTCTGATTGCGGCACCGAAAAACAGGCGGCCGTCCGTTGCGCATATCCACTTCGGGGGGGGCACTCCCACCACCCTGCCGGAGAGCGCTTTTCGCACCATTTTCGGGCGTATGCATGACCTCTTCGACATTCAGTCGGATGCCGAGATTGGCGTGGAACTCGACCCGCGGCATTTCACACCGTCAATGGCGCGTTTTCTGAGCGAGCTTGGCTGTAATCGCGGCAGTTTGGGCGTGCAGGATCTGGAACCTGACGTGCAGCAGGCTTGCGGGCGCATCCAGACGTTCGAGCAGACTCGCGCCTGCGTGGAGTCTCTCCGCGAATCGGGCTTTGCGAGCATCAATATCGATCTCATCTATGGTTTGCCGCGCCAGACCACAGAAAGCGTGTGCGTCACGGCGCGTCAGACGGCGGCTCTCAAGCCGGATCGCCTGGCCGTTTTTGGCTATGCGCATGTGCCGTGGAAGCTGAAGCGTCAGCAACTCATGCCAGAGGCGGAACTGCCCGGACGGGACGCGCGGATCGATCAGCGCAACGGCATCGACCGCACGTTGCGAGCAGCCGGTTATCTCCCTGTCGGGCTGGATCATTATGTCCTGCCGCATGACCGCATGGCCCAGGCTGCGCGAAACGGAAGTCTGCGGCGTAATTTCCAAGGTTATACGGCCGATGACGCCCGGCATCTCGTGGGAGTGGGTGCCTCCGCCATTTCCTCGCTGCCCGGAGGCTTTACGCAGAACATCGTCTCCGCCGCCGCATGGGGTAAGGCGCTGGCCGAGTCGCCGGGGCTGCCTGTGGCGCGAGGTGTGACTTGTACGGACGATGATCGCCTTCGCGGTCGCTTGATCGAACGTTTGATGTGCGATTTGGGCGTAGATCTTGGAGCCTTCGCGCCGGAAGATTTCGCACTGGAGCGTGAGCGGTTGAGCCGCTTCGTGGAAGACGGATTGGTGGAGATGGAAGGGGATCGCCTGCGGGTGACCGAGCGGGGTCGTCCTTTCATTCGCAATGTCGCCGCTGTCTTCGACCGGTATCTGGCGGGGCAGGACGCAGGGCCGGGGCGTCACTCCCGCGCAATCTGATCTTTCAGGCGGACGGCTAGGCCGTCAGCATGTGTGGGCGGAGCGTGACTATGATCGGCCGGTGATCGGACGCGAAAATCGGCAGAACCTCACAGTCCTCGCAGCTTGCGCCCCGGACGAGGCAGCGGTCGAGGCGAATGGGCACGAGATCGACCATTTTGTGGGTCGGCGCGCGCGGCCCGACATCGGAAAAGCCGGGCACAAGGGTCGGGCCGACCAAGTTGAAATCCCCCAGAATGGCGGCAGGCAGCGGCAGGACAGCCGCGAGGCGCCTCAACTGGCGTCGGTTCATGATCTGCCCATGCGAAAGGTGGACATTCGCCACCGTCAGATCCGGCAGGCGGATGATCTGCGCCACACGACGGACGATCGGCCCGGAGGGAATGACGCAGGAGCGCGGCGCACGTGAGAAGGGACGGCGGCTCCAGCAGGCCACGCCGTGGATGCGACCGGGCAATGGCGCACGCGCGTAGTATCCGCCCACCAGCCCAGGCAGTCGGTCGATCTCGGCTGTGGCTTCCTGCATGAGCAGAAGATCGGGTTGTTCGAGTTTGATCAGTTCGACCACATCGTTCACGCCCGCGCCAATACTGTGCAGCAGGTTCCAACTGATGATGCGAACCGATGTTTCCGCCGTCCGTCCGGCATGAACGGTCACGTTCGGGCGGTTATGCAATCTGCGCAGGGGGCGCCGGAGAATCCGTTTGCGGAGGGTGTTGGTCTTCATACCTCATGGTCTCCTGGCGTCTCGGATCGTCCCGCGATCTGGCCCGCCGCAAACTCGGCGGTGAGGGTGTAGCCCACGGCCAGAAGGACGGGGCCGAGAAAGATTCCCAGCCCGCCAAACTCCAGAACGCCGCCGATCACGCCAATAAGGGTCAGCAGGTAGGGAAGTTGTGCGCCGCGGGAGATGAAAATCGGGCGAATGATGTGATCGGCTCCCGAGATGAAAATCACGCCGTAGAGCGCCAGAATGATGCCACGCCACGGATGATGGATCGCAACCAGCCAGATCGCAGCCGGCACCCACACCAAGGGAGCGCCGATGGGCAACACCGACATCAGGGTCGCCAGAACGGCGAGAAGAATGGGCTCTGGCACATGCACGACCGCCAACCCGATGCCCGTCAGCACGCCCTGCACAAGGGCTGTGCCAAGAATGCCGTAAACCGTGCCGCGCACGGTGCCGCCCACGATCATCAGCATCCTGTCGGCGTGGTGAAGGGCGACGCGCTCTATGAGTTGGCGGATGGTACGTCCCAGAGAATCGCCGCTGAGCCAGAAGAAGAAGGCGATGAACAGCGCCATGGCCAGTTGCAGTCCGCCATTGGCCATCTGCACCAGCAACGTGATCACCGATTGCGCGATGTCACCGGCATAGGGTCGCAGGCTCTGGCCGACATGGCTGAGATCCTGTCCCACCTTCACCCATGTCCGGGTGATTTCGTCTCCCATGAGAGGTAGCCGGGCCAGCCAGCGGGGAACTTCCGGCAAATGGAGGCTGGGCAGCAGAATGTCCGTAACCTTGGTGACGACGCGCGGCGCTTCCGCCAATCCCTTGGACGCCACGAGGACGAGCGGCACGAGGATGCCTACGCTTGAGAGCAATGTCATGCACAGGGCGGCGGCGACCGGCCCCATATGGCGACGATGCCACAGCAGGATCGGCCAGGTCACATAGGTAAGGATGGCCGCCCAGACGATGGCGGAGAGAAAAGGCGCGATGACGATTACGCACCCGTAGGCTACACCGAAAATTAACAGGCCGGTGATGATGCGTTCGGCGTTCATGACGCTCCGGAACCCTGGATTTTGTCCTCATCCTGTTCGGGAGAAGCCCGTACGCCACGCGCCTGCAGGACATATTGAAAATCAATGTGACGGTTTTTCGCTTCTTGGCAACAGCAGGGCAGCCAGACGTGTATCAAAATGTAATCCAAGGTCGTGAAATGTCCGGCGGACTGCGAAATATCCTCGAGCGGCTGTTAAATGCGACTCCTTTACAAAAACGGGAATTAACGTATTATTGACGTTAAGGTTCCGTCGGTTGCGACAAAAAATCAAACAACAAGGAGCAAGCAGATATGGCTGCTGTGACTATGCGTCTGGGTGAGATCGGACAGCAGCTACGCGCCTTTCGTCTGGAATCGGGCATGCGTGCGGATGAGATTGCCGCGCGCCTTGGCGTCTCGCGCGCCGCACTGTACCGGTATGAAAAAGGCGAGGTCATCAAGCTCGACACGGTCCAGAGGCTGGCTGAACTGCTCAAGGTCTCGCCCCTGACGCTGCTGGGTATTGGCGTCGAATATTACAGCCGGCCCCTCAGCTTCTTCGAGCGCGTGCGCCAGATGGAGGAAGAGGCGGACCAGATCCTCCAGATTGCCGATCCGGTGGCGTATCTCGTCACGTCGGACGCTTACGATTCCGTGCTCACCCGTGCCATTGCCGAGCAGACGGACGACCAGCAACTGGTCGAGCAGCATGTCGCCATCATGGCATCGCGGAAGGAACTCTATCGCCAGCGCCGCCCGACGATGATCACGATGCTGAGCGAAGCGGCCGTCGAGCGTTTTCTTGTGCGTGGCGTGGGGGAAGGCATGGCTATGGACGAAAGCTTGCAAACAGAGGCGCGTCGCGTCGCGGCTCAGGAAATTGCGAATATCATCGAGATGATCGAGGCCGAGCCGATCGGGTTGCAGTTCAGTCTGCTGGGTGATGTGGACAGTTCCACCAACTGCATGCTTCTGCGTGGTCGTGAGCGCATGATGCTGGCGATCAACCCGTTCCGCTGCGATGCCTTCCCGGCTGCAACTACCGGCGTCTCGCTGGTCACCAGCGCGCCGGAAGCGGTGAACGCGCATCAGCGTGTCATCGAGGTGCTGTGGAAAGAGTCGCTCAAGGGGCGTGAGGCGGCGGAGCGGCTGCATGACCTGCTTGCGCGGCACGGCCTGCGGTGATTCACTGGGCGCCTTTCGCATGTGAGCGGAGAGGAGCCCAGCCCATGACCGTCCCCCTCATCAGGGCGTCCGATCTTCACTCTCTCCTCAAGAAGAAGGACGTGGTGGCTCTTGACGCCACGGCCCTGCTTCCGGGGGAGACGACCGATCCCGAGGTGAGATTTGCCACTGCCCGTATTCCGGGCGCCCGCCGCTTCGACATCGAGCGTTTTTCCGATCCGGACACCTCCCTGCCGCATATGGCGCCCGCCGCGGGCCGTTTCGCACGATTGGCGGGTGAACTCGGTCTGACACGGGAGCAGGCCATCGTCGTGTACGATCAGGGCAATATTGCGTCCTCCTGCCGCGCGTGGTGGTTGTTTCGCCTGTTCGGTCATGATCGCGTGCAGGTGCTCGATGGCGGCCTGCCGGCATGGCGGGAGGCTGGCGGCGATGTGGAAAGCGGAGCCACGTCGCCGATAACGGCCACAACGTACACACCGCGACTTACGGTGTCCTATCTGCGCGGGTTGGGGGATATGCTGAGTCTGTGTGCTGTGCCCGATGGCACCGTCATTCTGGACGCGCGTTCAAAAGGACGTTTTGAAGGCACCGCGCCCGAGCCGCGAGCCGGTCTTTCCTCCGGGCATATGCCCGGAAGCCGCAATCTGCCGTTTGGCGAACTGCTCGATCCCACCCGTCATTTCCTTTCTCCCGAACGTCTGGGCGCACGATTTGCCAAGACCGGCGCAAAACCGGGAACGCCGCTTGTGGCCGGTTGCGGCTCAGGCATGACGGCGTCTGTCCTTGTGGTCGCGGCGACGGTGGCAGGGCTTGGACCGGTGTCGCTTTATGACGGGTCTTGGGCGGAATGGGCGGCAACCGCAGGCGCACCCATTGAAACAGACGCGGAGACAACACCATGACAGTCAGTGAAGAAGATCGCGTTGCCGCTGGATGGGAGCGACTGAACAGCCTGCTTGTGCGGCTTTCACGCCCCGATGTGTCCGATCCTGATCACGGCACACCCGTCAACGCGCCCGTCTCGCGGGCGTCCACGCTTCTGTTTCCCGATCTGGCGGCCATGAGCCGGGTGGGGCGCAGGCGCTACGAGCATGAGCCGATTTACGGCGCGATGGGGTCGGCCAACCAGCACGATCTGGAACGCGCGATTGCCACTATCGAAGGCGGCACGGACACGCAGATCGTCTCCTCCGGCCTTGCGGCCTGCACCACGGCGCTGCTCGTCTGGACGGCGGCAGGCGATCACTGCCTGATTCCCGATTCCTGCTATGGCCCCACACGGCGTTTTGCGGACACGATGCTCAAACGCTTCGGTGTGGAAACGACCTATTACAATCCCGTTCTGTCGGAAGAGGCTTTGCGTGGGCTGATCCGTCCGAACACGAGCGTTGTGTTCACCGAAAGCCCCGGCAGTCATACGTTCGAGATGCAGGATCTGCCCATGATCGCCCGCGTGGCGCATGAGCATGGTGCGAAGGTGCTGCTCGACAACACATGGGGCTTCGGTATCACCGCGCCGTTCGCGCTTGATGTGGATGTGTCCATTCAGGCGCTGACGAAATATCCTGCCGGTCATTCGGACGCGATCCTCGGGGCGATTACGGTGGCGAATGAACAGGACTGGCACCGTCTGCGCGACGCCGCCATCCAGTTGGGGCAGCTTGCCGGACCGGATGACTGTTGGCTCACCCTTCGTGGGCTGCGCACCATGGGCGTGCGCCTCGCCCGACAGGCCCGCACGGCCTACCGCGTGGCGCAATGGTTACAGGGGCGCAAGGAGGTGGCGCGCGTGCTGCATCCGGCACTGCCCGATCATCCGGGACACGCGATCTGGCTGCGCGATTTCACCGGCGCAGGGCCACTCTTCTCGGTGGAACTTGATGCGCGCTTTGACCGTGCGGCCATGGAGCGGCTGGTCAATGGCCTGACACGCTTCGGGATCGGCGCGTCATGGGGCGGGTATGAAAGCCTTGTGCTGCCCACGACAGGCGGTGTGGTGCGTTCGCGTGAGGGGGCGTTGCCGGTGGGGCCGACGTTCCGGTTGGCGATTGGATTGGATGATGCGACGGATCTGATTGGGGATTTGGAGCGGGGGTTGGAGGTATTGGACAAGGGATAATTGTTGTTGGTGTGGGGTGTGTGGGGAGGATGTCGGCTTTCACCTCATGTCGGACATGTGCCAGCTTTTCGGATAGCGGACACGACTGATTCACAGACTATCAGCCGGAAGTGGATGCTCGCACCGGCAATTAGGATTAGTCTCGCTTTGCAGAGAGCTACCTTTGGACAGCCCCTTACCGAGGATCCGGTCGCAACCCGATGTACCCATGTAATTATACCAAAGACAAAAATCTTTAGTCAGCCATTTTGAAATCCCCGAAGTATTTTTTTTAGCTTCCCTTGAAGTAGCAAGTTCGGCTCACCATTAAATTAACCATGTCCATGGTTGCCATGACGTATGACGTGAAGCTGGACCTATCCATGCGGATCGTGCGCCAGGGAGACCTCGCCAAGGTTGCTGTTGCTGCTGAGGTGTCTGTCGTCGCGGCCATGCCGTGCGCAGAGGATGGGTGTCCGTCAACGGTCGGGATTGTATGAGCGGAGGACCCGAGCGAAGAACATGGTGAAAACATTATTTGAAGAAGTCAGAAGCGAACAAAACATTTTCTCAGCGTGGCGTCACGTCAAGCGTAGTGCTCTGATCTCAGGTAACGCCGATATTCGCGGCAAAGCCTCGGAGTTCGAGCATGCTCACCAGCGCCACCTTAGGCGCATCACCAATCAACTGCGCACAGGCAAATTCTCTTTCGATCCTGTCGAAGGCGTCTTGAAAGACAAACGCAAACGCCTTGCAGCAGGTAAAGACCCACGGCCTATCGCAATATCTACTATCCAGAACCGTGTCGTTCAGCGGGCAATCCTACAGGTTCTACAGCCAAGGCATGCACGCGACTTACGCGATCCAGATACACGATATGAGACCGTTTGTGACGACAGACTGGGCCGCATCAACGACGTCAACCGATCCAAATATGGCGTTGGAGGATTGATCTACCCTCATGGCGGCGTTCGCCCCGCCATCGAGACAATCAGGACCGCGATTGATGGCGGCGCGAAATTCTACTTCCAGTCCGACATTCGGTCCTTCTTCACCAAAATTCCGACAGACAAAGTGATCGGCGTGAAACTAACGACAACGCATTCGTTGAGCTGTTCGCCAAGGCACTTGAGGTCCACTTGGGAAATGAAGATGAGCTTGTTGGCTACACGCATCTGTTTCCGAAAGGCGGTATCGGCGTTGCTCAAGGGTCCTCTCTTTCGGCCTTTGCGGGGAACGTGTTGCTGTACGACATGGACCAGAAGCTGAATACTATGGGCGTAACGTCGGTTAGATACATCGACGACATTCTCATGGTCGGTGCTGACATAGCAGCCATCGACGCCGCCAAAGCTTACACCGAGAAAACCCTGACAGACTTTGGTTTCGGCCTCTACACGCCAGCAGACGGTCCTGACAAAGCAGCGCAAGGAGAGTGCAGCAAGTCCATCAATTTTCTTGGCTGCACTATTCAGCCGAAGCGATGCGTCCCTAGTAATAAATCTATCGACAATATGAAGGAAGTCGTTCGAGAGACGCTCGCAACTTCGAAGGCGGCGATCAAAGAAGCACTCACAAAAGGCACCACTCTGAATTCCAAGCATTCGCAGAGCGCTACCCTAGACTCTCTAAGTAAGCGAATTTACGGATGGCAAAAATCCTTCGCCTTCTGCAATCAACGTCAACCCTTCGAACACCTCGACGAATACATTTCAAAACAGGTCTCGAGCTACCACGGTGCGATCGTCCGGCAACTCGGGAGGACCAACGATGGGATAAAGGCGATGATACTTGGTGTCCCCTCAACCTCCGCTATGTTTGATCTCGCGCAAGACAAAAAATCAAAATAAGCAGTGTATTCCTCAACTGTTATTAGCCCTGATCCCACCGTGTCGTCACCTAGACCCGAAACATCGGATTGCCGCCGACAGGCTCAAGCAGACACGCAGCCGCGGCAGTATGATTTTATCTGGAGTTAAAAACTGTTCTAAATAAAGTTGATTCAGACTTTTCCTTTTCTATTTTGTAATAACTACTGTTTGTCACTCTCACTGTGGGCACTGCTTGGCATTCAGGCTCAGCGAGTTCGACAGCTTAGGGCTGGCAGAAAGTAAAACCTTACGACCTGATTGGCGTCCGCTTCGGGCTGTTAGCCACTCCGAACGTCTTGCATGCAAATGCCAGCTTTCTGATGTTTCCTTCTCAACAGCCGACATTCCGGTTTCCTCCAATAACAGTCACCCCACCGAACAAACACACTCCGCGTAACCGGTTTCCAAAGGCCTGCGGCCTTTGGCGGGTCCAAGGGCAACGCCCTTGACTTCGGCGCGCCACGCTCTCCTTACCGATGCCCCCGCCGCCTCCGACCCGCCGCCATCGCCGCGATCCCTGCAAGATGGCGGCGGCACAGCAGCAGATCCATCGCCCCCGTCTGCTTGCACGAAAGTTCAAAAGCCTGCGTGCGGCGGGCCAGATCGTTCAGCGCATCGAGCGGCCAGAGATCAAGCGCGCGGTTGAAAGCCGTCTGCTTGCGGAAAAAGACAGGCGGGCGCAGCGTCTTTAGGGCATCGGGGCGGCGCTGACCGCCTTCGATCTGTGCCTGCACGCGCCGCAGCCGCCCGATGTGATTCAGCAATACGCGAGCGACGGCCACGGGATTGGCGCCTTCCGAAAGGGCGCGTTCCAGCGCCAGATCGGTGCCTTCCCGGTCTCCTTCGGTGGCAAGAAACACCGCGTCTTCCACGGAAGCTGCACCGGAATCCCCCATGCAGAGCTGCACGTCTTCCAGTGCCAATTCGCCACCTTCCCCGGCATAGAGCGCAAGTTTCTCGATCTCGTTGCGCACGCCCGCGCGGTCGGAGCCAAGGTGGGCCGCGAGCCATCCCAGAGCTTCGCTCGTGACGCGCACCTTGCGTTCCTCGAACATGCGCCGCACAGAGCCTTCAAGGGCGCGACCTTCTTCGGGGTAGCAGCCGATGGAGGCGGAATCGGTGCGGGATTCCGCCAGCTTGCGCAGCTTCCCGCGTGCGGGAAGGGAGCCGGCCTCCATCACTACAAGACTGCTGGAGGGACCGTCGAGAATGGCGGTCATGGCGGTGGCCAGTCCGTCTCCGGCTTCGCGCACCCAAACCACGCGCCGACCACCATCGAGGGAGAGCGCCGTGGCTTCTTCCTCCAGACGTGACTGGTCCTCGCGGGCAAGGACCGAAACGCGGAACGGATCGTCCAGCGAACCGGCAGCCGTGCGCACGAGGGTTGTGGCGTATTCGCGGATCAGGCCGGTATCATCGCCATGCAGCAACACGAAGCGCCAGTTATCGGGAGCGCCCAGAACCTTGCCAAGCGAGCGGGCGTCAATCTTCACCATAAGAGGTGGGCCGCTTGCGTGCGGCCCATGTTACTGGCCGGTGACGCTGTTGTCGTCATCGAGTTCAAGCCGTCCGGTGGCCAGCGCCGGGATGCCGTCTGCGCCGCTCTTCTCCACGGGCTGCTGGTCCGAGGAGTTCGGCATGGCATTGGGCGTCTGGTAATAGACCGGAGCCGAGCGGTTGCTCTTTTCGGTGGGGGCGTGGGTCTCGAACCAGATCGCGAGTTGCTGGGTGACATCCTCTGCCAGTGTCTTGGCCACGCGGGCCTGAACGGTTTGGAGATTCAGACTCTGGGCGAAGTACTGCTCGAAGGTGTTGCCCATCCCGTCCAGAGTGGAGGCATCGCCCTGCGCCAGAAACTTGGGATACTGCTCCACAGTGTAAAGCGCCCAGTGCGCCCGTCCGATGATGCGCACACGACCGGACGTGTTGTCCTGATGGATGTCCACCGACTCGATATCGAGCGAGGGATTGACCTGAAGCGTGTAGCCGTCGGGGTGTTCCGGATCGGCTCCAGCCAGCTCCGATTGCAGAGACAGCCGGACAAGCTGCCCGAACCGCTCGGGGATGCCGGCGACATAGACGCGCTTGAGCTGGTCGCTCACACCCGGATGGGATTTCGTGTCTTCGTAGAGCGGATGGAAACCGCACGCACCGAGGCTGGCGGACAGCAGCAGGAGGCCAGCGAGCGCCAGCGTCCTGCGAGACAGCGTCGTGCGGTTTCCGTTCATTTCAGCGTGCCACCACGAAGTTGACGATGCGGTTAGGCACATGGATGCGCTTGACGATCTTCTGCCCTTCCAGAAGTCGCGCCACGTTCGGCTCCGCTTCCGCGCGCGCGATGACGGTGGCCGCGTCCTCGTCCGGCTCCGCTTCGATCGTGCCGCGCAGCTTGCCCATGATCTGTACAGCCAGTTTCACACGGGTGACGGTCAGCAGGGCGGGGTCGGCTTCCGGCCACGCCTGCGCCACCACCATACCGGCGTCCGGGGCGATGATGGCGAACAGTTCTTCGGCCAGATGTGGCATCATGGGTGCGCTCAGCAGGCAGAGCGTGCGGGCGGCTTCACGACGGGCGAACGCCATGCCGGGCTGATCGGCGGCGCGTTCACCGTCCGCGAGGGCCGAGGTCAGTTCATGCAGGCGGGCCACGGCCACATTCACAGCGAAGGCTTCGAGCGCTTCCGTCACGGCCACGATGGTGCGGTGCGTCGTGCGGCGCAACGTGTCTACGGCTTCCGGCATGTCGGCGGCGGGAACGGCATCAGCCGGGCAGGAAGCGGCAACCTGCGTGACAATGCGGAACAGGCGCTGCACGAAACGTCCGGCACCGGCCACACCGGCCTCCGTCCACTCCATGTCACGCTCCGGCGGGCTGTCAGACAGCACAAACCAGCGCGCCGTGTCCGCTCCGAAGCGGTCGATGATGGCGGAAGGGGCCACCGTGTTGCGCTTGGACTTGGACATCTTCTCGACGCGTCCGATGGTCACGGGCGCGCCGGTTTCACGGTGTGTGGCGCTGGTGCCGCTGCGCTCCACTTCTTCAGGATAGAGCCAGTTGCCGTTCTGGTCCTTGTAGCTCTCGTGGTTGACCATGCCTTGGGTGAACAGGCCCGCGAACGGCTCGCTCACATCCAGATAGCCGGTCTGCTTCATCGCCTTGGTGAAGAAGCGTGCGTAGAGCAGATGCAGGATCGCGTGTTCGATGCCGCCAATATACTGGTCCACGGCCAGCCAGCCATCAGCGGCTGCCTTGTTCGTGGGTGTGGCGGCGTGTGGGGCTGTGAAGCGCGCGAAATACCATGAGCTGTCCACGAACGTGTCGAAGGTGTCCGTCTCGCGCGTGGCGGGCTTTCCGCATTTCGGGCAGGCCACGTGTTTCCACGTGGGATGATGGTCGAGCGGGTTGCCCGGACGGTCGAACGTGACGTCATCGGGCAGTTCCACCGGAAGCTGTTCGTCCGGCACGGGCACGGCGCCGCAGCTTTCGCAATGGATGATGGGAATCGGGCAGCCCCAGTAGCGCTGACGGGACACCCCCCAGTCTCGCAGACGCCAGTTGACCACGCCAGAACCGACGCCGAGTCCCTCGAGGCGCGCGATGGCTTCCTTGCGGGCGTTCGCGCAGGACAGACCGTCGAGAAAGCCGGAATTGATCATGGTGCCGTCGCCGGTCCACGCCTTGTCCGCGATGCGGTAGGTGTCGGCGGCCTCACCGGCAGGCAGCACGACCGGCGTGACGGGCAGGTTGTATTTGCGCGCAAAATCGAGATCGCGCTGGTCGCCCGACGGGCAGCCGAACAGCGCGCCCGTGCCGTAATCCATCAGCACGAAATTGGCGATCCAGACAGGGAAGGTGGCGTCCGGCAGGAACGGATGCGCGACCTTCAACCCAGTGTCGAAGCCGCGTTTCTCGGCGGTTTCCACCGCTTCGACTGATGTGCCGAGGCGGCGACATTCCGCGATGAATTCGGCGGCGTCCGCATTGGTTTCCGCCACCTTGGCCGCTAGCGGATGGTCGGGCGCAATCGCGAGAAAGGACATGCCGAACAGTGTGTCGGGTCGTGTGGTGAAGACCTCGACGGAGTTCAGTTCCGCGTCCAGCCCTTCGGGCGGATGCGCCAGCGGGAAGCGCAGACGCGCACCTTCGGAGCGACCGATCCAGCGTTCCTGCATCACACGCACACGCTCGGGCCAACGCTCTAGCGTTTTCAGACCGTCCAGCAGGTCCGGTGCAAACTGGGTGATTTTCAGGAACCACTGCGAGAGTTTCTTTTTCTCGATCAGTGCGCCAGAGCGCCAGCCACGGCCATCCACCACCTGCTCGTTGGCCAGAACGGTGTGGTCCACCGGATCCCAGTTCACCCAGGATTCGCGGCGATCCACCAGACCGGCGGCGAGGAAGTCGAGAAAGATTTTCTGCTGTTTGCCGTAATAGTTCGGCAGGCAGGTGGCGATTTCGCGGTCCCAGTTCAGGGAGAAGCCTAGTCGCTTGAGGGTTTCGCGCATGGCAGCGATGTTGGCGAGCGTCCATTCCTTCGGATGCACGCCGCGTTCGCGGGCCGCGTTTTCGGCGGGCAGGCCGAACGCATCCCAGCCCATCGGGTGCAGCACGGAAAAGCCGCGTGCGCGCTTGTAGCGGGCCACGACATCGCCCAGCGCGTAGTTGCGCACATGCCCCATGTGCAACTGGCCGGAGGGGTAAGGGAACATCTCCAGTACGTAGTATTTTGGCCGGTCGGCGGGGGGCACGTCCGGCACGGTAAAGACACTGTTCTTCGCCCATTCCTCCTGCCAGCGGCGCTCGACGGAATGGAAATCGTAATGGGCGGGAGAAGCGTCAGCGGTCATGAATCTGGGCAGTCCGAAAAGGCGAAAGAGCAGCCTGTGAGGGCTGCCGACAAGAAAGAGGAAGCGGCGGGCGACCGGTCAGTTATCGCGGTCGCCGTTCTCGGCGCGAAGCTGACGGGCGCGGGTGAGAACCTTGGTGGTGATGTCGGAGGCCGTGTTGGCGGCGGGCGGCATATCGACCCACTCGTTGCCTTCACGGACCTGACGGAACACGGTCAGACGCAGCGCATCCGAACGCAGGCGCCGATCGAGAATATAGGCTGTGATCTTGAAGCGCTCGTCATGGTCAGCCGGCGGTGTGTACCAGTCGGTCAGGATAAACCCCCCCACCGCGTCCGCGCTGGCGATCGGCATGAAGGACAAGGTATCGAGCGCGCCGCGCCACAGATAGGCGTTCACACCGCCGGAAAGCTGGTCGTCGCCTCCCGTGGCACTGCGGTCCTCGCTCAGGAGGTGATTGCGTGGCGCGGTGAGTTCGCTGGCCTTGTCATGGCTGGAACATGCGGCAAGCAGCAGGGCAGCCAGTGCTGCCGATGTCAGGCCGGAGAGGCGACCGGTGCCCCGGAAGCGCCTGCGAACGCGGGAAGTGACCATATGCTGCTGCGTCTCCTGTGCAAGACCTGCGAGCCGTCATCCCCGTTCACACGTTTCCCGATTCAGAGCGTGTTGACCAGAGCGCGGCGGACCGGGGCGTAACACCCCCTCTCTCCGCTGCCTTCATATCCCGTTGGCCGGATCACGCCAAGCATTGCTCCCCTTTCTGTTCCGGCGAGGCGGGCAGCCCTGCCTGTCGCAGTAGGGAGAGCAGCGTTTCGGCCAAAGGAGATGGAAGAGTGGTGTGATGTGCGAGGACGTCTTCCAGAGAAAGTGTCGGGGCAAGACGACCGAGTTGAGCGCGTGTGGCGTCCAGCTCGTCACAGACATCTGTGTGTCCTTTTTCCCGCAGGGCAACGAGCGTGGCGGCGTGCAGAACGAGCATGGATATCCGTGTCGGAGCCGCGCTGAGCGACGTGCGCCCCCGCTCGGCCGCCTCCTTGAACTCTCCGCCAAGGAGAAAGATCAGCATGAAGTCCGTGTCCAGCAGATCGAAGAAAGGGTGGGTTGGATGCTGCTGGCGAAAGGCAAGAAGAGTCCGGGCGGCTTTTTGCGCATGTCCTGCCAGCAGGGTGGCGTAGGCATCGACGATGACACCGATGCCGCTGCCAGAGCAGGAAGGAAGCGTCTCGATGAGAAGCTGGCGTCCGAACGTCAATGTGGACGGATCGTCCATCTGAAGACGTGCGAGAAGCAGGCGACCGATCACCGTTTCTGGCAGGAGTTGCGTCAGTTTGCGGGCCGCTTCGATTCCGCGTGTGCGTGCCTCGGTCGCCTGTTGGGGAGAGGGGATCTCCGTTGAACTGAGTAGTCCGTTGAGCGCCGCGATCAGAAGCAGGAACGGATTTTCAGGAAGGTGATCCAGCGCGTCGGACAGCATGTCACGGGCTTGCGGCAGCACGGCCGGATCGTTGCGGCTGGTCAGCGCAAAAGCACGCAGGCCAAGTTCGAGGGGCGAGAGTTCATGGGCCGGGCGACTGGCGGCGTTGCGGGCTTCGGCCATGGCAATACGCCAGGCAATTTCCGTGACGAGGAAAGCCCCGATCACGTCGGCATTGTCAGCCGTGATTGTGAATCGTTCGGCCCAGATGATGAGATTGTCCCGACGCTGGTCCGTCACACGCACCACCAGCCGGACAGAGGGGAAAGGCGTCTTGCCCGTAGGCGGGGTGGTGGGTCTGATCTTCAGTTCGATCTGGTAGTCATGAGTGTGATGCGGCCCGCCCTGCTCCTCGGATTCCTTGGGAGAGGGCGGAAACAGGGCAAGAAAACCGAATCGCGCGAGGCCGGCGGTTGCCTGATCGAACACCGACTCCACCAGTGGGAACAGAGGTGTCCCCCGGTCGGGAAACGTAAAGGCGATGCTGGCGATATCTCGCGCAGCGGGAAGGGGGGTGGTCGTTGATGCTCTTGCCGTCGGAGGCGCGTCCATGTCGTGGGCAAGCGTATTGGCCAGATGCCGTACTTCGGAAATGACCGCCATGGTGGCGGCGCTCGGTTCAGCGTGCAGGCTGTCGCGGAAGGTGGTGAGACACTGTTCCGCCGTCAGTAGGGCTGTGCTGCTGTCGTTGCGGCGTGCCAGTTCCCGCAGGAGAGTGCGCCATCCCGTCTCGTTCAGGCGATCGACGTGCAGGAGCCGGTTGGCGGCGGTCAGGCGCTGGTCGGGGTCCGAGAGAGTGCTCTGGGCCTGCTCGAGAGTGGAAATCAGATGGTGACGCAGGCGGTCGCGCTGATGTGCCAACCATTCGTCCAGAGCCGGATCGACGCCGTCCAAATCCGACAGCAGCAGGGTATCGGTTTCGGGCAGGCGCAGGATGTTGGACGGGGTGGCGTTGAGGTAACGCTCGGCGTCCACGCTGGTCAGCACGGGTTTGAGCGACAGGGCGTGACGCTGCACATCGAGAATGTCGGTGCCTAAGGGGCTGAGCGCTTCGGTCAGGCGATGAATTTCCTGCCTCAAAGAGGCGCGGGCCTGTTCCTCGGAACGCATGCTCCACAGAAGTCCCGCCAGAGCCCTGCGGGTGACGGGGCGGCGATCAGAGAGGGCGAGTATGGCCAGAAGCCCGCGTGTCTTGGCTCCGGTCGGTGTCAGTGTCGTGCCGTCGAGCATCTGCACGGACATCACGCCCATCAGGTCAAGTCGCAGGATGGAAGCTTCGGCTTTCCGCACTCCCGGTTTGGTATGATCAAACACGCCCATCAATCCCTGTCTTTCCATTCCGGCTGGCGACGGCCGGTATTCGGGCGCGTCGGGCAACGGTGTGCCGGACTGTGCCAATTGTCTGCTGTGGGCAGAAACGGGCACGGATCGGCACGTGAACATGGCGCCAAACGGTTTCATGACCGTGAATATTTCAGGGAGAACATTCCGGCTTCGTCAGGCGGGACCGCGTGTGACGGGAAAAGATGTCGTTTTTTGTACGCACAGACGGGAGAATGTGACCATTCGGCGGCTGACCGGACAGGGCTGACACATTTCCGCTCACGGTCCCAAACAAGAAAAGGGGAGCCGAAGCCCCCCTTTCTTTCCAGCCCGAAGGCTGGAGATGTCCGATCAATGCGCGATCAGGCGACCTGAGCGCCGCTCTCGGCTGTCTCGACGATGTAGGGACCGCCTGCCAGCACTTCGATCTCGACCATGCGGGCGAACAGATTGTCGCCGGCAGCGCCCAGATCGAGCACCGCGTTGCCGTCGGTCCAGCGACCCACGCCGCCTTCCCATGCCTGCCAGCCCTCAAGAGCCGTATCCGTCAGATGGGTGCTGACGCTGTGGCGGCTGCGACCAGCCGTCACGTTGACGTCGCCCACGACCACACCAAGCTGACGACGATCATCGCAGAACGGACCGACCACATCCGCCGGACGTGAGGCGTTGGTGGCGATACGGACGGACGTCACGTCGCCCGGCACCATGAAGCTGTAGGTGTTGCCAGCGTGACGCACCGGACGGATTTCGCGACCGTTTTCCGTGACCAGACGAATGTTGGTCTCTTCCGTGGTGGTCACCGGCGCAGCGTCAGAGGCAAGTCCCAGTTCCTCGGCACGGGCAGCCAGACGGTGCCAGATCGGCTCGACCGTCTCGCGATCCGTGGTCAGAGGAGCGGCGGCGTTGCTTTCCCAGCTCTTGCCGCCGGAAATGGTGATGCCGCCAGCGAAGTGCGGACGCAGTGTGCGCACCACCGAGTTCTCGAACGTGCCGCGGTTGCCGGTGTCGAGATAGCTCTCGGTGGCCAGACCTTCGGAGACGATCACGCCATGCTGCTCAAGTTCGACATGGTAGAAGTCGTAATCGGTGATGGAACGCTCGACCGTGATGGAGCGACCATTGACCAGCATGCGGACCGGCACGAGACGGCCATCGATGAAGATGCTGTGCTCGGATGTCACCAGCAGATCGCGGTGCGGCATGTTGTCACCGAACGCGTCCTTGCGGATGCGGACGGGATAGGCGTCGGGGTCGAAATCCAGCGCCGCGACATCGGCGTGCGAACGACCGAGCCATGCCAGCGGACGATAGACTGTCTCACCGTTTTCGATCACCGCGATCTCGTCGCCCTCGACCAGAGTCTCCACCAGCTTTTCGCCAGCGCGCGTCAGGATGTGGGTGCCAGCAAGAAAGCAGCCCTCGATCTGACAGGGATCGTTCGGATTGGTGTGGATTGACTGACTGCCGCAGCCAGCCGTTACAGCAACAGGGACACCAATATAGCCGACGCCGTTATTAGCATGCGGATTGGCTGGGGTCGCTACTGTTGGGATGGAGTTGTCTTTTGTAATGATGAGCGTGGAACTGGACGTATAGCTGCCCGGGATTCCCATGTTGTTGCTGTAACCGCCGGGAATGTTCTGGGCGCAGATCGCGGAATTGGAGCCAAAGTTCGTGATAATGGCATTCTGCAACGCGGGGTATGTGTAATACTGGTCGCCACCTGCGGAAATGTCTTCGCCGGGCAGATTGGCTTCATAGACCCACTTACCACTGGTGTTCTCCAGCGTAAGGGTGGAACCACTGGTTCCCATGTCGATCTTACCTGCCACATGAGCGTTGGTGTCGATGGTCAAGTGTGCGCCGTTGACGTCGATGCCACCTGTGGAATTCTGCGCGTTGTCTTCCTTAATGACGGCCGTGCCGACGGTCGCATTGTCCGGCAGCACGTAATACTTGCCACTCTCCAGCGTGATGGTGCCGGAATTGGAAGCAAGGACGTAAGGATCGGTTTCGGTGCCGGCACCGCCGGTTGTGGCCGCATACTGAGTTGTCGTGGTGACCATGATCTCGAGTCCTTCTTCTTGCCTCCAGACGTGGAGGTTGCTGAAGGATTGTTTAACGACCTGAAAAGCCATCCGTCAACGAAATAAAACGTAAAAGTTTGTTTTTTTCAAACAATTTTGTTGATTTCTAGCGGCAGACATTGTGAAAAGGCTGAGCACAGCAAGGAAAAATATTAAAATAATGTTTGTGCTGGGCTGGAAATCAAAGCGCGACAGTTAAGTTATTGAAGCTTCGTTAGCAATATTATCTCTGGAATGAACGTTGAAAAAATATTAACAAAGCCTTGCCTGGATGTCGGCAGCAGCCGCATTCGATCAAGGCGGTCCACTCTGTCATCAGCTTTCCAAGGAGGCAGGTGGGCCGACAAGTCCTGTTATATGGAGTCTGATAGAAATGCGTGATCTTACCACGACAGAACTCAATGAAGTTTCGGGCGGTTGCGGTGGCGGCGGTTGGAGCGGCGGTGGCTGTCAGCCGAGCTACAACCCCTGTGGCGGTTACCAGCCGTCTTGGAACAGCTGCGTCAGCAGCGCCGGAATGATCGCCGCTTATGCCGGTTATCTTGCCGGTGAGTACAATGTGACAGCCGACATCTACAATCATGCCAGTTGCTCGACGATTCAGTCGGCTGTCTGCAATGTTTATGCCGATGTGAAGGAAGGTTATACTCTGGGTCAGAGTATGACAGTCTGTCAGGCCACTACGCTGCTGAACAATGTTGTGGCTTCCATTCACGCCGCAGTGACGTTGAATGGCTGTGGCCAGGTGACGGCAATGAACACGATTACCTTCCCGCCTTCCTCCGGCGGTGGCGGCTTCGGTTCCTGATTTTTTATCAGAATCGGCCCGCGCAGCCTTCGGGATGCGCGGGTGTTCCGTTTTTCTTTATTATTGGACACTAACCCTGTAAGGGCACGTTTTCCGCACCTCATGGGGTTTGCTCGGTCGTAATGTCATCTCTTTACCGTCAGGAAGCGCTGGACGCTCGTCGGCAGGCCTGGCTGGGACAGGTGCAGGCGACCCAGTCTCTTTCGATCAGAGTGATCGCGTGGGTTACGCTGATCCTCGTTCTCCTCACCGTCGTTTATCTTCGATTCGGCATCTACACCCGGCGCGTGCACGCCACGGGACTGATGCTGCCGCCCACTGGCCTCATCACCATCGATGCAACTGCCGCGGGAATCATCAGTCGGCGCACGGCTGAAGAAGGGCTTCACGTTCACAAAGGGCAACCGCTTTTCGTGATCGACCTTGAGGCGCGCACATTGGCGGGCGCCACGCAGGAACAGGTTCTTGCCCAACTCCATCGTCAGAAAGAGTTGTTGGAACGCCAGAAGGAAATCCGCATCGCGGACGCTCCGGTGGAAAAGCAGTCACTGGTCAATCAGATCCGCAATCTCGATCAGCAGCATCGCCTGACGGCTTTGCAGCTTTCTCACGATGCGCAGGTTCTCCCCGTTGTGGAAGCGGCCGTCAATCGGATGCGCAACGCCCAGAGCGCCCACCTCGTGACAGAGACGCAGTTTCAGAGCCAGCTCTACACCTACGCTCAACTGCTGAGCAGTCACGCGCAGTTTCTGCAGAATTACACCGATACCGAAGGCAAGATCGCGGACAACACGTCCAAGCTCATGCGCTATGACCGTCAGACGGCGCACGATATCAACGAGCTGGATCGGCAGATTTCCGATGTCGATAAGCAGATCGATGAGAGCGAAAGCCACCGTGAGATCGTCATCACCGCGCCGGAAGATGGCGTTCTGACCGCTGTGCGTGGCAATCTGGGGCAGCAGGTGTCCACCGGCGCACCGCTTGTCACGCTGCTGCCCACCGGTCGCACGCTGGATGCGGAACTCTATGTCAGCAGCGCTTCCATCGGCTTTCTGCGTGAAGGCGAACCGGTTCTTCTGCGTTACGCCGCCTTCCCCTACCAGCGTTTCGGCTTGGCCCGGGGGCATGTGACCGAGATCACCCGCGCGCCACTCACCGCCACGGACCCGACGCAGGCGTCCCAACAGGCAAACGGGCAGGGAAGCCGCGACAAGAAAGACGGAGGCGGTGGCAACGACATCTACCGTATCCGCGTGAAGCCGGATCTCCCCTATGTGATGGCGTATGGGGTGAAAAAACCGCTGGAGGCCGGCATGGCGGTCGAGGCGGATATCGCCATCGATTCCCGCCGACTCTATCAATGGATACTGGACCCTGTGATCAGCATGCATGACAGCCTGACGAACGTCAGCAGCGGGATTACGGGCCAATGAAGGATCCGTTCGCGGCGCTCCAGTTCGGTTTCGGCAAGCGCGTTCCGGTCATTTTGCAGGTTGAGGCCGCCGAGTGCGGACTGGCCTGCATTGCCATGGTCATGGGCTATTACGGCCACCGGATCGACCTCGCGACCATGCGCCGCCGCTACTCCGTTTCCATTCAGGGCGTGACGCTGCGCAGTCTGGTGCAGATCGCGGACCAGCTTGGTTTTTCCACCCGCGCCGTGCGGCTGGAACTGGAAGATCTGACCAACCTTCGCAAGCCCTGCATCCTTCACTGGGGCATGAACCACTTTGTGGTGCTGGTGGACGTCAAGGGCGACAAGGTCATTATCAATGACCCGGGCGTGGGGCGCCGGACACTCTCCATGGAGGAGGTGTCGCGCGAGTTCACGGGCGTTGCGTTGGAAATCACCCCCAATGAGGGCTTCGAACGCAAGGACGAGCGCGAGACCATTCGCCTGCGCGACCTGTTCCGCCATGTGGTGGGTCTGCGCGGCGCACTGATGGGGCTGTTCTTCCTTTCGCTGGGGCTGGAAGTCATCGCGTTGATGTCGCCGATGGTCTCGCAGGTCGTGATCGATGAGGTGATTGTCACCGCCGACCATGACCTGCTCAAGACCATCACCTTCGGGCTGGCGTTGCTGCTGCTGCTCCAGATGTTCATCGGCTCGGTGCGGACCTGGGCTGTGACGCTGTTCAGCACGCGCGTCGGACTGGAGTGGAGCACCAGCCTGTTCGATCATCTCACACGCCTGCCGCTGGATTATTTCGCCAAGCGGCATGTGGGCGATGTGCTCTCGCGTTTCGGTTCGCTCGGCTCCATCCAGCAGGCCATGACGACCGACATGGTGCAGACCGTCATGGACGGCCTCATGGGCGTGGGCATGGGCATCATGCTCTTCGTCTATGGCGGCTGGCTCGGTCTTGTGGCGTGCGTGGCACTGCTTCTCGACATTCTGCTGCGGTTGGTGACGTACAGTACTTACCGCGAAGCGTCCGAAGAACAGATTGTTGTCAGTGCCAAGCAGCAGAGTCACTTCATCGAGACGCTGCGCGGCATGGCGAGCGTCAAGTTGCTCGGTCTGCGTGAACGCCGCCGCTCGACGTGGCTCAACATCGTCATCGACAGCATCAACATCAAGCTGCGCCTGCAACGATTCGATCTGATCTATGGCCGTCTGGGCGATTTCATCTTCGGGGCCGATCGCCTCATCATGATGGTACTGGGCGCGACGCAGGTGATGGATGGCTCCATGTCGGTCGGTATGCTGGTGGCGTTCCTGTCCTACAAGGATCAGTTCGCCGGACGTGTCGGATCGCTGGTCAGCACCGGATTCAAGCTGCGGATGCTCAACATCCAGAGCGATCGTCTGGCCGATATCGTCATGACCGAACCTGAGCCGATCTCGCCCGGAATCGTTCATGAAGCGCACGGTACACCGGCAGGACTGGCCTGCCGTGGCGTGTCGGTGCGTTATGCCGCGCAGGAGCCATGGATTTTCCGCAATCTGGACCTCGATGTTCCCGCCGGTAGCAGTGTCGCCATCGTGGGGCCTTCGGGCTGCGGCAAGACGACATTGCTCAAATCCATGATGGGTCTGCACCCGCTCGATGACGGCAATATCTACATGGACGGCATCGACATTGCCGTGATGTCGCTGGAAGCCTACCGCGAGCGGATTGCGGGCGTGTTGCAGGATGATGGCCTGTTTTCCGGTTCCATTGCCGACAATATCAGCGGTTTTTCCGATCATCCCGATCAGGCCCTGATCGAGCAATGCGCACAGCGTGCTGCCATCTTCGACGACATCAAGCGCATGCCCATGGGGTTCGAGACGCTGGTGGGCGACATGGGTGACGCGCTCTCCGGTGGACAGAAGCAGCGCGTGATTCTTGCCCGTGCGCTCTACAAGCAGCCGCAGATCCTGTTTCTCGATGAGGCCACCAGCCATCTGGATGAATACACGGAATCGCTCGTGGCCCAGTCGCTGCGGGACATGAACGTGACCCGCGTCATGGTGGCGCACCGTCCGGCGACGATTGCGCATGCGGACTACATCTATTCGTTTGAGAAGGGCGGCGAGCTGGTGCTGCGCAAGGCGCCCCCTCAGCCGGTAACGCCTGCACCAGCGGCGGCTCCGGAAACACCGCCCACCTCCTCTCCGGCGGCGGGGACCGGCACGTATGGCATGACCTACGGCTTCGGCGGCGGTTGGCCCAACACACCGCAGTAAAGCCGGGCTTAAATCGACAGGACGTGTCTGCCAGCCACTGCCGGCATTGGGTGCGTTCGCCGCGTTGCGGTATGACACTTTTCTCGCATGCAGAGTGGGAAGAGTTCATTGCGGTTCGTGCACACGTCCGACTGGCAGATCGGCAAGACCTTTGGTTTTGCCGACGATGAAGTACTCAATGCGCTTCAGAACGAGCGGCTTGAGGTTATTCTCCGCCTTGGCCGTCTGGCCCGCGCGCAGGGTGCGTCCGACGTGCTGGTGGCGGGCGACGTGTATGACCATGAAAGCCCGTCCGACCGCACGTTGCGTCAGCCGCTGGAGCGGATGCGCCAGTTTCCAGACCTGCGCTGGCACCTGATTCCGGGCAATCATGATGCACATCTGCCTAATGGTGTCTGGTCGCGCGTTCTTCGTGCTGGCCTGCCGGATAATGTGCGTGCGCATCTGGACGCGGCGCCCGTGCCGATGACGCCCGACGGGCAGACATGGCTTTTGCCCGCAGTGCTGAATCGACGTCACACGATGGGGGATCCGACCGAATGGATGGACGCCGCCGCAACGCCGGAAGGTGCGATCCGCATCGGTCTGGCGCACGGGTCCGTCCGCTCCTTTGGCAACGATGAGAGCGTGCAACACAATCTGATCGCCATTGATCGTCCCGCCCGCGCCGGACTGGCCTATCTGGCCATGGGCGACTGGCACGGATTCAACAGGATCGGTGAGCGCTGCGTTTATTCCGGCACGCCCGAATGTGACGGCTTCGATCTCGGTGGAGAGGGTGGCGGTCACGCGCTGGTGGTGAGCGTGGACGCTCCCGACGCTGTGCCGGACATGGCTGTGCATCGCACGGGACGCTTTTTCTGGTGCGAGATGAAAGCCATCGTGACCACGCGCGAGACGATTGACGATCTGGAAAACCGCCTGCGCGCAGTACACCCGGAAGATCCGAGCTGCGTGCTGGTGAAGCTGACAGCCGAAGGCGCCCTCACGCTTGACGATATGACAGCGTTCGAGGACCGGATCCTTGGTTCCGTGGCGTCGGCCCTGCGCTGTTTGCGCGTGGAGAAGCTGCCGGAACTGGTGACATCGGCTGATGACCTTATGCTCTTTGACGAATCCGGTGTGGTCAGTCAGGCGGCGGCGCGTTTGCAGGAACTGGCGGCCGCGCCGGGAGAGGAACAGGCGCATGCGGTAGGGGCGCTTCAGCGACTGGCCGTGCTGTGGCGCAGCGAGAGGGGGACGGCATGAGCGGCATGATCCTCACCAGCTTCGAGGTGGAGCAGGTCCGGCGCTTTGGCGCGTGTCATCGGTTGGACGGACTGGGACCGGGACTGAATCTGTTGGCCGCGCCTAATGAGGCGGGCAAGTCCACCTTGCTGGCGGCTCTCCGGGCGCTGTTTCTGCTGCGGTTTGGATCGAAAACGCAGGCCATTCGTGATCTTGCGCCACGCGATGGGGGCAGCCCGCGTATCCGTGCCGGGTTTACGTTGGGGAACGCAGCATATTGTTTTGAAAAACGCTTTCTGACGAAGGCCTTTGCGCGTTTGAATGGTGAAGGACGTACGTTGGAAGGCGATGACGCGGAAGCCCAGATCAACGATCTGCTCGGGCTGGATGCGGCCAAGCGCGGCGAGGTGGAAGGGCTGTTATCCACTTTGTGGGTGGGGCAGACACAGAGTTTCACGCCGCCCGAACTGTCGGAGGCCAGCCACCGGACCATCCAGTCCTGTCTTGCTGCCGATTTGGACGAGATCACGGGCGGTGCGGAGGCGGGACGCATCCTCGCGCGTGTCAGGAGCGATCTGGCGGAACTAGTCGATGGACGCCGCAAACCCAAGGGTCGCTACGCGGACGCGATCGAAGGCGAGGAGGCCGCCATCCAGCGCCTGCGGGATCTGGAAAACCGACGTGCGATGCTGGAACATGACATTGCCGATCTGGACCAGTGCACCCGCCTTCTGACCAAGGAAGCGGACCCGGCCCGGCAGCAGAGAGATCAGTCTGAACTGGAAAAGGCCCGTGCCCAGCGCGATGCGCTGATGCGCTTTGCCACTCGCGTGGCGGAGGGGAAGGCCGCGGTTCAGGAAGCGCAGCGTCTGGCGCAGCGGTGGCGTGATGAGCGTGCGCGGCGGCTTGAGCGCCGCACGACGCTGACGGCTCTCGGTCATCGGCGGGACGAAGTGGCGGAGGCCGAACGGGCCGCGCAGATGCGTCTGACCCGCGCGGAGACCGTGCTCGCGGAAAAGCGGGCGCAACTGGCGCAGGCGGAAGAGAGGCTGGGACAGGCCGCCCACGCCACCCGCACAGTGGAGCAACAGGTCGAACGGCTTCGCCTGCGTGAGCAGCGTGACGATGTGAAGCGCAGGCTGGAGCGACTGGAACGCTTGCGCGATCAGGTGGCGCAGACGCGCGCCGCGTTGGGCGCCATCGCCGTGAACGAGGCGAAACTGCGCGAACTGACCGTAGCCGAACGCGCTGTGGAAACGGCGCAGGCCGCGTTGCAGGCTCAAGCCACGGTGCTGGATGTGACGCTGGACGCCGGGGCTTCCGCGCGCGTCATGCTCGATGGGAAGCCGCTGGCGGATGGACGGATCAATCTGCTCGATCCGGCGGAGCTGCGTATCGAGGGGGTGGGCGTTTTTCGCATTGCACCGGCTGTCGGCGATCGGGCCAAAGGACAGGCCGCGCTGGACCGGGCGCGTCACGCGTTTGAAGCCGCGCTGGCCAGTGTGAAATGCGCTGACATGGTGGAGGTTCACGCCACCATGGAGCGCCGTCGCCAGTTGGCCGTGACGTTGGGGGGCGCGGAAGAGGCTCTGAAGGGCACTTGCGCGGAACCGGGAGCAGGCGCCGCGTCGGATGTCGAGGGCGTGATGTCCCATCTGCGCGAACGGTTGGCAGCTTGCGATGCGGGTTTGACGGATGGCGTGGAGGAAGAAGGCCTGACAGCGGAGATGGCGCAGGCCCGGCTTATGGGCGCACGTGCGGCTGCGCTGGAGGCCGAGCAGGCCGTGGCGGCCGCGCGTCAGGCCGTGCTGGAACCCGATGGCGAGCATCGTCTGGCCGAGCGTCTGCTCACGGAGCGCCGCGCTGACAGCCGCACTGTGCGTGAACAGATGGAGCGTCTTGCGGCGGAAGACGAAATGGCGCGGGGCGAGATTCCCGATGCCGATCTGGATGAGCGGCTGGACCGGGCGCAACAGGCGCTGGATCAGGCCGAGCGCGCTCTGGCACGATTGGATGAAGAGCGCCCCGACGGCAGCGAGGCGCTGCTGGATGCGTCCATACAGCGTCTGGAAGAGCGGATTTCCGGCAGTCGCCAGCGTCTGGCCGACTTGCAGCAACGTCGTGCTGCCCTGCTGGCCCGTGTGCAGGCGACAGAGGGCGAAGGTCTGGATGAAACCATTGACGCCACCCGCCGCGAGCGTGACCGGCATTGTTCCGCGCGAGAGGCGTGCGAGCGGGAGGTGGGTGCGCTCCGGCTTCTGGCTCGCGCGCTGGAAGAGGCCGAACGGTCCGTGACGGAGCGCTATCTCGCGCCGCTGACCCGTGCCGTGCAGCCAGCCATCGAAATGCTGTTCCCCCGTGCCGCGACACGGTTCGGGACGGATTTCACGATTGAGGGGCTGGAGCGTGGACGCGGCGAGGAGACGCTGGATTCGCTGTCCGACGGCACGCGCGAGCAGATTTCCGTTCTTGTGCGGCTGGGGCTGGCCGATCTTCTGCTGGCGCGGGGCCGTCCGGCGATGCTGGTGCTCGATGACGCGCTGTGTTTCTCGGACGCGGCAAGGCTGGAGACGATGTTCAACATTCTCGCGGAAGCGTCCCGACGGATGCAGATCATCGTCATGACCTGCCGCGCGGAAGCGTTCTCCCCTCTCTCGGCGCGGGAACTGCGGCTGAGCGTTGCAGACATGCCAGCCTGAGCAGGAATGGGCATCGGGTGTCGGCTGTGCGGATGACACGGGGCGGCGACGTTGCTAGAAGGCGCGCAACGCCCGGGCGCCGGGCGGGTTCCGGGGCAGCTCACGGGAATTTCGGCCGATGAAGATCGTCGCTTGTAACAGCAACCTCCCCTTGGCCGAGGCCGTGGCAGCAGAGCTTGATATGTCGCTCTGCAACGTCTCGGTTCGCCGTTTTGCGGATATGGAGGTCTTTGTCGAGATCTTCGAGAATGTCCGGGGTGAGGACGTGTTTGTGGTGCAGAGCACCTGCACGCCCACCAATGACAATCTGATGGAACTGCTGATCATGCTCGACGCGCTGCGTCGCGGGTCGGCCCGTCGCATCACCGCTGTCATGCCGTATTTCGGCTATGCCCGGCAGGATCGCAAATCCGGTCCCCGCACGCCGATCAGCGCCAAGCTGGTGGCCAATCTTCTGGTCGAGGCCGGGGCGGACCGCGTGCTGACGCTGGATCTGCACGCCATGCAGATTCAGGGCTTCTTCGATATTCCAGTGGACAATCTTTATGCCGCGCCGCTGTTCGTGCGTGACATAAAGGAGCGTTACGGCGACCGCGACCTGATGATCGTCTCGCCCGATGTGGGCGGTGTGGTCCGCGCCCGCCAGTTAGCCCAGCGCCTGAATACCGATCTGGCCATCATCGACAAGCGCCGTGAGCGCGCCGGTGTGTCCGAGGTCATGAACGTGATCGGGGACGTGAAGGGACGCCATTGTCTGCTGGTGGACGATATCGTGGACAGCGGCGGGTCGCTGTGCAACGCGGCGCAGGCCATCGTGGACAATGGCGCGGCGTCCGTCGGCGCGTATGTCACGCACGGCGTGCTGACGGGGCGTGCGGTCGAGCGTATTGGCGAGTCTCCGATCGAAATGCTAACGCTGACGAACAGCATCAAGGCGACCGAAGCAGTGGAAGCCGCGCACAATATCCGTCAGATCAGCATCGCGGGCCTGCTCGCGCGCGCCATGCGGGCCGTGTCGGACGAAAGCTCCGTCTCCTCGCTGTTCGACTGAGGGAGAGACGCCGTGATTACGCCCACACCCTACTGGTATCTGCGTCACGGCGAGACGGACTGGAACCGTCAGGGACTCTCGCAAGGACGCACGGACATTCCGCTCAACGCCACCGGCCTCGCGCAGGCCGAGGCGGCGGGACGGGCGCTGGTGGCCAATGCCACGGGCGATCTCAAGATCGCCCGTATCGTGTCCTCCCCCCTGTCACGAGCCCTGCGCACGGCTGAGGTCGCGGCGGACTGTCTGGCGCATGCCACGGGGCATCGTCCCCTCATCGGTATGGATGTCGGGCTGGAGGAAGTCTGTTTCGGAGAGCAGGAAGGCCAGCCGATGGGGGAGTGGTACGACGACTGGATTGAGGGGCATTACACCCCACCGGGCGCCGAACCGTTCGCTTTCCTACGTGACCGGGCCGTGGCCGCGCTCAATCGGGCGCTTGTCGGTCCGGATTTAGTGCTTGTGGTGGCCCATGGAGCGCTGTTCCGCGCCCTGCGCTCGGCCATGCATCTGCCGGCCAATGTGCGCCTTCCCAACGCCGTGCCTCTTCTTGTGGAGCCGCCGGTCGGGGGCGCTCCGGCGTGGACGCTGCGCCGCTTCGACTGAGATAGCGCTGCGCGTTGCAGCGCGCAGCCTTGGGACGTTTCAGCCGAACAGTTTGACGGCCGCCGATCCGACAGCCGTGTCATTCTTGCTCTTGTCTTCGGAGGCGATCACGTTGCCCGTGCTGTCGAGGGCAATGGCGAAGGAACTGCCATGTCCACGGCTGTTGGACGCGCCGATGCCGGTGTCCGCCTGTTTGGCGGGCGACGCGGAACTGCGGCCGCGATGCTGGAGGGCGAGCAGATCGTGGCTGGTGCCGGTGATGCTGGCGGTTGTGCTCATGACGTATCTCCTTGTCCGGCGCTGACCATGCGCCGCTGGAGTTAGCGAAACATGAATCGTTACATCAGGTATGAACGCCTGCAGGGCTGGGACGTTGGGACATCGGGATATTCGTTTCCTGGGAGAAGCAGACATGCGAATGGGTCAGATAATTCCAGCGGCTTTCATGACCATCGGACTGACAGCCGCGTCGTTTGGCGCGGCACAGGCTGCGGACAAGGTGGAGTTCGGCGGCCTTTTTACAGGCGAGCACAGCGCGACGTCGCAACCCCATGGGGACGTTAAAGCCACGCTCGATCCGGACACCAACAAACTGTCCTACAGCATCCGCTGGAAAGGTCTGAGCGGTCCCGTGCAGGCCGCTCATTTTCATGGTCCGGCCAGCCCGGATCAGGATGCGGATGTAATCGCCCCGATCGATGGCCCGTATAACGAGCCGCTCAAGGGCACGGTTCAGCTCGACAGCGAGCAGGCGGCGGAAGTCATGAAGGGGCAGGTGTATGTGAACCTGCACACTCAGGCGTTCCCCAATGGAGAAGCCCGCGCCCAGCTTATGAAGCAGTGACGCCTGTCAGAGAGGCGTGATCGTTTTTGGAAACGGATTATCTGTCAGAGGAATCAGGGTGAAGGGACCAGCGATCCCTTCCGGGTCCGGGCAGCGCCCGGTAACCATCCTCTCTCGCGCGATCAGACTTCCACAAAATCCGCGCGACGGTAGCCTTGAGCGAAGAGTGCTGCGCATAGCGTGCCGTGATCGATGCGATTGACGATCTCGCGTCGCACGGCGGGCTTGGCGTGGTAAGCTAGCCCGAGTCCGGCCGTGCGGAGCATGGGCAGGTCGTTCGCCCCGTCACCAATGGCCAGCGTTGCCGCAAACGGCGCATGGGCGGTGCAGGCAAGCCGCGTCAGATGCGCGAGCTTGCTGTCGGGGCCGAGGATCGGCTCCGAGACGGTGCCCGCCAGACGGTCTCCATGAATGTCGAGAGTATTGGCGTGATGTTCGGCAAAGCCACAGGCTTTCGCCACGCGGTCCGTGAACCATGTAAAGCCGCCCGAGACCAGCGCCGTGACAGCGCTGTTCGCCTTCATGGTAGCGACAAGCGTCTTCGCGCCCTTGTTGATGCGAACCTCTTTCCAGGCCTGTTCCAGCAGAGAGGCAGGCAGATCGTGCAGAAGGGCGACGCGGCTGCGCAGCGAGGTGGCGAAGTCGATCTCGCCGTTCATGGAACGACGAGTTACGGCGGCCACTTCGCCCCCTAAACCGGGGCGCAGGCTTTCGGCCTGAGCGGCGATGTCGTCCAGCGTTTCGTTGGCCACCATGGTGCTGTCCATGTCGGCCACGAGCACGCGCTTGCGTCGGTCTTCGCTTGGTCCATACAGCACGTCGATAAAACGGCTGGAAAGCGCGGTACGGATGGCGTCGATCTGCGCTGGTGTGAGTGGCGTGCAGGGGATATCCACGGCCTCGCCATCTGAGAGGGTGGCGGCCGTGCGTCCTGCGGCCAGCGTCGTGGCGAGATCGATGTCCTCACGTGTGAGGGTCGTGGCTTCGCGGTTGGCGACAAGTGTCAGGATGGCAGTCATGATGTTCCTGCGTGTGGCAGGGTTGGCGGAAAGAGGCAAGCGGTTGGCGGATCGGGGCAAGCAGGGAGGCGGCACGGTGGAACGCGCGGCCGTGATCGTCGCGGGGCCGACCTGTTCGGGCAAGTCGGCGCTCGCACTCGCGCTGGGAGAGCGTCTGGCGGGAGTGCGATGGCGCGGCGGCACCATTATCAACGCGGATTCCATGCAGGTGTATCGTGATCTGCGCATCCTGACGGCCCGCCCGACACCGGAGGACGAAGCACGTCTGCCGCATCGTCTCTACGGCGTCAGTCCAGCGGCTGAGGCGCGCAGTGTCGCGTGGTGGCGCGAACAGGCTCTGGCCGCGATGGAAAAGGCATGGGCGGCGGGACGTCTGCCCATTCTGTGCGGCGGGACGGGCATGTATCTGCGCGCGCTCACCAACGGTCTGGCCGAAGTGCCCGAGCCGACGGAGGCCGCCCGCGCTGAGGCTCGTGCGCTGGCCGCAGACCCGGCAACCCTGCACGTCCGGCTGGCGGAGGTGGATCCCGCGACCGCCGCCACTCTCCGTCCGAGCGATCCGCAGCGTCTGGCGCGGGCGTGGGAAGTGTGGCGCAGCACGGGGAAAGGGCTTGTGTGGTGGCGCGCCCAGCCCGGCCTGCCTCCAGCGTCCTGTCGCTTTGTCATGGTGCGACTCGTACCCGAGCGGAAGGTGCTGCGGGAGGCCATCGTGCGCAGGTTTGCGGTGATGATGGAGCAGGGGGCGGTCGAGGAAGTGCGTGCTTTGATGGCGCAGGGGCTGGACCCCGCACTTCCCGCCATGCGCGCGCATGGCGTGCCGGAGCTCTCGGCCATGCTGCGCGGGGCGTTATCGCGCGAGGAAGCGGAGGAGCGCGCCGTGCTGGCCACAGGGCGTTACACCAAGCGGCAGGCGACATGGTTTGCTCACCAGAAATTGGTGGCGGATGAGAGTGAGTTTATAATCGGAAACAGATTCACTGATTCTACGCAATTTTCGGAAAGTCAGAACGAAGAAATCGTATCTTTTATTCTCAATCGGATTGACGCAGCGAGCGCACGGGCCTAAACCCGCACTCCACCCGCGCCATTGGGGTGTGGGCCACGGCCATGAATGTGTCCGGGAACGTCCCGGTCCGGCCCCAGACAACCCGGCTTGGAGAGCGATGCCGGGGGAGATGACGCCATGAACGCCACCACCAAGACAGATATGACCCTGCCCGAGGCCAGCACCGCGCTGACCGGTGCCGAGGTGCTCATGAAGGTCCTTGTGGATCAGGGCGTCGAGGTCATTTTCGGTTATCCGGGCGGGGCCGTCCTTCCCATTTATGACGCGCTGTTCCAGCAGGACCGCATTCGCCACATTCTGGTGCGTCACGAACAGGCGGCCGTGCATGCGGCTGAGGCCTATGCCCGTTCCACTGGCAAGGTGGGCGTGGTGCTGGTCACCAGCGGCCCCGGCGCGACCAATGCCGTGACCGGTCTTCTGGACGCGCTGATGGACTCCATCCCTGTCGTCTGTCTGAGCGGACAGGTGCCGGTGTCCCTGATCGGCAACGATGCGTTTCAGGAAGCCGACACGACAGGCATCACGCGCCCGGTCACGAAATACAATTATCTGGTCAAGCGTCCGGAGGATCTGGCGTCCACCGTGCATGAAGCATTCACGGTGGCCCGCACGGGCCGTCCGGGGCCGGTGTTGGTGGATCTGCCCAAGAACATCACCGTAGGGCCGGCGCCTTATGAGCCGCCGGGCGGCCCGGAGCGTGCGTCCTATCGTCCGCGCACGGAGCCGGATCACGATGCTGTAGCACGTGCTGTTGCGGCTATGGTGAAAGCCAAGCGCCCGCTGTTCTATGTGGGCGGCGGCGTGGTAAACGCGGGGCCGAAAGCCAGCGAGGATCTGACGGCGCTGGTGCATGAGACGGGCTTTCCCTGCACCGCCACGCTGATGGGGCTCGGTGCCTTTCCGGGCAGCGACAAGCAGTTCCTCGGTATGCTGGGGATGCACGGCACGTATGAGGCCAATCTGGCCACACATGACTGCGATGTGCTGATCGCGCTCGGCTCGCGCTTCGATGATCGTGTCACGGGGCGCGTGGATGCGTTCTCACCGCATTCCTTCAAAATCCATGCCGACATCGATCCGTCGCAGATCAACAAGATCATTCGTGTGGACGTGCCGATCGTGGGCGATGCCGGGCGCACCATCGAACTGATGCGTGAGGAGTGGAAGAAACAGACGGCCAAGCCCGATGCGGAGGCGCTGAAGGCGTGGTGGGCGCGGATCAAGGCGTGGCGCGCGCTCGATTGTCTGCGCTTCACGCAGGATCCGTCCCCCGATGCCGTCATTAAGCCGCAGCAGGCCATCCGCCGCATCCATGAGCTGGCAGTCGAGACGGGCCGTGAGACCTTCGTGAGCACGGAAGTGGGCCAGCACCAGATGTGGGCGGCGCAGTTCTTCAGCTTCGAGAAGCCCAATCACTGGCTGACCTCAGGCGGACTGGGCACGATGGGCTATGGCCTGCCGGCTGCGATGGGTGCGCAGGTAGCGCATCCGGACGCGCTGGTGATCGATGTGGCGGGTGAAGCCTCGACCCTGATGAACATTCAGGAACTGGGGACGATCGCGCAGTATCGCCTTCCGGTGAAAATCTTCATCATCAACAACCACTATATGGGCATGGTCCGGCAGTGGCAGGAACTGCTCCACGGTTCGCGCTATTCCGAAAGCTACAGCGCGGCTCTGCCTGATTTCGTGAAGCTGGCGGACAGTTTCCATGCAAAGGGATTCCGCGCCACGAAACTGAGCGAACTGGATGACACGATCCGCGCGGCTCTTGCGCATGAGGGTGCTGCGGTGATCGACATCTGCGTGGCCGAAGGGGAGAACTGCTTCCCAATGATCCCCTCAGGGGCCGCGCATAACGAGATGATCCTTGGTCCGGAGCAGGAAGAAAAAGGCGCGGGCATCACGGATGAGGGGCGGATGCTCGTCTGACATGAACCCGTCGGGACCGCCCTGCACGGGCGGTCCCTTTTCTTTTGCCCGCGCGGCCTATACAGCCGCACCGATGTCGCAGCGGATGTTGAGTCCATGAAACATATTTCCGGTCCGTCCTTCGAGACGGCACATCTTTCCGCCGATGGCTACGCCTGCGGTCCCGATACGCAGGTGCGCGCGGTGATCTCCGTGCTGGTGGACAACGAGAGCGGCGTGCTGGCCCGCGTCGTTGGCCTGTTCTCCGGACGTGGCTACAACATCGAGAGTCTAACGGTTGCGCCGGTCGAAGCCGAGGGCGGTCGTTCGCGCATCAACATCGTCACGTCCGGTACGCCGGAGATCATCGAGCAGATCCGCGCTCAGCTTGAGCGTCAGGTGCCGGTCTGCCGTGTTGCCAACCTGACGACGCTTGGGCCACATATCGCCCGCGAAATGGTGCTCGTGAAGGTGGTGTCCACGGGTGAGGCCCGAACCGAGGCGCTCCGCATTGCGGAGGCGTTCCGGGCGAGGGCTGTGGACACGACCGCGAGTTCCTTCGTCTTCGAGTTGACGGGAGCGAGTGACAAGTTGGACAGCTTCATCGAACTGATGCGCCCCATCGGACTGGCCGAGGTGTCCCGTACGGGCGTCGCCGGCCTGACCCGAGGCCCCCGCACGCTCTGACGAATTTCCCTTTGCGGACACGGTGTTTTTTGCACCGGGTCCGCCGATTTCCACTGAAAGGCAGAACACATGTCCATGCGTGTCTATTACGATCGCGATGCCGACGTGAACCTGATCAAAAACAAGAAGGTCGCGATCATCGGTTATGGCAGCCAGGGCCACGCCCATGCCAACAACCTCAAGGACAGCGGCGTCAAGGAGATCGTCATCGGTCTGCGTCCGACGTCCTCCGCTGTCGCCAAGGCCGAAGGTGCCGGTTTCAAGGTGATGACACCTGATGAAGCCGCCAAGTGGGCCGATGTCGTCATGGTGCTGACACCGGACGAAGGGCAGGGCGCGCTCTACAAGGAGTCGCTTGAGAAGAACATGAAGCAGGGTGCGGCGCTGGCGTTCGCGCACGGCCTGTCCGTTCATTTCCGCATCATCGAGCCGCGCCCGGATCTGGACGTGTTCCTGATCGCGCCGAAGGGACCGGGCCACACGGTTCGTTCCGAGTATCAGCGTGGCGGCGGTGTCCCGTCCCTCGTGGCCGTGGCGCAGAACGCTTCGGGCAATGCGCTCGAGATCGCCCTGTCCTATGCTTCCGCCAATGGCGGTGGCCGTGCGGGCATCATCGAGACGACGTTCAAGGAAGAGGTCGAGACCGACCTGTTCGGTGAGCAGGCCGTGCTGTGCGGTGGTCTTGTCGAGCTGATCCGCGCCGGTTTCGAGACGCTGGTCGAGGCGGGTTATGCTCCCGAGATGGCCTATTTCGAGTGCCTACATGAGATGAAGCTGATCGTGGACCTGATCTACGAAGGCGGCATCGCCAACATGAACTACTCCATCTCGAACACGGCCGAGTACGGTGAGTATGTTTCGGGTCCGCGCGTTGTGACGCCGGAGACGAAGGCCGAGATGAAGCGTATTCTGAACGACATTCAGGACGGCACGTTCGTGCGCAACTTCATCCTTGAGAACCAGTCCGGCAATGTCGGCTTCAAGGCTGTCCGCGCCCGCAACGATGCGCACCCGATCGAGGCGACCGGTGAAAAGCTGCGCGCCATGATGCCGTGGATCGCGAAGTCCAAGCTCGTGGACAAGACGAAGAACTGATCTTTGTTTTTTGTGAGATGCGGGCTTTAGGTCCGCATCTGTGAAGAACCCCTTTCCTGTCTGGTGCAGGGAAGGGGTTTTTTGTGAGAGGTGCTGTTTATTTCAGGCGAGCCATGGCGCATGGTTTGGGTGCGCCTCTGATTTCAATATCGGCCACACCTGAATCTAGGATCAGTTCGCTCAATTTGTCATAACCAAAATGCTTGGCTGTGAAAGGTGTTTTCAACTTTCCAAGGTTGACGCCAACAACTGAAAGAGCGGCCCATCCTGTCGCGTCAGCAGAGGCGCGAATGACCTTGCGCAGTTTGTTCAGATCGGTCTTTTCGGGAATACGTCGGGTAGAAAGACACTGTGTGTCTGAAACGGTCTTCGTTTTTTGCAAAGTATCGAAATAAACAAACGCGTCGCACGCTTTGATGAAGGAATGCGGTGTTTTCCGATCCCCAAATCCATAAGCTGTGACGCCCTGTTCTCGGATGCGGGTGGCGAGCCGGGTAAAATCGCTGTCGCTTGAGACAAGACAGAAGCCAGAAAATCGTCCTGTGTGCAGCAGGTCCATGGCATCGATAATCATTGCGATGTCGGTGGCGTTTTTTCCATTTGTATAAGAAAACTGCTGGATGGGGTGTATGGAATGTTCGAGCAGAACCTCTTTCCATCCGTTCAGTTGCGGTTTTGTCCAGTCGCCATAGATACGCTTGAGGTGAGCGCGGTCATAGGTGCGGACCCGGTCGAGAAGTGGCGTGAGGATGCGCGGTGTGACGTTGTCGCCATCGACCAGAACGGCTAGAGATTTTTTGTTGTCTGTTCAGGATTCCATAGAAATGGAAACGCCTTTCCGCAAACTTGCAATGTCATGCAGAAGATATGTCTGTCTACACGGCTTTGCCCCCGTTCTCTGACGTGAGAGGATGCAGTCTGCACTCTTAATGTATGGAGATTTCACCAATGACCATCAAACGCCTCGCCCCCGAAGAACGCCTCAGCGGTGCCTCTGTCTGCGGAAACATGGTTTATCTCGCAGGCCAGATTGCCGATGACACAACGCTGGACGCGGAAGGTCAGACTGCCGACATCCTGCGTCAGATCGACGCGCTGCTGGCCGAGGCTGGTACGAGCAAGAGCAACCTGCTCTCGGTTCAGATTTTCCTTGCCGATATCAACGATATGGCTGCGATGAACCGTGCGTGGGATGCGTGGCTGGACCGTGCCAACAAGCCTGCCCGCGCCACAGTGGAAGCCAAGCTGGCCGATCCGTCATGGAAGGTCGAAGTCACAGGGATCGCCGTTATTCCCTGACATTATAAGGATTTTTCCGGTGAGCTATTCCGCCACCCGGATGATGCGCCGCCCGCGAATGCGGCCAGCCAACAGGTCGTCTGCGGCATGCACGACATCGGGCAGGCGGCATTCGCTCACCACCGTTTCAAGCTGGCGCACATCGAGCAGTTCTGCCAGCAACGCCCACGCTTCCGTGCGTTCGGATGGGGGGCACATGACACTGTCGATGCCCATCAGACTGATTCCGCGCAGGATGAAGGGGGCGACGGTCAAGGGCAGATCCATGCCGGCGGCCAATCCACACGCTGCCACAGCACCCCGATGGGTGATGGAAGCGCAGAGCGTGGCGAGAACCTGTCCTCCCGCCACGTCGATGCCACCCGCCCAGCGGGCCTTTTCCAATGGTTTGCCCGTAGGAGCCAGAGTTTCACGTCCCAGAACTTCGCGTGCGCCAAGTCCTTGCAGCCACTTTTTTTCCTGCGTGCGTCCTGTAATGGCCACGACCTCATAGCCCAGTCTGGCAAGCAGCATCACCGCCACACAGCCCACGCCGCCAGAGGCACCCGTCACTACGATAGGGCCGCGTGATGGGACGAGACCTGCACGTTCTAGCGCCATCACGCACAGCATCGCGGTATAGCCAGCGGTGCCGATAATCATCGCTTCGCGCGTGGTGAAGGCTTCGGGCAAAGGGGTGAGCCATTCGCCGCTGACGCGGGCATGGCCTGCGAAACCGCCCCAATGCCGCTCTCCTACACCCCAGCCGTTCAGCAACACCTTGTCGCCCGGTTTGAAAGCCGGCGTGTCCGAGGACAGTACGGTGCCCGCGAAGTCGATTCCGGGAATCATGGGAAAGGATTTGACGATGGGGCCGCGCCCCGTGATCGCCAGCGCGTCCTTGTAGTTAAGAGTGGACCATTCCACCCTCACGAGAACATCGCCCTGAGGGAGTTGGCTGTCCTCCAGTTTGCGGAGACTGACGTGTTGCCGCCCATCGTTGAGGCGTTCGATCATTATGGCGTCAAACATGGGAATCCTTCCCTGTTTCCGCATCCTTGTCCTCACGCGAAATCAAGTGAGGCTGGACACTGTCATTATGTCCGATGATCGGTGTTATCGCTTGGTCTATGCCAATATTTTCGCGCGGCAATCACTTCACACCTGCGTGGCTGGCCGAGGCTGTGAATTGTAACAAAACATCGCACGATAGTGCTGTTTGGGATTGTAAAACGGGAAGGATCGCCCCATGTCAGTCGGGCGTGCCGGTTTCTTCTTCCGCACGGTGCGTCGGGCGATTCTGATGTTCTTTCCGTTCAGGAAAGCAACAACAGGATTGCCCGTTACGCCGCGTCATGCGTAATGCTGAAAATATTCTGATTTTGGAGAAGTGGCGCACCCGAAAGGACTCGAACCTCTAACCCCCAGATTCGTAGTCTGGTGCTCTATCCAATTGAGCTACGGGTGCGTTGCGAGGCGCCTTATAGGCGGAGGAAAAACGCCCGACAATCCCCTTTTGTCATTTTTCCGAAAAAATTTCCGTCGTTGCGGAATATATCAGGAAAAATGTGGCGCCATCAGCCGACTCCATGCCTGAGCAGGATCAAGCATGAGTTGCATAGCAAAGGTGAGCGCCTTTTTCTGCTGTTCTCCACATGCGGGTTCAGGCAGCATCGTGAAATACGCAGTCTGGGCATAGCCGGTCAGGCGACGGATCATCTCCATGGCTGCGAACCCCGCCATATCCTGTCGGATGACAGCCAGTTCGTCTTCATCGACACTTCTTCTGTGGCGCAGAAAAGCGGGCGCTAGATCGGCATCCGGAGCGCCGTTCGCACAGAGATGGCGATATTCCGATTCGAAACTCTCCGCAAACAGCGGCAGTGCCGTTGCCAGATGAGCGCGTGCGTCGGTGTCGGGCAGGGCAAATCCGGCCAGTAGCAGACTTGCGGCGAACATGCCGCAGTCGAAGCCGATGGGGCCGACCAGCGCGAACTCGCCGTCGATCACGGCGGTGTCCGTGCCTTTCACCATGATGGAACCCGCATGCAGATCGCCGTGCAGCAGAGCCTGCCGACTGGTGAGAAAACGCTCCTGCATCTGGCAGACAGCGTGGTGAATCTGCGCGTCCGTGTGAAGCTGTTTCACGAGATCGGCCAGCGCTGGGTGATGATGGTTGCGGGGATGCGCGCGATAGGGATCGCTCAGCACCAGATCGACGGTGATGCGTGTCAGCACCGTATTGCCGGCAAAGATCTGCTCGCGCCGCGCGCATTCTTCAAACGGGCCGCCACGCGGAGACGTGTGAAAGGCGGTGTGGGCGATAAAGCGCCCAATCCGGTGCGCCACCGGCAGCGGATCGTGGCCTTTCAGAAGCGCCGGACCGAGGGTCTCGTAACCGTCGAGGCAATGGGTGATAAGCAGATACAGCGTCGGGTCGAAATGCAGGAGAGCGGGGATGGCGTCGCCCACGAAAGGCGCGACGTTTTCCAGCCAGGCCTTCTCAAACGCGGTGCGATCCAGTGGCATCTTCCAGGACGGGTCTACGCGTACATGCGGCAGAGACTGCTTGGCGCACAGCGAACCGGTGGGGCCGTGCACCAGCCACACGGTGTTGAGATTACCGTCGCTCACTTCCCGGATGGACCAGTTCTCGGCCATTCCTCCCAGCCGCTGCGCCAGTGCGGGCACACTGACCAGTTCGGCGCGCAGCCCCTCGATATCGAGAGGGCGATAGGAAGGGGGCAGGGAAAGTGCGCTCATAGAACTGAGCCTGCCACGAAGGGCAGACAAGAAAAAAGCCTCTTTCCACTTCGCAGAAAGAAGGAAAGAGGCTGCGTCTTATGGCGCGGCCGGTCGCACCTGATCGACGGTGAGAGGCTGCTTGCCCTGCATGAGTCGATCCGCCTCATCCTCGCTTGCCACGGCGGGAGGTGAGCCGCGCAGCGGCATGCGGGCGGTTTCTTTCACTGTCAGCATCGTCACGGCGCCGACCACGGCGGCCGCCATGAGATACCACGCGGGCATGTCGAGCTGTCCGGTCGTCTTCACCAGCCACGCCGTCACCAGAGGTGTCGTGCCGCCGAACAGGGAGACCGATACGTTGAACGCGACCGAAAGCGCTGTGTAGCGAATGGGTGTGTAGAACAGCGCGGGCAGCGTGGACGGCATGGAGCTGGTGAAGCACACCAGCGCCAGTCCGAGCAGCATCAGGCCCGTGAAGATCAGCATGTCATTGCCGCTGCGGATCAGATGGAAGCAGGGAATGGCGAGCACCAGCAGCGCCAGACAGGCGCCGATGATCATGGGACGGCGCCCCAGCCGGTCGCTGAAATAGCCTCCTACCACGTTCAATGGCATCATCATCAACATGACGATGATGATGAGGATCAGCCCCTTGCTCTCAGGGTAGTTGAGCGTGACTGTCATGTAGCTCGGAATATAGGTGAGCAGCATGTAGTCGGTGACGTTGAACACCAGTACCAGCCCGATGCATTTCAGAAGCTGACGCCAATGCACTACGAGCAGTTCGCGCCAGCCGGGTTTCTCAAGCTCGCGTTTTTCCGCTTCCACGGCGTAGGCCTGAAAGGCCGGTGTCTCTTCCAGCTTCATGCGCATGTAGAGACCCAGAAGCCCGAGGGGGCCGGCAATGAGGAAGGGAATGCGCCAGCCCCAACTCACCATGGCGGTCTCATCCAGCGTTAGCTGAAGAGCGGTCACCACGCCTGCGCCAGCCACGTAGCCCGCCAGTGTGCCGAACTCCAGCCAACTCCCCATCAGGCCGCGATTCCGGTCGGTGGAATATTCCGCAATGAAGGTGGCAGCACCTCCGTATTCGCCGCCTGTGGAGAACCCCTGCACCAGACGGGCGAGCAGAAGCAGCAGGGGCGCGCCAACACCGATTCGGCCGTAGGACGGGATGAGGCCGATGGAAAATGTCCCCAGCGCCATCAGAATCATGGTGGTGGCGAGCACCTTCTGGCGTCCGTAGCGGTCTCCCAGCGGTCCGAACACGGCTCCGCCGATGGGGCGCACGAGAAAGGCGACGGTGAAGGTGGCAAATGTGGCGATCAGCCGCACCATTGCGTCATCGGATGGAAAGAACACCTTGCCCAGCGTGACGGCGATGTAGCCATAGACGCCGAAATCGAACCACTCCATGGCGTTGCCAAGAGCGGCTGCACCGACGGCTCTTTTAAGCATATCCGTGTCAACGACAGTAATGTCATCCGGACTTAACTGCTTTCGACGCTTGAACCAGCCGAAATGCGGGTGAAGTGTGTCGTGAGTATTCATGGGGAACACCTCTTCCTGCAGTGCGTTTTGAAATCTGTGCAGGGGATGTTCGTGGCTACTGTGAAACTGTTATCGGATCTCATGGCGCTGCATTTACACATTTCCGTCATGCGTGTCGAAAATAGGATATCTGTTGAAGAGACAACGCGCCGACACTGGAAAAGATCGCCCGTTTTCGAGAGGCCGGTGGAGGCGAGAGCGTATGACGCATTCCGACAACACCTTGGCCATTTCCGTGCGCTGTCGTTGGGATCGCGCTTGCGTCCATCCGCTCCCATGTGAAGGATGGCGGCCATGACAGCTACACCCTCATCTCCTGCTCTCAAGACCGCTCTCGCCGGTCTGCACGGCGCACTCGCCCGGGCGCGGGAAGACGTAACACCGTTCCGCCACTGGACGCTGGACGATGTGCTGCCCGAAGCTGCCTGTCAGGCTCTGGTGGAATGGGAACCCGAACCCACCTCTGTTGCAGGTGACACGGGTGGGCGACGCGAGACCCGCAATGGTGCGCGGGTGTTCGTGGAACCGCAGGCGCGCGCACGGGACGCACGACTGGATGTGATGGCGCGGATGTTCGATGCGCCCGAGGGGCGCGCGGCCATTGAAGCGTTATGCGACACCGATCTGGCGCATACGGCCTTGCGGCTGGAGCTGAGTCTGGACACAGATGGCTTCTGGCTGGAGCCCCATACCGATATTGGCGCCAAGAAACTTACGTTGTTGATTCCGCTCTCCGAGCATCCTGACGCCGAGCAGTGGGGCACGGATCTGATGAACGCGGAAGGTGATTCCGTGGTCCGCAGTTCGGGGCGTTTCAACAGTGGCACCCTGTTCGTGCCGGGTGACGATACGTGGCACGGCTTTGCCCGTCGCCCCATCGCGGGCTTGCGACGGGGGCTGATCGTCAACTTCGTGGACACGACATGGCGGGCCACGCAGGAATTGGCGTTCGGTCCCGCTACCTGATCCCGATACCCTCTGGCGGTTCTGTCGTGCGCTCCGTCACGACAGAACGGTCTTGGCAAAACGGGACGAACGTCCTACCCCCCGACCCATCCGGGAGCGCCGTCTCCCGCCCGCACGCAGATCATGGAGAGCAGCAGCGATGAGCGAACGCGAGGCGATGGAATTCGATGTCGTCATCGTGGGTGGCGGCCCGGCCGGTCTGGCCGCCGCGATCCGCATGCGACAGGTAGCGCCCGAGGCCACTGTCTGCCTGATCGAGAAGGGCAGCGAGATTGGCGCGCATATCGTCTCTGGTGCGGTGATCGAACCCCGCGCGCTGGATGAACTGCTGCCCGACTGGCGCGAGCACAACGCGCCCATCACGACGCCCGTCACACAGGAGGAGATGTATTTCCTCACCGAGAAAAAGGGCTACAGGATTCCAGCCCTTGAGCGTGTGATGCCGCACATCGCTAATCACGGGAACTACATCGTCAGCCTAGGTGAGGTCTGTCGCTGGCTTGCCGCGCAGGCCGAAGAGATGGGTGTGGAGATCTACCCCGGTTTCGCGGGCGCGGAACTGTTGATCGAGCGGAACCGCGTGGTCGGCGTGGCAACCGGTGACATGGGCATCGGCCGCGATGGCGAGAAAGGCCCGAACTATCAGCCGGGCATGGAACTGCGCGCGAAATACACGCTGTTCGCGGAAGGCTGTCGCGGCTCGCTGAGCAAGCAGCTCATGGAGCATTACAATCTGCGCAAAGGCGTGGACCCGCAGACTTATGGCCTTGGTATCAAGGAAGTGTGGGAAATCCCTGCTGAGAACCATCGCCCAGGTCTTGTGGTGCACAGCTTCGGCTGGCCCCTCGATGACCGCACCTATGGCGGCGCATGGCTCTATCATTTCGGGGAGAACCTCGTCTCCTACGGCTTCGTCACGGGGCTGGATTACGAGAACACGTGGCTCTCGCCGTTCGAGGAAATGCAGCGCACCAAGCTGCACCCGATCTTCCGTCCGCATTTCGAGGGCGGGCGTCGCCTGATCTATGGCGCGCGCGCCCTGTCCGAAGGCGGGTTGCAATCCATTCCGCGCCTGACCTTCCCCGGTGGCGCGTTGATTGGGGACACGGCGGGCTTCCTCAACACGCCTAAGATCAAGGGCACGCACACGGCCATGAAGTCCGGTATGCTGGCGGCGGAAGCCGTGGCGGAGGCTCTGACGACCGAGCGCGTGGAGCCCGCGTCCTACACGGACCGCGTGCGCAATTCGTGGGTGTTCGAAGAACTGCATTCCGCCCGCAATGTGCGTCCCGCCTTTGCGCGTTGGGGTTCGAAGCTGGGCGCGCTCTATTCCGGCTTCGACGCGATGGTGCTGCGGGGCAAAGCGCCGTGGACGCTGCACTTCAAGCACGCGGACAACGAAACGCTGCGTCCGGCGGAACTCTGCAAGCCGATCGATTATCCCAAGGCGGACGGCAAGGTGACGTTCGATCGTCTTTCCTCTGTCTTCCTCTCCAACACCAACCATGAGGAAGACCAGCCGGTTCATCTCAAGGTCCGCAACATGGCCCTTTGGAAGACGGTGAACTGGGACGTGTTCCGCGCGCCCGAGAGCCGTTACTGCCCGGCGGGTGTGTATGAAGCGGCGGATGTGGAGACGGAAGCGCGTCTAATCATCAATTCGCAGAACTGCGTGCATTGCAAGACCTGCGACATCAAGGATCCGACCCAGAATATCGACTGGGTCACGCCGGAAGGCGCAGGCGGCCCCAACTACCCCGCAGGGATGTAATTTCCGCGATAGTACGTTAAGCCAGCCGCCAATTCAGGTGGTCCGTCTGCGGGGCGTGGTTCCGTGGACGGCCCACTTCCCCACGCGTACAGGCTAGAGAGACCATGAAGATTCTCGTCCCCGTGAAGCGCGTCGTCGATTACAACATCAAGGTTCTGGTCAAGTCCGACGGAACCGGGGTGGAGACGGCCGGTCTGAAGATGTCCATGAACCCCTTTGACGAAATTGCCGTCGAGGAAGCCGTGCGCCTGCGCGAGAAAGGTGCGGCGACGGAGGTGATCGCCGTCTCCATCGGTGTGCAGCAGGCACAGGACACGCTGCGCACGGCCATGGCGATGGGCGCCGATCGCTCCATTCTCGTGTTGTCCGAAGAAAGCCCCGAGCCGCTGGCCGTCGCCAAGGTGCTCAAGGCGCTGGTCGAGCGCGAAAAGCCCGATCTGGTGTTCCTTGGCAAGCAGGCCATCGATGACGACATGAACGCGACGGGCCAGATGCTGGCCGGTCTGCTCGGCTGGGGGCAGGGCACGTTCGCCAGCAAGGTCGAACTGGCCGATAGTCGCGCCGAGGTCACGCGCGAAGTGGACGGTGGCAACGAGACGGTCTCGCTCGCGCTGCCCGCCATCGTGACGGCGGATCTGCGCCTGAACGAGCCGCGCTATGCCTCGCTGCCCAATATCATGAAGGCGAAGAAGAAGCCGATGGAAACGCTTCAGGCGGCGGATCTGGGCGTGGACATGACACGTCGCCTCACCACTCTGTCGGTGGCTGAGCCGCCGGCCCGCAAGGCGGGCGAGAAGGTCGGCTCGGTGACCGAACTGGTTGAGAAGCTGCGTAACGAAGCCAAGGTGATCTGATCATGACGGTTCTTGTTCTCATCGAGACCGAAGACGGACAGGTCCGTCAGGCGTCCCGTTCCGCCATTGCTGCCGCAGGCAAGCTGGGCGAAGTCCACGCGCTCGTGACCGGCACGGAAGCCTCCGCACAGGCGGCTGCCGATGCGGCAGCGAAGGTTCCGGGTGTGACCAAGGTGCGCAAGGTGGCCTCTGACGTGCTGGCGCACGATCTGGCTGAGCCTCTGGCGGATGTGGTGGTCGCGCTCGCGGGTGATTACGATCACATCGTCGCGGCGTCCACGGCGTCCGGCAAGAACGTGCTGCCCCGCGTGGCCGCCCTTCTCGATGTGCAGCCGATCCCCGATGTGGTGGAGATCAAGGATGCCGACACGTTCGTGCGTCCGATCTATGCGGGCAACGCGCTGGCGACGGTGAAGTCTTCCGACACGAAGAAAGTGCTGACGATTCGTCCCACCAACTTCGATCCGGCGGCCGCCGAGGGTGGTTCCGCCACCATTGAAGCTGTTGTGCCGAATGTGACGGACACCGTCTCGCGCTTTGTCTCCTCCGAAACGCCACAGAGCGATCGTCCGGAGTTGGAGTCGGCGCGCGTGATCGTGTCGGGTGGGCGTGGTCTGGGAAGCTGCGAAAACTTCCACAAGATTCTCGATCCGCTGGCGGACAAGCTGGGGGCTGCCCTTGGCGCCTCCCGTGTGGCAGTCGATTCGGGCTTTGCGCCAAATGATTGTCAGGTGGGGCAGACCGGTAAGGTCGTGGCGCCAGAGCTGTACATTGCCGTTGGCATTTCGGGTGCGATCCAGCATCTGGCCGGCATGAAGGACAGCAAGGTGATCGTGGCGATCAACAAGGATCCCGATGCGCCGATTCTTCAGGTGGCGGACTACGCACTGGTGGGCGATCTGTTCGAGATTGTGCCGGAGCTGACGAACGCGATCTGAACGTCTCCGTCATTGAACATCTGAGGAAGGGCGCTCCGTCACCAGACGGAGCGCCCTTCTTCTTTACGAACGTTCATCGTTGTTAACGCACCGGTGACGCACAGCAGGCACACTTGGGGCTTCTGCCCCGAAAACAGTGTGCTCCATGCCCGATCTCCTCCGAGAACTTGCCGCCCACAACCCGCTGTTCCTCGCGGGTGCGACTTTGCTGTGCGCGGCGACGATGCTGATTTCGGTCCGCATGATCTGTCGTGCCGCCATGGCGCGACGGCATTCGCAACGCCTGACACGGTTGTTTCTGGCGGCGGCGGTGGCGGCCAATGGCGTCTGGGCCACCCATTTCATGGCCATGCTGGGTCGTCAGTCCGCCGTTCAGACAGCCTATGATCTGCCGTTGACACTGTTTTCGGTCATCGTGGCGTGCGGGTTTTTTCTGGCTGCGTGGTGGGTCGAGATCCGGACGAAGGGTGGCTCCCGCTCGCCGCTGACCGCTCTTCTGATGACGGCCGCCGTGGGCGGCATGCATTATATCGGCATCGCGGCCATCACGAGCGATGCCTCCAATCATGTGCAACCACTCCGTATTGGGTTGTCGCTAGGAAGCGGCTTTCTGCTGTTTCTGCTGGGGACATGGCTGCTGCGTGAGGAGCGAGGACACCGTCGTGCGTTTGCCGCTGTCGCGTGGATTCTTGGCGTTGTCCTTCTGCATTTCATCGGCATGCCCGCCGATCATATGACCGCAGCTATGTCGCACGCGGCCCATCGCGCCGATTCGGTTTCCCTGGCCGCAATGGTGATGGGCGGTTCCGGCTCATTCCTTGGACTGGCTCTGGTTTTCCTGCTGCTGGAGTATCGCGGTGTCCGGCACCGCAATGAGGAAAATCTGCGCGCCCGTCATTTTGCGGATGTGGCCATAGAAGGCCTCATCATCACGAGTGGCGGGGCTATTGTGGACGCCAACGCGGCTTTCTGGGAACTGGTGGGGGCGGCGCGTCCGGATGTGGGGCTGGTCCGTTCCCGTCTGCCGGATCTGCAAACGGAAGAGGATGTGCAGGCGCTCGTGCGGCAGGAAAAGCCGCGTGAGATGGTCATGGTGCGCGCCGATGGCGAGACGATCCCTGTGGAAGTCTATGGGCGTCATGTCTCGTGGCAGGGAAAGAACCGTGACGTTCTGGCCATTCTCGATCTGCGAGCGCGGAAAGAAGCCGAGATGGCGCTGCAGGAACTGGCTGTCAGGGACATGCTCACGGGCATCGGTAATCGTGCTTTCTTCGTTTCCACGCTGACAGACATACTGGAACACGGAAAACGACATGGGCGTTGTCTGGCCGTGTTTCTGGTCGATGTGGACCGCTTCAAGTCCATCAACGAGACCTGTGGGCATGCGACGGGGGATGCGGTTCTGGGAGCCATCGCCCGCCGGCTCCAGCTTCTGGTGCCGCAGGGTGCGATCAGCGCACGGATCGCCGGTGACGAGTTTGCCGTGGCCTTCGATGTCACGGAGCGGGATGCGGGCGAGTTCGCGGTGTATCTGGCGCACCAACTCCGGATGCCACTGCCCGATCATCCGGATGAGCTACCTGTTTCGGTCAGCGTTGGGTTTGTGGTGTCCTCTGACGAGACACCGGACGGGGATACGCTGCTGCATCGCTCCGGCATAGCGCTTCTGGCCGCCAAGCAGGCGGGACGCGGCAATGCCCGCGAATATGACCAATCCTTCGATACGTCGATTCGCGAGCGTATCCGCATGGAACGCGAAATTCGGCAGGCGCTGGATCGCGAGGAATTCTTTCTTGAATATCAGCCGATCATGTCCACCGGCGATCATTGCCTGACGGGCTACGAAGCGCTGGTGCGGTGGCAGCATCCCGAACGTGGACGGGTGCCGCCCGATCAGTTTATCGGGGTGGCCGAGGAATGCGGTCTCATTGCCGATCTGGGCGAATGGGTGGTGCGTCGCGCTTGCGCCGATGCCGTGTCATGGAAAAACGGATTGGGCGTGTCCGTGAATGTTTCGCCCGTGCAGTTCGCCATGTCCGACCTTCCGGCGGTCATCAGCGCGGCACTGGGAGATTCCGGATTGTCGCCCGACCGGCTGAGCGTGGAAATTACGGAAAACACATTGCTGCAGGGGCGTGAGAATGTCCGCATCCTGCGCCAGTTGCGTGAAATTGGCGTGGGCATCGTCATGGACGATTTCGGGACCGGATATTCCAGCCTGAGTTATCTGCGGGAGTTCCAGTTCGACAGGATAAAGATCGACCGTTCGTTCATTGGGGACATGCTGAGGGAACGCCAGTCAGCCGGGATTGTGGATCTGATCCTGTCGCTTGGGCGGGTGCTGGGGGTGGACATCGTGGCCGAAGGAATCGAGACGGCCGATCAGTTGTCCTATCTGGAAGCGCGGGCCTGCACGTTGGTGCAGGGGTATTTCATCGGTCGTCCCAGCCGGGAGATCGCGCCTGCGCCGTCTGCCGCGGCTTTGGCGGTCTCGCCCTGAGAACGGATTTCAGGGGCCGGGACTGAGACGACGGCGCAGAGCATTTGCCGCCACCATCATTACCGGCCCCAGCGCCATGACGCAGAAGGTGGGGATGATTGAGTCGGCGGGCATGAAACCCATGATGAGACCGCTTATCGATCCGATGCTGAATTGCAGCGTGCCCATCATGGCCGAGGCGGTGCCGGCATGAGCACCGTGATGGTGCAGGGCCAGCACGGTGGCGTTGCCACCGATGAAGCCCAGAGAACCGGTCATGAAGACGATCAGTGCGCCTATGGCAAGCGGCGTAGCGGCCGTCACGATATGGGATGCGACCAGTCCCACACTCAATAATCCGGCGCACGCGCACCACGCGATGCCGAACTGCATCAGCGTTTCCAGTTCCATGCGGTGAATGAGCCAGCCGCTGACCTGTGTGCTGGCAATGAACAGGGCGGCGTTGACGCCAAAGAAGAGAGCGAACTGGGCCGGGGAAAAGCCGAGCAGATGCTCGAACACCACGGGTGCTCCGCCGATATAAGCGAACATGACAAAGGTGGAGGCACTGGCGATGAGCGCATTGAGCAGGAAATGCGGCTCGCGCAGAACCAGAAGATAGCGCGAAAGGATGGCGGCGGGCGGCAGACGCACACGCCGCGCCTGTGGAAGTGTTTCGGGCAGCACGAGCGCAATGGCCGCGCATCCGATGAGGCCATAGAGCACGGCAATCCAGAAGATATACCGCCATGAGCCGAAGGCGAGAACGACTCCGCCCAGAGAAGGCGCCAGAATCGGCATGACACCGAATACCAGCGTGAGCTGGGTCATGATGCGTGCGCCATCCCGCCCGGTCGCGATGTCGCGGATCACGGCGCGAGGTACCACGGCGCTGGCCGATCCCCCGATGGCCGCGAGAAAACGGAACACACAGAACAGGTGAAAATTGGCGGTTACGGCACAACCGATGGACGCGAGGATGTAGATCAGCAATCCGCCCATCAACGGTGCGCGTCGCCCGAACCGGTCCGAAAGGGGACCGGAGGAAAACTGCCCTACCGCCAGCCCGGCAAACCATGCTGCCAGCGTGAATTGGGCGGAACCCGGCCCACCCCCGAGATCGTGATCCAGAATGGGGAAGGCCGGAAGATACATGTCGGTGGACAGCGGACCGATAGCGGTCACGAGGCCCAGCAGAACGACAAGGGAGAAGGGCAGGCGTCCGCTGGCCTGCATCAGTTCGACGGAGTGCTTGCTGGGCATGCCTGAATCCGGCCAGAAAACGAGAGAATTGCGCCTATGCCCGTGCAGGATGGACCTGTCCATGCCTGCCCGGTGTGAAGCGGACCTCGACACACGGCATGGCGGCGTTAGCGGGTGGCTTTGCGCGAAAAACGGCAGACAGTCTCGATCTCGGCCGACCACAGGAACTGGTCCACTACGGTCACCGCATCGATCGTATAGCCGCAGGCCAGAAGTCGGGCGGCGTCTCGAAACAGTATTTGTGGATTGCAGCTTACATAGATGAGAGTGGTGGGTTTGGCGTCGAGCAGAGCCTGCATTTGCAGCCCGGCGCCCCCATACGGTGGGTCGAGCACCACAGCCAGCGCTGTTCCCAGTTCGCGGGCGTTCAATGGCTGCCGGTCGAGATCGCGCTGGTGAGCTTCCACCCGATGCCCTGTGGCCGCGCGCTGAAGGGCGCGGGTGGCTCCGGGATGACCCTCATACGCCTCGACCCGGGTATGCTCTGCCAACGGAAACGTGAGAGTTCCGCATCCTGCATGGAGTTCAACGACGTGGGCTTTGCGTCCCGGAATACGAGGCAGCGCAGCTACAACAGCCTGCTGGATCGCGGCTTCACCTTCGCGGCTGGCCTGCAGGAAGGCTCCAGGTGGCGGTTCGACATCCACGCCTGCAAAAGCGATTCGAGGCGGGCCCACCTGAGCCAGTATTTCAGGTTCTTCCTTCGGGCCCGATCGCTTGCCAGCAATGCGGGGAATGCCGTGCGCACGGGTGAAATCGGCCAGCCGCTCCCGATCGCGTGGGGAGGCATCGTGTTTCGAGACGATCAGGAGATCAGGCCCGGTATCGAGAAGATTGATCGCAAGTTCCGCTTCGCGACGGAACAGATCAAGTCGGGGAAACAGATCCCGCAGAGGGGGTAGAAGCCTCAGGATATCGGGGTGCAACACATGGCATTCGGTCAGATCCACCACATCGCCGCCACGGCGATGCAGGCCGATAACCAGTGCTGTGCCCTGTTGGCGCACGGCCAGATCCGCACGTCGGCGTGTGGAAGGCGGCGTTGCGACAACGGAGATCGATGGAAGCGTTGTGGCGCCCGCTTTCTGGAGGCCGTCCTGAATCCGGTTCTTTTTCCACGCCTGAATCCACGACAGGGAAAGATGCTGGAGCGTGCAGCCGCCGCAAACACCGAAAAGCCCGCAAGGTGGCGGAACCCGCTCGGGAGCCGGGGTCATCACCTCCACAAGTCGGACGCGGCCTTGACCAATCGGCTGGGCCAGCACCACGTCGCCGGGGGCTGTTAAGGGGATGAAGGCAACATCCGTGCCATTCGACGGATCGAGTGGCCGCGCCAGCCCATCCCCAGCACTTCCAAGCTCTTCGACCTTCCATGCGAAAGGCGGAACAAGGACAGCGTCAGGACGAGGTGAAGTGCGGGAACGGCGGCGCTCAGGCTTCCGCCGCATCCTCACCCATATCCTCAATCTTCACCGGCACGCGGCGGGGGAGCGTCATGAAGTGAGGCATATCCGCGCCAAAACCGGTCACGCTTTCCGCCGGGGCATCGGGGATATCGGAACTGCCATTGTTGTTACGGCGATCATCGCGCTTACGCGGTGGCGCACGACGCTCGTCACGGGCCGGAGCCTGCGTTTCTTCACGAGGCTTGACCGGACGAGCCTCACGCTCCTCGGTCTTGCGCGCGGCGGGTTGCGTGTCCGTCTCGGATTTTTTGTCCGAGTTGCTGCGGCGCTTGCGCTTGTTGCGGCCGCGTCCACTCGTATCATCGTCTCCCGCAGCCCAATCGAGCTGTTCGACGCCTTCGAGTTTAAGGCGGGGGATCGGCGCGCCGGTCAGGGCTTCGATCGCTTCGGCGAATTTGCGGTCGTGCGGAGTGGCCAGACTGTAAGCCTTGCCCTGTTTGCCCGCGCGACCGGTGCGTCCGATGCGGTGGACATAATCCTCCGCATGGAAGGGCAGATCGAAGTTGAAGACATGCGACAGACCACCGATGTCGATCCCGCGAGCGGCAACATCAGAGCAGACAAGAATCTTCAGTTTGCCGGACTTGAACTTCTCCAGTGTCTGGAAACGGACCGACTGCGGCAGGTCGCCATGCAGCGCTCCAGCGGAGAAACCGTGCTTGAGCAACGATTTCAGCAGCACGTCCACGTCACGTTTGCGGTTGCAGAAGATGATCGCATTTTGGAGGTTCTCGGCTCGCAGCATGCGGCGCAGCGTCTTGCGCTTGTCGCCGTCATCTACGACCACCAGACCCGCTTCGATCGTCGTGGCCACTGTGGAGGGGCGGCTGACGGTGATTTCGCGCGGGGACTGGAGGAAGGCATCGGCCAGACGACGAATCTCGGGAGCCATGGTGGCCGAAAAGAAGAGCGTCTGCCGGGTGCGGGGTAGGAGACCCACAATACGCTCGATGTCGGGGATGAAGCCCATGTCCAGCATGCGGTCGGCTTCGTCGATGACGAGGATGCGCGTCTGAGTAAGCAGTAGGCCGCCTCGTTCGAACAGGTCGATCAGGCGACCGGGCGTTGCGATCAGCACGTCCACGCCGCGGTTCAGCACTTCCTTCTGATCGGCCATGCTTTCACCGCCGATGAGCAGCGCGTGGGTCAGCTTGAGGTGCTTGCCGTAGTTGACGAAGTTCTCCGCCACCTGAAGCGCGAGTTCGCGCGTCGGTTCGAGAATGAGAGAACGCGGCATCCGAGCGCGGGCGCGGGAACCGGACAGGATTTCAAGCAGCGGCAGCGTGAAGGAGGCTGTCTTGCCGGTGCCGGTCTGCGCCACGCCCAGCACATCCTGCCCACGCAACACGGCGGGAATGGCCTGCGCCTGAATCGGTGTCGGATGGACATATCCCATCTCCTGCACAGCCTGCAGGAGCGGCGCGGAGAGACCCAGATCGCTGAACAATGGCTCAGCGTCTTCGGCTTTGGCCACAGGTGCCGCAACGACAGGCGCCGCTTCGATAATGACGGATTCGTGCGACTGGGGAGCCGGTTCTGCGGTGACCTCCAGCGCGCCGGTGATGTGGAGCGGGTGATGCTCTTCATCTTCCGCAGGCGTCTGCGGTTCGACGGTTTCAGCCGTAGGAGCCGTCTCTTCGGCGGTTTCTACCTTGGTTGCTTTCTTTGCACGCGGCTTGCGGGTGGTCGCACTGGTGGCACGCTTGCGCGGTGTCTTTTTCGGAGTGTCCTTGGAAGCCTCGGGCGTGTCAGCCGATTCGGTGGCTGGAACGGCTTCGGCAGCAACGGTTGTCGCAGCCTTGCGCCGGGGCGCCCGCTTTTTTGCCGGCGCCTTCACCTCTTTCTCAGTGGCCGTCGGTGTTTCCACCTCTGTGACAACTTCAGGCTTGGCAACTTTTTTGCGCGTGCGCGTGGCTTTAGGCGCAGGCTTCGCCGGAGTCTCTTCGGTCTCGACAGCTATCGTTTTCACTGCCGCGCTCGTCTTGCGTCGTGTCGTTCGTCGAGCGGGCTTGCCGGTCTCGGCCTGAGGGGCCTCTGTCTGTACGGCAAGGGCTTCCGTCGTCTCGTCGGGGACGGGAGCTTCCGCTGTGGCGGCCTTGCGGGCGCGTGGACGTGCTGCCGCCTTGCGCGGCTTCCTCTCGGTCGTGTCGGTGGCTTTGGGGCTCAAGTCGCTCTCAGATATGTCGGCTGCGGTGAGGCAGATGCGCGCGGTGCGCGGATGGCCGGGATCAGAACCGGTGCCTGTCGGTAGGCTGTCCCGAGCAGAAAATCAAGCACCGTCGGCGGCACGAGCGCCGACGGAAATGAGGCGATGCGTGCGTCAGAACCCGTGTCCCATCGCCGCGCAGAGAATGGCGAGCATTCCGCAACCCACGATTCCCAGCATCAAGCTGCGGATGGAGTCGAAAGTGGCGGGCTTGGGCCGCATGGCGCGTCGGGCTGTCTGATAGGGACCGTAGAAGACGCGCAGGAACAGTCCAGCCATGATGAGACCGAAAACCTGCATGGCGTTGACGGTCCAGGGCATGACGGCAAAGCCGCCTTCGTGCACGATCATCAGCCAGCCGGTGATCAGCACCGTGGGCATCAGGTGCCAGACCACGCGCAGGAATCGCTTGAGCGTGAGCAGATGCACGGCGCTGCGCTGGGCATTGTCGAGTAGCGTGAGCGCCGGACGGAGGATCAGCGCGGCATAGGTCGCTCCACCCACCCAGACGGCCATGCCGGCGATGTGCAGGGTGAGAACGAGGCTCCAGAGGATGTGAGGCATGCGGACTCCATCGGATCAGGACGACAGGACGATCGTGCGGCTTGATCGCCAATTCGGCCAAGGAACGCAAGCGAGCGCCTGTTTCGCGCGGCTTGCCGAAATCATGAAAGGTTCCCCGACATGACACAGGACCGTCACACATTCGCTCTTCCGTCCCCACAGGAAATGGGGCGCATCGATCACGCGGCCTCCCGCACCGTGCCTGTGAGCGTTCTCATGGAACACGCCGGTCGGGCTGTGGCCCGCGCCGTGCGACGTTTCACGAAACCGGTTCGTGTGCTGGTGCTCTGCGGGCCGGGTAATAATGGCGGGGACGGCTGGGTGGCTGCCCGCTATCTGGCGAATGCAGGCTGGCCCGTCAGCGCCGCCGTGATGGCAGAGCCGAAACCGGGTAGCGATGCCGCGGCGGTAATGGCCCGATTCCATGGGCCACGTGTGCCATTTACAGCGCAGGAGGCCGCACGTGCCGATCTTGTGATCGATGCGGTGTTCGGCGCGGGTCTGTCGCGTGATGTGAGCGACGATGTGGGGGCTGTGCTTGCTGCGGCGAAGCGCGTCGTGGCCATCGACATGCCCACGGGCGTGGACGGCGCGACAGGGCATGTGCGCGGCCATGCGCGGGCTGCGGAACTGACGGTCACGTTCTTTCGTGCCAAGCCCGGGCATTTGCTTCTGCCGGGACGGGAGTTGTGCGGCCAACTGGAAGTGCATGACATCGGCATTCCTGTCGCCACGCTCGATGACGTTGTGGTGCAGACGTTCTGGAACAGGCCGGGTTTGTGGCGGCTTCCTGTGCCGGGAATGGAGTCGCACAAATACAGCCGTGGCGTGGTGAGTCTGTGCGCGGGTGCGGCCATGCCGGGAGCGGCGCGTCTTTCGGCTACGGCTGCACGGCACACGGGCGCCGGGTTGGTGCGCATCGCAGCAGGTGAAGCGGCGCCCGGCTTTCGGCTGGGGGCGCCGGGGTTGATCATCGACGATGGGGCTCTTGAGACGTTACTGGAGGACCAGCGGCGGCATGTCTGGATCTGCGGTCCCGGTCTGCTGCCGGAAGAAGTGGAAAAGGTGCTGCCTGCGCTGGTGGCGGCAAAGCGCTGTGTGCTGGCGGATGCGGGAGCATTTTCGTGGGCGGCCGGTGCGCCGGAGCGTCTGCGTGGCGTGGCCGTGGTGACGCCCCATGCAGGCGAGTTTGCGCGGGTGTTCGGCAAGCCGGGCGACGACCTTCTGGCGGCAGCCCGCGCGGCGGCGGCGCACATTGAGGCGGTGGTGGTGCTCAAGGGCGCGTCCACGCTCATCGCAGCGCCGGACGGTCGCGTGGCGATCAACACGCATGCCACCCCCGCGCTCGGGACAGCGGGTTCGGGAGACACGCTGACGGGGATCATTGGCGCACTGCTCGCGGCCCGGATGGAGCCATGGGAGGCGGCCTGCGCCGGTGTGTGGCTGCACGGAGAGGCAGGACTGCGCGCTGGAGACTGGCTGATCGCGGAGGATCTAGACGTGCATCTGGGCGCAGCCCGGGATGAGGCGACGCGGGTTCAGGGGGAGAGCGATGAGGCGGAATCCCGGAAACGGTGAGCGTACAAGACGCGGCCGCGACCTTGCCCCGCGCGGCGGTCTGCGGTAAGCGGGCGCCCTTGACGTTCCGGGTGAGCCGGCAGGTCATGTGCGGGCGTGGTGGAATTGGTAGACACGCCAGATTTAGGTTCTGGTGGCGCAAGTCGTGGGGGTTCAAGTCCCTCCGCCCGTACCAATTGTCTGTCTTGGGCTGAGGACGTGACCGCTGTCGCGGTCTTTCGCCGGAATGACGGGTGCAGCCACGAGGGTCGGTGCCCGGATGTTTGTGACGAGTTCGTACGAAGAGGATGGCCTGGGCATATGCAGGTTACAGAGACGCTTTCCGAAGGCCTGAAGCACGCCTTCACCGTGGTCGTTCCGTCGGCCGAACTCGAGCAGAAGGAGGAGGCCCGTCTCAAGGAAGTGGCCGCTTCCGCCAAGCTGCCGGGCTTCCGTCCGGGCAAGGTGCCCGTCGCCATCGCGCGTCAGCGCTTCGGTGACAGCGTGAAGGGCGAGGTGCTTGAGCAGACGGTGAACGACTCGCTGCGCAGCCTGTTCGAGGAGCGTAATCTGCGCCCCGCTCTCCAGCCGAAGGTCGAAGTGACGTCGGGTGGTGACGGCAAGGGCGATCTGGAATTCAAGGTCGAGACGGAAGTTCTGCCCGAAATCAAGGTGCCTGATCTGTCCGATCTCTCTCTCGTGCGCCTGAAGGCCGAGCCGGATGCCGCCACGGTGGACAAGGCCATTGAGGACATCGCCAAGCGTCAGCGTGAGTTCGTAACGGTCGAGGAAGTGCGTCCGGCTGCCAAGGGCGACATCATTGCGATCGACTTCGTAGGCAAGCGCGATGGCGTGCCTTTCGAGGGCGGCACGGCTGAGAACATCAATGTCGAGATCGGCGGCGAAGGGTTCATTCCCGGTTTTGCCGAGCAGATCGAGGGTATGAAGCCGGGCGAGGAGAAGGTCATCACGGTGACGTTCCCTGAGGATTACGGCGCGAAGGAACTGGCCGGTCAGACCGCCACGTTCGATATTAAGGCCCGTGAACTGAAGAAGCCGGTCGAATCCGAGATCAACGACGATCTGGCCAAGAAGCTCGGTTTCGAGAGCCTTGAGCAGATCCGTGAGCTGATCGGCAAGCAGGTCGAGGGTGAATACGAGCAGCTTTCTCGTCTTCGTCTGAAGCGCGAGCTTCTGGACAAGCTGGCTGAAAAGACCGATTTCCCTGCGCCTGAAGGCATGGTGGACGCCGAGTTCGAGCAGATCTGGGCGCGTGTCGAGGCCGACCGCAAGTCGGGCGAGCTGGATGACGAAGACAAGGACAAGGACGAAGCGACGCTGAAGGCGGACTACCGCAAGATCGCCGAGCGTCGTGTGAAGCTGGGCCTTCTTCTGGCCGAAATCGGCCGCGAAAAGGGCATCACCGTCACGCAGGACGAGATGGCGCGCGCCATCCGTGCCGAGGCCATGCGTTATCGTGGTCAGGAGCAGCAGGTGTTCGACTTCTTCGTGAAGAACCCGCAGGCGTCCGAGTCCCTTCGTGGCCCGATCTTCGAAAACAAGGTGATCGACTACATTGTCGAGCTGGCGAAGGTCGAGGACAAGACGGTGACACCGGAAGAACTGGCCGACATGCCAGCCGCTGGCGCCTGAAACGGTTGAGTGGTCCTTTCGGGGGCTTGCGATTCGCGGCACCCATCCCTTCCGGTGTGAGGGGGTGGGTGCCGTGTTCGTTTTGGGAGATATGTTGATGCCCGCGATGCAAATCACACCGATTTTCGCGTCGCGGGGTGGCGTCGGAGAGGTTTATCTCTATCTTAGACAGACCGGGCGCTGCTCCGCCCCGTCTCCGCCATCGGGGCGGGACACGCAGGCACACAAGTCGGGAATGATGTGATGAGGGATTCGAACCCTGTCGAGATTTACAACAACTCTCTCGTGCCGATGGTGGTCGAGCAGACCTCTCGCGGCGAGCGTGCGTTCGATATCTATTCGCGCCTTCTGCAGGAGCGGATCATTTTCCTGACCGGTCCGGTCTACGATCAGGTCGCCTCTGTCATCTGTGCGCAGCTTCTTTATCTGGAGAGCGTGAACCCGACGAAGGAAATCTCGTTCTACATCAACAGCCCCGGTGGCGTGGTGTCGGCGGGCCTGTCGATCTACGACACCATGCAGTACATCCGCAGCCCGGTCAGCACGGTCTGTCTGGGGCAGGCGGCGTCCATGGGGTCGCTGCTGCTGGCCGGGGGTGCCGCCAAGCGCCGCTACGCGCTGCCGAATGCGCGCGTGATGGTGCATCAGCCCTCGGGTGGTGCGCAGGGGCAGGCGAGCGATATCGAGATTCAGGCGCAGGAGATCCTCACGATCCGCCGTCGCCTCAACGAGATCTACCGCGAGCACACCGGTCAGACGCTTGAGGAAATCGAGCGCAAGCTGGAGCGTGACAGCTACATGTCCGCCGAAGAAGCCAAGTCTTTCGGTATCGTGGACGAAGTCATCCGCAGCCATGAGGCCCAGTCACCGGAGAAGGCGTAAATCCTTCACCGCAGGCCGGGATGGCCTTGCCTTGATGAGCGGGCAGGGAGCGGCTACGGTTTTTTTTTGCCCGGCCTTCAGGTCGGGCGGCCCTTCGGGGTCAAAGGTTGAGGAACGGCTGATGAACGCGAAGTCCGGCGATTCCAAGAACACGCTGTATTGCTCGTTCTGCGGAAAGTCCCAGCATGAGGTCCGCAAGCTCATCGCGGGGCCGACGGTGTTCATCTGCGACGAGTGCGTCGAACTGTGCATGGACATCATCCGTGAGGAGCACAAGACGACGTTGGTGAAGTCGCGCGACGGTGTGCCGACTCCCAAGGAAATCTGCGCGATCCTCGACGATTATGTGATCGGCCAGTCCGAGGCGAAGAAGGTGCTCTCGGTCGCGGTTCATAATCACTACAAGCGGCTGGCCTACGCACAGAAGAACAGCGACGTTGAGATTTCGAAGTCCAACATCCTGCTCATCGGTCCGACCGGCTCGGGCAAGACGCTGCTGGCCCAGACGCTGGCGCGCATTATCGATGTGCCGTTCACCATGGCCGACGCCACCACGCTGACCGAAGCGGGGTATGTGGGCGAGGATGTGGAGAATATCATCCTCAAGCTGCTGCAGGCGGCGGACTACAATGTGGAACGCGCGCAGCGCGGCATCGTTTATATCGACGAGATCGACAAGATTTCCCGCAAGTCCGACAACCCTTCCATCACCCGCGATGTGAGTGGCGAGGGCGTGCAGCAGGCGTTGCTCAAACTGATGGAAGGCACGGTGGCGTCCGTGCCGCCGCAGGGTGGACGCAAGCATCCGCAGCAGGAGTTCCTGCAGGTGGACACCACCAACATGCTCTTCATCTGCGGCGGTGCGTTCGCGGGGCTTGAGAAGATCATCTCCGCGCGCGGAAAAGGTTCGGGTATTGGCTTCGGTGCCGATGTGAAGGATCCGGACGAGCAGCGCACGGGTGCTGTGCTCAAGAATGTGGAGCCTGAGGATCTGGTCAAGTTCGGCCTGATCCCCGAGTTCATCGGTCGTCTGCCTGTCGTGGCGACGCTTGATGATCTGGACGAAGCCGCGCTGGTGCAGATACTGTCCGCGCCGAAGAACGCGCTGGTCAAGCAGTATGCCAAGCTCTTCCAGATGGAAGATGTGAAGCTGACGTTCACGGACGACGCGCTGAAAGCGATTGCCCACCGCGCGCTGGAGCGTAAGACGGGTGCGCGCGGTCTGCGTTCCATTCTCGAGAGCATTCTGCTGTCCACCATGTTCGACCTGCCCGGGCTGGAAAACGTGGAGGAAGTGGTGGTCAACCGCGATTCCGCGGAAGGCCGTGCCGCTCCTGTCTATGTGTATGGCAAGGGCAAGGAGCAGCCGACGGAGCAGTCCGCCTGAGTGCGGCCGGCTCTCTTTGCTTCACACTGCGGAGACGAGGGGAACATCCGTTCCGCTGGCCCCTTGTGAGCGCACCCATCGATACCGATATCAAGGAAGGAAGCGGCGGCCGGAATGTAGGTCGCCGTTTGCCGACGGGCAGATCTGCCGTGGGCGTGCCGAAGGCGGGCGCGCAGGGCGGGATCGTCCATTCAGGAGGTCATCGGCACTAGTATGACAGAAAAAGACAAGACCCCCGCTCCGCGCCGCAAGCGCACCACCAAGAAGACGGAAGCGGTTGTGCCTGCCACGTCTCCCGTGGAAGAGGCGGTGAAAACGCTTCCCGAGACGCCGGGCCGTGTGGCGGTGCTGCCGCTGCGCGACATTGTGGTCTTTCCGCATATGATCGTCCCCCTCTTCGTGGGGCGTGAGAAATCCGTGCGCGCACTGGAAGCTGTCACCAGCGAGGACAAGCAGATCCTGTTGGTAACACAGAAGGACGCGACGGTGGACGATCCGGCGGCGGACGATATCTATCGTTTCGGCACGGTTTCCACGATCCTACAGCTTCTCAAGCTGCCCGATGGCACGGTGAAGGTGCTGGTCGAAGGCAACCGCCGCGCGCGGGTGAAGACGCTGCACGAGGTCGAGGGCCATTTCGAGGCCGACATCGAACTGGTCGAGGATGTCCCGGTCGCGAGCGAGGAGGCGGAAGCCCTTGCGCGCGCGGTGGTGGGGCAGTTCGAGCAGTATGTGAAGCTCAACAAGAAGATCGCGGCCGAGGTGATGGTTTCGCTGAATCAGATCAGCGACCTGTCCAAGCTGGCTGACACGATTGCGAGCCATCTCAATCTCAAGATTTCCGAGAAGCAGGAAATCCTTGAGCTGCCGACAGTCACCAAGCAGCTTGAGAAGATTCTCGCCCATATGGAAGCCGAGATCGGCGTCCTGCAGGTGGAGAAGCGCATCCGTGGCCGCGTAAAGCGGCAGATGGAGAAGACGCAGCGCGAGTACTACCTCAACGAGCAGCTCAAGGCGATCCAGAAAGAACTCGGCGAAGGCGAGGACGGCAAGGACGAGACCGCCGAGCTCGAAGAGAAGATCGCCAAGACGAAGTTCAGCAAGGAGGCGCGCGAGAAGGCGCAGGCTGAGCTGAAGAAGCTGCGCGGCATGAGCCCGATGTCGGCCGAGTCCACGGTCGTGCGCAACTATCTCGACTGGCTGCTGAGCGTGCCATGGAAAAAGCGCACCAAGGTCAAGACCGATCTGGTCGAGGCCGAGAAGGTTCTTGATGAGGACCATTACGCGCTGGAGAAGGTCAAGGAGCGTATCCTTGAATATCTGGCGGTGCAGAGCCGTTCCCAGAAGGTGAAGGGACCGATCCTGTGCCTTGTCGGGCCGCCGGGTGTGGGTAAGACCACGTTGGCGCGCGCCATCGCGAAGGCGACGGGACGGCACTATGTCCGCATGTCGCTGGGTGGTGTGCGCGACGAGTCCGAGATCCGCGGCCATCGCCGGACCTATATCGGCTCCATGCCGGGCAAGATCATTCAGGGTATGAAGAAGGCGAAGGTGTCCAACCCGCTCTTCCTGCTCGATGAGATCGACAAGCTCGGCGCGGATTGGCGCGGCGATCCGGCGTCCGCCCTGCTTGAGGTTCTCGACCCTGAGCAGAATGCGACGTTCTCGGATCACTATCTCGAAGTGGATTACGATCTGTCGGATGTAATGTTCGTCACCACGGCGAACAGTCTGAACATGCCGCAGCCGCTTCTGGACCGCATGGAGATCATTCGTCTCTCCGGTTACACCGAGGATGAGAAGCTCAACATCGCGAAGCGGCATCTGATCGCCAAGCAGGGCGAGGCACATAACCTCAAGCCTGAGGAGTGGTCGATCTCGGATGCGGCGCTGATGGATCTGATCCGCTTCTACACACGTGAAGCTGGCGTTCGCAGTCTTGAGCGTGAGATTGCCAATGTGGCCCGCAAGGTCGTGAAGGAAATCGTCACGGGCAAGGCCAAGAAGGTCGCGGTCACCGAGAAAAATCTCGGCAAGTTCGCGGGTGTGCGCCGGTTCTCGCATGGAGAGACGGAGATCACCGATATGGTCGGCGTGGTCACCGGATTGGCCTGGACCGAGGTGGGCGGTGAGATCCTGACGATCGAGAGCGTGATGGTGCCCGGCAAGGGCAACGTCAAGCAGACCGGCAAGCTGGGCGATGTGATGCAGGAGAGCGTCTCTGCGGCTCTTTCCTATGTCCGTAGCCGCGCGGTGCAGTTCGGCATCAAGCCGACGCTGTTCGAAAAGCGCGACCTGCACGTGCATGTTCCGGAAGGGGCGACTCCGAAAGACGGTCCTTCGGCGGGTATCGCCATGGCGACGTCGCTGGTCAGCGTGCTGACGGGTATTCCTGTGCGGCATGACGTGGCCATGACCGGCGAGATCACTCTGCGTGGCCGTGTGCTGCCCATCGGCGGTCTCAAGGAAAAGCTGCTGGCGGCTTTGCGCGCAGGCATCAAGACGGTGTTCCTACCCAAGGAGAATGAGAAGGACATTGCGGAACTTCCCGAGGCGGTGAAGCGGAATCTCGAGTTGGTTCCGGTCTCGCATGTGGATGAGGTGATCGACCGCGCGCTGGTTCGTGTCCCGGTGCCGATCGAGTGGGAGGATGAGACGGACCAACTCGCTCCTATCGCCGCTCCCGCTGTCGCGAGCGCTGTCGCTCACTGAAGGAGGGAGTCGTCAACGGGCAGGTAACCATTTTTGCGGGCCTGCCGCACGCGGAGGCTGTTGACGTGGCGGAAAACGGCTTCATAGTGCGCCGCGGAATGTCCCCCGGGGTCGGAACGGTTCCGGGGGACCTGAACATAGAAAGGCGTACGTATGGACAAGCCGCTCAACAAGCAGGAACTCGTCTCGGTTGTTGCAGACGAAGTTGACCTGCCCAAGGCGAAGGCTGGCGAAGTGGTGGACGCGGTGTTCGCGGCTATCGAGAAGGCGCTCAAGGGTGGACAGGAAGTCCGTCTCGTCGGTTTCGGCTCGTTTGTGACGGCTCACCGCAAGGCCACCAAGGGCCGTAACCCGCGCACCGGTGAGGAGATCGACATTCCGGCCTCCACCTCCGTGCGCTTCAAGCCGGGCAAGACCCTCAAGGACGCCGTGAGCTGATCACGGTCCCTTTAGGACCAAGCTTTTGGAGCGGGCGGTCAGGGGAAACCCTGTCCGCCCGTTTCGTATTTCAGCGACTTGATTGTTCCGTGGCTTTTGGCTAACCACGGCGCGGGTGATTAGCTCAGCGGTAGAGCGTCTCGTTTACACCGAGATGGTCGGCGGTTCGATCCCGTCATCACCCACCATTCCTTCTTCCTTGCAAATTGCTGTTTCACGTCCCGACTGCTGGCGCAGAAAACCGTTGTGCGGCCCTCTGTAGTGTTTCGTTTTCGGAATGACCTGTCGATTTGTTTCATGTCATTGCGTGTCACATGCGCGTGTGTTCAATAAGAAAAAGTGGCTGTTTTCCGTAGGGATCGCCGTGACTGTATACGGTCGAGTCGTTTCACACGGAAAAGTTCCCAAGCAGATGGGGGCGCGTCACTGGTCAGGCTGGGTTCATGGACCTAGTTTGGGCGCGACGGTTAGGACAGACGGGACACACCATCCGCACCATCGGATGGAGGAGAAGGGAGACAGCATGACTTCGACGATCGACGCTTATCTTCCCGTGCTGATTTTCGGAGTGCTGGCGGTGGTGATCGCCGGTGCGATGCTGGGCGCTTCCCTCGTGTGCGGGCAGCAGAAGCCCTATGCCGAGAAACTTACGGCGTATGAGTGCGGATTCGAGGCGTTCGATGACGCCCGACGCCGCTTCGATGTGCGGTTCTATCTCGTCTCGATCCTGTTCATCATCTTCGATCTGGAAGTGGCCTTCCTGTTCCCTTGGGCAATTAGCCTTTCGCGGATCGGGTTGCTCGGCTTTCTGTCCATGATGGGTTTTCTCGGCGTGCTGGGAATCGGTTTTCTCTACGAGTGGCGCAAAGGTGCGCTCGATTGGGATTGATGGATTGGGTGCGAGAGTTCGGCCGAGTGTGTGATGTGGTGGAGAACGCGCGATGAGCGGTGAAAACCCCGAGACAGCCCAAAATGCGGGGCAGAATATCGTCTGGAACCGCGACATGGTGCCGCCGGGGCCTGAGCAGGACGCCATCGTCCGCGGGATCACCGGTGAGATCAGCGAGAAGGGCTTTGTTGTCGCCAGTCTCGACAAGCTGGTGAACTGGGGGCGCACGGGTAGCCTGTGGCCGATGTCTTTCGGTCTGGCCTGCTGCGCGGTGGAGATGATCCACGCTTACATGCCGCGCTACGATCTTGACCGCATGGGCATCATCCCGCGCGGATCGCCACGTCAGTCGGACGTGATGATCGTGGCGGGTACGCTCACCAACAAGATGGCGCCTGCTCTGCGGCGCGTGTACGACCAGATGGCCGAACCGCGTTGGGTCATTTCCATGGGCTCCTGTGCCAATGGTGGTGGCTATTACCATTATTCCTATTCGGTCGTGCGGGGCTGTGACCGCGTGGTGCCAGTGGATGTGTATGTGCCCGGCTGCCCACCCACGGCGGAGGCGCTGATCTACGGCATCCTGCTGCTTCAGAAAAAAATTCGTCGGACAGGGACCATTCTCCGTGGCTGAGGCAACCGCACCCGTTGGGACGCGCGGCTCGTCCTGCCTTTCCGCTCTGGCGTTCACCCTCTCCACGACGCTGCCGGGCATCCGCTCCGCGTCGCTGGAGGGCGGGGAACTCGTTGTTCGGGCTGAACGTGAGCGCCTGATCCCGCTCATGACGCTGCTGCGTGACGATCCGCGTTTTCGTTGCGAACAGATGATGGATCTTTGTGGCGTCGATTTCCCGGAACGCCCGGAGCGGTTCGACGTGGTGTACAACCTGCTCTCCGTCAGTCACAATCACCGTATCCGCGTGATCGTGACGACTGATGAGCTCACGCCGGTGCCCTCCATTCACAAGCTCTGGCCCTGCGCCACGTGGTGGGAGCGGGAGTGCTACGATCTGTTTGGCGTGCTGTTCTCGGGCCAGCCGGATTTGCGGCGTATCCTCTCGGATTACGGGTTCGAGGGGCATCCGCTGCGCAAGGACTTCCCGCTGACGGGTTACACCGAGGTCCGCTACGACCCGGACCGTCGCCAGATCGTGCGCGAGCCGGTTTCGCTCACGCAGGATTTCCGCGATTTCGATTTCGTCTCACCATGGGAAGGGGTGCTGACCCTGCCGGGTGACGAGCGGGCGCATGAACTGCGCCAGATCATGAAGAAGCTGAAGTGACAGGAGCCCAAGGATGACACAGGCCCTGAAAACGGATGGACCACAGCCCGGTCTGCGTGATGCGCTTGATGAAGGTCCGCTGCCGGAATCGCTCCTGCCGGAACCCGCTGTCGAGCAAAAAGTCGAGCGACGCACGGTCGAGATCGACAGCCATTCGCTGAATTTCGGTCCGCAGCACCCTTCGGCGCACGGCGTTCTGCGTCTGGTGCTGGAGATGGAGGGCGAGGTTGTGGCCCGTGCGGTGCCGCATATCGGCCTGTTGCATCGCGGCACGGAAAAGCTGATCGAATACAAGACCTACCCCAAAGCGCTCCCCTATTTCGACCGGCTCGATTACGCCTCCCCGATGAGCGAGGAGCATGCGTTCGCGCTGGCAACCGAGAAGCTTCTGGGTATTACGGCGCCGGAGCGGGCGCAGTGGATTCGGGTCATCTTCGCGGAAATCACGCGCATCCTGAATCATATCCTCAATCTGACCGCCATGGGGCTGGATTGTGGCGCGGTGACGCCGGCACTTTGGGGATATGAGGAGCGTGAAAAGCTTCTCGAATTTTATGAAGCCGTTTCGGGCGCGCGGTTTCATGCCAACTATTTCCGCCCCGGCGGCGTGGCGCGTGATCTTCCGGCGGGGATGGAGGAGCGGATCGGTCGGTGGGCCGATGAGTTCCCGGCGTGGATCGACGATCTCGAAAGCCTGCTGACGGAAAACCGTATCTGGAAGCAGCGCACCGTGGGGATTGGTGTGTTCACCAGCGAGCAGGCGCTGGCGTGGGGTTTCAGCGGTCCCTGCCTGCGCGGCTCGGGTGTGCCGTGGGATCTGCGGCGTTCGCAGCCTTATGACACCTATGACCGGGTGACGTTCGATATTCCCGTGGCGCGGCATGGCGACTGCTACGACCGCTATCTCGTCCGCGTGGCCGAGATGCGCGAGAGCGTGAAGATCATCAAGCAGAGTCTGGCGCAGATACGTCCCGGTCCGGTGAAGGTGCAGGATCCCAAGTTCTCTCCGCCGCCTCGCGCAGAGATGAAGCGTTCGATGGAAGCGCTGATCCATCACTTCAAGCTGTTTACCGAAGGCTATCACGTGCCGCCGGGCGCGACCTATACGGCGGTCGAGACGCCAAAGGGCGAGTTCGGTGTCTATCTGGTGGCGGACGGCAGCAACCGACCCTATCGCTGCAAGATCCGCCCCACGGGTTTCGCGCATTTGCAGGCCATCGATGAGATGTCGCGGCGCGGCATGCTGGCCGATGCCGTGGCGATCATCGGATCGCTGGATCTCGTCTTTGGTGAGGTGGACCGATGAGCGACGTGAACCACGACCAGCCGACACACTTCGCGTTCGATGAAGTGAGCGAGGCCGAGATCGCAAAGGTGCTGGCCAAGTATCCGCCCGAGCGGAAGGCCAGCGGCGCGTTGCCGTTGCTCTACATCGTGCAGGACCAGATGAAGCGTCAGACCGGCAGTGCCTGGGTGCCCACGGTGGCGATGGATGTGGTGGCGGAGCGTCTCGATGTCGCGCCGATCCGCATCTACGAGGTCGCGACATTTTACACGATGTTCAACCTCAAGCCGATCGGGAAGTATCACCTTCAGGTCTGCACCACGACGTCATGCTGGCTGCGTGGCTCGGACGATGTGCTGGGCGCGTGCAAGAAAGCTGCGGGCATCGCTCATGTGGGTGGCACCAGCGCGGACGGCCTGTTCACGCTGAGCGAGGCGGAATGTCTTGGCGCATGCGCCAATGCGCCGATCCTTCAGGTGGATAACGATTTCTATGAAGATCTCGACGGCCCGCGCACCGAAGCGTTGATCGAGGCGTTGCGGCGTGGCGAGGTACCAGAGCCCGGCCCCACCAACGGTCGGCACGGCTCCGAGCCCGAGGGCGGACGACGGGTGTTGCTTGACGCGAACGCGGGGGCCGCAGGCCCACAGAAGGGCTGAGGAGAACCGGCGATGCTGAGCGACAAGGACCGGATTTACACCAATCTCTACGGCCAGAACGACTGGCATCTCGCGGGTGCTCGCGCGCGCGGGGATTGGGATGATACCAAAGCTATTCTCGACAAGGGCCGCGACTGGATCGTGAGCGAGATGAAGGCGTCGGGTCTTCGCGGACGTGGTGGCGCGGGCTTCCCGACCGGTGTGAAGTGGTCCTTCATGCCGAAGGGCGATGGGCCGTTGCCACATTACCTCGTCATCAACGGGGACGAGTCCGAGCCGGGCACCTGCAAGGACCGCGAGATCCTGCGCCATGAGCCACACAAGCTGATCGAAAGCGCGCTGATCGCCTCCTTCGCCATGGGGGCGCACGCAGCCTACATCTACATCCGAGGCGAGTTCTACAACGAGGCGCGGCATCTCCAGATCGCGGTGGATGAGGCCTACGAAGCCGGGCTGCTGGGCAAGAACGCGGCGGGCACCGGCTGGGACTTCGATTTCTACATCCATCGCGGCGCAGGCGCATATATTTGCGGTGAGGAAACAGCGCTGCTGGAAAGCCTTGAAGGCAAGAAGGGCCAGCCGCGCATGAAGCCGCCTTTCCCGGCAGGCGCGGGTCTGTATGGGTGCCCGACGACCGTAAACAATGTGGAGTCCATCGCCTCGGCCTCCACTATTCTGCGACGTGGGGCCGCGTGGTTTTCCGCTCTTGGCCGTCCAAACAATGCGGGCACCAAGCTGATGGCCATTTCAGGTCATGTGAATACGCCCTGCGTGTTCGAGGAAGAGCTGGGTGTTTCGATGAAGGAGATCATCGAGAAGCATGGCGGCGGCGTGCGCGGCGGGTGGGACAACCTGCTGGCTGTCATTCCCGGCGGCTGCTCGGTGCCGGTGTTGCCGAAAGAGACCTGTGAGACTGTGCTGATGGACTATGACAGCCTGCGGGCCGTGCAGTCCGGTCTGGGCACGGGCTGCATGATCGTGATGGACAAATCCACCGACATCATCAAGGCGATCGCCCGTTTTTCACAGTTCTTCAAGCATGAGAGTTGCGGCCAGTGCACGCCCTGTCGTGAAGGTACGGGCTGGATGATGCGCGTGATGAACCGGATGGTCGAAGGACGGGCGGAGATCGAGGAGATCGACATGCTCGAACAGGTCACGCGGCAGGTGGAAGGTCACACGATCTGCGCGCTGGGCGATGCGGCGGCGTGGCCGATACAGGGGCTGATCCGCCATTTCCGTCCGGTGATGGAAGAGCGCATCCGCACCTATAAACGGCAGCATGGCGGCGTGCAGCAGGTGCAGGTGCCTGCCGGTGCGCCGCTCGCCACGATTGCGGCGGAGTAAGGCGGATGGTCAAGGTCATTGTTGACGGCATTCCGGTCGAGGTTCCCGCTGGATCTTCCGCGTTGCAGGCGTGTGAGGCGGCGGGCAAGGAAATCCCGCGCTTCTGCTACCACGAGCGTCTGTCGGTCGCGGGCAACTGCCGCATGTGCCTCGTGCAGGTGGCGCGCGCGCCCAAGCCGGTGGCGTCGTGCGGTTTCCCGGTGGGCGAGGGGATGCAGATCTTCACCGACACCGAGACCGTGCGGAAGGCTCGGCGGGCGGTGATGGAGTTCCTGCTCATCAACCATCCGCTCGATTGCCCGATCTGCGATCAGGGTGGCGAGTGTGACCTTCAGGATCAGGCCTACGGGTATGGCAGCGGCATGTCCCGCTACCATGAAGACAAACGTGCCGTGACCGACAAGAATCTTGGCCCGCTGGTCAAGACGGTGATGACACGCTGCATTCAGTGCACCCGCTGCGTGCGCTTCTCCACGGAGGTGGCCGGCACGCCGGAACTCGGCGGTATTTCGCGCGGCGAAAATCTGGAAATCACCACCTATGTCGAGAAGGCGTTGACGTCCGAGCTTTCGGGCAACCTGATCGACATCTGCCCTGTGGGCGCATTGACGTCGAAGCCTTCGGCCTTTCAGGCGCGGCCGTGGGAGTTGAAAAAGACGGACGCCATCGACGTGATGGACGCGGTGGGCACCAACATCGTCGTTCAGGCGCGGGGCGGCGAAGTGAAGCGCATCGTGCCGCGCATCAATGACGAGGTGAATGAGGAGTGGCTGTCCGATAAGGGACGCTTCTCCGTGGACGGTCTCAAGCGCCGTCGTCTCGACCGGCCTTGGGTGCGCGTGCATGGCAAGCTGCATCCGGCGTCGTGGCAGGATGCGTTCGTGGCCATCGCTAAACGTCTCGAAGGCGTGCCCGGCTCACGGATCGGCGCGATTGTGGGCGATCTGTGCGAGGCCGAGAGCATCATGGCACTGCGTGATCTGATGCACGCGCTTGGTTCAAGCAATCTCGATTGCCGTCAGGATGGCGCGCAATACGATCTCAGCGACCGTGCGAATTACGTTTTTGCCGATGGCATCACGGGCATTGATGAGGCGGACGCGGTGCTGGTCGTGGGCGCAAATGTCCGTCAGGATGCGCCGGTGCTCAACGCCCGCATCCGCAAGCGGTATCTCTCGCTTGGGCGCGGCGGTCTGCCGATTGGCGCGATCGGCACACTGCCGTCCGATCCGACATGGGCCTATGAGCCACTTGGCGATGATCCGACGGCGCTGAACGCGCTGATGGATGGCACGGAAGGCTTCGCCGCGAAGCTCAAGGCGGCCAAGCGGCCTTTGATTATTGTCGGGCAGGAAGCTCTGGTGCGCGAGGATGCGCTGGCGATCCTCGCCGCGTGTCGCAAAGTGCTGGCGGCGGGTGAGCGGGCGGAAGGCTGGCACGGTCTGAACATCCTGCACACGGCGGCCTCGCGCGTGGCGGCTCTGGATCTGGGGTTCGTGCCGGGAAATGGCGGGCGCAGCGTGCGCGGGATGCTCAGCGGCGGTGTGGATGTGCTCTGGCTGCTGGGCGCGGATGAGTTTCACGTTCACTCCATCAGCCCGGACACGTTCGTAGTTTATCAGGGCCATCATGGGGACGCAGGGGCGGCGCGTGCGGATGTGATTCTGCCGGGTGCGACCTACACCGAGAAAGAGGGCACCTGGGTCAACACGGAAGGACGCGTCCAGCGTGGCTTTCAGGCGGTATTCCCGCCGGGCGAGGCCAAGGAGGACTGGAAAATCCTACGTGCTGTCTCGGAAGTTCTGGGAGCGACGCTGCCCTATGACACGATTGGCGCACTGCGCGAGCGGATGCAGCTTGGCGTCTCATCGGCGGCCGCTGCGCCCGAGACAGCCAGTCAGGTGGCGCTCGACGCACGGTCTCTTGTACCGGCAACACACGGATATTACCTGACAAATCCGATCAGCCGGGCCAGTCCGACCATGAATGAGTGCGCGGCGGTGTATGCGCCAAGTGCGGCTGTAGCGGCGGAGTAGGAACGTGGCGTATTTTTTCCTCCATACGCTGATCGGTCAGATCATTCTGATCGCTCTCGAGGCGCTGGCGGTGCTGGTGCCGCTGCTGATCGCCGTGGCTTATCTCACGCTGATGGAGCGCAAGGTGATGGCCGCGATGCAGTTGCGTCGCGGGCCGAACGTGAACGGCATCTTCGGTCTGCTTCAGGCTTTTGCCGATGCGATCAAGATGATCACCAAGGAGACCATCATTCCGGCGGGGGCCAACAGGTTCCTGTTCCTGTTCGCTCCGTTCCTCACCTTCTCGCTGGCCATGCTGGCCTGGGCGGTGATCCCGACGGGCAACGGGCTGGCGGTGGCCAATATCAATGTGGGCATTCTCTACCTGCTCGCCATTTCCTCGCTGGGGGTGTACGGCACCCTGATCGCGGGCTGGGCGTCCAATTCCAAATACGCCTTTCTCGGTTCGTTGCGAGCTGCGGCACAGATGGTGTCCTATGAGGTCTCCATCGGTCTGGTGATCGTCTCGGTGTTGCTGGCGGTGGGAAGCCTGAACCTCAATGACATCGTGCTGGCGCAGCAGCACATCTGGTTCTGCGTGCCGATGTTCCCAATGTTCATCGTGTTCTTCATTTCGGCGCTGGCCGAGACGGGGCGCGCGCCGTTCGATCTTCCCGAAGGCGAGAGTGAGTTGGTGGCGGGTTTCTTCGTGGAATATTCCTCGCTGTCGTTCGGCCTCTTCTTCCTTGGCGAATATGCCAACATGATCCTCATGTCCGGCATGGTCAGCATCCTCTTCCTCGGTGGCTGGCTGCCGCCGCTCGGGATCGCGCCCTTTACATGGGTGCCGGGGCCGCTGTGGTTCATCGCCAAGATTCTGTTCTGTCTTTTCGTGTTCATCTGGACCCGCGCAACCTTTCCCCGCTTTCGCTACGATCAGCTCATGCGGCTGGGCTGGAAGATTTTCCTGCCCATGTCCCTGCTGTGGATGATCGCGACGGCCGGGTTCCTTCTCGCGACGGGCATGTTGCCGCAGGGAGCAAGCTGATGGCTGGCATGGACCGCGCACTGAAGTCTTTTCTTCTGACCGAGATCGTCTCCGGCATGGTTTCGACCTTCAAGACGATGTTCAAGCCGAAGGTCACGCTGAACTATCCCTATGAAAAAGGGCCGCTCTCGCCGCGCTTCCGCGGCGAGCACGCTCTGCGCCGCTACCCCAACGGGGAAGAGCGCTGCATTGCGTGCAAGCTGTGCGAGGCGACATGCCCGGCGGAGGCCATCACGATCGAGGCTGAGCCGCGCGAGGACGGCTCACGCCGCACCACGCGCTACGACATCGACATGACCAAGTGCATCTATTGCGGTCTGTGCGAGGAGGCCTGTCCGGTCGATGCGATCGTGGAAGGGCCGAACTACGAGTTCGCGACCGAGACGCGCGAGGAGCTGATGTACAACAAGGACAAGCTGCTCGCGAACGGGGACCGCTGGGAAAGCGTGCTGGCACGGAGGCTCGAACTCGATGCGCCGTATCGCTGATCGTCCCGTCACGACGACCTGCTCCAAGGGAAGGGCGGCCTGATGCTCCAGTTGATCTTCTATGTGTTCGCGACGATCCTTGTCGCTTCTGGCGCGATGGTCATCAGCGCGCGCAATCCGGTTCACTCGGTGCTGTTCCTGATCCTTGCGTTCTTCAACGCGGCGGGGCTGTTCCTTCTGGCCGGGGCCGAGTTCCTCGCGATGATCCTTGTGATCGTTTATGTCGGCGCGGTCGCGGTGCTGTTCCTCTTCGTGGTGATGATGCTCGACATCGACTTTACGAAGATGCGTGAAGGCTTGCAGAAATACGCGCCGTTCGGGGCGGCGGTGGGATGCATCCTGTTCGCGGAACTGGTGATGGCCGGGCTGCACTGGATGTTCTCGCCCGTCATGCCGCTGCCCATCACGGGCGGTCTGGGACAGATGGGTGGTCCGGTGACCAACACCGGCGCGCTCGGCACGCTGATTTACACGCATTATCTGCTGCTCTTCCAGCTTTGCGGGCTGGTGCTTCTGGTCGCGATGATTGGCGCAATCACGCTCACGCTGCGCGATCGTCCGACGGGGCGCCGTCAGATCATCTCGCTTCAGCATGAGCGCAAGCGCGCCGACACGCTGGAGATGATGGATCTGCCGCTCGGTCAGGGCACGGACGCCAATGGCGGTTTCCTGCGCCCGCATGATTCCTACTACGTCACGGCGGTGCCCGGTTCCTACGGCGTGCCGGAGGCCGTCGAGGAGGAACACGAGGAACTGGTGGTCCGCGAAGGAGAGGAACGATGAACGCTGCGATCGCCCAGATCGGGCTTGGTCCCTATCTCACGGTCAGCGCGGCGCTGCTGGTGCTGGGTGTGTTCGGGATTTTCCTCAACCGCAAGAACATCATCATCATCATGATGTCGATGGAGCTGATCCTGCTTTCGGCCAATCTCAACCTCGTGGCGTTTTCGGCCGCTCTGGGGGATCTGTCGGGACAGGTGCTCACGCTGTTCGTGCTGACTATTGCCGCTGCTGAAGCGGCGATCGGTCTGGCCATTCTCACCGTCTATTTCCGCAACCGTGGCTCGATTCAGGTCGAGGACGTTGCGACGATGAAGGGCTGAGCACCATGCAAGCCGCACTCATCCTTTTCTCGATTGCCATTCTTGCTCCTCTGGGCGGCTCCCTGATTGCGGGGCTGTTCGGACGACGCATGGGCGACGGTCCGGCGCAGGCCGTGACCATTGCCTTCATGCTGGTGGCGACGCTGTCCAGCTATGGCGCGCTTCTGGGCGGTCTGATCGGCGGGGGGATGCCCGGCGTGGCGCTGCTGGCGCACTGGGTGGATGCGGGGTCGTTCCATGTGAACTGGGCGCTGCGCTTCGACACGCTCTCGATCACCATGGCGGCCATGGTGCTGACGGTCTCGCTGCTCGTGCATGTGTACAGCCTTGGTTACATGGCGCACGATTCCATGCCGCGATACCGGTTTTTCTCGTATCTCTCGCTGTTTACCTTCGCCATGCTGATGCTGATCTCGTCCAACGATCTGATGCAGCTCTTCTTTGGCTGGGAAGGTGTGGGGCTCGCGAGTTACCTGCTCATTGGCTACTGGTATCAGCGCCCGAGTGCCTGTGCGGCGGCCATCAAGGCGTTCGTGGTCAACCGTGTGGCGGACCTGTTCTTCCTGGTGGGTATCGGCCTGATCTTCGTGGTGTTCGGCACCATCCAGTATGACGACATCTTCGCCACCGTACCGGATCAGGTGAATACAACGTATCATCTATTTGGCGCCAATCATTCAGTGCTGGAACTGATCGCGACCCTTCTGTTCATTGGCGCGATGGGCAAGTCGGCGCAGTTGTTCCTGCACACATGGTTGCCGGATGCGATGGAAGGCCCGACGCCGGTCTCCGCCCTGATCCACGCGGCCACCATGGTCACGGCGGGTGTGTTTCTGATGGCGCGCATGTCGCCGCTGGTGGAGTTTGCACCCGATACACGGATTTTCATCGTGCTGATCGGGGCGACGACCTGTTTCTTCGCCGCGACCGTGGGACTGGTGCAGCCCGATATCAAACGCACGATTGCCTATTCCACCTGTTCGCAGCTTGGCTACATGTTCATGGCGATTGGTGTGGGCGCGTATCAGGCGGCGGTGTTCCATCTGACCACGCACGCTTTCTTCAAGGCGCTGCTGTTCCTTGGTGCGGGCTGCGTGATCCATGCCCTGCACGATGAGCAGAACATGTTCCGTATGGGCGGTCTGTGGAAGAAAATCCCCGTGACCTATGCCGTCATGTGGATTGGCAGTCTGGCGCTGGCGGGCGTGTTCCCCTTCGCGGGCTACTGGTCCAAGGACGCGATCCTCAACGCCGCATGGGCTTCGCATTCGGGCATCGGTACCTATGGCTGGGTGTTGGGCACGATCACGGCCTTCATCACGGCGCTGTATAGCTGGCGTCTGATTTTCCTTGTCTTCCACGGCACGGCGCGCGATCAGCACGCGCACGATCATGCGCATGAAAGCCCGCCTGTGATGATGGGTCCGGTGATGATCCTCTCCATTGGTGCCGTTGTGGCGGGTGTCGTGCTGGCGCCGTTCTATATCGGCGGTAAGCAGGCGGCTTTCTGGAGTGGCGCGATCTTCAACGCGCCGGGCAACACCATCATGGAGCGTCTTGAGGACGTGCCGACACTGATCGGGTTGCTGCCGAGCATTGTGGGGCTTGCTGGCATTGCGCTGGCCTATGTTCTCTACATCGCCAAACCCGAACTGCCCGCGTCCATCGCCACGTCGTTCCGGCCGATCTACCTTTTCCTGCTCAACAAGTGGTATTTCGACGAGCTGTATGACGTGATCTTCGTTAAGCCCTACGCCTTTATCGCGCGCGTGCTGTGGCGCGGTGTGGATGAGGGCGCGGTGGAGAAGCTGCCCGTCGGGCTCGCACGTGCCACACGCGATACGGCGATTGTCGCCACCCGCACGCAGACCGGCTCGATCGCGGTCTATGCGCTGACCATGCTTGTGGGCCTCGTGGTGCTGGTCACCACCGTGGTGTTCTTCCAATGAGCGCCGTCTTTCCGACTGATCTGATGAACGCCATGGAGTACGGGCGATGAACTGGATGCTTGCCTTGCCGGAACTGGTGCTGGCGGTCAGTGGTCTTGTCGTGCTTTCGGGCGGCGTTCTGACGAAGAAGGGCCATGCGTTTCTGCCCACGGCGGCGCTCACCATCGCGGCGTTCGTGGCGACGATCTTTCTCGTCGGCCTGTCCCCGGATGGCGTAGGGTACCATGGGCTGTTTCAGGTCGATGCCTTCGCGCGTTTCATCAAGGTGCTGGCCCTGATCGGGGCCATTGTGGCGGTGGCACTTTCGGTTGGGCATCGCGATGAGGGCCAGGAACTTCCATTCGAGATGCCGGTGCTGGTGCTGTTCTCCACGCTGGGCGCGATGGTGATGGCGTCGTCCGCCAGTCTGATGACGCTGTTCGTGGGGCTGGAGCTGTCCTCGCTCTCCATTTACGTGCTGTGCGCGATTGAGCGGGATCGTCCGCAAGCGGCGGAATCCGGCCTGAAATACTTCATTCTTGGATCGCTGGCCTCAGGGCTGCTGCTTTACGGTATTTCGCTGGTCTATGGCTTTGCCGGGACGCTGTCGTACGCGCCCATCGCCGCCGAGATCAACAGTGTGGGCGCGTTGCCGCTGGGTCTGGTGATCGGTGTTGTGTTCATGCTGGTGGGACTGGCGTTCAAGCTGTCCGCCGTGCCGTTTCACATGTGGACGCCGGATGTCTATCAGGGGGCGCCTACGCCTGTGACGGCTTACATGGCGGGTGCACCGAAATTCGCGGCGTTCGCGTTGATCCTGCGTGTGATGAGCGGTCCCTTCGGGGCGATGTCTCCGCGCTGGCAGATCCTCGTGGAAGTGATCGCGGCGATGTCGATGCTGTTCGGCTCGTTCGCGGCCATTCCGCAGCACAATATCAAGCGGCTGATGGCCTATTCCTCCATCGGGCACATGGGCTACGCCATGATGGGTCTAGCGGCAGCCTCTCCCGCCGGGACCACGGGCACGCTGGTCTATCTTTCGACCTATCTGGTTATGAACGCGGGCACGTTCGGTGTGATTGAGGCCATGCGGCGTCGCGGGCAGGAAATGGACGAGATTTCGGATCTGGCGGGGCTTGGTCGCACCAATCCTGGCATGGCGCTGATCCTTGCCATCTGCATGTTCAGTATGGTGGGTGTGCCGCCTCTGGCCGGGTTCTTCGGCAAGTTCATGGTGTTCGCCGCTGCCTGGCAGGCGGGCCTGTATCCGCTGATCTTTCTTGGCGCGGTCTCTGCCGTGGTGGGCGCCTATTACTATCTGCGCGTGGTGAAGGTGGCGTGGTTCGATGCGCCGGCGGCACCGTTCGACCGTCCGGCGGCGTCTGTCTCCTTCGTGTCCATCGCCATGGGACTGGCGACAGTGCTGTTCCTGCTGGGGCTGGGTCCGATCAGCGACGCCGCACGGGCCGCGGCTATGGCGCTCGTTGGCTGAGGGGCGCGTGACGGACGGGGCTTTCGGCCCGGTTCCATTGGGTTGGCGGTTCGAGGTGTATGACGAACTGCCCTCCACCTCCGATTTATGTGTCGAGCGGGCAGATGGGGGCGAAGGCGGATGCCTCGCCGTCCTTGCCCGCCGTCAGACGAAAGCGCGGGGCAGCCGAGGGCGTTCATGGTCCGATCCGGGCGAAAGCTTGGCGCTTTCCGTTCTGTTGCGGCCGGAAGAGGCGGAGCGGGCGCGTCCCGATATATGGCCCTTTCTTGCGGCTCTGGCGTTTCATGATGCGCTGGGAGGCGAGCGCCCCAGTTCCCGGCTGCGCATCAAATGGCCCAATGACATTCTGTACGATGGTCGCAAGCTGGGCGGCATCCTGATTGAGACCGGCGGCGGAGCGTCCCCGTGGGTGGTGATCGGGTTTGGCGGAAACCTGACATCTTCGCCCGTTGTGCCGGGCCGACGGCTGGCGTGTCTGGGAGAGTTTCGGGTGGACTGCGCGCCCGAACCTCTGGCGTTGCGACTGCTGGAGGCGCTGGACGTGTGGCGGACGGTTCTGGCGCAGAAAGGCGTGGCTGCCCTCCATGCCGCATGGCTTGCGCGTGGGCTGCCCCTTGGCTCGCCTCTTGTGGTTCGGGGCACGGGAACCTATGCTGAAGGCCTTTTCATGGGCATTGGAGAGGGCGGGGAACTGCTCCTTGATTGCAACGGCAAGGTGGAGCGTGTGATTACCGGTGATGTCCTCTTTGGCAATCACGTGACAAACGAAGTGGGTTCCGGTCGTGCTGCTGGTCATTGACGCTGGCAACACCAACGTCGTCTTTGCCGTGGATGACGGCGAAAAATGGCGCGGCACATGGCGCATCTCGATGCAGACCGCGCGGACCACGGACGAATACGCTGTCTGGCTGCTGACCCTGCTGCACAATGAAGGACTCTCGCCTCGTGATATCACCGGTGCCGCCATTGGAACGGTGGTGCCGGCTGCGCTTTATCACCTGCGGCAGCTCTGTCGGCAGTATTTCGAGGTCGAGCCGCTTATTGCCTCACCGCGGCTGGACTGGGGGTTTTCGATTGCGCTGGACAATCCGCAGGAAGTGGGTGTGGACCGGCTGCTCAACGGGTTGGCGGCACACCGGCTGTATGGCGGTCCGCTTGTGGTGATCGACTTTGGCACGGCTACGACGTTCGACGTCGTGGGAGGAGATGGAACCTATTGCGGCGGCGTGATCGCGCCGGGCATCAATCTTTCGGTGGAGGCGCTGCATACGGCGGCGGCGCGTTTGCCACGCATCGGAATTGGACGGCCCGAAGGCGGGCTGGTGATCGGGCGGAACACGAACATGGCCATGCGGTCGGGCGTGTTCTGGGGGTATATCGGACTGGTCGAGGGGATTGTTGAGAGGATCCGCAAGGAATTCGGGGCACCCATGAAGGTGCTTGCGACCGGCGGTCTGGCTCCGCTCTTCTCGGAAGGCACACGTATCTTCGATCACATCGATCCTGAACTGACCATCAATGGATTGCGGTTTCTGGCCGAACGTAACCCGGAACCGCCACTGCACAACGCATCTGACATCACACAAGAAGGATGACCTGACGATATGACAGAACACGACGACGGTCTGGCCTTCCTGCCTCTGGGCGGGACGGGCGAGATCGGCATGAACCTTAACCTCTACCGGTTGGGCGAGACATGGCTGGCTGTGGATTGCGGCATCGGTTTCTCGGGCAACGACACGCCGGAAGCCGAGATTCTGGTGCCCGATCCCACTTACATCATGGAGCGCCGCGACAAGCTGGCCGGTCTGGTCATCACACACGCGCATGAAGATCACATCGGCGCTGTGGCGCATCTGTGGACGCGGCTGGGCTGCCCTATCTACGCTACGCCGTTTGCCGCGACCGTCCTGCGCCGCAAGCTGGGCGAGGCGCGGCTCGATCAGCAGGTAAATATCCACGTCATCAAATGTGGCGGCCGCTTCAATGTCGGCCCGTTCGACATTGAGTTTATCCCCGTGACGCATTCCGTGCCGGAAGCGCAGGCGATGGCCATTCGCACGCCGCACGGGCTTGTGGTCCACACCGGCGACTGGAAGCTCGATCCATCCCCCATGGTCGGGCCGCCGACGGATGTGGAGCGTCTGCGGCAGATCGGTGACGAGGGCGTGCTGGCGCTGGTGTGCGACAGCACCAATGTCATGACGCCGGGCGCATCGCGTTCCGAGGGCGAAGTGCGCATTGGCCTGACGGAACTGATCTCCTCGCTCAAGGGACGCATCGCGGTGACGTGCTTTGCGTCCAACGTGGCGCGTGTCGAGACCATCGCCATGGCCGCGCAGGCAGCCGGGCGGACGGTTGTGCTGGTAGGGCGTTCGCTGCGCAACCTCGATGTGGCGGCACGTGAGTGCGGCTATCTCTCGGGCGTGCTGCCGTTCCTGACGGAACATGAAGCCAACGATCTGCCCGATGAGCAGGTGGTGATGATCATCACAGGAAGTCAGGGCGAACCACGCTCGGCGCTTTCGCGCATTGCCTCCGACACGCATCCGTCCATCGCGCTGGGCGAGGGCGATACGGTCATCTATTCCAGCCGTATGATCCCCGGAAACGAGCGGGCCATCATGCAGGTGCAGGACAATCTGACTCGTCGCGGCGTGCGCGTCATCACTGACAAGGACGGGGTGATGATCCATTGCTCCGGTCATGCGACGGCGGATGATGTGCGGACGATGTATGACCTCATCCGCCCGCAATATGCCGTGCCGACGCATGGCGAGTGGCGTCACCTGACGGCGCATGCCGCTCTCGCTCAGGAAAAGGGCATTGCCGCCGTTCTTCTGGAAGATGGGGACATCCTCAATCTGGCGCCGGGCAAGGTGCAGGTGGTGGACACCGCTCCCACGGGCCGTCTGGCAGTGGATGGCAACCGCCTCCTGGCCATGACGGGCGATGTGCTGACCGCACGCCGCAAGATGCTGTTCAACGGCATCATCATCGCGAGCTTCGCAGTGGACGATGAGGGCTATGTCATCGGTGAGCCCAAGATCAGCGCACCGGGCCTGCTGGAGCCGGAGGAACCTGAGAGCATCCGTGTGCGTGAGGAGTTCGCGCAGGCGATCGATGAGATCCCCGACGAGTTGCGGCTGGACGATCAGGCGTTCCGCGAGGCCGCCAAAACGGCGCTGCGTCGTGCACTGGGCCGCAAGCTCCAGAAGCGCCCGCTGGTGGACGTTCACGTCCTGCGCGTCTGATCCCGCTCGCCCCGCGACGGCTTTCAGCGGTCGCGGAGGCTGGGTGCTTGCATCCTGCGCCCGCGTGGGAGAACAGTTACGCTTCCGATGTCATCCGGTTGGGTGACGCTGTTTCAACGCCTTGCATTTCTGTCACGAGAGTTGTCGCGCATGCGCCTGTCCCGCAGTTTTCTGCCCACCCTCAAGGAAACCCCGGCGGAGGCGCAGATCGCGTCGCACCGTCTCATGCTGCGCGCCGGTCTGGTGCGTCAGACGGCTTCGGGCATCTACACCTGGTTGCCGGCGGGTCTGCGCGTGCTGCGCAATATCGCCAATATCGTGCGCGAA
>NZ_JAHRDV010000060.1 GCF_019083805.1 Acetobacter estunensis
GACTATTTCGATAATAGACGTCTCGTATTTTCTCCCCTCTTGCAATGAGAATGTCGGCTATCCCGTCACAACGCATGCTTTCTTCAAAGGAATTGCCAACAAAGCATTAAACAGCTACAGAAACTCACAGTCCATACGCAGCTGATGCAAAATGACAGGTTTGACTAGATTTCACTACACGCTTGCCATTCATTTTGGAAAACGAACTGTTAATCATCGTTTCCTGGAACGCACGGCAGAGCTGAAATGAAGCAACATAGTGCTGTAAGCTGACTCACCCGATAGGCCCGACCCAAGCTGTACCCCACATAGGCAACAATAACTGACCACCAGTCATCCAAATGAGTTAGACATCCGATGTGGTCTAACGGCTAGGATTTTACGCTTTCATCATCTCAGCTGAGAGCCGTAAAGGTCGGGGTTCGATTCCCCGCATCGGAGATCCTTTTTTGCACTTATTTTACACTAGATAGATCTGTGAACTTTTCTTTTTGCCATTAAAAAAGG
>NZ_JAHRDV010000061.1 GCF_019083805.1 Acetobacter estunensis
GCTGCTCTTTCCTCCGCTGATGAAACATCACAGCTGATTGTGGGCGTGAGCACCCGCGCAAAGACATACACAGGCTCCAAAGATTGAGCAAATCTTCCAAAGGCGCATGTTTAACCTGGAATGACTGACGGAATGACTATTCGGCGCTCCCGTTGGCGGTGTTAGCATGAGCGCACAAGATACAAAACGGAAAAAGGTCGAAAACTGGCTGCGTGTCGGCTGCCCACTGCTAACTTTTAAGAATCACTGTGGGTTTGCGAGCCTGATAGCGCCAGGAATGCGCATACCTCAGAATGTGTAAGTGCCGACCCTAAGTCTCTGCCCACACATGCACTGACAACAGATAGACTTAAAGCCGGGCGCGTGGGCGTCACTCATACTACCTTTGTAAGGCATCTCATTCGCACCTTTGGGGACTCGAAGAGAAACTTGGCGTCTCTGTCTCGCCTTATGGAATCTTGGCTGCTAGACGGCCGTTGTCCGAGCAATACTCTCAGAATAGAGCG
>NZ_JAHRDV010000062.1 GCF_019083805.1 Acetobacter estunensis
GGCTCCTTACAGAAGATTGCAGCTTATCGACCGGCGTCTTTCCCTGTGGACCTGGACGTCTCTGGTAACACGATAGGCGTTGTTGATTTGATGCAATCACTCTCGCTGGTCGAATTTGTACCCTCAATCGACAATGCGCCAGCGAAGTTGGAAGAAAAGGCACGGCATTACCAGCCGGGCTGGGCCACATCCGTGTGCCACTTGGATGACGATAAATGGCTGGAAGCCGATGCGCAGGGCAACATTGTCGTTCTTCGCCGCAATCCAGATGCACCCACCGCACAGGATCGCAATAGACTTGACATTATAAGCGAAATGAACATTGGCGAGCAAATAAACCGCATTCGAAAATTGAATGTTCCCAAGAACCAAAACGACATTGTATCGCCCAGAGCATTCTTGGGTTCTGTAAGTATTATCGAGAAAAAGCACTGTTTTTTGAACACCTGCTAATGTGCGACCTTCATCAGTGCAACCTCCTAAGCTCTTCTATCATGTTTC
>NZ_JAHRDV010000063.1 GCF_019083805.1 Acetobacter estunensis
GCCGGTACTGTTCGTGATGCATTTGTGCCGGAGCATGAACGTCCATGGGCACTTCCCCAAACACTGGTAGCCCTGGGCCTACACAAAGATCCATTTGCAGGTCACCACATCGAGTTGCCATCTTTCTACACACGTACTTGGTTACGGCAAGTTCGGACAAGTGCCATCTAGCTTGAGTGTGTTCCTGCTGACGGCAATGTTTGTCGCCCAGTTAGCCTGCGCCTCTGCAAGAGCTTTCTTCCCACTCGGTAGACTAAGAGAAGTCACTCCATGTTAGCCTGAACGCAACTCTGTTATGATGCGTGAAACGTACTTTTGGTTGGCCGCCATCCAGTCAAAGGACGCCTTTGCGTTATTGGAGATGGAATCCAGCACCAGGCGGTTGAACTTTTTCCACTCTTCCTGCAACTGCGCACTTATGAAGCACTGTAACATTGGCACCACTAACAGTCGACTCATTTTGTTTAGGTTTAATCTTCTCGTACATGGCAGACAATGGGG
>NZ_JAHRDV010000064.1 GCF_019083805.1 Acetobacter estunensis
GCTAGCATATTCGGCTCGCCGCTCTCTGAAGTTCAGGCCGAGATCAACGAAAAGAGAAATGTTTGGACGGAAGAGGCTGCCCTGAAAGATTTAAAGTCCTACCACCTGCACCATGGGCATATCCTTGACATCGTAGCTCAGCGGCACGACAACTTCGACAGTAGTTGATGCGCCATCTGGACCTGAGCCGACGAGATCCTGGTCGTTGGTCAGGAGCTTATTCTCGAGAGTGGCGAGCCGAGACAGAAGTTCTGACCGGTCCCTATCGTGCCCCTGATCACGTAGGACACTTGCGGCCAGCCTGACAAACATGGCAAGGTGACGATCTGGAAGGGCCTTCCAGGAGTCGTCGTCGGGAGCACGGCCTTTTTGGGCGGCCTTGGTAGCGGCCGAGTAAAAGATGAGAACCAGAGGCTCAAATTTCCTCTCCTTGTCGATTGTTTTGCGAAAGGACTTCTCGGAAAAGGCAGTATAAGCCTCAGCAAAGCTCCGTTTTACGGC
>NZ_JAHRDV010000065.1 GCF_019083805.1 Acetobacter estunensis
GCATACCATCCGGCGTTGAAATCGGCGAAGCGGAAAACAGGCGCGCTGTAGTTCGCCGGGTAATTCAGCAAATGGTATGTTCCAAACCACAGTCCGCCACGGCGCGTAAACACTTCCTGACGTACCGTGCCCGCCATCTTCCACGGATAGCCTTTAGCGTGCTGTTCGGAAAAGGCGATACTGACCTGCATCGGGCCCCCCGTATGCCCCGGGTTATATGAGCCAAATAGCGTCTGCCCCATAGGGGCCATATTGATAAAATCGTCAAAAATAGCGCTAAGCTGTTTTTCGGTTTTTACCGTATCCAGGCGTTCGCTATAGCTCTTCCCGTTGGGGGAGTTAATTTTCAGCGCGGTGTGCACCAGAAGCAGCGGAATGTGCAGTCGCTCAGCACGACGATCAATCTCCTGCCAGGCTATTTTACTTAGCCCCGGCACGACAGGGTCAGCCTGATAACCGGACTCCTGCTGGACGACAGCCAGCACCGAACAGATATTTTC
>NZ_JAHRDV010000066.1 GCF_019083805.1 Acetobacter estunensis
GGCTGTCGTGACTCTGAGATGCCGCGCGGAGGCGGCTGATCAAAAAGCTTATATTCTTCCTCGATGTACTGGGCCTCGTTTGTACAGCCTTTCCAACAATTTCGCCAATCACACACTAGAAATTTGAAGCTGAAGGCATCAATCTTCATACACGGCTGGAAGCAGATGCATAGGTTACGAAAGTCCATCTTGTTCTTGTCGGAGTGAGCGAGGAGGAGACTGAGGTGGCAGGTAATGGCGAATAAGAGGTAGTAGTTAAAGGGAGATAGGTTGGAGAGCACGGTTGTGTAGAGAAATTATGATGCAAATAAGCCGTCGCCGCCTCAAAATACGAGAAAATCAAGGTGAATAGTATTGATGGGTGCAATAAAATCCTGTGCTGTCCATGTTCCCAAAGGCCCGGCGCCGCGCACGCCAATCAAACCGTTGTCACCTCTTGGATTCTAAACAAGGCGGGTAATACACTTTTTTTTTTCTTTTCGGATAAAACTCGTACAATT
>NZ_JAHRDV010000067.1 GCF_019083805.1 Acetobacter estunensis
CTTTCCCAAGACCGACCCGGCGGTTGACGGCGAAGACTGCCTGCACGACTGCGAGGCGTGCTCGGTCAAGTATCCGCGCAACTTTGCCGTTGAAGAGAGTGATGTGCTGTATGGCCATGTGAGCGAGTGGCAGACGCATGCGCTGGTGGCGACGAGTAAGACGGGTTGGGTGCGGGATTCGGCCGAGGAGCCGGGAAGTGTGATGCAGGCGATTGAGAAGCTGCATGAGAAGCCTATGAATGGGGTGAGTTACTATTGTCTTTTACAAGAAAAAAAAAGAGGATACCTAACCCCCCAAGGAAACTAGAGGAATAAAACGGCCAAACAACACGACTCGAAGGGCCACTGCCTCCAAAAGTTTCCCGCTTCAAAAACACCACAAGAGGTACCTACTAGACAATTAAAACAAAAAGAAAAAAAGAGTTCGGTACTTGTTCTGGTGGCCGGGTTCGTAAAACGCAACAGCCTAATCTTTTGCTGAGTGGGAAAATCCGTTCG
>NZ_JAHRDV010000068.1 GCF_019083805.1 Acetobacter estunensis
TTATAGACCTCCGGTTTCGTATTTATATACACCAAAATAAGCAACAAAAGTTTCTATAAAACTATATCCACCACCATCCGATAAAAGGCCCATGTACACTCCAGAAAAAAACACATCTCAAAAGACTCTCACCACTTCACAACTCACCTTTCAACCTGCTTCACCAATCCACCACATCTCGCGCATATATTTTGCGGTTCCCCCCCTTCTTTCTTTAGCATGTGTCAAAAATATAGAAAGAGCGATATTAAGTTAATGTCGCAAAACCGCATATGAACGAGCATCCGCCCCTCGCGCAGAAAAATGTTGTTAGTGTCCGTCTGCCTGTGTTCCCCAAACAGAAGTACCTACGTCGAATTGAACGCCACTGCTTCACAGTCGAAATACATTCATATATTCAAGCCCAAAGATCCATAGGAAAAACAAAAGCTTTGACATACTCTTAATTACTGTGCATCTCTGTTTATCCCATCTTGGCTTCACAAGTATATTTACTC
>NZ_JAHRDV010000069.1 GCF_019083805.1 Acetobacter estunensis
GTACCTAGTAGACGCAGCAGAAAGTGTTGGAACTGTTAAAAGAGATAGGTCAGCTGGTCATCTGTATCGACAATGGCGCCATATGTGGGAGGAGGGAAAAAGAAAAGAAAAAAGATCAAAAATAGAAGAAGCAATTATAGGCCTCTAGCATCGTCATAGCATGTTGTCGTCAAACTGGCGACCCCTCATTGTCTTGGATTACTCGTAGAGAGAGACGCCCAAGATGTATGCCGGAACTGAATGTACTCGTAATGTAGACGCACCCGACGTCGCGGAGGCATAGAATACAAACACTTGACACTTGACACTTGACAACCTGAACTCCTCCCTCTTTGCTCCTTGCAGTGGGTTGAATGTAATTTACTGCCGGGTGCCGTCCTCCTTTGCTGCGTCCAGCCGTGCTCTGCTCGCGGCCCCCCTTTGTGAGGGAATATCGCCATGTTAGTGTTTGCCAGCTCAGGCAGCCACCTGTAGAAAATGCTTCTGTCGTACCTTAC
>NZ_JAHRDV010000006.1 GCF_019083805.1 Acetobacter estunensis
CTGCGCAGCCGCCGTAGTAGCGGCGTCCGGGGTAGCCTTCGGCGTATTTGTTGGTCAGCACGCTGCCCTGGGCCTGAAGCACGGCTTCGGAGACCATGTTCTCGGAGGCGATCAGTTCGATCCCGTCACGCTGGCGCTCAAGTTCGGCGCCAATCGCCGACGCAACAGCAGGGTCGACCTCACGCAGGGAGGCTTGGAAAAAACGATGCAGATCCGTCTCGCTCACACTGGAACTCCCTGTTTCCGAGCAGCACATCACATTGGCAGATAGGGTCGCGTTTCAGCTTTTTGGCCGCGCTCACCCTTGCCCTTGGCGCGCTTGTAGCCTTTTCGGGACAGGAAAACTACCATTCGTGGAAGGGCGCCACGTTCCGTCGCTCGTTTCTGTCAGAAAAAAGACCCCTGCCGTATGTCGCAACATTCGCTTTCCCCTCTCTCTTCTCTTTTTCGTCGCAAATCGATTGCCGCCGATGTGGGAGATGCGGGACTGAAACGGGTGCTTGGACCGCTCAGTCTGGTTGCCCTTGGGGTTGGCTGCACCATTGGCGCTGGTCTGTTTTCGCTGACGGGCGTGGCGGCGGGTAACAATGCCGGGCCGGCCGTGACGCTGGCCTATCTGGTGGCCGCCATCGCCTGCGGGTTTGCTGGGCTGTGCTACAGCGAGTTGGCGGGCATGATCCCCATCGCAGGCAGCGCGTATTCCTATGCCTATGTCACGATGGGTGAACTTGTGGCGTGGATCATCGGCTGGGATCTGGTGCTAGAATACGCCGTTGGTGCCGCGACGGTGTCGGTAAGCTGGTCGGGTTACGTCAATTCGCTTCTGGCCGGATGGGGGATCCATCTGCCCGCGCGGCTTGTGGCTTCCCCTTTCGAGACGGTGCATCTGCCCGATGGAACGCTCACGACAGGCGTGGCCAACCTGCCGGCGGCCTTTATTCTTATGGCCGTGTCAGCCCTGTTGATCCGCGGTACCTCGGAATCAGCAAAGGTGAACGCCGTCATTGTCACGATCAAGCTGCTGGTGATCGCGGCGTTCATTGCCTTTGGCATCTCCTATATCGAGACGGCGAACTATCACCCGTTTATTCCCCCCAATACCGGGACGTTCGGTCAGTTTGGCCTTTCAGGAATCATGCGCGCTGCTGGGACCGTCTTCTTTGCCTATGTCGGGTTCGATGCGCTTTCCACGGCCGCGCAGGAAACCCGCAATCCAAAACGGGACATGCCGATCGGGATACTTGGCAGTCTTGCGATCTGCACGCTGGTTTACGTCAGTTTCTCGCTGGTGCTGACGGGGATCGTAAATTATCGCGCGATGGCGTTCGATCCGGCGCCTGTGGCCACGGCCATCGACCGCACACACATCGCATGGCTTCAGGTTGCCATAAAACTTGGCATCCTGTGCGGTTTCACATCCGTATTGCTGGTTCTGCTGCTGGGCCAGAGCCGGGTTTTCTTTGCAATGGCACGCGACGGTCTGTTGCCGCCGCTGTTCAGTCGCACGCATCCGCGTTTTGGCACGCCATGGCTGTCGAACCTGTTTTTCATGGTGCTGACCAGCCTGCTTGCGGCATTTCTGCCTATTGCCGAATTGGGACACATGACCTCTATCGGTACGTTGCTGGCCTTCATCATCGTTTGTGTGGGCGTGCTGGTGCTCCGCAAACAGGCCCCAGAGGCGGAGCGGCGATTCAGAGTGCCGGGTGGCCCGGTTTTCCCCATTCTGGGCGTGGTGTCATGTCTGGGGATGATGGTGTCGCTGGACGGCCTGACCTGGGTCCGGCTGCTGGTATGGCTGGTGATCGGGTTGGGTGTGTATTTCGGCTATGGACGGCGGCATAGCCGGTTGGGGAAGGCTTGAAATGGACTTTTGCCGCTGAATACGGCCATTCCAGATCGTTCCACGCATGGGTTTCACACTCTGTTCTTAAATATAGTATGGAGTGTCAAAATCTGTGTACGACTCATGCCTGAGTGTCGGAACAAAATGTTTGTCACGTATCAGGGCGACTAGTTGGGAAGAAGGTCGATGAAAACGGCAATATGTTTGGTGGTTAAGAATGAAGCTGTTGAGTTGCCCTATTGGATAGCGTGGCATAGTTCTTTGGGTTTCGACAGTTTTATCATCTATAATGATTTTTCTGATGATAAAACGGAAGAGGTTATACTCTCTCTCAAAAAGGGTTTTGATATTCGCTACAAGCGGAATCATGTAAACCGGGATCGGCATGATATAAGACAAATTCGTGCCTATAATGATGCCTTGACCTGTTATGGACAGGAATTTGATTGGATTGCTTTTTTTGATGCAGATGAATATCTTGATTTGTACGGGAAGAACATAAAGTCATATTTGATGGGTCTTGGCGATGTTTCTCTGGTTGCATTTAACTGGTGCTGTGTCGGAACAAATGGTCATGTTAGTCGTCCGGAGGGGGCACCGTTTTTAAATTATATCAAGCACAGTGATGAAACAAAATTCTGGAATCGTCACACAAAGGTCATGTTCAGGCCAGACCGGCTTGAAAAAATGTATCATGTACATAACGCCAATGTGTCTGGTAGAAATGTTAACAGTGCCGGCCAAGATGTAATCTGGGAAGGACCGCATGGCGGCCTGACGCGGGAACAACCGACATGGGAAGGTGGTCGTCTCTTTCATTACCAGTCCCGGTCTTTGGAACATTATGTTAATCGTGACAGGAACCTGGAGGATGTAAGGCGTAATGAGAATGATCCTCTCCATCAGGTTACGAAAGATACGGAATACAGCTCTGTTGAGCGTGATATAGATCCAAATTATGTGAAATTTTTTAGAAAAAATATGGAGTATATTGTTTCGGTTCAATCTGAGAATATTCTTCAGACCATAAACAAAACACAAATTGGATTTGCGTCGGCTCTGGAAGATTTCTTTTCTCCCAAAGCTGTGGAAATATTCAATCCGGTCTATGAAATTCATGAACATGAGATCAGAGAACAATGGGTCTCTCTTCATGATTCTCCAGGAAACGCTTTATCTGAGCATTTTTCAGACAATGAAATTCTAGCATTTAATGTAAAAAATCATTTTGACGAATATCTGGTGTGCCGCGATGGGCAATTGGCGGTTGGCACTGAAGAAGATTTGAGGATTGTCGCGTTGTACCGAAAGGGAAGCGATTACGTCCATTTATTCTCACCGCGAGGCGAAGAAGTGAATGTAAAAGACGATCCACGGTATGTGACGGCTAAAACATACAAAATATGGGAAAACCGCGACAAAACGCTCTCTTTTTCTCATCCAAGAACTGGCCGATATATGGGCTTCACACCGGATGGCGATCACAATGTAAGAAAAATTCGCGCGTTGGAGTGGGAGAATTTTTCTTCGAAAGTCATTGAATTGGAAAGCTGTCATCCATTGATACGAGCCGCTGCGAATTATCTCCTTTCTGTGAAGGATATATATTCGTTAAGTAAGCATCCTAATGTTGGAAATTTAAAAAAGGACATTGTTATAAACGCTGTAACGGAATTGGATGATGTGTCCAAGAAAACAGTTTTGTTCTTGATGGACGGTGTGCTGGGAGAATATATTATTTAGTTTGCGTATGAATAGATACGGAGCGACTGAATGTCGATGATTAAATCATTTAATTTTCGGTTGTCAGTGTGCTCTGTAGGCCGGTCAGTTGGCGGAGTCTGAGGGGTATGTCATGCTGCCTGCGAGGTGATAGGCTTGTATTGTTTAATTATAACGGCCGTGAATTCGGGAAAAAAGATTAGGGTCTGACACGTTTGTTTTCATAAGCGCAATTTTGCGTGTTGTCTGGAGAGCATAGCTGTCCATGTGATGTTTGGCAGGGTCTGCCTTTCGATACGTGTAAGGTACTGCTGCAATAAGCGAACACAGATAGGAGAAAAGACCATGTCACAGCATCATGACGTTTCTGCTGAATCACTGGAACGACGTCTGAAAGAAGTGGAGCGGGATCTCGCTATCGCGGAAAAAGATCGCCCGGAACATGTCCACGCTCTGACCGCGGAAAAGAAGAAGCTGGAAGCGCAACTCGCGCAGCGCTGACGCGCCCTGTTGGAAATGAACGCCCCCGGTCACCATGGATGACCGGGGGTGTTGTATCAGCCCAGATAATCCGAGCGGATGCGGGTACGTGGCCGACGTGTGGCATCAGCGCCTCGTGCCGGCTGCTTTTCCGCAGTGGATTTCAGTGCCGGGGCGGCTGTCAGTTCGGCCTCAAGCTGAAGGATGCGCTTGCGCACGCTCTCGCGCAGAGCGGGAGCAGTGTGGGACTTCATCGACGCGAGGGTTTCCTTGAGGTCACGGAGCTGCTTCTGCTTCTCGGCAGGGGAGCGGCGGATCGGCTGGTTGTCCGAAAACTGACCGTGAAAAGCACGCATGATTTCAATAACCCATTCAGGCAGGAAAAAAGACCACGGCTTCATCATGAAGCCGAAATCATGACAATGAATGAAGAAACAGCATGTGCCGCAGGTCAGGCGTGAGACGGCCGGTCCTGCCAACAGGCCATCACGGACCTACGATCCGGTTCTGTTTCCAGTGAGGCGAAAGACGCCCGGAAAGGGCAAGGTGCCCGCTACGCGTTGAGGCGTAGAATCTCCCGCAATGCCTCTGTCAAAGCAGTGCATTGTGCGTCTGTTCCGATCGTCACCCTGAGCCAAGGTGATGTTCGCGGGCCTTTCAGGTGGCGCACGATGATCGCCCTTTCTCTCAAAGCGGCTGCCAACGTGGCAGCATCACGATCCGGATGCCAAGCGTAGACAAAATTGGCACTCGAGCGCAAGACCTCGAAACCCAGTTCTGTAAGAGAGGTCGCAAGTGTCGTGCGCGTGGCGATAACCTTGTTCACGCTTTGGCGCAGCCAGTCCTCATCTTCATAGGCGGCTAGAGCGCCGGCCTGTGCCAGTCGGTCGAGGGGATAGGAGTTGAAGCTGTCCTTCACCCGGCTCAGCCCTTCGATCAGGGCCGGATCACCTAGTGCGAATCCCACACGCAGGCCTGCCAGTGCCCTTGATTTGGAAAAGGTCTGCACCACCAGAAGATTGGGGTATTTTTTCACCAGTGGGACAGCGGTTTCTGCGCCGAAATCGACATAAGCCTCATCGATCAGGACCACGCGATCGGGGTGGGCCATGACGAGTTTCTCAATGTCCGCACGACTTAGCGCGATGCCGGTCGGGGCGTTGGGGTTAGCGATGACGATGCCGCTGTTTGGCCGGTCAAAGCCTGAGAGTGGCAGGTTCATGCCCGCATCCAGCGCCACGGTCTCGAAGGGAAGTCCGTACAGTCCGCAATAGACGGGATAGAAGCTGTAGGTGATGTCGGGAAACAGCACCGGATCGCCGTGATTGAAGAAGGCTTGGAAGGCGTGAGCCAGCACTTCATCCGAGCCGTTACCCGCGAACACATGCGCAGGCGTCAACCCCTCGCGACGGGCGATAGCTTCACGCAGGGCGAGCGATTCCGGATCGGGATAAAGCCGCAGACTGTCGTCCGACGCCGCGCGCATCGCTTCCAGCGCCTTGGGGGAGGGGCCGTAGGGACTTTCGTTGGTGTTCAGCTTGATGATGTTGTGAATCTTGGGCTGTTCACCGGGAACATAGGGCGTCAGGCGGTGAACGAGCGGACTCCAGAAGCGGCTCATTGGGTGATTCCGAAGAGTTCGAGCATGTCCGGTTGGCCCGCGCTGAGCGCCATGTCACGCGCGCTCTGTCCTTCGCCATCCTTGCGGTCCGCATCGGCTCCTGCGGCCAGAAGGCTGCGGGCCATGTTGGTGCGACCGAACATGACGGCAAACATCAGCGGTGTCCGCCCCACATGGTTGGGAGCGTCCACCTCCGCGCCATGGCCCAGCAGCATCGTGGCAATGGGCAGATCGCCCTTGAAGGCAACGCCCGCCAGTGCGGTTGAACCCTTGCCGTCAGGGCGGTCCACTTCCGCGCCGGATTCCAGCAGCAGGCGCACCGTGTCCGCGTGGCCGTTATAGGCGGCGAGAATGAGCGGCGTGTAGCCTTTTTCGTTGGTGATGTTCGGGTTGAGGCCAGCGCTGATGAACTCGCCCACCAGATCGGTCTGCCCATCCCGCGCAGCGTCAAGAAACAGGGTCTCGACCTCGCTCTGGTCGAACGTCCTGTCTTCGTGCTCCGACATGCTGTTCTCCTTTGCGTGCGCACCCATCGTGTCTCTCCTTACGCCATCTGCGGCGTCCTGCGAAGGACGTCAGACTTCAAAGACGCGCGTTTCACCGAAGGCGAGCGGCGCAAACGACTCTGGTGCCAGTCCGGCCCATGCAAGCGTCTCGGCCAGACAGCGCTGCGCCTCTCCCATCGGTTCTTGCGAGAGGGGAAAGGTGTCGAAATGCATGGCGACGCCGTGACGGGCACCCAGAGCACGAAAAGCCGCCACAGCTTCCACGGGGTCCACATGGACCTTTCGCAGGGCTGAGCGCGGGGCATAGGCTCCGATGGGAAGCAGCGCGACATCCGGCGAGCCCAGCCGCTCGCGGATGTCCTGCCAGTGCGGGCCATGTGCGGAATCGCCTGCGAAATACACAGAGCGGCAGGGTGTGCCCTGTGTCCGCAGCAGAAATCCACCCCACAGACGGCGCCCTCCATCGAAGAGCGAACGCTGCGCGAAATGACGGGCGGGCGTGCAGGTCACTTCGGTTGCTCCAAAGCGCAGACTCTCCCACCAGTCCTGCTCCACGATGCGTTTCAGTCCGGCCTTGCGGATCAGATCGCCATTGCCGATCGGCGTGATGACCAGCGGATTGTTACGTCGGCCCAAGGCGCGGAGGCTGGGCAGATCCAGATGATCGTAATGACAATGCGAGACCAGAATCAGGTCGATGGGCGGCAGGTCCACAAGTTTGAGCGCGGGCGCGCGAAACCGCTTCGGGCCGAAAAAGGAGACAGGGGAGCAGCGCTCGGAGAAAATCGGGTCCGTCAGAACGGTCAGGACGTGCCCGTCGGGCTGGGGAAGCCGCAACAGGAACGTGTCATGGCCGATGAAGGTGACGGATATCTGCCCAAGCGCGAGGGAGACATGGACATCCCCCGGAGCCGGTGGATCGACGATGCGCTCTGGCTGTTCTGAGAGGGTGGACAGCATCCAGCGCAGGAAGGGAAGTGGCCGCAACCCGCGCTTGCGACCGGGGACGATGGTCACATCCGGGTTGGCGTCATCGGGCCATTGTGGCGGTCGGGGTGCTTGCGCCCAGTCGGGTGGCAGCGGCGTATTGTGAAAGAGTTGCCCGGTGCAGTGATCGGATAATGGAAACGGATGTCTGACCATGAGGTGGGCTGCGATATGTCCGAAAAGGAAAGAGAAGAAAAAGGAGTGAGCGGTTCGCTGCCGCAAGGCAACCCCGCAGGGAGAATGGCCGGTTGTGGGTGTGGGCTTTTTCGTGATCGAATGAAGATTCGTGTAGCCGGAGCCATTTCTCATGTTCCTCGAACAGGTCTCGACCGACAGTATTCTGTCGGCCTTCATCTACGTCATCAGTGCGGTGAGTGTGATTCTGGTGCTGGTGGGGCTTGGGATGGTGGATGCCGGCCTCGTGCGCGCGGGCAATGTGCTGCACACATGGGTGCAGAAATTCGTGACCTGTTTTGTCGGTGGGCTGGCGGCTTTCCTGTTCGGTGACGCCATCTGGCAGTGGCAGTTCTATTCCGCCTTCGGCACACCTCATCCTCTCCGACAGGCCCTGTCGGACTGGTGGCTCGGCAGCGCGATCATGGCCGCACCCGCCATTACGCTGGACCCGAAGTTGGTGGCGGGTGCCGATACGCAGCAGGTGTTTTCGGTCTTCTTCGTGACATTCGCCATGGCAACGGTCGCGCTGGTTCACAGCGGGACCGTCGAGCGTATCCGCAGCGCCCCGCTTTACGTGATGGCCTTCGTCATCGGCCTGATCCTCTGTCCCTTCGCGGCATGGCTCACATGGGGGCCGCTTTCGCCTCTCACCAATGCCGGGCTGCACGATTTCGAGGGGGCGGTCGCCCTGTACGTCTTCACCGGAACATGGACGCTGGTGACGGCGTGGCGGATGGGACCACGGGCGGGTGTGTTCACGCCGGACGCGGAGGGACTGTCGCCTGCGCCGAACAGTTACGCTTCCGTCGCTACGGGAGCGCTGTTCGTGTTCATGGCCATTCCCCTGATTGCGCTCGGTTCGACATGGATCATGCCCGGCAAGGGCGTGTTCGGCATCACCATGGCGCAGACGGGCATTGGCGTGGTCATCAAGAACGTGTTCTGCGCGTTGCTGGGCGGCGGTGTCAGCGGCGCTATTCTGGCCGCGTGGCTGCGTGAGCCGGTATGGGTGTTTTTCGGTCCCATCGCGGGGGCCGTGATGACGGGCACGATTTTCGACATCGCCGGTTCGCTGGAGAGCGTGGCGTTCGGTGTGCTTGGCCCTGTGCTGGCGGTGCTGGTCTCGCGCGTGTTGGTGCGACTGCGTCTCGATGAGCCGAAAGTGGCGCCGCTGGCGTTCGGGCCGGGGATGTGTGGCTCCATTCTCGGTGGCATTCTGCATCGCGGCACGGCCACGGCCGGTTTTCCCGATCTCGCGGCACCCTACATTGTGGGACATGCCCAGATCGGGGCGTGGATGCAGATCGAAGGGGTTGTGACGATCATGCTGCTGGCCGCTGTGCCGGCATGGGTGATCTGTCGTGTGTTCGAGGCGACATCGGGGCTGCGTATCTCGCGTGATTGCGAGCGTGAAGGCATGGATGCGACCTATTGGGGTCGTCGGTAGGAGTGAAGCGGCGCGTCAGTTTTCAAACCGCGCCAGCCTGACCGCCGTGTGGGTGCGGGCTGTGCGGAAATTGGGCATCACGAGCATGCAATTATCGTAAGGCGTGCGAATTTCGTCGGGTCCGTCTGTGGCGATCAGCGTGTTGCGTTCAGGGATAACCGTTCCGCTGCAATAGGGCTGGGTAAAGGTGAAGCGGCCGGTTTGCGCGAGCACGCGGTGCGTGACGTGGACGATCCTTGATGCGGGGACAGGACGAGGTGAGGCATCGGTCACGCCTGTGACGGACAGAAAGCGCTTCACCGTAGCGCGCGTGACGTCCAGCGTGTCGAGTGACCAGTGCTGACCGGCTTCGAGAAGACAGGCGCGCGCTGAGCTGTGGGGGCGTGTGAAATGCGGCATGTCGATCAGCCGTGGTCCTGCCATGTGGCCGCCATCGATCACAACGAGTGGTGGCGTGCCGATGTCCGCGGCTAGTTCCGCGCCCATTGGGGAAGGGCCTGCGAGGAGCAGGGGATCGCCCGGCCAGAGCATGGAATGCAGGTCGAGCAGTGTATCGACGGTCTCGATATACGGCAGCAGTTGATGGACACGTCGTTGCTCCTGTGAAGAAGAGACGGAGCGGTTCGTCCACAGGCGGTTCATGTCCTCTTCCACGAAACGGGAGCGGATGGGGGTTTCGCAGGAAAAACGGGCGAACGCTTCGAGATTGAGAAAGATCAGCGAAAGCGTGCCACGGTGCGGGCGAAGTCGGGCGCGGAGCAAGTCGGCCAGCACGATGGCGCCTGCGTATTCATTACCGTGCATGAGGGCGGTCAGGGCGACATGCGGACCGGATTCGACGGCAGTGAAGCGATGCACGCCGGGAAGATCCGTATTGCCCTTGAGCCATGGCGACAGATCGGGAGGCGGAAGCTCGAAGGGCAGATGTGGCAATGGAGAGGGAGCGGGCGGAAGCCGGTCTGACAGGCGGCGCTCGGGTGTGATCCGGACGGGCAGGTCTCCGACTGCCGGGAGGCGGGGACTGGATGTCATGAATGTCCAGCGGGCAGGGAGCGAAAAAAGGCTCTCCTCGAATGATAGCTGAAGCTGGACGGGTGCAGGGCTGGCATGTCGTCAGTATTCACGCCTGCGGCAGGTGCGACAATCCCGCATGGAGGGACAGCTACGGAAATGTGACCGGGGCCGGATGCAAGGGTTGTGCGCGTTTTGCGACACTCTCTTACTGGACGCGCAGGGGCTTTTGGGGCACGGGAGGGAAATTGGCTGCGATCCGTTGGCGGCTGTGATCGTTTTTTCGACGTCCGAGAGTTTTCTGGATTTGTCTCCTGATTCTGAAAGAAGACTGCATCCGCTGCACCGTTTGTGGCGGTGTCTGCCTGCCGCGCCGCGTCGCCGGGGACTGGCGGAAATTGGGGGGCTGCTGGCTCCACGGGCGACATGGCCCGCCCCGCGAGTGGGAGATGGCCTGATCGTGGGCGGGGAGACGACGCGCGCATCCGGACTGGGGGAGGGTGCACGTGTCATGCGGCGCGCCTGCAAGACGCTGGACATTCCCGCGACTGAGCTACAGGCCAGCCTTCTGGACGGCACCCGGGCGCAAAAGTCTCTGACACCGGATGCGGCGCTGGTCTTGCACATGGACGCGCCCTCTCTGCCTGTGGCTCTTCTGCGGCTGGGCCGGTCTTTTGTGCGTAATCGCAGGGTGGTGGGATATTGGGCGTGGGAATTGCCCGTCGTGCCGACCACATGGCGGCCGGCGACAGCCTGCGTGCACGAGGTATGGACGCCCTCGCGCTTTTCCGCACATGCACTGGAGACGATCATGCCGGGGCGCGTGCGCGTTGTGCCTCATGCGCTGGCCGCCGCAGATGTCACGCCGTCACGGATGGATCGCGCGACGTTTGGGCTTCCTGCCAATGCGGTGGTGGTGCTCGTGTCCTTCAGTCTGGCGTCGAGCTTTGCACGCAAGAATCCGCTCGCGGCCATACGCGCGTTCCGGGATGCTTTCGGTGAGCGGTCGGATCGGTTTCTCCTTCTGAAGGTGACGCACGCCCGGCACTATCCTCAGGATATGGCGCAACTGCGGGCGGCGGTGGCGGGAGCGTCCAATATCCGCATTGAGGAGCGGTTGTTTCCAGCCAACGATTCACTGGCGCTGACACAGTGTGTCGATATCGTGCTGTCGCTGCATCGAAGCGAAGGGTTCGGGCTGGTTCCGGCGGAAGCCATGTTGCTTGGGCGTACGGTGGTGGCTACGGACTGGTCCGCCACAGCCGAGTTTCTGGATGCGGAATGTGGGCTTCCCGTGCCGTACCGGTTGATCCCCGCGCGTGATCCAAGAGGCGTGTTCGAGGCGGAGGGGGCTGTCTGGGCTGAGGCCGATGTCCGCGCTGCGACGACACATCTTCGCCGCGCGGCCGATGATGCCGCCTTGCGGCAGAAACTCGGCAGCCGAGCGCGGGATGTTGCACGGCAGCGTTTCAATGGGGATGAATTGCGGGCGGCTTATGCTGCGCTGCGAGGGGATGAAGCAGCCGTCGCTTGGCGTGATAAGGCATGGACGTCATGACGCGCGTTCTGGTCTGGCAGTGGGGACGGCGCGGAGGCGGTCCGCGTTTCGGGCTTAATCTCGCGCGGGCTTTGGCGGCGGTGCCGGGGTGCGAGGTGCTGCTCTCCCTTTCGCGGAGAGCCGAACTGCTGGACGCTTCCGATGTCGAGTTGTCCGGCACTCCGCCGCTCTGGCTGGTGGAGACGTATGGCGGACTGGGTGGTCTCCTGCGTCGACTGGCGATTGGGCCGCTGGTGGTGCGCGGATTGGTCAAGCGGCTGCGGGAATGGTCGCCAGAGCTGGCGATCTGCGCGATGGCGGGGCCACTCGATCTGCTGATGGCGACCGCGCTCTGGTGGGTGAAGGTTCCGCTGGTGGTGGTTGTGCATGATGCTGTGCCCCATCCCGGCGATGGTTTTCCCTTTCAGCATCGCCTTCAGACATGGTTGGTGCGTCGGGCGAATGTGGTGGTGGCGCTCACCCATCATGTGGCGCGCCAGCTTGAAGGCGACCCGAGAATGCACAAGCCGGTTCTTGTGGCCTCGCTTCCACCTTATGAGCATGTGCCGCAGAGCGTGCCCGCGGTTGCGGCTTCGCGCGCTCCGGGGCCGTTGCGCTTGCTGATGTTCGGACGTCTGCGCGCTTATAAGGGCCTCGATCTTCTGGCGGGTGCTCTTGAACGACTGCCTGAAACCGCACGCTTCGAATGTCGCATTGTGGGCTGTGGCCCGGACCTTCCCGAACTGCATCGGCTTGCGGGCATGCGGGGTGTGCAGGTGGAGAACCGATGGGTGCCGGAAGAAGATATCGGGCCTTTGGTGAAATGGGCCGATGTCATGCTGCTTCCCTATCGTGAAGCGAGCCAGAGCGGAGTGGGCGCCATCGGTGCGGCGGTGGGGCATCAGATACTGGCGACTCAGGTGGGTGGACTGGATGAGCAGTTCGCGACATGTCCGGGTGTGACCCTGTGCAGGCCCACGGCGGAAGCATTCGCTAACGCTTTGCAGGACATCCTTGCGGCAGGACCGATTGTGCAGCCTGTCCCGGTAGATGGAGGGCGCGAAGCGTGGAAAAAAATGGCGACGCAGTTGCTCTCCGACATTCGCCGGATTGGCTCAGTGGAGAGCGAGAGCGGCCGTGCCGAGGCTGGCGCGTCTCTTGCAGCTACTGAGGATGCGTCGCTGTTTCTGCTGCCGTCCGTGAGGAGCGGCGGCAGATCCTGATTCCTTCTCAGTAAGGAGCAGGGGCAACGGGATAAGCGGGAGCCGCGTACGGTGCGGCAGGGTAGGGTGTCGCCGGATAAGGCGTGGCGTAGGGCGTGGCAACGGCCCCGGTGCCAACAGCCGATCCAGTGATAATGGCTGCAATGACACCGGTGGCGATGGCGGTCAGCAGAAACTGGTTGCCCGCCTGTACCCAACGATAACCATAGGGCGGCGCGTAAAGGCCGGGATAGCTGTTCCAGTTGGAGATCCATGGAGCGCCACCCCAGTAACGCTCCCCCCGACGCCATGTCTGGGGCGGTTGCATCGGACGGCCACGATCGTATCCGCCGCCATGATTCCGGTCTCCGCCACCACCACGGGGGCCATTGCGCATGTCATGTCCCATCGGGCCGCCATGTTGGTTCGGTCCCCCACGACCGCCACCCGGCATCGGTTGAGCCATGGCGCATATGGGGGCCGCACCCATGAGGGCGGCCAGAGCCAGTGTGAGGGCTTTTGTCTTCAAGCCTGATCTCCATCGAAGATGCGTGACGATTGATGCTGATCGTCAATGACTATCATGTAGCGCGCGGTAGATGGCACGAACATGGCGTGAAAGATTATCATTTTGAGAGATGACCGCCACTCGGCAGGCTGATGTGAGGGGCGATGCGCTTTTAGCAGTGTTGTCCCTGACCTTTTGGGGAGGTTGGGTGATAGTGGGTATTAAAATCCATTTGAAAATGCGAATATAAAAGGCATTGCTTCTGCCCATTCGGAATTTAATTCCTATTTCGTAAATTATATCGTGTCTTTGGTTGTATCTATAAATTTCTGTTCTGTGATGTAATTTGGTAGTTCGTTCATTACTCGATCAACAGTTTCATCGTATAGTTTGTTAACTGTCTCTATGAGTATTTTTGCTCTATTTACATGTCCTCTTTTGTATGCTGCATCGGCCTCTTTTATAATTTGTTTGCTTATCTTATCAAGCATATAAACTCCGTTTTTTTTTGGAATTGGTGTGGTATGTTTTATGCGTGCATATTACAAAAGAACTTTCATCAAAACAACAGAGCCTTTGTATTTTAAAATTTGGAAAAATATATTTATAAATTTATTTTTTAGAATAAGTTTTATATATAAATATATAGTATTTATGAAATTTTATTAAGTTCTTATCATGTTGGTTGTTGGAAGTGTAAAAACCTCCTGTTCACACCCATTATTTAAATAAAATATTTAGAAATATAAAATATAATAAGTAAGTATATTCTATATTGGTGCTCATAAAAAGTTAAATGTACCAAATTAAACATCGTGTCGGCAAGATGGATGCCTGCTTTCCTTTATATGGAGTATATTTATGTGGTATTAATTTGTAGGGAATTCTCACTTTAGAGACTTTTTAATTATTCTATGAAGAATATACTTGGTGTAACATTGAGTGCTTGGCTGAGGTGAATAATCTGATCAGCATTAGGGCGTTTTTTCCCATTTTCAAATTCGATGATATCTGTTTCAACTATTTTGGAACGCTCAGCGAGTTCACTCGTTGTGAGAGAATAGCTTTCCCGAATTTGCCGCAGTTTTTTTCCCACGGATTGTGTCAGCTTATCGTTATTCGATTGCGTCATTTTATGGATATTCCCCATCCCCACAGTCCAACCTCTCTTTTGATACAACCAGTGGGGCAATTCCGCCACATTGCACTTCTAAGTAGCAATGTTGCGATCTAATTTGTCATTTTTCGTTCCACTATGAGATGTCACATGTGCTGTCTCATTCCACGTTGTCCACGATAAAGGTCCCCTTTTTATGAAGCATCAGCTTTTGGCTCTTGCCGACGAAAAGTTCCTTGCAACTGACTTCCTGGGAGCGGCCCAAGCCATCCACAAGTATATGAAACTTTTCGCGGCCGACTTAGAGCCTACATCTCCCGCCTCAACCCTCTTAACGGATGATACTGCTCAAAGGTTGCATCTCAAGAATGAGATTGATGAATAACACCCATCCACCAAGCGTATCGTTTCCGCGACACTTTTGTCTATCTGGCAAAACGATATTGTAAATAATGCGCAATGCCAAAGAGGTTGAAAACGTCTTGTCGTTTCTGGCTTCAGGATTATTAGGCTTCCAGTCGTTTGCTGGAAGTTATCCGCGCCCTTCCATAAGCTTGCGCACCAATGTGACGGCTGCGCCCGCGATGGCCACGCTGAGTCCGATAATCAGCGCTGCCACTGGTTTCTGACGTTTCTGGAAATCTTCGCTCATCTTTTCCATGAAGAGGCTCCTTTCTCAGGATCGATCAGGGATGTTGCCGCTCGTGTGCAGGCACGCTTCAAGAAACGTCACGCTGCGTGACCAGGCGAGGTGCTCGGCCTGCGCGTTATAGCTGCTCGCACGGTCCCGATTGCCAAAGCCGTGTCCTACGTCATCGTAGACGAACATCTCGACATCAGCATGCTTCTCACGAATGGCACGAATATCCTGAGGTGGGATGGAGGCGTCCTGACCGCCGAAATGCAACTGCACGGGGCAGTGCGGCTGGGCATCCACATGTTTGGCAATGCCCGCGCCGTACCATCCCACCGCTGCGGCGAAGTCGTGCGTCTTTGTCGCGGCGTCCCATGCCAATGTGCCGCCCCAGCAGAAACCGATGATGCCTACCTTGCGATGCGGTGCATGCGCGTGGAAATGCGCCACACACGCCCGCAGATCGGCCAGCGTTGCTTCCAGAGGAATGGCGGCGCGCAGGGCGAGACCTTCTTTCATGTCCTCGGGTGAATAACCCAGTTCTACCCCGCGCTTCGCTCGATCGAACAGGGCGGGCGCCACGACATGAAAGCCCTGTTCAGCAAAGCGATCCGCCACGGAACGGATGTTGTGATTGACGCCGAAAATCTCCTGCACGACGACCAGCGCGTGCGGCGCATCGTGATGGCCAGCGTGATAGGCGCTCAGTTCGTGGCCGTCAGCGGCAGTCAGGGTGATGGTCTTGCTCATGGCTGCTTCTCTCATTGCGTGGTGCGTCATGTTGGGCGCGGCCAGTGCAGCGCTGTCAACACAGGAGAGAAACGAAGGTGCCATGCTGCCGCGTGTCAGATATGGCTCCAGCCCAGACGGTCCATAGGAAAGGGTGAGCTATCGGCGCGGCAGACGGACACGCCGGAGAGACCGGCGTCGAACCGACCGATCCGGGTGACGGGAACGCCGCCTCTGGCGCAGCGGGCTTGCAGACGTTCGGTGGCGTCATCCGGCACGGCGAGGAGCAGTTCATAATCATCGCCGCCGCTCAGACAGAGAGCCAATCGTGCGGGATCGGTGTCCACCACCGCGCGCGCGGCGTCCGAGAGTGGCACGGCGTCTGCATCCAACCGTACGCCCAGTCCGCTTTCTCGTGCCAGATGGCCCGCGTCCTGCGCCAGACCATCCGAAACATCCATCGCGGCATGGGCGATGCCGGCAAGCTCCAGCCCTACGCGTGGGCGTGGCAGGCGGTAACGGTCCGTCAGCCAGCCGGTTGGATCCGGTATCTCACCCAGAAGCGCCTTCAGGCCTAGAGCACCGTCACCGATTGTGCCCGTGACCCACAGCCCGTCTCCGTCGCACGCGCCATTGCGGCGCAGTGCCGTGCCGGGTGCGACATCGCCAAGAATGGTGAGGGACAGCACCAGCGGCCCGGGTGTGGAGGTCGTGTCGCCGCCCAGCAGGGACACGCCGAATTCGCGCTGGTCTTTCGCCAGTCCATTCGCAAAGGCGGCGAACCACGCTTCATCATGCCGTCCGTCGCTTTTTGGGCAGGCGAGGGTGAGCAGCCAGCCAAAAGGACGTGCGTCCATGGCGGCGAGGTCGGAGAGGTTGCTGCGTAACAGCTTGCGCCCAATGGTCTCGGCCGGGTCGTCCGGCAGGAAATGGACGCCTTCTACCATGGCATCGGCTGCCACCACGAGTTCGCGCCCCGGTTGCGGCGCAAAAACGGCGGCGTCATCTGTCAGGTCGAGCGCACCCGGACCGGCAAGCGACAGGAAATGACGCCGGATGAAGGTGAATTCATCCGGTAGGGAAAGGGAGGAGGTCTCTTTAGTCCTGTCCGCTGGCATGAGCGGCGTCATTCTCAGAGGCGGCGTTGACGTCCGTTGGTGTAATGGCCGCTCTGTCTTCGGTAACGATAGGAGTATTCTTTGCCAGCAGACGCTTGCCGAGGGTGTCGAGCAGGCCGTTGACCAGCTTCGGTTCATCCCCGGAGAAGAAAGCGTGCGCCACGTCGAGATATTCGTTGATGACGACTTTCACTGGCGGCGCGTCCGACTCTTCCATCTCGGTGATGGCCACCGTGAACAGGGCACGCAGCACCGGATCAAGGCGGTCGACCGGCCACGTTGAGGGTAGTGTTTCACTCAACTGCTCCCGCACGGCGTCCACATTTGCGGCGGCATTGCGGGTCAGGCGCGTGAAGAGGGTGATGTCCGGATCGGGAATATAGCCGTCGTCATAGGACTCGCCCGCCAGTGTCGTGCCGAAACGATGCTGCACGAACTGTACAATGACGTTTTCGGCGCGATCATTGCCCTGCTCGATCTGGAACAGCGCCTGAACGGCGGCGACGCGCGCGGCGGTGCGTGGGCGCAGGGCCGGTTTCAGCCGGTCATCTGAATGGGCCATCGGCGTCCCTCCTTGTCCAATCGTGGTGCGGGGCGGGCTTCATGACGCCTTTGAGCGTGCAGGTCCAGCCCCGACGGCCGTATTGACGGTTATTTCGGCTCTTCACGGCGCTGATCGTCAATACGTGTGAGAATTTCGGAGAAATCCTTGGTTTCGCGGAAGTCGCGATAGACACTGGCGAACCGGACATAGCCCACCGCGTCGATGGCGTGGAGCGATTCCATCGCCAGCTCACCGATGTGATGGGTGTTGATCTCGCTCTCTCCCGAGGCTTCCAGCCTGCGCACGATGCCGCTGACCATCTGTTCGATCTGCTCTTCCGACACGGGGCGCTTGCGCAGGGCAATCCGGATGGAGCGGGCCAGTTTCTCGCGATCGAAAGGCGCGCGACGTCCATTCACTTTCACCACGATCAGTTCGCGCAACTGCACACGTTCAATGGTGGTGAAGCGTTGTCCGCAGGTGGCGCAGGCGCGGCGGCGGCGGATGGACGTGCCGTCTTCCATGGGACGACTGTCCTTCACCTGTGTTTCGGCTTCGCTACAGAACGGACACCGCATACGGGTTCCTTTATGAGAGGTAAGAGAGAAGACCGGTGCGCGAACCCTGCCATGCAGGCCGCGCCATGATCCTCTCGCGCGTGGCTCGTGTTATAGCCGCTTGCGGGATGGATGTCCCGCATCGGTCACGCGACCATCATGTCAGTGTCCGGATGCTGTCAGGATTTGAGGAGCCGGTTTCATGGGTCTGGGTGAAGTGCTGCGCGTGCGATCGGTAAGAGCGGCGGGATGGTTGGGTGGCGTGCTGGCGTTACCGCTTGCCTTTGGAATGATGGCAACCGCTTTGGCCGACAGCGCGAGCCACATGGCTGATCCTACGGCTGGCAACCCGCAGGCTCCGATGGCTGCGACGGATCTGCCGGGACAGGAGCACGCGGCCGAAGATGTGACAATCCGCGATGGCTGGATGCAGCATGTGGGGCCGGGTGGAGCGCATCTGGGCATCTATTTCACGGTCGAGAACAAGTCGGACACACCGCATCTGATCGACGGCATTACGTCGCCCTCCTGCACAGCTATGTATGGTTATCACTCCGACCTTGAAGTCTCCTCGCTGACACGCGACCTGTTCAAGCATCTCACGCTGCCCCCCAATCAGGGGCTGACGTTTCCGCCGGGTGGGTATCATCTGGTGTGCGAGATCGGAGACAAGGGAGAGGTTCGGGAAGGCTCGGAAGTGGCTGTTCGGTTTCATTTCCTCGGGGGATCGGAGAAGATCGTGAAGTTTCAGGTGCGGGCGGCACGGCCTTATTTCGGGCCGACTTAAGGTCCGCTCGACCGGTTGCGCTGTCTGAGCGCGCGTCTGTGGCTTGAAAGCGGTCTCACGTCACCGCTCCAGCGCTCTCGAAAGAGAAGGGCTGATTCATTCGGCCGCGACGATATTTTTTCGGAACACGTTACGTCGCGGTGGCGTTGATGTGCGCGACGGGCATTAACCGAATTCCCGCTTCGGTTGTATGTTAATAAAAAATTAGGCATATATTGCGCGCGTTGCAAACGGAGGTAGCGATGAGTGACGGGGAATCGCGAAGCGGCAATATCGATGCCCATGTGGGAGCCCGTATTCGGTTGCGCCGCACGATGCTCGGACTCTCGCAGGAAAAGCTGGGAGAGGCGATCGGCCTGACCTTTCAGCAGGTCCAGAAATACGAACGCGGCACGAACCGGGTCAGTGCCTCACGCCTGTTCGACATTGCCCGTGTTCTCGATGTGCCCATAGGCTTTTTCTATGACGATATGATGCGGGAGGACGGGCAGGAGTCCGCCGAGGCATCCCCTGTTACCGGTTTTGCTGAAGCGCAGCAGAGCTTTGGTGGGCCACCGTCCACGTCGGCTTTCAGTTCGTCACCAGTCGATGTCGGTCTTTTGTCGCGGCGCGAAACGCAGGATCTGGTGCGGGCTTATTACCGCATTCCGGGTGAAAAGGTGCGCAAGCGCGTGCTGGAACTTATCCGTTCTCTGAGTGTCACCGACGATCCGGAAACTGGCGGTTCAGGTTCCAAGGAACCGTTCGCTCTCTAAATTCACAGCGCCTCAGACAAGAGGCGGCGGCATGAGCGGGGTCCAGTGCGTTGGTTTCGCATGCGGAGCCTCGACCCAGGAGCGTAGCTGCGGATCCCACCGGTCCAGCCACAGATAATCGCCACGCCCTTTTATACGCAGGAAAAGAAAGACAGCCGTTCCGTTGAGGGGCGCGGTCGCGATGGGACGCCAAGCGTGGTCCACAAACGCGGTGAGAGCCAGTTGCATTCGCGTGCGATAGAGAGCTTTGGCCTTGGGGTCGAGAGTGTCCCAGTCCCCTTCGCAATAGGCGTAATAAGCACGCGCTGCCACTTCGAGTTGATCTGGAGAGATTACGGCGGCTGCGGTTGCAGGGGGCCGAGGTGGGCGCGGGACAAGGGACACGGGGGGCATGAGCCTCTGTGCTGGAGTGAATGCCAAGAGTGGCATGACGACGAACACGTAACAGGACTATGGCGGAGTGATGATGAACGACAAGGAAATCATGCCGTCATAATGGTTGGGGCGCGTAACAGTTCAATGGCTACGGCATGGCACGTGACGTTCCCCCGATTTTGCACTACACGCAAGGATCGAGAACGCACGAGGAACGGGGAAGCGCCATGGCAGGCAGCGTCAACAAGGTTATTCTGGTCGGCAATCTGGGGCGCGATCCGGAAGTGCGCACCAGCCAGAGCGGCCAGAAGATTGTCAGTCTCTCCGTGGCGACGAGCGAGACGTGGAATGATCGCGCAAGCGGTGAGCGCCGCGAGCGCACGGAATGGCATCGTGTCGTGGTGTTCAACGACCGTCTGGCGGATGTTGCGGAGCGCTTCCTGCGCAAGGGTCGCAAGGTCTATCTCGAAGGCACGCTCCAGACCCGCAAATGGACCGACCAGTCCGGGCAGGAGCGTTACACGACGGAGGTTGTGCTGGACCGTTTCCGTGGTGAACTTGTGCTGCTCGATGGCCGTGGCTCCGGTGAAGGGGAAGACGGCGGCGGTAGTTATGGTGGTGGCTCGATGGGCGGCGGATACGGTGCGCCTGCGGCTCCCCGTCAAGGCGGTGGTGGAGGTGGCGCGCGTGGCGGCACGGGGCCGGCATCACCCGGAGGGTGGGATGCGCCGAACAACGATCTGGATGACGAAATCCCGTTCTGAGCCAACTGGCAGGCGGTTTTTCCGTCTGAAACTGGGCAAGTCACCGAAAGCCGATCAGCCTTTATGCTGGTCGGCTTTTTGGGGGGCTTTGATCCCGCTTTATTTTCGTTTTCGTCCGGTGCTTTTCGCGGGTGCGGGCGGTTTTGCCGCAGGGAAGCCGGGAATGGTGCGGATCACGCGCTGGACATGTTCAAGCGTGATGAGGCGCGTACATTCGAACTGACGCGGCGTTCCAGCATGACGCGGACACCACAGAAAATCCTTATGGTCGAAGCGTAGCGTAGGGTCGTGCCAGCATGAGTTGCAGGCGTGCCAGTTGATGATGCGCCAAGGCGTGTGAAATTCGTTCACCGGGTGGGTGAAGCCCGAAATCATCACTACCTTGCAGCGTGCGGCCCAAGCCAGCCAGGACAGACCGCTCGATAGACCGACAAAGAACGCCGCGTGGCGCAGCCAGCGCACCCGCTCGGCCAGAGACCGGTTGCCCGTCTGGTCTTCCGCGCCGTAGGGGATATGGTTCCAGACGATGCCGCTGCCATGCACGGGCTTCTGGTCGATGCAGATCACGCGGTAGCCGCTCTCGCGCAGGAATTGCACGAGCTGCCGCCAGCCATCGGGGTTGTTCCAGTATTTGCACTGTGAACTGCTCTGCGCGGCGATGCAGACATAGGGCTCGTCGATAGGGGGCGTGGGATCCTCGTCGGGGGCCAGATCGGGCGGCTGCTCCGTCGGGTCCACGCCCAGAATGTAGCCCGCCGTGCGGTGCAGACCGACCAGCCGGAAGTCGCAGGGCTGCCAGATATTGGTCTTGTCGTCGAAAAACAGACCCAGCGTGTAGGTGGCGTAGAAGGTCTTGAGCCGGTCGCTGCCTTCGAGTTCCTCGGGTGTGACGAAGTGGATGTGTGGGTAGGTGTCGCGAAACAGCGGGATGATGGAGGCGGCCATCGAGCAGGTGACGCGGCAGCCGCGCGTGTCGGCCAGCCGCGCGACGTAGGGAAACCAGCCCAGCGTGTCGCCCAGCGTACCGACGGGGAGTTGCACCAGCACATCGCGGTCGCGGCAGTCGAACTCGTGGGCGAAGACGGTGCCGGTGGCGTCCTTCACCTCGATCCCGAAGCGGACGTAGAATCGCTTGGCGCTGTTGACGGTGGCCTTGCCAGCCGTGGTCTCGAACAGGGTGTTGCCGGTGTCGAGATCGGTCAGGCGGATGGTCCATTTTCCTTCGGGAAGCTGGACCCGGCAGCCGAGATTGAAATCGTAGCGCAGGCCGCCGGGGCCCTCCTGCGTGGGCAGGGCTGCGGGCTCGACGAAGGCGCCCCTGCCGGGTTTGGGGTCGTCCGAGGGCGGGCTGTTGGCCGCCTGCGCGGAAGAGGAGGCGATCGGGGCGCAAGCCGGGGCATCGGCAACGGCGGCGTCAGTATCGGTCATGAAAACGTCTAATGCCTGTTGTCTGTGCGAGACGCGACCAAGGCCGCGACGATGAAAATGGTTTTATCGAATCCAGACGGTCAGGCTCTCAGACCCTCAAGGTTCACCGGCTGCGCTGGCGCCCCCGACAGCATCCTGCCCCCGTCCTGATTGTCCGGCATACGTATGATAGGTGAAGGAAGAGTTGTACGGAGCGGCCACGGGCGCGATGAAGCGCGTGGGAACGCCGAAGAAATTGAACTGCGTCGCGCCGTTATTGGCATCGCGGGGAATCTGCTGCGCTTCGATGGAAGGCAGGGGAGAGCCGTGCGGCGTCTCGCGGATGGACAGCGGGTAGCGCGCGCTCAGCGTCTCGTCGAAATCCTCGACCGGTGTGTAGCCATCAGGCAGCGGCTGCGCGCCCTCCTGCGATTCCAACGAACGGGGATGCGTCTCGGTCTGTGGGGAAGGGAGTGTGGTGTCGGTGGTTATCGGCGCTTTGTGGGCCGCATGGCGTGGCGCGGCCAGAACGGCATTGTCTGGGAGAAGCGTCATGCTGGCCACCAATGCCAGTAACCCGCCCGTCATGCGGGCCGGTAAAGCGACGGAGCGCCGGGTGGCGGGAGAGGATGCGGGCATGGCACAAGGTTCCGTGACAAAAGAGCGGACCAGAGTCCGACGTATGACGCTTGCGGTCAACGAATGTTTCCGCAACCCTGCGCGATCTTGGGCGCTTGCGCTATGATGGATGCATCGAACACAACGGGACGAGGGCAGATGACGGGAAGCACGGGAAGCCAGCTTGCTCCAATGGCACTCACGGACGGGCAGATCCTGGAGCTTGAGCGGGCGCTGGAGCAGGTGGAGACCGGGCGCGGTGTTCTGGTGCGCATGGCCGATCTCATGGGCGGCGCCGTAGGCCACGCCGCGCGGCTTGGTCTGCAGGGGCTGGGCATGACGCCGCGGATTCAGGAGAAGCTCAAAGGCATTGCCGAGACCGCGATTTCTCGCGCCTTCGATGTCGCTCTGTTGGGAATGTCGGGTCCGGCGGCAAACCTGCGTGCGCCTGAGGATATCCCCACAGATGGCAAATCGGTGCGTGACCGCGCCCTGCAGGCCGCCGTGGCCGTCTCCGGTGTGGTGGGCGGGTTTACAGGTGTGGCAGGGCTTGCGCCGGATATCGGCTTCACCACCTTGACCATCATGCGCGAGATTGCGCGGATCGCTCGTGAAGAAGGCGAGGATCTGTCGGATCCAGAGGCGCGTCGGGCCTGTCTGGAAGTCTTCGCGCTGCGGGCCTTCCCCAACATTGGAGAGGGACGCGAGAGCGAACTGGGTTATTTCTCCGCCCGCACGGTGCTGAGGGGGCGCCCGGTGGTGATGCTGATCTCGGAGGTCGCGTCCCATTACGGGCTGGCGCTGGGCCATAAGGTCTCGCTCCAGCTTATGCCCGTGGCGGGGGCGCTCTGCGGGGCTTCGCTGAATGCGGCGTTCCTTGCGCATTATCAGGCGCTGGCCCGCGCGCACTTCACCATCCGTCGGCTGGAGCGCCAGCATGGACCGGTCGTGCGCGATACCGCTGTGGCCCTGCGCGATCAGGCCGTGGCCCGCGCGACGGGCGAAGACTGAAGTCTTTCGGCTTGGGAAGGGATCACGCCTCTTCCCGGGTCGCGATCCACGCCGCGAACAGGCCGACCAGCAGATAGATCACGAACAGGGTTGCCGCCATTGGCGCGTAATGCGGCGCTACAAGCGGAACGATGGCCCAGACCACGAGAGCGGCCATACAGGCGTAGAGCATATGCATCGGGCTGATCCTGTCTCATGCGGGTGTGGCTCGCCTCAGTATGAGCGGCGTCGCACGTCCTGCACAAGCGTGCGTCAGTTCTGGAACGGGTAATAACGGAACGTCACGAACACCGTGTTGCCATTGGCGGTCGGGCGCGTGGTGGCGCCGTGGTCGTCTATGCCTTTGAAGGCGAATTTCCGGACGTAGGTGTATTGCAGTCCCGCCATCACGCTGCCGTAGCGTCCGTCGAGAAGATGCCACCAGCCGCCCATGGTGAAGGAGGCGAGCGCCTGTGTCTCGGCATTGCAGGTGCCGAGCATGATGGCGCAGCCCGCGAGATTGGTCGTGGGGGAGCCGTAGCCGTAATAATTGCCGTCCGCGCCTTCATAGACGGAGCGATGCGCCGCTTCCACGCCGCCATAGGTGTAGAGCAGGAGGTTGCTCGAGGGATGCCCGATCAGGCCAAGCGAGCCGATGATCTCCTTCAGCGGAGCCGGCGCGCCATTGCTGCGGAAGGTCATGTCAGGAAGCTGGCTCGGACCGTAGCGCCCCACGCCCTTGCCCGCCAGCACGTTGCCCACGAGCTGTATCTTGTCGCGCAGCAGGGGCACGGCCATCGAGCCGCCTACACCACCGCCGAACGCCACGCGCGAATGGGCGCGACCGCCCACGCCGTTGCCGTTGATGACCACGGTGCGGAACCAGCGGGCCAGTCCATAGACCTCGTAATGACCGGCAGAAGTATCGACCGCGCCTTTGAGGACGATGTCCGGGGCAACGTCCATGCTGTAATGGGCTTCCGGATCTAGCATGCCCGAGCCGGTGCTGTTGTACACCACATGCGGGCCGGTAGTGTGGCCGGCGGCAGCGGGAATGGAATCCCCCGAGACCAGCGTGGAATCATCGAAGCCCAGCGTCGCCTGCGGTGTCTCCACCGACAGGCCGAGCCACCATTTGCGGTTGAAGTCCTTGATGAAACGGACCTGCGGCACGCGCGTGAAGGTCACGCCGGGAATGAGGTTGCTGTCCACCACGGGAGGCAACTGTTCATGCCGGCGCAGAAGGGTGTTGGCGTAGCCTGTCGTCAGGCTCCATGCCTGTCCGGCCAGGAAGTGCAGCCCGAGATCGCTGTCATCGGCGGCGAGATAGGCCTGTCGCATCCGTGGCACGTAGCTGTTGGTCTGCACGGCGTTGGAATTGCTGCCTGATCCGCCGAAATCGGCTTCCACATAGGCCTCAACCTTCACGCCTTTGGCGGGCTTGCCTTCGAGCAGCAGGCTGAAGCGGCTGAGCTGGGCGGTGGGACGGTATTCCGAAGCATGGGCATTGGGATTGCCGGAATAGGGGAACGAACCCCATGGTGTGGCGGGGCCGGCCGTCAGATTCTTGTCGCGGTAGATGTTGGACATGTCCACGAAGCCGCCAAGGCGCACTGAGACCGAGCCGATTTTGAAGATGGGCGGCAGGCTGTCCACTTCGGTCTGGGTCAGCGCGGTGGGGCTGGATGAGGACAGGTTGATGCTCTTGACCGCCTGCGGCATCTCCAGCGCCACCCCATCGGGAACAGCATCTGTCGAAAGCGGAGGGACTGGCTTGCCGTCGATTAGCATCGGGCCGCTCAGCGCTTCCGTCTTGGGAACGACGGAGACGGGCAGAACAGGCGTTACGTCGGGCGAGACGGGCATGGCTGAGGCAGACTGCACATTGCGCCGTGTGCGTTCGGGTGCCTGCGCGGAGCGTGTGGTGCGCCGGGGTTCGACGTGCGCCGGATGTTGATTCTTCTGGAGTTCATGGACCTGCGCCTGCAACTGCAGCACCATGCTGCGAAGCTGGGCGATCTCGGCGGCGCTGTTATCGGCGTGTGCGGGGCGGTCGGTGCAGGCCAGTGCGACAACAGTCAGGCCCAGAGACACGGCGCCCTGCTTCCCCAGTCGTCGGAAATGCTGTCTGCTCACTCCGCCTCTGCTCCATCAGCCGGTTGGCCGGACCCAATCTCCGGGCGCTTCCGGTAACGGGAGAGTGAATTAACGAAAAACGGAGCGACGCAGATGTGCCAATTTCACGACCCATCCATCCAGCCCGGTTCTTGAACTCGGGAAAGGAGAAAAATGCGCGGCATAGATTTCAGTTCCCTGCACGGTCTGGTTGTGACTTTGCTGGGCCTCGTGCTGGTTACGTTGCTCGGTGTGGGGTTGCGGCTCATGGTGATGCTGACGGTCCAGCAGCGACGCGAGCGTCTCAATCGTCAGATCAATGAACGGTTGAGCACCCTGATGGGGGCGTATCGGACATTGGGCGGGTCTTTCACCGGAGATCTGTTGGTGGACCCTACGCATCTGCGGGATCTGCGTCAGCAGGCGCAGGAAAACGGCACATCTCTTCCCGAAGACCTGCCCTCCAGCTTCGAGCGGGCGCGGCGTATCCGCGATGCAGTGGAGGGGGCGTTATCGGACATTATTTTGCTGGGCACGGAGGAACAGGTGCGACTGGCTGCGAAAGCCGCCTGCGATCTGACAGCCGGACGACCTGTTCACACACGTGAACTGGTTGTGGCGCTGCGCGATTTCATCCGCAAGGCGCTCGACCTCGAGGCGGTGCCTTCCGATGTGCTGATCCCCGACCAGGGGCCGACACGCCCGACGACGGGAGGCGGTGCAAACAAGGACAAGAAAGAAGGCGGCAAGGGCAATCGTGGTGGCGGAGCCGGTGGAGGTGCCGGAGGAATGGGTGGCGGTGGCGGCATGGGTATGGGCTTCGGGGGTGCGGCGGAGGAACACACCGCAACGTCCCACTGAGGCAGTGTCAGTGTACAGGCAGCGTGCCGTTCAGCGCGCGATACATCACCAGCGCATCGACCGGGCCATGCAGCGGATGATCGAAGGCGTCCGGCAGGCGCCCCACCGTGTGGAAGCCGAACTGCTGCCATAGTCGGATCGCGTTTTCATTTGTGCTGATGACGAAGTTGAACTGCATGGCGCGGTAGCCCCGCATATGCGCGTGGGCGAGGGAGTGCAGCGCCATCTGTTGTCCGATGCCACGGCCGCGTGCGCTGACATGGGTCATGTAGCCGCAGTTGCAGACATGCCGTCCGCCGCCCGCCTGATTGGGGCGCAGATAATAGGTGCCAAGAAGAGCGCCCGAATCGTCATGCGCCACGAAGGTCTCCTTGTCCGACCCGAGCCAGTAAGCCAGCGCCTCGTCCTGCTCCATGTCTCGATCGAGTGCGTAGGTGTCGCCTGCGCGGATGATGGGGCCGAGGATGGCCCACAGAGCGGGCTGGTCGTTGGCGTGAGCAGGGCGGATCTGCATGAAATTCGGTCCTGTGTGGGGTGGATGTGAAAAAGCAGTTAATATCGTTTTGATTTGGTTCTGTTTTAACTGAAACGTCACGAATGCGTCGCTCAAAATAGCCTAACGATGCCCCGAAATCATGACCTTGGTCGTCAATTCCGGGATATTTGCCGATGAGCAGCAGCCAGCCGATCACGTTGGACACAGACCAGATCTATATGAATGGTGACGACGTGGAGACGTCAAAGGCGACGGTGACGGTCGATCTGGATGATGTCGGAAAGCTGGGCATCCTCAACACCGGAACTCTTGCATCTGATTCCAAGCGCGGCATCGACACATCAGGCACGGCGGCCAGCGATGCGCTGCTGGGGATTGTCAATCTCGGCACCATCAGCGGCAGCGATGACGGCATCCGTATCGACAGCGACCTACCCGATGGTGTGCTGGCGTTGGTCAATGACGGGACCATCACGTCCACGACCGATGGACAGGCCATCGATTTCAACTCGGTTGCGACCAACAAGGCCACGTTGATCGCCAATCTCAGCGATGGTGTCATCACCTCGACGGATGCCGATGCGGTGCGTCCCGGCAACAATGCCATCGTCGCAAATCTTGGCGTTATCTATGCCGGTGGTGAAAACGGTGCGACCAAGAACGACGGCATCGATTTTCAGGATTACAGCGGCACGGTGCTCAATGACGGCGCCATTTCCGGTGCGCGTCACGCCATCACCAGCAGCGCGGACCTGACGGTCCTCAATGGTCCTGATGGACACATTCTTGGACGGGATGGCTCGGGCGTGGGGTCGGACGGCAACGGCTCCGTGCTGAATTTCGGCACGATCACGGGCGCGTATGACGGATCGGGCACCGGTGACGGCGATGGCGTGGACATCGACGGCTATGCCAGCGTGGTAAACTACGGCGTTATTCAGGGCACGGGGGCTGCTGGCAACGGTTCGGACGGGTATCCCAACACCAGTGAGGGCGTGTCCATCGGCGGCGGTGTGATCGTCAATGAAAAGGGCGCGGTCATCAGTGGCGCCAACAACGCCATTCTTGTGGATGACAGCAGTCAGGGCGATGCGCCGTATGCCACAACAGTTGTGAACTATGGTGTTATTGCCGGGCTGGATGGCTACGGCATCCACATCACGGACACGTTTGGGGATACGATCACCAACGCGGGTACGATTGCGGGCACGACAGCCGCCATCGCGCTGGGCGATGGAGACGATACCCTCAACATCCTGACAGGCTCGGTCATTTCGGGAACCGTCGATGGCGGTGGCGGCACGAACACCGTCAACCTGATCGGGCAGGGCACATTCGAGGGCGCGGACAATTTCCAGCGCATGAGCGTGACGGGAAGCTGGACCCTGTCGGGCGATCAGTCGTACGATCTGATCGGCCTGAATACGGGGGCGGTGCTCACGCTTGAAGGCGGTCTCGATGACAGCTCCACGGTGGCCTTCACATCGTCTGGAACACTGGTTCTGGAAGAGCCCACCTCCTTCGCCGCTGCGGTCGTGAACTTTGATGCCAGTGACTACATCGATTTCGCAGCACTGGCCTACGATCCTGACACTATAGTAGCGGTTTCGGGTTCGGATGTGACCGTCACCGCTGGCAGCCTTAGCTACACATTGACGGTCACTCTCGCGGCGGACGTGAGCGGTTTCGCTCTTTCCGAGGACTGTGACGGCTCACTGCTGCTCTCCGCCGTCGTCTGCTTTTTGCCCGGCAGTCTCATCGCTACGGAAAACGGCGATGTCGCTGTGGAAAACCTTCGTCCGGGAATGAAGGTTCCAACATTCGACGGCGTGCCGGGCGAGATGAAGGACATCGTCTGGGTGGGGCGGCAGGATGTGCGTGTGGCGCGGGGCATTGCTCCCGATCTGGCAGGATGCCCGGTGCGTATTCGCGCCGGTGCGCTGACCGATGGCGCGCCGTCTGTCGATCTTCTAGTGACGCCAGAACATTGCCTGTTTTTTTCAGGAAAGTTCGTGCCTGCACGGATGCTGGTCAACGGTGCGAGCATTGCCTACGATCGGAATATCCGTTCCTACACCTGTTATCATATCGAAACGCGGGATCATGCGGTTATCCGCGCCAACGGGATTCTGACGGAAAGCTATCTGGACACAGGTAACCGTCGTCATTTCCGTCCGCTGGGACAAGGTGGTGTGATCGCGGCTTTTAACGGTGCTGTCCGCAACTGGGAAAAGGATGCGGCTACGGAACTGTGCGTGGCGCGTGAAGTGGTCGAGCCACTGTATCGCCAGATTGCGGAACGCGCGGTGTCGATGGGGTTCATGGCGACACCTTCCGCTCCTGTCATGCACGATCCCGATCTGTATCTTCTGACCTCGGATGGTCGGAAACTGCTGCCGACACGCTTGTCGGAGGGGCGTTTTGCTTTCCATCTTCTGGGTGGACTTACGCATGTGTGCATCGTCTCGCGGACGGCGCGTCCATGCGATGCCATCGGTCCGTTTGTGGATGACCGCCGGGATCTTGGCGTGCTGATCGGACAGATCACTCTCGATGACGCTCATGATGTCCGCGTTCTCAAGGATCATCTGACACAGGACATTGAGGGATGGGGTGTGCGTGAGGCCGTCCCGATGCGCTGGACGAAAGGACGCGCAATGCTGCCTTTGCCGCGTCTGCGTCCTGACTCTTCGGCCATGCTGATGCTACACGTTCATGCGGCGGGGCCATATTGCGTGGATGGGTTCTTCGATGAGGAACATCCCAGCAACGCGGCCTGAACAGATGGCTGTGTTTCTATAGCCCCGGCTCCAATGCAAAAGCCGGGGCTGATGCCGTCAGGCCGTGACAGGAGTGACAGGTGGTTTGCCTGCCGCCACGGCCGCCACGTTATCGAGCGCGAGCATCCCCATATCGGTACGGGTCTCCACCGTGGCGCTGCCCACATGCGGTGTCATGAACAGGTTGGGCAATTCCAGAAGACGTGGATCGGGGTGAGGTTCGTTGCGGCAGACATCCAGCCCGGCGCCCGCAAGATGCCCGCTGCGCAGGGCGTCGATCAGCGCGTCCTCGTTCACCAGCCGTCCACGGGCAGCGTTGACGAAGATCGCGCCTTTCGGAAGCTTCGCCAGAAAGGCTGCATCGACCATGCCGTCCGTGTCATCGCTGCCGGGCAGGTGCAGGCTGATGATCTGACATCGTGGCAGCATGTCATCGAGATGCTCCACCCATGTCGCGCCTTCTTCCTTCTCGGGTGAAAGACGGCGGCGATTGTTGTAGAGCACCGTCATGCCAAAGCCGCGTGCCCGTCGCGCCACGGCCTGACCGATGCGGCCCATGCCCACGATACCCAGCGTCTTACCGCTCACGCGCTGGCCGAGCATCTCGTCCATGCCCAGATCGCGTCCCCAGCCCGCGCGCACGAGTGCTGTGTATTCGGCGGCCCGGCGGGAGGCGGCAAGGATCAGCAGCATGGCAAGATCAGCGTTGCAGTCCGTCAGCACGTCGGGGGTGTTGCTCACCGCAATGCCGCGCGCGGTGATGGCGGCGACATCGAGATGATCGAGACCGACGCTGACAGTAGCCACCAGCTTGACCGAGGAAGGGATGCGCTGCGCTGCTTCGGCGTTGATGGCGGCGTGGTGCGTCACCAGCATGGCCTCGGCGTGCGTCTCTTCCGCGAGACGGAAGAGGGTATCAGTATCCAACGGCTTGTCTGGTGGTGGCGGAGCGTCGAATTCTGATGCGATACGGGCCTCGACCGCCTCTGGGAGTCGGACACTGCGAACGATGTGAGGGCGGGCGGCCATGTTAATCTCCTGAATGGGGGCGCGTGCCCCGATGATGCGGGGCGATCAGCGCTGCATGCAAGCGTGTGACTTTTACGTAAAAGGGAAACAGCCGATCGGGGAAGAGGTTGCGACATGTGTTCGCAGGGCTGGCTGCGGCGCGTATGATGGGGCGACGAAGAGCAGAACAGATGGGCGTGAGATGAGCGGGGAAATCGAACTGACGCCGGAGTTGATGTTACGGGCCTATTCCATCGGTCTTTTCCCAATGGCGAGCGATGACCGTCCAGATCAGCTGGACTGGTATGACCCGGATCCGCGCGGTGTCATGCCGCTGCATCGTTTCCATCTGTCGAAACGGCTGGCCCGCACGGCGCTGAGTGACCGGTTCGAGGTTGTCGTGGATCGTGATTTCGAAGGCACGATGCGGGCCTGCGCGGCCCCGGCGCCGGGGCGGGAGACGACATGGATCAGCGAGACCATCGTGCGTCTGTTCTGTGCCCTGCACCGGGAGGGCTTCGCGCACAGCGTCGAGGCGTGGAGTGAGGGGCGCATGGTGGGTGGCCTATATGGAGTGGCGCTGGGCGCAGCCTTTTTCGGTGAAAGCATGTTCAGCCGGGCGACGGACGCCTCCAAGGTGGCGCTGGTGCATCTCGTGGCGCGTCTGCGTCTGTGTGGGTTCGAACTGTTGGACACGCAGTTCGGCACGGCACATCTGGCGCAGTTCGGGGGGATCGAGATCCCGGCCTTTCGCTACAAGGAGGCGCTGGCGCGTGCTGTTCGCGTCGATCCGCGGTGGACAGGAATTGTAGAGGCGGAACTTTGTGACGAAATTCGGCGCATGCGGGAGGAAACGGCGTCAAGGGGCTGTTGACGGCGCGGGTGTTATGGGGTGGTTTCATTTTCGTGAGCGCATGCTTGTGGAGCCCGACTGGAAAGGACGTCGCCAATGATCGCAACCGTTTCGTGGAGGCGCGGACTTGCCGCTGCAACGCTGCTGGCTAGCCTGTCGGCGTCGGGAAGTGCCGTTGCCGCGTCCGAACATCCGCCGTTGATGCCTCTGCGCGATGCGGTCGTGACGTACGATGTCCAGCCGGACGGGGCGCCTGAAAGCCAACGCGTGAAGGTGTGGTTCACGACGGAGGGGGCGCGCATGCGGGTGGACTCGCCCGATGGCGCGGCGTCCACCATTCTCGATCGCACCAATCAGGCTGTCACCATCGTTTTGCACCGGCAGCATGTGTACAGCCATCTGGTGCGGCGGGGGACCGTGCGCAATCCGTTCCTCCTCGATGTCTCCATGCAGTTCCAGCGCAAGGGAGAGCGCAACATTGCCGGTGTGAGCTGTACGTTGTGGGATGTGACGACCGCGCACGGACAGGCGACGGCATGTGTCACCGCGGATGGGCTGGTGCTGGCGGAGGAAGGCGTCGATGCCGACGGCGCGAAGGGCAAGCTGTCTGCGGTTACGGTCGATTATCACCCCATCGCCGCATCCGAGTTCGAGCCGCCTGCGGGGTATCAGGAAGTGACGCAACGCTCGGCCAAAGCGGGAGGCACGGCGGCTCCGGCTACGCCGAAGATTGCGACACCGTCTTCTCCGGCAAAGGGCGAGGAACCGCTGATTCAGACGCCGCATGAAACGACCCCTGATACATCGGATCTGCCCAAGGAATCGGAGGCCGATGTCGGCTCGCCGGGGGCGTCTTCCGCACCATGATGAGAAGGGAAAGACGCCATTTTCTGCGTAATAGTGGAATACTGGCTCTGGGCCTGATGGCCTCTCTCGCGGCGCAGGCGGACGAGGCCACAGGCCCCTATGTCACGCCGTCGGTTGATGTGGCCGTGACGTATGAACTGGCCACTCCGGGAGGAGGTGCGCCTGTCCGTCAGGACATGCACTGGCAGGTCGCGACGTTGCGTCAGCGCATCGATCCGGCCGGATCGGCGGTGTATATGATTACATCGTGGAAGGACCGCACGCTGACGGTGGTGGACACGCTTTCTCATCGTCGCAGCACCATGCCCGCGCCCGGAACGGCTCTGACTCCGCCGGGACAGGTGGCTGCTGGGTCGTTCGCGAGAATGGGCACGGATACGGTGGCAGGCCAGTTCTGTACGGTCTGGCGCACTGTGGATCAGGACGGTCATCCCGGAGATGCATGCTACACGGCGGACGGCATTCTGGTGAGGATGGTGCAGGGTGGGCGCACCATGGTGCAGGCGGTGTCGGTTGAGCGTGTGCCGCAGCCCGACACGCTGTTCGTGGTGCCGCAGGATTATTCCGAGACGGCGCCCGCCCGGTGAGCCGAAGGGTGGAGCGTCGGTGATGTTCGGGCTTCACATTGCCATAGGTCACGGTTACAGGAGCGCACGGCAGGGAGACGGCGGAAGAGATGACTGAAACGATGTCTGTGGGAGTGGTGATTCCTTCCTACAAGGTCACCGCTCACATTCTAGATGTCATCTCCCGTATTGGCCCGGAAGTGCAGAAAATTTACGTGGTGGATGATTGCTGTCCAGACCGTTCCGGTGATCTGGTGGAGCGCTCCTGCGCCGATGCCCGTGTGACGGTGGTGCGACATGAGCACAATCAGGGTGTCGGTGGAGCGGTGATGACAGGCTACCGCGCCGCGATCCGCGACGATGTGGATGTCATTGTGAAGATCGACGGCGACGGTCAGATGGACCCTGCTCTCGTGCCGGAGTTTGTGGCCCCGATCCTCACGGGACATGCCGATTACACAAAAGGCAATCGGTTCTTCAATCTGGAGGGGCTATCATCCATGCCGGGGATGCGGCTTTTCGGGAACGCGGTCCTCTCCTTCATGACCAAGATTTCCTCCGGTTACTGGAGCCTGTTCGATCCCACGAATGGGTACACGGCCATTCATCGCGACGTGGCTGCTCTTCTGCCCATGGAGCGCATCAGTCGTCGTTATTTCTTTGAAACCGACATGCTGTTTCGCCTCAACATTCTCAAGGCGACCGTGCTGGATGTGCCGATGGCGGCGCAATATGGTGATGAGGTGAGCAATCTCAAGATTGGCAAGGTAGCGCCCGAGTTCCTGCGCAAGCATCTGGTCAATTTCTGCAAGCGTCTCTTCTACAGCTATTATTTGCGAGATATGTCGCTGGCGTCCTTAGAACTGCCGCTGGGCATTTTACTGGTTCTGGGAGGGACGATCATTGGTGGCATTCACTGGCTGCACAGTCTTCATGCGGGCGTGTATGCGTCGGCGGGAACAGTGATGCTGGCAGGATTGCCGATCATTCTTGGGACGCAGTTCATTCTGGCGTTTCTTTCCTATGATATTCTCTCGGAGCCAGGAAAGCGCACTGGCCTACCGTTATGGCGGGTTCTGGATGCTTACGGTGTCAACGCGAGACGTAAAGTGAGCGACGTCTGATGGATATTTTCTGGTCCATTCTGTGCGTATGCGGCATCGCGATAGGACAGATCCTTTTCAAGATCAGTGCTTCCGGTCTGAAAAAAGCCGGCACAATGTTCGATGTGCCAAGTCTGGCGGTTCTGACGGCGGCGCTCGCGCTCTATGGCATCACCACTATTGGCTGGGTCTGGGTGTTGCAGCGCGCGGAGTTGGGGCGCGTTTACCCCTTCATGGCGCTGGCTTTCGTCATTGTGCCTGTTCTGAGCCATTTCTTTTTGCACGAGAGCTTTAACCGACAATACATGCTCGGTGTCGGACTGATTATCGCGGGAATTGTGGTTTCGTTGGGAGGAAAAGCGTGACGGCAGTGGGGTGGAGGATGCCGGAAGCGCGACGCTTTACACTCCTTTTTTATATCTTTCTCGGTTTTTTCTGTTTCGTGCTCACGGAAATCCTGCCTCCCATGCAGTCCCCCGATGAGCCTGAGCATGTGAAACGGGCGTGGTTTCTGACACAGGGCGTCATTCTCCTTGAACATCCGCAGGGAAATCTTTCAGGTGGCCCGATCGACAGCGGACTTTCGGATTATATGGTCTTTTCCAAGCAATGGAATCAGCGGCCGGATTTGCGACTGACGCAGCGTGATATTGCTACTTTTGAGAGTTTTCGCTGGTCGCATCAGAATGTTTTCAGTGTTGCCGCCGGTACAGGCTATTACTTTCCATTGATCTATCTGCCGCAAGCGGTAGGATTATGGACAGGGCGTGCTCTCGATCTTTCGATCGACAAATCGTACCGACTGGCGCGTGGACTGGCCACGGTTTCAGTCATCATGATTACACTGTCAGCTTTTGCGCTTTACACACCGAACGGCCTTGTTCTCGCGCTGCTGGCCATGCCGATGACATTGTTCCAGTCTTCATCCGCCAGTCTGGATGGCATGGCCACTGCTGTGACTCTTCTGGCGCTGTCAGCTTTCATGCGGATTATGCGGGAGAAGGAGGCTGCGTCTCCCCGGCTTTTCTGGATCATGTGCATCAGTCTGGTGTTGGTATGTACGTGCCGCACTCATGCCCTGCCGATGCTCCTTCTGCCTTTCGTCGCATGGTTTTCACTTCGGCGTCGTAACCTCTTACCTGCCGCCGTACTTGCGACGATCCTGTCGGTTGCCTGGACGATGGTCGCCATGAAGACGACGGCCTATTCTGAAACTTATGGTCATATTTCTACGGATCATCGGTTGCTCAACTACGTTCTGCATCCCGGTGTTGTCGCCGGTTATGTGATCAGGACATTGTGCGATTCCAGTACCCGCAACTTCTATTTCGTTTCCTTTGTGGGAGATCTCGGGTGGCTGGACACGCCGTTGTCAGCGCATGCTTACAAGGTGCTGGGTATCCTGCTTGTGGTGGCCTTTGCGCTTGCACTGCCACGGAAATTCCTGCGGCAAAGGATCATGGAGCAGGGAGTGCTGGTGATCATGATGGTCGGTGCCTTGCTGCTGACTTTTCTCGCCCTTCTGTTGTCATGGACGCCTGCGGGTTCCCCGATCATTGTTGGTGTGCAGGGACGGTATCTCCTGATTCCAGCGCTTTTTCTGGCTTACGCTCTGACGGATACGGAAAAGAGAGGGCAAGTCATCGGGAATATGCTGCCCGCAATAGCGATCCTGCTGTTTTCGGTGCATCAAATGCTCCCCACAATCTTGTTCCGGTATTATATCGCGCCTTGATCGGTGCCGAAGAACGGAAGGGCATGAGAGGGTCTGATTCAGGAAAACGGGAAGGAGAAAAAAGACAGTGAACCCCTCCCGTCTCTTCATCTTCCGTCCCGTCGCCACGACCCTCATCGCGCTCGCCATGGTGTTCGCGGGCCTGCTGTCGTGGCGCGTTATGCCGGTTGCGGATCTGCCTGACATTTCGGTGCCGGTGATCTACGTAATCGCCTCTCAGCAGGGCAGTTCGCCGCAGCAGATGGCCAGCGCCGTCACCACACCGCTGGAGCGCAGGTTGGGGGCGATTGCGGGTGTCACGCAGATGACATCCGACACCACGGACCGCTCTTCCTTTATTCTGCTGTTTTTCGATGATGCGCGCGACATCAATGGAGCGGCACGAGACGTGCAGGCGGCGTTGCAGGCCGCGCGGCAGGACATGCCGCACACGCTCATTGAGAATCCGCAATATTACAAGGCCAATCCGTCCGACAATCCCGTGATGATCGCGGTGTTGACGTCCGACACACGCCCTTTGACCGAACTGCGCGATTTCGCAGAGACGCGGTTGGTGCCCCAACTCGCCGGCATTTCGGGAGTGGGATGGGTGCAGCCGGAAGGGGCTGCCAAGCCAGCGGTGCGGGTGGAGATGAATCCTTATCTCCTGTTCCATTACGGCATCGGCTTTGAGGACATTCGTTCGGCACTGGCTTCGGCTAATGCCAACACACCCAAGGGCAGCCTTGATGTAGCTGGGCAGCGTCTGATGCTGGCTACCAACGATCAGGCCCGCAAAGCCGAGCAATATCGCGATCTGGTGGTGGGGTATCGCAGCGGGCGACCCGTGCGGTTGACCGATGTGGCGCAGGTGGAAAACGGACCGCAGGACGAGCGCGAAGCCGCGTGGTTTGACGGGCATCCCGCGGTTGTGTCCATCATCCGACCGCAGCCGGGAGCGAATGTCATCGCGCTGACAGATGCCATTCGTGACCATGAGAAGCGCCTGCAGCAGGTCTTGCCCGCAGATGTGAAGCTGACTCTGGCCGATGATATGTCGCGTTCCATCCGCGCGGCCCTCTGGGATACGGAACTGACCCTGATCATCTCGGTTGTGCTGGTCGTGATCGTGGTGCTGGCGTTTCTGCGTTCGTGGCGCTCCACGCTGATTCCTGCGGTGACGGTGCCAGTCTCGCTCGCAGGCACCGTGGCCACGATGCATTTCCTCGGCTTCTCCCTCGACACGCTCTCGCTCATGGCGTTGACCATCGCCACGGGTTTCGTGGTCGATGACGCCATCGTGGTGGTGGAGAACATTGCCCGGCATATGGAAGGCGGCATGAGCCGACTGGAAGCAGCGTTGGTCGGATCGCGCGAGATCGTCTTTACGGTGCTCTCCATCACTATTTCACTGATCGCCGTGTTTCTGCCGCTTCTTCTGCTCTCTGGTATTCCGGGAAAGATCTTCTTCGAATTCGCCATGACATTGACTACGGCGGTGGCGATTTCCTTTTTCCTTTCTCTGTCACTCACTCCCATGATGTGCGCGCGACTTTTGGAAGTGCACCATGGACATTCATCCATCGAGGGACATGGACTGGTCCGTCTGGCGCACCGGGCCTTTGATCTTATTGAGGCTGCGCTGGACGGTACGGTCAGGATCTATCTTCGTTCGCTCGATCATGCGTTGCGCCATCGCTGGTGGGTGCTGGCCTCGCTTCCCGCCAGCGTGGGACTGACGGTTCTCGGCATCATGCTGATGTCGAAAACGATCCTGCCGCCTGAGGATATTGCGCTGGTCTCGGGCTATCTCAGTATGGACCAGACCAGTTCGTTCCGCACCGTATCGGAGAAGACGCAGGCGGTGATCGCGGCCATGATGAAGGACCGCGAAGTCACTTCGGTCGTGGCGTTCACGGGGGATGATGCGGCCAATGAAGCCTCCGCCTTTGCCACGCTAACGGACAAGCACGCCCGGCGCGACACGCCGGAGAATGTGGCAAAGCGCATTCAGGGGCGTGTGGACCATATTGCGGGGCTGGACGCACAGATCTCCAATTCGGGTGATGTGAACGGTGGTGGCGGCCGCCAGAAGAAAGGCAACTACACCTATGTCTTTCGCAGTGAGGACGGAGAGGCGCTGGCGACATGGGTGCCCCGTCTGTCCGAGGAACTGCGGGGGCATTCCATGCTGACCGATGTGAGTTCGGACATCAGTAATCACGGGCGCGCTCTGCATGTGGATATCCGTCGCGACACGGCGGCGCGGTATCTCATCACGCCGGAACTGATCGGCAATGCTCTGCTCGATGCGTTTGGCCAGCGTACGGCGTCGAACATTTCTACGCCGCTGACAACCTATTACGTGGTGATGGAAGCGATGAAGGCGTTTCGGGAAAACCCTGAAACACTGCGTTCGCTCTGGGTGTCCACGGCGGGGGGCACGGCGGGCGGTGGCACGGTCTCGAACTCGATCCGTGTGCGTGTTCCGGATCAGCAGGATTCACGAACAGCTGCCCTGAGCCGCCAGTCCTTCCGTAACCAGATTGCCAATCGGCTGGCGGGCGGAGCGGGGGCTTCGAACGGATCGGCTGTGTCATCTTCGACCGAAACGATGGTGCCGCTCATTTCGGTGGCTGATCTGACTTATCGTCCGTCACCGCTACAGGTCAGTCACGAGAGCGGCGCTGTTTCCGGTTCCATTTCCTTCAATCTGCCACACGGCAAGGGGCTGTCGGATGCGGAGGACGAAATCGTACGGGCAGAGCGTGTAATCCACATGCCGGATACGGTGCGGGGCGGTTTCACCGGACGTGCGGCGGAATTCAACAAGGCGCTGATGAATGAAGTGCTGGTGTTCATGGCGGCCTTGGTGACGATGTACGTCACGCTGGGCATTCTCTATGAAAGCCTGATTCATCCCCTGACCATTCTTTCCACGTTGCCCTCGGCGGCAGTGGGAGCCGTGCTGGCTCTATGGGTGGCTGGCGAACCTTTCTCACTGATCGCGATGATTGGTGTGATTCTGCTGGTGGGGCTGGTGAAGAAAAATGCGATCCTGCTGATCGACTTCGCGCTGCATGCGGAGCGGGACGGGGGGATGATGCCTGAGGCCGCGATCCGGGAGGCGTGTCTGCGCCGGTTCCGTCCGATCCTGATGACGACACTTGCGGCGGCCTTGGGCGCGGTGCCGCTGGTGATCGGTAATGGCTATGGCGCGGAACTGAGGCGGCCTTTGGGGATTGCCGTCGTCGGCGGTCTGGCCGTAAGTCAGTTGCTGACACTCTATTCCACGCCGGTTGTCTACTTGTTCATGGAAAGCCTGCGGCAGCGGAGTGCGGGGTGGCTTGGATGGGTGAGAAAGACGTTCACCGGAGCGCACAAGGAGCGCGCGGATGGGGTGGTTGCGGATGAAATGCGTCGGTAGAGGCGCTCCATTACCAAACCCACATGGCGTGGTAGTGTTGCTTGGGTGACGGGCGTGTTAAGTTGCCTGTCGTGGGGAGCTGATGGCGGATGGTGCTCCTTCCGTATGGAAATCCGTCGTGAACATGAGGACATGGTCTATGGCCAAGGATTGCTGCAAGGGTGCGGGCGACTGCGCTTCGAAAAAGGGTTGCTGCTCGTTCAAAAAGGTTTTCGGCTTCATCGTGGTTGCCGGAATTGCCGGTTTCCTGTGGAAGAAGTTCCGTTGAACGGAACGTGCTGAAGCACGGACATCCACAGCGCTTCTGAAGGGCTGGAGGATGACTTAAGAACGGTCGCCCAAGGGCGGCCGTTTTTTTATGGGCTTTTCGCACAGTGAATATTGGCTGGTCTGGTTTTTCAGAACATAGGGTGTCTTGGGGAATGGATTTATTCGACATCCCTGTCAGTCAGGTGACAGATCCAGCTTATGAGACCACTTCTTTTTTCTTTTATGGGCATTATTTCATGAGAGTGTGAAGATGAATTATTGGCCGCAAAGTGATGGAAGGCATTGCGTCGGATGATGGAGGTGATTATTACTTATTCCATCCTCTATGGCGGAAGATGCAGAGGTTTTCGCTAATTACTTTGCTATCCGCTCAAAGTGTAACGGAGTTTGTCGTGTCTGAAAACAAGCCCATTTCCCCGCTTCTTGAGCTGACAGCCCAGATTGTCTCGGCTCAGGTCTCGAACAATTCGCTTTCTCCCGAGAGTCTTCCCAGTCTGATCCGTGACGTTTATACGGCGCTGGAAAGTGCGGGACAGGTTGCACCTGAGCCTGAGAAGCCGCAGCCAGCTGTGCCGATCAAGCGTTCGGTTTTCCCCGATTACATCGTGTGTCTGGAAGACGGAAAGAAGCTCAAGATGCTCAAGCGGCATCTCCAGAGCGCTTATGGCATGACGCCCGATCAGTATCGTGAGCGTTGGGGTCTTCCCACCGATTACCCGATGGTGGCGCCCAACTATGCTGAGCGTCGCTCCACGCTGGCGCGCGAAATCGGTCTTGGCCGCAAGATCAGCGCCACCAGCAGCCCGGCTGAGGGTGAGGAAAGCGGTCGCCGTCGCGGACGCAAGGCTCAGTCCTAATACACGGTCTGTTTTCCAGTGCCGTGAACGGAGGGGTAAGGACGATTCAGGTCGTCCTTACCCTTTTGTGTAATCAGGACGCCGAAAAGCTATGAATGAAAAGCAGGAGCGACATGGAACCGGATGCTGATGACGTAATGGGGCGTGCGCTGTTGAAGCGACGGCTGTGGCGTTGGCGCGCCGGTGCTGTGATTGCCGTGGCGGTGGCGGTTCTGTTTGCGGCGTCATCGTCGGTTCCACCGGGAAAGGGATGGTCGTCCGCCGGAAAAATCGTGGGACCGCATCTGGTCCGGCTCGATGTGCGTGGCATGATCGGTTCGGACGTCTCCCGTTGGACGAAAGCTCTCGATCGGGCCGGTCGGGATTCTGCGGTGAAAGGGCTTGTCCTCGCTATCGACAGTCCCGGCGGCGCTGTGACGGGCGGTGAGGAGTTGCACGATGCCGTTGAGCATTTCGCGCAGATGAAGCCGGTTGTGGCGACGATGGGCGGCATGGGGGCTTCGGCGGGCTATATGATCGCAGTGCCCGCCACTCGCATTTTCGCTGAACGCAGCACGTTGACCGGCTCCATCGGTGTGTTGATGGAAGCTCCAGAGTTCTCCGGCCTGCTCGGGCGCCTGGGGGTGAATGTTCAGGAACTGGTGTCGGGGCCGCTGAAGGGGCAGCCATCGCTTACGAAACCCGTCACGCCGGAAGGCCGTGTGATGCTTCAAGGCGTGGTGAATGACCTGTTCGACCAGTTCGTGACGATGGTGGCCAACGGGCGCCATATGCCGGTGGAGAAAGTCCGTCAGCTTGCCGATGGACGTCCTTACACCGGTCGACAGGCGCTGGCGGCCGGATTGATCGATGAGGTGGGAAGCGCGCGGGATGCGCAGGTCTGGCTGGGAAAGAAGGTCGGCCTTGGTGATAGTCCGAAAATTGTCAGGATTGGCGAGGCTCCGAAGAGTTTTGTCGTGCGCCATCATATTCTGGGCTGGCTTGGGAATGTTGTGATGTCATGGCTGGGCCTTGATGTGTCCGGAATTGCGCCACAATTGCAGGTTCCGATTGACGGCGCAGTCTCTATCTGGAAACCTTGATCCTGCCCATGGGGAGGCGCGATGACCAGATCCGAACTTGTGGCGGAAATTGCCGCTGCGAATCCTCATCTCTTGCTCAGAGATGTCGAACTGATCGTTCATACGATCTTCGACGAACTGACGTCGGCCCTTGCGCGGGGTGACAGGGTGGAGTTGCGTGGATTCGGGGCGTTTACCGTCAAGAAGCGCGATGCGCGCGCGGGCCGGAACCCGCGCACGGGAGAAACCGTGGCTGTGGAAGAAAAGGTCGTGCCTTTCTTCAAGGCGGGCAAAGAACTGCGTGAGCGTGTCAACGGCACCATTCCGCAGGATGACGATGCCTGACTACGAGCGTTCGTGCTTGTGCGTATGTTCACAACTCATTACAATGAGAACGGTTCCTGCAACGTTGCCGGCCTGATGCGCGGGCTTTTTGGACAGGTCGCGGCATGTTCAGAGCTCATGTATTTCCCGCACAGTCTTATCCGCTTCTTCTCCCACGGCGCAGGGTTGCTTCCGTTCTCGTGAAGGGGGCGGTGCTGATGTGTGTTTCGCTGCCTCTCTGCCCTATGTCTCAGGCGCGGGCGATGACAGAGGCTGTGACACATCACGCTTCTGCTCCGTCTCATCACGTCACAAAGCGCCCTGCGCGTCATCATGTCGCTTTGCGGGGCTGCCTTTCCGGCGGGGCTGTCATTGCCACGCATGGTCATGTCCTGCGTGATATTGGGCGGCGTGGTCGGCTGTTGGCTCCGGTAGGCCGGGCAATTTATTATACGGATCGTCACCATGGCTGTATTCCCGGCAAACATGCGCGGCGACGCGGCTGATCGCTTGGTTACGGCTTGATGGTTTTCTGCTTACGGTAGAGATATAAGCGCTTGAGAGTGCAGGGCAGAACCTGATGGCAGCAAAACGTGGCCGGGGTTCTCCTGTGACATGTTGATCGATATCGCTGTGGATGCTTCCGGCAGCAAAGCGATTGAAGGCAGGGGCCAAGATGACGGATCAGAATGCGTCAGGGCTGTCGGCAGGACAGTCGTCGAAAACGACAATCGTACCCGTTATCCTTTCGGGAGGCTCCGGCACACGGCTCTGGCCTATGTCGCGGGCCAGTTTCCCAAAGCAGCTCTGGCCTCTGCTGAGTGCCCAGTCTCTCCTGCAGGAGACGGCAGTGCGTGCCAAGACGGTCACGCTTTCTGCTCCGATCGTTGTGTGCAACGAGGAGCATCGTTTCCTCATTGCGGAGCAGTTGCGCGAAGCGGGGATCAATTCTCCCAAGATTCTGCTTGAACCGGTAGGCCGCAATTCTGCCCCTGCGATTGCGGCGGCGGCTCTCATCGTCGCCCAGACCGATCCTTCCGCCGTCCTTTGGCTGATGGCGGCGGATGCGGCCATCACGAAGCCGGAAGCTCTGGGCGAAGCCATGCAGGCGGCGGTTGCGGGAGCCGAGGCTGGCAAGGTCGTCACGTTTGGCATGAAGCCGACCCGTCCCGAGACGGGTTATGGCTATATTGAGGTAGGTGCGACGGTCCCCGGTGTGGCGGGTGTCTGTGCCGTAAAGGCGTTCCGAGAGAAACCGGATGCGCAGCAGGCCGAGGATTTTCTCAAGACGGGCGGTTATCTCTGGAACTCTGGGATGTTCGTGTTCCGCGCGGACACGTTGATCCGTGAGATGGAAGAGCACGCGCCGGACGTGATCGAAAGTGTGCGTGCCGCCGTGGCCGCCCGCAAGAGCGATCTGTTCTTTGAGCGTTTGGGCAGCGAAGAGTTCCGCAAAGTGCCCGATATTTCCATCGATTATGCGGTGGCCGAACGGAGCCACAATGTGGTGGTGGTACCGGCCGATCTGGGATGGTCGGACGTGGGAAGCTGGGACGCCCTGTGGGACATCAGCAGCAAGGATGCGAAGGGCAATGTTGAGGTTGGCGATGTGCTGATCGAGGATTGTCACAACAGCTACGTGCGCTCCGAGAAATATCTCACGGCTGTGGCCGGTCTGGATGACGTGGTGGTTGTCACCACCGATGATGCCGTGCTGGTGACGCATCGTGATCGGGCGCAGGACGTCAAGAAAGTGGTGGAGCGCCTCAAGGCGCACAAACGCCCAGAGGCCGCGACGCACAACCGCTGCTACCGTCCGTGGGGATTCTATGAAAGCCTGATCCAGAATGATCGCTTTCAGGTAAAGCGGATTGTCGTGCAGCCGGGACAGAAGCTGTCCCTGCAGAAGCACTTCCACCGGGCCGAGCACTGGGTGGTGGTCGGTGGCGTGGCGTTGGTGACGCGCGATGACGACAAGGTTCTGGTGCGTGAGAACGAGAGCATCTATTTGCCGCAAGGATGCGTGCACCGCATGGAAAATCCGGGCAAGATTCCGCTGACCCTGATCGAGGTGCAGACGGGGGCATATCTTGGTGAGGACGATATTGTCCGGTTGGAAGATACTTACAATCGGGCTTGAAGATTGTTGGGCGATTACGGGGAGTGGTGAAAACTTTCCGTAATCGTTGCTGAAGGATCATCAGTAAATAATGGAGAAGGTCTGAGACTAGAAGAGGTTGAGATTTTATCGAATGATTGTAGTGCGAATTACGGTGGCGCAAGCATGCTTAGTAAACTATCCCCTCGCTTGTCTATGTGTTAGGGGTGGAGCAGAAAAAGATTGAGGTAATTTTTGTGCGCCCAGGAGCACCAAATCAAGAATTCGTCAATTTTTCGCGTAAAGATTTTGATTCTCGGTTTAAATTTGCAGAAAAATATTTCAAAATTATCTCTTGGATTTTTTATTCAGCAACGCTAAATTACTTGGCATCCATAACGCATTCACATATACTAACAGCCTTATATTGCTATTCATGCTACATTATTTTTATGTTGTTTCTTAGATTCAATGCAGTTTTTACTGATAGTTTAATGAAGTGGAGAATTTTTTTCGTTTATATATAAAGAAATTATTTTTTATATACTTTTCTCATTAGTGTTGATAGCGTTAGAGTTATATATAAGTTATATTTTGTGCTTTAGGGCATTTCCAAGTCTTATCAAATTAATAGCTAATCTAAAGAAATAATTCTAATGTTTATTGGTTGCGAGTTTCTGAATTTTTCTAAGTCCTGCTTCGTATTATTTTGCTAATAGGCGTCTCGTTTCATGTTTTGACACTGTAGAAATCCGCCGTAGAGGATTAAAGAAGTCGTGGATAACCTCAAAAATATTCGCCAATGATAAAACATGTAGTGTGGTGCGAACTGCGGGACTCGAACCCGCACGCCCTTACGGACTCGAGATTTTAAGTCTCGTGCGTCTACCATTCCGCCAAGTTCGCACAACCGGCGCGCTTCTAGCACGTTCGGCTCTGTCTCGTAAGTCATCTCATCCCGCGCGCATGAGGGCGGAACCATGCTGCGACAACCATTCTTCGGCCGTGCGGTAGCCGGGACACACGCGCTCCACTTCTTTCCAGAAAGCCGTTCCGTGGTTGTGATGCCGCAGATGGCAAAGCTCGTGCAGGATGACGTAGTCCTGCACAGCAAGTGGCGCCATGACCAGTCGCCAGGACAGCATGATGCGGCCTGTGGCAGAGCAGCTTCCCCAGCGGCTGGTGGTGTCACGCACAGCGATGTGGGTGGGGTGCAGATCGATGCGGGTCACCTGCTGCATCAGACGTATCCGCAGCCGTTCTTTCCCAAGTTCGCGCAGGAAATCGCCCACGCGGCGGGCAAGGAAAGTCGGATCGCCGCTTACATGCAGTTCTTCGCCTGCCAGCCAAGCGCCTCCGCGGCTTTGCGGAACATGCCTGATCCTGTGCGGCTGACCGTCGAGCGGAACGTATCCTCCATCCACCAGTCGGATAGGAGCGGGGCGGCGCTGCAACTGTTTTTCCACCCATCCCGTATGGGTGCGCAACAGCTTGAGGCCGGCTTCGGCGGGAGTGGTGGCGGGAAGGGTGATGATGACGCTATCGGACGAGCGTGACAGGCGGATGGAAAGACGCCGTGCCCGGGAGGAACGGCGCCATTCAAGCGGGATGAGGACATCAGGAAGCTGAAGATGGTCGGGGAGCGCGGAAAAGGGAATGGAGGGGGGACGGCCTGCCGCCGTCATGTGTCGCCCATGACGCGGGCGTCCACCTTGCGTGACGCCTCGCTTTCCTCTGCGGGATCCAGCGCGGGCCAACGGACGATGTAGTCTTCCAGTATTCCCGCCTGCCGCTCACTGATGCAGCGACCTCCGGCCGACACGCCCGCTTCCACCACGCTTTCCGGGCGCCCCGTCACCAATGGGTGCCACGCGGGAAGATCCAGCCCTTCGGAAAGACGTCGGTAGGCGCAGGTGGGGGGAAGCCAGTCGATGGTGCGCAGCATTTCAGGGGTAAGGGTTACGCAATCCTGCACCTTGCGATGACGCTGCGGGTAATCGGTGCAGCGGCAGGTCTGTGTGTCGAGCAGCCGACAGGCGACATTGGTGTAATAGAGGGTGTCGTCATCCTCATCCCGCAGTTTGTGCAGGCAGCAGCGTCCGCAGCCGTCGCACAGTGATTCCCATTCTTCGCGGGACATCTCGTCGAGGGGTGTGGTTTTCCAGAAAGGGGTGTCAGGCATCATGTCTGCACGATAGCGGTAAGGCGCCTGCAGTTGGAAGAGGTTCCTGCGGCTACAGCGCGGGTTGAAGCCGCCAGGCCAGCGCGAACGCCATCAGGATCGACAGAGCGACACTGGCTGCCATACCGAGTGCGAGGCATCCGCGCAGCAGCGGCAGCCACAGCAACGTCACGCGGCGGGTCCGACCGGCCCCCAGTTCAAAGGCCGTGCGCGCCAGTTCGGAAGGGGCGTCCAGCAACGTGCCCAGCACTGGCAGCGTAAAGGTGGGGCACAGCAGAAATCCCTGAATGATGGAAACAAGGGAAGGGATAGGCTCACGTGGCATAAGCGTGGGGGTGAACAGCAGGGAGGGAAGCCACAGAGCCAGAACGGTTCCCGGCAGCCAGAGTGCGAGCAATATATGGAACCACAGGCGACTTCTGGGCATCAGGAGACACAGAGCGCCCATGCCCAGTGTTGCGGCAAATGTGAGCGCGGCATGCGCCACGAGAAAGTCGGGAGAGGCGGAGAAAAGGGAAGACAAGGCGATGGAACCGACCAGTGTGAACGAGAACCCGGGTAATTAAGATAGAAAACCGTATATCCTAGCGACGCGCCAGCCATTGTGCGAAGCGGGGAGATATTTCGTCCAGATGGTTGGTCCAGAAGGCGATATCCAGCGCAAGAGCCGGGCGGGTTTCGGTGGTGGGAGCCTGTGATACGGCAAGCCCTTTGCTGAGTGCCTGTGTCTGCTCGGGCGCCATGATCCATGTGCGAAGGGATGCCGCGTCCACCACGTTTCGTGCCGGATGTGCGGGTTCCACCCAGTTGTAACGGATGCGCAGGCGCGGTGCCCACAGAATGCCAAAGCGCTCGCCTACGAGGGTGTTAGCGGCCAGAACCTCCGTTGTCGGCGCCATTCCCATCAGAGCGGCACCCGTTGTCAGGATGCGCATGGCTTCGGCAGGTGTGTTCCACCACACGATATAGGGACGAAGCTGGCTCAGCCGACGAAAGGCCCGGTCGAGACCCTGCGGTGTGCTGAGCTGGCTGTAGATGGCGTTGGGTGGCACACCATCCGACAGAAGGGCAACCTCCAGCGTGCCACGGGGGTCGGCCCGCAGTCCTCTTTTGCCCGGATGACGGGCGACGTCCCAGAAATCGGTCCAACTCGGCTGGATGGACATTCGCTTCGTGTCCCAGACGAGCACATGGTCAAGATCGAACGCCTGAAGGCCGCAGGCGTGATCGTCCTTGGCGTCCAGATGGCCCTCGTCCATGCGCCGGAACACGCCATCCCGGCAACCGATCCGCGCGGTGTCTTCCTCGACAAGGGCGAGTGACCATGTCTGGAGAGGCGTGTCGGCACGGCGTTCGGCGGAAAGATACTGCTGATCGTTCCACGTCGTCATCCGTATTGTCTCATGAGTCAGGCGGTAGAACGGGTGCCACAACACGTCAGCCAGCACCCCATCGAGGGCGCCCGGCTGAGACGCCACCACGACGGCATGCGGCCGGCGCATTCCGGCTGCCGCGTGTCCGCCCAGTCCGAAGGTGGCAAGAGGAATTGCGAGAGAGGCTGCGAGTCGAACCGTGAAGCGAAACCTGCGCCCAGCACGTCGTCTGTTGCCGCCCGGATGCGCCGGGTCTGATGAAGCGTGTCGAGCCAAGTTCCCATCCTGAGTCTGATGACAGACAGAGTCAGGTTACTCCTGATTGGTGCCAGTCGGAAAGGCCATAGCATTCATGGGCTGCCATGCCAGCAGGGCGTCTGCTCCGGGCTTCGCCAGACCGGGGATAGAGGCCGGAGGGCGATGCACATTGATTTCGGTGCCTTCGGCCAGACGGAACCGCAGTTGCACAACATCGCCCAGATGAATGATGTCGGTCAGGGTCGCCCCCAGCGCGCTTTCCGCTTCCTCGTTCGTCTGCCCTCTCAGGAACAGCGGAGAAATCTGGTCCGGACGCACGCACAGATCCACCAGATCGCCTTCTTCCAGATCAGGATCGGCGAGCGCCTCCATTTCCGCGCCACAGGCCAGCCGGACGCGCGCGACATCGTCTTCAAGCGCCATCACCGCGCCGACGAGAAGATTGGCGTCTCCCATGGCGACTGCCACGCGGGGGCAGGCCGGACGTTCAATCAGCGTGCCCGCATCGCCAAGCTGAAGCAGCACGCCATCGGCCAGCACGCCGATCCGACGCGCAGCGGTTAGCGCTTCCTCCCGGTCGCGGGTTAGCAGAAGCAGGGTGAGCATTCGTGCGCGACGCAGGCGATCTAGTCGCTGGCGCAGATCGCGTCGCATCTCGCCATCGAGCCCAGCGAACACGTCGTTTAGCACGATTACGGCAGGATCGGTGGCGAGTGCGCGTGCGAAAGCAACGCGAATACGGATATCGGGCGCCAGATCGGCGGGGAACGCATCGGCGTGACGTTCAAGTCCCAGCAGGGCGAGGTGATGTACGGCTGCCTGCCGGGCTGCGGCGCGCGAGAGCCCCTTCGCCCTGAAGGGGAAGCCGATATTGTCGCGCACGGTCATGTGACCGAAAAGCGGCGTATGGCGACCGACGACAGCGGCGCCGCCTCGGGCTGCAGGAAGGAGGGCGGTGACATCCTTTTCGGCCACAAAAACTCTTCCGTCGGCGGGAAGCGCCCTGCCGGACAGAACATCGGCGAATCGCGACAGTCCGTTTTCCCGCTCGGAAAGGGCCAGTAACGCCAGACACTCGCCTTCGTGAACGGTCACGTTCAGGGGAGGCGTGTCGGAGGAGAGGCGCAGCCCGTCCAGTCTGAGCGTGGGGGCGCCGGTGTCGCGCCTGCTGCGGCCACGAGGTGATGAAGCTGTCATGACGACATGGAACCACAGCCTTCTCCGGGAGTTAAGAGCCATGTAATCCATGCCCGTCCGACGTCCAGGCAAGTTCATCAAGGCGGGCATGGAGACAACTGGGAAGGACAACCGCATGTCTGCTGAAAAGATCGCAAAGGGCGCCGCCAAGGCCGCCAGCGATGCGAACACCAACGCACGTGACGAACTGGAAGCTCTGAAAAATCAGCTTGAAGAGTTTCTGAACAAGCATGTCGTCCCGTCCGTGACGGATGCGGCCAACTCAGCGGTCTCCAGTGCGCGCGACATGGCGCAGCATCAACGCAAGAACGTGGAAACGAATGTCAGCGCCAAGCCGCTGCTCTCCATCGGCATTTCCGCCGTCGTCGGGTTTGTCCTCGGCCGCCTGTCGCGTTAAGCTTCCGCCCCGGGAGTCTCTGCAAGCAGGAACCCGGGGCTGTCAGTCGATCCGTTACCGTTATCGGGGTGATTCGACTTCGTTCCGGTTTTCCCGCAAAGGGACGAGGTTGGAATCAGGAAGGCGGGCTTTTTCGCGAAAGCGTGCCGATGGCAAGGTAGACGGCGACTCATGCGCATCTTTGAGGTCGGAAAGACCGCAGCCCACGCGGAAGTGGAACTCCTTCAGCGGAAGGCGATGCGTCTGGGACGCCAGATCGCGCTTCTGGTCGTGGCGGCTCTAATGGGATTTTTCTCCCTTATCACTGGCCACGCCCTGCTCTGGGCCATTTTCCGGTATGAATTCGGTTTCGGGCCTGTGTTGGCGCCGGGAGCCGTGTTCGGTACCGATATTTTCCTTGCGCTTGTGTTCCTCTTCTTCGGTCGCCGGTCCTTCATCCTGCCGTCCGAGATCGAGGCGCATCTGCGGCGTGACCGGGCCATCAACGAACTCAAGCAGACCCTTACCATTTTCTCCGTGGCGTCCGCTGTGACGGGGCCACTCAGCCGCTTTGCCGGGCGCAAGGTGTGGGGTGTGATGTCGCGGCGCAACCGCTCCTGACGGATGGTTCATCCGGTAACTGTGAAATTAAAGGCGGTCTCTTCGGAGGCCGCCTTTTTCATTTGTGCGTCAGTCCTGCTCGTTCGGGAAAGAGGCTCCCTGTAGGCGAGCCTCAAAAGCGCGAACGAGGGTGGGATTGGTGCGGCGCAACTGACTGGCATCGAGCATGATGGCCGTATCACGGGCTGAAGCACGGCTCCAGCGGACGAGGCGGGCACATTCGGAGCGCTCGGCTTCCTCGTGGCGGCGCAGGGGAGAGGTGGTTACAGGCATGGTCGGGTTCCGGTGTGCAGCAGAAAGAAAATGTCTGCTCGGAAACCGGGCAGAAACATGCGCGGCTCTTTCGCATGTCTCCATGAGTGAGAGGTAAAGATTCTTCCCCTTCATGTCGGTCTGCACGAATGGTAGTCATGCGCTGCGTTCAGGAGCGGCGATTGCGCCGTTCCGCCAGTCGTGTGCCGAGAGCCTCCAGCGCGTCGCGCAGCGGACCTTCAGGAAAATCGGGCAGATCGGGAGGCGTGAGTGGGGTAGACTGACGTGCAACCGCACGTGGTTTGGGTGTCGTGGGCTGGAAGTCCTGCGTCAGTCGCAGTCGCTCCACGATTTTCTGACCGCACCACATGTTGATCCGGTTGATGAGGGCCGCCTGCATGTGCTGGATTTCCATCGCTACCGGCCCATGACAGGCGATGGTGAGCGTCCCGGCACCCAGCTTGCGCGGCTCCGTGCGGCGCGCGAGCGATTCTCCCACGATGTTGGACCAATCGAGGAACAGCGTGACCGTTGCGGGAGAGCGCTTGCGAAACGCCTCCTTCGTCACGCCGGGCAGAAGGGTGGAGAGGGTGCGGGGCGCAAAAGCGCGTTTGGGTGGTTGCGGGGGCTGCCTGTCTTCGGCCTTGTTGCGCCCGGTCTTGCCCGATGTCCGTGCGGCTTTCATAAGAGCCTCCGTGATTCCATCTTCATCCGCTCTCCTTGCATGGTACGACCATAATCGCCGCGTTCTGCCGTGGCGTGCGTTGCCCGGTCAGGCCGCCGATCCCTATCATGTATGGATCAGTGAAATCATGCTCCAGCAGACGACTGTTACGGCGGTCGTTCCCTATTACCACGCATTTCTTGCGCGCTTCCCGACTGTAGAGCGGTTGGCCGCAGCTCCGCTCGATGATGTGCTCGCGGCGTGGGCGGGTCTTGGTTACTACTCCCGTGCGCGCAATCTGCATCGGTGTGCGGGCGAGATCGTGCAGCGTGGCGGGTTTCCACGTGATGTCGAGGGATTGCAGTCGCTTCCCGGAATCGGTCCCTATACGGCCTCCGCGATCGCGGCCATCGCCTTTGGCGTGCCGGTCGTACCGGTGGACGGCAATGTCGAGCGGATCGTGGCGCGTGTGTTCGCTATTGAGGAACCGCTCCCGGGAGCGCGGCGGAAACTGGGCCGCGAAGCGCTTCGTCTCAATGGGGAAACCGAAGCCAGAAACCGTCCGTCCGATTTCGCGCAGGCTCTGTTCGATCTGGGCGCGACCGTATGTGTGCCCCGCACGCCGCAATGTCTGCTCTGTCCGTGGGTGGTCTCGTGTGCGGCCCATAAAGCCGGGATACAGGTGCTGCTTCCCGCGAAGACACCGAAAGCCGCACGCCCTGAGCGGCACGGTGTGCATTTCCTGCTGGTGGATGAAGCGGGGCAGATAGTGCTGCGTCGTAGGCCCGATAAAGGATTGCTGGGTGGCACCATCGAGCTGCCCGGAACGCCGTGGCAGGATGCGCCATGGCCGCTGCCGGAGGCTTTCGAACTTGCACCGGGAGGGTCGCGCCACCCGTGGCGGGTAGCGGGAACGGTGCGGCATGTGTTCAGCCATTTTGCGCTCATGGTGACGGTCTGTGTTGCGCGTGTCCGCACGATGCCGAATCTGTTGCCGGAAGAAGGGTTTGTCGTTCCAGCGGTGCAGGCTGAAGGGCTTGCGCTCTCCTCGCTTATGCGCAAATGCCTTGGGACCGGGCTGGAGGCTCTCGGCAATGAGCCGGCCGCATGAATGAGAAGGGCGCGCAGGGGTGACCGATATACAGGCTTCGGACAAGGAAATATGGCTGCTCGACGTGTATGGCCGGTTTCTGCACAACGATCCTGTCTCGGACCGCCTGGAAACGCTGCTCCCGGAGGATCTGCCGCCTGAAGGTCCGGGTGTTCTCCTGCATATCGATTCAGGTGCAGAGGAAGAGCCGTTCCGGCTCGTGAAGCGTGACAGTCGGCCTGTTCCCTTGCCGCATATCGTTCCGCATTTGGGAGACGATCTGACGGTACGGCTTGAGGTGACGGATCGGCAGGGGCCTTTTGCCGCATGGCGTGGACATTTTCTTACCGGTACGGACGATGGCGGAGTGGACGCCGTGGAGGCGAGTGACACGGAAGCCGCTTTCGTGCCGGTGCCGGCGCGTACGGCGCGCGTGCTTTTGCCGTCTTCTCCGCTGACGGTGCGGGATGAATGGGACACGGTTCTCTTGCCGCCCCGTGCGGATGAGGGAATGTGCGTGAGGATCGGAGCGGGAGCGTATCCGTGGCCGGTTGTCAGTGAATTGCTGACCCGCATGGCCAACATGTCGCCGGGTGAAATTCTGCGTCAGCATCTGCCGGAAACCGGTGACATTCCAGCACTTCGTGTTGAAGTCAGCCGGCCCGCGCACTGATCTCGGGTCGTAGGTGTGTGGGCAGTATTTGACTTGCGCTCACGGTCTTCCCATGTCCTGATGACATAGCGATGTCGAAGCATTGCCTCGGGGGCAGTGCGGATGTCGCGGGATGGGAGTTGCCGACGTGTCGATGCCCGAATTCCTCATGCCCTTTTCGTCCGTTGTCGAGTGGACGGTGTTTGCCGGTATGGCTGGACTGATCGCCGCGATGGCGGGCCGAAATGCGGCGCGTCAGCGAGCGTTGCAGCCGGTGCGGGTGCGTCGGCGGCAGGGTTGATTTCGTTTCGCTGATTTCGCTTCATAGGCGTGATGGGCTAAGCCGGACCGCATGAATTTCCTGCATGTTCCGGCTGCTCAGTCAGCCGCTTCCGTTGGGGGCGGACGTCTTGGCGTTCTACTCCTCAATCTCGGTACACCCGACGACACCAGCTTTGCATCCGTCCGGCGTTATCTGAGCGAATTTCTCTCGGATCGGCGTGTGATCGAAGCCAATCCGGTTGTCTGGCAACCCATCCTGCAAGGGGTTGTTCTGACTGTGCGCCCCCGGCGTTCGGGCGAAGCTTATCGTCGGATCTGGAACACTGCGCGTGATGAAAGCCCGTTGCGCACGTTTACTCGGGCACAGGCGGAGCAACTGGCCGAGCGGTTTGCGGCGGAAAATGTGCAGGTGGCGTGGGGCATGCGTTACGGCACGCCTTCGGTGGCCGATGGTGTGACGGAACTCATGCAGGCGGGGTGTGACCGTATTCTCGTCATGCCGCTCTATCCGCAATACAGCGCCACGACGACGGCTACGGCCAATGACCAGCTCTTTCGCTTCTTGATGAAGCTGCGGCTCCAGCCTGCGATTCGTACGTTGCCCGCCTTTGCCGATCATCCTCTCTATATTCGGGCATTGGCCGATTCCCTGAAGGCAGCAGTGGGAGGGCTTCCCGCGCCCCCGAAAATGGTGGTGATCTCTTTTCACGGCTTGCCTGAGGAGTATGTCCGCAAGGGCGATCCGTATCGGGACGAATGCGAGCGAACGGTCGCGGCTCTGCGGCAGGAGACGGGGCTGTCCGAAAAAGAGATGCCGATGACGTTTCAGTCCCGTTTCGGGCCGACGAAGTGGCTGGAGCCCTATACGGCGCCTTTTCTTGCGGGGCTTCCGGCTCAGGGCATTACGCGTGTTGCCGTCATGACACCGGGTTTCCTCACGGACTGCCTTGAGACACTCGATGAGATCGGCAACGAAGTGCGTGACGAGTTCCTTGCGGCAGGCGGAGAGGAGTTGACCTTGATCCCCTGCCTCAATGCCAGCAAGGGCGCGATAGATCTGCTCGAAGGGTTGGCGCGGGTTGAGTTGAGTGGCTGGTTGACGCCCTGAAGCTCCGTTTCACTCTGAACAGAACTCGTGCGATTTAAAGGAATTTTCTCGAAAAAGAGACGAAGGATAACAATTCGCCGTTTCCGTATACCTTCATGCAATGTTTGTTAACGGTCGGACCGTAACATTTCCTCAAGCCGCTGGAGAGTTCCGGCACCCTTGAGTCGCGCTTCTGCCTGACCATGCTCCTTGAGCCAAAAGGTGTGGACATGGATCGGGCAGAGCGATGATGGAAATGCAGAGTCATGACCGACAGCACAAATGCGACGCCCCCCGTGTCCCGGAAAACCGGTGCCACGTCTCCTTCGATCCTTGTGGCCGATGACAATTACCAACTCAATCCGATCATCTTTAATCCGCTGGCCGGATTTGTTCTTTCGGACGGTCAGAGTGTCAATGCGGTCGATACCATTACTGTTTCCGCTCTTTCGGGGGGCGCGTCTTTTAATACGACGCGGTTGAAGAGCGACAGTCGCATTTCTTCCGATGTTACCATAGGGAGCGACGGGACACTCACCTATGAGGGAACGCTGGCGGATTTCGAGAATTATTTCGTTCCTGACCTTTCCGCTACGTGTGTCACGACGACTGTGACGACCCAGCAGTTTCAGGTCACGATTTCCAATTCTGCCGGGACAGCTACGGCAACGAACTCTGTTGTCATCAATCCGGATACTTCTCTCGCGCAGGCGATGATCAGTGGTACCGATCCGCAGACAGTTTCAGATACGGCAGGCAGTGCCCAGCAGATAGGGCAGATATTCACTCTCCGCACGGCCAACTGGTCTCCTAATCTGTCAACGACGCAGGTTGCGACATTAACATTTTCCATTACCGGCGTTTCGGCGGGCGTAGGTGGTGTGCTCGAGGTGGACGATGTGCCATCGGGTGTAACGGTTTCCGGTAACGATACAACCACGCTGACCCTGACGGGAACGGAATCCGAACTTGGCAGTCTTCTTCAGGATTCGTCGTTCCAAAGTCATCTTGCTTTTGTTCCCGGAAGTGACTCCACCCTTCTCTCTACGCAGCAGGCTCAGATCGGGATCAGCGCTACCCTGCAGGAACAGGGCAGTGACATTGTACAGAAGGTAGATTCTTCTCTGCTTGAGGATGGTCACGTTTCGCCCATGACCTTGCAGGTCGTGCCCACCGTTCCTTCGGGAAATGATGCCGTAACGAACGGGCATTATTCCATCACGCAGGCTTCGACATCGCTGCAGCTTTTCTCCGCCGATAACGGTGTGAAAATCAGCAATGGTTATGGTGGCGATGTGACGGTTGCTGTGCAGAGCAGTAACGCGCTGGCGGGTACGCTCGATTTTGCTTCCGCGTCCACGACAGGTCTTATCGGAAGTGTTGCGAACACCACCACAAATGGCCAGCAGATCATTTCTGCGAGCTTTGACAGCGCTGCGGATGCGGCCTCCTTTCTTGAGGGGGTGAATTTCGAAACCGGGCAGGGCGCGGCGGCGGCAGGTCAGTCAACAACGCTTTCGGTGAGTGCGACCAACGGCAATCCGTATGAATCGACGGTGTCCTGGTCGGAAACTCTTCAGGTCTTTCCGTCGGATTCCCCATCGCTGACAGGGCTTGTTCAATCAGGAACGACGGCGGTTAATGCGGCGGGTGATGCGAGCACACCGTTTGCGACTGTCGTGGTCAACAGTCCGGATGATCTGCCTGTTACGATCACTGTTTCGGCTTCGGGCAACAGCGGTCTTCTCGCAACAAGCGCCAGTTCCGATGTGACGGTGTCCGGGAACGACACGTCTACACTGACGCTCACGGGAACGGCAGCGGAGGTGCAGGCGGCACTGCGGAATGCGACCTTCCAGCCGTACGGTGATCTTTCCTCTTCCACGGATTTTTCGTTTTCCACAACGATCAGCAATGGTTTTTCCACCGACAGTGCCACGTCATCCGTCACTGTGGTTCCCGATATCTCACTGACCGTTCCTGACGAGAACGTCGATCTGTCTTCGCTTCTGAAGGACTCTACGCTCAGTGGTATTAGTGGTGCGTCACAGGTCGATGTGTTGACGATCAAGGAGACCTCGGGGGACGGCCAATTTGTGGATTCTGGTAAGGGGCCTCTCCAGTCCGCCATTTCCGCCGATGGCAAAACTCTGGTGCTGAGTGGCACGCTGGCAGAACTGAAAGCCGATCTTGCAAGCGGCGCGATCACCGCTACGGATCCCACGACGGCCGCGGGCACTACTGGTGGAACGGCGTCGCTGTCTTTCACTCTCTCACAGGATGCCGACAGCGCCACGGCTTCCGCAGACGTGGTTCTGCCGGGTTCCATGGTGACGAATATCGTCGATCCTGATGCTGGCAGCACGATCACAGCAACGGCTTCTGCACCTCTTACTGTGGTCAATGACAACGCGAGTCTGACTCAGGGCAGCACTTTTGTCCTGCAAGATGGGAGCACGGTCAGTGCTACGGAGACAGGGCGTAATGGTGACACGTTTGCCATGGGAGTGGACGGCGGAAGTTCCGCGTTAAGTTTGGCTAATACGGGCGAGGGTGTCAGCACGGTCGTCACCGCTGGCGGTGTCCAGACGGTGGATGCGTCGTCGAGCACGTCGCGGGTTACGGTTTTCAGCGGTGCGCAGTCTGTGGATTTCAAGGGAGGCACAGGCGAACTTGTGTCCAACGGTTCGGGCGATACGACCGATTGGACTGTTACCGGTACGTCCGGTGGTGACAACCAGCTCTGGCTGGGCGACGGGACGGCCACGATCAACGCGGGTGGCTTCAATCAGGTGATTCTGGGCAATGGTTCGGGCCTGAACGGCACGGTGGCCATCACGGGGGGCACGTCAGCGGATCAGGAAGAGGTTGATCTGTGGAATGGTTCGGGCACGACCGGAACGGTGACGCAGACGGGCGATTCCTATCTCACGGTGTTTGGCAGCAGCGCGGGCGGCACGAACGATGCGACGTTGAGCAATGGCATTGTGGCGCTCTCGGGTGACACAAGCGAGATCACGGCGCAGGATCAGGGCACGGTTCAGGTATGGGCCAATGGTGGAGCGACAACCTTCACCGATGCGGGAACGGGCGATGCCCAGTTCTATGAAACCGGTTCGGGCACCTTCTCCGTCAAGGACACCGGCGCTTCCACGGGTACCTTGACGATTGGTGTGTTCGCCGGTGCGAATGCGACGTGGACGGCGACGACGGCGGCTCGTCAGACCATCATCTCGGTGGCATCCGGCAACGGAACGGTTGTGACGGGCGCTGGAGTGGTAACGGCCCAGCAGATGGCCGATGCTGCCGTGACCTATAACCTTGGACAGGACGGTGTGTCGTCGCAACTCGATCTGACAGCGACCGGGAAGAACGCGGCCCTTATCAATACCGCTGGCGGTGTCCAGACGGTGGATGCGTCGTCGAGCACGTCGCGGGTGACGGTTTTCAGCGGTGCGCAGTCTGTGGATTTCAAGGGAGGCACAGGCGAACTTGTGTCCAACGGTTCGGGCGATGCGACCGATTGGACTGTTACCGGTACGTCCGGTGGTGACAACCAGCTCTGGCTGGGCGACGGGACGGCCACGATCAACGCTGGTGGCTTCAATCAGGTGATTCTGGGCAATGGTTCGGGCCTGAACGGCACGGTGGCCATCACGGGGGGCACGTCAGCGGATCAGGAAGAGGTTGATCTGTGGAATGGTTCGGGCACGACCGGAACGGTGACGCAGACGGGCGATTCCTATCTCACGGTGTTTGGCAGCAGCGCGGGCGGCACGAACGATGCGACGTTGAGCAATGGCATTGTGGCGCTCTCGGGTGACACAAGCGAGATCACGGCGCAGGATCAGGGCACGGTTCAGGTATGGGCCAATGGTGGAGCGACAACCTTCACCGATGCGGGAACGGGCGATGCCCAGTTCTATGAAACCGGTTCGGGCACCTTCTCCGTCAAGGACACCGGCGCTTCCACGGACGATGCGACGCTGACAGTGATGGAATTTGCTTCGGCGTCCGCCAGCGGCACGGTAACGGGTGGCAGCAAGAAGCTTGACGTCACGACGGGCGGCGGCACTCTGGATGTTGTTGCCGGTTCCGGCGGGCTTGATCTTTCCACTGCAGGCACGGGCGCGCTCACGCTCGATGTGACACAGGGATCGGACCACATCACGATTGCCAGCGGACACACCGGGGATGTCACGGTGATTGGTCGTAACCTGAATGCTGATACCAGTTTCTCGATTTCTGGCACGGCGAGTCAGGCGATGGTGGGAAGCAACCTGGTGGTCAGTCTGGACGATGGCCACACCGTAACGTTTGTGGGGGATGCCAGCAGCAATAATATGTCCTTGTTTCTGGCTTGATCCTATGTGGGGAGAAGCGGGCCTGATATGGTCCGCTCACGTCCTCGATAAGAAAAAGAAGTAGAGAATACTATTCGTTCTGAGCGAGGAGTTTCACAAATTTCTGTGCTCCGGGATGTCCGGCCTGCGCGGCCTCGCGCAGCATGGTGAGGGCGCCCTCTCTGTCTGAAAAGGACGGCTGTCCTTCCAGAGTCAGGCGTCCATACATATAGAGTGCCCCGGGATCTTTTATGGACGCACCAAGATGGAACCAGTTCATGGCCTGTGTCATGTCTTTGGGTTCCGCAATGACGGCCCAGTAATCTCCCAGCACGCAGGCGGCCCGGCCATGACCGTTTTGTGCCGCGCGGCGCAGCAAAGTTTCGCCGCGTGTCAGGCGGCGTAACCGTTCACGTCGATCCGTTTCATCTTCAACGGGGGGAGGGGCGTGATTTTCCACCATCAGGCACTCACCGAGCAGCGCTTGCGCGTCGAGATGATCCGTAGATGCGGCTGTTTCAAGATGGTGTCGCGCGAGGATCGCATCGCGCGGCAGAAATTGTCCCCGCGCGTACCATTGCGCTAGCAGATGATGTGCTGCCCCGAGCCCGGTTTGCAAAGGTTCTTTCAGGCGCTCCATGACGGACTCGACAGAAGCACCGGAGCGCGCTTCCAGATCGGCGAGCGCCGTTACCGCAAGCGGCAGACCGGCCTGCGCTGCGGCTTGCAGGGCTTCTAGCCGTTCCTGAGGAGCCTGCGTGCGTGTCCGGTCAAGCAGCCACACAAGGAAGAGAGAGGCTTGCGGGTTGGCGTGCGCGTGACCGAGGCGGGCCAGCCGGAACGCTTCCTGTGTCCGAGGGTGTTCTCTGCGTGATGCCTCAAGAGCTTTTTCGTCCGGAACCACGCCTTCCCATGCCAGTCGGGCCGCAGGATCGCAGGCTGGCCCGTCTCCCTTTGCTGCGGCCTGTTCCAGCCACCAGGCCGCGTGGCCGTGATGCGGCAGCGTCTCATGAGTGCCCAGCAGATAAGCCAGTCCGACGGTGCGCATGGCCTGAGCGTCTCCCTTGCGTGCCGCTTCAAGGGTTTTTTGGAGCGGGGTTTTTCGTTTCAGAAACCGAGGGAGAAGGTCACGCACGCAAGGAGCTTTCCAGATAACGGCAGAAGACGTCGGCCTAACATGTCCGCTTACAAGGGTCAGCCTGTCAGTCTTATGTCGGCGTTAATGTGTTGCTGGTTAGGTGTCTCACGAAAACGACATGTTGCGACAGGTGAGAACACGACGCGATGGAGCGGCTGTTTACATTCCTTCTCAGTGGACAGAATGCAGAGTCTCATCTGAGTGTCATTGCGATAGCGATCCTGACATCCGCTCTCGCGATCTTCTTTCTCTCGCGGCAATCGTTGCAGTCTCGTGAAAGCGTTCTCGCTTTCGGTGCCACGGTCACCCTTGCTGAACTTGGGACGTTTTTCGACACGTTCTGGTCGACTCATTCCAGTTTGTGGGGGACCAGTCCGGAGCCGGCGACAGTCCTTTCCGGGCTGGTCATCTGGGCATCAGCCACAGGGGCGGGGTGGCTTTATCGGTGTCATAGGCGGACCATAAAATCAGTCATTCTTGCGGGTAGCGTGCTCGCGTTCGGAATGACCTTTTCAGCGTTCTATATTCTCTGTGCGGCGGTTGAGCCGGGAGTGCTGGCTTACGATCTCTGGGTCGTGCTCTTCGTGCTGGTGTTGAGTGCCACACTCTGCGGTTTTGCTTTCTGGGAACTTGGCAGTCAGGCGGCCTCGCGTCCCCGGCTTGTGGCCACAGCCCTTCTTGCTCTGGCGCTGACCCTGCTTCCGTTGGGATGTATGGGGTCCGTTCTGCCGTTCGATCAATGGCTGACGCTCGTGCAGCAGCCCGACAGCGCATTATTTTCGCCGCTTGCCGTGTTGTGTCTGTCCGGTTTTACCGCCCTCATCCTGCTGTTTTGTCTCGCCTCATTGCTCGATATTCGCGTGGCCATCGCCCAGCGGCAGGAAAGCGATCGCATGAGGCATCTGGCGGATGGTACGTTTGAAGGGCTGCTCATCTGCCGAAATGAAACAATCCTCGATGCCAACAACCGTATTCAGGAAATGCTGGGGCTCGATCTTCCACAACTCCAGGAGAAGCGGCTGTCGGATTTGTTCCAGGACACCGGTTCCAAGCAGGATCATGTCTTTTCTGTTGGCGATCAGTTGAGGGTGGGAAATCCGGAGCAGAGGGAACTGCTCGGACCGAATGGGCGCCGTATTCCTGTTGAGGTTCTGTCACGCGAACTGCCGTATGTGGACGGGGAAGCGACCATTGTTGCGGTTCGTGATGTCACTGAGCGGAAAGCAGCGGAAGAACACATTCGTTATCTGGCTCTGCACGATTCGCTCACCTCTCTCCCCAATCGTCGCGCTTTGGAGAGTGTGCTGGGTCAGATTCTTGAAAAGTCCCACGGTGACGACGGGCCGCAGGCAGCCATTCTTGGGCTGGATCTGGATGGGTTTAAAGCCGTCAACGACACGCTGGGTCACCACGCAGGCGATCTGCTGCTCAGGGAGGTCGCGGAACGGTTCCAGTCCCAGCTTCGTGACTCTGACTACATTGCTCGCATCGGTGGAGATGAGTTCGTCATTGTCCTGCGTGGCGTCACATCGCCTGCCGATGCTCAGCAACTGGCTCAGCGTCTGTTGGCAAGTCTGTGGCAGCCGTTCAAATTGGGTGGCCATGATGCCTATGTGGGCGTGAGCATCGGTATCGCCATCTGTCCTCGCGATGGGCATTCGGCGCAGATGCTGCTGAAATGCGCCGATATCGCCATGTATCAGGCCAAACTTGCCGGAAAAGGGCAGGTCTGTGAGTTCCAGCGCGGCATGGATGTGGCGGTGCGGGAACGGCATGATCTCGAACTGGAGCTGCGCGCCGCGATCAGTCGTCATGAACTCATGCTGTATTATCAGCCGCTTTTTGGCAGGGACGGAAAGATCATCGGTTTCGAGGCGCTGGCGCGTTGGCCGCATCCGCATCGCGGTATGATCCCTCCCGATCGTTTCATTCCATTGGCCGAGGAAAGCGGTCTTATCGTGCCGTTGGGTGAGTGGGTGCTGCGCACCGCCTGCTCGGTGGCTGTCAACTGGCCTTCCGACCTCAGTATTGCGGTCAATCTGTCCCCCACACAGTTCCAGCGTGTCGATCTGGTGGGGACGGTGCGCGATATCCTGCATGAGACGGGACTGGCACCCTCCCGGTTGGAACTGGAAGTGACGGAAAACCTCCTGATGGAGGATGTGCCACGCGCTCTGGCGCTGGTGAAGGATCTGCGGGCGCTCGGGGTGCGGGTGGCGCTGGACGATTTCGGCACCGGCTATTCGAGCCTTGCCTATCTTCACGACTTCCCGTTCGACAAGGTGAAGGTGGATCGTTCCTTCATCAACAAGATCACCAATGATGCCAATGCCTGGACCATCGTGGAATCGATCATTGTCATGAGCCACAAGCTCAAGCTGCGCGTGACAGCGGAAGGAATCGAGACGGGCGCCCAGCTTGAACTCCTGACCGACCATGATTGCGACGAAATGCAGGGATTTCTGCTCGGTCGGCCCATGCCCGAGGAAGAGGCGAGCCGTCTCGCGGAAGTGGTGCGACAGGATTGCGATGCTGCCGATTGAGGCTCCTGCCTCGTGAATATCCACCCTGCAGGGTCATGGCATTGAGGCACTCGATCCTGTATCAGGAACGGTATGAACGACGCACGCACCGCCACATTGCATCGGGTCACCGGCGAGACCGATATCACCGTCACCATCAATCTCGATGGCACGGGCCGTGCGGTCATCGACACGGGGATCGGGTTTTTCGACCACATGCTGACGGCGCTTGCGCGTCACGGCATGGTGGATATCGACGTGACGGCCAAGGGCGATCTTGAGGTCGATTTTCATCACACGGTCGAAGACGTGGGCATCACGCTTGGGCAGGCGTTCCGCAAAGCGCTGGGCGACAAGAAAGGCGTGCGGCGGTTTGGGCATGCGCTTGTGCCATTGGACGAGGCGCTGGCCGAAGTGGTGGTGGATCTGTCGGGACGTCCATTCCTCGCATGGGATCTGCCGTTTCCGACTGAGAAGATCGGCATCATGGACACCGAACTATTCGAGGAATTTTTCCGCGCCTTCGCCATGTCCGCAATGATCACCCTGCATGTCACGCGCAAGGTGGGGCGTAACAGTCACCACATCGCGGAAAGCGCGTTCAAGGCAGCCGCGCGTGCCTTGCGTATGGCTGTCGAATTCGATCCCCGCGCGGTGGGCATCGTGCCTTCCACCAAGGGTGTGCTGTGAAAGTCTGGTCGGTCTGGGTGCCGGGGGCAGCCTTCGCAGGCCGCGCGGCGGAGCGGGAACTGCCAGTCGTGGTGCCGCAGACCGTTCGCTGGAGCGTGCTGTTTCTGGGCGGCATCGGGCTTGCGGGTATTGGTGCGCGTATCCCCGGAATGCTGGTGATCGCGCTCTCGGTCGTGCTGGCGGTGGTTTTGCGCGATGTGCCGTTGTTGCCGGTGATTGTCTTCGCGGGGCGCTTCGCGCTGGCGGCCTTCGGCAGCGAGCTGGTGGAGTGGAACCTTCGGCTGCGGGGCTACGTTTCGGCTGGCAGCGTGGTGGGGTCGTCGCGGGAAATGGCTCTTTTGCGCTATCTGGATGGACAGCACAGACGGGGGGCAGCTCAGCCTTCGGTCAGCGCTGTGTCGTCGATTCCGGATCCCTTCGCGCTGGCGGCGTCTGGTGGACACGGGCGGTCATGACGGAGAAGCGGATGTCCTCTCAGCGCGTGGTGGTCATTGATTATGATGGCGGCAACCTCGCTTCTGCCGCCCGGGCGGTGGAGGAAGCCGCGCGCCGTGCCCGCCTGCCTGTTACGGTCGAGATCACGAATGAGCCGGCCGCTGTCCGTGATGCGGATCGCATCGTCCTGCCGGGGCAGGGTGCATTTGCCGACTGCGCACGCGGAATCGAGGGCGTGCCGGGATTGAGAGACGCCATCATGCAGGCGGTGGAGGGGGGTACGCCGTTTCTCGGCATCTGTGTCGGTATGCAGTTGATGGCCGAGCGTGGGCTGGAGCATGGCGAGACAGCCGGCTTTGGCTGGATCGCCGGTGAGATCGCGCCCATGGAGGTTCCCGGCCTGCGCCTGCCGCAGATGGGGTGGAATGAACTGTCTTTCCCACAGGCGCACCCTTTGACAGAAGGGTTGGGAGCGCAGCCGCACGGATATTTCGTGCATTCCTATGCTCTGCGTGGTGCGCGTCCGGACGATCTGCTGGCGACCACCGATTATGGTGGCCTGGTTCCCGCCATCGTGGCGCGAGGCAATGTCGCGGGCATGCAGTTTCACGTCGAGAAAAGCCAGACTGTGGGTCTGCGGATTCTTGCCAATTTCCTTCGCTGGACGCCCGGGGTTGTGCCGGGATGAATCGGGTGTTTTCCGCAACCCCGCCGCCAGCTCTTGCCGCCGAGCGTGCGCAGGAACTGGACGACGATGATATCGACGCCTTGTGCGAGGCGGTGGACGCCGCAATTCTCGATGGGGGCGGTTTTGGCTGGGTGAAGCCGCAGGGGCGCTCGGTGCTGGAGCGCTATTATCGTGGTCTGCTTCTGGTGCCGGAACGAATGCTGTTCGTGGCGCGGCATCGGGGCGTGATCGTGGGGTCTGCCCAGCTTGTCCGTCCGCCGCGCAATAATGAAGCGCAGGCGATGAATGCCAGCGTCATGCATTTTCACATCGCTCCCTATGCCCGCGGTATGGGGCTGGGGCGGATGCTGCTCGACGAGATTGTGCAGTGCGCGCGGGCGATGGGCTATCAGTTCCTCAATCTTGACGTGCGCGAGACGCAGACAGGCGCCATCGCCCTGTTCCGCAGCATGGGGTTCGAGCAGTGGGGCACGCACCCGTCCTACGCCCATGTCGATGGCCGCATGTTGCGGGGCCATTATTTCGTGAAGCGGCTTCAGGAACAGAGCCGCATCGCGCAGAACGGATCCGACACCCCAGCCGATACGGGAAGACCGAAATCCATGAGCACCCGCGCCCTGACTCTCTACCCTGCCATCGATCTCAAGGACGGAGCCTGTGTGCGTCTGCGCCGGGGCGAGATGGATGACGCCACCGTCTATTCCGACGATCCGGGCGCGCAGGCGCGGGCATGGTGCGATGCGGGATTCAGCTGGCTGCATGTGGTGGATCTCAACGGCGCGTTCGCTGGACATTCGGCCAATACGGACGCCGTGAAAAAGATCGTGGCCAATGCGTCCGTGCCCGTACAGCTTGGAGGGGGGCTGCGGGACATGGCCGGGATCGAGGCGTGGCTGGAGGCGGGGATCACCCGCGTCATCCTCGGCTCGGTCGCGGTGAAAAATCCGGCGCTGGTGAAGGAGGCGTGCAAGGCGTTTCCCGGCCGTATCGTGGCGGGTATCGACGCGCGACAGGGACTCGTTGCGACCGAAGGCTGGGCGGAAGTGTCCGACATGCAGGCGACCGATCTTGGACTGCGGATGCAAGACGCGGGTGTGGCGGCCATCATCTTTACCGAGATCACCCGTGACGGCATGCTGGAAGGACTGGATCTGACCCAGACGGCGGAACTGGCGCGAACGGTGTCCATCCCCGTAATCGCCAGTGGTGGCGTGGGATCACTGGATCATCTCGCGGCGCTCAAGCGCGTGGCGGAAGAGACGCCGGGCATTGAGGGCGTGGTCGTGGGGCGCGCGCTGTATGATGGACGCATCACACCGGCAGATGCGCTGCGGGTTCTGTCCTGATGCTGAAACTCCGCGTTATCCCGTGTCTGGATGTGAAGAACGGGCGCGTCGTGAAGGGCGTGAACTTCGTGTCCCTGCGCGATGCCGGTGATCCGGTGGAGCAGGCGGCGGTGTATGACGCCGCGGGCGCGGATGAACTGACGTTCCTCGACATCACGGCCAGCCATGAGAACCGCGACACCATTCTGGATGTGGTGAACCGCACGGCGGAACGCATCTTCCTGCCGCTGACGGTGGGCGGAGGCGTGCGCACGACCGCTGACATGCGCAAGCTTCTGCTGGCGGGCGCTGACAAATGCGCCATGAACTCGGCGGCGGTGAAGCGGCCGGAACTGGTGAACGAAGCCGCCAACAAGTTTGGTAGCCAGTGCGTGGTCGTGGGTGTGGATGCGCGGTCCAACGGCAAGGGCGGCTGGGAAATCTACACACAGGGCGGTCGCGCGCCCACCGGTATCGACGCGGTGGAGTGGTGCCGGGAGGTCGCGGCGCGTGGCGCTGGTGAAATCCTACTGACCTCCATGGACCGTGACGGCACACGCTCGGGATTCGACCTCGATCTGCTTCGGGCGGTGAACGCTGCCGTGCGCCTGCCTGTCGTCGCATCGGGCGGGGTAGGAGCGCTGGAACATTTTGTGGAAGGCGCGAAGGCCGGGGCGACGGGTCTTCTTGCGGCGAGCGTGTTCCATTTCGGACAGTTCACCGTGCCTGAGGTGAAACAGGCGCTGACTGACGCCGGGCTGCCGGTGCGTCCCCCCGTGCCGCCCCTGACATTCTGAGACTGACCGGAAAGATCATGGCCAAGACACCCGAAAAGAAGAATGCCTCCTCCGCCAAGGTATTGCAGAAGGAAGCCGCGCGCCGCAGTGACGTGCCTGTCGATGCTTCCGTTCTCGACAGGCTGTTTGCCGTCGTGGAGAGCCGCAAGGGCACCGATCCTTCCATCAGTCATTCGGCGCGGCTGCTTTCGCGGGGCACCCGCAAGGTGGCGCAGAAATTCGGTGAAGAGGCAGTCGAATGTCTGATCGAAGCGGTCGCGGGGCGGCCGCATGAACTGATCGGGGAGAGCGCGGACGTGCTCTATCACCTTATCGTTCTGTGGGTGGACGCAGGGGTCACGCCCGATCAGGTCTGGGCGGAACTCGCCCGGCGCGAGGGCACCAGCGGGATCGCGGAAAAAGCGTCCCGTTCGTCCAAGACACCCTGAAGCGGAGGGAGTGCCGTCATGACGACAGATTATGATCCGAACAATATCTTCGCGAGAATCCTGCGCGGTGAAATCCCGTGCAAGAAGGTGTTCGAGAACGAGTGGGCGCTGGCCTTCCATGACATCGGGCCGAAGGCGCCGGTGCATGTGTTGGTAATCCCCAAGGGCGCCTATGTCTCCTACGCGGATTTCTCGGCAAAAGCCTCTTCCGATGAAATCGTGGGCTTCACCCGTGCGGTCGGTCATGTGGCGCAGATGCTCGGGCTTGAAGAGAACGGCTATCGCCTCATCAGCAATGTGGGGCCGCATTCCGGTCAGGAAGTGCCGCATTTCCATGTGCATCTGCTTGGCGGTGGACCGCTGGGCGCATTGATCGGACGCTGAACACACAGAGCCCGCACCCCTTGCTCCCATGAGCGAGGGGCGGCAGGGTGAGGCTTCCTTTACGGATCATCCAAGCAGGAGGTTTCCATGTCCGACACTCCCGAATCCCGTCTGGCCGCGCTCGGCATCGAACTGCCCACCCCGGCGGCTCCTGTCGCCAACTATCTGCCCTGGACTCGTTCGGGCTCCCTGATCGTGGTGTCGGGCCAGCTTCCCCTCAAGGACGGCAAGCTTCTGACCACCGGAAAGCTGGGTGCAGCCGTGTCGTCCGAGACGGGCGCCGAGGCGGCCCGTTACTGCCTGATCGGTGTTCTGGCGCAGCTCAAGGCCGCGATCGGGGATCTTTCCAAGGTCACGCGCGTGTTGCGTCTGGGTGGGTTCATTTCCTGTACGCCCGAGTTCACCGCCCATGCCGGTGTGATGAACGGCGCCTCCGATCTGGCGGTGGCGGTGTTCGGCGATGCCGGTCGTCACGCCCGTTCCACGGTCGGCGTGCCGTCCCTGCCGCTGGACGCGCCTGTCGAGGTGGAAGGTCTGTTCGAGATCGGCTGATGACCGGCTGGACGGTTTCCCTTCATGACCGGATCGGCAGTCTTTCCGCCAGTGAGTGGGATGCCTGCGCCGGAGATGGGAATCCGTTCGTCAGTCATGCTTTTCTTTCGGCCATAGAGGACAGTGGTTCCACCACACCGGAAACCGGCTGGCTCCCCCAGCATGTCGTGCTGCGGGATGAGGCGGGACACCTCGTGGCCACAGCACCCACCTATCTGAAGGCCCATTCCTACGGCGAATATGTGTTCGATCAGGGATGGGCCCGCGCTTTTGAGCAGGCGGGCGGGGATTATTACCCCAAGCTCCAGACAGCCGTACCGTTTTCGCCCGTTCCCGGCCCGCGTTTGCTGGTGCGGCCAGACGCGCCGGACGGCACAAAGGCCGCATTGGGGCAGGCACTTGCGCAGGTTTGCGGTGAACTGGCGCTGTCCTCGGTGCATGTGACGTTCTGTTCGTCCGAGGACGCCTCTGTGTTGACAGAGGGTGGCTGGTTGCCGCGTCTGGGCCTTCAGTATCACTGGCACAATCACGGTTATGGCAGCTTCGAGGACTTTCTCGGCGCGTTGGCGTCGCGCAAGCGCAAGGTGCTGCGGCGGGAGCGACGGGACGCCAACGCCTGCGGTCTGACGTTCCGGGCCGTGCGAGGAGCGGAGATTACGGAATCCCTCTGGGACGCGTTCTTTGTGTTCTATCAGGCGACCGTGGATCGGAAGTGGGGAAGCGCCTACCTCACGCGTCTGTTTTTCTCGCTGTTATCCGAACGGCTTGGCGATCGTGTCGTGCTGATGGTCGCTGAACAAGGAAACAAACCCGTTGCCGGTGCTCTGAATCTGATGGGCGCTGATACGCTTTATGGCCGCAACTGGGGATGTGTGGGGGAGTGGCCCTTCCTCCATTTTGAGCTGTGCTATTACCGGGCCATCGATTTCGCCATTGAGCACGGGTTGGCCCGGGTAGAGGCGGGAGCGCAGGGTGAGCACAAGATCCAGCGAGGGTACCTGCCTGCGCTGACCCACTCCGCGCATTGGATTGCGCACCCTGCGCTAAAGCGGGCCGTGACCCACTTTCTGGTCGCTGAGCGACAGGGCGTGCTGGCGGAAAAAGCGGCTCTGACGGAACTTTCTCCCTACCGACAGGATGGCTGACGACACGGTTATTCATGTTTTTGCATGACAGAAATGTGTTTTGCGCCTTGTGGGGCCGCGCGCGATTCTGTCATGGATAATTGTACGCATACGAATGATTCGTGTGTTGTCTTTTCGTGTGGGTTCGAACCGTCGCGTGTCAGATTCCATTGCCCCTGTGCAGGAAGCGTTGCCATCCCTGCCTTTGCTGAGACGCCGCTTCGGCCATCGACTGGCCCGTCTGGCGACGCATTGGCGGCGTGAGATCGATCACGATCTGCGCCGTTTCAACCTGACCGATGCGACGTGGCGCCCGCTTTACTATCTCGGCACCCTTGAACCGCCCGTGCGTCAGACCGATCTGGCACGCGCGCTCTCGGTCGAGGCGCAATCTCTCGTGCGGGTGCTCGATGTGCTGGAGCAGCGCGGCCTCGTCACGCGTGAGGTCGATCCGGATGACCGTCGCTCGAAACTGGTCGTACTGACACAGGAAGGGGCAGCCATGGGAAAGGCTGTTCTTGCCGTGGCGGATGACGTGGCGGCGCGGGTGCTCAGCGATGTGTCCGAGCGGGAGCTGGTTCTCTGTCTTGATGTGTTCGAGCGTGTCGGGGCAGCCCTGAACGCGGAACGGGACGATGAGAAAGTGAGTGGGTCGGTCTCCTCGTCTCTTCGTGCAAAAAAATCTGCATGAGCGCCGCAACTGGTGTTCTCTCCGATACACCGCCCGGTTTGTGGGCGGAAGTCGGCCGTGATCTGCGACAGCTCTGGGTGCGTAGTGGCCCCACCGTGCAGTATGCCCTGCGTGTCGGGCTGGCCATTGGTCTGGCGCTCTGGCTGGCCGGGTTCCTTATGCTGGAAAACCCGATCTCGGCCGTCACCACTGTTCTGATCGTGGCCAACCCCACGCCGGGCGCCCTGATTTCCAAGAGCATGTGGCGCATCGTGGGCACGCTAGCGGGCACGACGCTGGGCATCACGCTGATGGCGTCCTTTCCGCAGCAGCCAGTGCTGTTCTTTGCCGGTCTCGCTTCACTCATCGGTGTGGCGTGCGGCGTCGCCACGTTGTTGCGGTTCTACCGCGCCTATGCCGCCGTGCTCACGGGTTACACCATCATCATCATTTCGGTCAGCGCGTTTACGGACCCGGACCGCATTTTTGAAAGTGCCATGTCGCGCCTTTCGGTGGTGGTGATCGGGATCGTCAGTACCGCCATCGTCTTTCAGATCACCACTCTGCGCAGCCCCAACACGGCCACGGAGCGCATCGAGAAGCTGCTGCGCGATGTGCTGGCCCAGTTTGTGACGCTCACGGCGGTCGAGCGGGATGCCGCCGATCCACGCTCCGATGAGACAGGGCAGGCGGGCGCGTTCCGCGAGTTCGACACATCTACCTACAGCGCCCGCGCCCGGCTTCTGGCACAGGCGGGCGCCGTGACGGAAGCGATCGATTACGCCTCATCCGTGGATTATCAGGTGAACCGGCGTGCGGCGGCCCTGCATCAGGGTGTGGCGCGGCTGCTGGGTCTGCTCAGCACTCATCACGCTGCCATGCGGGCTGTCCCATCATCCGATGCGGCGCGTGTGCTGCAGGCGCGGATGATCTCCAACCGTCTCATGCGCGAACTGGCGGATATGCCCATGGAGCAGTTGCTCCACGGCGATCCCACGGTCATCCGCCAGCGTATTCGCGTCGCTGTTCATGGGATCGAGGCTCTGGCGCTGGAAACGCCGGATCTGGCCGGTCTGGCTGCGATCGATACGGAGCGCGATATCCTCGTGCAACTGGGGCTGGCGGTCGACAACCTGTCCGATCTGGCGTGGCATGAAAAAGGCGTGCGGCTGATGCCGCTGTTCGAATGGCCGGCAGCTCTGCGCAACATGTCGCGTGGCGCGCTCATCACACTGATGGGGTGTCTGACGTGGTACATCCTGCACTGGACGGCAGGCCCCAACGCTCTGGTCTATCTTATCTGCGCGTCCTGCCTTCTGGCCACGGCGCCTTCGGCCACCAAGGCCGCCGTTATGCTTTCGAGCGGCACGGCGCTGGCAGTGCCAGCATGTTACGTGTTCCGCACGTTCATGCTGCCGCAGACGGATGGTTTCCCGCTGCTGTGGCTCTCGCTCTATCTGTGCCTGCTGCCGGGAATCTGGATCCAGTTCCATCCGCGTTACGCCCTGCGCGGCTTCGGTTATGCCGTGTTCTTCAATGTCATGACGCAGGTGTCCAATCCCGTTCGTTATGAGGATATTCCGCTCATCAACAGCTGGTTAGCCTACTGGGTGGCGTGTGTGGGCATCGCGCTGGTGTTCCGGGTGATCCTGCCTGCGGACCAGCGGCTGGATGTCGCCCGGCTCGTGACGGCGCTGTGCCGCGCCGTGCAGCGATTCGCACTGCTTCCGCTGCGCTATCGCGTGATGTGGCTGAACTGGGAATATCTCCAGATGCAGCGTGTGCTGCGCCTGACCATGCGTCTGTCGCTTGTGGAGCGGCCGGAGCGTGTCTTTCATGTCACGGATGCGGCTCTTGCTGCTGTGGCACTCGGGCGCGTGGTGATGCGTCTACGCGGTCTTCTGCGGCTTGATGGCCGAGTGACATTGGCGCAGGAAAAACTGGTGGCAGAGGCCCTTGGCTCCCTGTCGGGACTGCGGCAAGACCCGCAGGCAACCGCCACCTGTCTGCGTCAGGCGGCCGCTCGGCTCCTTCCGCCGGAGGCGGCACGGGCGCAGGCGGGAGCGGCTGGAAAGGCGCGCGGAGAAGAGGAGATGAGAAGCGTGAGCACCGTCAGACGCATGGCTGCCTGTCTTGTACAGGCCGCACAGCTTATCGACGCCGTGCCGGGTTTCTTTCATAAGGGTGGCCCGATGCAACAAGGAGCCGAGCATCCTCTTGCTCAGGCGGACTTACGCCAGTTGATCATGCCTCGTGTGAAACGACCCGATTCGAGAACAGCCGGATGCTGACCGAGTTCAATCTCTTTGGTGTCTTCATGGCGCCGATCGTGGTCTATGCCCTCGTGGCGCTTCCCATAACGATGGTCCTGCGCTTTCTGCTCTGGTGGAGTGGACTCATGCGCTGGTTCTGGCATTTCGCCCTCTTCGAGGTCGCGCTCTATACCTGCGTCCTCTGTCTTTTGATTCTCTACGTCTGAGCAACCCGTCGCCAAAGGTTTTCGAGACACCACAATGCCTCTGCTCCGCACACTGATCCGCGTGATCCTGACACTGGCCGTCGTTTCTCTGGCCATCGTCCTTGGGGTGACTCTCTGGAACACCTACATGATCGCGCCGTGGACCCGTGACGGGCGCGTGCGTGTCTATGTGGTGGATGTCGCTCCTGAAGTCTCGGGCACAGTGGTGCAGGTGCCGGTGGTGGACAACCAGTTTGTCCACAAGGGCGACCCGCTCTATGTGCTCGACCCGGTCCGTTTCCGTCTGGCCATCCGTGAGGCTCAGGCCCGTCTGGACGGGGCGCTCGAAGACCTCAAGCTCAAGCAGAATGACGCACGCCGCCGTATGGGGCTGTCGGGTATTGTCTCGGCGGAAGAGCAGGAAGTCTTCAACTCGAACGTGGCCACGCAGGTGGCGGCGGTGGACGCAGCCCGCGCAGCGCTCGATGTGGCGAAACTGAATCTTCAGCGTTCGGTGCTTTATTCCCCGGTGAACGGTTACATCACCAACCTGAACCTACGGGTGGGTGACTATGCCACGGCGGGACAGGCGCGGCTGGCCGTGATCGACTCCGATTCCTACTGGGTTTACGGCTACTTCGAGGAAACGAAGATGTGGGGCGTGCATGTGGGGGATGAAGCCCGCGTCAAGCTGATGGGCTACAAGCAGATCATCCCCGGCCATGTCATCTCCATCGCTCGCGGTATCAACGACACCAACGGCAACCCCGACAAGCTGGGCCTTCAGGACGTGAACCCGATCTTTACATGGGTGCGTCTGGCACAGCGTATTCCGGTGCGCATCCATCTCGATCAGGTTCCTGAGGGTGTGACGCTGGCTGCCGGCATGACGGCGACGATCAGCGTCGGGCCTGAATCCCTCAGTCGTCGCGGCAAGCTGACCTCATGGCTGCAGGATCATCTGTGAGGCCGATGGACGTGATGATGTGCAGCATGTCCACCACGGCGGAGAGTTCTTCCTCCGATCAGCCTGCGTTCCGTCGCAAGGCGTCGCATCGTGGTCTTCTCGCCACTCTGCGCGGGCGTGTGCTCCCTACTCTTCTGAGTGGCTGCATGTTGGCGGGATGCACCGTAGGGCCGAATTTCCAGCCTGACCGCATGAAGGTGCCGGCGGGCTTCAAGGAGGCGGCAGAAGAAAAGCCTGCGACACCGGAGCAGATCGCGCGCACCGACAAGGAAATGACCGAGTGGTGGGCGTCCTTCAATGATCCGATCCTGACTCGACTGGTCGAGGACGCGATCAAGGGCAATTACGATCTGCAGGAAGCCGGGCAGCGCATCCTTGCCGAGCGTGCCCTGCGCGACAAGGCGGCTTCGGCCTGGTATCCGCAGATGGACGCCAATGCGGGCGGCGGCGATGTCCGTTATTCCATCAACATCGACAACTGGCCCCTGCGTCCTGGTAATCCGGCCAACCAGCCCGAAGCGTCCATGCTGACCTATGGCATGTCCGCGACATGGGAAATCGACGTGTTCGGACGTATCCGGCGGGCCGTCGAGGCGCATGAACGCTCTGTTGAGACATCCATTGAAGGTCGCCGCGCCCTTTTGATGATGCTGCTCTCGGAACTGGCCAACGATTACATGCTTCTGCGCGTGACGCAGTTGCAGATCCAGATCGCGACCGACAACATCAAGGTTGCGAAGGACAGTTTCGATCTGGCCAACCGCCTCTATCTCGAAGGCGTGGGGAATACGCTCCAGACCGCACAGGCGCAGGCCGAACTGGATTCCCAGATCGCGGCACGCGAACCGCTCAAAACGCATGTCTCGCAGATCTCCCACGCCATTTCGGTTCTGACAGGCAAGATGCCGGGCGAACTGGAGGATGAACTCAAGGTCGTTCGGCCATTGCCGAAAGTTCCTGAGTTCCCGGCCACTATGCCGTCCATCGTGATCGCCAATCGCCCCGATATCCGGGCTGCGGAGAAGCAATATGCGATGGCCACGGCCGAGGTCGGTGTTGCGGTGGCGGATCTTTACCCGCACTTCGTGATTCCGCTGAACTTCAATCCGAACGCGTCGGCCATGTATCAGGCGTTTCAGGCCAATGCGATGAGCTGGCAGTTCCTGATGATGGCCAGCCTGCCGCTGATGCACGGCGGCAAATACACAGCCACCATCCGCGCAGCACAGGCGGCGGCCGAAGCGTCTCGTCTGCATTATCGGCAGACCGTCCTCAACGGCTTCAAGGAAGTCGAGGATGCGATGGCCGCGTGGCATGACGACATCGAATATGCCGAGCAGTTGCATAAGGCCTCGGAAGACAGCGCGCTGGCGCGTGATCGGGCTCGTAGGCTCTACGCCGCCGGCCTGATCGGCTTCCTCGATGTTCTGACGGCAGAGCGCACCACTCTCGATGCGCAGAATCATGAGGCTCTTTCGCGGCTTGAGCGTCTGCGCGATGCGGTCAATCTCTACACGGCCATTGGCGCGGGCTGGCGTGGCGTGGCGCTCACGAGTTCCAGCCTGCCGGTGTCGTTGCAAACCCAGAACGCGTGGGCGCAGGCCTTCCAGCAGTAATGCGTGGCTGAACTCCAGTCGTGTCGGGACGTTGGGGAACGACCCCATTCGTTCCAACACATTTTTCCACGAAAGGATCAGGCCCATGGATGATGAGCCGAATTACGCCCGTCGCCTGGCCTTGATTCTGGGTGGTTTCATGGTGGGCTTCACCCTGATCGTCGTCGATACGTGGACGTTGATCGCCAATCCCGGTTACGGGCAATCGCTCTTCGTACTGATCCTGCGTTATCTGCCGCTGGTGGCGGGTGTCGCCATCATGATTGGCGCCTTCGTGCTGCTTCGCAAGCCGGTTGAGGACGATCCCGGCGTTGCGCCTGACGATGTGGACAACATGGACGGCGCCTGAGCGTCTTTACGCCGCGAAGGGCAGTTTCTTGAGGAAGGCGGAGAGTTTGTGCCGCCGCAGTTCCGAGCGGGCCAGCGCTCCGGTCTCCATATAATTCAGCTGGATCGTGTAACGCGGTCCGGCGTAGCGCCGGTGGCCGTGCCACGTTGTCGGACCGTTGGGAAAGACCAGAAGCGTACCGTTCACGGGTGGCACCTCGACAGCATAGTCCTCCACATCGTCCGGTCCGTTCAGAAGACGTAGACAACCGTCCTGCCGTGCGAACGCTTCCGTCGCCGGGTTGAGATAGAGCAGCACCGTCACGCGCTTGGCGGCAGAGTCGCAATGGATACGCCCGTCCTTTTCCCGTGTCCGGCCGCGCACGGTCAGCATGGTGGGGGCGTCATGCAGGTCGAGACCGAATTTTTCCGCAATGAGCCGCCGCAGTTCCGGCCCTTCCATCTGTTGGATCAGGTTTTGCATGAGCGGTGTGAGTGACAGGGATTCCGGCGGAAAGGAGCCGCCTGACTCGATCTGGGGCAGTGAGACATACAGCGCCTTCAGATCATCGGGACGGATGAAGTGCTCGACCACCAGATGCGCAAAAGGAGTCTGCACGACCGGTGCCGCCGCGAGAGCCGCGAAATCGGGATGAACGGAAGCAACGGTCACGGCGGTTCTCCTGCGCATGCGCGGGGGCTGGGTTTCAGGCGGCATCATAGAGGCACGCGAACCCGGTTTCCATATTTCGAGGCATTGCGAAAATGAGAGTTTGTTAAGGGAGTTGAGGGAAAATCGCGCGGGATATGAGCGTCATTCCCGCATCGCTGTCCCGGTTTCTCCGATCCGGCGTTCATCTGTTCATCGTGAAAGGCGTGCTGGAAGGGCGATGGCTCACGCGCGGTCGTGCGCTTGTGTACTGTCTTATCAGCGGCATCTTCAACTGGGGGTTGCTGCCTTACATCCTGTTGGCCTCACATGGTGGATACGATTTCCACGGTGTGCCGATCTGTTTGGATTTTGTCAGCTTCTGGACCGCATCCATTCAGGTGCAGTGCGGTCATGTGGCGGAAGTGTACAACGAAATCGCGCATCATTTGGCGGAAAAGGTGGCCTTTCACGGCATGACCTTCGGGAATGTCGCGTTCTATTACCCGCCTACATGGCTTCTGTTTTGCCTGCCTTTCGCTCTCGCGTCCTATTCGGTCGCGGTGGGGCTTTTCGAATTTGGAAGTATGGCGGTTTTTGTGGCGGTTGTGCGCCGCCTGCTGCCTCAGCGGTGGGCGTGGATTCCGATCCTGATGTTCCCGGGCCTCGTCATCAACATCGTCAATGGACAGAACGGTCTCCTGACCGGCTCATTTCTGGGGCTCGCCATGGTGTTGATCCCCACATGGCCGTTTCTGGCGGGCATGTCGTTGGGCGTGCTGGTCATCAAGCCGCAGCTTCTGCTGGCCGCGCCGGTCGTGCTGCTCTGCGCACGGCAGTGGCGGGTGATTGCGGGCGGCCTATGTTCCGGTCTGGGGTTGATAGCCGTGTCGTGGCTGACATTTGGACCGGCCGCATGGAACGGTTTCTTCCGCGTGAGTGCGATCGCGCGCAAGACCTACGAGATGTCCTACGTTCCGGCGTGGAAAATGCAGAGCGTGTTCACGTCCGTCCGCCTTCTGCACGGCAGTATCGCCATGGCCTATGTGGCGCAGATCACCATGACGCTGCTTGTGGTCGCTCTGGCCGGATGGGCGGTGTGGCGACGGCCAGCATCATCCTGCGCGGAGGCTGGGCGTGCGGATATGGCGGTGATGATCGCTGCCCTGCCGTTCTGCTCACCCTTCCTGCTGGATTACGATCTGGCCTGTCTGGCTTTTCCCATGGCGTGGGTGCTGGAGCGCGGGGTGCGGGGCGGTTGGTGGAGCGGTGAGAAGTTCGTGTTCTTCCTGATTTTTCTTTATTTGCCCGCCGCCCGTATCTTTGGGCGCGCTTTCCTGCTGTGTCCGACGCCCCCCATCGCCTTTCTGTTGCTGCTGGTTGTTGTGCGTCGGGCCGCACCTGAGCGGTGGAGGCAGGCCCGGGGGGTTTTGCGCAAGTGCGGTTGGAGACGCAGCACAGCCTCCATCGCGGGGGCGGGCGTTCAGGCCTGACGGTTTTCGATCAGGCTCCGCCGGATGGCCCGACCGCGCTCGATGCGATCCACGATGTAATCCGAATCGCCCCAGCGGATGGCGCGTGCCATGGCCTGCGCATCTTCGAGAAAGCGGGAGAGCATCTCAAGCACGGCTTCGCGGTTGGAGAGAAAGATGTCGCGCCACATAATCGGGTCAGAGGAAGCGATGCGCGTGAAATCCCGAAATCCACTGGCTGCAAATTCCAGTACTTCGGAGCGCGTTTCGTCCGCCAGATCGTCCGCCGTGCCGCAGATGGTGAAGGCCAGAAGATGCGGAAGATGGCTGACGATGGCGCAGACGCGGTCATGATGTTCCGGCGTCATGATGCGTGTGCGGGCGCCGCACAGTTCCCAGAGCGTGGTGATGGTGGTCGTGGCGGTGTCCGGCATACCGTCGAGCGGCGTGAGCAGGCACCAGCGGTTGTCGAACAGGGTCGCGAAGCCCGCGTCCGGGCCGGAATATTCCGTGCCGGCCATGGGGTGGGCGGGCACGTAAGGCACATCCGGGCGCAACGATGGGCGAATGGCGTCGATGACCGACACCTTCGTGGAGCCGGTGTCGGTCAGAATGGCGCCGGGCTTCATGGCAGGAATGGCGGTGCCCGCGACTTCCCCCATCGCCCCGACGGGCACGCAGAGCATGACGCAGTCCGACTGCGCAGCGGCGCCTGCGAGATCGTCCGTCACCTCATCGGCGATGCCGAGCTGGCGCACACGTTCCCGGAACGCCGGGTTGATGTCCACCGCGATCAGTTTCTTCGCAAGCGTGCCATCGCGGCGCCCCCGGTGGAGCACGGACGCGCCGATAAGGCCGGGTCCGACGACTGTGAGCGTCTCGAACAGAGGGGCAGCCGCGGACGTCATGACGTCATCCTTCCGGGTTGTCCGTGGCCACCTTGCCCGACGAGGGAAGAGGAGGGGCGGGGCGCTGGGCGTCAGGCTTGTGAAGGGCGCGCATTTCGCCCAGCTGCCACAGAACGAGGACAGGCAGACCGATGCCCACTTCGCGGCCGCGTCGCAGAAGCGACAGGGCGAGGCAGGTCGAGGCATCCAGTCCGAAGGCGTGCCCGAGCGTCATGTAGGAGCCTTCCTGCACGCCCAGCCCGGCCGGGATGAGGAAAGAGGCGGACATCAGCCCGCAGGTCACACCCTCCACGGCAATGGCGTCGGGAAAGGAGAGGGAGGCGCCCATCAGGTGGACAGTCAGCCACGTTACACCAGCACTGGAGATCCAGCCGACAAGATGGATGGCGGCGGAAGCGGAGATACGTCCGGGGTGGGACCACGCTTCTTCCATCCGCTCCTGTAGAGAATCCGCACCATTGACCATGGTGGTCTGCCACTGACCGGCAATATGGCGGCCAAGACCTTCCACGCCACGCCGAATGGCGGCGCCCCCGCGCTGCTGAGTCCAGATGAAACCGGCGGCCCCCATGGTGAGCAGGAAGGCACCGATGATGACGGGCCGCACGAGCGGGTTGGACGGCGTGCCGATGGCCAGAAGAGCGACGGCCAGAAGGATGAACACGATCTGCGCCAGCACTTCCGTGGTGATGTCCACCACATTGGCGCAGGCCGCCTCGGGCCACTCGACGCCACCGCTCTGGGCATCGCGCAGACCATGATGGCGACAGGTGGCGCGGATGCCGATCACAATGCCGCCAAGCTGTGAGAATGGCAGGCAGGTGGAAGCGGCATCGCGCACCATGCGGGCCTTGAACAGATGCCGGAAGCTCATGGAGGGGAAGGCGGCATGCCAGGCGGCGCCGAGCAGCACGTCTACGCCAAGTTGGGCGGCAACCGTGAGCAGGAAGCCACTGACGCCAATCCGGGTGACGGCCGTAAACACTTCCCGGATGCCGCTATGGGCCAGCGCGAAAGCGATAACGCCGAGGCCGATGAGGGTGAGCAGGATAGTGAGCTTCTTCAACGCGCTGGGCCGTCCGTGACTGTTGCAGCTCATCCCGTCCGCAGGCCATGCGGCAGGGGTTCGGAAAAGAGGCGCATGGGCGTGAAGGGCCTGTCGGCACAGGGACCGTTCACGGACATCGTGCGGATGCCGCGCGCCTGCTCCGAAACAGGGCGCTTTCCATACACCACCCACCCGTTGCACGCCAGAGCGTGGGATGAAAAGCCCTTTCCCGCTTGTGGGCTCTGGCGTCAGAGGTAAACATCGCGATAATCAGACCCCCTGTCCGTCCGTCGCGTTTCTCAGGGGAACTGCTTGCAATGACCGCACCGACGCTCGTTACGGGAGCCACGGGATTCGTGGGTTCCGCCGTGGCCCGGGTTCTGCTCGCCCGTGGCCATGACCTGCGCCTGATGGTGCGCAAAGGCAGCGACCGTACCAACATCGCCGACATTCCCGCCGAATTGGTGGAAGGCGATCTCTCCACACCCGCCTGCTTTGCCGATGCGGTGAAGGGATGCCGTTACGTGTTTCACGTCGCGGCGGATTATCGCCTGTGGGTGCCCGATCCCGCGCCGATGATGGCGGCGAATGTCGAAGGCACGCGCCTGTTGATGATGGCGGCGCAGAACGCGGGCGTGGAACGCATTGTGTACTGTTCCTCCGTGGCGGCGCTGGGTCTGATCGGGGACGGTACGATTTCGGATGAGAAGACGCCGGTACATGAGCACGGTGTCATCGGCATCTATAAAAAATCGAAGTATCGCGCCGAGCAGGAAGTGCTTCGGATGGTGCGTGACAAAAGCTTGCCCGCTGTGATCGTCAATCCGTCCACGCCTGTCGGTCCGCGCGACATCAAGCCCACGCCCACAGGCCAGATGATCCTCGATTGTGCGGCGGGTCGGATGCCGGCCTATGTCGATACGGGCGTGAACATCGTTCATGTGGACGATGTCGCGGAAGGCCATGCACTCGCGCTCGAGCGCGGCAAAATCGGTGAGAAATACATTCTCGGCGGTGAGAATTATCTGCTGGGCGACCTGTTTCGCATGGTGGCCGAAATTGCGGGCGTGAAGCCGCCCGCTATCCGCTTGCCGCAGGAAGTGATCTGGCCCGTCGCCATCGCTTCCGAATGGCTGTCACGCCGTTTCGGGATCGAGCCGCGCGTCACGCGCGAGATGTTGGCGATGTCGCGCAAGAAGATGTTCTTCTCCTCCGACAAGGCCATTCACGAACTGGGCTACAGCCCGCGGCCAGCACGTGAGGCGGTGACGGACGCTATCGACTGGTTTCGCAAGAGTGGGATGCTGCAATAGGGGCCTATGAGGATGCTAGTCTTTCTCACGACGCTTGCGACTGTTGTCTGGGGGCTTCTTCTCGCGTTTCATGGGCGGTTCTGGCAGGCTGGACCGATCCTGCGGCATGCGCGTCCGAAAGGAGCGCCACCTGTCACGGTTGTCGTGCCGGCTCGTGATGAGGCGGAGTCGATCGAACGGGCGCTCTCTACTTTGCTGGCGCAGGACTATGACGGCCGCTACCGCATCGTGATGACCGATGACGGCAGCACCGACGGAACCGGCACTCTGGCTCGCAATCTGCCCGATCCGCAGGGAAAACTGACCATCGTGAAGGGGGCGCCCCGTCCTGATGCTGAGTGGAGTGGCAAGCTCTGGGCCGTGCAGCAGGCCGTCGCCCGTGTGCAGGCCGACGATCCGCAGGATGAGGGCTATATCCTCTTTACCGACGCCGATATCGAACATGATCCGCAGCATGTCGCCACGCTTGTCGCCAAGGCTGAGGCGGACGGGCTGGATATGGTGTCGGAGATGGTGGAACTTAACTGCGAAAGTCCGGCCGAACGGGCTTTGGTCCCGGCTTTTGTGTTCTTTTTCGCGCTCCTTTATCCTTTTGCCCGTGTGGCCGACCCTAAAAGCCCTACGGCAGCAGCGGCAGGCGGCACGATCCTCCTGCGGCGTTCGGCTCTGGCGCGTATTGGAGGCATCGAATCCCTGCGTGGAGCACTGATCGATGACTGCACGCTGGCCGCTCATGTGAAGCGTTCGGGTGGGCGTCTCTATCTGGGACATTCGTGTCTCGCACGCTCCATCCGTCCCTATCCGCATCCCCGCGACATCTGGCGGATGATCGCGCGCACAGCCTATGTGCAGCTTCATTATTCCCCGCTCATGCTGGCGGGTACGGTGCTGGGGATGGTGCTGGTGTGGATGCTGCCCATGCTGGTGGCGCTGTTCGGCAAAGGCACGGCGCGCAAACTGGCGTTTGTCGCATGGGCCGCTTCCATGGGGTCTTATGTTCCTACCCTGAAACGCTTCCGCATGTCGCCGCTCTGGGCGATATCCCTGCCTGCTGTGGCGCTTTTCTATACGGCGGCGACGGTGGGATCGGCGATGGATTATCATCGCGGACGCGGCGTGCAGTGGAAAAACCGGGCTTATCGGGATGCCACGCACGCCGGTTGACGGCGTGGCGCGTGGGGCGGCCCTGAAGGACGCGCGGGGCAGGGAGTGTAGGCAGCCGCCTCCGGAGCGTGTAAACCACCGCGCCATGTCAGTGGATTCGTCATCTGTGGCCGGGGCCGTTACGCCCGAAGGGCTGGTGGAGGCTGTGCGTCGCGAGATTGCGGCGCATGGCGTCTCACCGTGGCAGGCGCCCGATGTCTCCTCCGGCAAGGGGCAGGCGGACGAGAACTTTCCGGTGGGATCGGTTCTGTTTGCCCGCCCGCTGCGGACGCATGTTCACGCTTATTACGATTTTGCCCGATTCAGCGACGACGTGACCGACAGCGCGCAGCTGACGCCACAGGAAAAGATCGCCCGTCTGGATGCGATGGAAGACATCGTACGTGGAAAGGCGGCAGCACCCCCGCGCAAGGACGCGCGTTCTGCCGCCCGCGTGCGGACCATGCTCGAAGAAACGGGTCTGCCCTGCGAGGTGGCGACGGACCTGCTGGTGGCCTTCCGCGAGGACGCAGTGAAGGATCGCTACGCTTCGATGGCGGAACTGGAGCGGTACTGCCGTTACTCGGCCAATCCGGTCGGTCGGTTTCTGCTAGGGCTTCACGGGGAAAGCGAGGCGACGTTCGTGGCCTCGGACGCGCTGTGCACGTCACTCCAGATTCTCAATCACCTTCAGGATTGTGGGGACGATCTGCGCAAGCTTGGTCGGTCCTACATTCCGCTCGATCTGCTCGCGGCGGAAGGACTGACGGCGGAGGCCGTGCTGGCGCGCGCAACATTGGCCGGTCTGCGCCGCGTATTCGATCTGATGCTGGATGACGTCGACCGACTGAACGCAACGGCGCGCGGCCTCCTGCACACCGTGCAGGACCGTCGTATGAGAATGTATTGCGGCGCGGTGGTGCGACTGGCGCATCTGCTGGCGGCGCATCTGCGCGCGGGTGATCCGCTGGCCGGGAGGGTGGCATTACGCCGCGCTGATTTCGGTCGCGGGATGCTTGCGGCGCTGGCCGCGTGGAAAGCCTGAGACGATGCGTGGAACATGGGTGTGGCAAGCCGCCACAAAGGAGCAAATGGCATGAACGAGACACTCGGTACGCATGATGAACCGACGCCGCTGGGCTGCGATCCCGCTGATCTGGCGCGCGTCGAAGCGATCGTCCGGCAGGCGGGGACCTCGTTTGCGACCGGAATGCGCATCCTCCCGCCCTATCGTCGTTACGGCATGTATGCGATTTACGCCTTCTGCCGCATCGTGGACGACATTGCCGACGGAGACGCGCCGTCGCTGCGTGGTGCCGAGCATGCCAAGGACCGTGAAGCACGGCTGAATGAATGGCACGCGCGCATCGCGCGTCTTTATGAAGGGCAGACGCACGACGCACTGGATCGCGTGCTTCATGCTGCCATCCGTTTCTTCTCGCTGCACAAGCATGACTTCGACGCCATCATCGATGGCATGACGATGGACGCGCTCGGCCCTATCGTGGCGCCTGATGAGGAAACGCTGGACCTTTATTGCGACCGTGTGGCCGCCGCCGTCGGGCGTCTGTCGGTGCATATCTTCGGTGACAGCTCGCATGACGCCAAGCGCGTCGCCCACCATCTGGGACGCGCGCTCCAGCTCACGAACATCCTGCGCGATGTGGGGGAGGACGCACATGCCGGGCGTCTCTATCTGCCACGCGATCTTCTGGCCCGTTTCGATGTACCGGCCGACCCGCAGAAGATTCTGTCCTCCGCCGGTCTGCCCGGCGTGCTGCAGATTATCTCCGTACGGGCGCGGGATCATTTCCGTGAGGCCTTCCGCATCATGAAGAAGTGCGACCGTCGCGCCATGATGCCGGCCCGTCTGATGGGCGGCTGCTATCTCGGGATTCTCGATTCTCTGGAAAAGCGTGGCTGGGACCATGCAGGCTCCGCCATGGACGTGTCGCCCGCCCGCAAGGCCGTGGGTGTGTTGCAGGCCTTCGCGGCCTGACGGCGATGGCCCGGCGCGTTCATATCATCGGCGGGGGCCTGTCGGGGCTGGCTGCTGCGGTGGAGATTGCGGGAAGCGGCCGCCATGTGGTGATTCACGAGGCCGGTCCGGCCTGCGGTGGACGCGCGCGTTCCTATGAAGACCGCAAGCTGGGCTGTCGTATCGACAATGGCAATCACCTGCTGCTGACCGCCAATGACGCCGCCTTTCGCTATCTCGGGCAGATTGGAGCGCTGGACACGGTGTGTGGACCGGACCGGCCGATCTTTCCCTTTGTCGATCTCGCGGATGGCACGAACTGGACGCTCGATCTGTCCATGGGGCGGGTGCCGTGGTGGCTGTTCAGTCCGCAACGCCGCGTGCCGGGCATGAAGCTGGGTGAGGTGATGGCGCTGCGCCGGTTGATGGAAGCTGGGCCGGACGAAGTCGTGTCCGCCTGTCTTTCGGACGGTGAGTTCTCGCGCCGCTTGTTGGATCCATTTTCCATCGCCGCTCTCAATACGCCCAGTGACGAGGCGAGTGCGGCTCTCCTTGGGCATGTCATTCGTGAGTCGCTGGCAAAGGGTGGAAAAGCCTGCCTGCCGCGTTTTGCCAAAGTGGGTCTTTCCGAGACTTTGGTCGATCCGGCGCTGGCCTATCTTTCCGTGATGAAGGCGGACGTAGGCACGGGGCGGCGTGTGACGGCCATTGAGACCGGTCTGGACCGGGTGACGGCGCTCTGTTTCCCCGACGAGCGGATCGAGCTTGGCCCGGAGAATGTGGTGATCCTTGCCGTGCCAGCACCTGTCGCCGCGTCCCTGCTGAAGGATGCGCTGCCGGATCTGGTGGTTCCGGACGAATTCGAGGGGATCTTCAACGCGCATTTCCGTCTCGACCGTGCCCCGTTGCCGCTCGGCAGTTTCGCGTCCACCGGTTTCGTGGGTGTTGTGGGCGGTGTGACTGAGTGGGTGTTCCTGCGCGATGACATCCTGTCCGTGACGGTGAGTGCCGCCAATCGCTACGCAGCACGGTCGCCCGAGGCGTTGGGGGCTGCGATCTGGCAGGAGTTGCGTCGGGTCATGGATACACTGCTGGACATGCCGCTGCCCGCCACTGTGCCGGAGCGACATCGGCTGGTCTGGGAAAAGCGTGCCACGTTTGCCGCAACGCCGTCGCAATTGCGGCGCAGACCGCAGGCGAAGACGGCACTTGCCAATCTCGCTCTGGCGGGGGACTGGACGGCCACGGGTTTGCCCGCCACGATTGACGGTTCCATTCGGTCCGGGGTTGCCGCAGTTCGGGCGCTGGGATTGCGCGGCGCTTACGAAAGCGGCATGCAACCGGCTGCCTGAGTCGTTGCGGGCTTTGGATAAGACATAGGGAGAATGACGGTAGGCCATGCTGGACGATACGACACATTCCGCATCTTCTGCTCCGGGCGGACCGGGTGCTGACGAACTGGAGAAGATTGTCCGGCGTGCCCATGCAGCCCTGGGCGGCAAGCAGAACGAGGACGGTCACTGGGTGTTCGAGCTTGAAGCCGACGCTACCATTCCGGCCGAATATGTCCTGCTGGAACATTTCCTCGACCGTATCGACGAGGATCTGGAGCGCAAGATCGGCGTCTATCTGCGCCGCATTCAGGGCGAGCATGGCGGCTGGCCGCTGTATCACGATGGCGAGTTCAACATCTCCGCCACGGTGAAGGCCTATTACGCCCTCAAATGCATTGGAGACGATCCCGATGCGCCGCACATGAAGCGTGCGCGGGAAGCAGTGCTCGATCATGGCGGGGCGGAGCGCAGCAACGTCTTCACGCGCTTCCAGCTCGCCCTGTTCGGGGAAATCCCGTGGCACGGCACGCCGGTCATGCCGGTCGAGCTGATGCTGCTGAAACGCTCGGCGTTCTTCTCCGTGTGGAACATGTCTTACTGGTCACGCACGGTGATTGCGCCTCTGCTGGTGCTGGCGGCCCTGCGTCCGGTGGCGATCAACCCGCGTGGCGTGCATGTGCAGGAACTATTCGTGACCCAGCCCGATCAGGTGAAGGACTGGATTCGTGGGCCGTATCGCTCGCGCTGGGGGCATGTGTTCAAGGTGGTGGATCAGGTTTTGCGCCCGACCATCAAGCTGGTTCCCAAGAAGACACATCAGAAGGCCATCAAGGCTGCCGTAGACTTCATTGAGCCGCGTCTGAACGGGATCGACGGTCTGGGGGCGATTTATCCCGCCATGGCCAACACGGTGATGATGTACCGCGCTCTGGGCGTGCCGGACAGCGATCCTCGCGCAAAGACGGCGTGGGAATCGGTGCAGGCGCTGCTCGTCGATCATGGCGATGAGGTGTATTGCCAGCCCTGCGTGTCGCCCATTTGGGACACTGGTCTTGCCGGTCATGCGATGATGGAAGCGGGCAGTGGGGCCAATCCCATCGAAGCGGAAGCCACGAAAGCCAATCTTGCCAAAGCCGCCGAGTGGCTTCGCGGACGTCAGATTCTTGACGTGAAGGGCGACTGGGCCATCAACAAGCCCGATCTGGAACCGGGTGGCTGGGCTTTCCAGTATCGCAACGATTATTACCCGGATGTGGACGATACGGCGGTGGTGGGCATGCTGCTGCATCGCCAGAACGATCCGGCCAATGCGGAGGCGATCGAGCGCGCCCGCAAGTGGATCGTGGGCATGCAGAGCACCAACGGCGGTTGGGGTGCCTTCGACATCGATAATGATAAGGACCTTCTCAACCACATTCCGTTTGCCGACCATGGCGCGTTGCTCGATCCGCCGACAGCCGATGTGACGGCGCGCTGCATCTCCTTCCTTGCGCAGCTTGACAATCCTGAGGATCGCCCGGTTATCGAGCGTGGCCTCGCTTATCTGCGCTCCGATCAGGAGAAGGATGGCTCGTGGTTCGGCCGATGGGGGACGAACTACATTTACGGCACATGGTCGGTGCTGTGCGCTCTCAACGCCGCCGATGTGTCGCATGACGATCCGATGGTGGTGCGGGCTGTGGAGTGGCTGCGTTCGGTTCAGCGGCCCGATGGCGGCTGGGGCGAAGGCTGCGAAAGCTACGAAGGTGGCCTGCACGGACAATATAAGGAGAGCCTGCCTTCACAGACCGCATGGGCCGTTCTGGGTCTGATGGCTGCGGGACGTCGTGACGATCCGGCGACGGTGCGGGGTATTGCGTGGCTGGCAGAGCACCAGAATGACGATGGCGAGTGGGATGAGCAGCCCTACAACGCCGTTGGTTTCCCCAAGGTGTTCTATCTGAAATACCACGGCTACCGGCAGTTCTTCCCGCTTCTCGCGGTGGCGCGGTATCGCAATCTCGGCAGCACCAATTCGCGTCAGGTGTCCTTTGGCTTCTGATGACGCTCAGGGCGGCCCGATCGGGTTTCTGGTCGGGCTGAAGGCCGAAGCGGATCTGCTGCGTCGGTTTTTTCCGGATTCGCCCATTGCGATCAGTGGGGCTACGCGTGATGGCGCCGAGCGAGGGGCGGCGCGTCTGGTGGCGTGTGGTGTGTCAGTGCTGGCGTCGTTCGGGTTGGCGGCGGGACTTGATCCGGCTCTGGCTCCGGGGACGATTCTCGTGCCGGATGCTGTTGTCGCGGAGGGAAAGCTTTTCCCATGTTCGCCATCTTTGCGGCGCAGGCTGGGGGCAGGATTGCGTGGCGTGGTGGCCGGTGCGCTGCTGCACAGCGACGTGGTGGTGCTGACGGCAGAGGAAAAACAGCGGTTGGCGCATGAGACAGGCTGCTGCTCGCTGGACATGGAAAGTGGCTTTGTGGCGCGAGCGGCGCAGAAGGCCGAGCGTCCGTTCGCTGTTCTGCGTGCCGTCTGCGACCCTGCATCGCGAACTCTGCCTCCGGCAGCGGCTCTGGCTCTCTCACCTGATGGTGGGCTGGGTGTGGGAGCGTTGGCGAAATCGCTCCTCTGTCATCCGTCCCAGATCGTGTCCCTGATAAAACTTGGCTGCGATGCGTCTTCCGCACGTAGAGCGATGCTGCGTTTTCTTGAATTTAAGGCTTCGACGGCATCGTCCTGATAACAGGATGCGCGACATTCTCTAATTGTGGCGCAACAATAATCTGTCTTGCGTCGTGCCGATTGTCTTCGTCGGCGTCGTGCAAGCCAATAAAATTTTAGTGCGCGCATGCCGGTGAGGGTGGCGGGCCAGTCGAAGAGGATTTCATGAACGCTCCTTTGGCGACGTCAAGGAAACTGACGCGATTCATCGGTTATTTTGACAGTCTTGATGGGCTGGAAGTGCGTGGGTGGGCGTGCGATCTGGCGACGCCACGCGTCCCGGTTGTCCTGCATGTGCTGCTGGACGGGCAGGAAGTCGGGCGCGTGACCTGTGACCTTCCGCGCCCCGATGTTCAGGAAAACATTGGAGTCATGACGCCGCAGCTTGGATTTTCCTTCCATCTGCCTGCGTCGGCGGCGGACGGAAAGCCGCATCGTGTGGGGTTGCGCTTTCCGGATCGGTCGGTGGTGCCGTGTCTGGTGGGCGCGGTGGAAGAGGCGTTCCAGGAAGATATCCTTGTCACTCTTCAGCCGCGTTATGTTTATGAGTCGTTCGTGGACGGTTTTGGGCGCGGGGCACTTCGAGGCTGGGTGCAGCGTCTTGACCCTGTGACGGGTGAACGCACGGGATGTTGCGAAGTCTCGGTCTTCGTGGATGGCGTGCCCTTCATGCATGTCCGCGCGGATCGTTTCCGTGGCGATGTCGCGGCGGCCGTGGGGGGCGACCCGAACTGCGGATTTGAGGTTGTCATACCCAAGCGGCGACGGGGCACCGGTCAGCGGAGCATCCGCTTTGTGGTGACGCCCGGTGATGTGGAGCTTCAGGGCAGTCCGCTGACCACGGCACTGGTGGATGACCGGCTGGAAGAACACCTACTGTCCATGAGCGAAACGGTGACCAATCTCCATCGTGAGATTGCCCGTCTGCGTGCAAAGATGCTCGATCTGCTGCCTGAGCAGCGCTACAGCCTCAATGATTACGATGCCTGGGCGCGCCGCTATTTCGATGGACTACGTGCCCGCGTGGCCGAGCGTCGGCGACAGCCGGGCATGCTGAAGCCCGAAGAGCAGCCGCTCGTGAGTGTGATCTGCCCCACCTACAAACCGGACATGACGGATTTTATCGCCGCCGTCGATTCGGTTGTGGCTCAGACATGGAGCAACTGGGAGCTGATCGTCGTGGAAGACGGCAGCAAGTCGCCCGAGGTGGCGGCCCGCATTGCGGAATATTCGCGTAATGATCCTCGTATCCGTCTTGTGCGCCTGAAGAAGAATCTGGGCATTGCGGGGGCGACCAATGAAGGGATCAAGGCTGCGAAAGGTGAGTGGATCGCCTTTTTCGATCATGATGATCTTCTCGTGGATGTCGCTCTGGAAGCCATGTTTCAGGCCGCGCAGGGATTTGAACCGCTGGTGATCTATTCCGATGAGGACAAGATTGATCAGGCAGGGTACTTTCTTGAGCCGAATTTCAAACCCGATTTCGATTACCGTTACCTACTGGGCTGCAACTATATCTGCCACTTGACCATGGTGCGGGCAGATGTTCTGGCGGAAGCGGGCGATCTGCACGCGAAATACGATGGCGCGCAGGATCATGATCTGATGCTGCGGCTGACGGAAATCGTGCCGCGCGAAGATTTTCTCCATGTGCCGGAAGTGCTGTATCACTGGCGCAAAACGCCTAATTCCACGGCGTCTACAGTGGCCAACAAGCAGTATGCCGTCGATGCGGGCGTGCGCTGCGTGTCGGACCATCTGGCCCGTGTCGGGCATGACGCGATTGTAGAGTCGATCAACGACATCACGATCTACAATGTGAAATGGAAGCTGGAAGACACGCCTTCCGTGTCCATCATCATTCCGTTCCGCGATCAGGTGGAGATCACCCGTGAATGTGTGAATCGTCTGTTGAGCAGCACGGATTATCCGGCGTTTGAGATCGTGTTGGTGGACAACTGGTCCTCGCAGCCGGAGACGCTGGATTTCTGCCGGGACATCGTGCGCGATAAGCGTGTGCGGGTGCTGACCATCAAGGAGGAGTTCAACTTCTCCCGTCTCAACAATCTCGCGGCGGCCACCTGTCGGTCCGAGTTCCTGTTCTTCATGAACAACGATCTATTCGTGGAAGATGCGTCATGGTTGTGGACGATTCTGGGAGAAGCTCGTGCTGCGGACGATATCGGCGCGGTTGGCGGCAAGTTCCTCTACCCCAACGGGACGATCCAGCATGTGGGTGTCGCGGTCGGGCCGGATGGCGTGGCGACGCATGTGCATCGCGGTCTGGCTGGTAACGACTACGGTTACATCGCGCGGGCGCTGCTCTGCCATGAAGTGTCGGCTGTGACGGCCGCGGGTATGCTGGTGCGCGCGGATGCCTTCCGGGAAATGGAAGGCTTCGATGAGGTCAATCTGCGCGTGGCTTATAATGATGTGGATTTCTGCCTGCGTCTGCGTGAGGCGGGCTGGCGCATCATCCAGTGCAACAACTTCGTGGCTATTCACCATGAGAGCCTGTCGCGTGGCAGCGATGATCGGCCCGAGCATGAAGCGCGCTTCTTTGCTGAAACGCAGTACATGCATGATCGCTGGAGCGAGAACTCGCTCTACCAGTACGACCCGGCGTATTCGCGGCATTTCCTGCTTGAACAAAGCTATCATGATCTCGCAAAGCCGGTGTAACGGTTGCGATCTTTCACTCCCTGATGTGACGGGAACCTGACCCTTTTGTCAGGTTCTTGACGCCGCTTTCCGCCTGTGTCCGCATGACCGCCATCGCGCCTGCTCCCACGATCATGGGGGCACGGTCCGGCGGTTCCATGCTCCACAGGAGGCCAGAGGCAATGACAGAGACTCAGATTCCCCTGACGCAGGATGAACTGACCGCGTTCGAGCGTTGGTGGCGTGCTGCGAATTATCTGTCGATTGGCCAGATCTATCTGCTTGCCAATCCGCTGCTGCGTGAGCCGCTGGCCCTTGAGCACACCAAGCCCCGTCTGCTTGGCCATTGGGGCACCACGCCGGGCCTCAATTTTCTCTGGCTGCATCTCAACCGCATCATCCGCCACAGTGGGCAGGATGTGCTGTTTATTGCCGGTCCGGGGCATGGGGCGCCGGGTGTGGTGGCCAGCACATGGCTGGAAGGCACCTATTCCGAGGTGTTCCCGGAAGTCACGCGCGACGAAGCTGGCATGGGTCGGCTCTTCAAGCAGTTCTCCTTTCCCGGCGGCATTCCCAGTCATGCGGCTGCGACCACGCCCGGCTCGATCCATGAAGGCGGAGAACTGGGATATTCTCTTTCCCATGCCTATGGCGCCGCGTTTGATAACCCGGATCTGGTTGTCGCCTGCGTGATCGGGGATGGGGAGGCCGAGACGGGACCGCTCGCCACGTCATGGCATTCCAACAAGTTCCTCGATGCTGCGCGGGATGGGGCCGTTCTGCCCATTTTGCATCTCAACGGCTACAAGATTGCCAATCCGACAGTGTTGGCGCGCATCCCGCACGCCGAGCTTGAGGCTCTTCTGCGCGGGTATGGGCATGAGCCCATCTTCGTCGAAGGCGACGATCCGACCTTGATGCATCAGGCGATGGCGGTGGCCATGGACCGTGCCTTCGCCATGATCCGTGACATCCAGACACAGGCACGAGGTGGCCATCAGCCGACAGTGCGTCCCGTCTGGCCGATGATCGTCATGCGCAGTCCCAAGGGATGGACATGCCCCAAGACGGTGGATGGTCTACGCACGGAAGGCTATTGGCGCGCGCATCAGGTGCCTGTGTCCGATCTGGCGCAGGGAGACCATTTGGCCATTCTGGAAAAATGGATGCGCTCTTACAGGCCCGAAGAACTGTTTGACGAACAGGGACGGCCACATGCGGACATCCTTGCTCTCGCGCCCGAAGGCACCAAGCGGATGAGCGCTTCGCCCCATGCCAATGGCGGCCTGTTGCGGCGTCCCCTTCGGCTGCCGGATTATACGCAGCATGCCATTGCCGTCACCGAACCGGGCAAGACCTGCGCGGAGTCGACGCGCAATCTGGGCAATTGGCTGCGCGATGTGATGATCGCCAATCGCGATCAGGCCAATTTTCGGGTGCTGTCGCCCGATGAGAACAATTCCAACCGTCTAAACGCGGTGCTGGACGCCACCAATCGCGCATGGGAGGCTGAGCGTTTCCCGTATGACGACCATCTTGCGCCTGACGGGCGTGTGATGGAGATCCTTAGTGAGCACACCTGCCAGGGCTGGCTAGAGGGCTATCTCCTGACGGGGCGGCACGGTTTCTTCTCGTGCTATGAGGCGTTCACCCACATCGTGGACTCGATGGTCAACCAGCACGCCAAATGGTTGAAAACATCGCGCGAGGTGCCGTGGCGACAGCCGATTTCATCGCTGAACTATCTGCTCACTTCGCATGTCTGGCGGCAGGATCATAATGGGTTCAGTCATCAGGATCCGGGCTTCCTCGATCATATCGCCACCAAGAAAGGCGAGGTCGCACGCATCTATCTACCGCCCGATGCCAACACTCTGTTGTGCGTGGCCGATCATTGCCTGCGCACGCGCGACACCATCAATGTGATCGTGGCCGGCAAACAGCCGGAGCTTCAGTGGCTGGACATGGATGCGGCCATCACGCACGTCACCAAGGGACTGGGGCTGTGGGAGTGGGCCAGCAACGACAAGGGCAACGAGCCGGACGCGGTCATTGCCTGCGCGGGCGATGTGCCGACGCTCGAGGCGTTGGCGGCCACGAAGCTGATCCGCGAATATCTTCCCGATGTGAAGCTGCGTTTTGTGAATGTGGTGGACCTGATGGCGCTCCAGACGCCGGAGCAGCACCCGCATGGCGTACCGGACGAAACCTTCGATGCGCTGTTCACGTGCGACAAGCCGGTGATCTTCGCTTTCCATGGCTATCCGGCGCTTGTGCATCGCCTGATTTACAAACGGGCCAATGCCGCCAATTTCCACGTCCATGGCTATCAGGAAGAGGGAACGACCACGACGCCGTTCGACATGACGGTGCTCAACAAGCTGGATCGCTTCCATCTTGTGCTCAACATCGTGCGACGGATTCCCTCGCTGGCGTCCAAGGTGGCGTATGCGGAAGAGGCGGTACGGGACAAACTGGTCGCGCATCGGCGCTACGTGGACAGTCACGGGCAGGACATGCCCGAAATCCGAAACTGGACGTGGGCATGAAGACTGCGGGCCTGAACGTCACGCCTGTCTGTCAGAGGGACAGGCGATAGCGCACGAAGTCATCGGCCTTGATGAATTCGTCATAAAGCCGTCGTGCGGGATTGTCGTTGCGGGTGTGCCAGTAGAGGCGCGACCAATGGCGCGTGGTCCCCAGATCGATCAGGTCACGGATCAGGGCGCGTCCGATGCCCTGACCGCGTGAAGCTGGATCGACGAACAGGTCTTCCAGATAGCACAGCGGGTCTTTCACCCATGTACCTTCGTGGAGGACGTTATTGGTAAAGCCCACAACCTGCCCCCGGGCTTCCGCAACACGACAGAAAAGCGCGGATTCCGGCGAAAGCAGGCGTTTCCATGTAAAGGCCGTTACCTCTTCGGGAACGGAGGATTCGTAGAACCGGTTGTAACCGGCCCACAGGTCACGCCATGCCGTCTCATCGGCGGGTTGGGCATCGCGGATTGTCAGGGAGAGAGTCATCGTGTCCCATTTTCGTTCGGTTTCGAAACGAATACGATGACGTATATGGCTGGAATGGCAAGGGAGGCTCCTGCCATTCCAGCCGAAAAGTCAGCTCACCAGACGCAGGCCGCGCCGTCGATCTCCCGGTGAACGCGGACCGCCCGGACCGTCTGGAGGCGGTTCGTCGAAGGGCAGGAAAGGGGAGGCGGCGTGTTCGGCGTCCTCATGCGGCGCGTCCGGCATCCGGCGGTGCAGATAGATGTTGGACAGCGCGCGAAACGCATAATCCAGAATGGATGTGGCATAAGCCGCGACCGGGTCGCCTTCCACGGTGCCGGCTGGTCCGAAACAGGAATAAGCGAAGCGTTCGACATATTCTTCCAGCGGCGCGCCATATTGCAGACCCACGCTGACCGCTTCGCTGAAGCTTTCCATCAGGCCACGCACCATGGCGCTTTCGCGCGCGGGCGTGAGCGCGATTTCACCCACCGTGCCGTCTTCATATTCCGCCGTGCGCAGGAACAGGCGATGCCCCCCCACGGAGGTTTTCTGGGCGATGCCGGTGTGGCGCTCGGGAAGAGGCCGAATGACACCACGGGGCAGAACGCGCGGCATGGGGCTGCTGATCGGATCGGGTCGTGCGGGCACACGGTCCACGAAACCGGCAAGAGCACGATACATCCGCATATGCGCGTCCGGGCCGGGCAATGGCAGAGGCATCTCGCCTGCCAGAGCGGAGGCGAGGGCGGCTTCGACCGTCAGACCGCGCGCGGCGAGGCGGGCCAGCGTGCTGACGGCCAGTTGCCCATCTGAGCGCAAAAGCGAAAAGACGGGGGCGATTCCACAGGCCTCGCAGCCGAGAAGGGCGTCGATCGGACCGGGTGAGGAAAACCCGGTCTCGACACGGGCTTCCGGCGTGTCGGTTTCCACGGCGGCGCGTGACCACGCATCGCGCATCACGGCGGCGAGGCCGGGAACGACCTGACGATGAGGTGTCAGCGGCAGATTGTCGCCACCCGTGCCTTCGCGTGCCACCAGCGTGGTGAGCGCCGTCAGGGAGCAGGCGGCGTCTCGCCCCTGATCGCTGTCGTAGTCGAAGCCGAGGGCCGCGAGACAGGCGTCAAGGTTGGTCAGCAGAAGTTCGCCCGCGACCGGCTGAGGCTCACCCAACGGGAGACCGAGCGCGTCGTCGGGCTGTGTCCGCTGTTCCGCTGCTGTGAACAGATCGAGCGGCAGTTCGCCATTGCGGCGGTCGGCCCGGGCTTTCGAGTCCGTGCGCAGAGCGAGACAGAGCAGGCGCAGCGCCGCGACAAAAGCGTCACCCGCAAAACCCTGATCCGGCAGGACAAAGGCGGCAAGGTTGATGACGAAGCCCGGTCGGCGGTCGAGCGCTCCGTGCCATACTGAGAGTGTGGGCGATGCCTGCCGCAGCATGAGCAGCCATGCGAGCGAGCGGCCGCTAATCGCGTTGCTTCCAGCGGCCCCGCCGTTTTCGCTTGCGATATCGGCGGCAAAGCGCTCGATCCAGCGGGTGGACTCGTCCGGCAGCCGTATGGTTCCGGTCCCGGGAATCATCCCGGCCAAGGCCGATGCGGCTTCATCCTCCCAGTCCTCGGGCAGCGTGACCTCGCGTGCGGGGGCATCGGGATCGGGGGTGGCCATGACGGTGCGTAGAGGCACACCATCCCAGTAGCGTCGAGCGTTCATGAGAGAGAGCTTATCGCTCCCCTCCGGCTTCCCGGAAGGAGGGGGAGTGGAGGATTGCGGGGAGAGGATACTCCGCAAAGCGGGGATATGGGGGATAACTTTCGTCGTCCCTGCTCGGCAGAACGTGAACGTGCCCAGAAACCGGGAGATGGACGTCTTTGCCCTGCGGTCGTATGGTTGAGATATGACGACGCTCGGCACTCTTCTTCATACGCGCCTGCATGGACGCCTTGTGGGCAAGGACAACGACGGACGCGCCTACTATGAGTCGCGCCGCCCGACCCGCAAGGGTGGGGGCGAGGAGCGCTACGAGCGCTGGGTAATCTACAACAAAGGTGAGGATGGCTCCGCTGTTCCGCCGGAGTGGTGGAACTGGATACATCACGTCGAGGACAAGCCGATCCCGATGGAGGCACGCAAGCCGTGGCAGTTGCCCGCGCAGCCCAATCTGACAGGCACGGCTGCGGCCTATCGTCCGCCCGGCAGTCTGTATGCTCAGGCCCAGCGTCCCGCCGCGACCGGTGATTACGAAGCGTGGACTCCCGAAGACTGAGCCTCTTTCCGGCTTGCGGCTGAAAGGTCGGGCTTCTGCGTTGCTCTTTGGGCCGCCTCCGTGGATGATGCGGCCCATCGGGTACTGTAGAAAGCGTGATGATGTCCGTTTCAACCACTTCCAGTTCCGCCGTCGCAGCGGCGCCGTTGCGGTCTTCGCGTTCGACGCTGGAGTTGCTGGCGGGTTTCGCCACAATGGGCGTTCTTGTCGTCATGCTGGCGTTCGCGGTGCTCGGAACGGGCCGCAAGAGTGACACAGGTTATCGGCTCACGGCCGGATTCTCTCATGTAGACGGGCTGGATGTCGGTTCCGACGTGCGGCTAGCCGGCATCACGGTGGGTCATGTCATGGCGCAGACCGTGGACCCGAAGACCTTTCAGGCGCGCGTGAGTTTTACCGTGCGGCCCGATGTGCAGCTTCCGATCGATACGGCGGCGATCATCACGAGCGACAGTCTGCTGGGCGGCAAATATATTGCGCTTTCCCCCGGAGGAGACACGCGGCTGTTGAAAGATGGTGGCAGTCTTTCCGAGACCCAAGGCTCGATCAGTCTTGAGCAGCTTCTGAGCAAGTTCATCTTCTCCGTGACGGACACACTCACGCAGGCCAACAAGGCGAAAGGTGCTGCGGCAGGTGCTGCTTCTGCGGGGAGTGGCGGAGACCTGCCCTGATGGACACACCCACAATCTGGCCCCAGTCCGATGGTACGCCTGTTTCCTGCACGGAAAAGCTGCTGGTCCTGCGGGAAAACTGGGAAGAGCTGCGTGACGTGATGCGCGACGCTTTCGAGGACGCGGTGCTTATGGGTGTCGATGAGGCGGCGATGCGGCGCCTGCTCGGGGACATGGTGGCCGGGCTGGCCAGCCCCCGTGCCGGATCGCAGTAAGGAAACGGAACACGATGCGCGGAATACGACGGGCGGCTCTGGCGGCGTTGACGCTGGCTGGAAACATGGGGTTGGCTTTGGCGGCCGCACCGCTGGCACCTCCGGCGATGTATCCTGCGGATACGTGGCAGGGACGGGACACGGCTGTGCTGCGGGTGCTCAACCGGTTGGATTCCCATGTGCAGACCCTCACTGTTCAGGCGGGTAGCACGACGCACTATGAAACACTGGAGATCGGTGTTGCGCGCTGTCTTCAGCAGGCGCCCACATTACGGCCCGATGCTGCGGCATGGCTGGATATTCAGGACACACGACCGCAAGGCGCGGTTTTTCATGGATGGATGCTGGCCGGAGAACCTTCGGTGGGGATTCTCGAAAGCCCGATCTACGATGTTCGGATTGTGACCTGTCAGGGCAACGAAGTGCTTCCGCCGCTGGAGCAGCCCAAGGTTCCCGTTCTGCCCGGTAAGGAGGCGGGTTCAGAGGACAACACAGCGGTCCTCCCGTCCGCTCCTTCACCACAGAGTGGTTCATCCGCCAATGAACTCAATGAAAACGATACGGGTGGCGACGCACCGCCGTGATGCGGGACATGGAAATGCGGCCTGTTTACGTAATGACAGTGAAGATGTGATGATCTCTCGTTCTGGTGAAGGCGGGGCGGGGTTGCGGTAACGCCCTTGCTGCCATCGGGGGTGTCCGGCATGCTGGCCGCTCTCCTGCTGCGACGAATCCCCGGCTCGTTCCGGGACCCGTGAAGCGCCAAGGCGTGAACGGTTTCGCCGTGGTGGCATGACTGGCACGCAGAGGAGCACTCGATCCGTGGTCGTTTCGACGCAAGACACGCCTCCCCCCCCGCAGCCACCTTTGTCGCGGGAACATTTGCCACTCGACCGGGTGGCGTTTCTTTTTGATTTTGACGGTACGCTGGTGGATATCGCTCCCACGCCGGAGTCCGTCGTGGTGCCTCCCGGCCTTAAGGAAGCCCTTGTCCGTCTGCGGGACGCCTGCGGAGGCGCGCTGGCCGTCATCAGCGGACGGCCGATCGATCAGGTCGATCATTTCCTGCCGAACATTCCGTTTGCCGTGGCCGGGGAACATGGCATCGCCATCCGTCATCGCCCGGACGGACCGATCGAGCGCGCGGCACTTCCGGCTGTGCCAAGCGAGTGGATCCGACAGGCGCAGGACCTCGTGGCGTCTTTTCCCGGCACACGTCTGGAACGAAAAGTCGGCGGTTTCGTTTTACATTATCGTGCCGCGCCCGAGGCGCAGGGGCAGCTCAAGAAGGCCGCCGACGCGTGGGTGGAGCCGACCGGCGGGCAGTTCCATGTGCAGGCCGCCAAGATGGCCTGGGAAATCCGACCGGCAGGCGTGGACAAGGGATATGCCGTGGAGGTTCTCATGGAGGACGCTCCGTTCGCAGGTCGCAGGCCGGTCTTCGTCGGGGACGATGTGACCGATGAAGACGGCATCCGCGAGGCGGTCCGGCTTGGTGGTGCGGGATATCGCATCGGCACCGATTTCCCCACACCCGCTGCGTTTCGCGCGTGGATTGCATCCCTCGTGCCGGCTCCGGCCAGCACCGGCAAGGAGTGAACATGGGACGACTGGTCATAGTATCGAATCGCGTGCCGGATCCGCGCGAGCGCAATCAGCCGGCTGGCGGTCTGGCCGTCGGTCTGGCGGATGCGCTGCGCGATGAGCCCAGCACGCTGTGGTTCGGCTGGTCGGGACATAAGAGCGAGGCGGGAGAGGGAGATCCGGAACCCCAACTTGAGACATATGGCAAGGTGACCTACGCCACCGTGCCGCTCACGCCCGCGCAGCATTACGGCTATTATCAGCGGTTTTCCAACGCCATCCTCTGGCCGCTGTGTCATTACCGTCTCGGTCTGATGAATTATTGCCGCAAGGACTGGCAGGAATATCTGGAGGTTAACCGGATGTTCGCCCGGCAGCTCAAGCCGCTGCTTAAGCCGGGCGATGTCATCTGGGTGCAGGATTATCATCTCTTTCCGCTGGGACAGGAACTGCGCAATCTGGGTGTGAATGTGCCCATCGGTTTTTTCCTGCATATTCCCTTTCCACCATGGAGCCTGTTCCGCGCGCTTCCGCCGGCGACAGCCCTTCTCCATGACATGCAGGCCTATGATCTCATTGGCGTGCAGACGGATGAGGATGCGGGTAATCTGCGCGAAAACCTGAAGGCGGCGGGTTACAATCATCCTGCCCGCGTCGTTGCCTGTCCGATCGGCATCGATCCCATAAAGTTCGGGGAGACGGCGGCCAACGCCTATGAGGGAGAGCCGATACAGCGTCTACGGGGCAGCCTGCATGATGAACCGCTCATCATCGGTGTGGACCGACTGGACTATTCCAAAGGGCTGGAAGAGCGCTTCCTTGGCTATGAGCGGTTGCTCACCCGCTATCCCGAACACCATCGGCATGTGACCTATCTTCAGGTGACGCCGGTTTCGCGCGGGGAAGTGGAGGAATATCGGCAGTTGCGCCGCCAGCTCGATGAGACGGTGGGGCGCATCAACGGAGCCTTCGCCGCGTCTGACTGGACTCCCATCCGCTACCTTACGCGCCCTGTGCCGCGTGAGGTTCTGGCGGGGTTCTATCGTCTGGCCGATGTGGGGCTGGTCACGCCCCTGCGTGACGGGATGAATCTGGTCGCGAAGGAATATGTCGCGGCACAGGATCCGCAGGATCCGGGTGTTCTGGTGTTGTCCCGTCTGGCGGGCGCGGCGCCGGAATTGAGTCAGGCATTGCTGGTCAATCCGCACGATGCGGATGACATCGCCGAAGCCCTGCATCGGGCGCTGACCATGACACGGGAGGAGCGTCAGCAGCGCTGGACAGGACTCAACACCGAAGTGTGCAGCACCACGGCCGAGACATGGTCGCGGGACTTCCTGCATGCGCTTCACTCCTCGCGGCGGGAAGCGACGGCTTGACCGTTTCGGCAGGACAGGCGAAGGGGCGTGGATGAGTCTCACACCGCGTCGTCGTATCTTCACTCGTGTGGAACGGGGGCCTGTGCGCCTGCCGGGCCTTCTTCTCGTGCTGGCTGGCGTGGCGGCACTGGGAATGGTCTGGTGGGTGCAGGACGGTCTCGGCATCATGCCGTGCGCTTTGTGCCTGTGGGAGCGCTGGCCATGGCGGATCGTGCTCGGACTGGGCGTGCTGTCGCTACTGGTTCCGCGCCGCTGGGCGCGTTCGGTGGCGTGGATGGGTATCCCGCCGCTGATTGCCGATCTGGCTCTGTGTGTGATCCACGCAGGGGTGGAATGGAAGTTCTGGCCCAGCCCATTGCCGGAATGTATGGGGCCGCACCTGCAGGGACAGACCATGGCGGAGCGCCTGGCGTCCATGCCGCTGCGGCCCGGTAAGCCGTGCGATACGCCGACCTACCTGTTCGACTGGCTGCCAGTATCCCTCACGGTAATGGAGGGACTGGCTGCCGTGGTCGTGCTGACGCTATTGCTTGGGCTTCTCCTTAGGGCTGACGGCGGCCGAACAGCAGGCTGACGACGAACAGCACGATGAAGATGAAGAACAGGATCTTGCCGATATAGGCAAAGTTGGCGGCGATGCCCGTAAAGCCGAAGACGGCGGCAATCAGGGCAAAGATCAGGAAGATAAGAGTCCAGCGTATCAGGTCCATTGAGATCACTCCGATGATGTTGAAAGATCAACGTCCTGAGAGGCTTCCCGGTTGCGCCGCGTTGTTACGCGCGGTGCAATGAAAGACACATTTTTTCTCAATGAATGAGTGTTCTCCCGGAAAAAAGCGATCCGGGGTATGGTCTATTGTGTCGAAGATGGAACAGAATGAAAGCGGAAGATCATGAGGGAGATCCATCATGTCCACCGCTGGCCAGCTTGCCACCACTCCACGACTGCCACGTGACTGCACGTTCGATGTGGCAGACTGGCAGATTCTTGCGCGTTGCTGGTACCCTGTCGCTCTGAGTCGGGAACTGGATGAGCAACCACTCGGTGTCACGCTTCTGGATGCACCACTCGTGTTGTATCGCGCGGAAGGAGGGATCGTGGTGGCGGACGACTTGTGCCCCCATCGCGGCGTCCCTTTGAGCATGGGCACGGGCAACGGACACAGCATCGCCTGCGCCTATCATGGTTTTCGTTTCGGTGTGGGAGGGCGTTGCGTGCATATCCCGGCTCACCCCGATAATGCCATTCCTTCCAAGCTCAATCTACGCACTTATCCTGCTGTGGAACGTTATGGTCTGATCTGGACCTGTCTCGCGCCGGAGGAAGGGGCGGTCATTCCGCCCATGCCACATTGGGATGAGAGCGGATTTCAGCAGATCAACTGCCCTTGGATCGATATCGCAGGATTTGCTGGACGGCAGGTGGAAGGCTTTATCGACGTTGCGCATTTCGCTTTTGTGCACACCGCCACTTTTGCCGATCCGAACAATGCAGTCGTGCCTGCTTATGTGCCGAAAATGACGGCGGACGGGTTTGAGGCGGAGTATCGCAGCAGCGTCGCCAATTATCCCATCGGTCATGAAAAACCCACGCCACCGGGGTTTGTGTGGTTGCGGCATTTTCGGGTGCATGTGCCGTTTGTCGCCACGCTGGAAATCCATTTTCCTGAGAATGGGCGGCTGGTCATCATGAATGCTGCGTCTCCCGTTTCGGCCCGTAAGACGCGGATGTTCGCGCCCATCTGCCGCAACTTTGGACAGGATGTGCCGGTCGAGGACGTGTACGAATTCAATCGTCGTGTCTTTGAAGAGGATCGGGCGCTGGTCGAGGCGCAGAAACCGGAAAATCTGCCACTCGATCCGACGCTGGAAGCGCATGTAATGGCAGATCGAAGTTCAATCGCTTACCGTCGGGCGCTTCGGAGTATGGGATTGAGCCGGTTCTTTACGGCGTAAGAAGTGCCTCGTTCGCAGTGTTCAGGTGAGCGTGGCAATAGGTGAGAAATTGGTCATGCCATATCGGGCTAGTGTGGAAAGACAGGCCATGGCCTCGTGTTTTTCCAAACTCTTGCCGTAAGGGATATTGCGGCGGAACCGTTCTTCCAGGCGTGCGATATAGCCACGTCTGGACCATGGGCGTTGCAGAAGTTCTTCGACCAGTTCTGGATATTTCCAAGGTATATCAATGAAGGCCGGAATGGTGGACTGGCTTTGCATCCCGGCGCGAAGGATCTGGGGAAATAGGGCGATGACGGTTGGGTCCGGTGTGCCAGAAAAGGCGGGGCGAGTATTTTTCCTTATGTGGTGCAGCAGACTGTGGGCAAGGGTACTGCCTTTGTGAGAAAGATGGCCAATCTGTGTGAGACGCGGATTCAGTTCGATGAAATGATACGTGCCCGTGCGTGCGCATCGCATGAAATCAAGACCGAAAAATCCGGACAATCCGAGCTTTTGGCAAGTAATGCGGGCGGCATGTTCCATTGCATCGGATTGCGTTATCTCCACGATGGTGGCGGCACCCGTGCGTCCCTGATGGGCCAGGACATTTACCGCCCGCGTGTCGAGCACTTTTCCCTGCCAGCAGGCCACCATGATATTCGCGGGACTGCCTTCAACATGTGCCTGCGCCATAACGGGTAAAGGTTGACGGAGTAGAGTGGCGTCAAGGAAAGAATGGGCGTCTCGATCGGCCAGCAAGAGACGCAGAGCGCTTTTTGATCGAACAGGATTGGAAAGACGTGTGAAGGCGTTTTCCATCTCGGCATAGGTGTCAGCAATCGCTACGCCTGAACCACCCCAACTGCGATCCCGTTTCAGCACCCATGGGCCAGGAGTATGGGCGCACCATGTTTTTACATCGTCCAGGCTCTTCATGTTCGCAGCCTTTGGGGTGGAAATGCCTTCTGCCCGCAAGACTTTGATTAGTTTCAGACGGGTCTCTACCAGAGAGAAGGCCGAAGGATTTCCAAGAGAATTTTCTAGAATCTCTCGGCATATTTTCTTTTTATCTGTTTTTATATCGGCAAGCTGATGAACTTGGTGCAAATCCAGAACGCTTCGATCATCTGCTGGAATGACCAGATCTGGTTTTAATTCAGAAATGATATTGGCCAGAACAGGCACGGCCTGAAAAACCGGATAGGGGCGGAATGTCGCAATCTTTTTCAGACAGTGCAGGGAATGTCCCCGAGGACACACGGTGTGCACTTTTACCTCTTCCTCAAGGAAGGTCAGGGCAAGGCGTGTGACGGAAGACCATCTTACCGATGAGATCAGCAGGACAGAAAAGTCTGTTGCCATGACAGGAGCCTTCCATTCAGATTTTGTGTGTCAGGATGCGGTGAGGGGATACCTCTTTGAAAAAGAGCGAGGAGAGAGTGTTGTTGAGGACAACGGTAAGAGCGGACTTGAGCGGGCTGTCAGTCTACGGGCGGTGAATCGCGCTCCCCATACAAAACGGAGCAATGGTCCAAAGCTTGCAGCGGCAGCAGGCCCAATAAAATGAAGTCCCGGCACAGTACTTTCGAAATATCTGGAAAGAACTGGCATGCCGTCTTCCGTTTCGATTTCCGGGAGTCGGTCGCGACTTAAGAACGGGAGACGCGAAAGGTCGATCCGTGCACCGGTTCCGGCTATTACGTGATCGACTTCTATTAATTGCCTGTTTCCTGTTGTGGAGTTTTCGAACTGGAGAAGAATTGTTCCGTTGTTGAAGGTGGCATCCTTCAGCATCAGGTTAAGATGTATGGGTACGTGCTCGCGCACGGTCGTTCCCGTAACCCAGCCGGCGGCAGGTCCGAGATGTCCATGTGTGATACGCAGCCGCAGATGGGAAGGCAGAAGATGAAAGACGTCAGGAAAGTCGCATGCTAGCCGCGAGCGCCATCCTGTTCCCAGTCCTGAGCGGGGTTTTTTGATGCGTGTGATTACACGCTGAAGACCACTCAGGGAGCGAGGCGGATTATTGATCCAGATTTTGGGTTGTCGGGTAAACAGGGCAGCTGTGGCTCCCGCTTTATGCAGGAAATACGCCGCATCGACAGCGGAGGAGCCTCCTCCGATGACAGCGACTTTTTTCCCAAAGAATTGTTCGTACGAGAGAAGATCGAATGTGTGATGGACTCTTTCGGAAGGCAGAGTCTGAAGAGGCTGGGGTCGTTGTGCAAAAGGACCGATCCCGACAGCTATGACGATATTGGTTGTACGGACGGTATCGCCGTTTTCAAGTTCGACATTGAACCCTGTGCGTGTCCGAGCGAGATGCATCACCTGCATCAATTCAAGTTCGGGCACATGTTGGCGTTGGAAGTATTCTCCGTAATCTGCAAATACCTTCGCCTTAATAGGGACGCCGATAGGAGCATAAGAATAGCCATGTTCGGTGCAGAACTGGTTCAATGTGCTGGTTCTGGCGGGATCGAAGAGGTCGAGAGCGAAGCCTTCGGCCTTGAGTGGTAATTCACGAGGTACATGATCGCGCCAGAACGCCATCGGGCGGCCGAATATACGAAAATTAGCGCCTTTTTTACGCAAATAAGCGGCGAGTGAAAGCCCGTAGGGACCAGCGCCTATAATGACGGTATCCGTAATCATCATGACATTCCCTTAAGGTAATGCCGTCCCTTCTTCCGGTTCATGATCGAGGAAGAAAGGACAATCACGTTGCCTAAAAGCCCAAAGGGAGGACGCTGCTTCTTAACGTAACGCTATGGTTTCATGATTGAGAAAGGAATTAAAAAAGATATAAGTACTCATAATTTTGAATTGGCAGTCTGCGTTGGATAAAAAAAGGACCGCGTTTCCGCGATCCCTTTCTTATGAACCGATGGTGGAAAGATCAGGCGAGAACCGTTGCCGCTTCCCGTCCGTTGATCGTCAGTCCATCACCATTGGCGGATATATTGACCTCTTCGCCGTCGTGAATGCTGCCTTCCAGCAGAAGTTCAGCCAGCGGATTCTGCAAGCTGCGCTGCACGACACGCTTGAGCGGACGCGCGCCATAGACCGGATCGTAGCCTTCATTGGCCAGCCACTGATGAGCCAGATCGTCCAGCTTGAGCGTGATGCTGCGGTCCGTGAGCAGGCTTTGCAGACGCGCGATCTGGATATCCACGATGTGCGTCATGTCCTTCTTCTGCAGACGTGAGAACAGGACAATCTCATCCAGACGGTTGAGGAACTCGGGACGGAAATGCGCCCGTACCGCTTCCATCACCTGTGCACGCACCATGTCGGTGCTCTCACCTTCCGGCTGGTGGGCCAGCACATCGGAGCCGAGGTTGCTGGTCAGGACGATCAGCGTATTGCGGAAATCCACCGTGCGCCCCTGACCATCGGTCAGACGGCCATCGTCGAGCACCTGAAGAAGGATGTTGAAGACATCGGGATGTGCTTTCTCGATCTCATCGAACAGGATAACCTGATAGGGCCTGCGCCGAACGGCTTCGGTCAGCACACCGCCTTCCTCATAACCGACATAGCCCGGAGGCGCGCCGATCAGACGGGCAACGGAGTGCTTCTCCATGAACTCGCTCATGTCGATGCGAAGAAGCGCTTTCTCGTCATCGAACAGGAACTCGGCCAGAGCCTTTGTCAGTTCGGTCTTACCCACGCCAGTCGGCCCGAGGAACAGGAACGATCCGATCGGCCGGTTCGGGTCCTGAAGTCCGGCACGGGCGCGACGCACCGCGTTGGCCACGGCTTTGAGCGCGGGCTCCTGCCCGACCACGCGCTTGCGGAGTTCATCTTCCATCCGCAGCAGTTTGGCGCGCTCGCCTTCCACCATACGATCTACAGGCACGCCGGTCCAGCGAGAGACGACGGAAGCAATGCTCTGTTCGGTCACGGCCTGTGAAACGAGGTCGCCCGAGGGACCGCTCTGGTCTTCTTCTTCCTGAGCCTTGGCGATCTTGGCTTCCAGATCCGGGATCACGCCATACATCAGCTCGGACGCACGACCGAGATTGCCCTGACGCTGCGCGACTTCGACATTCGAACGCGCTTCGTCCAACTGCTCTTTCAGCTTCTGGACGGCGTTCACGCGATCTTTTTCGGCGTGCCACGCGGCGTTCAGAGCGTCCGACTTTTCTTCAAGGTCGGCCAGTTCGGCATCGACTTTTTCAAGTCGCTCGCGTGACGCGGAGTCGTCTTCCTTGCGGAGTGCTTCACGCTCGATCTTGAGCTGAATGACACGGCGATCCAGTTCGTCCAGTTCTTCCGGCTTGCTGTCGATCTGCATCCGCAAACGGCTCGACGCCTCGTCGATCAGATCGATAGCTTTGTCGGGGAGGAAGCGATCCGTGATGTAGCGGTTCGACAGCGTGGCGGCGGCCACCAGTGCGCCGTCCGCGATGCGTACGCCGTGATGAAGTTCGTACTTTTCCTTAATGCCGCGCAGGATCGAGATCGTGTCCGCCACCGAAGGCTCACCCACGAAGACCGGCTGGAACCGGCGGGCAAGGGCCGCGTCCTTCTCAATGTATTTGCGATACTCATCCAGCGTGGTGGCGCCGATGCAGTGCAGTGTGCCGCGTGCTAACTCCGGCTTGATGAGGTTGGACGCGTCCATCGCCCCATCGGACCGGCCTGCACCGACCAGTGTGTGCATCTCATCGATGAACAGGATGATCTGCCCCTCGGCGGCTTCGATCTCCTTGAGGACGGCTTTTAGGCGTTCCTCGAACTCACCGCGGTATTTCGCGCCGGCAATCAGAGCGCCCATGTCGAGCGAGAGCAGCTTTTTGTTGCGCAGGGCTTCAGGCACATCGCCATTGACGATACGCTGGGCCAGACCTTCCACGATGGCGGTCTTGCCCACGCCCGGCTCACCGATCAGCACGGGATTGTTCTTGCTGCGGCGTGCGAGAACCTGAATGGCACGACGGATTTCCTCGTCGCGGCCAATCACGGGATCAAGCTTGCCCGCCTGCGCCACGGCGGTCACGTCGCGGGCGTATTTCTTGAGCGCGTCGAATCCGGCCTCAGCGTTCTCGCTGGTCACGGTGCGGCCTTTGCGGACAGTGGCGACGGCCTTTTCCAGCGCCTCGGCGGACGCACCGTTGTCTTTCAACGCCCGTCCGGCATCCGTGTCCGATGCGGCAATGGCTACGAGCAGACGGTCCTGAGCGACGAAGGAGTCGCCGGCCTTTTGGGCGGCCTGTTCGGCGTTGTCGAGCAGACGCACGAGATCCGGCGTGGCCTGCGGCTGTCCCGCGCCGCCGCCCTGCACTTTCGGCAGCTTGGCAAGAGCCTGTTCCACAGCGGCGAGGGCACCGAGAGGGTTGCCACCGGCGGCCTTGATCAGAGAGGAGGCTGCGCCTTCATTGTCATCAAGGAGAGCCTTGAGCAGATGCTCGGGGGTCAGTTGCTGATTGTATTCGCGAAGCGCAATGGTCTGGGCAGCTTGAAGAAAGCCGCGCGACCGTTCGGTAAATTTCTGAATATCCATATTCCTGTGTGTCCCTAATGTTTCAGGCGACGGTCAGGCCTCGTCCAACGTCCCTCCCAGAGGCAACGTGGCTTTGGTCTTGATCATGGAATCGATATGGGAACGGAAAGCAAAAGAACAAGACCCTGTCAGGCATGTCGGCAGCCCTGCCATGCAGGAGAGTGCCACGTGCCGCGGTCGAAACCTTAACTTTTCCTGCATTTCTCTATGCCACAGAACGTCGTTCATCTTTTTCGGCGGATGGAATGCGCAGGAAGTTAGGGATTGCCATTACGGCGCGGCAGGGCGGTGACGCTCTGCATCAGCAGATCGGCCGCATTGGAGGGATGTGCGCAACGGACCCTCATCTTCTGGTCTGCGATGATGGTCTTCCCCCGGAAGCTCTGAGCATGCTGGATGATGAAAGAGTGCGCTGGGTGGGCGGAACAGCCCGTGAGGCGGCATGGAACCGGAATCGCGGGCTTTATGGGCTTTTCACCTTTACCGATGTCGATGCTGTTCTGCTGATGGAAGAGGGAGTCGAACCGGCCATTCAGGGATGGGAACTGGAATGGCTTGAGGGAGCGTTGCGTTACGGTGCCATTGGGTTGGTTCCGTCTGACGTCCCCGTCCGGGAAACAGGTGGAGCCTGCACGGCAGAAGAACCCGGTCTGCTCCGCTGCGTGCATGGCGCGTGTCTCGCCGTCAGTCGGGAGGCATTCGGTGCGGTAGGTTTCATGGATACGCGAGTGGCCTCGGCGGTCAGTATGCAAGAAGATTACATGATTCGGCAGGTCCGGGCAGGCTATGGCGGTGTGATGTTGGCGCAGGAGGCGTGGTTTCTGGCGATTTCGGGCGGCATCGTTCAGGTGCCGGATTCCAGCGAAACGACGCCTCTTCCCGCAGAGCACGAAACACCTGTCTGGTGTCCGGCATGGCACACGGAACAGGAGAGGGACGCTTTCCTGTCTGAGTTTGCTGAACTGACGATGCGCCGTCCGTCCCCGATTGAAGCGCTGGTGCGGAACTTCGACTCTGAGGCGTATCTGCTTGCCAATCCCGATGTGCGGGCCGCCTCCATGGACGGGGTGGGGCATTATCTGTGCTATGGCCGCGCCGAGAATCGGCCCCTACGGCCAGCCTGACCTGTTCAACCTTGTTCGATGCGAATACGGGCTTCCGTCGCAAGCTGATCGACGCGCTCGTTCTCGGGCACACCGGAATGCCCGCGCACCCAGTGCCACGAGACATCATGCGGTTTTACGGCGTCTAGAAGTCTCCGCCACAAATCCATGTTTTTCACCGGATCGCCCGAGGCATTGCGCCAGTTGCGACGCACCCAGCCTGTGTGCCAGCGCGTGATGCCGTTTTTGACGTATTCGCTGTCGGTATGGATGGCCACGATGCAGGGACGAGTGAGCGCTTCGAACGCTTCTGCGGCGGCTGTCAGTTCCATGCGGTTGTTGGTGGTTTCCGTCTCGCCACCGGAGAGTTCGCGCTCGCGGCCCTTGCAGCGCAGGAGCACGCCCCAGCCGCCGGGGCCGGGATTGGGCCGACAGCCACCATCGGTCCATATTTCGACAAGGGCTTGTTCGTTGGGGGAGCTCTCGGCGTCAGACATGAACGGGGTTCACAGGCATGTCGGACAGAAAAACGCGGAGCTTTTTGACGTAATCCATAGGATCCTTGCGGGTGACCAACGCTCCGGCAGGCGTGTTCACCCAGTCATAAAGGCGTGTCAGGGCGAAACGGAGAGCGCCACCTGCACACAACGCAGGAAGGGCATCGTGTTCGGCTGAGGTGAGGGGGCGCACGCTCTCATATCCTGCCAGCAGTGCGTCGCGACGAGCCCTGTCAAAATGCCCGGTCTCATCGAAACACCAGGCGTTGAGGCAGATAGCAACGTCATAAGCCAGCAGATCGGTGCAGGCGAAATAGAAGTCGATGATTCCCGACACGCGGCCATCGAGGAAGAAGGCGTTGTCAGGGAAGAGGTCGGCATGGATCTGCCCGCGTGGCAGTGCTGCCGGATCGGAGACCCGGGGCCATGCGGACAGAATGCGCTTCAGAGCGAGGCGAAGCTCCGTGGTCAGACCCGGAAACGTCTCTTCCGTTCCCTGCGAAGCGGCGGCTTTGTTCAGTAAAGGCTGCCATGCCGTAGGACCGAGGCCGTTGGCGCGGGTTGGCACATAGGTCGTGCCAGCTTCATGCAATCGGGCAAGCGCCTCACCCAGTGGGCCGCAATGCTCCACCTGCACATGCCGGGGCCAGACGCCGGGAAGAAAGGTGGTAATGGCGGCCGGACGCCCCGCCAGTTCGCGCAGGGCATTGCCGTCACGTCCCGCCACAGGCAGAGGGCAGGACACGCCGTGCGTGGCGAGATGCTCCATCAGTCCGAGGAACCATGGCAGTTCCGCCGGGTTCACCCGCCGTTCGTAAAGCGTGAGGATAAAATCCCGAGCGACGCCGTCTTTTTCGGTGCGGAGGAGGAAGTTGCTGTTCTCGACGCCCTCCGCGATGCCGCGAAAGGCTACGAGATGCCCGATGTCGTAGTCGGTCAGGAACGAGGAGAGTTCCTCGTCCCCGACCTCGGTATAGACGGCCATTGCTACCCTGTGTTCAGCCGAGAGGGGCGGGGAGGCGGAAGGTTACGTTTTCTTCCTTCACCGTACGCTCTTCGATCTTCAGTGTGTATCGGCGGGCCAGCTCTTCCACCATTTCCTGCACCAGTGCTTCCGGTGCCGAGGCGCCAGCCGTGATACCCAGTGTCTGCACACCGTCGAGCACCGACCAGTCGAGGGCGGCCAGCTTGGGCACAAGGAGCGCCCGCTTCGTGCCGGACCGCTCGGCCACTTCGCGCAGGCGCTGCGAATTGGAGGAGTTGGGCGAACCGATCACGATCACCAGATCGCATTCGGGCGCGATTTCCTTGACGGCTTCCTGGCGGTTCGTGGTGGCGTAGCAGATGTCCTCGCGCTTCGGCCCTTCGATCAGGGGAAAACGCTCACGCAGAATTTCCACGATCTCGGCGGTGTCATCCACCGACAGGGTCGTCTGCGTGATGAAGGCGAGGCGCGTGGGGTCTTCCGGCTGGACCGTGCGGGCTTCCTCGGCATCGTTGATGAGCGTCACCGCTCCTGCGGGAAGCTGTCCCATCGTGCCGATGACTTCCGGGTGGCCGGCGTGGCCGATCATCAGGATATGGCGGCTCTCGGGACCGCCATTGGCGTAATGCCGTTCGGCTTCACGGTGGACCTTGGAGACGAGTGGGCAGGTCGCATCGAGATAAAGCAGGTTACGACGTTCGGCCTCGGCGGGGACGGTCTTGGGCACGCCGTGAGCGGAAAAGACGACATGGCCGTCTGCGGGCACCTCGTCGAGTTCCTCGACGAAGATCGCGCCCTTGGCTTCCAGTTCCTCGACCACGGTGCGGTTATGCACGATCTCGTGGCGAACATAGACGGGGGCGCCGTAGGCCCGGATGGCTTCCTCCACCACGCGGATGGCGCGATCCACTCCGGCGCAGAAACCGCGCGGACCGGCAAGCACGACGCGGAGCGCACGGGTCGAGCTGTCGGAGGTTTCGGAAGGAGAGGTGAGAGTGGACTGATCGGGCATGCTGTTCCCCAGACTTTCTGGCGGCGAAGGGCCGAAGCACGCGCCGCTCCGACCAAGGTCGTACATTGGATTCGTCTCGCCCTACGCAAGACACGTCGTTCGTGCAAGCCGTATCATGACCTGCGTCATGGGTCACTTATGGCGGAAGTGGTCGGAGAAAGCGGTTGAAAATGTGGCGCGGAGAGGAATTCTCCCGCTGCCGGTTTGCGCAAACGCATTTCTGTCCGATACTCCACCCCCTGTCTCGTTCGATGACACGTTTCGCCTCGGTTGATGAGGGAGGGGCGTGTCATGCAAGTCTGGATTACCGCATGATTCGGTTCTCGTCCCTGTGTTCGCGCTTTTCCCGACCGTCGGCGCGCCGGTCTTTTCCGAATCGCAGGTTGCCCCTGATGCGGTTTGCCGGTGTGGCCATGGCGCTCTCCCTGCCTCTGTGGCTTGTGGGATGCAGCGGTGAGGATGAAACGACTTTCGCGCCAAGCTGTCCGGCCATGCACATCCCGGCGGAGGTGGGCGACTATTACAATTACTCTGCCAAGGGGCCGAGTTTTAATCACCTTGTCACACATGCCAGCATCACGAAGCTTTCCGGGGACTGTCTGGCGGCTGGCAAGAAGACGCTGCGCACCCGTGTCGCCATCCGCATGCTTGTGCGTCGTGGGCCGGGCGCCACCAGCGACGAGTTCGTGTTTCCGTGGTTCCTCGCCGTCGTCCACAACGACAAGATCGTGGGCAAGCATGTGTTCAGTCAGACGGTTACGTTCCCTAGTGGACAGGATGCCATGGCGGTGGACACCCGTCTCGTGACGGTGGATCTGCCGATCCGCCCCACGACCGATGCCAGCGATTATCATTTCGAGGTCGGCTTCCAGCTTAGCCATACCCAGTTGGCCTATAACCGCGAGCACGGCATCCTTGCGTCCTTCGACGCCCAATGATGCAGGTTCCCCCGATGCGTGCGTTGCCGCGTCGACGGAAGAAAGCTAACGGGGTAGTCATCTGTTTCCCGGCAAGCGGCCAGATCGGTTGGAATCTGCCCGCGGGCTGGCGAGTGAATCGTAGGGAGTGTCTGTCGCGTGCGTGAGCGTTCCGTGAGTTCTCGTCCTGCCGCGCGCGTGTCGGCGCGGGAGCGGTCTGTCTTGCGCCGTGGAGGCGTCTTGCGACGGGCAGGCGTTCTGCTGGCCATGACCGGCATGGTCTCCGGTTGCTCATGGATCTTCGGCACCGATGACGGCAACAAGGGCGATGAGAAGCCCGTCCTGTCGCTGTTCGGCAGTGGATCGAAAATGATTTCGGGCTATGTCGGCAACGTGGTCGCGGACGAACCTCAGGCGGCTCTTGCCGCCATGACGGTGCTTCAGCGTGGCGGCAATGCGGCCGATGCCGCCACCGCTCTTGGGCTTGCGCTCTCCGTAACTCTCCCCTCGCGTGCGTCGCTGGGAGCCGGTGGCGCATGTGTGGCATGGCGTCCGGGTGACCGTGACGGTGGCAAGGCCTTCCTGTTCCTGCCCACAGGCGATGCTCCGGCGGACCGCGTGCAGGGTACGACCACCCATGCCGACCGTCCCGCCTCTGTTCCCATGCTGGCTCGCGGCCTGTTTCTGATGCAGCTCAGTCACGGCAGTGTCGATTTCGCGGAACTGACACGTCCAGCCATCCAGTTGGCCCGCAACGGAATCGAAGTGGGCAGCCAGCTTGCCGCTGATCTCGATGTCGTGCAGTCGCCTCTGCTGGCGGATGAAGGAGCACGAAAGATTTTTGCGCGACCCAACGGCACGGTCATGAAAGCAGGAGACATGCTGCTCCAGCGCTATCTGGCAGGGACACTGGAACGTATCCGTTCGGCCGGACCGGGTGATCTCTACACGGGCTCTCTCGCGCAGGTTGTGATTTCCGCCAATGCGACGACGGGAGCGGGTTTGACCATGGCTGGAATCCGGACATCCGTGCCTGTGGTGGCCACGCCGCTGACCGTTACTGTCGGGGAGATGCAGGTTTCCTTCGTGCCGCCTCCCGCCGATGGGGGTTACGGTATGGCTGTGGCATGGAAAGCGCTCATGAACGGGCGTTCGTCTTCCGATCTCGGGCGTCAGGCTGTTGCGGGTTGGCGTGCCAGCGAGGCCAAGGCGTCCGTGGGTACGTTGACGGCCCGGGCGCAGAGCCTGCTTCAGTCCGGGCATATTCCAACGGGCGGCGGCAGCAGCCTGCCCGATCTTCCGGCCTCCACTTCTTTTGCCGTGGCGGATCGGAAAGGAGGCGCAGTTGCGTGCGCCATCAGCATGGACAATCTGTTCGGGACGGGACGGGTGGCCGGTTCCACAGGGATCGTGCTGGGGGCATCGGCCCTGCATCGTCCACGTCCAATACTGCCCGCGGCTATCGCGCATGAGGATGGTCGTTTTCTTGCCGCGGCCACGGCGTCCGGTCAGGCGGATGCGGCGGATGCGGCCGCTGCCGCGTTGGCGAATGGTTTGCAGGGACAGATCAAAGCGACCACATCCATGGGGCGGGCTAACGTAATCGCCTGTCGTGGCGGTCTGCCCGGTGATGGACGACGTTGCCAGAGTTGGGTCGATCCGCGCGGTTCGGGGTATGGCACGGGCGCGACACAGGACTGAAACTGCGTGGAGGCGGAGGTTCATCCTCCGCCAAAGCTGCGGACAAGACTGCCGGCCATTAATTGCCAGCCATCGATCATCACGAAAAAGATCAGTTTGAACGGCAACGAGATGGTGGTTGGCGGCAGCATCATCATGCCCAGACTCATGAGCACAGTGGATACGACAATGTCGATCACGAGAAAGGGCAGATAGAGCAGGAAGCCCATCTCGAATCCGCGGCGCAGTTCACCGATCATGAAGGCGGGCATCAGGACGCGCCACGGCGTGTCGGCGGCATTGGTCGGGGGCGGCACGTTGGCCAGATGCGTGAAGGTCGAGAGATCGGCAGGTCGAGCATTGGCGAGCATGAAGTGATGAAAGGGTTCGGCGGCTGCGCGCAAACCGTCCATTTCGCTGATATGTCCCTCCATCAGCGGCTGGATTCCTGCCTGCCATGACTGCTCGAATGTAGGCTGCATGACGAAGAGCGTCAGGAACAGCGCCAGACCGATCAGCACGGTGTTCGGTGGCGTGCCCTGTGCGCCGATGGCGCTGCGCAGCAGCGAGAGCACGATGATGATTCGCGTGAAGGCCGTGACCATCACCAGCAGGCTGGGCGCCAGAGAAAGAACTGTAATGAGCGCGGAAAGTTGGATCAGGCGGCTGGTCGTGCCCGGTCCGCCGTTCTGCCCAAGATCGACGCTGAGCGACTGAGCATGAGCCGCAAAAGGAAAGAATAGAGCGGTAAGCAGAAGCGCTGAGCCGGCTGTTGCCAGAATCAGACGACGCGCCGAGGAAAGACGCTTCATGGCGCGTCTCCCGGGTGCGTTTGTTCGGGCAACCACCCCACCACGACATCGGAGGCACCGCCGGTCAGCAGGAGAAGGCGTCGTCCTTCACAGGACACCAGAGAGAGCCGACGGCGCGAATCGAGAGCCAGCGTCTCTTCCAGACCGAGTGCGCCCTTGCGACGGCGCGGCATGCCGATGCCCAGTCGAGCCGCCACCTGCCATCCGTAGCGGCTGAGCAGGATCATCGCGAGGACGGCGATGAGGGCGAGGGCGGCGGACATTACGTCGTGGGAAGCCATAAGCGGGCGCATTCCATGATGCGTTGCGGACGGCCTCACATTTGCGGCGGAAAAGTAAACAACGTCTTTATGAGATGTCTTTTCGACCTCGCCGTAAACGAATGTGCTGTTTCGGCGGTCGTCTTAACCATATTGCAGTCTTTGGGCGTTCATTTCTGCGGGAGCGCACTGGCATTGTCGTCGGTGCCGTTGGATGGTTCAGGACTGAGACATGATGGATCCCTCACGTCCCGCTACGGGCGGCGTCGATATCTTCGGGTTGTCGCAGCGGCGAATGCAGTGGCTGGAGCAGCGCGAGCAGGCGCTGGCATCCAACATCGCCAATGCGGATACGCCGGATTATGTGGCCTCCGACATGACACCTTTTGAAAGCGCGCTGGCGGAGTTCGATGTCGGACTGACCACAACGTCTTCGCGTCATATCCCCATGGCGGCAAAACGTCGTGCCCGTACCGAGAGTTCGGATGGTGAGCATTCTCCCGACGGCAATGGCGTTTCGCTGGAAACGCAGATGCAACTGGTGGCCGAGACCAGCGATCAGCAGCGTCTGGCAACGAGTGTCTATTCCACCTACCGCACCATGGTGAACAACGTGCTCGGGAAATAACGTCAGGACATCAGGATGGATATCAACTCAACCCTGTCCGTTTCCGCAGCCGGCATGCAGGCGCAATCCGATCGGCTGCGTGTTGTTGCGGAAAATCTGGCCAATCAGGACACGACGGGCTCGACACCCGGCGCCGATCCCTATCGCCGCAAGACCATCACGTTCGAGAATGTCATCGATCACGAAACGGGTGTTTCCAAAGTGCGCGTGAAAAAAATCGGCAAGGACATGTCGGATTTCGAACAGCGCTACGATCCGGCAAACCCGGCGGCGGACAAGCGTGGCTATGTGAAAACCCCGAACGTGAACACGATGGTGGAGGTTGTGGATTCCCATGAGGCACAGCGTTCCTATGAAGCCAATCTCAACACGTTCCAGACGACCCGTTCCATGATTACTCGGACGATTGATCTCCTGAAATGATGATTTCTTCTTCGAAAGCTGCCGCAGCCTATTCGCGGACCCAGTCGGCCCTCTCCACCTCCGGAGCCGATGCTTCCGTATCCGGAAGTACGGAGACGACCGGTTTTGGGGATGCTCTGCAAAGTGCCATCGATGGCGTCGTCAATACGGGCGAACAGGCGGAAGCAAAGGCCGCAGCCGGTCTGCACGGGCAGGGCAATCTGACGGACATCGTCACGTCGGTCTCGCAGGCCCAGATCGTCATGCAGACGGCATCTACCGTTCGTGATCGTGTCATTCAGTCGTATCAGGACATCATGCGCATGACGATCTGAGGAGTTTTTTTCTTCCTGCATTACAGGAAAAGGCATTTTTATGAATTCAATTGATGTGGCGCACATTCTGCGCGAAACGCTTTTCGTGGCTGTAAAGGTGGGCGCACCAAGCCTGATTGCAGCCATGGGAGCGGGTCTGCTGATCTCGATCCTGCAGGCTGTGACGCAGATCAATGAATCCACACTGGCGTTTCTGCCGAAATTTCTGGCGTCCATGGCCGCCCTCTTGTTCGGCGGCTCGTTTATGTATTCGACTCTTCTGGCCTACACACGCTACATTTTCGATCAGGTCATCGTGGCCGGGGCGTCTTGAACGCTGAAACCGCCACTCTGATTGCGCATCTTCCCACATGGATGGTGGTGTTCATGGTCATTTTGTGCCGGGTCGCGGCGCTGGTGATCACCATGCCGGGGCTGAATTCGCAGTCGGCGCCGACACGAGTGCGGGCGGCGTTTGCTATTGGCGTGAGTTTTCTGCTTTTCCCACTTCTGTTGCCCCGGTTTGAAGGAGCATCGTCGGACGATGTGCTCAATCCGGCGCGTCTTATCGTGTTCATCGCTTCGGAAGTTGTCTGTGGAGGACTGATCGGCTGGCTTGCGCAGTTAATGTTGCAGTCGTTTCCAGTGGCAGCCCAAATCATTTCAACTTTCATAGGTCTTTCAAACGTCCTCCAACCCGATCCGGAACTGGGGGCGCAGAGTACGCCGCTGAGTCATGTGGCCGAACTTCTAATGACGGTCACGGTGTTCGTGGCAGATCTCTATGTGTTGCCTTTGCATGCGTTGGTGGGAAGCTACGACGTGTTCCCTCCGGGGCATTTTCCGTTGATGGGAGATGCGGCCCATAGTGTGACGCAGGCAACGGGGGGCATGTTTCTTCTGGCGTTCCAGCTTGCGATGCCATTCGTGCTGATCGGTACCATCTGGCCGATCATGCTCGGTTTGCTGAGCCGTTTTACGCCCGGCTTGCAGGTGTACATGCTCGCCATGCCGGCTCAGATTCTGGGAGGGATTCTGCTTTTCGCGCTCCTGCTTAGCACAATGCTGGGAACCTGGAGCAATGGGGTGGACGCAGCTCTGCAAGGGTTGCCGGGTGGAGGAGGGTAAATGCCGAGCGTTTTCCCAACTCTGCACCGGGTGAAGCTGGGCTGGATGATCATCCGTGGCTGATTCCGATACCGGCGATACGACGGAAGCCCCGACCGGGCGGCGGCTGGAACGCGCCCGGGAACAGGGAAATATTGCGCAGTCACGGGAGTTGCATCTTTTCTCGGGGCTTGGACTGGCCACTCTCGTTCTGACCATGGCGATGCCGGCGGGTGTGCGTGAGTTCATTCATGAAATGAGCGCCCTGCTCGACAATGCGGGCGAAGTGCGTCTCGATCCGCCCACGGTCGGGCTTGTCCTTACGCACTGTCTTCATCTTCTCGTGGTGCTGGCCTTCCCTGTTGTCGCTGCGACGGCCGCCGGTGGTGTGGCGACCGCGCTTCTTCAATCGGGCTTTCTGGTGCGCATGGAAGCGTTGGTTCCCGATATTGGTCGTCTCAATCCATTGAAGGGCCTCAAGAAGCTATTCGGCGTCACGAATCTCGTGGAGGCCACGAAATCCATAGCCAAGATCATCATCTTCTCTGCCATTCTCTACGGGATCGTGCGCGATACGCTGGCTCTCGCGCCCGGAGCCATGGGATGGTCACCTGAGCGTCTGGCCCGTGAACTCTCGGCCCTGGTGGTGCGCACGCTCGGCGCGGTGCTGATCGTGCAGGTCATCATCGTGGTGCTCGATGAAGCCTGGACGCGGTACAAGCGGCTTCAGGATCTCAAGATGAGCCGCCATGACATCAAGGAGGAAATGAAGGAGAGCGAGGGCGATCCCCATATACGCGCCAAACTTAAGCAGATGCGCATGCAGCGGACACGCAAGCGCGTGCGCGAGGCTGTCCGTTCCGCGACGGTGGTGGTGACCAACCCAACCCATTACGCCGTGGCTCTGGCCTACGAACCCGGCTCAGCGGGCGCGCCGCGTATCGTGGCGAAAGGTGCGGATGAACTGGCCGCACGCATCAGGGAGTTTGCGTGGGAGGAAAAGGTGCCGATTGTCTCCAACCCACCGCTGGCCCGTTCGCTCTATCAACTGCCCGAAGACACCGAAATTCCGTATGATTATTTCCAGGCCGTAGCCGCCGTTATTGCGTATGTATGGCGCCTTAAAAAACCGGCCGGGGGCGGAAGCCCACCTGTCATGTAAGGCCCGCCCGCCTTGTCGGATGCGGCGTTCCGGGGTCATGAGCAGGGCGAGGCGATTACAGGAATGGGCGGATTGATGAATGTTGTGGTGATCGGCGGCGGTCCGTCTGGTCTGGCGGCGGCGGAAGTCCTGTCGAACGCAGGGTGCGACGTGACCGTGATCGATCGCATGCCCACCATGGGGCGCAAGCTACTGATGGCGGGCCGCAGCGGTCTCAATCTGACCAATGTGGAAACGGGTCCGTCTTTGCTCGGACGGTATGGCGCGGCGGCGGAATGGCTTGCGCCAACACTCGATGCATTCTCACCATCCGATATGGTGCGTTGGGCTGAAGGGTTGGGGCAGCGGTGTTTCACAGGCAGTTCCGGTCGGGTGTTTCCGGACGTCATGAAGGCATCCCCACTCTTGCGGGCATGGTTGAGGCGTCTGGCGGAGCAGGGCGTGCGGTTTCGTACTGGTTTGCGCTGGACAGGATGGAGTGTGCAGGGCGCGCTTCGGTTTGACGGGCCGACGGGAGAGGAGTGCGTGACACCGGATGTGACGGTGTTGGCGCTTGGAGGTGGAAGTTGGGCGCGCCTTGGGTCTGACGGACACTGGACACAGGTCCTCTTGGCGCGGGGTGTGAGTGTGGCGCCTCTGCGTCCGGCCAATTGTGGTTTCCGGGTGGAGTGGTCGTCTGCGTTTCGTGAGCGGTTTGCGGGGGCACCTCTCAAGCGCGTCACGCTGTCATTCGGTGGCGAAAAGAGCCGGGCGGAGGCCGTCATCACGGAACGCGGGCTGGAGGGCGGCGGCCTGTACGCGCTGGCGGCACCGTTGCGGGAGGCTATTGAGCGGGATGGAGAGGCCGTTCTGCGGATTGATCTGCGGCCCGACATGGATGTGGCGACAGTGGCGGAACGGCTTTCGCGTGTCCGTGCGCGTGAGAGTCTGAGCAATCGTCTTCGCAAGGCTTTGCGTCTGCCGCCGGTGGCTGTGGGACTTTTGCGGGAAGATGGAGATGTGCCGTCGGACACAGGCGCTCTTGCACACCGAATCAAGGCGTTGCCTGTGCGTCTTGTGGGCACCGATACACTGGATCGCGCCATTTCCACGGCTGGCGGTGTGAGACAGGAGGCGGTCGATCAGCAGTTCATGCTGCGGGCGTTGCCGGGTGTGTTTGTCTGTGGGGAAATGCTGGATTGGGAGGCTCCGACCGGGGGATATCTCCTGCAGACTGTGATGGCGACAGGACGTGCAGCGGGAAAAGGCGCTCTGGCTTGGGGAAGAGAGAAAAACAGGCGGCCCGAGCCTGTTGCCTGATCGGGAGTCGGGACTGTATCTCCCGCCCATGACCAGCAGAATCGAAATGGGAGAGATCGTCGGCGGTGGACCGGCGACCTTGAATCTTGCCGAATTGTTGGCGACGCGCCTGCTGGTGCAGGGCAATTCTGGTTCAGGCAAGTCCCACCTTCTGCGACGTTTGCTGGAGCAGACCGGCAATATGGTGCAGCAGGCCATCATCGACCCGGAGGGCGATTTCGTTAGTCTGGCGGATGCGTTCAGCCATCTGGTGATCGACGCCGCCGAGCATACGGAAGCGGCGCTTCAGGCAGCGGGAGAGCGGATGCGGGTGCATCGCGCTTCGGTCGTGCTCAATCTGGAAGGGCTGGACGCAGACCAGCAGATGAAGCGTGCGGCCGCCTTTCTTGGGGGCATGTTCGATGTGCCGCGCGCGCACTGGTATCCGGTGCTGGTCGTGGTGGACGAGGCGCAGCTCTTTGCCCCTGCCGCAGCCGGTGAGGTTTCCGATGAAGCGCGACGCGCGTCTCTGGGGGCCATGACGAATTTGATGTGCCGTGGCCGCAAACGCGGACTGGCGGGGGTGATCGCCACCCAGCGTCTGGCGAAACTGGCCAAGAACGTGGCGGCGGAAGCCTCTAATTTCCTCATGGGACGCACTTTTCTCGACATCGACATGGCCCGGGCGTCCGATCTTCTGGGCATGGAGCGGCGGCAGGCGGAGGCGTTCCGGGATCTGGAGCGTGGTACGTTCGTGGCTCTCGGTCCGGCTCTGTATCGTCGCCCCACGACCATTCGCATTGGTGAGGTGACGACGGAAAGCCGCTCGGCCGGGCCGGTACTGGCGCCGTTCTCGCCACCATCCGAACCGGTGGCGGAATTGATTCTGGCACCGTTGCCCGAGCCGGAGGTCATGGTGCGACCGCGCAGGCCCGTGGCTCCTCCTGCGCCCGATCTTATCACCCAGCTTGCCACCCATGGGGCGGCTCTGGCGGAATCGGAAGAGGTGGAGGAGTCTGTCGATCCGGCTGAGCGCAGACGGCAACTGGCCGACGTCCTGCGGCAGGTTCTGGTGGAAGATGATGGCGGATTTCGACCGCCCGCTTCGCTTTATCAGGATTTCCTCGTGCGCTGTCGGATTGCCGGCCTTGGGCGTGAGGCGATGGATATGCGCGCGTTCCGACGTGCGCTGGCCACGGCCCGCAGCGGGGTCAACACGGAAGACGCCGAATCGCCCGAATGGCAGGAGGCGGAAGCCATCGCCTCGGAACTGCCGGAAGATACGCAGGGCGTGTTTCTCTATCTCGCCCGCACAGCCCGCGATGGACTGGCCTGTCCATCGGATGCCGAAATTGCACGGATCTATGGCACGCATTCGACGGGACGGGCGCGGCGTATCCTTGGCTGGCTGGAGGAGCGCAATGCGGTCGTGCTCCGCATGGACGGCGCCGGGCGTCGCCGCGTGGCCATTATCGGGTTGGGCTGGGAGACGCAGCCGGGCGATCCGGGAGCCTGATTTCGAACAAAGCGGCATGGGTTGGGTCTCGCGGGTTGATCGAGGTCATGAACCCATGCGAGAAAAATGACCGAACCGGTCGGTCAGTGAGCGCAGGACCGGGTGAAGGCAGCGGAGAAGGCATGGCCGACGAACAGGATACGCAGGCGGGTGGCAGTGACGCCGGCAAGGGCGATACGGACACGCAGAAGAAAAAGCGCAATCCGCTAGTGCGGATCATCCTCATCGTTGGGCTGCTGCTCGTGGTGGTGGGAGCAGGCATCTACTGGTTTCTGCACCGCTTTGAGGTCGAGACGGACGACGCTTTCACGCAGGGACGCGCTGTGACCATCGCGCCGCATGTCGGTGGTTATGTGACGGAACTACTGGTGGACGACAATCAGTTCGTCCATGCGGGTCAGCTTCTGGCGCGTATCGATCCGCGCGACTGGACGGCGGAGCGTGATCGCGCCCGCGCCGCAGTAGAGGAGGCCGAAGCCACGATGGCGGCGCACCAGATGCTGCTGGCCGTGGCCGAGAAGAACTTCCCCGGTCGTCTGGAAGCGGCTCAGGCCGACCTTCTCGTAGCGAAGGCGCAGGAGTTCCGCGCCCGCACGGACTATAACCGCCAGCATTCGGTCATGCGGGCGGCGACGTCCCAGCAGGACATCGATTATTCCAAGGCCGGTCTGGATGAAGCGCGCGCCCGTGTCGCGCAGGCACAGGCGCAGGTGATGATCGCCATGCCGGTCAAACCCAACATCGCCAATGCGCAAGCGGCGGTGCAGGGCGATGCCGCAACGCTGGCGAGCGCCAAGGCGGCTCTTGTGCGCGCGGAACTGAATCTGGAATGGACCGAGATTCGTGCGCCGCAGGATGGCTGGATTTCACAGCGTAATGTCGAACGCGGTCGCTACGTCACCACCGGACAGTCCCTGTTCTCCATCGTGACGCCGGAAGTGTGGGTGATCGCGAACTACAAGGAGACGCAGATCACCAACATGCGGCCGGGCCAAAAGGTGGACATCAGTGTGGATGCCTATCCCTCGCATGAACTGCATGGACACATCGATTCGTTGCAGAAAGGTACAGGGGCGACGTTCAGCGCTTTCCCGCCTGAAAACGCCACGGGCAATTACGTGAAGATCGTCCAGCGCGTGCCGGTCAAGATCCGCATCGACAGCGGTCTCGACCCCGAGGTGCCGCTGGCGCTTGGGCTGTCGGTGGTGCCGGTGGTGCATACGGACACGGCGGCCACCAAAGGGCCGGACGGTCGTATCGTGGATCGCGCGCCGGGTGAAGAAACGGTGTCGCGTCCATGAGCGCGGCGGCCGGCGACGCCACGCAACACCACGAAAGCTGGAAGCCACGCCATAATCCGTGGCTCATCGCCTTCGTGGTGACGATGGCGGCCTTCATGGAGATTCTCGACACGACCATCGTGAATGTGTCGCTTCCCCATATCGCCGGCAGTCTTTCGAGCACCTATGACGACGCGACATGGACGCTCACGTCCTATCTCGTGGCCAATGGAATCGTGCTGACCATTTCGGGCTGGCTGGGCAAACTGTTCGGGCGCAAGCTCTATTTCATGGTGTGCATCGCGATGTTCACCGTGACGTCTTTTTTGTGCGGCATCTCCACCAGTCTGGGCGAACTGATCCTTTTCCGGCTGTTGCAGGGTTTCTTCGGTGGCGGCCTTCAGCCGAACCAGCAGTCCATCATTCTCGACGTCTTTCCGCCCGAGAAGCGGGCGGCGGCCTTCGGTCTGACGGCCATTGCCGCCGTGGTGGGGCCGGTGCTCGGCCCGACGCTCGGCGGGTGGATCACTGACAATTACTCGTGGCGTTGGATTTTTTTCATCAACGTGCCGTTCGGCATTCTCACCACACTGGCCGTGGGCTTTCTGGTGGACGATCCGCCATGGGCCAAGCGGCGCAGGGAGCCGATCGATGTAATCGGCATCAGCCTCATCACACTGGGTTTCGGCTGTCTGGAAGTCATGGTGGATCGTGGCGAGGACGATGACTGGTTCGGCTCCACCTTCATCTGCGTGATGGGCGTACTGGCGGCGATCGGAATCATCGGGGCGGTTTTCTGGCTCATCAAGGCCAAATCGCCAGCCGTGGATCTGCGGGTTTTCAAGGATCGCAATTTTGCTGTGGCCACATTCCTGATGGGGGCCATGGGCGCGCTGCTGTATTCCTCCGCCATCATCGTCCCGCAGTTCGCGCAGCAGGTCATCGGTTATACCGCAACATTGTCCGGTCTGGTGCTCTCACCGGGAGGTATCGCGGTCATTTTCCTGATTCCCATTGTGGGGCGGATGATGACGTTCATGAGCATTCGCTCCGTGATCGCGCTGGGGTTCGGACTGATGGGGATCGCCCTGTTCTGGTCGGCGCATCTGGTGCCGACGCTGGATTTCCGTCACCTTGTTTTCTTCCGCATGAGCCAGACGGCGTGCCTTGCGTTCCTGTTCGTGCCGCTCTCGACCATTGCCTATGCTACCCTGCCGCGTGAGATGAATGCGGATGGTTCGGCGCTGTTTGCCATGGTGCGCAACTTTTTCGGTTCCCTGAGCATTTCCGGGGCGACGGCGCTTATCATCGAGCGGCGTCAGGCGCATCAGTCGGACATGGTGCAGTGGATGACGCCGTATCATCAGCCCTACAACGATTACCTCGCACAGGGACGTCAGGCTGCTGTGGACCATGGGCTGGGACCGGCCACCGATGCGGTGGCCCAGCATCGGCTGTTTCTGGATTTCTCGCAGCAGGTGGCAATGCTGGCCTATAACGAAGCCTTCATGATCTTTGGTATTGCGGCTTTCTGTGTCGTACCGTTCTGCTTCCTGCTTTCGCCCATTCGTAGCGGAGGCGGGCCTGCCAAGGGCGCACATTGAGCGCGGGAGAAGACGACATGACGGTATCCGGACCAACGCCTTCCATCGGGAATGACACCTCTCCGGCGCTGCCGTTTTTCAGCACAGGGCCGACAGGGCACCGCAAGCGGATGCGCGAGCGTGTCGTGGCAAAAGGTGCGGGAGGACTGGCGGATTACGAGTTGCTGGAAATGCTGCTCTATTTCGGTTTTCCACGTGGAGACACAAAGCCGCGGGCCAAGGCGCTGATCAACCGGTTCACGACATTCGCCGGTGTGCTGGAGGCTTCGGATTCGGCATTGCGTGAAGAGGGACTGGAGACGGACGCTCTCGCGGCCTTGCGGCTGGTGACGCATGCGGCGCGCCGGATGGGGGAAGCGGACCGGCTGGAGCGCCCTTCTCTGGGAAACTGGGAAGAGCTTCTGGCTTATTTCGATACGGCGCTGGCTGGTGCCGTGCCCGGGCAGTTGCGGGCGCTGTTTCTCGACAATCGCAACCGTCTTTTGGGTGATGAGGCGATTGAGAGCGTGTCGGAGGTGCGCGATGCCGTGGCCGAGACGCGGCTGATTTTTACCCGTGCTTTGGAATTGCACGCCACGGCATTGATCCTGATCCGGCCCTGCCCGGACGGACAAAAGCCGGAAGCTGTGATCCATGGGGATGAGGCTCTGGCGAACGAATTGCAGCGAGCGGGGAAGCTTCTGGCCATCACCGTGCATGACGTGTTCGCTCTGCGTGGTGGCCAGTGGGCCAGTCTGAAACAGATGGGACGGCTGAAGGGGTAGGGAGAGTTTACCGCCAGATCCAGCGCCGCCGCGCCGGGTTGCGATGCTCCCACCCCAGACGTTCAAGTTCCGGCGTATCGGAAGGCTGTTTGGGATAACCCACGCAGAGATAGGCGATAAATTGCCAGTCCGGATCGACGCACAGGGTGCGCCGCACGTCCGTCGGGTCCAGAATGGACACCCAGCCCACGCCGATGCCACGTTCGGCTGCGGCCAGCCAGAAGGTGTGGACCGCCATGACAGCGGACCATGTCGTGGTCTCGGGCATGGTGGCGCGCCCCAGACCACGCCCCTGAGATGGGTCGGTTTCACAGAAAACAGCGATATGGTGTGGCGCTTCGTCCAGTCCCGCCAGTTTGAGAGTGGCGTAATGCCGCGCGTCCTCGCCTTCTCGACCGGCAAGATCCTGTGCATTGCTGGTGAGGAAATTGGCGCGGATGGCATTGCGGCGCGCCGGGGTGTCCACACGCACAAAACGCCACGGTTCACTCAGACCCACGGAAGGCGCGCGGTTGGCGGTTTCCAGAAGACGGTCCAGTTCCCACGCCGCGACGGGATCGGGGCGGAAATGCCGTACGTCCCGTCGCCATGCGAACAGACGCTCGGCCGGGGTCATGGTGCTGCTCAATGGCGTGCCAGCCTGCGCTTTACGGCACGGCTAACCTGACTGGCCACTTGCGGCAGAAAGGAGGGGCGCTTGAGCGCGCGACGTCCCAGCCCGATGACGTCGCCCTTGCGCACGGCGACTGAGAAGAAATGCGCGTCATCCAGCCGCATCAGCCCTTCGGCCCGGTGTTGCAGAAGCCGCACGAGTTCGGGTTGGCTGGCGATTTTGGGTTGTTGAGCCAGTTCAAGAGCGGAACGTGCCAGAGCGCCATAGGCAATGGAGGTGCGTGAGAGGGCGGACAGGCGACCGCTCACCGCGCCTGAGCGTTGGGTGTAGAGGTAGAGCGCTTCGTCGAGCAGCACGAACATGGCGCCTGCCAGCAGCAGGCTGACAACGAGAGCGAAGTCTTCGCCGTGACGCATGTCGGCGCGGTAGCGCAGGCCGGTCTTTTCCAGAAACGCGCGACGGAAGCAGGGTTTGAGCAATCCCCAATCCATACCGCTGCCATCCACCTGATTATGGCGCAGGAAGTCATCCAGCGTCACGACATGCCCGGAAAGCCCTGCGGTTGCATTGGCGCGTCCGCTGACGCAGTTGGCATCGGCATCGAAATACAGAAGATCATCGGCCAGCATGTCGATGTCGCCGCGTCGGCTGGCGATGGCGCCCAGCTTTTCCAGCCGCGTGGGGGCAAAGGCGTCATCGGCGTCGAGAATGGCGATCCACTCGCCCGTGGCGTTGGCGATCCCAAGATTGCGTGCCGCCGATGGGCCGCCGTTTTGGGGTGTCTGGAGCAGTCTGATACGGGGATCTTCGGCTGCGAGGCGTTTCACAACTTCGCGCGTGTTATCCGTGGAGCAGTCATCCACCATCAGGATTTCGAGGGGCGGCTGTGTCTGGGTCTGCACGGAGCGCACGGCGCGTTCCAGAAAAGCCTCGGCATTATAGACGGGGATGATGACGGAGAAGGTGCTCATGATGCCAGCGCCTGATCGTACACAGCTTCCAGACGTTGTGTGCAGGTGTGAATGTCGTGGTTCTGTTCGATATACACGCGGGCGTTTGCTCCGAAACGGGTGGCGAGTTCGTCATCCGTCAGCAGCGTGATGAGATGGCGGGTCAGGGCATCGATGTCATGCTCCGCAAAGGCGAATCCTGTTTCGCCATCGATCATGCCCTCCGTTGTGCCGCCACTGGCGGAAGTCACCACCGGCACGCCACTGGCCTGAGCTTCGAGCAACACCAGAGGCAGTCCCTCCATATCGCCGTTTTCGGCGGTAATGCTCGGTAGGCAGAACACGCGGGCTTCTTTCATGAACGCTTGTACCGCGTCGCGGCTGACGGCACCTGCGAAGGTTACGTCTGCCACATGGGCGGCTTTTCGTTCGAGTGCCGCTCGCTGCGGTCCATCGCCCGCAATGATGAGCCGCGCATCCGGAACGGCGTTGCGCACACGTGCGAACGCGTCCAGCAGGATGGACGCCCCTTTCTTTTCCACCAGACGGCCTACGAACAGGATCGTGCGGCTGCGTTTGCCCGGTGCGGGTTCGGAGGGCTGAAAACGACGGACGTCGATCCCGATATGGCAGATGGAAATCCGGTTGGCGGGCAGGCCGCAGCGGACGGCGGCGTCACGGATCGGTCCTGAAACGGCGACGAAGCTGACATGCTTCTGCCGTGCCAGTCGGGCAAGCCGGCGTGGATAGCTCTTCCACCGACGTCCCCCGTGTCCGGCCGCGAACCAGTCCATGTGGGTGGAAATATCCGATCCATGCAGAGTCACGACCAGCGGCACGCCAAGCCGTTTCGCGACAGGCCAGGCCTCTACGCCATCAAAGCCGAAATGGGCATGGATGAGTTGCGGGGCGAGCGAGCGGGCAATAGGCATCATGCTCGGATAGGGGCGTTCCAATGTGCGCGCTACGACGCCTTGCACGCGCTGGAGGAAGGTGGCTGGTCCTTGATGTACGGCCAAGGCAGGGAGACCTTCGAGCGGCAGTTTGCCGATTTCACGCTCACCGATCAGCACGGCTTTCCAGCGTTTGAGCATCTTTGCCTGATCGCGCACGAATGTTTCGGAAAGCGGCAGGATCTCCGTGCGGTAAATGGCGACGGTTTTGCCTTCGGTGCGTGCGGCGAGGCGATATTGCGGGAAGCGCTCCGGCATGAGCAGGCGGTCCACCACCTCTTTCCACGAAGGAATGTCGATGGTGATGGGTTCGTGGAAAGCCAGAGCGTCCCGAATGGCGGTGGTGATCGAGGCCTTGTCGCCCGGTACGTAGCCGAAGCGTCCCTTCACGGTGCCCACGGCAAATTCTGGGCAGACCGCGGGTTTGCCGAAGAAAGCGAACTGCTTGAGCTTGAGAGACGTATCGAGAAGATAACGCGGTGTGTCGGCATCGCGGTAGGGCGCGACGCCGAAGGCGGCGTGCTGCACGTAACCCAGCGTCTGTTCGAACGGCATTTCGTCATGAACGACGATGTTGGGATGCTTTTCCAGCGCTTCGGCTGCGCGTCCGGCGCCGATGACATGAAACTCCACGTCCGGGAAGGCTGGGGCGGCAAGGTTGAAAAACGACGCATCGAAAAGCATCGAGCCGACCGAGACGCAGGCGGTCTTGCCGTTATAGGGCGATGGGCGCGGGCGCTCCATCATGTCACGATCGATGCCATGCGGTGCGAAAATGGCGCTTTGCCCGTGGGGCATGCCTTCAAGCAGGAGGGGAGAGGGCAGGCGCACGAGGTCGATCTTGTCGAAATTGTGCGCAAAGTCGCGACGGATCGTCTCGGCGGATCCAATGACGGAGAGGTCATCGGAGGCAAGATAGACGATGCGAGCCGCGGGATTCAGTCGCTTCACATCCGCGATGTAGATCGGGGACATACCGGATTCGACGAACACCACGTCCGCTTCTTTTATCCATTCCTTGAGAATGGACGGCATTGTCAGTCTGTAAAACTTGAACATGGCGGCTTCAAGCGGCCACAGTTTGGAGTTTTTCAGACGGAAAGGGTGCCACAAACCGCGTTGGAGGTAACATTCCACGCCGTCCACCACTTCCATATGGTTGGCGTGTGCGGCCAGATCGGCGCGGGTATCGCCACGATGTTCGGACAGACGGCTCAGCCCGGTGGAATAGAAGCGTGTCGTGCCACGACGGGCCAGTTCGGCAGTGATGAAATGGACGCTTGCCTTGCGACGCGACCGGAAATCATGCACCGACAGAACAAGAAAGTTGGTCATCAGGGTGCGCGCCTCCGTGCTGCGTCAGGTTTGCGATCGGTGCGGGATGATCGCGTTTAACGGCTTGTTTATCAACGGGGCAATCTCACGGAAACGCGCAGGGCTGCTGTGGGGTTGAATAATGCATCCAAGCCGATGGAGGCAGCGGGTGAAGGACATGACCATGAAAAGTGGCAGAAGGATGCTGAACATGCGCCTCCATGACATTCTCGCGCTTGTGGCTCTGGGCGGTCTGACGTTGGGGACGACTGCCGCGGAGGCGGCGACACCTCGGGGCGGCGTTAATCTGGCCGGAGCGGGCTTCGCGTCGGGGAAAATTCCCGGTCGATTGAACTGGGACTACATGTTCCCCAAACAAGGAGAGATTGATTACTACACGCAGCAGGGCATGAGCCTGTTCCGCCTGCCCATCCTGTGGGAACGCATCCAGCCGCAGCTTTCGGGAAAGCTGGATGTCGCCTATCTCCGGGAGGTGAAGGATTTCATCGAAGCTTCACGCAAAGCGGGTGCTGAGGTCATTCTCGACGTCCACAATTACGGCAAGTTCCACGGGAAATTTATTGGCACCTCGGACGTGCCGACGGCGGCCTTTGTCGATCTTTGGGTGCGGCTGGGGCGTGAGTTCGGGCGCGACCGGCACGTTCTGTTCGATCTGATGAATGAGCCGCAGCAGAGCTCGGCGGACGAATGGGTGGACATCCAGCAGGCTGTCATTGATGGGCTGCGCAAGGCGGGAGTGAAAAACCGCATCATTGTCTCCGGCGTGAAATGGGATGGCGCCCATAATTTCGAGAAGGACAATGGCGCGGCGCTCGCGCGTTTGCATGATCCGGTGCAACCGTTGCTCTATCAGGCCCACCAGTATTTCGATGCGGATTCTTCGGGGCGTTCACCCAACTGCATTCCGCAGGATCAGGTGGTGGGCAAACTCTCGCCGTTTGTCGATTGGCTGAAGGCGCATCACGCGCAGGGGATTCTGGGTGAGTTCGGTGTCAGCCAGACGCCGGAATGTCTGGCTGACCTGAAGGCGGCCATGACGTATCTCTATGCTCAGCCGGACGTGATCTACGGTTGGACCTATTGGGCGGGAGGACCGCTGTGGGGGGCTTACATGTATTCCATCGAGCCTACCAAAGACGGTACGGAGAAGCCACAGATGGATGTGCTGCGGCCATTTCTTGCGACGAAAAGACATGCGGGTTCACGCCGCCATTCGGCTCCCTGACATGACGCTGCCTCTTGCAACCGGCTGATCGCGCGCCATATCCAGCACAATGGGCGGTTGCCGTTACGGGGCCGTCCCCACTGTCTCGCTCACAGGGAGGAGGCTGCATGTCAGGCAGAGTGTTTGGATCACCCATGTTTCTCGGGTTCGATCATCTTGAGACCATGCTCGAACGGGCGTCCAAAACGTCCGGGGATGGATATCCGCCCTACAACATCGAACAGATCGGGCCATCCACACTGCGGATCACGCTAGCGGTGGCGGGCTTTACGATGGACGATCTTCAGATCACTCAGGAAGACAATCAGCTTGTCATCCGTGGGCGTCAGACCGAGGATTTTCAGGGACGTGTGTTCCTGCATCGTGGCATCGCCTCGCGCCAGTTTCAGAAATCCTTTGTGCTGGCGGAAGGGATCGATATCGGTGGCGCGTGGCTGGATAACGGGCTTCTGAATATCGATCTTTACCGTCCGCAGCCGGAAGTGCGCGTGAGACGGATTGATATTCGCGCGGGAAGTGCGAACGGTCCGGCTGCGCGCGCCAGTGGGGCGAATGGCAGCGGGATCGCACCTGCGACGGCTGTTCCCAAGACGGTGCGGAGCATTGGAGACGAGTGAAAAGAATTCACGCTCATCTTTGTTGGGAAATAAAAGATGAGCGTGATTTTTTAAGGGTTACTCAAGGATTGCAATCCCAAGGCCCAAGAACTTCTTTCCTGTGCGTGTAATGACTTCATCATATTGTTCTGTGAAAGCCTCTGTTTTGCGGTCCGGCAATATAGAGGTTATTAAATTCCAGATATTTTTTACGCCGACGCAGGCATCGCTGATAACGTCGTGTAAAGCAAGATACTTTGCATGATTTTTGGTGGCGATATAATCGTGAAGACAGCCTTCTGTGCTATGGTCACCATCAATGAGGACAAGATCCCATTGACGGGATTGTAGTTCAGAAATGCTTTCCTCTGAACGACTCGACGAGATTAAGTATTTTGTATTTTTGTGAGAGTTGCAATAATTCTGCATGATATCGCTTCGTGCGATATCGATAGCGAGAGCGCTTTCAATAGGATTAAATCGTTTTAGGTATTCGAGTGTTATAATAAACGTCCCGCCATGACGACAGCCGACTTCCGCGTAAGATTTTATGTTTTTCTTTGATAGGGATACAAGGTATTTCGAGAATTGCTTGGGGTATTGCCATGATTTAATGCCATGTCCACACCATGGAAGAAGACTGACAGGAAATTCTTCCAAAATTTCGTTGTTGAAGCCAAGAGTGGGAAGCATAACATGTTCAATATAAGCGGCATCTTGTAATTTTTCGAAAGGAACTTCTTGAATAAAGCGAATTGCGCCTTCAATATCACCAGCAGGTAAAGGTGTAATATCCATTTGTATGCACCGTTCGTAGTAGATAAAGAAAATCGAAGAATGTTCGACGCTTTTTAAGGTATTTTGAATTGTATAATAATTATTTAAATATATTGAGATTCGCGTATAATTTGAAAGGAAACGAAAGGTATCCCGGATATTGTGGGGACTATATCCGGGAGAATCTCTTATTTTGAGCCCGGTTCCACCCAACCGATATTCCCGTCATCACGTCGGTAAACGATGTTGATCGCGCCACTGGCGCTATTGCGAAAGACCAGCAAATGGCGGTCCGCCAAATCTAACCGCATGACGGCTTCGCTCACCGTAAGATAGGCGATTTCCGTGGGTTGTTCTGCAATGACGGTTGCAAAGGCGGTTTCTGTTTCCTTGTCAGCCAGAAGTTCTGTGCCAGTGTTGGCGGCTGGAGACTCGCTTTGCTGTTGCAGTACGTAGGTCCGCCCTATTTCAGGCGTGTGACGCGGCGCAGATCCGCGTGCGTGGGAGGTGACCCGCTTCCGATAGCGGCGCAGACGTTTGGCGATGTGTTCGGCGGCATCATCGAAAGCGCTGTGGGCATCGGCCGCTTCGCCCTCTCCGCGCAGCGTGAGGCCGCGTCCGGCATGAACATTGATGTCACAGGTGAAAAAGGCGCGAGCCTTGCTGAATGTCACGCTGGCGTCGAATGCGTCATCGAAATACCGGTTCGCGATATTTCCAAGGTGGGACGTAACGCGCTCTTTAAGTGCAGCTGAGAGATCGATCTGTTTACCGGAAACGTGAATCTGCATTCTGACGGGCTCCTTGTCCTTGAGGAAACCGGTCGCCTGAAGCCTGTGACGACGCCCGTGCGCCGTCAGGCGGAGGCGGCTTTCTTCCGTTTGCGCTGCACGGAACTTTCGATGTGCAACGCTTCCCGGTATTTGGCCACGGTTCGACGGGCGATGTCCACGCCTTCCTTGCGAAGGTTTCGCACGATGTCGTCATCCGACAGGACCGCCTCCCTGTCCTCCGCATCGATCAGACGGCGTATACGGAAACGTATTGCTTCTGCACTGTGATTTTCTTTTCCACGCTGTCCTTTCAAAGCTGTCGTGAAAAAGTATTTCATCTCCAGAAGGCCGCGTGGAGTTGCAACATATTTGCCAGCCGTAGCGCGGCTTACAGTACTTTCATGCAATCCTGTCTCTTCCGCAATCTCGCGCATAGTGAGAGGTGTGAGAGCGATTGCGCCGTGTTCCAGAAAAGCAACCTGCCGTCTCATTATTTCTCTAGCCACCTTGAGCAGTGTGCGCTCTTTTTGCTCAAGTGCTTTAAGCAGCCACGAAGCGTGCGAAATCTTCTCCTTGAGAAAGCCCTTGTCGTTCGCACGTAAGCTGCGGAAAGCACGCCGCTGAAGGCCCGTATCGATCCGCAGGCGGGGAAGGGCCTCATCGTTCAGATCGACGCGCCACAAACCATCGGGCTGTTGACGCACAATGACGTCCGGTATGCGCACGATCATGCCCAGCCTGTCCGGCTCGAAGCCGGGCTTGGGGTCGAGATGCCGCAGTTCCATGAGCATGTCCGCCAGATCGGCTTCATCCACTCCGCACAGGGCGGGCAACTGAGTGGTTTTGTGGTGAGCGATCAGATCGAGATGATCGAGCAGAGTCTCCGTTGCGGGATCGAGGCGATTGCGGGCCGCCAGTTGTGCGGCAAGACACTCACGCAGGGAGGTGGCGAACAGCCCCGGCGGGTCGAATTGCGTCATCATCAAGTGACGCACGGCTTCCAGATCCTCGTGAGATACACCCAGCATACGAGCCAGTTCCGTAGGGGCGGTGCAAAGGCGTCCGGCGGGATCGAGATCGGCCAGAAGTGCCGCGCCGATCAACCTTTGTACAGGGGAGAAGGATGCGGTCAGGCGCAGTTGTTCCGCCAGACGGTCATGCAGGGAAAGCGCGGCGGGAGGATCGGGTAATGTGTCGCCGGAGAGAGAGGTAGTCGTACGCCAGTCACGTGGGGCGCTCTCGGTGGTCCATGTGTCGTCGAAGCCTGCTCCCTCTGCAACGGTAGCAGGCTCCATATCCAGCGCTGCTTCTCCGATGAGTGTATCGGCGGCGCAGGTGGTGCTGTCCGGCAGAACGGAGGTTTCCGGCGGAGAAAGTGTCTGGTCCGGGGCTGGACGCTCGGCCGGAAAAGGCGCGTCTTCCACGCGTATGAGCAAGGGATTGTCCAGAAGTTCCTGCTCGACCAGTTCGTTCACTTCCGCGCTGGTCATTTGCAGGATGCGGATCGCCAGACGCAACTGGGGCGTCATGACGAGGTTGTGCGTTTGCTGGAGCTGAAGTCCCGGTCGTGCTGCGGCCATAAGGCCAGAGATTAGAGGGTGAAACTTTCTCCAAGGTACACGCGGCGCACATCCTCGTGGGCCACGATCTCTTCGGGCAGGCCCTGCATCAGTACCTGACCACCGTGCATGATATAGGCGCGGTCGATCACTTCCAGCGTTTCGCGCACGTTGTGGTCGGTGATCAGCACGCCGATGCCACGATCCTTCAGATGTGAGACCAGATCGCGGATTTCGCCCACGGCAATGGGGTCGATGCCCGCCAGCGGTTCGTCCAGAAGGATGTAGTTCGGTTGGCTGGCCAGTGCGCGCGCAATTTCCAGTCGGCGGCGCTCACCGCCCGAAAGAGCGAGGGAAGGCGAGCGGCGCAGATGCGAGATGCCGAATTCCCCCAACAGACCGTCCAGCATGGCGTCGCGCTTGTCGGGGTCCGACTCGACCACCTCCAGCGCGGCCATGATGTTCTGCTCGACATTGAGGCCACGGAAGATGCTGGCTTCCTGCGGCAGATAGCCAATGCCCAGACGGGCGCGGCGATACATGGGCAGGCGCGTGATGTCTGCGCCATCGAGTGTGATGGAGCCGGTGTCGGGCTGAACAAGCCCCACGATCATGTAGAAGCTGGTGGTCTTGCCCGCACCGTTCGGTCCGAGCAGTCCTACCGCCTCGCCGCGATGGACCTCAATCGAGACGTTCCGGACAACCTCGCGTTTCTTGTAGGATTTGCCGATCCCGTCCGCGAACAGGCCGTGGGCGCGGTCCCGCAGGATGGGCGTGTCCACACCGGGACGGAGGGCGGTCTGCATGAAATCGGGGGCGAAGTCCTGCTCGTTCATCCTCAGTTCCCCTTTCCGCCCTTGTCGCCGCCACTGTTGGGCACGACCAGCCCGCTCACGCGGCTGCCGGGCCGTTCCGTCATGGTGGCCACGCCGGTCTTCATGTTGATGATGGCGGCCGAGCCCTGAAGCTGGTTCTGCCCGCGCGTGATGTGAACATTGTCCACGATGCGAGCGATGCCGGTGTCGGGCACATAGACGCCGCGCGCGCCAGTGATGATTTCGTTATTGATCGTGCGTACCCAGACATGTCCGAAGGCGTTGACCTTTTCCAGCTTGCCCGAACCGTTGCTGAGCGGATCGCCGCCTTCTTTCTTCGGTTCGCTCCCACCCGGATTGACGGCGGACGGCTCTTCTTTTTTGTCAGGTGGCGCGCTGTAGCCCACCAACACGTCCGCCCGGATCTGCTTGCCGTCATTGGTGGTGACGGTGGCGTTGCCACGTCCGATGGAAATGCGGGGCTGGGAATAATACTCCATTGAGTCGCGGGCGGTCAGCACATCCTGAGGGGTGGTCAGTTTGAGCGCGTGACCGGTCATGACCAGCGTGGCCTGATCGATGTCATAGACGGCCCGATCCCCCCACGCCTGATCGGTGTGGGTGAAAATATGGACATGGCCTTCCGCTTCAAGGCGGTAGATCTCATTGGAGCCGGAACTGTCCGCGCCTCCCGGCTGTGTGTCGCCGCCTTCCTGCGGGGGAGGGGACGCAGGAGCTGGGGCTGGCTGGTCCTTGGGAGTCGCGGTCGCCGGAGCCGCAGGTTTGTCACCGGCAGCGGTCGGCGCTGCGGCCTTCTTGCGGTAATAGGCAATCAGCGTATCGGCGGTGACGGTGACATCGCCACGGACCGCCTGTGCCTGATCGCGGGCGATGACCTTCTGCGCGTTCTGATCCCAGTCGAAACCGCCCACCGCTGTAACGGTGATCTGTCCGCCATGCGAGAGGTCGATGGCCTGCGCGTGGGCCTGCCCGCTTCCGCTCACCCACAGGGCGAGCAGGGCTGTGGCCATGACAGCGGGAGAAGTGGGACGAAACGATACCATTCAGTTGGCCTTGTCGTGCGATCCGTGGTGGTCATCATTGAGGATCAGGCGTCCTGGACCACGGAACTGGGCAATGCCCTCATGCTCGGACAGCCAATACCCCGCCGCGTCGAGGACGCCAAACGGTCCTTCCGCGTGGATCCACGAATCAGCGGTGACGATACCGTCATGCAGGGCCACGCCGGTGATCGGGCTGCGCATCATCAGACCGTCATCACGATAGAGCATGACTTCCCCGGTCAGGTCGAGAAGCTGCTCATGCTGCATATAGGTGCCGTTTTCGGATTGGAGATACAGCCACGCGCCGCCTTCTGTCAGCGTGTCGGCCGCCGGTCCCACAAGGTCGATACGGTCTTCGTCGATCTGGTGGGCGGTCTTTGCTGTGAGCATGTAGGGCCGATCATGGGAATCCACGCTCCGATAAACCGCCCCCTCCAGATTGCCGCTTTCCATCTTCAGTCGTGTCAGTTCGGTCAGCGCCGTGTGGTTGGCATTGATCAGACGGTCGATTTCCGGCCAGACCGCGATGGAGGCCAGCAGCAGCAGTGCGAGCGAGGGCAGGACATATTTCGCCCAGCGCAGCATCGTCTGACGGCGCGCCAGTTCCGCGCGTCCCGGCGCCTTGCGCTTGGCGACGACGGAGGCTTCCAGCACCGCGCGCTGGCGTTTGATCGTGTCGCTGGAGCGGCTGAAATCGGCGCGTTCGGCGCGGTTGTTATCGGGTAGGGGTGGGGGCGTTTCGTCGGCCATCAGGCCACTCCGGCCCGCAGCAGGTCATGCACATGCAGGACACCCACCGGTCGATGAGACTCGTCGAGAACGAAGGTGGACGTCACGGGGCGGGCGCGGTCGTTCATCAGGCGCAGAGCCTCGGCCGCAAGACGGTCAGGTGCCACGGTCATGGGAGTGCGATTCATCACGCTTTCCGCGGGCGTGGTTGTCAGATCGCGGTCCAGTGCGCCGCGCAGATCGCCATCGGTGATGATGCCAGCCAGTTCGCCTTCGGGTGTGAGGACGCCCACGCAGCCGACGGCCTTGCAGGTCATTTCCACGATCACGTCACGCAGGATGGTGCCGGGCGGAACGATGGGCAGAGCTTCGCCCGTGCGCATGAGATCGCGCACGCTGCGCAGTCGCGCACCAAGACTGCCGCCCGGATGGAACACGCCGAAATCACCGGCCGTAAACCCTCGCCGCTCCATCAGAGCCACGGCCAGCGCGTCTCCCAACGCCAGTTGGAGAAGGCTGCTGGTCGTGGGCGCCAGTCCCATCGGGCAGGCTTCGGGTGCCTGTGGGAGTTGCAGGACGATGGTGGCGGCGCGCGCGAGGGTGGAGGCGGGGCGGGCGGTCATGGCGAGGAGCGACAGTCCGAAGCGACGGCTGTGGGCCACGATGTCAGCCAGTTCCGAGGATTCGCCCGAGTTGGAGAGCACCAGCACCGCGTCTCCCGGTGCGATCATTCCGAGATCGCCGTGCGAGGCTTCGACAGGATGCACAAAGATGGCGGGTGTGCCGGTGGAACTGAGTGTGGCCTGAATCTTGCGCCCGATATGCCCGGATTTGCCAAGGCCGCTGACCACGACGCGTCCGGGAATGGTGGCAAACAGGTCGATGGTCCGGGCGAACGCCTGCGCCAGACCGTTTTCATCGCGCAGTCCGGCTTCGAGAGCGACCAGACCGGCCGCTTCTGTGTTCAGCACGCGCCGGGCAGCCTCCACGGCGCTGGAACGCGGAAAAGGCGGCCCGGAGGGATCGGGGTGATTCATGCCGTTCTCTATCGTCCGAGCGGGGGCGGCGGTCAATCGCCACGCCCGAATGGAGCGGACAAATCAGGCAGAACGATGGGAGAAGATGTCGGGGTCTTCGTAGCCCAGCAAATCGAGACGCGCGCGGGTGGGCAGGAAATCGTAGCACGCCTGTGCCAGTTCGCGGCGGTTTTCGCGCACCAGAAGCGCTTCGAGCTTGTCCCACAGCGCGTGCAGATACAGCACGTCGGAGGCGGCGTATGCCAATTGTTCCGGCGTGAGTTCCGGCGCGCCCCAGTCCGAACTCTGCTGCTGCTTGCTGATCTCCACGCCGAGCATTTCACGGCACAGGGCGGCAAGGCCATGACGGTCCGTGAAAGTGCGGACAAGGCGGGCTGCGATCTTGGTGCAGATCACGGGCGCCACCGTGATGCCGAAAGTGTGCTGGAGCACGGCTACGTCGAAGCGACCGAAATGCATCAGCTTTTCAACGGAGGGATCGCTCAGCAGCTTTTTCAGATTGGGGCAGTCGGCGGGTTTGCCGCCGGGCGCATCGGGGATGATCTGCACCAGATGCGCGGTGCCATCGCCTGAGGAGAGTTGCACGAGGCAAAGCCGGTCACGATGGGGGTTGAGACCCATGGTCTCGGTATCGACCGCCACGCGCTTGCCGAGGTCGAGACCATCGGGGAGATCGTTGCGATGAAGCGTGATTGGCCCACCGGCCGTAATCTTGCCGCTCATGGCCTGTCCATGCTGTCGAGAGTAATGGTGCCCAGAAGAAGACTCGAACTTCCACGACCTTTCGGCCACAGGTACCTGAAACCTGCGCGTCTACCAATTCCGCCATCTGGGCAAGATGACAACCCGGCGCACCGGGCTGGTGGAGCAGGCGTTTAAAGTGCTGGGAAGAGGCGGTCAAGAGGGCGTCGTTATCTTTTTGTCTGCGACGGAGCCGGACATGAATCAAGGCGGGTCCGTCCTCGCGCGGGCATGAATGGACGGATCGGACGGTCGTTGTATCGTCGGGCATGAAATGTGGGGCGGACGCGGGACGTCCGGCGGAACAGGGAGATGACAGTGATGGGTGGCTGGCGGATTGCAACGGTTTTCGGTGGCTCCGGCTTTGTGGGCAGGCAACTCGTCAGCCGTCTGGCGCAGGATGGCTATGCCGTGCGTGTGGGCTGCCGTCGCACGGATCTGGCCAATGCGCTGCGCCAGCTTGGTGATGTCGGGCAGGTCACACCGTTTTTCGCGCCGGTGGAGAGGGAGGACGATGTCAGGGCGGCGATTCGTGGGGCGTCCGTGGTGGTCAACCTTGCGGCCGTTCTCGGTGGCAGAGGGCTGAAGAGCGTGAACGTGGAGGGAGCGGAGCGCGTTGCCCGGATTGCCGCGGAAGAAAATGCTGAGGTGCTCGTGCAGATGTCCGCTCTGGGGGCCTCCGACTCGGCGGCCTCTCTTTATGGCCGCAGCCGTGCGGCGGGTGAGGCGGCTGTAGCGCGACATTTCCCGACCGCCACCATTGTGCGGGCCTCTGTCATTTTCGGAGCGGAAGACCATTTCCTCAATATGCTGGGCGGTCTGGCGCGGTACGTGCCGTTTGTCATGCCGGTCTATGGCGCGGGCACGAAACTTCAGCCCGTGCATGTGGGTGATGTAGCAGAGGCCATCCGGCGGATTGTGGCGGCCAGCGTGGCCATGCGTCCCGATCAGGGAAGTCTGTGCGAACTGGGTGGTCCGGACGTGCTCACCATGCGTGAGATCACGGAGCGCGTGTTGGCTATGACAGGGCGTCGCAAGCCGGTTTTTGTCGTGCCGTCGGGACTGGCGGCGTTGCAGGCGGCTGTGCTTGAGCGTCTGCCCGGTCAGTTTCTTACACGTGACCAGTTGAAGATGCTCTCGCAGGATAATGTCGTGAGTGGACAGGCGCCGGGTTTCCGCGAACTCGGGATGGCGCCTGTTTCTCTTGATCTCGTGGCGCCTGCGTATATGGCGCGGTATGCGCCGGGTGGTGGGCGAGATAGTGTTGTAGATCAGGTTGTTGCATAATTTATGTCAGTATTTATGCCCATATTTTGAGCCGTTGTGACATGGTTGCGGTGGGAATGAAAAATCGTTTCGGTTGATGGGTCATCAATACTGCCTTTTGTTGGCGTGAGACGTGCTGTATCGCTGAATGTGTCCTGCCGGAACTCCGGGCGAGTAGTCGCGCCCTGACGGCAGGCCCGGTTCGCGCCCAGAAGGAAGTGCCGCGCATGTCAGCCAAGATGCTCTCGTTCGTTTCCGTTCCGCAGGCGCAGCCGCCCAAGCGGCAGGCCGCTGAGAGGCGCGCGGACTTCAATGAGATTTATGAGGATTTCGCGCGTGAGCAGGCGGCGACGCAGGCCAGTCGTTGCTCGCAATGTGGCGTGCCGTTCTGTTCGGTGCACTGTCCTTTGGGCAACAACATTCCTGACTGGCTGATGCTGACAGCGGAAGGGCGTCTCGAAGAGGCTTATGCTGTCTCGCAGGCGACGAACACTTTCCCCGAGATTTGTGGCCGCATCTGCCCACAGGATCGCCTGTGCGAGGGCAACTGCGTCATCGAGAAAGGCTTCGAGAGCGTCACCATCGGCGCGGTGGAGCGCTACATCACCGACACGGCGTTTGAGAATGGCTGGGTGCAGCCCGCCATGCCCGTGGAAGAACTGGACAGTTCCGTGGGCATTATCGGGGCGGGTCCGGCCGGTCTGGCCGCCGCCGAGCGGCTGCGGGCTGCGGGCCACAGGGTGCATGTCTATGACCGTCATGACCGCGTGGGGGGGCTGCTGATTTACGGTATCCCCGGCTTCAAGCTGGAAAAGGATATCGTGGCCCGTCGTCAGGCGCTGCTGGAGGAGCAGGGTGTTCTGTTCCATCTCAAGCAGGGCATCGGCAGCGGAAAGGGCGAGATCACGCTGGACGAGTTGCGTCATCGCCATGACGCGGTGCTGATCGCAACGGGTGTGTACAAGGCGCGCGAAATCGGTGGGCCGGGTTCGGGGCTTGGCGGTATCGTGGCGGCTCTGGACTATCTCACGGCATCGAACCGCCGTTCGCTGGGTGATGTGGTGCCCGAAGGCGAACTGGACGCGAAAGATCGCGATGTGGTCGTCATCGGTGGTGGTGACACGGCCATGGACTGTGTGCGCACGGCCATCCGTCAGGGCGCGCGCTCGGTGAAGTGTCTCTACCGTCGTGACCGTGCGAACATGCCCGGCTCGGTGCGTGAAGTGAAGAACGCCGAGGAAGAGGGTGTCGAGTTCGTGTGGCTCGCGGCTCCTGAAGGCTTTCTGGGTGATGAGACGGTGACGGGCGTGCGGGCGCAGCGGATGCGTCTCGGTTTGCCGGATGCGAGCGGCCGCCAGTCGATCGAGCCGGAACCGGATGGCCTGTTCACGATCAAGGCCGATCTGGTCATCAAGGCGCTGGGTTTCGATCCCGAGCCGCTGCCGGAGATGTGGAAGGCGGACGATCTGAAAGTGTCCCGCTGGGGCACGGTGCAGGTGGAGCGCACCACGTTCGAGACCTCCATTCCCGGCGTGTTTGCGGCCGGTGACATTGTGCGGGGTGCGAGCCTCGTGGTGTGGGCCATTCGTGATGGCCGGGACGCGGCAGCGCAGATCGACCGTACGATCCGTGAGCGTGCGCTCTCCTCTTCTTGTGTGGCGGCGGAGTAATGACGATGGACCATCTTTCCAGCACCTCTTCCGCCATCGAGAGTGGCGAGGACTTTGTCCAGACCTGGCAGCGTAACAGCGAAGCGCTGACGCAGGGTCTGTATCGTCCCGAGGACGAACGGGATTCCTGCGGCGTGGGTCTGATCGCGGCACTCGACGGTCGCAAGCGCCGCGACGTGGTCGAGGCGGGGATCGAAGCGCTCAAGGCGATCTGGCATCGTGGCGCGGTCGATGCCGACGGCAAGACCGGTGACGGCGCGGGCATCCATGTCGAGATTCCGCAGGATTTCTTCGCGGACGCGATGGGTGTGGGCCACGAGCTTGCCGCCGGCGTGCCGCTGGCGGTGGGGCAGGTCTTCCTGCCCAAGACAGACCTCGCGGCGCAGGAGCGCTGCCGTCAGATCATCGAGACCGAGATTCTGGCGTTTGGTTACAGCATCTATGGCTGGCGTCAGGTGCCGATCGACACGGCCTGCATCGGTGAGAAGGCCAACGCCACACGCCCCGAGATCGAGCAGATTGTCATTCGTGGCAAGAAGGGCCGTAAGGAAGAGGATTTCGAGCGCGATCTGTTCGTGATCCGTCGTCGCATCGAGAAGGCGGCGATCGCCAATCAGGTGGATCTCTATATCTGCTCGCTGTCATGTCGCTCGCTGATCTACAAGGGTATGTTCCTTGCCGAGCATCTGACGAACTTCTACCCCGATCTGCTCGATCCGCGCTTCATCAGCCGTTTTGCGATCTATCACCAGCGCTATTCCACCAACACGTTTCCCACGTGGAAGCTGGCGCAGCCGTTCCGACGGGTGGCGCATAACGGTGAGATCAACACGATTTCGGGCAACGTGAACTGGATGCGCAGCCACGAGACGCGGCTCGCCGATCCGGAGCTTGATCCCTACATCAACGACATCAAGCCCATCGTGCAGGTGGGTGGGTCTGACACCGCGACACTCGATAACGTGTTCGAGCTTCTCACCCATGCCGGGCGTGATGCGCCTGCGGCCAAGGCGCTGATGATCCCGGCCAGTGTGGGCGCGCATTCTTCCATGAAGCCCGCGCATCGCGACATGTTCGCGTATTGCAACGCGGTGATGGAGCCATGGGATGGACCGGCGGCGCTGTGCGCAACCGATGGGCGCTGGCTGATCGCAGGGTTGGATCGTTCCGGTCTGCGTCCGCTGCGCTACACCCGCACGACGAGCGATCTGCTGATCGTGGGATCGGAAGCGGGGATGGTGAAGGTGCCGGAGGCCGAGGTTGTCAGCCGTGGGCGGCTTGGTCCGGGTGAAACCATCGGCATCGATCTGGACGCAGCCAAGCTCTACGACAACGATCAGCTTCTCGATCTCATGGCGAGCCGTCAGAATTTCAGCCAGTGGGTAAAGAAGATCCAGAAGATCGGATCGGTGGTGCGTAACGATGTGGTCGAGCCGGTGCTCTATTCGCCGGAAGAATTGCGTCGCCGCCAGCTTTCCGTCGGCACCACGCTTGAGGAGCTTGAGCAGATTCTCCAGCCCATGGTGGAGAAAGCGTTCGAGGCCGTGGGGTCCATGGGCGATGACACACCGCTGGCGGTGCTGTCCGAGCGTTATCGCGGGCTGGCGCATTATTTCCGTCAGGGTTTCAGTCAGGTCACGAATCCGCCCATCGATTCCTTGCGCGAGGCGCGGGTGATGAGCCTCGTCACCCGTCTGGGCAATCTGGGCAATATCCTTGAAGAGTCTGAAGAGCAGTGCGATCTGCTCCAGCTTCCCAGCCCTGTTCTGACAAACGGCGAGTTCGAGGCGCTGCGCAAGTTCTGTGGCGAGCGTGGCAGCACCATCGACACGACCTTCCCGGCCGAGGGCGGTGAAGCGGCCTTGCGTGAAGCCATTTCTCGCATCCGCCGTGAGGCGGAGGAGCGTGTGCGTGAGGGGTGCACGCATGTCTTCCTCACCGATGAAAAACAGTCTGCGGAGCGGGCGGGTGTCCCGACCATTCTGGCGGCGGCGGCGGTGCATACGCATCTGGTGCGTCATTCGCTTCGCACCTTCACCTCACTCAACGTGCGAGCCTCCGACGTGCTTGATGTTCACGCCATTGCGGTGACGCTGGGTGTGGGCGCAACGACTGTGAACCCGTATCTCGCGCAGGAAAGCATCGCGGATCGCATTCGTCGTGGCCTGTGCGGCACTATGACGCTGCGTGAGGCGGTCGAGCGGTATCGAAAGGCGATCGACAAGGGTCTGCTCAAGATCATGTCCAAGATGGGCATTTCGATCATGGCGTCCTATCGCGGTGGCTGTAATTTCGAGGCTGTCGGCCTGTCGCGTGCGCTGGTGGCGGAGTTCTTCCCCGGCATGGCGTCGCGCATCTCGGGCATCGGCATGGCGGGTATCGCCCGCAATGTTCTGAGCTACCACGAGCAGGCATGGGGCACGTCTACTGCCGTGCTGCCAGTGGGCGGTCTGTACAAGATGCGCCGGAGTGGGGAGACGCACGCCTTCGATGGCACGCTGATCCACATGCTCCAGACGGCGGTGGGCACGGACAGCTTCACCATCTACAAGCGGTACGCTGATGCTGTGCAGCGGCAGCCGCCGGTGGCGCTACGTGATCTGCTGGATTTCCGTAGCACCAATGAGCCGATTCCGGTGGAAGAGGTCGAAAGCATCACGCAGTTGCGTAAGCGATTGATCGCGCCAGCGATTTCGCTGGGGGCGCTCAGTCCGGAAGCGCATGAAACACTGTCCATCGCCATGAACCGGATCGGTGCGAAGTCGGATTCCGGTGAAGGCGGCGAAGATCCGGCACGGGCAAAGCCGCGTCCGAATGGCGACAATGCCTCGTCCGCCATCAAGCAGGTGGCGTCAGGTCGTTTCGGTGTGACCGCGCAGTATCTCAATGACTGCCGTGAGATTGAAATCAAGGTGGCACAGGGCGCAAAGCCCGGTGAAGGTGGCCAGCTTCCGGGCTTCAAGGTGACGGAACTGATCGCCAAGCTGCGTCATGCGACGCCGGGTGTGACGCTGATCTCGCCGCCGCCACATCACGACATCTACTCGATCGAGGATCTGGCGCAGCTCATCTACGATCTCAAGCAGATCAATCCGGATGCGCGGGTCACGGTGAAGCTGGTGGCGCGTTCAGGCATCGGCACGATTGCGGCTGGCGTGGCCAAGGCGAAAGCGGACGCGATCCTCATTTCCGGTCACTCGGGCGGCACGGGTGCAAGCCCGCTGTCCTCGGTGAAATATGCCGGTCTGCCGTGGGAACTGGGGCTTGCGGAGGCGCATCAGGTGCTGATGCTCAACCGCCTGCGTCACCGTGTCACGCTGCGCACCGATGGCGGCATCAAGACCGGGCGCGATGTGGTGATCGCGGCCATGTTGGGCGCGGAAGAGTTCGGCATCGGCACAGCCAGCCTTGTGGCCATGGGCTGCATCATGGTGCGCCAGTGCCACTCCAACACCTGTCCTGTGGGCGTGTGTTCTCAGGATCCGGCTATGCGCGCCAAGTTTGAGGGAACGCCGGAGAAGGTCATCAGCCTGTTCTCATTCATTGCCGAGGACGTGCGCAACATTCTGGCGTCGCTGGGCTTCCGCACGCTCAATGAGGTGATCGGCCGTACGGACCTGCTCTATCAGGTGTCGCGCGGTTCGGACTATCTGGACGATCTCGATCTGAACCCGCTTCTGGTGCAGGCGGACCCCGGTCCGCATGCGCGCTACAGCACGCTGGAAGGCCGCAACGAGGTGCCGGACACGCTGGACGCGCAGATGATTGCGGACGCGCGCCCGCTGTTCGATCACGGCGAGAAGATGCAGTTGCAGTACAATGTGCAGAACACGATGCGCGCCATTGGCACGCGCATCTCGTCTCTGATCGTACGGCAATACGGCATGAACACGTTGGCGCCGGGACATCTCACGGTGCGTCTGCGTGGCTCAGCCGGCCAATCGCTCGGTGCGTTCGCGGTGCAGGGTCTTAAGCTCGAAGTGCATGGCGATGCCAACGATTATGTGGGCAAGGGGCTGTCGGGTGCGACGATTGTGGTGCGTCCATCGGCGTCCAGCACTTTGGCGTCGAACACCAATGCGAGCGTGGGTAACACGGTGCTGTATGGCGCCACGGCAGGTTCTCTGTTTGCGGCGGGACTGGCGGGCGAGCGCTTCGCCGTTCGCAACTCGGGCGCTACGGCTGTGGTCGAGGGGTGCGGGTCCAACGCTTGCGAATACATGACCGGTGGCACGGTGGTGATTCTCGGTGAGTCCGGCGACAATTTCGGTGCCGGTTTCACGGGGGGGATGGCGTTCGTCTATGACGAAGACAATTCCTTCGAGCAGAAAGTGAACCCGGACAATGTGTTCTGGGTGCGGGTGACGCAGCCGGAATGGGAAGCGAAGCTGCGTGGGTTGGTGGAGGCTCATGTGGCCGAAACCCAGTCTTCTTATGCGGCGATGCTGTTGCACAAATGGGATGAGGTGTTGCCGCGTTTCTGGCAGGTAGTGCCGAAGGATTACGCGCGGATCATCGGTTTTGAGCAGCCGGAGACGCTGGCAGCGTCTGCCTGACCGCTCGTTTTATCGTCAGATTCGGAGAAAAGGTCGTCCGGCAACGGGCGGCCTTTTTTCTTGTGCGCGTTGTCCGAGCAATCTCTTGAGAGAAATGTGAAATACGTTTTCTGAATGACAGTTCGACAGATCGTGAACAAATGCGATATAAGCACCGGAAAATAGGGAGGAGTGTTTGCTGTATCGTCTCCTGATAAGCGAAAGGACATAATAATGGAAAATATACTGGCGCTTATCGCAGATTTTTCGGTATTTGTACTGTTTCCATGGCTGGTGTGGCGCCTGATCGGGCGCAGTATTCCAATTGTCATTCTGCCGATATTGTTGGGAATACTGTTCGCCGTATGGCATGTGCCCGTGCATGACGTGAGTATTCCCTCTGCGTATGGAGACGAGATCGGCTGGGTCGCGGTTCTGGTGCTGGCGTTCACGGCGGGGCTGGAGATGTGGCAACATCAGGACGATGTGAGAGAGGAACATGCCCTGCCGCCGACAACGTGGGTCCGGCTGCTGGCCGGGGCGGCAGTGGCGCTGGGCGGCCCGCTGCTGGTCGGTTCCTATCTCGCGTGGAAATTCTTCCTCCCGCTTGAAGGCTGGCACCCACCTCACGCCGCACCGTGGGTGGCGGCAGCCTCCATTGGCCTGTGCATTTCTGTCAGCGCTTTGCCTGTGCTGATCGGCGTGGTGCGCGAACTGGAACCGGCGCAGCGTCCTCTTGGGCAACTCGCTCTTCAGCTTGCGGTTGTCGATGACGCGGCGCTGTGGATCGGGCTTGCATTTTTGCAATTCGCGGAGCGTGGATCGGAAGCCCTGCACAGCTGGACGGAGCTTGAATTTCTGGCTGTCGCTCTTCTGGGTGGGTTGGCAGCGGGCGGCCTGTGGGCGGCAAAGCATTTCCGCCATCCGCCCACATGGGTCATCTGGGTGACGGTGCCGGTCTATATGGCAGTGGGGTCGTGGGCGAGCCACCAGTTGGGGCTGCATGAACTGATCGGTGCGTATTTCGCGGGCGCGATCATGCCGCCAAGCTGGGTGCGCAGGCTGCCGGTGGAACAGGTAGGCACGTTCGCGCTGATCTGGCTGGCGCCGATGTTCTTCGGGCATAGCGGACTGCGCATCAATGGCGATGCTCTGACATGGCCGTCCGTCGTGGCGTCGCTTGCTCTTGTGGCGGTGTCGATCATCGCCAAGATGGTGTCAGTGTATATCTTCCCGCCCGCGCCGAAACTGGCTCCTCGCCAGCGGCTAGGGCTGGGCGCGCTCCTTCAATGTAAGGGGCTGATGGAGATCGTGGCGGCGACCATCCTGCATGAGCAGGGCATGATTTCGGAATTTGCCTTCGCCTCGCTGATGGTGCTGGCGGTGATTTCCACCGTGCTGACGGGACCGATGTTCCGTCTGATGGCTCCACGTACCGCCTGATGGTGTCTGTCCCGGCCCATTATGCCGGGACACCTGCGATTGATCAGGGGGCCGGGTTGGAATGCACCTGATGGATAACGTTGATCCGTGTTTCCAGCTCCGGCGTGATCGCCACGTTCACTGAGTCGAGAATTTCCTCAAGCTGGGCGATGCTGGTCGCGCCGATGATGTTGGACGTAACGAACGGGCGTGATGTCACGAAGGCCACCGCCATCTGCACGGCGTTCAGGCCCGTGTCCTTGGCAAGAGCGAGATAGGCCCGGATGGCGTCGTCCACACCGGGTTTCTGGTAGCGCTGGCCACGGTTGAACAGCGTTGTGCGGGCACCGGCTGGTCGCGCGCCATCGAGATATTTTCCCGTCAGATAACCCTGTGCAAGTGGCGAATAGGCCAGCAGGCCGACCTGTTCGCGCTGCGCGAACTCAGCCAGACCCCACTCGAATGTGCGGTTGATGAGGTTATAGGCGTTCTGGATGGACGCCACACGCGGAGCACCCTGCCGCGCGGCTTCGAGGCTTTTCGCGACACCCCACGGTGTTTCGTTGGACAGGCCGACATGGCGGATCTTGCCCTCATTCACCAGATCGCCCAGCACGCCGAGCGTTTCTTCCAGCGGCACCTCGTCGCGGCTGTCGGTCCGGCTCCATGTCGTGCCGCCTTCTCCAAACAGGTTTACACGGCGATCGGGCCAGTGAAGCTGGTAGAGATCGACATACTCCGTGCCGAGGCGACGCAGGGAGCCTTCCAGCGCGTAGCGGATCTGGCGCGGCGTGAGGCGCGTTTCCTCTCCGTTCGGGCGGAACCAGTCCATGATGCTACGCCCCACCACCTTGGTGGCGAGGATGACCTTGTTACGGCTGCCGCGCTGCTTGAGCCAGCTTCCGACGATGCGCTCGGTTGCACCATAGGTCTCGGCCTTGGGGGGAATGGAATACAGCTCGGCCGTGTCAATGAAGTTGATGCCGCGATCCAGCGCCAGATCGAGCTGTGCGTGCCCTTCGGCCTCGGTGTTCTGCTGTCCGAATGTCATGGTGCCGAGGCAGATCTCGCTGACCATGATGCCCGTGCGTCCGAGTTCTCTCTGTTGCATGGGGTACGTGCTCCTGTGCGATGCTCAACGATAGGAAAAGGTCTGCGATGTGTAGCGGGCCAACACAAGAGACCCGGTGAATTGGCGAAGTCACTGGTCCGGTAAGAAAAAAATCACGATATGGCGGGTGGGTTTCAAAAAGATGCTGCACATAAGAGCATGAGAACAAAGACGGCCTTTGTCGTGAGCGTGGTGATTGCCCGCTCTCTGAAGAACGACCAATTCGTCTTTCAAGATTTACTCATTGCTCGTTTGCGCAACTTCATTCCCGCGCTCAGTAAACCACGGACGCATCCGCGCGATGGCCTCACGCACCAGATCGGTCGAGACCGCGAAGCTGAAGCGCATGAAACGGTGACCATCCACCGGATCGAAATCCACACCCGGCGCCGTGGCGACACCTGTATCGCGCAGAAGCCGTTCGCAGAAAGTGAGGCTGTCATCGGTCAGATGACCGATGTCGGCATAGATGTAGAACGCGCCATCGGGGGGAGCGATGCGGGCGAGCCCCATTTCCGGCAGGGCTTCGAGCATCAACTCGCGGTTGCGGCGATAGGTCGCCAGATGGGCTTCCAGTTCGTCAGTGCAGTCAAAGGCGGCCAGACCGGCGTGCTGGCTCAGGGAAGATGGGGTGAGGAACAGATTGCCCATCCGGGCGCGGGCTGTGTGGATCATGTTTTCAGGCACGACCAACCAGCCCAGTCGCCATGGGGCCATGCTGAAATATTTGGAGAAGCTGTTCACCACCAGCGCATCGGGTGTGTATTCCAGCGCGCTGTGTGTGGCCTCGGTGTAGGTCAGGCCGTGATAGATTTCGTCTGAAATGACACGGATGTTGCGGGCGCGACAGACGTCCATCAGCGCGCGAAATGCGCTGTCGGGCAGGATGGTGCCGGTGGGGTTGGCGGGGCTGGCCACGATCAGGCCGTCGGGCGCGGGATCGAGTGCGGCCACCATGTCGGCCGTCAGTTGAAAGCGTGTCTTTTCACCGCAGGGAAGTTCAATCGGCTCCATGTGCAGGGCACGTAGCGTGTTGCGATAGGCCACATAACCGGGGCGCGCGAGCGCCACGCGGGCGCCGGGTATGAAACAGGAAGTCAGGGCCAGCACGAGCGCGGTGGACGCCCCGTTGGTGAGGATCACCTGCTCCGGCGCAAGAGTGACGCCATACCACTCCAAATAATGCCGGGCGATGCGGGCCTTCAGCGGTTCGCTCTCCCAATAACCCATCGGGTCCGTGGCAAGAATGTGCTGGGCGCGGGCTATGGCTTGTGCTGGCGCTGGGGTGGATGGCTGACCGAATTCCATATGGATGATGCTGCGCCCTTCAGCCGCCAGTCGGTGCGCGAGACTGCTGATGGCGATGGCGTGAAACGGATCGATCTCTGGGACGGTCATGAACAAAACCTGCGAGCGGCGGGGACAAAAACGACGAAAGGCGCGTCCGGGTGACGCGCCTTGTCTTCCTACCGATGATGGCGGGGCGCGGCCAGAGATCGCGCCGTCCGTTCAGGCTCCCGCCAAGCCGTGTCCCACCATGTCCTTGGGGTTTACGTAACGGTTGAACGTCGCCTCATCCACGCCGGAGGCGAGTGCGGCTTCCCGCAGGGTTTCCCCCTTTTCCATGGCGCGGTGGGCGATGGCAGCCGCTTTGTCATAACCGATGGCGGGGGTGAGCGCCGTGACCAGCATGACCGATTCCTCGACATTGCGGGCGATCCGCTTGTGGTCGAGTTCCGTGCCTTCTACGGAGAACGTGCGGAAATTGCGGCATCCATCGGCCAGAATGCGGATGGCGTGCAGCACATTCGCCACGATGACAGGGCGCATCACGTTGAGTTCGAGATTGCCCTGTGCGCCGGCAAAGGCGACGGCCGTGTCATTGCCCATCACCTGTGTGGCGATCATCACCATTGCTTCGCACTGGGTGGGATTCACCTTGCCGGGCATGATGGAGGAACCGGGCTCGTTTTCGGGCAGATGCAACTCGCCCAGACCGCAGCGGGGACCAGAACCGAGCCAGCGCATGTCGTTGGCGATCTTCATCAGCGCGACGGCAAGCCCGCGCAGACCGGCGGAGGCGCGAACCATGGCGTCCAGCCCGCCAAGAGCTGCGAATTTATTGGGGGCTGTGACGAAGGGTTTGTCTGTCAGCTTTGCAATCTGCTCCGCAATGGCTTTACCGAAGCCTTGCGGGGCATTCAGCCCGGTTCCGACCGCCGTGCCGCCTGCGGCAAGCTGGGCGAGACCGCCGCGTGAAGCCTTGAGGGCATCCAACGCATCCTCAAGCTGCTGGGCCCAGCCGGACCACTCCTGCCCGACGGTGAGCGGCACGGCGTCCTGAAGATGGGTACGCCCGATCTTCACCACATCCATCCAGCCATCGGCTTTCTTGCGAATGGCGGCAATCAGTTCCTCCACGCGGGGAAGAAGGGTGTTCTCGATTTCCAGCAGGGTGACGACATGCATGGCGGTGGGAAAGGAGTCGTTGCTCGACTGCCCCATGTTCACGTCATCGTTCGGATGGACCGGTTTCTTGGACCCGATTTCGCCGCCCAGAAGCTGGATCGCCCGGTTGGCGATCACTTCATTGACGTTCATGTTCGTCTGGGTGCCTGAGCCGGTCTGCCAGACGAAAAGCGGAAACTCGCTGTCGAGCTTGCCTGCGTGCACTTCATCGGCTGCGCGAATGATGGCGTCCGCCTTCCATTTCGGCAGGCGCCCGTCGGCCAGATTCACGAGGGCGGCGGCTTTCTTGACGATGCCGTAGGCACGACAGACTTCGATCGGCATGACATCGCGGCCGATCGAGAAATGGATGAGGCTGCGCTGGGTCTGCGCACCCCAGTAATGATCGGCCGGCACCTCGACCTTGCCCATCGAGTCACTCTCGGTGCGGTTGCCGGTGGCGTCGATACCGATGGGGATGTCGCGCAGGGTGTGGGATTCGCTCATGTCTTCCTCCCGTATGGAATGGCGGGCGCACCCTGACATTTTTAGACGGGGTGTTGCGAACCTCTCGCGAAACCGTGACAGCGGAGGAGGTATGCCGCTGTCACGCGGGGCGGTTCAGAACGTACGTGTTTCGATGATGGCCGAACCACGACGCAGGGCGAGACCGAACTGGATCCAGCCCACACCGGCGAAGATCAGTTCGCAGGCGATCAGTGTGCCCACCAGCCACAGGCCGGACCATGGCAGCGTAGCGTAGAGCATGACGCCGATGGCAAGCGTGGCGAGACCGCCGAGCAGCATCAGCCACCAGCCCGGAAGGAAGCGGTTCTGGAAAGCGATGACGCAGCGGATTGCGCCACCGATAATCAGGCAGATGGAGATGAACACGGTGATGACGACGGAGCCTGTGGCGGGTTCCTCGATCAGCAGACCGCCGCCGACAATGTAGAGCACACCCAGAAGGAGCGTGAACAGGAAGCTGCCCCAGTCACGCAATGCGAAAGCGTGAACCAGTTGGAATGCACCTGCGATGATGAACAGGACGCCGAAGATGACGGTGCTGGCGAGTGTGACCGAAATGGCGTCGATCCACGCCACGGCTCCCAGAGCGATGCTGGCCAGGCCGAGCAGGACAAAGAGGAGCCACCGGTTTCCCGCGAGAGTATTCATGGAGAGGAATCCTGTTCGAAAGTGAAAGGGAGCGCACCCAGATAACGTCCTGTCGGGACATTCGTTCTGGGGCGCACGCAATACACTACGAATGGTATTTTCTGATGCGGGAAGCGGCAATGATGTGTCGCATTCCCGCAATTCAAATAAGCGCCTCACTTAGTTTAGCGCGGCGCGCCACCGCTCGGATGGGCTGCACGGAACAAGGTCCATTCTTCCACCACCTGTCCATCCGGCAGGTGGCAATAGCCCACCGAGCCACCGCTTTCCTTGCGGATTTCAAGATGGCCACCTTGTTTGATGCACCAGGTTGAGGCGGGGTTAGGCATGCCGATCCGATGTGGGGGATGAGAGGCGGATGCGCATCCGGCGAGAAGGAGGCTGCCACCCGTTATGAAGAGAATGTGGCGCAGGGAAATGGAGGGCAGAGACATGAAATTTCGTTCCTTGTGATTACGATAGAGGAGAGGATGACGCGATGTGGGGGGCGCATGTTCAAGCGTCAATGCTGCCATGTGTCCACTTGGCCCTGTCATGAAAAGGTCATACGCATTTTCTGCGGCTTTCGGCTGGGGCTGGAGGCTGTTTGTGCCGCAGGAGCCGGAGAATGCGGCAGGGATATGCCAGATAAGGGGGCGACAGGAGAGCCGATTTCGCTCATGACGTTCCCCATGGAGAGGACGGAGTAGGACATGTAACGGCAGCGCCGATGAATGTCTCACTCTGTTACACGGTGGTCATGTTTTGGGCATTTCTCTCCGGCATGTTGCCGCTCAACCACCAGATGGAGATGGTAAATGAAAAAGGCTTTTCTGCTCGTTGCGGCTCTTGGTTTCGCAGCTCCGCTCGCAGCACACGCTCAGGACGACAATCAGAACCGTCAGGGTCAGTTTGACGATCACGGCGGCCCGCAGGGTCAGGGTCCTCAGGGCGATCATGGCATGCAGGGTGGTGAGCACCGCGATGGCGAGCACCGTGAAGGTGATCGTCGCGACGGCGAGCACCGTGAAGGCGATCGTCGCGACGGTGATCGTGGTCAGAACGACCAGTCCGGTGACCATCACCACAAGCACCACAAGCACCACAAGGACGACAACAACAACTGATCTCGTATCAGGAGTGAGGCGTCTTCAGATGCCTCGACTTGTCTGTCAGGAAAGGGCGGCTCTTCGGAGCCGCCCTTTTTCGTTGGGGTTTCTTATCCGTGTCCGGCATCCTGATGAGGTGACGTGAAAGGAACGGTTGGCTCAGTGCGGCTCGCCACGCGGATATCCTGCTCACGGATCAGCCAGTACACCACGCCAAGCGCCAGAACGGCGGCGGAGAAGGCGAACATCTCGGCTGGATTGACTTCGTGCAGGTCGAGAATGATGAACTTCCGCGCTACGGCCAGCAGGGCGATGAGGACGATGGTGCGCACGCGCACGACATCCTTGTTGGGAGACAGGCTGATACGCAGCGAACTCTTGAATTCCAGCGCGATGATGACCGTGAAGATATTGCCGAAAACGGTCTGGAAAGTGGGCATGTCGCTGGGGTCGATCCGTTGCGCTAGAACGAGCTGCCAGACTTCCTTGGTCAGATTCCATGTCGCGAACAACGTAACGAGCATGATGAGGGCCGTCAGCACGAGCATGATGGCCAGCTCGAATCCCTCATAGAGGTTCATCTCAAGAAAATTTTTCCGAAGGCGCGTAGCTTCGCGCGTGAACGGATCGCCGGGGCCACGCGGTTCATCTTGCGCTGACATCGCTTTCCCTTTTTCATATTCAGGCAGAAGGTATCGGCATCCTTAACATGAAACAGATGCGCGAGGCGGTGAATGACGACAGCCGTTCCAGACTTTTCTGTTCGTGGATCGAAAGGGAAGAAACATGAAACAGCACAAGGTCATGCTTGGTGAGCGGGTGCTGTATCAGGCAGCACAGCTTTCTCATGCTGAAAGATTTGCGGCGGCCCGAAGGGCGGAAGGTCTGGCATGTCATGTCGTGCCCGATACGACGCAGGTGAATCGGCCTGCGCGGATCAATCCTTTGACGGGCAAGCCAAGGCGGATGCGTGCAAAAGGGGATCATCAGGATTCCTGACCCGTGCGGTGGGGATGCGGACATAAAAAAACCGCCTCAATGAGACGGTTTTTCGGCTCGAACCCGAAGTGATTTCAGGTGGACGGGAATTGTTCCTTGCTCCGCAAGTCGGCAAGGGTGCGTTCGGCTTCGGTCTGATCGGTGAAGGAGCGGATCAGTGTGTCTTCGTGGTAGATTTCCCACCGAACAGTTTTGCCGCCCGTGTCCTTGATTTCCTCAATGCGATATTCGCTCATCGTCATGTCCTTCGTGGATGGAAACGGTTTTTGCGGCTCTCAGAGCACAGAGCCGTGGCGCGTGTGAACGTCAGTTTCCCGTAAAGAAGTGCTTGGTGTCTTTTGTCGCGTTCGAGCCCCACTGTCCGATTTTGTGGCCCGTGCGTGAACCCCATTGCCCCACGTTATGGGTGGTATGGCTTCCCCATGTGCCGATCTTCTTTCCGGTCTTTTCGCTCCATTTCGTGGTGGAATGTGCGGCATCCACCGTTCCATTGCGAACGGTTTTCCATCCTTTTTCAGTGGTTTGGCAGACACCGGATGTGCAGGATTGTGTTTCCGCAGCGAGTATCGGCTGACTCGCAGTCAGAGCTGCTCCGGCAATCAGGAGGGCGAAGAGCTTGTTCATCGGGTCTTTCCTCGGCAGACGTGTGGGACACGGTGCTTGCGCGAGAGGGTTATAACCTTCTGGACCCGAGAGGGGATCAAGGTGGATGCAAGCCAACCTTGTCATTTTCGCTTATGAAGCGGGACGTTCTACCAAACGTGGGCGGAATACCTGTTTGAGCCGGAGTGAACGGCCGATTGCTACATCCGAGATCAGGCGAGGTCCGCAACGCTACATGGTTAGAGATCGACTTGAAGGCTCGCGTGTGGACCGTACTAGCTCACCGCATGAAGATGGGCCGGGAGTATCGCGTGCCATTATTGTCAGAGAAAGCCGCTGTCAGATGTGGCGCTTGCGCATGCCATCAGCAACAAAGTGAAGGCCGCTTTCAATAGGCGGTGCTCTATCTCATCAGATTTGAGGGCGTTGGGATCGGCCTTCTAACTCGGTAAATCGTGCGTGAAAGGCTGTTAATCTTAACCATTCGTTTACCACGTCGGCCGACGATTGGCGACGGAGGTGAACAATGATGGATTCAAAGGAAAAGGCAGATTCACCAGAGACCGAAGCGGGGCGGCTGGTCGGGCTTTACGGTCTGGCGGCGCGCACCGTTGCTGGAGATCGTTTGGAGCGTGCTCACCAGCTTGGACTGACCGATGCAGTAGATCACTGGTACCGTGTGTATCGGCTGCTCTCAGAGAGCATGGGCAGTCGTCCTAAAGCTCCGCCATCTGGCGTCGGTCGCAGAGGCAAAAAGCGGGTGTTGCCGCACCTGCATGTTGTCGAGGCTGAAACATCAGTCTGCCCGACGGACAAGGGCGGGGCGAGGGCGGGCGATACAACTGTTTCCCTCGGCCGCGGATCTCTGCAAACGGATGAAAGATAATGGCAGCGCGGAAGCGGTAATGATCGGCTGTTACGCTTTGTCTCAGATAGGTTTGGCTTGAAAACAGGCCGCCTGACCCGTGTCCGTAAGAGGGACAACATAGGGGATGGGGGTTTTATCTGAAACCCATAAAATACTGATTTTATTATGGGAAATAAGCGGCGGTGGTTCCCGAAGTAGGACTCGAACCTACGACCCAGCGATTAACAGTCGCTTGCTCTACCAACTGAGCTATTCGGGATCAGCCGTGGGCGACCGTATACTCAACCTTGGCAGCGTCGTAAAGCCTTTAGAGGAAGATTTTTCGCACGCGGTTTTGACATCGCATAAACCCAAGGGCAGCAAGGGTATAGCGATACGGCGCAGACTAGGCCGGCTTGTGCTTCAGTGCGGAAAACAGAGATGAAGGGGTGAGGAATGAAGGCAGAAGCGTACGTCCGGCAAGAGCGCAGTCGGAGACGTCTGCTTGTGGCTGCCGGAGGTACTTGTGGACTGGCATTTCTCGGTGGCGGACTGTGGTGGAAGGGGCATCGCCCGCATCGTGCGCATCTGCCACTCGACGGTCAGCCGCGCAGTCTTACCCTTGCATGGCCCGACCCGGAGGTCGATCCGGTTCTGATCGTGGCGCGTGAGAGTGGATTTTTCACCCGGTATAATCTCGACGTGACGATCCGTCCGATGGTGACGGGCGATCAGGCTATTTCCGCGCTTGCGCATGACGATTTCGCAGCGGCGGTTGCACCGGCCCTATCCTGGTTGCCAGGACTGCATGCGGGCGTTCCGGCTCGTCTTGTTGCTGGACTGAGTGCGGGGACATTTCGGTTGCTGGTGCGCAAACGCAGTGGGATGACGCGGCTGGAGCACCTGATCGGACGCACGGTCATTGTTCCGAACGATGATTCGTCCGACCGCTGTTTTCTCTCGGTCCTGATGCGTCGCAAGGGTCTCAATCCAGACGATGTGCACTGGCGTTCCGTGCCGGAAGCAGATCTCGATCGCGTAGTGGCCGCGCCGGACATGGATGCGATCATCACCCACGACACGTTGGGGTGGCAGTTGCGCATGGACAACACCGCCACACTTTTCGAATTGCTTGGTTCCACAACGGGACATTACGCCGAGCGTGTCAATCAGGTTCTGGGGCTGTCCGACCGCTTCATCGACACCGATCCACAGGGAGCGGCGGCGTTGACATTGGCATTGCGCGATGCGTGCCGGTGGATTGAAAAACACCGCAAGGATGTAGCGTCTCTGCTTGCGCCCCATCTTGTGGACATGGAACTGGCGGACGTGACCGACATGCTGGCGCACGAACCAGCCCCCGTGCATTTGCTGGGCCGCTGGTTGCGCGATCAGATGGCGCAATATGCCGATGAACTGAAGCTGATCGGTCGTTTGCCGGACACCATCTCGTCAGATCTGTTCGCCGCGTCCGTCTGCCGTGACGTGATCCATATCTGACATTCAACTGCGTGCGGCGGCCAGTTCGTGTAATCTGCGGGCCAGAGCGGGATCGGTCGCGTGCAGATACAGGCCGTGCACGCCGCGCGTGAGAATGACAAACAGCGCGTTGGCCATGACGTGGCGTTTTGCCGCCGTGACGTCGGCTACTCCTTCACGACCGATAAAAGCGGCGCTGTCCTCATAATGCTCAGGCAGAAAGATCACGCGATCGGACTTTGAATCATAGGTGACGGAGGGACCAAGAATCACCCCCGCCCAATTCAGGTCGAAACCCTGAACGGTGTAGACCGATCCCACTTCATCGATGGAATCCGCACGCTCAGCCCATGGCAGCGGATGATTGGGCTGGTTGCGGTCCCAGCGCAGGTGGAAGGAGCCGGCCTTCACCATGTGGTCTGCACCGTTGAGCGTGTAGGGGAAGTCATAGGTCGCGAGAATACGGCACAGGCCGTAGCGCGCGTCCAGAGCGCGGATGTCGTGATACATCGTTTCAGCGTCGTCATAGATGCGGAAGTCGAAATCCTGTTTCGCGGGGAGAGGAAGCAGTCGTCCGTCGCACAGGGCGCGTATCCAGCGCATGACATCGGGTTGGGCGCGAACCCGAAACTGCTCCGTCAGTCGCACGGTTTCATGCGGGATGTCGCCCAGATGTTTCTCCAGACGGTCCAGATCCCAGTATCCCTTGAACTTGAGTGTCTGGCGGGGGTCGAAGACCATCACGACAATACGGGCAAGCTTGAGGATTTCATCAAGCTGGTTGTTCTGTCGGAAATGATTGTAAGCATCGCTTCGGGTGAGCAGGAGATGGGCCTCATCTACGAACACGATGTCTGTGTGTGTGCCGTTCTTGTGGGCAGCGTTGATGAAGGTGGTCGGTCGTTCATAGTCGCGTTTGCGAAGGGCCGGGACATCGGCAGCTATGTTGCGATAGAGCTTGATCATCTCGGGATGATTGACGAGGAGAATGTTGTTCGTTCCGTGCAGGCAGCTTTTGGTGTCCCGATTGCGTGTTTCCTCCTGTATGCGCGTGAACGCCGTGTTCAGGACGAGACTTTTCCCTGTTCCCGCGTCGCCTTCAATCACGAGGACCGCGTGTTTGTCCGCTCGGTGCGTTTCGCAGAAGCGTATGATGGTGGTCACCAGTTCCTTCTGCTGAGATGTCAGATCGCGGATGGGGAAAAGACGCTGTATCGCGCTGTTTGTTTCGGGAATGGTCATCGTGCTTTTGGTGTGTCCAATGGAGCGGGGAAAAACGTGTCGGTCCAGCCCCGCATGCGGTAAGCGGTAAGGCCGATCCATTCATGAGCAGCCCAGTCGAGCACGGCCATGCGTGAGCCCAGCGACAGGGAGTAGGCGCGCAGATGCTCGCGTGAAAGATAGCCGACCGGGTAGGGGGTTACGTTCCATCCGATGCGGCGAAAGACACCCATCGAACGCGGCATGTGGCTGGCCGATGTCACGAGAAGCCACGTTTCATCTGGCTTGGGGTGGACAAGGGTGAAGCTGTCGGTGGCATTTTCCCGTGTGGTGCGGGAGCGGTCTTCCCACACAACTCGCTCAGACGGCAGGCCGATGCCTGCGAGCAGGATTTTTGCCCATTTCGCTTCATTCGTGACACCTTGCGTCACGTCACCGGAGCCTCCTGTAAAGACAAGCTTTGCGTCCGGGTAATGTCGTGCCAGCGTGGCGAAGGCCGTCAGACGGTCACCGGCCTGACCCGTTACGGGGGTCTGGCGGTCTTCGCTGAGAAGATCGTCGATCGAGCCTCCCAGCACGATGATGCCGTCCACATGGGGAGGTAGCGTGCGAACCTGTGGAAAACGGTCTTCCAGCGGGCGAATGGCCCATTGATCCACCGGACAGACGAGGCAGAGGGCAAGAAGGGCGGCCACACCCCCGACCAGCCTACGACCAGTGCGGTGACGGCGGAAAAGAAGGCCCAGCAACAAAAGCTCAATAAGCAGCGCTGTTGGCATCATAGTCATGGTCAGCAATTTGCCGATCAGAAACATGCTGCCGCCTCCTTTTTCATCGCGCACAAAGCCATAGTCCCCTCATGGGAGGGAGGCAACGTGGGCTCGGATGTCATTTCGTTATCGAAGTAAAGACAGCGCGCGCGTCACGCGCTATCGTGCTGCCATGATGAAGCTTTCTTCCCGTGACGCCCTGTTGGTGGTGGACGTGCAAAACGATTTCCTACCCGGTGGCGCGCTGCCGGTTGGGGGAGGGTATGCCGTCGTTCCTGTTATCAATCGTCTCTCGGCGTTGCCGTTTGGAACGGTTGTGGCGACGCAGGATTGGCATCCCCCCGCGCATTGCTCGTTCCGTGAACAGGGCGGCCAATGGCCAACGCATTGTGTCGCCGGGACGACTGGCGCGGAACTAGCAAGTGGGTTGGATCAACGTCACGTAGCCCTGATTCTTCGAAAGGGATTGTCTCCTTCTGTAGACAGCTACTCGGCGTTTCGTGACAACAGTGGTGCAGCCACAACAGGTCTTGAGGGATGGCTACGCGCCATGGGTATGACGCGTGTGTTTGTCACGGGGTTGGCGCTGGATGTGTGCGTTACGGAGACCGCTCGTGATGCTCAGAAGGCCGGTTTTGCAACATTCGTGGTGGAGGATGCGTGTCGGGGGATTGCTCCAGGCGCGGATGCGACGAAGGAACTGAGAAAAGCCGACATCCCACTTCTTCTGTCTGCTGAGCTAATCACATGAAGGGGCATGGTTTGCTCACCCGCCGTCATCTTCTGGCGGGCGTTGGGGGAGGGATGGGCTGCGGGCTTTTGCCTGCGCAGGCAGCCTCTGGACAGACCCGCTTCGCCCCATTGGCGGAAGAAGAGGCGCTGATCGCCTTTGGGCATGTTGGCCCCATCACGGATGGTGGATGGACCACTGCGCATGAACTTGGCATCCAGAAGATGAAGCGCGTCTTTCCAAAGTTGCGCACAATCTATGTCGAGACGGTGCCGTATTCCGCGGATGCGACCCGAATTTTTCGCCAGTTCGTGGCGGAAGGCGCACAGATGGTTATCGCCACCTCGAACTATGGCGATTTTATCAAGGATGTGGCGGACCGGGCGCCTGACGTGGCGTTTCTTGAGTGCGACGGTACGCGGGTGACGGACAATCTGGGCTGGTATTATATCACGCATTGGTATGCCAGCTACATCATCGGTGTGGCGGCCGGTCTGATGACGAAAACAAATCGTCTTGGTTATGTCGGGACGTTTCCCATCCCTTCTGTCATCGCGAGCGCCAATGCCACGTTGCTGGGCGCGCAGTCGGTCAATCCAGCCTGCACGATGAACGTGATTTCCATCAACTCATGGTTCGATCCGCAGGCGGCAACGCAGGCCGCGAGTGCGCTGGCGGACAGCGGATGCGATTTTCTATGTGGCATCACGGACGACCCGGCCTATCTGCGCGTGGCACAAGCGCGAGGGTTGAAGGCGGCGATGTGGAATCTCGATATGCGCCGTTTCGGTCCTGATTCTTATGTCAGTTCAGTCGTGCTCGATTTTTCACATTTTTATATCGAACAGGTGCGTGCGCGCCTGGCCGGACAATGGAAGGCGGCGGGCACATTTCTCACTCTCGGTCACGGGGTGGACCGCGATGCCTGGGGAGCCACAGTGCCGCCGGAAATCGCGGCAAAAGCGGATGCCGTGCGCGATCGGATTCTGGCGGGCGAGACACCATTTCGTGGACCTATTCGTGATGCGGGTGGGCGTGTCCGTGTGGCGGCCGGAGAGATCATGGACGATCAGGCGATCTATCAATGGGACTGGGCCGTGCAGGGGATGACGGGTCTTGTCTGAAAACGACGTCATGGCAGGCCAGCATCCGCCCGTGATGCGGTCAGGTACACCGCCTGTTCTGCAACTTGTCGGGATATGCAAGTATTTTCCAGGTGTTGTGGCCAATGAGGATGTGTCGCTGACCATCCGGTCAGGCGAGATCCACGCCCTTCTTGGCGAGAATGGCGCGGGTAAATCCACTCTCATGAACATTGTCACCGGAATCTATCAGCCGGACGGTGGCGAGATGATTCTTGACGGTTATGGCGTGGCGTTTTCCAGTCCTCAGGAAGCGATCCGCGCTGGGATCGGCATGGTGCATCAGCATTTCCGACTGGTCCCGGCCTTTACTGTTGCCGAAAACATTCATCTTGGCTGGAGCGACACGCCGCGTCATATCCCAGCGGGCGTTCTGGAGGCCCGCACCCGTGAACTGGGTGAGCGTTTTGGGATGCCTCTCGATCCTTCCGCCCGCGTGGAGGATCTTTCGGCGGGCGAACAGCAGCGCGTGGAGATCGTGCGGGTGCTGACGCGCAAGGCCCGATTGCTGATCCTTGACGAGCCGACGGCCGTGCTCACCCCGGCCGAGGCAAACGATCTCTTTCGCGTCTTGCGTGCCTTTCGGGCAGAGGGAAACGCCGTCATCATCATCACTCACAAGCTCGATGAGGTGATGGAAGTGTCCGATCGCGTCACCATACTTCGTGGCGGGCGCAATGTTGGAACATGGGTGACGAAGGACTGTTCGCCGCAGATGTTGGCGGCCACGATGGTGGGGCGTGAGATCGTGCGGCAGGATCTGCGCGTCCGGGCGCCCGATGCTGCGCCGCGCAGTACGGAGCCGGTGATGAGTCTGCGGCATGTCAGCGTGCGTGACGGACGCGGTGTGGAAATGCTCTCGGATGTGTCGCTCGACCTGATGGGCGGGGAGATTTTCGGCATTGCTGGCGTAGCGGGGAACGGCCAGCGGGAATTGACCGAACTGCTCACGGGATTGCGCGCTCCGGATCGTGGGGACGTGCTGCTGGAGGGCAAGGCGTTGCCCGCAGATGCCGCCGCCGTGGCGCGGGCAGGCGTGGGGCACATTCCACAAGACCGTTTGCACAGCGCGCTTGCCCCCTCGCTTGGTGTGACCGACAACATGGCGCTGCGCGAATACGATCACGCGCCCATCGGAGGAAATGGGCTTTATCACGCGGGCGCGGCGTTGCGGCTGGCGCAGGATATTGCGACCGTGGCCGGTGTGAAAATCCCTGATTATTCCATGCCTGTGCGTAATCTTTCCGGTGGCAACCAGCAGCGTCTGGTGGCGCGGCGTGAGATGCGGATCGCCTCGAAGGTGCTTGTGGCGGCCTATCCCAGTCGGGGGCTGGATATCGGCGCGATTGCCACGCTGCATCGTTATTTCGCGCAGTTGCGCGACGAAGGTCGTGCGCTTGTCATCATTTCCGAGGATCTCGAGGAACTTCTCAACCTGTCGGACCGGATTGGGGTTCTGTTTCATGGGCGGATCATGGGTGTGCTCGATGCGGCGCAGGCGGATGCGGAACGGCTGGGTCTTATGATAGGTGGCCGGACGGAAGAGAGGGGAGCGCAATGATGCGGTTCCAGCGTTTCCCCACGGCCACTGCCGGATATGTGTTGGTCTGGCGTGCGTTGGCCTTTGTGGTGGCGATGGGCATTGTCGCCCTGCTGCTTGCGCTGTCGGGGCGTAATGTAGGGGAACTGGCCGTGTTGGTGGCGCGCTCCACACTCGGTTCACGGTTCGGGCTGGAGGATCTCGCCCTGTTCATGGCTCCGCTGGTGCTCACGGGAAGTGCTGTGACAGTGACCAGCCGGATCGGTTTGTGGAACATCGGCGGTGAGGGACAGTTTTATCTTGGAGCCATTGGCGCTGCGGCGGTGGGACTGTTCGTTCATGGGCCTGCGGTGGTGATCCTGCCCTTGATGGCGGTTGTGGCCATGATGTGCGGCATGGCGTGGATTGCCGTGCCGACGCTGGCACGGGCCTTTGCGGGCGTGAACGAGATCATCACCACGCTGCTGCTCAACTTCGTGGCGGAGTTGCTGACATACTGGCTGACCACGGGGCCATGGCGCGACCGGGTGACGGGGGCGCTGGTTTCCACCGAGCGGCTGCCTGTGGCTGTTCCGGAAATCTGGGGCGTGGTGCACTGGGGTTTTCCTGTGGCGATCCTGGTGGCCTGTGGTCTCTCGCTGCTGATGAGCCGCACGAGTTGGGGATATGAGGTGCGTGTCAGTGGCGCCAATCCTGGTGCCGCGCGGTATGCGGGCATGCCCATGCGGGCGCGCATTATGGTCGTCATGCTGCTGTCGGGCGCGCTGGCGGCTCTGGCCGGCATGTTCGAAGTGGCGGGAACGGTGCACCGGCTTCAGGGCGGCATGTCGGACAATTTCGGTTATCTTGGCATTGTCGTGGCGGTGCTGGCGCGACGGTCCTGCTTTGCGGTGATTCCGGCGGCTTTTCTGATGGCGCTCATCCTTGATGCAGGCATCGTGTTGCAAACGCAGCAACTTGCGGCCACGGCAGTTCTGGCCATCACCGGTCTGGTTCTGCTTCTGGTCGCCATTGCCGATGAACTGGCGCATTACCGGCCTGTTGTGGCGGAACCTGTGCGGCGTTCTGCGGCCGGAGTGTCCTCATGATCGCGTTGCTGACGGGCCTGTTGTCCACGGCGGTTCTGGCCGGAGGCGTGCTGGCGCTGGCGGCGCAGGGTGAGGTGCTTGCCGAGCGTGTGGGTGTGGTCGATCTGGGTGTGGAAGGACTGATGGCGCTGGGCGCGGCCACGGCCGTGTTGGTGGACATGAAGACCGCCAGCCCATGGTTGGGGCTGCTTGCGGCGATGGCCGTGGGGAGCGCTGGTGGGGCTGTCTTTGCTCTGGCGACCGTCATCATGCGGGCCAGTCAGATTCTTTGCGGGCTGGCCATGACGTTTCTGGGACTGGGGCTTTCCGCGACCATCGGACATTCGGTGGCGGGCATGCCGGTGGCCGCGACCTTCGCGCCGGTGGCCGTTCCTGTGCTTCGGGATATTCCTGTGATTGGACCGGCTTTTTTCGGACAGAACCTTCTGGTCATTCCCATCTATGTGCTGTTGCCAGCGGTCTGCCAGTGGGTGCTGTTTCACACGCGCCATGGACTGAATCTGCGCGCGGTGGGTGAAAACCCTGCGGCAGCGGATGCGGTGGGCATTCCGGTGACGAAGTTTCGTTTCCTCTATGTCGTGATCGGCGCGGCGCTGGCGGGTGGAGCGGGGGCCTATCTCAGTCTGGCCGTGATACCGAGCTGGTCGGAAGGAATGGTCTCGGGGCGTGGCTGGATTGCCGTGGCGCTTGTCATCTTTGCCGGATGGCGGCCGCTCAATGCCGCGGGTGCCGGGCTTTTGTTCGGTCTTGTCAGCGCCATCGGCTATCTTGGACAGGCCCAGAACTGGCCGATCGCGGCTCCGGTGCTGAACATGCTGCCCTATCTCGGCACGTTGGCGTTCATCATTGTGCCTGTGGTGCTGTGGAAGAAGATGCGCCGTCTCATGGCCGCTCCCGCAGCGCTTGGTCTGCCGTATGATCGGAGCGAGAGATAAGCTGGCGGGGGGATCAGTCTTTCGACGGTTCCTCTCCCACCACCGCTTTTGCCACGCTGCGCCCGCTCGTCAGATCGGCCAGCGCCGTGATGACCGGATCGAGGGTGGCCACTGGCACGGCTACAATGAAGGTCGCGCCGGTGGCATCGAACTCTTCGTTTTCCACCAACGCACCCAAGCCCGGAAGGCGGGAGGTGACGAGCGCCAGATCGCTGAACGCGCAGTGGAAAGTCAGGCGCGCGCGTTCGATCAGTTCCGTGCGTTCGGCCAGACGCAGGCATTCTGCCGCCGTTCCGCCATAGGCCCGGACAAGCCCACCAGCGCCGAGTTTCACGCCACCGAACCAGCGTGTCACCACCACGGCCACCCGGTCCAGCCCCTGTGCCTCGATCACCTGCAGGATGGGGCGCCCGGCGGTGCCCCCCGGTTCGCCCGCGTCATCGCTGCGATAGCGCGGGCCGATTTTCCATGCCCAGCAGTTATGCGTGGCATCCGGTACGGAAACCTCCGCAATGAAGGCTTTCGCGGCCTCTTCCGTGTCCACCGGCATGGCGCGGGCGAGAAAGATGCTCTTGCGGATGTCTTTTTCGAATTCCGCTGGTCCTGTCAGCGTCTCGACCATCAGGGGGCGCGCCAGATCCACAACCGCGCGGCGCCGTGTGTGCGCTCGGCAAGGATGTCCACATCCGGCACGGGTTGCTCTTCATCACGCCCCGTTTCGGTGACGATCAGTGCCTGCGGTGCGATCCAGCCTGCCGGGGTCAAGGCCGCCAGTGCCTGAGCAGGGAGCGCGTGACCATAGGGCGGATCAAGAAAAACCAGCGAGCAGGGACGTGAGGCCTTGGGTGGACGGAGGACACTTGCGGGCAGAACGCGCGCGCGCTCCTTCATCCGACAGTCTGCGATGTTGGCGCGTAGGGCGGCAAGGGCGGTGCGGTCGGTCTCGAAGAAACTGCAAAAGACCGCCCCGCGCGAGAGGGCTTCCAGCCCCAGCGCGCCGGTGCCCGCGAAACCATCCAGCACATGCGCGTCTTCGAGCGCATCCCGTCCGCCCCATGGTGCGTGCAGCAGCATATCGAACAGGGCTTGACGCACGCGGTCGGAGGTGGGGCGCGTGGTGTTGCCTGGTGGCGCGATCAGTGTCCGACCGCGCCGCGCGCCCGCGATGATCCGCATCAGCGGGTCTTTCGGCCGCGCTCCCCCTCCGCATCACGCGGAATGTGGGAGCGGATGACGCGCGCCTGCACTTCTTCCAGTTCTCCGGGTTGCAGTTCCCCAAGCTGGAAGGGGCCGTAGGACGTTCGCAGAAGGCGGCTGACATGCAGGTTGAGGGCGGCCATGACACGGCGGACCTCGCGATTCTTGCCTTCACGCAGGGAGACGGTGAGCCACGCATTGTCGCCCTTGCGGGAGTCGAGCGAGGCCTCGATGGAACCGTAGCGCACGCCTTCGATCACGCAGCCTTTGGCCAGATCGGCCAGACGGCGCTCATCCACCACGCCGAACACGCGCACCCGGTAGCGGCGTAGCCAGCCATTGGTGGGCAGTTCGAGTCTGCGGGCAAGCGCACCGTCATTGGTGAGCAGCAGCAGTCCCTCGCTGTTGATGTCCAGACGCCCGACACTGATCACACGCGGCATGTCTTCGGGCAAGGAGTCGAACACCGTGGGGCGCCCTTCCGGATCACGATGCGTCGTCACCAGTCCATCGGGCTTGTGATAACGCCACAGACGGGTCCGTTCCGGGCCTTCCACGACCTTGCCGTTCACCATGACCACGTCCGTGTCCGTCACGAAGGTGGCGGGATGATCCACGGTCTTGCCGTTCAGCTTGATGCGATGCTCACCGATCATGCGTTCGATGTCGCGGCGGCTGGCAACACCGCTGCGGGCCAGCCATTTGGCGATGCGTTCGCCGCGCTCGCTGTGTTTTTCGTCTGTCATACACCGTCTCCCGACACTGTGGTTTTGTTGTGGATTGCCGCTGCCACGAAAGCGGCCAGCAGCGCCCGGTCACCCGGGTCGATAAGAAATTCCGGGTGCCACTGTACCCCCACGCAAAACCGGGCGTGGGGATCTTCTATGGCCTCGATGATGCCGTCTTCGGCCCGTGCCGATATAATGGCGCGGCCCGGATCGCGCACGGCCTGATGGTGTGAGGAATTGACCGCCATGGACGCTCTCTCCACAATCCGGCCCAGCAGCGTATCGGGTGTGAGGGTCACGATATGCCCCGCCTGATCGCGCGGGTTGGGCTGTTCGTGGGGCAAGGCGTCGGGGCGCTCGGTTGCGATGTCCTGAATGAGCGTGCCGCCGAGTGCTGCGGCCAGAAGCTGCATTCCGCCACATATTCCCAGCACAGGAAGATCGCGCACGCGTGCAGCATTCAAAAGTGCAAGTTCGGAATCCGTGCGACTGGGTTTGAGTGTGGTGGTCAAGGCCTCCCGTTGTGCGCCGTAGAGCGACGGGTCAATGTCGAACGCTCCACCGGTCACGATCAGGCCATCCAGCCGCGCGATCATCTCATCGGCAAGACAGGGAGCGTGTGGGAGCGCTACCGGCAGGCCTCCGGCCTTGATGACCGCTCCCATATAGTTGGCGCGCAAAGCATACCACGGAAAGGCAGAATATTGTTCCGGGCCGCCGGATTCATGGTCCGACGTCACGCCAATCAGGGGAAGGGAAGCGGGGTGCGACATTGCGCTTCCCATAGAACACACGGCTGTTCCGGCATAGGGCCGGAGCGGGTGTTAAACGGGTTTTACTGGGCCGCGGCCACTTTCCATTCGGCGGAATGATGATGACCATGCTGATGCGGAGAGGAATCCGTCATGCCGACGCGTTCAGACGCTGCGAAAGCCAGTCCGAGCGCTGCTGCGGCCAGTACCAGTGTCAGACTCTGCATGACGTCACCCTCCCTCGGTCGATGGACCCGAAAGCCTCACGCGGTGTGGAAGCGGCCCGGCTGGAACCTTTTCTCACGTTGCGTATCAACTCTGTAACGAGAGTGAGGGAGAGCGCTCGGCAATTCAAGGCAAAAATGGGGCAGACACGCTTTGTAGGCCGAAAAACCGCTCTTTTATGTCGATTGTCCTTCGTCTCTCGGCCTCCTATCACCTCGGATATGACGTTTTCTTCCCCTCGCAGCGTTTCCCCATTGAAGAATCCGGGCGGTCTGGTGGCCTGCACGGCCATGGACATCGCGCTTGCACAGGCGTGCAAAGCGGCCGAGCGGGGCGAGGTGCCGGTGGGAGCCGTGGTACTCGATGGTACGGGGCAGATTCTGGCGCAGGCGGGAAATGAGGTGGAGGGCGCTCATGATGCGTCGGCCCACGCGGAAATGCTTGCGTTGCGAGCGGCGGCGCGGCGGCTCGGTTCCCCCCGATTGATGGGCTGTACGTTGGTGGTCACGTTAGAGCCGTGTCCAATGTGCGCGGCGGCGGCGGTGCATTTCCGTGTGGGGCGGATTGTATTCGGGGCGTACGATCCGAAAGGCGGGGGCGTTGTCCATGGTCCCCGGGTTGTGGAGCAACCTGCTTGCCTGCATCGGCCCGAGATTGTCGGAGGCGTGCGTGAGCGGGAGAATGCGCGTGTGTTGCGGCAGTTTTTTCGGACGTTGCGTGAGCGGAAAACAGAGGCGTGAACCTCTGGAATGTCTTTTTCTGACAGAGGTTTAATATCGGCGTATGACATCCGTTCAACAAGGCCGTACACTGTAGTGTGTCACGGAGGAGCGGCGTCTTCTTGTCGTTGCCACCGTTTGTCCACATGTCCTTGACGGACCGCGTGGGCGGTCGCTGCAAGGAGGATCATCGGAATACACATGCCAGTAGAGAATCTGTCGATCCGCACATCCCGTATCTCCACCCGCCGGGCTCTCGCCACTCTGGGCATTTTTGCCGTGGCTTCATCCGGAATCGTTCCGGTCGTTTCGCAGGCGCACGCCGATGCACCGGGTGCCATTCAGCCCGTCACCCCAAACCGCACGATCCCCGACTTTGTGAGTCTGGTGAAGCAGGTCAAACCTGCGGTGGTGTCGATCACGGCCATGATCAAGGCGGACGCGATCGAGGGCGGGGATGGCATGCAGCAGCAATCGCCTTTCCCTTTTCCTTTCCCGTTTCAGATGATGCCCCAGCAGCGTCAGACGGTGGAGGCGCGTGGGTCGGGTTTCATCATCTCGGCCGATGGCTACACGGTGACGAACAACCACGTCGTCAAGGGCGCGACGAAAGTGACGGCGACGCTGGATGACGGCACGACGGTGCAGGCTCGTGTGGTCGGGCGCGATCCCAAGACCGATATTGCACTGCTTAAGCTCACCTCCAGTCACCCTCTGCCCTTCGTGCAGCTTGGGGAATCCGATGGCGTGCAGCCGGGCGAGTGGGTGATTGCGGTGGGCAATCCTTACGGTCTGGGTGGCACGGTCACGGCGGGCATCATCTCCGCTCTGGGGCGCGACATTGGCGATGGGCCGTATGACAATTTCTTTCAGGTCGATGCGCCCATCAACCGTGGCAACTCGGGCGGGCCGCTGATTACGCAGGACGGCAAGGTGATCGGCGTGAACACGGCCATCTTCTCGCCTTCGGGTGGCTCGATCGGCATTGGCTTCGCCATTCCCTCCGACATCGTTCAGACCGTCGTCACGCAGTTGCGCAAGACCGGTCATGTGACGCGCGGTTATCTGGGCGTGGAGGCGCAGGTTATCTCGCAGTCCATGGCCAGCGCGCTCGGGATCAAGCCCACCAGTCCCGGTGCGCCGCCAGCCGGTGCGCTTGTGGCCAGCGTCACGCCTGACAGCCCGGCGGACAAAGGTGGAATCAAGACGGGCGACGTGATCGTCAAGCTGGATGGCAAGCCGGTGGACACGCCCCATCATCTGGCGGTGAAGGTGGCGTCCATCGTGCCGGGAACGGATGTGGCCGTGACCGTGCTGCGTGGTGGTGTGTCGAAAGATCTGAAGGTGCATATCGTCAGCCAGTCCGGCGCCACGGGCGGCAGTGGAGCCAATGCCTCCATGAGCGGGCAGGGCCAGAAGCTTGGCATCTCGCTCTCGCCTCTGACGGGGGATGTGCGCCAGCAGCTCGGTCTCGATCGCTCTGTGCACGGTGTGGTCGTCTCCGACATCCAGCCCGGTTCTCCCGCCGATCAGGCCGGTTTGCGTCCGGGTGACGTGATTCAGGCGGTGGGCGATCAGGCGGTGGAAACACCGTCTGCCACGGTTTCGGCTGTCAGCGCGGCGCTCAAGGCTCGTCATGCCGTGCTGTTGCGCATTCTGCGTGATGGACAGTCGCTGTTCGTGGCGGTGTCGCTGGACGGCTCCAACGATGCCGGACCGGCTGCGCCGGGAGGCGATGACGACGATCAGTAAGCCCGGATTAAAAGGCCGCTGTGTGGAGCGGCGGCCTTGTCCGCAGTCGTCATGAATTATGGATGCGACCGGCGCTGGGAAGAAAATAGACGACTGGTCTAATTTTCCTCTGGACGTGGTCTCTGTCCGCTCATATACAGACACTCATGAAAGTCGCAGAGAAACATCGCGCTGCCCGGCAGCATATCCTGAAGGCGGCGTGGCCGCTTGTGGGACAGCGTGGTTTTTCGGCTGTCGGGATTTCACAGATTCTGGAAGTGGCCGGGATTCCGAAAGGCTCCTTCTATCACTACTTCGAATCCAAGGAGGCCTTCGGCGAAGAACTTCTCCGGATATATGTCGAAGAATATGTGGAGAAGCTCGATGACATTCTCTTCAAATCCGAAGGGAATGCGGCTGATCGGATTGCGCGCTATTACCGATTCTGGCGCGACACCCAACTGGACGGGCAGGTCGGGGATAAATGCCTGATTGTCAAACTGGCGGCTGAAGTCTCGGATCTTTCGGAGCGGATGCGGTCCATTCTTGAAATGGGCACAGCCACCGTCATCGAGCGGTTGGGCAAGTTGATCGGTGTGGGTCAGAAGGAAGGTTCGGTCGGCAGTCCGATGGAGCCCGATATTCTGGCGGCTTCGGTGTATCAGCTCTGGCTTGGCACCACGCTGATGATGAAGATCACCCACAGTTCCCTGCCTTTCGATCAGGCGTGGCTGGCCACAAAGCGCCTTCTGGAAATCTGAGTTCAACCGGAGTTCGGAGGACGCCTCCTCGGGCTTTTTGGTAAGTTTTAATAGTTGACCGGTCTAATCCATTAGACCGGTCTAATGGATGAAAAAATGCTGAATTTTGAATTCTACAATCCTACCCGGATCATTTTCGGAAAAGGGATGATTGCGAAACTGGACGAACAGTTGTCGCCGCAGGCCCGCGTACTGGTACTTTATGGTGGTGCCAGCGCCGAGCGCAGCGGCACTCTCAATGAGGTGCGTGCGGCACTGGGCAGCCGCACCTTTCGGGAGTTCGGCGGTATCGAGGCGAACCCGACTTACGAGACTCTCATGAAAGCGGTTGCGATGGTGCGCGAAGAGAAGCTCGACTTCCTTCTGGCCGTCGGCGGTGGCTCGGTCATGGACGGCACCAAGTTTGTCGCGGCCGCCGTGCCGTTCGAAGGGGAGCCGTGGGATATTCTCACCAGCAAAGGTGAGGCGGCAAAGAAAGCGCTCCCGCTTGGCACGGTTGTCACGTTGCCCGCTACCGGCTCCGAGATGAACTGTCTGAGCGTGATTTCGCGTCAGTCCACGGGCGACAAGCTGCTGTTCTCAAATCCGCTGGTTTATCCTCGCTTTTCCGTTCTCGATCCGATGCGGACCATGAGCCTGCCGATGAAGCAGGTCATCAACGGTGTGGTGGACTCCTTCGTGCATGTCATGGAGCAGTACATGACGCATCCAGTGGACGGCATGGCGCAGGACCGGTTCTCGGAAGGACTTCTGTCGAGCCTGCTTGAGATCGGACCGCGGATTATCGCCGCACCTGAGGATTATGACCTGCGCTCCAACCTCATGTGGGTTGCCACCCTTGCGCTGAATGGACTGATTGGCGCGGGCGTGCCGCACGATTGGACCACCCACATGATCGGTCATGAGATCACGGCGAAGTATCACATCGATCATGCCCGTACGCTGGCCATCGTGTTCCCCGCGCTCCTGAAGGTCTGCCGCGAGGCAAAGCGCGCCAAGCTGCTCCAGTATGCCGAGCGCGTATGGGGCCTGACGGAAGGCTCCGAAGACGAGCGTATCGATGCGGTCATTCGCAAGACCGAGGGCTTTTTCGAAGGTCTCGGCGTGCCGACGCGCCTGTCGGCCTACGACATCGGACCCGATGGCATCACGGATATTCTCAAGCTTCTGGAAGCGCACGACATGACCGCGCTGGGCGAACACGGCGAAGTCACACTGGAAGTGAGCCGCCAGATTCTGGAAACCGCTGCCTGATTTTCAACCGCTCTTTTGGGGGCACAGTCAGATCTGTGTCCCGCGAGTGCCGATATAAAATACGAACGAGGATTCAATGGCTTACGCTACGACAAATCCCTATACCAATGAAGTGGTCGCCACTTTTGCCGATGCGACCGACGCTGAGGTTCAGACCGCGCTGAATGAAGCGCACGCGGCCTTTGAGGTCTGGCGCGACACGTCCTTTGCCGAGCGTGCGAAGGTCATGAATGCGGCGGCCGCCATCCTGCGCCGTGACATCGACAAATATGCCCGTCTCGGCACGCTGGAGATGGGCAAGCTGTACGAGGAGTCGCGCAAGGAAGTCATCCTTTCCGCCGAGATCTTCGAATATTACGCCAAGAATGCCGAAGAGCTGCTCAAGCCCGAGCCGCTTGAAGTGGCCGATCCAGCAGAGGGGCGCGCTGTTCTTGTGCATGAACCTCTTGGCATCGTTCTGGCGATCGAGCCTTGGAACTTCCCATTTTATCAGGTGGTACGCATCCTCGCGCCGCAGCTTTCGGCCGGTAATGCCGTGCTTCTCAAGCACGCATCGAACCTGCCCCAGTGCGCGGCCGCTTTTGACGGCCTGATGGAAGAGGCCGGTCTGCCGAAAGGGCTGTTCCGCAACCTGTATGCGGCGCGTCCTCACACGGCCATGATCCTGAACGATCCCCGCGTTTGCGGTATCGCGCTGACGGGTTCGGAAGGTGCGGGCACGGTCATCGCCGGCATCGCGGGCAAGGCGCTCAAGAAGGCGACCATGGAACTCGGTGGCGCGGACGCTTTCATCGTGCTGGACGATGCCGATGTGGAGAAGGCCGCACGCTGGGCGGTCATCGGGCGTCACTGGAACGCGGGACAGGTGTGTGTGTCGGCCAAGCGTCTGATTGTCGCCGATGCTGTCTATGACCGTTTTCTTGCGCTCTACAAGGAAGGTGTTGCCGCGCTGAAGGCAGGCGATCCGATGGACCCGGCCACGACGCTGGCGCCGCTGTCCTCGCAGGCGGCTGTAGACGATCTGCGCGATCAGGTGACACGCGCCATGGATCTTGGCGCGAAGGTCGAAGTTATCGGGGCACCGGTTCCCGAGACGGGCGCCTTTTTCCAGCCTCTGCTGATGTCGAATCTGGATGCGAACAACCCGGCCCGTCATTGGGAGTTCTTCGGTCCTGTCACACAGATCTACCGTGCGAAGGACGAGGCCGATGCGATCCGCATCGCCAATGATTCGCCTTATGGTCTCGGTGGGTCTGTGTTTACGAAAGACGAGGCGCGTGGCACCCGTGTGGCCAACGCAATCCGCACGGGCATGGTGTTCATCAACCACCCGCTGTCCCCCAAGGCAGATCTGCCGTTCGGTGGCATTGCCCGCTCTGGTTATGGCCGCGAGTTGATCGGTCTGGGGATTAAGGAGTTCGTCAACCACAAGCTCATCAACATCGTCGATATCGACGCGCCGTTCTGAGCCTGCGCATTCCTGAGGGAGGACGTTCTGCGTCCTCCAATCTGAAGATGGCCGCATCCTCCTGCCTGTCTCTGAGCAGGAGGGTGCGGTCGTTTTGCGTGGATCAGTTGAGAGGGCCGGAGGCCTTCATGGTCGTGGCATTGAGCGTGCGGTGGAGTTCTAACCCCTTGCTCAGACGCGCTGCGTCAGCGTCGGTCAGGGCAAGACCGATGGGACCGAAGGCCGGGTGCTGGAAGGCGAGGATCGATCCCTGCGCTTCGGGGTCGAGCTGAAGCGCCCAGCTTGTGCGCCGCACGGGCGTGAAGCTCGCGCCTTCGATGGAAGAGGTGGTGTTGCCGCCCATCATCTGCCGCATGGCGCCGAGTGCTACGATCAGGTCGGTGATCTTCCCCTGATCGAGTTCCACTTCCATTTTCTTGCGACCGATCTCAAGCGTGAGCATGGCATGCGAGCCATCTCCACAGGGAGCGAGATGGATGTGAGGATCGGCCTGAGTGCTGGGCTTCTTGGTGGTCTCGGCCGTCTGTGCGGTCGTGTCCTTGGCCTCCGGCGTCCTGGTCATGCGATATGTTCTCCTGAGACAGCCTGTGACGGAAGGATCTGGCGAACAGGAACGGTGCGCTTGAGCCCTTCTTTCGCAAGTATAGGCACGCGCGCCATCCAAGGGGAGGGGTGGCGTGTGACGATGTGTGCTAGCCGGATACCTGCTCCGTCACGTTCGCGTGTCGAGGAAAGCCTCTCAGAGTGCGGTTTGCAGCAGGGAGCCTGCGTGAATCCACCACTGACCAGAGTGCTTGTTCAGGGTTGCCGCTGCTTTCTGTGCGGCCTGCGCTGTGTCGAACAGTCCAAAGCAGGTCGCCCCCGAGCCGCTCATACGGGCCAGACGGCATCCGGAAAGGGCGGCAATCGTGTCGAGCACAAGGCTGATATTCGGGCACAGCGCGCGCGCCGGAGGTTCAAGGTCGTTGCTCAGCCGCGCGAGGTCGTGCGCCATGGTGGCGACATCGGGCCATGAGCCGGGCAGCGTGGCGTCGGACGAAAACGCCGCATTCCGGGTCTTGAATACGGCAGGCGTGGAGACGGCGTCACCACTGTTGACCAGCAGCAGGCCGCAGGGAGGAAGATCGGGTGCCGGGTCGAGCTGTTCACCGATACCGCGCATACGGGTGGCGTGTTGCACGAGGCAGACGGGGACATCGGCACCGAGTTTTTCCGCGAGATCGAGAAGGCGCGCGCGGGGCGTGTTCAGGTTCCACGCCCGGTCCAGAAGCCGCAATGTGGCGGCAGCGTCCGCTGAGCCGCCGCCAATGCCAGAGGCCACGGGAAGGTTTTTCTCCAGAACCAGTCGTCCCCGCAGGCGGGCGTCCGTTCCATCGGCCAGGAGCCGTGCGGCACGCATCACAAGATTGTCGTCGGAAGCCTCCGAGGCCAGTTTGCCTCCGAAGGGACCGGTCAGGGTCAGGCTGAGAGGAGCGTCGGACGTTTCATAAGTCAGGCGATCGGCGGCATCCGAGAAGACGGCGAGACTGTCGAGCAGATGATACCCGTCCGGGCGCTTCCCCGTGACATGCAGGTAGAGGTTGATCTTGGCGTGCGCGGTTTCGGTGAGGCTCACGGGGACTGTCCGGTGGTTGGTGGTGCGAAGGCTGGGAAGGGTGTAGCGCAGCTTGATCCGTGGGGCGAGGTGAGCGGGCCATCTTGCATACGGGAGGGACGGATTCAGGCGAGACATAGTTGGAAACTTATTTTACTGTGAAGAAAATAAGCATTCAGGAGAAACTAGGGTGCCGGATGTATCGCAATCCCTGACCACATTGGCGGATCTGGCGCGGGGCGACGTCTCCACGCTCACCATGACACCTTACTGGTGGCGGGCGCTGCCACCCGATGCCGGCTTTCAGGAGCCTTTGCCCGAAAGGGTGGATGTGGCCATTGTCGGCTCGGGTTTCACCGGTCTCTCGGCGGCCTTGACGCTGGCGCGCGCAGGGCGGTCCGTGGTTGTGCTGGAGGCGGAGCGTCCGGGTTTCGGGGCGTCCACGCGCAATGGCGGTCAGGTGGGATCGGGCAACCAGAAATTCCGGGTGCAGACTCTCATCGACATGATGGGAGTGAAAAAGGCCGAGGCCATGTTGCGTGAGGGCGTGGCGATGCTCGATCATATTGATGCGCTTGTGCGCGATGAGAAGATCGACTGTTGTTTTGCCCGTTGCGGTCGTTTTCGCGGCGCGGTGCGGCCGGAGCACTACGAAGCCATGGCACGTGACATGGAGGATCTGCACCGTCACGCGGGCGTGGAGTCGTTCATGGTGCCCAAGGCTGAGCAGCATACGGAGATCGCTACCGATTTCTTCTTTGGTGGGTCCGTGCTTCCGCAGGACGCCGCCCTTCATCCGGGGCGCTACCACGCCGGGTTGTCTGCTCGTGTCACACAGGCTGGCGCGTGTATTGCCGCGCATGCGCCTGTGACGGACATTGTGGTCGAACCGATTGGTTTTCTTGTGCAGACCGGACGTGGCAATCTGTGGGCGCGCGATGTCATCATCGCCACCAACGGATATCGACAGGGATTCGATGCTTTTTGCCGCAAGCGCATCGTGCCTGTGACATCGGCGCTTATTGCGACGGCGCCGATGGAAGCGGAGCGATTGAAGGCGCTTTTTCCGTCAGGGCGTGTTTGTGGTAATTCGGCGCGCGTGTTTTCCTATTTTCGCACAGCGCCCGATGAACCGCGCATTGTCTGGGGAGGGCGTGTGGGCCGCAATGCGGGGCAGGAGGAGCCTCGGGCCTATGCACACTTGGCGCGCGATCTGCTTAAGGTTTTTCCTCATATTGCCGATGTGGCGGTGAGCCACGCATGGTCTGGGCGGATCGGTTACACATTCGATGAGTTTCCGCATCTGGGACGTACACCGGATGGGTTGCATTATGCGATGGGGTATTGCGGTACGGGCGTGTCCCGCTCGACGTGGTTCGGACGCAAGATAGCGTTGCAGGTCATGGGAAAAGCGGAAGGGTTCTCAGAGTTCACCGGATTGCGGTTTCCGTCACATCCTTTTCAGGCAGTGGCTCCCATGACGGTACCGTTTTTCGAACAGTGGTATCGTGTGCGCGATGCTCTGAATGTGTGAGTGTTGTTTCAGGTATGAGATAAAAAAACCGGCCATGAAAAGCCGGTTTTTTTATGGATGACAGAAATGACCGCGCGGTGTTACGCGGCCATTGCGTCGGGGTCAGGTGTGGATGGTCTCTCCGTGTTCGGCAAGGTCGAGACCTTCGAGTTCGACGGCGGGATCGACACGCAGGCCCATGGTCTTGTCGAGAATGAAAAGCAGAAGGGCTGTCATTGCCATAGTGTAGATGGCCACAAGAATGGTGTCCTGACTTTGCACGAGCACCTGCTTCCAGTTGCCGTACAAAAGACCATCCTTGCCTTCACCGCCAATGGAGGAGGAGGCAAACACGCCTGTTAGCACGGCACCGAGGCCGCCACCGATGCCGTGGATGCCCCACACGTCCAGCGCGTCGTCATAACCGAAGCGGTGTTTGGGCCAGTTGACGGCCCACAGGCAGACCAGGCCGCCGAGGATACCCATGATCATCGCTCCCATGGGGGTGACGAAACCGCAGCCCGGCGTGATGACGACCAGCCCGGCCAGAGCGCCTGAAATCGCGCCCAGCATGCTGGGTTTGCCGTGCAGTTTCCACTCGGCCAGAACCCACGCCACAAGAGCGGCACTTGCTGCGATCTGGCTGTTGAGAAGAGCCATGGCCGCTGTGGCATTCGCGCCGAGGGCGGAACCGCCGTTGAAGCCGAACCAGCCGCCCCAGAGCAGGCAGCCGCCAAGAACGGTGAGCACCATGTTGTGCGGGGCCAGACTGTTCACGCCGTCGGCTTTGCGGCGTCCCAGCATGATGGCGGCGATCAGGGCGGAAGAGCCGCTGGTGACGTGCACGACCAGACCGCCGGCAAAATCCAGCGCGCCGGTGGAGGCGAGAAAACCGTCCGGTCCCCATGCCATGTGACCGACCGGGCAGTAGATCAGGATGGCCCACAACGCCATGAAGACCATGGCTGTGGAGAATTTGAAGCGCTCCACGGTGCCACCCAGAACGATGACGGGTGTGATGGCGATGAAGGTCAGTTCGAACATGGCGAACGTCACTTCAGGCAGGTTTGGAATGGCGGGAAGAAAGGATGTCAGGGTGACGCCGTTCATGAAGGCCTTGTCGAGACCGCCGATGAACGGTGTGTTGCCTGTAAAGATCAGGCTGTAGCCGCAGATGAACCAGATGAGACTGATGATTGAGCCTGCGGTGATTCCCTGCATGCACATGCTCAGCACGTTCTTCTTGCGGATCATGCCGCCGTAGAACAGGCAGATTCCCGGAAAAAGCATGAAGAAAACGAAGACGGTGGAGGCGAGAATCCACGCCATGTCACCAGTGTTGAAGGCTGGCTCCGCATCGGCGGCAAAAGCGGGTGGGACGAGAAGAAAAGAGCAGGACAGGAAGAGCAGGAGGTATCGTAAGGGCATGATTCGTCTGTGATCCTGTATCTGGGAGGGGTGAGACGTGGTGCCCGTAGGTGGCTCAGCCCCTCCGGGCGCAGTTTCTCCTCGTGGGGGCCTGCGCCTGAAGAGGCGCAGGAAAACGGAAAGAACGAACCGCAGAGTGGATGCGGCAGGAGTCCCGCCGGAAAGCGGGATACTGTTTCATCATGCCTAGAATGTTCCGACATCGCAATAAAATGCGCGCAAGAATATGTAAAAAGAGGTTCTAGGCACTGATGATGTGAGTCCAATGAAGTAATTTTCGGAACTAGCAGTCGAGAGTGGCGGTGCGTTCCCACTCGGACAGATGGCCGCAATGCGCGTTCCATTCACTCTGCTTGAGCTTGATGTAAGGATCCACCAGACCGTCATCGAGCATGCCACGAAGAGCCGTGGATTTGTCGAGGGCGCGCATGGCGTCGAGAAGGTTCAACGGCAGACGCTTTGCTTCTGTGACCTTGTGCCCTTCGGTGTACATGTTGATGTCGAGCGGCTTGCCCGGATCGCGCTTTTGCTCGATGCCATCAAGACCGGCTGCCAGTAGAGAGGCCTGGAGCAGATAGGGGTTGGCGGCGCCATCGGGGAGGCGCATCTCGAAACGGCCACCACCTGGCACGCGGATCATGTGGGTACGGTTATCGCCGGAATAGGTGACGGTGTTGGGAGACCATGTGGCACCCGAGACCGTGCGCGGCGCGTTGATGCGCTTGTAAGAGTTCACGACGGGGTTGAGAATGGCGCACAGTGCATCGGCATTGTGGATCAGCCCGCCGACGAAGTTATAGCCCGTTGCCGAGATCTCGAGCGGATCCTTCGGATCGTAGCAGACATTTTCGCTCCCTTTCCAAAGGGAGATATGCGCATGGCAACCGCTGCCTGTCAGGTGCATGAAGGGCTTGGGCATGAACGTGGCGCGCAGGCCATGCTTTTCCGCGATCGAGCGGGCCATGAACTTGAAGAAGACGTGCCGATCAGCGGTCACGAGTGCATCAGCATACTTCCAGTTCATTTCGAACTGGCCGTTCGCGTCTTCGTGGTCGTTCTGGTATGGCTCCCAGCCAAGCTGCTGCATGGCGTCACACAGTTCGGCAATGACGTCGTAGCGCCGCATCAGAGCCGAAGCATCGTAGCACGGCTTGGCAGCGGCGTCATATTCGTCGGCCACCAGCTTGCCATCAGGCGTGATGAGAAAGAACTCGCACTCAACACCTGTTTTCACGTCGATGCCGTGCTGCTTTGCGCGGGCCACCAGACGCTTGAGCGTATTGCGCGGACCTTGTGTCACGAGTTTGCCGTGCATTACGAGGTCGGACGCCATCCAGGCCACCTCGGGCTTCCAGGGAAGCTGGATGAGGGACGACGGGTCTGCCATGGCGAGCAGATCGGGGTCAGCAGGAGACATGTCGAAGGCGGCTGCAAAGCCTGCGAAGCCCGCGCCGTTCTTGAGAGCGCCACCGATTGCGGAGGCTGGCACGAGTTTGGCGCGCTGGGCGCCGGAGAGATCTACAAACGAGATCAGGAAGTAACGGATGTTTTTCTCACGGGCAATTTCGGCAAGATTGCTTGCATTTTGCTGACTGTCGGCCATTGATACGGTCCATTTCCAGTAGCGCGCCCCGTCTTTTAGGGCGGGGCGCAGATTGGGGAAACTCCTCAGAAACCGGTTTTGCCCGGATACCAGTTGGTGCCGGCAAGCGGCAGCTGCGTCATGGCAGCAGCTTCCATATTGAGGGCCACGAGATCCTCGGGTTCGAGGTTGTGGAGATGGCTTTTGCCGCAGGCGCGGGCGATGGTCTGCGCCTCCATGGTCATGACGGAGAGGTAGTTGGCGATGCGACGTCCACCCAGGATCGGATCGAGACGCTTGGCCAGCTCCGGATCCTGCGTGGTGATGCCCGCCGGGTCGCGGCCATCCTGCCAGTCGTCATAAGTGCCCGGTTTGGCGCCAAGCTTCGCATATTCAGCTGCGAGGTCCGGATTCTGATCGCCCAGTGCGATCAGGGCTGCGGTGCCGATGGCGACGGCATCCGCACCCAGCGCCAGGGCCTTGGCGACATCAGCACCTGTCCGGATACCGCCTGAGACAATGAGCTGGACCTTGCGGTGCATGCCCAGATCTTGAAGCGCCTGCACAGCGGGACGGATGGCTGCGAGAATGGGCAGACCGACATGCTCGATAAACACTTCCTGCGTGGCGGCAGTGCCGCCCTGCATGCCGTCGAGCACGACGACATCCGCACCGGATTTCACAGCGAGGGAAATGTCATAGTACGGTCGGCTGGCACCGACTTTCACATAGATCGGTTTTTCCCAGTTGGTGATCTCGCGCAGTTCCTCGATCTTGATTTCGAGGTCGTCAGGGCCAGTCCAATCAGGATGACGACAGGCCGAGCGCTGGTCGATTCCTTCGGGAAGATCGCGCATTTTCGCGACGCGGGCCGAGATCTTCTGTCCGAGCAGCATGCCGCCGCCGCCGGGCTTGGCGCCCTGTCCGACCACAATCTCGATGGCATCCGCCTTGCGCAGATCATCGGGATTCATGCCATAGCGCGAGGGAAGATACTGATAAACCAGCGTGGAGGAGTGTCCACGCTCTTCCGGCGTCATGCCGCCATCACCCGTGGTGGTGGACGTGCCGACAGCGCTTGCGCCACGGCCTAATGCTTCCTTGGCCTGCGCGGACAGTGCGCCAAAGGACATGCCGGCGATGGTTACAGGTGTTTTGAGATGTATGGGTTTCTTCGCAAACCGCGTGCCCAGCACAACATCTGTTCCGCAGCGCTCACGATAGCCCTCAAGTGGGTAACGTGACATGGACGCGCCGAGGAAAAGCAGATCGTCAAAATGTGGCAGCTTGCGCTTGGTGCCACCGCCACGGATGTCATAGATGCCGGTCGCGGCGGCACGCTGGATCTGCGAGATGGTGAATTCGTCGAACGTGGCCGAATACCTTGGGAAAGTCTTCGTCACGTCGTGATGATTTTCGGTCATGACTGCCTCAGTATGCGGATGCGTTATCGACGCGGAAATGGTACAGCTTGCGAGCCGAGCCAAAGAGGCGGAACTCACTGGGTGGAATGTCTGTGACACCCGCTTTGGAGAGAAGCGACGTGAGGATAGCGAGATCCTCGGGTGTCATCTCTTTTTCCTCACAGTCCGCGCCAAGCCCTTTCACGTTTCCACGAACGAAGATTCGTGTCTCATAAAGGGAATCTCCCAATGCGTCTCCCGCATCACCGCACACGACGAGGTTGCCGCTCTGCGCCATGAAGGCGCTCATGTGGCCGACGGAGCCGCGCACGACGATATCCGCGCCCTTCATGGAAATACCGCAGCGCGCGCCAGCATCCCCATCGATGACCAGCAGTCCGCCATGAGCCGTGGCACCGGCACTGGAACTGGCATTGCCCTTTACATGGACGCTGCCGCTCATCATGTTTTCACCCACGCCCTGTCCGGCATTGCCGGTGATGACGACATTGGCGCGCTGGTTCATGCCGGCGGCGTAGTAGCCCGCATGGCCGTCAATGGTGACGGAGATTGGCTGTGTCAGGCCGACCGCCAATGCATGGCGACCGGCGGGATTCTGAATCTCCCACGCTGCATCAGGGCCTTCGTTCTGAAGCCTGCCGTTGAGTTCGCGCAGGTTTGACGTGCTCAGGTCAAACACCTGTGTGTTGCGCGTGCCGCTCATGCCGCGTGCTCCCAGTGATAGACGCGCTGTGGTTCGGGCTCGAAAACCTTTGCATTTTCAATGCCCGGCAGATCGGCGAAGGCACGGTATTCGGAAGCGAAGGCGACGTAGTCGTCGGTTTCGGCCATGACAGCGGGTTTGCAGGCCACCGGATCGCGCAGCACGGCGAAACCTTCACGTGTTCCGACGACGAAGGTGTAGAAACCATCAAGCGCACCAATGGAAGATTCAAGAGCCTGATCGAGTTTGTCGCCTTGTGCCAGACGCCATGAGAGGTAACCGGCGGCGACTTCGGAGTCATTTTCCGTCTCGAAGGTCAGACCTTCATTGATGAGGCGCCGACGCAGCGTATTGTGGTTGGACAGGGAACCGTTATGCACGAGGCATTGGTCCGGACCGGTTGAAAAGGGGTGCGCGCCGGCCGTGGTGACAGCGGACTCGGTGGCCATGCGGGTGTGACCGATGGCGTGCGTGCCTTGCATTTTCTCAAGTTCGAAACGGGCCGCTACGTCTTCAGGCAGACCAACGCCCTTGTACAGTTCGATGCTTTCACCGCTGGCAGCGAAATGAACGCCATGCCCGAAGCTGTTCACGAACGCCCGGATGGCTGGTTCAAGTTCGGACGCATATGTCAGGACGACATGATCTTTGTGTTTGGCGACATCGGCCGTGCCATCGGCTGTTTTGAGGAAACTAGCTTCAAATTCACCGATGTTTTCATCCGTAATGCCGCGGACAGTCATCTTGCGCTGACCTGAAGCGGGGGAGCCATAGACCGCGAAACCGGCGCTATCCGGTCCGCGCTCGGTCATGGTCTTGAGCATGAGGGACGTAAGGCGTCCCAGTTCCGGCTGGAGAGCCGGATTTTTAATGAAGAGACCGACGATGCCGCACATCGCGTAAACCTCCGAAGAGTGTCTGTGATGTGCGATCCTAAACAGACCGGCTCCGTAACTGTCAACGCAAAAGAATAAAACTTTCCTATGGAGAAAGTTGTCTTTGGTCAGTCAACGTGGCGTGGATAGGTGATGATGGAAAGATAGCTGATTGATCCGGTGAGGAATTTTTCCGGTCCATGCGGGGCCTGACTGTCGAACATCAATGTATCGCCCGGTCCCATTTCATAGGTCTGGTCTCCATGGCGATAGATCAGGTGGCCGGTGAGCATGTAGATCACCTCGATTCCGTCATGCCGGAAACTGACATAGGGTTCGGCCCCTTCATGCAGGGTAATGAGATAGGGCTCCACCACGACCGGACCGCTCAGGAGGTGGCCGAGAAGGTTGTACTGATGGCCGGCTTTAGTTCCGCGCCGCTCGATGGACACGCCTTGTCCAGCACGCACGAAAGAGCAATCGCGCTGTTCTTCCGCTGTTGCGAAAAGATGGCTGAGCGAGATGTTCAGGGCGTGGGAGACCGATTGCAGCGTGGCCAGTGAAGGCGAAATCTGACCGTTCTCGATTTTGGAGAGCATGCCGAGCGAGATGCCTGCTGCGTTCGCCAGTTCGGCGCCTGTCAGATTGGCTTTGCGTCGCTTACTTCTGATCTGGGCGCCAAGGGATTCTTCCAGTGTGAGTTCGCGCGTGGGGGTGGCGGAGGAGCCGGTGGCAAGATCTTCGCTTTTGCGCTCGGTCAGTTTTCGCTGGGTGCTGCGGCGAGGTGCGGGCATGGGGTGGGATCTCCAGAGTCAGGTCCTATGGGCGGGATCAGGAGAGAACCCGCATCTGATCGACAAAGTCGGGAAAGAGAGTGGCGAGTTCGGCCAGAACGCCGGTGTTCAGGCGCTCGCGCAGGTAGAGAGTGAGATCGAGCGGTAGACGTCCGAATTCGCGTCGTCGGACGACGAGCGTGAGATGGCGGTGGAAGGAACCCACGGGCAATGGGTGACAGACCATACCGCATTTGGGCGTGAAGCCGGCTTCATACAGGCAGAGGGGCGTGGTGATGGCGATGCCGCCAGCCTGACAGGCGGCAAACACGCCGAAGGGAAGATCGTATTCCTGTTGAAAGGGGACTTCCACTCTCAGGCGGCGCAGATACCGTTCGACTTCCGTGCCGGTGCGCGAGCGTTGGGAAAACCGCACGAAAGGATGACTGAGCACGAGCTTGCGCAGGTCTTCGGCGTTTTGCGGTGCGGGCGTGTCGTGGGGGCAGAGAAGAAGATAAGGCTCTTCGATCAGAGGCCAGCGCTCCAGACCGGCGACATCCTCCATTTCGTCCACACCGATGACGAGGTCGATCTGGCGTGTCAGCAGGGCGGCCGCGTGGGTTTCCGTCAGGCCGGCATGCACCACCAGTCGTCCCACGCGCTCGTACATGAAGGCCGAGAGGTGGGGGGAGAGGGCGCGAGAGAGGGAGTCCACCACGCCGAGGCGGAGTTGCGGCACGCGGCCCAGCTTCATCTCCTGAATGCCCACGGCGATGTGGCGCATCTCGGCCAGCAACCCGGCCGCATGCTGGCGCAGGACCGTGCCGGTGGCGGTCAGGGCAAGCGGGCGGACGCTGCGGTCGAACAGTTTTGTGCCAAGCCGTGTTTCAAGTTCAGAAATCGTCTGGGAAATGGCGGGTTGTGTCACCTGCAGAGCACGGGCGGCTCCCGCCATACTGCCATTCTCACAAACGGCCATGAACACGTTCAGGGAGGAGAGATCAAAGGGCAGGTCGGAGAGAGCCATGGCGCATTATAAGAAAAAATTATCATGTCTCAAGCAGGCATGTTTCCTACACGACATGAAGACAGAGCGTGGGAAGATCATGCAGACCAACCGTTACTCCCTGTTTTCCCTTCTTTGGGAGGCATGTCGTGGGAACACCGGCTGGAAGCCGGCGTGGCACAAGGCCGAACCGGCCAGTGCCTATGACTTCGTCATCGTGGGTGGTGGCGGTCATGGGCTGGCGACGGCGTATTATCTTGCCCGGCGTTATGGCGGAAAACGAATTGCCGTTGTGGAAAAAGGCTGGATTGGCGGCGGGAATGTCGGCCGCAACACGACGATCGTGCGCTCCAACTATCTGTTGCATGGCAATGAGCCGTTCTACGAATGCTCGATGAAGCTCTGGGAAGGGCTGGAGCAGGACATCAACTACAACGCGATGGTCAGCCAGCGTGGCGTGCTGAATCTGTTTCATAACGACGCGCAGAAGGCGGCCTATATCCGGCGCGGCAACTCCATGATCCTGCATGGGGCTGATGCCGTGCTGCTCGATCAGGATGCCGTGCGTGCGAAGGTTCCTTTTCTGAACTTCGATGATGCGCGTTTTCCCATCAAGGGCGGTCTGCTTCAGCCTAGAGGTGGCACGGTGCGCCACGACGCTGTGGCGTGGGGGTATGCGCGGGCGGCGGATCGTCTGGGCGTGGACATCATCGAAAACTGCGAGATGACGGGGCTTCGCGTCGAGCAGGGTCGGGCAGTTGGGATCGAGACGACGCGCGGATTTATCGGGGCGGAGAAGATCGGTCTTGCCTGTGCGGGTAACTCCTCGCGTGTGGCGGCAATGGCGGGACTACGCCTGCCGATCGAAAGCCATGTACTTCAGGCGTTTGTCAGTGAGGGGCTCAAGCCTTTTATCGACTGCGTGGTGACGTTTGGTGCCGGTCATTTCTACATCAGTCAGTCCGACAAGGGCGGTCTTGTCTTCGGCGGCGATATCGACGGCTACAATTCCTATGCCCAGCGCGGCAACATGCCCGTGATCGAAGATGTGTGCGAGGGCGGCATGGCGCTGATGCCGCGGATCGGTCGTGTGCGTCTTCTGCGCCATTGGGGCGGCATCATGGATATGTCGATGGATGGCAGTCCCATCATCGATCGTACGCCGGTGGACGGTCTCTATCTGAACGCGGGCTGGTGTTATGGCGGCTTCAAGGCGACGCCTGCTTCCGGCCTGTGTTTTGCCCATCTTCTGGCCCGCGACGAGCCGCATCCCGTGGCCGTGGCCTACCGTCTGGATCGCTTCGCACGCGGCGCGGTGATCGATGAAAAAGGTATGGGCGCGCAGCCCAATCTGCATTGAGGTTCTCATGCGTCTGACCTGCCCTTCCTGCGGTTCCCGTGGTCTTGAGGAGTTCACCTACAGAGGTGACGCCACGGTTCGCCGTCCTTCCGCTGATGCCTCTCAAGAAGCGTGGGTGGATTATGTCTATCTACGTGACAATCCTTGTGGCCCGCATCAGGAGCTTTGGTACCATGGTGCTGGCTGTCGCTCGTGGCTTGTGGTGACACGCGACACCCGTACGCATCAGATACTGGATGTCCGCAATGCCCGTGACGTGATGCTTGCCGAACGTATGAGCCCTGAAGGCAAGGGAGAAGGTTCATGAACGCTGCTTTCGGACAGGCCTTTCGCGTCAAAAGCGGCAATGGTATCGATGTCAGTCGAACACTGCATTTCTCTTTCGACGGCAAGGATTACACAGGTTATCCGGGGGACACGCTGGCGTCCGCCCTGTTGGCCAATGGCGTGCGTCTGTTCGGACGGTCTTTCAAATATCACCGTCCTCGCGGGCTGCTTTCGGCAGGACCGGAAGAACCCAACGCGCTTGTGGAATTGCGTGATGGTGCAAGGCAGGAGCCAAACACCCGCGCCACTGTGGCGGAACTGTTCGACGGGCTGATCGCTGCCAGTCAGAACCGTTGGCCGAGCCTGTCTTTTGACGCTTTGGGCATGAACGGAATGTTCTCTTCCGTTCTGGGGGCGGGCTTCTACTACAAGACCTTTATGTGGCCAGCATCTTTCTGGGAGAAGGTGTACGAGCCAATCATCCGCAAGGCCGCCGGTCTCGGGCGTGCGGCGGACGAGGGCGATCCGGACCTCTACGAAAAAGCCACGGCATTTTGTGACGTGTTGGTGGTGGGATCGGGTCCATCCGGTCTGGCGGCGGCTCTTGCCGCTGGCCGTGCGGGCGCGCGGGTCATCCTGTGTGAGCAGGACAGTCTTGTCGGTGGGCGTCTGCGTGATGAGCACATGACGCTGGACGGCAAGCCTGCATGGCAGTGGGCCGAGCAGGCCCGGCGCGAACTGGAGGCGATGCCGGATATGCGTGTGATGACGCGCACTTGTGTGTTCGGCACTTATGATGGTGGCACTTATGGTGCGGTGGAGCGCGTGGCAGACCATGTGGCGGTCCCGCGTGCCGGCCAGCCGCGTCAGCGTATGTGGCGCATTGTCGCCCGTGAATGTGTGATGGCGGCGGGCGCGATCGAACGTCCAGTGGTATTCCCCAACAACGACCGTCCGGGTGTCATGCTGGCGGGTGCCGTGCGGACCTACATCAACCGCTTTGGTGTGGCGCCGGGGCGAAGAGCGGTGATCTACACCTGCAACGATGACGGGCTGCGCACGGCGCTGGATCTGCATCGTGTGGGTGTGACAGTGGCAGCAATTGTTGATTCCCGCCCGGGCGGAGCGAGCATCGCGGCCGAGGTAGCAGCGAAATGTGGTGCGCGGTTTTTCCCCTCGGGCGCGATTGTTGACTGTTACGGACGGACAGGCGTGAAGGCCGTTCTGGTGCGTGATGCGGCGGGCAAGACGAAATCCGTGCCCTGCGATTTGGTCGCCATGTCGGGTGGCTGGTCGCCCAATGTTGCACTGACCACTCATCAGGGCGCGCGCCCGACATGGCATGACGATCTCTGCGCTTTCCTTCCGTCCACCTTGCCGCCGGGCATGGTGGCGGCCGGTGCGGCGGCCGGTGTGTTCGATACGGCGGAGGGGCTGCATGATGGCGCAGTGGCAGGCCAGCGTGCCGCCGTGACCTGCGGGTTCGAAGCAACGCCCTCCACATTGCCGGACGCAGAACCGACAAGCTACGCCATCCGTCCGTTGTTCCATGCGCTCAAGGACTTGGCGGCTTCGAAAAAAGCCAAGGCATTCGTCGATTTTCAGAACGATGTTACGGCCAAGGATGTGGGGCTGGCGGCGCGGGAAGGGTTCGTGTCCGTTGAACATCTCAAGCGTTACACGACGCTGGGAATGGCGACGGACCAAGGAAAGACCTCCAACGTGAACGCGCTGGCCCTGCTGGCGGAAATCACGGAACGCTCGATCCCGCAGACAGGCACGACGCTGATCCGACCGCCCACACAGCCGGTGGCGATCGGCGCGCTGGCCGGTGCGCATCGTGGCCGTCACTTCAAGCCCACACGCCTGCCGCCCACGCATCGGTGGACCGAGGAGCAGGGGGCTGTGTTTACGGCCAATGGCTTGTGGCTGCGCGCGCAGTGGTTCCCGCGTGCGGGCGAAAAGGACTGGCTTGAGACGGTGAGTCGCGAGGTGCGCACGGTGCGCGAGGCCGTGGGATTCTGCGATGTGACCACGCTCGGCAAGATCGACATTCAGGGGTCGGATGCGGCGGAGTTTCTCAATCGGGTGTACGTCAATGCCTGGCTGAAGCTGCCAGTAGGGCGGGTGCGCTATGGCTTGATGCTGCGCGAGGACGGATTTGCCTATGACGACGGTACGACGGCGCGTCTGGGTGAAAACCACTATGTGATGACCACCACTACGGCCAATGCGGGCGGCGTGATGGCGCATCTGGAGTTCTGTCATCAATGGCTGTGGCCGGAACTGGACGTGCAGTTCATCTCGGTGACGGATGAATGGGCACAGCTTGCGGTGGCAGGTCCGAAATCGCGTGATGTGCTGGCCAAGATCGTGGATGCGCCTTTCGATCTGTCCAACGAGGCGTTTCCCTATATGGCGGCGGCTGAACTGACGGTTTGTGGTGGTGTGAAGGCTCGTCTGTTCCGGCTCTCCTTCTCGGGAGAGATGGCCTATGAATTGGCGGTTCCTGCACGCTATGGCGATGCACTGGCCCGTAGGTTGATGGAGGTGGGCGCACCGTTCGGCATCGCACCTTACGGCACGGAAGCGCTGGGCGTTCTGCGTATCGAGAAGGGGCATCCGGCAGGGCCGGAACTGAACGGTCAAACCACGGCGCACGATCTAGGCATGGGACGCCTGCTGTCCACGAAAAAGGATTTCATCGGCTCCCGGATGGCCCGACGCTCGGCTCTGACGGACCCTCAACGGCCCACGCTGGTCGGTATCCGCCCGGTAAACCCGCTGGATACGCTTGTGGCGGGATCGCATTTTCTGCCGCAGGGTGCCGCACCCACGGCGGAGTCCGATCAGGGCTGGCTGTCGTCTGTGGCGTGGTCACCCTGCGTCGGGTCATGGATCGGGTTGGGCTTCCTTGCGGATGGACCGGCCCGTCAGGGTGAGATCATCTCGGTTCACAACCCACTGGCAGGGACGGTCATTGCGGCGCGTGTCGTTGAACCCGTGTTTGTCGATCCCAAAGGAGAACGTCTCCATGGCTGATCTGCTTTCTGCCGCTTTGCCGGTTGCGTCTGGTCCTGTGACGGTTGGGGGTGTCACACTTGAGCTGGCGCCACCGGCCAGCATTGTCAGCCTCGGTGTATTTGCGGGCGTACGTCGTGAAGAACTCGTTGGCCGCGTGCGCGCGGAGTTTGGCGTGGACCTGCCCGATGTGCCGCGTGCCGTGCGCTCCGGCGATGGCAGCGTCGTGTTTCTCTGGAACGGACCCAGTCAGTGGCTGGCGGTGGGTGAGGGCAGTGCCGAGCTTTTCTCCCGGCTGCAAAAATGTTGCGGCGATGTTTGCGCGCTGACATCGCAGGGTGATAGCCGGACAATCCTGCGGCTGTCCGGCGCGAGGGCGCGAGAAGTCGCAACCCGCTTGTTGCCAATCGACCTGCATAGACAGGTTTTCTCTACGGATTGCGTGGCATCCACTCTGGCGGGGCACATTCCCGTCATCGTATGGCAGACAGCGCAGACACCAGCCTATGACTTCCTTGTCTTCCGAAGCTTTGCCTCCAGCCTGTTTCATGATTTTTCTGTCGCCCTGAACGGCCATACTTTTTCAGAAACGGACCATTACGCATGACGACCTCTTCCCCTGACGCCAAGGGTTATTTCCTCACTTTGAGCTGCCCCAACCGTCCGGGCATCGTTGCCGCCATCAGTCAGACGCTGTTCGATGCCGGTGCGAATATCACCGAGGCGCAGCAGTTCGATGATACGGGTAGCGGCAGCTTCTTCATGCGGATCATGTTCGACATCGTGAAGGGCGGCCGCACGGAAGCGGATCTTCGCGGTATTGTAGATGGGGTGGCGCGTGAGTTCGGCATGGACTACCGGCTCCATTGCCAATCCTATCGCCCGAAGGTGATGATCCTCGTCTCGAAGTTCGATCATTGCCTTGTGGATCTGCTCTACCGCTGGCGTATCGGGGAACTGCCGATCGATCCTGTGGGCATTATTGCCAATCATCCTGAGGATACCTACAGGGATGTGGATTTTTATGGAATCCCGTTTCACTATCTGCCTGTCACGAAGGATACCAAGGCCCAGCAGGAAGCGCGAATTCTTGAACTGGTCGAGGAGAGTTGTGCGGATCTGGTCGTGCTGGCGCGCTACATGCAGATACTCTCCAACGAGATGGCTGCGGCTCTCTCTGGGCGTTGCATCAACATTCATCATTCCTTCCTGCCGGGCTTCAAGGGCGCGCGCCCCTATCATCAGGCGTGGAACCGGGGGGTGAAGCTGATCGGTGCGACCGCGCATTATGTGACGCGCGATCTTGATGAGGGGCCGATCATCGAGCAGGACGTGGAGCGTATTTCGCACGCCGACAGTCCGGAAGATCTCATCCGAAAAGGACGTGATATCGAGCGGCGAGTGCTCTCACGTGCGGTGCGGTATCACATCGAAATGCGCACGATCCTTAATGGCAATAAGACTATCGTTTTCACATCCTGACTGACGGGGAGAGACTTTTTATCGGGATGGGTCGTAAGACGATACGTCGTAGGTCAAATTTTTGGATCTGATAGTGCAGTTCGAAAAGGCTATGGCCAAGCTGTAAAGATTTGGAGATGGCATTGTGAACGGGGAGGGGCGTGTAGGCGTCTCTCCCTGTTTTTATTTTAAGCCGATCTTGAAGGTCATTCAATTTGAGACATGAGGGAATCTTAGGAAGGGTTCACCCCTGATACTTCAATATTTCTGATTGTGTTCAGTAACATCATTATATTTATCATGAACAGAATCTGAGCGTCAGTGCGTCGTGATTGCGCGTCATGATTTCCAATTCTCATATCCTTTTGATGGATGAAACGCTTTCGGCGCTTGACTTGAGACTGAGCGAAGAGATTCAGGTTGAGATCAAACGTGTGCATGAGGAAACTTGTCTCACGCTCAAGAGACAGTGTTCCGTCTATCGGGTCGGATATGCTTTTCAATAAGGGAAAGATCGGAGTGTGTCGGGAAGTGTATGAGACACATCAAACCCCGTTTTGGTGAACTTCTTTGGAAGCCTGCACTTTTCCTGTCGATTATTGCAGGGTCGAGACATACGGGAGCTTCTCCACGGAAGCCGACATGTGACGGGAAGAGCCGGCACACAATTTCACAGATTTTATGGCGAACTGTCTTCTCTGATAATCGGATCGGAGGGTGTGCGACTGGTGTCAGCAAATGGTGACCCAAACTGTTTTCTGGCGATTCTCTCGGGCAAGACGTTTCTGAACTTCCTCATAATCATGTGTGGTGACGTAGGAAAGGCAAGAGCCTTGCGGACGCATTTTCCGCGTGAGGTGGAGGATCCTTTGCCTGAGGGTGGACGTCGCGTGGTTGCTGAGATGGCCTCGGATAAAACGATTGTTTCTCGTTGAAGAATTAACGAAGAAAAATATTTCTGACAAGAATAATATATTCTATAATATTAATATCAAATAATCAGGTTTTGATTTTATATTATCGTATTTTTGTCGGATTTTCATTCTGTATTTACAGATAATATCTTGGTTTTGAACTCGCCTCTTGGTGTTGAGAAATGTTTTGTCGTGATTAATATGGTAGGTGGAGGGTTGATATTCATGGTGGGCATGTGGAAATAATAACGAAACAGAAACGATACCTGCCTTGTGGCGCAACTGTTGACGGATGAATGCGAATGGGTCGGCTTGGTCTGCATGCGGACAGGAACGGGGCAAAGCTGCGTCGTCACGGGCATAATGCTTCTGTCGTCCGGGAGATTCGCACTCGGAAAGAAGGTGGAAAAACAGCAAAAAGCCGTATGCTACGCCAAGGCACATGTTTTCTGGTGGCCGCTCTGGCTGCGACGAAAGTGACGCCCGCGCGTGCGGATCACACCATCGTGTCCGTCAAAGGACTGACGATTTCAGGCGGGTTGGATATCGGTGGGGACGCCTTTTATCTCCCGAATACCAATTTTGGTGGTGGTTCCTACGCCCTGCATAAATCGGGACGCTATACGCGCAATAGCAACACCACTTATGGCGAACTATATGGCAAGCCCATGCTGTCAGCGCAGTGGGACACGAACTGGGGATTCAGTGTCTTTGGTCTGATCTCGGCTATTGGGTCGACTACGCTGGGCGATGGCGATGCCGAAAGTCTCTCCCAGACATCCGGCACGCCGCGACAGGTCACACTGGAAGATGCCAATGGCGGCATTGAAATTCCTCTTCGTATTGCAGGTGGCCATCAGAAGCTCATCATTGAGGGAGGGCGGCAGCGCTTCCAGGTCGATGATGGCTTCCTGATCGGTAAGGGCACTTACAGTTCGGGTGATCGTGGCGCGTGGTGGTATGCGCCGCGTTACGCTTTTGCGGGACCGGGTGTCATCAAGTTCGAGGCGGATTCCTTCCGCGCCGATGTTTTCATGCTGGAGAACAACACCAACAACGAACAGGATCGTGGCTACGATCGCCCTGAGACCAAGTTCGAGGGGTTCGATGTAACGTGGTTCAGGAACAAGCCGGGTGGAAAAGGCAGCTCCGTATATGAGGATCGCGAGGCTTATGTCACGCTGACTTACTTTCACGTGCGCGATGCCAATATCTCGTCCACATACGATTATTCGTCCCGTGCGGATCGTAATGGCATGAACGTGGCAGCCCTGAGTTGGGGTGGTAAACCCATACCGATCAAGCAGCTTGGCATCTCCAAGAACTTTACTTTCTACGGTGACTTCGTAGCGGAGGAAAACCGCCATTCGGGTAATGGTTATAAATCTGTAGAAGCCTACGGAATGTTTTTCGAACCGGGTTACACGTTCTCGATGTTGCCGTGGAAACCGCATATTTTCTATCGCTATACTCGTTTCAGTGGAAATAAAAATCCTACCGGCACGGTTAAGCGGGGCTACGACACGTTCTTTCTCTATGACGGACGTCGCTACACGTATGGCGGTTATTGGCCAGGTGAAATTGTCGGCATGTATCTCGCACCGTTGTCGGATCTTGAAATCCATCAGATCGATCTGACAGGCATTCCTCCGGTGCATTTGTTCAAGAAGGACGATGAACTCAAGGTGGGTGTGCATTTTTATGATCTGTCATTGATTCACACCACAGGGATGGGGCTGAAGGCGTCCACCAATCGCCATATTTCGGACGAAGTCGATTTCACGGCTGAGTATATGTTCGATGCCAACACCTCCGGTGCACTGGCCGGTGGCGTGGCCTTCGCAGGGCCGTCAGGGCGGGCTTTAGCCAAATCCGGCGTGCCGGGAAGCGAGCCAATGCCTCCGATTCATGGCACGGCAGGGGTCATGGAGGCGTATTTCTACAAACATTTCTGATGGATTTGTGGGGATATTCATTGCACAAGCAGCACATGATGCAGCAACAGAGGATGTTTTGATGCCAGAACAGAATTCCACGTCGGCGGTCCCGTCACCCAGCGGCTTGCGTAATCGGCACATCGCCATGATCGCTCTGGGCGGCACGATCGGGGCGGGTCTTTTTGTGGGAAGCAGTGCTGCCATCGCTGCCACAGGGCCTGCCATCCTGCTGGGTTTTCTGCTCGTTGGTCTGCTGATCATCATGATCATGCGTATGCTGGGCGAGATGGTGGTGGCGGATCCGGGACGTGGATCGTTCGTTGAATATATCCGCGCGGCGCATGGTGACCGGATCGGGTTTACCTCGGGTTGGCTCTATTGGTTCTTCTGGGTTGTGGTGCTGGGAAGCGAGGCGATCGCCGGTGCACTACTTCTTCAGGACTGGATCAACGCCCCGGCCTGGGTGCTGGCGGTCGGTCTCGTGGTGGCGATGAAGATCGTCAATTTCTTTGCCCCGCGCATTTTCGGTGAGTGCGAGTTCTGGCTCTCCAGCATCAAGGTGTTCACCATTGTCGCCTTTGTGGTTCTGGGCATTCTTTATGTGCTGCATGTTTTCGGGCCAGGGGTGCCGGTGGCTCAGAACGTCCTGCATCATGGCGGGATTTTCCCACATGGCGTCATCGCGCTGCTGTCGATCATTCCCACCATTCTCTTCACGATGATGGGCTCGGAGATTGCCACTGTGGCAGCCGCCGAATCTTCGGAACCGGGTAAGAACGTGGCGCGTGTGACACGCAGCCTCGGCGTGCGTATCACGTTGTTCTACGTGGCGGCCGTGGGCTTGATCCTGATGATCCTGCCATGGACAGCCATCGTACCGGGCAAATCCCCCTTCGTGGCGGCCATGGTGGCGATGGGGATTCCGGGAGCGGCGTTCATCATGCGTATTGCGGTGCTGAGTGCTGTGCTTTCCTGCCTCAACTCCAGCATGTACATCACGTCACGCATCCTGACGGAACTGGCCGATCAGGGAGATGCTCCGGCTTTTCTGACACGGGCGTCCGTCAATGAAGCGCCCCGCATGGCCATCACGGTCAGTTCCGTGGCCGGCATGCTGGTGGCCTTCTCCTCCATTCTTGCGCCGCAGACGATCTTTGCGTTTCTTCTGAGCTGTAGCGGCGGGCTGATCCTGCTCATCTACTGCCTGATCGCCACGTCCTACATCGTCGTGCGTAATGCCGCGCGTCGGATAGGGACGGAAAAGGCGGATTTCTCTCTGCCGTTCTTTCCGCTGTGCAACTACATCACGATTGGCGGAGTGGTGCTGGTCTTTCTGGCAATGCTGGCCAATCCGTCCGAACGCATGACAGCGCTTGCCTCTCTGGGCACGGCGGTCGTGTGCTATGGATTGGCCACGATATTCTCACGCAAGTCAGTCACAGCCTGACCTTATTGAAAAAGCCCTCCCTGATTTCTGGAAGGGCTTTTTTGTTGCCCTGTTCTCAGGGGCGGCGCGCGGTGAGCAACAGATGCAGGCCGCAATCGGCCATGACTTCATGGTCCGCTAGCGCCGCGTCGCGGGAGAGAAAAGCGTCTTCATCCGCTCGCATGGCGGTCGCGCAGCCATCACGACCGAGTGCTGCGCCCTGCACAACCAGCCCACGACACGCGATGTCCACGAAACCGGCATTCGCGAAGGCTGCCTTCAGACTCTCTCGGTCATAGAGATGAAGGCGTGTTGTCACGCCGTCGGACGTGAACGATCCCTCGCGTGTGTCGAGAACGTGCTGAGCCTTTTCAGGCTGCTCTGTCTGTAGGCATCCGCAGACAAGAGAGATAAGGGAATCCACCATCACAGCAACCCGTCCGCCGGGTGTGAGCCACTCGAACAGGCGTGCGATGATGCGGGATTGATCGGTGCAGTACTGGATCGATCCAATGGCGACGGCGAGATCGGCGCTTCCGGGCGGCACGATGACCTCCTCCATGTTGCCCGCAAGAAGGGTAAAGCGTGGACCGAGTTCCTTGGCATGCAGGGTGGCGATCATGCCGGGGGCATTCTCGATGCCTGTGACGGTATGTCCCTGATCCAGAAAACGCTCGCACCAGCGTCCTGTCCCGCATCCCACATCGAGAATGCGGGCGTGCGCGGGCAGAGTGAGAGCATTGACCGCCTGCCATCCCAGAAGGTCATAGGCGCGACGGCAGGGATTGGTGAGGAAGCTTTCGTCAAAAGCCCGGGCTTCCTTCGAATAGCTTTCCTTCTGGAGAGCGTCAGGCTGCATGGGCAGCTTCCTCTGGTGGCAGGTTGCCGGAATACGCCAGCAGGCGCCGGATCAGCATCAGCCCGACGTCATTCTGCCAAAGCCACAGACCATTCACCTGACCGGAAAAACTGCGCTCACCTCCCATTTCGATCGGTGGGCGATAACCGCAGGCCAGCCCGATACCGAACAGGCCGGGGATCGGTGTGGCATCGGCGGCGATAACCTCACAGGCATCATTCACCAGCGGACGGCCTTCTTCTTGGGCCGCAAGCGGGAGAGGGATGCCGGTCCGATCACGAATGATCATGGCAGCGGGGCGATAGCCCAGGCAGGCAATGACGAGATCGGCGTCGTCCAGAATGCGCCGGGCTTCGGCATCGTTTCCCTCCCGAAGCTGGTGGAGGCTCATGCGCGGTTCCGGTGGCGCGTCGCCCACACCGAGAAGTTGACGGGCGAGAATGCGGGATTCGAACCGGAAACCGCCAAAGCGGTGCACGAAACCGCTGAGAGCGCAGATATCGCGCTCGTCGAAACTGGTATAGCCATCCGCGTGCGCCGCGTCTCGGCCGGGATAGAAGATGGTCATGGGTTGCCGGTGCAGCAGGGTGACGTGCACGGGCGGAGTGTGTCCTTCAAGTGCGATAAGGATTTGTCGTGCACAGGACATGGCGCTTGTCGAGCCCCCCACAATGGCGACCTTGGGGCTATCCATGGCGGTCAGTGTAGCAATCGTGCGGGCGAAACCGTCATGACTGAGAAATTCGTCCGATTGAATAAGCTTGTTCTCGTATTGTGGGAGAAGCGGAGCGCCCCCGACAGGGAGATGTCGCAATCGCGCAGGTTCTTGCGTCGCGCCTGTGGCGACGAGAACGCTGGCGGCCTTTACCGTTTCCGTGCGGCCTGTCTGGACATTGCGTAACTGCGCCGTCCATGACCCGTCTTCATTCTCATCGAGACGATCCACTTCCGTTCCCATAGCCACCCGGCCATGAGGAGAACGGGCGATCAGATTGGCCATGACCTTGCCCACTTCAGCCATCAAGCGTCCGGCAAGCTCAAGAGGCACACAGTCCGCCCCATAAGCTGCGACTTCTTTCGCCAAAGACGTTTCAGCCAGAACTGCCAGTTCAGGCACTGGGGAGTTTCGCACACAGGAGAGAAAGGTGTCGGCGGAACTGTCCGAGGTAATGACATAGTTTCCCAGTCGCCCCGCCCCCGGTTCGTGCGCCCGCTCGACCAGCAGGACACCGGTGGAGAGCACGTGTGGGAAAAGATCGTTGCGGGCCGCAGCCAGAAGCGGAGCAAGTCCAGCGGGTCCAGCGCCTATGATAAGAAGACCAAAGGTATTGTCGGAATGTTTTGGCATAGAGCTTGTTCCGGTCATGCGGCCACCTGTGTCGTTGCCGCTCCAGGAAGAGTCACAAGCGGCTGCAAGGCCTCGCACACTCTGCGCGGCATCTCGGGTGTCATATCGGTCCACAGAGGAAGTGAAAGGATACGGTCGGCCACATTATTGGTTGTGCTCAGGTCGTCGGCTGTACAGATCTGTGCGAAATAGGGTTGTTGCATCAGATGGGGCGAGAAATATGCTCCGGTGCCGATATTCAGGGCGTCTAGTGCTGCACGGACTTCGTCACGTGAGCAGCCCTCGGGCAGAAGCACGGGCATGAACTGATAGGAACGGCGGCGTCCCCATGGTTGCTGTGTCTCCAATCCGGGAGGAAGATAGCAGCAATAGATCTCGGCCAGAGCGGCCCGTTGGTTGGCGACTTCTTCCATCGTGGTCAGGCAGGCGAGAGCGATGGCCGCCGCGAATTCGGTCATTTTCGAGTTTATGCCATGGTTTGTCGCGCTGCGTGGGGAACCGAAACCGAAATTTCCCATTGTGCGAAGAGCGGCAATGGTGTCCGGATTTGCACAATATATGACGCCCCCTTCTCCAATGCCGAAAGTCTTGGTGGCGTGCATGGAAAAGACAACAGGATGGGCGAACCCGGTGCCAAATCCATGCCCATTTTCGTCCAGAGTGCCCAGAGAGGCAGCGGCATCAATGACGATACCCGCTCCGGTTTCCTTGTGCAGTTTCTCATAATGATTTAGGTCGATGCCATTCCCGAAGGTGGCGTAAGGGACAATCAGATCGATTGAGTCTCCGTAACGCTCGATCAACCGACATTCGGAAACCGGGCAGGCAGCCCATGTCTCGGGGTCGATATCACAAAAGAGCGGGGTATAGCCGGCCCAAAGAGCCGCATGCGCTGCGGCGGCGAAGGTGAAGGAAGGCATGAGTGCATAGCGAGGAGTCGATGAAGATTGTCTTTGTCGGGCCACATGCTTCATGGCGATCATCAAACCAATGGTCGCGTTGCAGACCGTCAGGCAATTTCCGGTACCATTGAAGTAGAGATCGCGGAGTCGGGTCTCGAATAGAGTGTTTTTGGGTCCATAATTACTATGGATTCCGGATTGCTCTATTTCGAGGAGACTGTCGATGAGAGATGCAAACGCAGGAGTCTTGACGGAAATAAAAGGTATCATGGTCACGACATCCTTCGCTGTCGTTGGCGGCAGTTTCTAGGAGTTTTTAAACGTAAATTTTCGTTTAAGGTTCCTTACGACAAAAAATATCAGGCGTCATAGAAGTAACGGAATTGTGAGTCCGCACGGGACATCTGGCTGAGGTGTGATCGTTTGGTGTGTGAATTGGGTCTGAGAAAACCAGAAATGGCTTGCGAGAATTTTAAAAAATGTCCTTGATGGCCATCACGGAAGACGATCATCTGTCCATGCATGTTGGACGGATTTCCAATGTAGAGTGATGATCTGTTCATGACATATGCTGTGGTATTCAAAGTTTATCGATGGGATGACGCGGTTGATCATAATTTCCGTCGATGCCGTGCTTTGGCCGTAGGAGCCGATTTCTTCATTCTCTATGATCGCACCTATGGTGACGATCTGCCAGAAGACATTCGCACGCATGATCGGATGTTTTTTGTGACCAATCAGGATGCTCTTGATCTGGGATTATCTGGAACGCATGACGGGGGGGTCAATCTGTTCTGGTATAATGCGGACTACCAGCACAGTCTGTTTGTCCTGAAGTATCCGGATTACGATTTTTTCTGTTTTGTCGAAAGCGACGTGGCGGTAAACATGCCTCTGGCGCCGATCATGCGAAAAATGAGGGAGCAGGGTCTGGAGCTTATTTTCCAGCCGCAGTTATACGCTCCGGAACAGTGGAGTCATTTCAGTACCTGTGCCGGATATTATGATGACGATACCTATATCAATAAAGGGCTATTCTGTATTTCATTTTTTTCCCGCAGGGCGCTCCTCCATACCTTGCAGCGGCGTCTGAATATGACGGCGCTTCAGCAGCGTCGGAAACTGTCGACATGGCCTATTTCGGAAGCTGTCATGGCGCATGAACCTATCCGGGCGGGAATGAAGTGGGCGCGGCTCGATACGGTCTGTCGCGGGCTCGATCATTACGACTGGTCACCACCTTATGCTGTCGCCGAACTGGATGGCATGATCGGAATGGATATCGTCCATCCGGTCACGTCCATGAATCGCAGTTTTATGATTCGTAATTTCCAGCAGGATTACCATTCGTTGTGGTCGGAAAAGGAGGTGAGGGAGGGCAGATCACGTACTCGTGCCCGCACTATTCGGGATTTCGAGGTTTTTGCGCGCCTGTATAATTCTCCGCATATTCAGTCTTCCCGTGATCGTGCGCAGGCAATACTGGAAGATGCTCGTTCATTGCTGGAGAGTGAAACGCTCTCTCTTCTTCATGGAACGAACCGATTGGCCGAAGAAAAATGGCGTGTGCGAGGAAGTCGTGAGCATGGTTTTCCAGCCGCTTGTCTTTCCGATCTGCCAAACTGGGACGAGCATCAGGCGCATGACATGCAGTCCGGCGAATGGGTCGAGGTGACGTTGCCTCCACTTCGGAAGGGAAGTCGTCTTCTGGTGGGGGCGCAGGACGCGCGATTCATTCACGTCCTGCGTGTGGAAAACGGGAATGGAGATGGAAGGCTCGTTCCTTTGCTTTTTCAGCGTGTTTTTCGTGACATGATCTTTGGGGTTTTTGACATTCCTGCTGAATGCGAAAGCCTGCGTTTGACCGCACAGATGCCGGGAAAAATGTTCAGTCTGCGGCTGGGAGATGGCAAATGGGTAGAAAGCGTTGCCGTTGAAAAAGCCGAAATGCCGCTTTTGAGCAGCAGCGCAGCATAAAGGTGATTTTGCATACTCTTTGTTGTCAGAGGAAAGAGTCTTCATGCTGCATATCGCGTCGCTTCATATTTATCCCGTCAAGGGCTTGCACGCCTTGTCGCTGGAGCAACTGGAACTGGAGACATGGGGGCCGCTCAACGATCGCCGATGGTTGGTGGTGACGCCGGAAGGTGAGTTCCTCACGCAGCGCACGATGTCGGCCATGGCACGGATCGCCGCTCATCCCAGCCAGACGGGAGTGACGCTCAAACATGCGGATGGAACCGAACACGTCGTGCCATATCCTGTCGGCAAAGAGCGGGATGTACGGGTGTGGGTCGACACCGTGCGGGGATGCGATGCGGGCGACGAGGTGGCGGAGTGGCTCAGTGCTCATCTAGGGCGCGCATGTCGGCTGGTTTTTATGGCCGAACCGAGGACCGCGCGTCAGCGCAACTGGCAGGGACAGGACTATCCGGTCTCCTTTGCGGACGAGTTTCCGGTGCTTCTTTGCACGGAAGCGTCTCTGGCTGATCTGAATACGCGCCTTGCCATGCCGGTACCTATGGCGCGATTTCGTCCCAATCTTGTCGTCACCGGCGCCTCCGCGTGGGAGGAGGATGCATGGGTGCGTCTTAGCGTAGGCGATGTGGAATTGCGTCTGGTGAAGCCGTGCTCGCGCTGTGTGGTCACTACCATTGATCAGGATACGGGTGGAATGCCTGAGCCGGGGCAGCCGCTGAAAGCTCTTGCTGGGTTTCGCCGTGCGTCGGGGGGCGTGATGTTCGGACAAAACGCATTGGTGGAAAAGCCGGGCATGATCCGGGTTGGCGATGAGGTAAGGGTAATTGAGCGCTCAGTGTGAGTGATGGTGTGTGAGGGGGAGCGGTACAATCTTGGAAAATATAATGATGCAGGAAGATAAAATAATGATCTGTCCTTGAGTAGCAGGATGTCCTTTCGGTCATCTTCAATCAAAGAGTTGCGAATATAAACGCGGACCTATAAGGTCTGCGTATGTCACTTTATGGCGCAAGCACTGAATATGTTCTCCACAGCCTGCTCTGGCTTGTGAACAATCCACAGCCTGTCAGCAGTCTCGATTTGTCGGAGTTGCAAAACATCCCTGCGGCTTTTGTCGCCAAATTACTGCCGAAGCTTGAAAAGGCCGGTATCCTCGAAGCCTCAGAAGGTTTGCGAGGTGGTTACAGGCTTGCGCGTGCGCCCGACCAGATCAGTGTTTTGGAGGCTATCGACGCTGTGGAAGGCAGAAAAAGTCTCTTCAATTGTCAGGAAATTCGGGAACGATGTGTTCTGTTCAATGATAGCCCGCCAGCATGGACAAAACGTGGTGTGTGCAGCATTCACGCGGTGATGCTGCGAGCGGAACAGGTCATGCGACAGGAACTGGCCCAAACGTCTCTCTCCGATCTGGCGCAGGCCATGCAGGCAAAAGTGCCTCCTCCGTTTCCAAAGGAAGTGCTGTCTTGGCTCGACGAACGTGCTCAGACACGTCGGGTCAGAAAAGTCAGACAACGAAGACGATCGGACGTTCTTTAGTCGCGAGGTCTGTCTCCGCATCAGGAAAGACGAAAAAATGCATAAATTTATCGCACTTGGCGTAATGGCCATGTGTTTTTGTACGTCCACTGTTCATGCCGCGACAAAGGTTACTCCTCTGCTTGTTCATGACCTGAAAGGCATTCCGGGAAAGGAGGGGGCTATGTTGAGGGTCGATTACGCCCCTGGAGAGTCTGATCCGATCCATCGGCATAATGCTTCGGTATTCGTTTATGTGCTGAAAGGCGCCATCACCATGCAGGTTAAAGGTCAGGCGCCTGTCACTCTGCATGAAGGACAGACCTTTTTTGAGGGACCGGACGACGTCCATCTCCTGGGGCAAAATGCCAGCAAGACAGAGCCTGCCGAGTTCCTTGCATTTTTCGTGAAAGACAAATTGGTCCCTTTTATCTTTCCTGTTCACTGAACTAGGAGCTGCGGTTATGAAAGTTTTTGTTGCGGGAGCAAGTGGAGCGCTGGGGCGTCCCCTGATCACTCGCCTGCTGGATGCAGGTCATGAGGTGTGGGGCATGGCGCATCGCCCCGAAAGTCTGGCTGTTATCCAAAGCCTTGGAGCACATTCTGTCGCAGGGGACGCTCTTGCTCGAGACGCGATGTTCACTATCCTTGGGGCTATCAGACCGGATGCTGTGATCGACCAACTGACATCGCTTCCACGCAGTCCATTCGATCTACCGCAAAGATTACCAGCAGACCGAAAACTGCGTTTGCAGGGCGGCGAGAACTTATTGGATGCTGCTCATGCCTGTGACGTACAACGCTATATCCAGCAATCCTGTGGTTTCTATCTGGATGGAGGGCATGTGCTGGTGACGGAAGCATCGCCACTTAAACTCTTGGCTCCCGGCCATATCGGTGAGAGTGCTCGCATGTATGCAGAATTGGAAAGACGGGTTTTAGGGACGTCTTCTTTGCAAGGCATCGCCCTTCGATATGGATTTTTTTATGGCCCCGGCACCTGGTATTGGCCAGACGGTGCTTTCAGCGATCATCTTCATAAAGGTAAAGTTTCTATTGTCGGTGCTGGAAGCAGCACATTTTCTTTCATTCATGTGGATGATGCAGCGGACGCCACAGTGACGGCTCTAACGGCTCCTGCCGGTATCTATAATGTTGTCGATGACCAGCCGACAAAGCTATCTGAGTGGTTACCTGCCTATGCAAAGTGGATTGGAGCCACCGCTCCCCATTACCTTGATGAGAAAGAGGCTTTCTCCTTGATGGGCGAAGAAAGTATTTATTATCAGAACAACCTTGATGGTGCATGCAATCAAAAAGCCAAAGAGGTTCTGGGGTTTGAGCCGCAGCGGCTGCCTTGGATGAGCGACAGCCGATAGGTCGAAGGTGTCAGTCTATAATAATCAGACGGAAACGTCTGTGTCTTCTATTGAATGATAGTTGGTTTTTAGCTCATTGTAGACTTCTGAGATAAAATCTACCGTATTTGTGGAAGATAGAACGCCTTAAAACAGTCCCGGTGCGCAAACACCGGGACTGTTCCTTGTAATCAATGGAAGAGGAGTTACCCCAGCGTCATCAGGCTCGCATTGCCACCGGCCGCTGTTGTGTTGATGCTGCGAGACTGTTCTTCCAGAACACTCTCAATGGATGGTAACACCTTGCCCGTGAGCCATGCCGGGACAATAGGACCGTTTCCATTCGAGAGCGCCTTGCGGGCGGCGCGGAAGGCCTCATTATCTTCCTCACCAAGCAGGATGGCGCAGGGCAGAGTGGTGGCGTCCACGACTGGGCGGATCGCGCTCCGCAGGCTGTCGGGCAGGGAGACCATCCAGTCCGTCAGTGTGCGTTCAGCCAGCACGAGCGCAGTGTTGCCACCCGCGAGTGCCAGCGAAATCTGCGCGAACAGTCCGGCGCGTGTCGTGGCCACGCACAGAACATTGCCGCGTGGCGTCAGACGGTAGAGGTTCTGTTCACCCACCGGACCGGGGAGGATGCGCTCTTCTCCCAGTGGGGATGAGTTCGCACAAGCGGAGGCACTATCAGCGGCGTTTGCTTCCCCTTTGCCGCGTAGCCAGTCGGTCCACGTCGTCATGGCGGTCGTCGGGGTGTGTTGACCCGCCACGTTCAGGACTGGCGTTTCGCTGAGCAAGCGGCGAAGAATGAGCGGTCCACCGGCCTTCGGTCCGGTGCCGGACAGGCCCCGACCACCGAAGGGCTGCACGCCCACCACCGCGCCAATGGTATTGCGATTGACGTAGAGATTACCAGCATCGATGCGTGCCAACACGGTGTTCACCGTGGAATCGAGGCGTGTGTGCAGGCCGAATGTCAGGCCGTAACCCGTGGCGTTGATGTCATGCAGCAGGTCGTCCAGCTTTTCGCTGCGGTAGCGCAGCACATGCAGGACCGGACCGAATACTTCGGGACCGATCTCGGCAATGCTGTTCACCTCGATCAGCGTCGGGGCGACAAAGCTGCCATGGGCGCAGTCTTCGGGCAGGTCGAGAGACAGAATAGACGCGCCGCGGTGACGGAATGCCTCGACATGCGCCGTGATGCCACTTGCGGCTTCTTCTGTGATGACAGGACCGACATCGCAGGAGAGTACGGCAGGATTGCCGATGTGCAGTTCCTGCATCGCGCCGCGCAGCATGGTCAGAACACGATCGGCGCAGTCGTCCTGCACGCACAGGATGCGCAGCGCGGAACAGCGCTGGCCCGCGCTGTCGAACGCGGAAGCGAGAACATCCGCCACGACCTGTTCCGCCAGTGCGGAGGAATCCACAATCATGGCGTTCTGGCCACCCGTCTCGGCCACGAACGGCACCGGCTGTCCGGACGCCGTGCGGCGGTCTTCAAGCTGGCGGTTGATGATCTGTGCCACCGTCGTAGAGCCGGTGAACATTACGCCCATGACACGTGCATCTACCACTGCGGCGGCTCCGATCTCGCCCGCACCCGGAAGCAGGTGCAGCGCGGAGACGGGAACGCCCGCTTCGTGCAGGATGCCGACGGCAACTGCGGCGATCAGTGGTGTTTCTTCGGCAGGTTTGGCCAGCACGACATTGCCGGCCGCCAGCGCTGCTGCAATCTGGCCGATGAAGATCGCCAGTGGAAAGTTCCATGGGCTGATACAGGTCACGATGCCCAGTGGCTTGTGAGTCGCATTGTCGAACTCGCGGGCGACGGTCGCGCCGTAATAACGGAGGAAATCCACGGCTTCGCGCACTTCAGCCACCGAGTTCGGCAGGGATTTGCCTGCCTCACGTCCCAGAAGCGCCATGAGCAGCGGGTGGCGTTTCTCCAGAAGATCGGCGGCTTTGGCGAGGCTCTCGGCGCGGCGTGCGGGTGGCGTAGCTGCCCAGTCGGCGGCGCCTTTCTCGGCAGCATCTGCGGCTTTGGTGACGATCTCGGGCGTGGCCCATGTCACGCTGCCCACCACGTCACGGCGGTCGGTTGGGTTGGTGATGGGGATGCCCGCGCCGGTGGTGGTCTCACCATTGACGATGGGGCCACCTGTCCAGATCTGCGGTGCGGCTGCGATGTGTGTGGCGAGTTCTTCCAGCACGCGGTCATCGGCCAGATCGAGACCGGCTGAATTGGTGCGTTCGGGGGCGAACAGGTCGGCGGGCTTGCGGATTTCGGTGTGCGGCGCGCCATAGGGTGTGTAGCGACGGGCGACATCAATCGGGTTTTCGATCAGAGAGGTCAGCAGAATGCTGCCGTCACCGATCTGGTTCACGAAGGAGGAGTTTGCCCCGTTTTCCAGCAGACGGCGCACCAGATAGGCCAGCAGCGTCTCATGCGTGCCGACAGGGGCATAGATGCGTGCCGGACGGTTGAGCTTTTCGGGCCCGACCACCTGTTTGTAGAGGGTCTCGCCCATGCCGTGCAGACACTGAAACTCGTAGGAACCAACTTCGAAGTTCGGCCCGGCCAGCGTGTAGATGGTGGCCAGCGTGCGGGCGTTGTGGGTGGCGAACTGCGGGAAGATCACGTCGCGCGCGGCCAGCAACTTGCGGGCGCAGGCGATGTAGCTGATGTCGGTGTGACATTTGCGGGTATAGACGGGGAAATCCGTCATGCCCTCAACCTGTGACTTCTTGATTTCGCTGTCCCAGTAAGCTCCTTTCACCAGACGCACCATAATGCGGCGTTCGGTGCGGCGCGCAAGGTCGCTGATGAAATCCAACGCATACGGCGCGCGCTTGCCATAAGCCTGCACCACGAAACCAATGCCGTTCCAGCCTTCCAACCCCGGCGTGTGGCACAGGGCTTCAAGCAGATCGAGTGAGAGGTCGAGGCGCTCGGTTTCCTCGGCATCGATGTTGATGCCGATGTCATAGGAGCGGGCGAGCAGCGTCAGATCCTGCACGACAGACAGCAGTTCCGTCATCACGCGGTCGCGCTGGGCGCGGACATAACGGGGGTGCAGGGCGGACAGCTTGATGGAGATGCCGGGGCGCTCATAGACATTGGCGCCCTTGGCGGTGCTGCCGATGGCGTGAATGGCGTTGATGTAGTCCTGCCGATAGCGGGCCGCGTCCTGCGCGGTGAAGGCGGCCTCTCCCAGCATGTCATAAGAATAGGAGAAGCCGAGGGCTTCGAGTTTTGCGCTGTTCTTGCGGGCCTGTTCGATGGTCTGGCCAAGGACGAACTGCTCGCCCATCAGGCGCATGGCGGCGTCCACGGCTTTGCGCACGACCGGCATGGAACTGCGCTCGACGAAATTCATCAGTGCGCCGGTCAGTTTCTTTTCATCGTGATCGCCGATGATGCGGCCCGTCAGCGCTAGTCCCCAGGCAGCGGCGTTGGCGAACATGGGCTTGCCGCGTCCGACATGGGCCAGCCAGTCGCTCTCACCGATCTTGTCGTGGATCAGCGCGTCACGGGTGGCCACATCGGGGATACGCAGCAGGGCTTCGGCCATGCACATCAGGGCCACGCCTTCGGCAGAGGAGAGCGAGAACTCCTGCACCAGTGTTTCCACCAGCCCCGGATTGCGGCGCGCACGCAGGGCTTCGGCCAGCCGGGTGGCCACAGTGGCGGTGGCGCGCTCTTCCTCGTTCGAGAGAGTGGCCGCGGGTGTCAGCTTTTCCACGCACTCGGCTTCGGGTGTGCGGAAAGCCTCGACAATCGCTTGGCGCAGGGGCGAGCGGGAGGAGAAATCAGGCGAAGACGTGACGGTGGAGAGCATGGGCGTGCGTTCCGAAAAGCCGGTCCGGTCCTCGCGCCGAGGGGACGGGCAACTGGTTCCGATATCACAATGACTTTCGTCTCATGTCATGGAAATATATTATCTGCAAGATGTTATATTATAGATGATGTGAATGAGCCTCATACTGGAAACCATAAGATGGGGCAGGCAGGTTTGTCGGCAGGCTCATGAGTATATTCCAATGGGAGTATGCCCCCGATTGTGAGGGCTGCTTGCTCCTTGAGGCGGGAGGCTTACTATCGGGCTTCCCTCTTTTGCCCGAACAACGACTGGAACGCGGTCATGTTGCCCTCCACCCTCTTTTCCCGTGCTGCGGCAATCGGTCATGGCACGGCGGCGGAGACGATCTGTAACGCTCTGCGTAGCGCTATTAGTGAGAACATGTTGCCAGCAGGGCAGGCCTTGCCGCAGGCCGAACTGGCCAATGGATTCGGTGTGAGCATCATTCCCGTGCGTGAAGCGCTCAAGCGTCTGGAGGCTGAAGGGTTTGTTATCAGTCCACCCAATCGCGGTGCGATGGTGCTGGGAATGAACGAGGCCGATATCGAGGAATACTCGCGCATCCGCGCGCTACTGGAAGAGCAGGCGGCGGCCGATGGCGTGCGCAACATGACACGCGTGCAACTGGCTCAGGTGGAAGACGCCTATGAGGCGTTTGTCGAGGGCGTGGCGGCCGCCGACGGACAGAGGCGTTCCGGCGCGCTGAACCGGGCGTTTCACAATGCGATCTATGTGGCGGCGGGGCGACCGCGTCTGTTCGAGATGATCGATGACCTGCACACCCGGCTCGACCGTTACATTCGCGGCCATCTGGTGATCGAAGGGCGCAAGGAGGTCACGGATCGGGAACACAAGGCCATTCTGGACGCCTGCCGTGCCCGCGATGCGGATCTGTGCGCCCGCCTGACACGCGAGCACATCCTTGAAGCGGCGGCAGTCTCCATAGAGGTGATGCGCCGCCCCAAGAAGAAAGCAGATCGCACCCGTTCGATCAGGGGGTAGCTGGCACGTCCTGAATGGAGAGCTTCGCTTCCGAACCAGCCGTTTTGGCGAAATCCAAGGCCGTATTGATACGGGCCAGATCATCCGGCTCGGGCTTAAGGCCGAGTGCTACGTTCCACTGGTCGATGGCTTCGGTGTGGCGGCCAAGATTCCAGTAAGCGACGCCAAGGTGATAGTTCACCTCCGGATCGAGCGGCGTTTCCTCGGCGGCATGTTCCAGAAGGTCGGTGCCGCGCTTGAGATCGCCCGAGCGGATGAAGGCCCAGCCGAGACTGTCGCGGATGGCGGCATCTTCGGGGTCCAGTTCAAGGGCGTGTTCGAGAAGTTGCGTGGCGTCTTTCAGGTGCTGGCCGCGCTGGACCCAGCCATAGCCAAGAAAATTGAGGACGATCGGCTCGTCGGGCACCATCTTGCGGGCTTCCTGAATGTCGGCTTCGGCCTTGGGCCAGTTGCCGGTGCGCTCATAGGCGGCAGCACGCTCGAACAGGAGGCTCCAGTCGAGGGCATGACTGGTACGGGCATTGGCGATGGCCTTGTCGAACGCCGTGATCGCGCCCCTGTAATCCTTGGTCTCGAACAGCAATGTGCCAAGCGCGCGAATGGGCAGCACGAGATCCGGCGCATCGTGTGCGAGGCCTTCCAAAATCGTCCGGGCGTCGTTGCGATCTCCTGCGCGATCTTCGAGCAGGGCGAGGCGGAAGCGGGCGACGCGGGCCAGGGGGTCGGTGGGGGACACGACCCGCAATGTGGCGATGGCGACATCGGGATGGTCCATCGAGTCTTCGATCTCGGACAGCATCAGCCGGGCCACGGCCAGCGATGGATCGAGTGTGAGCGCCATGCGCAGCATCATGGCGGAGGCGATGTTCATCTGCTGCATGCCGTTGGTGTCGGAAGCGTGTAGCGCCTGCTGACGCAGGATATAGGCCACAAGAATATAGGCATGCGCGACGCCATCCTTGGCGGATGCGACAGGCGCCGTGTCCAGCGTGGCCTGCATTTCCGGTTCCGCGAGGGAAAGAACGGGATCGCGGCGGATGGCGTTGCGCATCAGATCCCGGGCTTCGGTCTGGTGCCCGCTCTGCCAGAGCCAGTTGGCGCGCGCGCGGACTAGCAGCAGATCGCCACCCTGAAGCAATGTGTTCGCCCGCTCATAGAACTGTCCGGCCAGTTGGTTTTTGCCCGCCAGTGAGGCGATGAGACCGGCATGGCCGAGATAGAAGGGAGAGGCGGGGGAGCTTGTGCTGGGCGGAGACGTCAGCAGGCGCAGCGCGTCATCGTATTTTTTTTCGCCAGTGAGACACCACGCCTGAAGAAGCGGAGCCAGAATGCGGGTGAGGGCATCGGCAGGGACGGAGCGATAGGCTTCCGCCGCGTCCTGCCAGCGCTCATGAAGCACGGCGTCATTGCCCAACACGAAAGCCGTGATGATGGTTCGGCCACCGGGAAGGCGTGCGGTACGTCGTGCGAGTTCAACAGCTTCGGGACTGCCGGCGAGCGCGGCCTGCGAGAAAGCCTGGCGCAGCAGTTCGGTGTTGTTCGGATCTGTTTTCAGCGCGTCGGTGTAAGCGCGTGCAGCCGTGGCATAATCATCAGCGCGGGCGGCGAGGAGACCGGTCAGAAAAGCAGGTGCGTCCACCGGAAAGGGCACTTCGGGAAGGTTTGTCGTGGTGGCGGTCTTGCCCGTGGTGGTCGGGGCAGCGTGTCCGGCGGCGAGTGCGGTGCTGGACAGGAGGGAGGCCAGCAACAGGACAGGCAGGACCGGACGGCTTGGCATGATGATACGGTACCCTATGAATAAGCGGCTCGACGATGGCGCGTGACCCTGCGGGCGGAGCGTCGGGCAGGTGTAACCCGTGTGGCGTGATCGGCCAAACGCCGTCTGTGGATCGTTGGAGATGGCGGTGGGGCTGGGCGGAAGGTGGCCGGGAGTGAGCAGGCAGAGAGGCGGATGCGCGTGGATGTGACGGAAAGTGGCGCGATGGCGGCCCTGCTGCGACTCCAGATGGAGTGGGGCGTGGATGTCCTTGTGGACGAGCAGCCGCAGGACCGGTTCGCCCAGTCACGCGAGGAGCGAGAACGTTCGCTCCCTGTCGATGCGCAGCCGCAGGGCGAACAGGTGCCCGCGCGTCCCGCTGCACGTCCGCCGCAGGCGCCCCTTCCTGTAGCGCAGTCCGTGCCCGATCTTGGATTCCTGCGCGGGTTGGAGACGGTGGACGCGTTGGCGGCGGCCATTGACGGTTTTTCCGGGTGCAGTCTGCGCAGCACGGCGACGACGACTGTTCTGCCGCGTGGTCCGGTGGGCGCGCGGGTGATGGTGATCGGAGACACGCCCGATGAGGATGAGGACCGCAGTGGAATCCCGTTCTCAGGCGTAGGGGGGCAGTATCTCGACCGGATGCTGGCGTCGATCGGGCTGACGCGGAAGGAACTGGTCGTGGCGTCCGCGATTCCGTGGCGTCCACCAGGAGGCCGACCGCCTTCTCCCGCGGAGGTTGCGGTCTGTCTGCCTCTGCTTCTTGCGAGCATCTCCCTCTTCCGCCCGCAACGCCTGTTATTATGCGGAGGGCTCGCGGTGCGGATGATGTTCGGGAGTCAGGCCAATCCGCTCAGGTTGCGGGGGAAGTGGCGTGACACGCAGTGGGACACGACATGGGGGCCTCAGAGGCCCGCTCTGGCCATGCGGCACCCTCTCCAGTTGCGCGCGGGCGCGCGGGCTCGCCGGGAGATATGGCACGATTTGTTGTTGTTGTCTGTCACACTTGATGATGAAGCGGGGATAACAAGCGTAATGGCAGAATAATGGCAGCGAGAGCACTGGAATAGACTGTAATGTTACAGGCGGTTTCGGGGGATGAGATGAGTGTAAATTCAAGGCTCTGTACCGCGATTTCCCATGGCTTCGTTTCTGGTGATTTGCATAAAGCTTGCCTTTTGGAATGGGAACTTATAGACCGCCGTCCACCATGCGAGCCATCGGACAAATATCCAATTCCATTGCCGCCCGGTTTATGCTGGCTGGCGCTGCGCTTCTGACAGGCGCTTCCTTTACGGGGGCGCGACCGGCGAGCGCTGCGGCCCCGGCAGGCGAAGACGATGCGTCGCGTCCCTTCAGTGGGGAACAGCGTGGCTACAGCGAAGAGCAGGACACCGGTCGTGGCGGTGAAGAAGTGGCCATGGCCGTGGCGCGTCCTTCCGTCGATGGGACGGGAGAAGACAGCGGCGTGGCTTTGCCGCGTCCGCTCACTTCTGAAATGGCGACGCTCGTGCGGTCGATCTTCCGCCTTCAGAGACAAGGTGCTTTTGCCGAGGCCTTGACCAGCACGACCCGTCTGACGGACACGACGCTGCTGGCCGATGTGCTGGCCGAGCGTTATCTTAATCCTTCCTATCACCCCACGGGTGCCGAACTGCGTCGCTGGCTGCATGCCCATGCAGACATGGCTGACGCCCCGGCGATCTTCAGCCGTCTGTCCATTTTGACGGACAAGGCGTCCCTGCCACCCGCGCCCGCACTGGCGATGCTAGGAGGCGCGCGTGCTGGAATCGGAGGAAATTCCGCCCGTAGTTTTGTACGCAACGCGCTTCTGGACCGTACGGTGCAGGAACGGGCCGCCCTTGGTGTGAAGGGCGCGCAGAGCGCTCTGCATCTGATTGCTGTGACACCGGGCATGACGCCGTCTTACGCCGCGCAGCTTGGTGGGGAGATTGCACAGCTTCTTCTCAGTCAGGGTGAGGCGCAGGAGGCGCTTCACATTGGGCGGGATGCTTTTGCACGCGGCCACCGCGATGTGGCTCTGCCGGCTTACGTGGCTGGGCTTGCGGCGTGGACGCTCGACCGCAAAGCGGAGGCTGTGGCGCTGTTCGAGGATGTTTCGCGCGCCGCGCAGGCTACGCCGGAACTGATTTCGGCCGCCAGTTTCTGGGCTGCGCGCGGTCATCGGGAACTTGGGGAAGGCGGCGCGATCCGTCCCTGGCTGCAACGCGCTCTTGCCGCGCCCGGGAGTTTTTACGGCCTTCTGGCGCGTCGTCTGCTCGATCGTCATCCCCGTCATGTGGCGCGTCAGCCTGAGGTGGAAGAGGCGGTACTGGAAGTGGCGACGGAAGCGGCGCCATCCGAACCGGTGCTGACGGAAATCGATGTCGAAGCCGTGGGCGCTACCGATGTCGGACCGCGTGTGTTCGCTCTTCTTCAGGTGGGAGAACAGGAGCGCGCTGAGCGGGCTCTGCGGCGTTACTGGCCGCGTATCACCGGGGATGTCGCGCTGGCGCGCTCGTTCCAGCTTGTGGCTCAGGCGGCGGGACTGAACGATCTGGCGCTGGAGATGGCGGATTCCATTCATTCGATGGAGCAGGCTTCCGGGCGTCATGGCGAGAACCTGCCGCTTCCCGCCCTGCATCCGCGCCATGGCTTCACCATGGATCCGGCGCTCGTTTATGCGCTCACGCGGCTGGAATCGAACTTCGACGCAGGCGCTGTCTCGGGTGCCGGGGCTCATGGTCTGATGCAGCTTCGTCCGCTGACAGCGGATTTCGTGACCGGTCAGGCTCAGCGTTTCGTGGCGATGCCTCAGGCGTTGCACGATCCGGCGCTCAATCTTGAGATCGGTCAGCGCTATGTGCGGTATCTGGCGCATGCCACCACGGTAGCTACTGCCGCTCCCGCAGGCGGTGATCTGATCCGTTTGCTGGCCAGCTACAACGCTGGCCCCAATGCGATTGCGCATTGGGAAGCCAGCACGGGCGTGGCCGAGGACCCGCTGCTCTATATCGAGCGTCTGCCCAACACCGAAACCCGCGCCTATGTCACGCAGGCATTTTCCTATCTCTGGACCTACGCGGACCGACTGGACCTGCCTACGCCTTCGCTGGAGGCGCTGGCGGAAGGTGACTGGCCGGCTTTCGGTCCCGAACTTGAACTGGCCAGCTCCCGCAGGACGCCCCGCGTCATCCACTGACGCCGCCACCTGGTGTCGGCCGGGATTCACCGTTCTGTCATGTGACAAAGAGAGAGCTGCCAGCCCGTGCGTGCGATTCTCGTGCGTGTCTAGGCGCAGTATCCTCTTGTCATTGTGCCTCTTTCATTCACCCCTTTCATGCCCGCGCCCGCACCGGACAATGTGTCTGGGTTGGGCGTGCTGACACGTCTCAGGCGTAATGGCTTTGCGGCTTTTCCGTCACGCTGCTTTCAGGAGCAGGTGGTCAGTCTGCGCGCGCTGGGACGTTCGCTGATTCTGGCCAGTGGGCCGGACGCCGTGCAGGCCGTGCTGGCCACGGATGCGGCCAGCTTCCAGCGCCTACGCATGGGGCGGCGGGTGCTCGGTCCCATCGTGGGGGAGGGGATTCTCGTCAGCGAAGGCGAGACGTGGCGCCGGCAGCGCAAGGCAATGGCGCCCGCTTTCACGCCACGCGTGGTGCCGACGCTGGCGCGTCATATCGCCTCATGCGCAGATGCGAGCCTGCCCGCTGTGGAAGTGTGTCGCCCTGTCGATGTGTTCGCTCTGACACAAACACTCGCGCTCGATATCGCTGCCGTGACGATGTTTTCCATGACAAGTGCCTCTTTTGGCGCGGCCCTGCGGCAAATGGTCACGGGGTTTATGAACGGCATCGGCCAGCCACGCCCTTCCGATTTCCTGCTGTCGTCCGCCGTGCCGAGCGTGGCGGACTGGCGGCGTGCCCGCTTTCGCAAGCGGTGGGTGAAATTGATTGAGGCAATTGTCGCCGAGCGGCCCGTCATCGAGGATGGCGAAAGCCCGCGCGATCTGTTCGATCTGTTGACGCAGGCATTCGGAGAGAAAGACGGTGTCCCCGGACAGGCGGTTCTGGACGAGGTCGCCACCATGATCGTGGCGGGACACGAAACCACGGCGACGGCGCTGTTCTGGGCGGTGTGGCTGCTGGCCCATGCGCCGGACTGGCAGGACGCCGTGACACGAGAAGTGCGTGAGGTCGATCTGTCTCCCTCGGGGGCAGCGGAAGCACTGGAGCACCTGCCGGTTACGACAGCTGTGGTGAAAGAGGCGCTCAGGCTGTTCCCGCCCGCTTTCATGACGGGACGGGAAGCCACCACGGACACGGAACTGTGCGGACAGCGTGTGGCCAAGGGTGCGATGATCCTTCTGCCGCTGTGGATGTTGCACCGCAATCCGGCGTTGTGGACCGTGCCCGAACGGTTCGATCCGAGCCGCTTTCTCGGTGGCGTCGAACTCCCACGTTTCACATTTCTTCCCTTTGGGGCGGGGCCGCATGTGTGTATTGGCGCGCAACTCGCAATGACGGAAGCGGTGTTGGTGCTGGCGCGTATGGTGCAGCTCTTTGCCATTTCGGTGGTGGATGGGGAGGCCGTTCTGCCGGTGGGCGTGCTCTCCACGCGGCCCGAACGCAGCGTGCTGTTCCGTTTCCTACGGCGCGCGCAGGCCTGACCGCAGCCGGAACGATCCGGAACCTCTGGTGACGTGCTCTCGTTGGATGGGGTGTGCCCCGGGCGTCATGCTGGCGTGAGGGGACGTTCCCCCACTGACAGGGAGCCCAACCATGGCACTCGAAATCCCGCCCCAAAAACAGGATCATCAGCCCGGCGTCGAGAAGCTGATGAAGCCTCTTGCGGTTCATATTCGTTCCGAATATCGCGGCAGCGGCAAGCTGGAAGGACGCAAGGCGCTCATTACCGGCGGTGACAGCGGGATCGGACGGGCAGCGGCCCTGCATTTCGCGCGGGAGGGCGCGGATGTGGCGATCGTCTATCTGGACGAGACGGAAGACGCGGATGAGACGGTGCGCCTTATCGAAGCCGAGGGGCGCAAGGGCTTGGCGATTGCAGGCGATGTGTCGTCCAGCAACTTCTGCCGCAAGGCGGTCGAGCAGGTTGTGCAGGCGTTCGGTGGACTGGACATCGTCGTGAACAATGCGTCTGTCCAATATGTCAGCATGGATCTCACGGATATTTCCGATGAGATGTGGCAGCGCCATATGGACGTGAACATCAACGGATATTTCTACATTACCCGCGCGGCCCTACCTCATCTGAAGAAAGGCGCGTCCATCATTGCCACGTCATCCATCAATGCTTTTGCGGGCAACGATGCGCTGGTGGCCTATTCCACGACCAAGGCGGCCGAGATGGGACTCACACGCTCGTTGGCGCTTCAGCTTGTGGATAAGGGTATTCGGGTGAACGCCGTGGCTCCCGGGCCTGTCTGGACACCGCTTCAGCCGGCGAGCTGGGGATTGATCGATCCGCAGAAAGTGGCGGATCTGGGTAAGAGTGTCCCGATGGGACGTGCCGGCGAGCCGTGGGAACTTGGTCCCGCCTATGTGTATCTGGCGAGCGAGGATTCCACCTTCGTTACGGGCCAGACCCTGCATGTGAACGGTGGCATGATCGTCAACGGGTAGAGGCAATGTGGGAAGGCGGCGTTTCACCGTCTTCCCACAAATCCGATGCTTAGTCCGCCTGATAGATCAGCTTGCGGTTGATGAACTCTTCGATCCCGAATTCACCCAACTCGCGGCCATAGCCGGAGTTCTTGATGCCGCCGAAGGGAAGCTGCGCACCGGGGCCGCCGAGAGCATTAATGCCGATCATGCCGGTTTCGACCTTTTCCGCGATGGCGCGGCCACGCTTGACGTCGCGCGTATAGACGGAACCGCCCAAACCATAGAGCGAGTCATTGGCAAGGGCGATGGCCTCTTCATCGCTCTTCACCCGATGGATGATCGCAACCGGACCGAAGATTTCCTGATAATAGACCGGGTTGTCCTTGGTCACGTTGGTCAGGATGCCTGCGCGGAGGAAGAAACCCTCCCGGTTGAGACGCTCGATGCCTGTGACGACAGTGGCTCCGCCTTTTACAGCCTGATCCACCTGCTCGATCGTGCGGTTCATGGCGGCTTCGCTGCTCATGGGGCCGTGGGTGACGCCTTCCTCATCCGGCGCGCCATAGCGGAATTCGCTGATGGCGTTCTTCAGCCGGATGGTGAACTCGTCCGCAATGGCTTCATGCACGATCATGCGCTTGGCGGACGTGCACACCTGACCGTTGTTTTCATAGCGCCCGTACACGGCATTGGGGATGACGGCGTCGAGATCGGCGTCATCCAGCACGATGAAGGCGTCCGCGCCACCCAGTTCCATGGTGCTTTTCTTGAGCGCCTTGCCGGCCTGAGAGGCAACCGCACTGCCCGCCCGCTCACTGCCGGTCAGCGCCACGCCGCGCACTTCCATGCGACCGATGAGCGCCTCGGACTGTTCATTGGTCAGGAACAGGTTGGTGTAGGCTCCTTCCGGCGCGCCAGCATCCCGGAACAGCTTCTCGAATGCCACAGCGCATTGCGGCACGCCCGGTGCGTGCTTGATCATGACGGTGTTGCCACACATCAGGTTCGGCGCAGCCACGCGGGCGAGCTGATAATAGGGGTAGTTCCATGGCTCAACAGCGTAGATCACGCCGAGAGACTGGCTGACGACGGTCGCTTTGCCGCTGTCGACCGCGATGTCCTTCGGGGCAAGGATGCGTTCGGCGTTCTCGGCGTAATAGGTGAAGATGGAGACGGTGAAGTCGATTTCACCCAGCGCTTCCTCGAACACCTTGCCCATTTCGCGCCCGATCAGATGCGCGTGGGCTTCGCGGTCATTCTTGAGAAGTTCGGCGACCTTGAGGAGAAGCGCCTTGCGCTCGGCAAGGGGACGGTGCCGCCAGTCATCGCGCCACAGCGTATGGGCCGTCTCAAGTTTGGCCAGCATCTGGGCGTCGGTGTGCAGCTCAAAGGTTTTCTCGACCTTGCCGGTTGAGGGATTGATCGTCTGATACATGCTGTTCGGACCTTATCTGATCTGCGGAAAGGAGAGGGCTGCTCGCAGTGTCGAGGCGATGATTTTATCCATCGATGTGAGCGCTTTCCTGTTTCCTATCGAACACGCGGGCATCCCGCCAGTTCGTTACGGTTGCAGAGTGAAGCATGGCGGAGAGAGCCTGTGAATGCCTGTCCGTGCGAAATTTCCATGTCGTCACCACAGGCAAGGAGAAAGGGAGTGTCAACCTTATTAAGGCATGGGTGGGTCTCATTCGAGGGTTCCCACTGCGCGTGGCGCCGAACTTTCCCACGGGCCTGCCGTCATGACGCTTTCTCACAAACACGTTATCAGTCTGGCGCGACATGGTCGGCGGCGCGATGCTTTTTTTCGCAACAACCCGCATCTGTCGGATGTGAATGTCTTTTCGGCCGTGGATGGCTGGGCTCTCTCACGTCCTGAACTGGTGGCGCAGGGCGTAATTGCTCCTGAGAACACCTATGTGGAACCGGCGCTGGGTGTTCTGATGTCTCACGTCACACTCTGGCGGGAAGCGGTGGCGCGAAACGTCCCCTTCACCATCATGGAAGACGATGTGATCGTGCGCGAGGACTTCGATGTGCGGGCCTGCGCTCTGATGGCGGAATATGATGAGTGCGACGCCGTGTTCTGGGGAGCGAACACGGACTGGCCGCTGAGTGTGCGGCTGGGCGGGGGGCTGCCGGATGCCACCCTGTTGTTTGACGAAACCGCGGACGGAAAAAGTGCTCTGTCGGCGCAGTCTGAGTCGTCTCCTACGCTCATACGGGTGCTCGGACTGGCCGGCATATGCTGTTACACGGTTTCTCCGCAGGGAGCGCAGCGGCTGTTGGACCGCATTCTGCCGGTTGGAAATATCCCAGCCCGGGCCCGTTATTTCGAGGCGGGGATCGGCGTTCGGTCCCATCCGATCAACTGGCAGAATACGGGACTGGACGTGGAGATCAGCCGGCAGGCGGAGACCCTCGACATGTGGGTGTGTCTTCCATTTCTCGCTACGTCGCCCAATGACTGGGCCGATTCTTCCTTTGAGCGTAAAGGACATGTCGTGCAGGCATAGGGGATACATAACGGTGTGACCGCAACCTGGCACTGTCCGTGGCGTTTGGTGAAGACTGCAGCATGGCGTTCTGACGCTCATGCATGAACTGGCGGGTCTCCGAGGCAATGTTCTCGTGCGTGGTGCCGCCGGTCGTCGCCCTATTTTATTTTCCGGAGAACGTCATGTCACACGAAAAATCATCTCCCAGCACCGACAACGCACTGCACGATCACGCTCCGGGCGCCGGAAAGACCAAAGTGGTGGAGGCCGTTGGTGCGGGCGGTGAGCCACAACAACATATCGCACATGACGCAGATCATTCGGATGGCGTTGCGCATCTGACGGACAATTTCGGTCATCGCATTTCAGACAACGAAAACTCTCTCAAGGCCGGCGCGCGTGGACCGACGCTTCTGGAAGATTTCATTCTCCGCGAGAAGATCTTTCACTTCGATCATGAGCGCATTCCCGAGCGTATCGTCCATGCCCGTGGGTCAGGGGCTCATGGCGTGTTCGAGTGTACCAAGGCGATACCGGAACTGACCAAGGCTTCCATTTTTCAGCATGTCGGTGCGACCTGTCCGGTGTTTGCCCGGCTTTCCACCGTGGCGGGTGGCGCGGGATCGATTGATACGCCGCGTGACGTGCGCGGCTTTGCCGTCAAGTTCTATACGGACAGTGGCAACTGGGATCTGGTGGGCAACGACATTCCGGTGTTCTTCATTCAGGACGCCATCAAGTTCCCGGACTTTGTTCACAGTGTGAAGATGGAAGCCGATCGCGGGTTTCCGCAGGCAGCCTCGGCGCATGATACGTTCTGGGATTTCGTGAGCCTCGTGCCCGAGAGTATGCATATGGTTCTGTGGGCCATGTCGGATCGCGGGATTCCACGGTCCCTGCGCATGATGGAGGGGTTTGGTGTCCACACTTTCCGCTTCGTCAATGAAAAGGGAGAGGGGCACTTCATCAAGTTCCACTGGAAGCCGGTTCTGGGCATAGAGTCCACGACATGGGATGAGGCGGTGAAAATTGCCGGTGCCAATCCGGATTTCCATCGCTGCGATCTGTTCGAGGCCATTCGTGAGGGCAATTTCCCTCAGTGGGATCTGGGCGTGCAGGTGTTCGATGAAGAATGGGCCGAAAAACAGCCCTATGACGTTCTAGATGCGACGAAGTTGATCCCCGAAGAGGAAATCCCTGTCCAGATCATCGGTCGCATGACGCTGAATCGCAACGTGGACAATTTCTTTGCCGAGACCGAACAGGTGGCGTTCATGCCCACCAATGTCATTCCCGGCATCGACTTTACAAACGATCCGCTGTTGCAGGGGCGACTCTTCTCCTATCTCGACACGCAGAAGTCGCGGCTGGGGACCACCAATTTTCACCAGATTCCCATCAACGCGCCCAAATGCCCGTTCCACAATTTCCAGCGTGACGGGATGATGCAGACATTGGTGCCGGTGGGACGGGCAAATTACGAGCCGAACAGTCTGGCAGAAGCGGGTGAAGAAGGCGGCCCACGTGCCTGTCCCGAGACAGGGTATGTGACCTTCCCCGAGAATGGGGAGCGCAACGATCCGACGCAGAAACTGCGCATCCGGCCCGAGAGTTTTGCGGATCACTATAGTCAGGCGCGGATGTTCTACCGCTCCCAGACCGAGAGCGAACAGGCACATATTGCTTCGGCCATGGTGTTCGAACTGTCCAAGGTGCAGCTTGAGCATGTGCGCAAACGCTTCCTCGCCAACCTGCGCAATGTGGATGAAAGCCTTGCCAAGCGCGTGGCCGACGGTCTGGCCATGGATCTGCCGGCAAAAGCGAAGGCTGCGCGGGAGCCGCAGGATTGGGGCACGTCCGATGCCCTTTCCATCCAGAAGCAGGCAAAGAACACCATGCAGGGTCGCTCCATCGCCATCCTGTTTGCCGAAGGGTCCGATCTTCAGGAGATCAATCGTTTCAAGCGGCTGATCGAGAGTGAGGGCGGCATGCCGGTTCTGGTGGCGCCCAAGGTTGGGGGTATTGCGGTCAACGGCGGCACGCTCAAGGCTGACGGACTGCTTGCCGGATCACCCTCGGTCCTGTTTGACGCGGTGATTTCCATTCTGATGCCCGATCAGGCAGCCAAACTGACTCATGATTCTGCGGCAGTGCAGTGGTTCATGGATGCTTATTCCCACTGCAAGACCATTGCGCACTGCAAAGGCACGCAGGTGATTCTGGATCGGGCTGGGGTTAAGAAGGATGACGGTGTGGTGCCGCTCGATCAGTTCGAGAAGGTCGGCGTGAAGCGGCATTGGGCACGTGAGCCAAAGGTACGCGATCTTGCGTGAGACGTGACCGAAAAGAACTACATTAGAAGAGGGCAGCCGGTTATTGGCTGCCCTTTTTCGTTGGGAGACCAGTGAAAACTGCAAGTCATTGACACGATATGTAGGGGCGGATGCGAGAGGATTGTGAGATAGGATGATCTGAAACACAGGGAGGGCGGTCCGATTACTGGGCCGTGCGCGAAAGTCATGCCGGACAGCCACGCCGTACCGTCGGAAATCGAGATCAAACTGCTTTTTGGAGCAGAGGCGCGTTCCCTGATCGAGGCATCTTCTGTGCTGCGGGAACACGCAACAGTTTCTGTGACCAAGCGGCAGATTACGACCTATTACGATACGGCTGCGTTATTTCTGAGTGGAAAAGGCTTCGCGCTGCGGGTGCGGGAAGTGGATGGACGGTTCGTTCAGACGCTGAAAACCCAGTCTTCGGAAGATGGATCTCTTTTTGAACGGGGCGAATGGGAATGGCCCATTTCCACCGACACGCCAGAGCTTGCACGACTCAAGGGCACCCCCGCGGAAAGCCTGATGTCGCATCTTGTGGGGCAGTTGGAACCGGTGTGGCTCTCGGATGTGGAGCGCACACAGCATCTTGTCACACATAGCGGTGCGACGGTGGAAGTGGCCCTCGACGAAGGGATGGTGCGGGCGGGACAGGCAGAGGAGCCGATCCGCGAACTGGAATTGGAAATCAAGAGCGGTTCAGCAGCGGCGTTGCATGAACTGGCGCTGGAACTGGTCATGTCCCTGCCTTTGCGGCTGGGTGTCGAGACCAAGGCTGAGCGTGGGTATCGCCTGCGAACCGATACATTGCCGGCTTCCGTACATGGGAAGACGCCGGTCCTGGAGCGGAAAGTGTCGGCCGCGGAGGGCCTGCAACGCATTCTTGGTTCTGGATTATGCACGCTTGTCGGCAATGAACCGGCTGCGCGACTGGGAGACGTGGAGGGCGTGCATCAGATGCGTGTGGCGGTCCGGCGACTGCGCTCCGCTCTCCAGCTTTTTACGCCACGTCTTGAGCCACACAGCAGCGAGCGATTTACGCTGGAACTGCAACGGCTGGGCCGGATTCTCGGTGCTGCGCGAGACTGGGATGTGTTCGTGAGCGAGACACTTCCGGCGGCTTTTCCCGCAGGGGAGGGGCACGAATGGCACGGTCTTTTGGCGCAGGCGGCCGAAGTCCGGCGCAGGAAGGCGCATGAAACGCTAAAGGTCGAGCTGGAAAGCTCCGCTCTGACGGAACTGGTATTGTCTCTTATGGTCTGGTCCGAAAAGCAGCCTTTTGTGAAAGAGGATATCGCAAAGAAGCGCCTGTCGGACATTGCGCCGGATCTGCTGGACAGGATATGGCGCAAGGTTTACCGCAGGGGACATGGCATTGAAGAACTTGCAGAGGAAGACCTGCATTCTCTGCGTAAAAGTCTGAAGAAGTTCCGTTACGCCGTGGACTATCTCGCTGGTCTTTATCCGTCCCGGCAGGTCAAGGCCTGTCTGCAACAGTGCAAGCGGTTGCAGCAGGCGCTGGGTGAGATCAACGACATGACAGTGGCAGCACAGCTTGCGGACGAATTGGATGTGGAAAATGTTGCGCTTGCGCCAGCGGCGGGACAGTTGGTGGCGTGGAGCGAACAACGACGGCGTAAAGCGTTGAAATCTTTGCCGGCCGCGTGGAAAGAACTGCGGGATGCGCCTCTGTTCTGGAGATAAAGGCGCATCCCGTTTTGTCACGATGCCTTGGAGTGTCAGGGCGTCGGTAGGGCAAGGAAGTTCAGGACCGTCTCGGAAAATAGCGTCGGGTTCTGAAGAAATGCGAAGTGGCTCACATTCGGCAGAAGTAGAAGTCCGGCATTCGGCACGGTCTGGGCAATATGTTCGATATGGGGACGGTGGATCATTTCGTCATGATCGCCATCGACGATCCACATGGGCGTGGTGATGGCGGCCACCTGTGCATCGGACCAGTTGGGCTGGCTCGCCCACATGCCTTCAACCGTCTTGAGGAAGCGCTTGTAGCCGTGGGGCGTGCGGGAAAGGTGTGCGTATTCCTTTGCGGCGCGCTCAATGAATGTATGCACAGTTGGCGTGCGATCGGCTGACGTGTCCACGCCATCGATGGTGATGTTGGGGGCGAAAGAGAATACGCGGGTGATGCGGTCCGGATGGCGCAGCGCGAGGTCGATGCCCTGAATGCCGCCATCGCTCCAGCCCACAACGGCGGCGCGGTCGATGTTCAGATGCGTCAGCACCGCCACCGCATCGTCGGACATGCGATCATAGCCCAGCGGCGTCTTGCCCAGTGTGCTGCGGCCGTGCCCCCGCGAGTCCACCACAATCACGCGATAACCGGCCGCAAGCAGGCTGCGCGCCAGACCGCTCATGTAGTCCGAGTTGGCTAATCCTCCGTGCAGAAGAAGGACGGGTGTGCCTGTTCCGGCTTCGGCGTAATAGATGCGCGCACCGTCTTCGATCCTGAGACGACCGGCATGCACAGGAAGACCATTGGCGTCCTGCTCCAGTCCGACGGGAGTGGGCGGAAGGGTCTGCCATAGGGGGAGGTTCTGTTGGACAGGCGTGGACGTCTCGGCCTGAGCCGGGACGACAGTATGGGTAACGGCGAAACCGATCAGTGCGGCTGTGACGGCACGCCGGGCGAAGCGAGGAGACAGAAAACACAGAGTCATAATCGTGCAGGCATCCATCTGTGAGGTGTGGACCGAGAGTGACGGAGGCAGCGCATCATATCTGTTTCTGTTTTGCAACATTTGCAGTTGGGAGGGGTGAGCGTGGAGCTGTTACATATCCTTACGATATAATTTCAGATATATCTTGATATGCGATATATCGTGATCTATATCGGTGGTCATGAAACACACAAACAGACACGCAGACGGTCGTCACCGTCACTCTTTCTTCTCTCCTGAAACCGGTGAAGCCGGTGGTCGCCCAAGGGAGGGGCGCCCCGAGGGTGGTCTCGGCGGACGTCCTGAGGGACGGGGCCGTGGTCCGCATCATGGACGTGGCGGTCATCGCGGAAAGCGTCTCTTCGATTATGGCGAACTCCGCCTTCTCATCCTGACCATGATCGCTCAGGAGCCTCGTCATGGGTACGAACTGATCCGCGCCATCGAGGAAAAATTCGGCGGCAGCTACACCCCCAGCCCCGGTGTCATCTACCCCACGCTCTCTTGGCTCGATGACGCTGGTTATGTCGCCAAAAGTGAGGAAGGCAGCCGCAAGAGCTACCGCATCACGCCGGAAGGCGAGGCTTTCCTCGTCGCCAACAAGGCTGCTGCGGATGAGGTGCTCTCACGCAGTGTGGGCCGGCAGGGCAAAGGACGGGAGAACGCACCGGCTCCTGTGATCCGGGCGATGGAAAACCTCAAGCTAGCTATGCGTTTGCGTCTGAGAGAGGGCGATCTGGCGGCTGAGACAGCTGAAAAGATCGCAGCCGCGCTGGACGCGGCGGCGCAGGCTATCGAGCGTAGCTGAAGCCGGAACGGTTTTATGGAAGCAGGGAGTTGAATGATGGACGAAGCGCTTTCCGCGGTTCTTGATATCTACCACGAACGGATGATGCGTGCGGAGCGGGAAGGACCGCGCGTAGAGCCGCCGGGCGGACGGGACGGTGGGCAGGATCAACGCATGCGCTCCATCGGACCAGATACGGGGCAGTTGCTCAACATTCTGGCCCGCAGTCTTGCGCATCCCACGATCCTCGAACTTGGAACATCCTTTGGGTATTCCGCCATGTGGTTGGGGGATGCTGCCCGAGCGAGCGGTGGTCGTCTCATCACGATGGAAGTGCACGATTACAAGTCACGTCATGCGCAGGAGATGGCGGCGCGCGCCGGTCTTTCGGAACACATCGAGTTCCGTGTCGGTGACGCTGTGCAGCTTATCAACGACGTGGCGGGAAAAGTGGATCTCGTCTTCGTGGATCTGTGGAAGGATCTCTACGTTCCCTGTCTGGAAGCGTTTTATCCCAAGCTGGCTCCCGGCGCGATTGTGGTGGCGGACAACATGATCCGTCCCGGCACGGAAGATGTCCGGCGCTATGGCCGGGCCATCCGGGAGAAGGCAGGGATTACGAGCGTCCTGCTTCCGGTGGGAACCGGTATTGAGGTCAGCCGCTTCGAAGGCTGAAGCGCATAAAACAGCCCGGAAGGTTGGCGGAAATGCCGATCTTCCGGATTTTTCGTTTCTATTGGATTCGCAACGATTAAGCGGTTGTGAAGTGACTCATCAGCAAAAGTGGGTTGCTTTTTCGCAAAGACGCCCTTCATAGTGTTGAAAGACGTTCTCAGGGCGGGGTGCAATTCCCCACCGGCGGTAACCGGTTTTTCTCTTGTGAGATGGATCGGAAGCCCGCGAGCGCCTTCCTCGTCTGGGGAGGGGTCAGCAGATCCGGTGTGATTCCGGAGCCGACGGTATAGTCCGGATGAGAGAGAGCGGCGGTGAACAATGCAGGCGCACATGGTGTGTCCTGTGTGAGCAACCGTATGTCTGCCCTGAGTCGACGTGTGCGTGTCGTATGGCGGACGAGGTTGATGGCCGGTCGTTCAGAGTATCAGCAGATAAGTGAAGCCTTCCACGCAGCGGTTGGAGAGGCGTGTCGCTTCGTCGGCGCGACAGCTCCCAATCCGCCCGTTGGTTGCGCCCTGCTCGATGCGGACGGCCAGATCCTCGCTGTTGCGGCGCATCATCGCGCTGGCACGTTCCATGCCGAGGCGCGCGCGCTTCATGAGTGCGCGCAGCGTGGTCTGACGGATCGGATCGTCACGGCGATTGTCACCCTCGAGCCCTGCAATCACACCGGCCGCACGCCTCCTTGTGCGGAAGCGCTGCTCGCAACGCCTGTGAAAACGGTCTGGATTGCCTGCGCCGATCCCAACCCGCAGGTGACGGGCGGCGGAGCGGCGCGGCTTGAAGCGGCTGGCCGCGCGGTGCGCTGGCTGGCGCGCGAACACACGCATCTGCCCGATGGCGAACACTTGTTGGCGCAGTGCCGCGGGCTGATCGCCCCCTTTATCCGGTGGAGCACGCAGGGGCGCACATGGCTCACCGTCAAGCAGGCGGTGGATGAGCGTGGCGGCATGATTCCTCCTGTCGGGCGCACAACCTTTACTTCTCCAGTGGCTCTCGATCTGGCGCATCGACTGCGTCGCGCCACGGATGCCGTGGTGACGGCAGGCGGCACGGTCCGTGCCGATCTGCCCGGTCTGAATGTGCGGCGTGTGAGCGATCATGCCGAGCGCAGAAAGAGGGTGCTGGCCGTGTGTTCGCGCACGCAGAAAGTGCCTTCTGCGTGGCTGGAGCAGGCGGAAAAGACCTTCGATGTGATCTTCCTCAATGATGTCAGGGATATTCCGCAGCGTCTGGCCGAAGTCGGTGCGCTGTGGGCGCTTGTGGAGGCCGGGCCTGAACTGCTTGCGACCCTGCGGGAGCAGGACGTGTGGGACGACTGGCTGACGATTGGCGTGCAGCCAGACGGAAGCGAGAGATTTTCAGTCGAACAGCGTCATGCGGACACGCCGCTGACCCTGTTCGGGGAACTGGCCGGGGCGCATGCGCCTGTCGCGCCGGTCTTGGTGTGAGGAACAGATGTTTTCAGGAATTATCGAGCATCTTGGAAAGGTCGCGGCGGTGCGAGAGGGCGAGGCATCTCGTGTTCTCGACATCGACACAGGCCTGACCGATGTGGCTCTGGGTGAGAGCATTGCCGTGAATGGCGTCTGCCTCACCGCGACCGAGTTCGACGCACATGGACGTGTCCAGTTTTTCGTCAGCGCTGAGACGCTGGACCGAACGGCGCTTGGTCGTCTGAAAGAAGGCGACCGCGTCAATCTGGAGCGGGCCGTCACGCCGACCACACGACTGTCCGGGCACATTGTGCAGGGTCATGTGGACGGTCTGGCGACATTCCGCTCCACCGAAATGGTGGGAGACGCACGGCGGCTAGTCATGAGTGTGCCGAGCGCGTTGCGCCGCTATCTGGTCGAGAAGGGATCGATCACGCTCGACGGTATCAGCCTGACGCTGAACGCCGTGGGTGAGCCGGAGGGTGAAGATTTCACCATCGAGCTGATGATCATTCCGCACACCTGGGAATACACCACGTTGGGCTCGCTCTTGCCGGGTGATCCGGTAAATGTCGAGGTGGACGTAATTGCGAAATATGTGGAGAGCGTATGTCGGTATCGGTGATGAACGAAATGCCTCTCCCGCTGAAGCGGGCGGTTGAGGCCATTCGGGACGGTCGCATGGTCATCATGGTGGATGACGAGGACCGTGAGAACGAGGGCGATCTGGTCATGGCGGCCGAGTTCATGACGCCCGAGGCGATGAACTTCATGGTCACGCATGGGCGCGGTCTGGTGTGCCTGCCGCTCACAGCTGAGCGCGTGGAGCGGCTCGGCCTGCCGATGATGGTGAAGAACAACACCGCGCCCCGTGGCACGGCCTTCACGGTATCCATTGAGGCGCGCGACGGCGTGACCACCGGCATCTCGGCGCATGATCGTGCGCGTACCGTGCAGGCGGCCGTCGCCCCGGACGCCACGGCGGCCGATCTGGTCTCGCCCGGCCATATCTTTCCGCTACGGGCGGCACCCGGTGGTGTGGTGGAACGCAACGGTCATACCGAAGGCTCCATCGACATTGCGCGTCTGGCCGGATGCGCGCCATCGGCGGTGATCTGTGAGATTATGAGCAAAGATGGCACGATGGCGCGTCGCCCGGAGCTGGAAATGTTCGCGCGAGAACATGATCTGCCCATCGTGTCGATTGCTGAACTGGTGGAGTGGGTGCGCACACACGGCCTCGACCCTGTGGTGGGCAAGACTGTTCAGGCCGCTGTTGCTCAAACCGTACCCGCGGCAGGCGCGGTTGTGGCGGAACTGGCGGAAGCGTCCCTACCAAGCGTCTATGGCGGCGAGGATCTGGTAGTGCATGCCTTCCGTGACGAAAAAGGCGTGGAGCATGTGGCGCTTGTAAAAGGTAATCCGACGGCGAAGGAGGCTGTGCCACTGGTGCGGATGCATTCCGAATGTGTGACGGGTGATGCCCTTGGCTCCATGCGCTGCGATTGCGGCGATCAGCTTCACACGGCGCTGCGTCGGATTGGCGAAGCCGAGAGTGGTGTGCTGCTCTATGTGCGCGGCCACGAAGGACGCGGCATCGGGTTGGGCAACAAGATCCGGGCCTATGCTCTTCAGGATCAGGGGTTGGATACGATCGACGCCAACCATCATCTCGGGTTTGCCACCGATGAGCGTGACTGGGCGGCTGCGGGCGCGATCCTGCGCGATCTTGGCATCACCACGCTTGATCTGATGACGAACAATCCCGCCAAGGTGCAGGCGCTGCAAAAGCAAGGTTTTACCGTGCGTGAGCGCGTTGGCGTGGAAATTACTCCCAACCGGTTCAACCGCGCCTATCTGGAGGCCAAGCGTCAGCGCATGGGCCATGCCTTGCGGGCGGATTCGGTCACTCCTTCTTCAAATAAGGTCACATCATGAGCACACGTTCTCCGGACTCTATTCCTTCGCAGCACCTCTCGCCCGCGCCGCGTCTGGCGTTGGTGGTCAGCCGTTTCAATGAAGACGTGACGGGCGGGTTGCGTCGCGGGTCCATCGAGTGGCTGGGCGAGCACGGAATCGAGGTGGCTTCGGGTGATGTGTTCCTCGCGCCGGGCGCATTCGAACTTCCGTTGCTGGCGCAGGCGCTGGCCAAGACCGGCAAGTATGAAGGCGTGGTCTGCCTTGGGTGTGTCATCAAGGGTGACACGGCGCATTTCGAGTTCATCAGCCTTGGCGCGACGGTGGGCATCCAGCAGGCGTCGCTGGCCACAGAGACGCCGATCGCCTTCGGTATTCTTACGACCTACACCGAGGAGCAGGCGGTTTCGCGCTCACGCGAAGATGTGCACAACAAGGGGCGTGAGGCAGCGGCGGCCTGCGTCGAATCCATTGCGCTTCTACGGCAGATTCGCGGCTGAAATACGGGCGAATAAGGCGTGCGGGAGGGTTTGACGCCGCGTGCGGGATACCTTATGTTCCCGCCCGCACTGCCTCGTCAGGGTTTGTATGTCGGGGATTTGCGGAGGGGTGGCCGAGAGGCTGAAGGCGGCGGTTTGCTAAACCGTTATACCGGGAAACTGGTATCGTGGGTTCGAATCCCATCCCCTCCGCCATTTTCAAAACATCCAATATAAATACAGGCATTATCTGTTAATCCAGAATGTTCTCTGTCATGGACGCAGGGTTTTCTGGACGCTAGACAGAAAGAATATCAGCGTGGGTTCGTACGCGCTGATCTGTTGGCATAAAACAGATGGAACCGCCTTGATGAACAAACCGCGCAGCCTCATGGACTATGATTTGCTGGTTCCGTTTGTTGAGGAAGGTGAGACAATCCCAAAAATTGTTCATCATATTTATTTTTGTGGCACGATTCCCGAGGTTTATCGACGCTACATCAATCAGATGAAGGCGAATAATCCTGATTACGAGTTCCGTCAGTATGACGAAGCCAGCGCGCGAGCGTTCATTCTCAAATATTACAGCCCTGAGGTGCTGGCTTATTATGAGCGCATCAATCCGGAATATGCGGCGGCACGATCGGATTTTTTGCGGTATCTGCTCATTTACGCGGTGGGCGGGCTGTATTTCGATGTGAAAAGCGGAATCGAAGGAAAGATCGACGCTTCCATTTCGGGGGATGAAGGTTTCATCCTCACGCAATGGCAGAATCAACCGGGGCAACCTGACGAAGGAGTGGGGCTCCGTAAGGCCGTTCCCATTCCCGGTGGCGAGTATCAACAATGGCACGTCATCGGGTGTAAGGGGCATCCGTTTCTAAGGGCTGTCATCCCCGCCATGTTGAAAGCGGTGGATGATTATCGTCCATGGACGCATCTGACGGGGCGCATCGGTGTGCTGAACGTGACCGGTCCGATTATGTATTCAAATACGATCTACCCCTTGGTCAGCCGCTATCGGCACAAATTGTATCGTTATGACCGGGATATTCACCTGATTTACGCCATAACAGGGCGAGATAATCATGTTGATGGGCGGCATTATTCCGTCAACCGGAATTCAGTTGTGGTGTTGCCGCTGCATCTGAAGGTTGCCTTCTTCCTGTACCGGGTCTGGTTGAACCTGAAGTGGCGGTTGAATGGGAAGAAGGCGTTTGTTCATCCGGATTATTGAAGGTAAGGTTTTAAGAATTCTAGTATTATTATGATGTGAGGCTCTTCTTAAGATTCCTTATTGTCGCTCGTGCAGCAAGTTTGGGCTGTTTCAGTGCTATGGCCATAAGAATGGCTTCGCGCCTCTGTCCGCTGTTCCATAAGCGCGTCATTTCCATGATAGCGCCTTCGGAAATGGCAGGATTATCGGCGAGAGCAGTTCTGATAAATATCAAGTCTTCTTTACTGGCTGATGTTGCTCGCATCTTGCAAAGCTCAAGAAATTTGGCTGCGCACGCTGTTTGAAGCCATTTTTTTTCATTTTCTGTCAGTTGTTGTCCAGCCCGGTCAAGAATATCTCGCCAGTTTTCGGCTTCGCTTAAGGTGGTCATGAAATCATGAGTGAAAGAAATATCCGCATAATTGTTTAATCTACGTTGTTCGGAAATGGCTGCAAGTTGAGACCATACGGCTGATTGTCGCATGTTCTTTTTTGATCCGGATGTCGTTGAGTTTCCATGGATACGATAGGTTCCAAGGACTTCTGGTAAGACATGCAGGCGACCTACGGCCCGCAGACGCCAATACAAATCGGTATCTTCTGAACTGCGCAGATATCGATAACCACCGATAGCATGGAGACTGTCGGCGCGTAACATAAGAAATGGCTGTGAGATATAAGGCTCTACTGCTGGAAAAGAATAAGGGTCAGTTGTATCCAAAGGATATGTGTATGGAGCACGTGGTATTGCGTGACCTTTTTCATCTATCAAGTCAATATAACAGCTTACTGCGACGCAATCTTCATTCTCTTTAACATAAGTCAGTTCTTTTTCAAAGCGCAAAGGATGAGAGATGTCATCTCCATCATGCCTAGCGATAAAGGGAGCGGAACAATATTGTAAGCCTGTTGTCAGAGCCGATACGATGCCAGCATTTTTTTGATAAAAATAGAATATGCGAGGGTCATTTTCGGCTTCTTTTTGAATTATTTTTGCTGTTTGATCTGTTGATCCATCATCCACGATAATAATGCGAATATCCTGAATTGATTGTCCCTGAATGCTTTGCAGTGTTTCTAAAATATAGGACTCACAGTTATACACAGACATTAAAACATCAATCTCTGACATGGCCCTTCCTCCTTTCGATGTGGTGTTGTGATAGCTTTAATAAGCTTGAAAATCGATCATGGTGTGCAGGATTTTCGCATGAAGGCCTTTTTCTGTCGCGAGAAACATGGTGATTTAATTCCTTGGTGAGTGGTTAATTTAGATAGGAGTGATGATGAGACAGGTGCAGGCTGAGAGGTGCCTCTTAATCGTGCGGTCTGCGTCATGACGATGCCAACGGCTAAATCAGGGAGTGTGGGCAAAGCGGCAACCAGTGGATTTCTTTGGCTGGTCATGCAAAGCTTTGCCGCGAGAGGTATCGGTTTTTTCTCTCAGCTGATCCTTGCCCGCCTATTGCTGCCGGAAGATTTTGGGGCCATCGGATTGGCCTTTACGGTAACGACTATTGCAAATTCTCTCATTGGTTTTGGTATCGATGAGGTTTTATTGCAGCGTCAAAAATCTATTCCTTTATGGGAAGCGCCTGCCTTCTGGTTGAGTTTTATCATCAGCGTGGTGGGGATGCTCGGTATGTGCGCAATGGCACCCGTTGCCGCCTATTGGTACCACTCGCCAGAACTTAGCGGTTTGATTATAGCCATGGCATTGGCCACGCCTTTAAGAGCGTTGGCGACCGTACCCGCCGCCCGAATTCGTGCGGAGATGGATTTCCGTTTTCTTGCGACATATAATACTTTTGATATTCTGGCTTTGCAGATATTGACTATTGTGCTCGCGGCGTTGGGCTTCAAAGCCTATGCTTTCGCCCTTCCTTTCCCTATTGTTGGGCTATTGCGCGCCATCTGGTTCTGGAGACGTTCTGCTCCAAAAATTGGCCGAAGTTTCCGGCGCGTACAGGTGGAGTATTTATTCGGCAATAGTACTCTTGTTTTGCTCAGTAGAACCTTGATTGAATTCGTAAATCAAGGTGACTATATAGTATTGGGATTGATCGCATCGAAAACAGCCGTTGGCTATTACTTTTTTGCCTTTCGTTTTGCGGCGCAACCCGTGCGGATGCTGGCGGGTAATGTTAGTAATGTAGTCTTCCCAGCCTTGGCTCAGTTTCGTAATGATCCGCCTCGTCAGGTTGAAGCCGTGATCCGGGCCTGTCGACTGTTAGGCTATCTGGTCATGCCATTTTGTTTCTTGCAGGCGGCCCTCGCAAAACCTGGGCTTCACTTGCTTTTTGGTGAACGGTGGATGGCGGCCGTTCCTTATGTTGTAATTTTAAGTATTGGACTGCCTTTTGATGCTCTGAGTTGGATTACTGGCGCTCTTTTGAGTGCCCGTCGTGAGTTTTCACGAAGCTTTTTCTACATGCTTGCTGCTGCTCCAATTTTCTACGCATTGGTAATAGGGGGCGGATGGTTGGACGGCGTCATGGGGGTCGCTCTGGCCGTTGCGATTTATTATTTCACATGGCCCCCCGCCACCTCGTATCTCGTCCTGATGAGAAACGGTGTGAAGTGGACAACTGTCGCGGAATTCTACTTTATGCCCGCCTTCTTCGCGACCGTGGCAGCTGCCTTTGGTCTGCTCGCTGCACAAATCCCCGGCATCCGCGCCACGGACTTCGGTCAGTGCATGGCCATTGGCGTGGTCATGTGTGCGGCGTATGTCGGTCTTCTCGCGCTCTTCCGGCGCGACATGCTGCATGAGATTCTCAAGCGCTTTTCCGGTGTTGGCGGCAAGTTTCGTCGTAAGAGAGCGGCGTGATATTTGAATGGGCGGTCTCTCTTTTAGGAACAGGAAGAGACCGCCTGTTCATCACGGTGTGGCGGATACCGTGAAGTCAAACACCACTGCTTTTTCCAGAAATGGTCCGGCGAATGTCTTGAACGCATCGTGCGCCGGATCGAGAAATGCCGCATCCGTCACGACAGGACGCCCCACGTAAAAATTGCGGTCGCCTTCCGAGCGGAATGTGACGAGATAACCATATTGCAGGCCCTCATCTGCGTTTTCGCCACTGTTTTGTGGTCCGGCTTCAAGTGAGGCGATGACAGGGGCGCCGTTGGAACGTCGGGACGCCTTGGCCAGCGCAAGGAAGCGTCGTGTCACCTCCGCCTTCTGTGCCTGTGTTGTTTCCGGGCGAAAGCGGAACATGACCATGTGGCGCACGATGCCGGGGTGAAAATCGGGAGCGGTGTACTGGGCTGTCCCGACCTTGCCTGCGAGCGCTTGCTGCTCGATCGCAGCGTCTGACAGCGGGGCTGCGTGTGCGCCAGACAGTGCAAACGGGGCAAGGATCAAAAGCGTGAGAACACAGCGCATAGGGCGCAGAAGAGATTTTTTGTTCAAGGATGCCGTCATGGATCTGTTTTAGCGTGAGTTTTCGTCCGGGGTCGATCCGGTCACGGGGCGATCTTTTTCTTCAAAGCCTTGATGAACCTTATCGCGTTCCGCCGAGACGCTCATGCGCTGATACAGTCCAAGGGAGAGGACGATAATCGTAGCGACGCCAAGAATGACGGCAGCATAGAGAATGGAGTTTCCGCCTTTGTCGCCGGCTTCGAACATGGCGACCAGCCCTTCCACGAACACCGCGATGATGACGGTGGTGATGAACTTCGTCAGGCTGGCTCGGGCCTCTTCCAGAGACTGTTTTTCGCGGTTCTGGAAGACTTCCTCTTCAAGAAAATATTTGGCCACGTCGAGGATGGCGACGGCCACGACCACGTAGCTGACTGTGCGCAGGATGAAATTTTTGCCTTCCGCGACATGATTGCCGAGCGAGTGGATCATGTCCGTCACGCCGAAGGCGATGAGCATGTAGGCCAGCACAATGAGGATCGCGCTGGCCACAAAGAAGGAAAGACGTGATGCGGTCTTGATGAGGCGAATGGCCAGAGGCTGATGGGACTCGATCATGAGGCGGAAAAGATTTCCTTCGATGACAACGGGAGGTTCAGCACAAAGGGTTCCTCTTCAGGGGGCGGGTCCCCTTCATCCGGGTCGGGTTCTGGCCGTGGTGGTGGCTCATCTATGGGGTCCGGCGGTGGCATGGGCGGCGGACGAGGGATGGAGGGCGGCAGAATGGCGGCCAGAAAGACATCATTCATGAGCGGCGTCCTTTGGTTGGGTGAAGAGTCAATGCCGGGCCAACGAAATGGTTGCCTCCCGCGCATGGGAGCCGCTTGCGCTTTTGATGGGAGGATGCTCACCTTTCGGCGCTTTTGATGCTGACAGACCGAAGGATCATCCTGCGCATGGCCGCTTTCCGTTCCACCGCCCCCCATATCCGTGAGGGCATCGACCGTCTGGCAAAGACTGCCGTGCATGTCGGGCTCAATGTCCGTCACGGTCAGCAGGTGATTGTCACCGCGCCACTGGATGCGGTGGAACTGGTGCGCCGGATCACCGAGCATGCCTATGCCGCCGGAGCTTCACTGGTGACGACGCTCTATGGGGACGATGACGCCACGCTCGCCCGCTACCGCCATGCTCCTGAGGATACGTTCGACACGGCGGCCACATGGTTGGCCGATGGCATGGCGCAGGGATTTCGTGACGATGCGGCGCGTCTGGCTGTGACGGGTGGCAATCCTTCGCTCCTGAAGGGACAGAACCCTGAGCGTGTTTCACGGGCCAGCCGGGCAGCTTCCATCGCCAATCGGCCGGCGCTCGAAATCATCACGAGTTTTGCCGTGAACTGGAACATCGTGGCGGCCGCTACACCGGCGTGGGCCGCGGAAGTGTTCCCGGGCGAGCCGGAAGATGTGGCCGTGACAAAGCTGTGGGAGGCGATCTTTGCTGCGTCCCGTGTGAACGGGGCCGATCCTGTGGCAGAGTGGGCCGCGCACAATGAACAGCTTCACCGCCGCGCGGCGGACCTCAATGCCCGTCGTTTCGCGGCTTTGCGCTTCAAGGGGCCGGGCACCGATCTGACCCTTGGTCTGGCGGACGGTCATCTCTGGGTGGGGGGATCGAGCGAGGCGAAGAACGGAATCGTGTGCAATCCCAATATTCCCACGGAAGAGGTTTTCACCACGCCTCATGCGCAGCGGGCAGAAGGGCGGGTGCGCAGCACGAAGCCGCTGTCCTATCAGGGCACGCTGATCGAGAATATCGAGGTTGTGTTCAAGGACGGCCGCATCGTGGAGGCGCACGCGACACAGGGCGAGGATGTGCTTCGCCGCGTGCTCGACACGGATGAGGGCGCGCGTCGTCTGGGTGAGGTTGCCCTTGTGCCGCATTCCTCTCCCATTTCCCGGAGTGGGCTGTTGTTCCGCAACACGTTGTTCGATGAGAACGCGTCCAGCCACATCGCACTCGGTCAGGCGTATTCGGAATGCATGACGGAGGAGGGCGGCCGCAGCCCCGAGGATCTGGCCCGGCGTGGAGCCAATAGCAGCCTGATTCATATCGACTGGATGATTGGTTCAGCCGAAACGGATGTGACGGGCGTTGGAGCCGATGGAGGCGAGACGCCGCTGATGCGCGGTGGTGAATGGGTTGAGGCAGTTTGAGATAGGATGGGAGTGCGTGACATGAGGATGCGACAGAAGCATGGGGCTGCGGCCGTTATGGCGGCGCTGCTTGCTGCGGTGCCGGTGGTCGGCCATGCCCAGACGGTCTGGTCGTCCGGTCCTGTGACGGATCAGGGAACGGCGACGCAGGATGTGCCGCAGCAGCCACCTCCGCCCACCGAAGCGCAACTGGCCCAGATGCGGCAGGAGGTGCAGGAAGCGGCTTCATGGCGGCTTCCGCCTGATTTCCTCACGCGCATGGCCGCCACCCTTCAGGCTTTGCGCAACGCCAATTTACAGCCGCCCGCGCCGGGGGGACATATTTCCCTTAATGAGACGATTGCCCGTGTGCAGACGGTTCAGGGCATTGATCCGATTTTGCGAGCGCATGGTTTCACACCGCGTGAATTCGTGATGGGGCTGACAAGTTTCGGCATTACCTATGCCGTCACGAACAATCCTCAGGCCCAGCAGTCCGGCAAGGCGCCGAAACTCAATCCGGCCAATGTGAAACTGCTTCAGTCCAATCCCACGGGGGTGCAGGTTCTGTTGCAGGAAATGAACGCTCAGCCGGGACAGGGGCAGCAGCAGTAAGCTGCCCTCAGGGTGTCGCTGGTGGTGCTTTCTGGGGCGGCGTTTCCGGCGACGTGTCGTGGCGAGCTTCCCAATGGTCGATCGCATTGCGCACCGGCACGATGGCGGGGACGGGGGCGCTGGTGACGGGCATCATCCATTCCAGCACACCCCATATCGTGATGAGAGCGACGGCGGCGGCGACATAGGGCGCGAAAGACAGGTGGCGCCTCCACCGCAGGGGTGGAGGCGCTTCGTCCGTAAAGAGTCGGCGTTCTTCTTCAGCCACGCAGCGCGGCCTGAAACTCGTCCCACTCCCGGCGCGACAGGCCGGAATCCGCTTGCGTCACGGTCTCGCCCGCCAGCATCCTGCGCAGGATGGCCAGCATGGAAGCCGAGAAGGTGACCGCCCCCACGCGGTATTCCGTGAAGGCCTGAGCCGTGACGGGCACCCATGCGCGCAGGATGTCGAGCATGATCTCGGCGTAGGCTCGGATTTCATATTGTGCGTGCGGGTCGATGCGCAGGGAGAGGAAGTGCATGAGGTTGTGCAGGTCCACCTTCCAGTACCACTGGGTGTAGGTGTTCAGCGTCAGATTCATGCGGGCCAGTTCACGGGCGAGGCCGGGACCATTGTCCGTGTCGAGCAGGTTCTCATAAGTGTCGTAGCAGCGGATGGCATCAGCGCGCAGCAGATCCATCACGCGGGCGGATGTTTCGGCGTCCAAAACGTCTCCGCGCCCCTGCCGGTTGCTGGTGCTCTGGGCTGCCATATGCTCGGGCGAGGGGATGTAGAACTCACGATCGAGAATGGAATACCGGGCGGAATACTCGTTCACATTGGCCGTGCGGTGGCGGATCCACTGACGGGCGATGAAGATCGGCAGTTTGATGTGGAACTTGATTTCGCACATTTCGAACGGCGTGGAATGGCGGTGGCGCATCAGATAACGGATCAGGCCCGCGTCTTCCGACACTTTGCGGGTGCCGCGTCCATAGGACACCCGTGCCGCCTGCACGATGGCGGCGTCATCCCCCATGTAATCGATCACGCGAACGAAACCGTGATCCAGCACCGGGTGCGCGGTGAAGAGAATGTCTTCCAGCGCCGCGACGGTGGGACGTTTCGTGGGCGTGGAGGCCTGTGCGTGGGCTTCGATTTCGGCGCGCTGGGCGTCTGTCAAGGGCATGGGTGTCGGAGTCTCATGGGGAAGGGAATGGATCGCTGTGTAACAGTCGGCCGAGAGCCGTCCAAGCCCGTAGGCGGGTATTACGGTTTTCCAGTCGTTTGATTGCGTAGGAGAGAAACGGCGGCTCTGATGGGAGCGGTGATTTTCCAGCTTGATGAAGCTTTCAGTTGCGTGATCTCTTCTTGCAGGGCCGCGATGCGGACATCGTGCGCGTATATCTGTCGCTCCGCATTCTGCGCGGGAGATACGGCATCATCTTCCTGGGGCGTAAGTGTGCGGCGGGCCGTTTGTATGGAGTCTTTCACGGCCTCAGAACTGGCGACGGCGCGTAGTCTGACGGCGAAGTCGATCTCGCCAGCTTCAGTGGGGAATATCCGTTCGATCTCATAGGGAAAAAGCTTCAGGACGGCCAGATATTCGCACATGTCGAGGAATGAGGCTGGGGTAAAAACCCAGCAATGGGCGTCCTGATAGTGCTGGTTTTCGTGAAGCGTGCGCACCCAGTCGAACAGGGAGGGAAGGCGCTCAAGGATTTCCTCGGGAACGCCCGCTGTGGTGCCATTGGCAGGCCAGTCTTCGGCTGTGGGTGTGTTTGTGGAAAGGGCGGCGGCGTCGAAGATCTGTCGGATGGAAGGGCGTCGGTATCCCAGAAGATAGGCTTCGACCATTTCTCCGGGTGAACTGACATTACGACGCGCATCAAAGGTGAAGCGACGATCGGGCACGATCAGTCCCAGTTGACCGCCGTCTTTTAGGGCGGCCCGTAACTCGTTCAGCCAGCCGATAAGATCCGGCACATGTTCGATGACGTGGGAGGCAAGAATGTAATCGACTGGCTGCTCTATACTGTCGGCGAGAGGAGCCTGCCCCCATACGATATCGGTCTCGACAATGGAGTCTGGCGAAGCATCGGGATACCGAAAGGTCTGTCGCAATGTCTCGGTGGGCGCGTAATCGACATAGAGGATATGCCCGTCCTCTTTTTTAACGATCGGATTGTGCAGCGCTCCGATCTCCAAACCTGTCGCGGCGCGGATATCAATGTTTTCCACGATTCGAGAACGATTCGAAACCATTGGTCGGAGCTTCTCCGGGAGAAGGGACGGAAAAACAGGACATACTCGCCTGAGCGGTAAGCCGCCAAGTCAGCCACGCCGGAGAGATGGTTCATGATGTTTTTTCGACGTGCTGCTTGCGCGGGTATCGGGCTCTCCCTATCTTCATGAGTGCAGGAGGAGCTTGCTCCTTGGCTATGGCGATAAACGAAACGTGGAATAAGCGTTGTGGACCCGGGGGCGGTACCCGGCGTCTCCACCATTGGTCTTCCCGGTTTTTGCGGGAGTGTGGGGACGAAACAGGCTCGACACGCGCGGTAAAGACGTTTCTTTTGCCCGGCATTGTACCACCGTCATCGGGCTAAATCACAAGTGCCAACGATAACTCTGAGGTGCTCGCTGTCGCTGCATAAGCGATAAGCGCGGTTCGGGAGGGCACCGGGCAACAGAAGCCCTCCCACCTCGATTTTCTGCGCATGACTTTAGGCTCCGAGCCCTTCACTCTTTGGTGACACTGCCGTGACAACGGCGGGTTGCCTTCGTTGTGTCTTTGCCGCATCCATCGGAGAGGAACGCGCCGGGCGTATGCGGCGGCAAATGGCTGGATATGGCCAGACAGACGCGGAAGAATGGAGGAAATTGCGATGAGCGACATGCATGGAGGTGGCGGCCATGACGGTGATCTGCCCGAAAGTCTGCTTCCCTATGATGTCTGGATGGAGGACGCCTACCGCGAGGTCATGCTGCGCGCGCTCGAACATGTGAGCCGCGAAGGGCTTGCGGGCGAGCATCATTTCTATCTGTCTTTCCGCACCGACTGGCCGGGTGTGGAGATTCCAAGCCGTCTGCGCGCCCAGTATCCGCATGAGATGACGATCGTGTTGCAGCATCAGTTCTGGGATCTGACCGTGGACCGGACGAAACGCTGCGTCTCGGTCGGTCTTTCTTTTGGTGGGGTCGGTTCGATACTCACGATCCCGGTGGCGGCCATTACCGGCTTTGCCGATCCGCATATCCAGTTCTCCATGCGGTTCAACCCGCCGGAAAACGAAGATACGCAGGCGGCCACCTCTCCGGAGGCGCAGGTCTCAGAGGAGAATGGGGAAGAGGCTCCGTCCTCTGACGCCGCCGCCCCGAAGACCGCCGCCGCGGTCGTGAGTCTCGATGCCTTTCGCAAAAAGGGTCCGCCTTCGCGCTGATACTCTATCTGCCACAGCCGATCGGATCGTTCCGGAGACCGCGTTCATGACTGTCGAGACCACCACCGCCAAGGCTGCCCCGAAAGCCGCTCCGACCGGCACTCCGGGCGTAAAACCTTTTGCCTATGCGCCGCTGTTCCAGCTTGGCGAGGACACGACGCCTTACCGCAAGCTCGACATCGGTGGTGTCAGCACCTCGACGCTGAACGGCAAGACGGTTCTGCATGTGGAGCCGGAAACGCTCTCGGCTTTGGCGGCGGAAGCCTTCAACGATGTGGCGCATCTGTTGCGTCCGGCGCATCTCCAGTCCTTGGCGAACATCCTCAAGGATCCCGAAGCCTCCGATAACGACCGCTTTGTAGCACTCGATCTGCTCAAGAACGCCTGCATCGCCGCTGGTGGCGCGCTGCCGATGTGTCAGGATACCGGCACGGCCATCGTAGTGGGCAAGAAAGGCCAGCGCGTCTGGGTCGAAGGCAATGACGAGGAAGCGTTCGCACGCGGCGTCTATAAAACCTACACCACGACCGCGCTGCGTTACTCGCAGATGGCTCCGCTGACGGTTTTCGATGAGAAGAACACCGGTACGAATCTCCCCGTGCAGGTCGATGTGGCCGCCAATCCGGGCGATTATCACCCCGAGCAGTATGATCTTTTGTTCGTCGCCAAAGGCGGTGGATCGGCCAACAAGACGTTCCTGTTTCAGGAGACGCGGGCGCTGATCTTCAACAAGGACACGCTGCTGAAGTGGCTGGAAGCGAAAATCCGCACGCTCGGCACGTCCGCCTGTCCGCCTTATCATCTGGCCATCGTGCTGGGCGGCATGTCGGCGGAACAGACGCTCAAGACCGTCAAGATGGCCTCCACGCACTATTACGACTCGCTGCCGGACAAGGGCAACGAGATGGGACAGGCGTTCCGTGACAAGGACATGGAAGCCGAAGTTCTCAAGCTGACGCAGAAGCTTGGCATCGGTGCGCAGTTCGGCGGCAAGTATTTCTGCCACGATGTGCGCGTCATCCGTCTGCCGCGCCACGGTGCATCCTTCCCGGTGGGGATCGGCGTGTCGTGTTCTGCGGACCGTCAGGCCAAGGCCAAGATCACAGTGGAAGGCGTGTTTCTCGAGCAGCTTGAGCACGATCCCGCGCGCTTCCTGCCGGAGACGACGGATGAGCATCTGGAGGGCGAGGCCGTTCAGATCGACCTCAACCGTCCGATGGACGAGATTCGCAAGGAACTGTCGAAATATCCGGTCAAGACGCGCCTTTCGTTGACGGGCACGATGGTCGTGGCGCGTGACATCGCGCACGCCAAATTCCGTGAGCGGCTGGAGCGAGGCGAGGGACTGCCGCAATATCTCAAGGATCATCCGGTCTATTACGCGGGGCCGGCCAAGACACCGGCAGGAATGCCAACCGGCTCTTTCGGCCCGACCACGGCGGGACGCATGGATTCCTATGTGGCTGAATTCCAGAAAGCCGGTGGCTCCTATGTCATGCTTGCCAAGGGCAACCGCTCCAAGGCCGTGAAAGATGCCTGTCAGACCTATGGCGGATTCTATCTCGGCTCCGTCGGTGGTCCGGCGGCGCGTCTGGCCAAGGACTGCATCAAGAAAGTCGAGGTGCTGGAATATCCGGAACTCGGCATGGAAGCGGTGTGGAAGATCGAGGTCGAAAACTTCCCCGCCTTTATCGTGATCGATGACAAGGGCGACGACTTTTATGCCGGTCTGACCTGACCGGAGCTGTCTGACGTTCTCTGCAAGGGGTTGCTTTCCTTGCGGATGCACCATCCAATGGGTGGATCGGCTTTATCCTTCACGTGAACGGTCAAGCCGATGACACGCTCTGGATTTCAAGGTGCCGTCCCATGCGCTTTACTGTCGATCGCCTCGATCATGTCGTGCTGACCGTTCGTGACATCGAGGTGTCGTCCTCGTGGTATCAGCGGGTGCTGGGCATGGAGCGCGAGGAATACGGACGGCACAACCGCACGGCACTCAAATTCGGGGGGCAGAAGCTCAATCTGCGTCCTGAGGGGCGCGATGGGTGGGAGACGGCGGAATACGCCACCTGCGGGTCCAGCGATCTCTGCTTCATCACCGCTGTCGCCAGTGAGGACGTGGTCGAGCATTTACGTGAGTGCGGCGTTGGCGTGACGGAGGGGCCCGTGGCGCGTCTGGGCGCGCTTGGGCCGATCACATCGGTCTATTGCCGCGATCCTGATGGCAATCTGATCGAGATTGCGTCGTATCAGGGCTGAGGAAGCTCTAGCCCTGTTCAGCCCCGCCCGAGACGGCTGACAAGACTGCCGCATACCGCGCCCGCCGCCGTGGCGGCGAGGCAGATTCCAACCGAAATCACCATATTCAGCACAGCGCGCAGTGGAGCGTCGGCGCGCAGCAGATCGAAGGTCTGGAGGCTGAAGGATGAAAAGGTAGTGTAGCCGCCACAGATGCCCACCAGCAAAAACAGACGTGTGGTTGTGGAAGACGCAAACCGTCCATCGGCCGCAGTGAGCACCGAGAGGAACGCGATCAGAAACGAGCCGGTGATGTTGATGAAGATGGTGGCCCAAGGCAGTTGTTCGCCTTCCCGCGTGAGCAGAAAGGTGAGTTGATAGCGCAGCACCGAACCGAGCGCGCCGCCGACAGCCACTGCAAGCGTTGGATACATGATGCGTCAGTCTTCCGGGCGCACCAGGATGTGGTGCTTGCGGCCCGAGGACAGTTTGAGTGCGCCGTCCACGACATCGGCCAGTGAGATGATCTGTCCTTCATCCGTGATCTGCGCATCGTTCAGACGTGCACCACCGCCCCGAATGAGACGACGGGCCTCTCCATTGCTGGAAGCGAGACCGGCTTCTGCGAACAGGCGGAAAGCAGGGAGGCCGGTTTGCAGGTCCGCACGTGGCAGTGTGCGTGTGGGCAGCGATGCGGCGCTCTGACCGGACACGAACACACGGCGTGCGGTCTCCGCGGCTTCTTCCGCAGCGGCGCGCCCATGGCACAGGGCCGTGGCTTCGGTCGCGAGGATTTTCTTGGCCTCGTTGATATCCGCGCCTTCAAACGCGCCCAGCCGGTCACATTCCTCAACCGGGAGGTCCGTGAACAGCTTGAGGAAACGGCCGACATCCGCGTCTTCCGTGTTGCGCCAGAACTGCCAGTATTCGAACACGGGCAGCTTGTCGGCGGACAGCCACACCGCGCCCTTGGCGCTCTTGCCCATCTTGGCGCCGGAGGCGGTGGTGAGCAGCGGCGCAGTCAGACCGAACACCTGCTTGCTGTCGGTGCGGCGCACGAGGTCGATGCCTGAGACGATGTTGCCCCACTGGTCCGAGCCGCCCATCTGCAGCGTCACGCCGTAGCGGCGGTTGAGTTCGCGGAAATCGTAGGACTGAAGAATGGAGTAGTTGAACTCAAGGAAGGTCAGCCCCTGCTCGCGTTCCAGTCGCGAGCGCACGGAGTCGAAGGAGAGCATCCGGTTGACCGAGAAATGCACGCCGACTTCGCGCAGGAGGTCGATATAGGAGAGCTTGTCCAGCCAGTCCGCGTTGTTGGCGAGGATGGCGTCCGAAGGACCGTCGCCGAAAGTCATCATCTGACGCAGGCTGCGCTCGATGCCCGCGATATTGGTGGCAATCGTGTCCTCGCTCATGAGGGAGCGGGCTTCTTCGCGGAAGGAGGGATCACCGATCTTGGCCGTGCCGCCACCGAGCAGGGCAATGGGACGATGGCCGTGCTTTTGGAGCAGGCGTAGAAGCATGATTTGGGTGGCCGAGCCGACATGCAGACTGTCGGCTGTGGGGTCGAAGCCGATATAGCCGCAGACAGGACCGGCGAGCATGGCGGCGTCGAGCGCCGCTGCATCCGTGCATTGAAAAACAAAGCCGCGGGCTTCGGCTTCCTGCATGAAACGGCTGCGGAAAGTGCCGACGGGCCGGCTTTCGGTCTGCTGGGTCATTGCGGTGGTCCTGTGTCGTCTGCCGGGCGATGCTCTAGCACGCGACCGGTCAGGGCGGAACCGCAAGGGGAGGAAACCGGGAAGGAGAGACCTTCCCGGTATAGAGGGTCAGTCGGCCGCGAGAGCGAGTGTGCGGCGTGACATGGCGGTGGTGACGTGGTCTTCCAGCGCCTCGACCACCTGATCCGCCTGCTTGGCGAAGATATGATCGGCATCGGGGAACACGCGGTAATCCACCGTGACGTTCTTCTGGGTGTTGAGCTTGTCCACCAGCTTGTGGATGGCGGGCTCGGGCGCCAGATCGTCCTTGCCGCCGGCAATCATCAGGCCGCCGCAGGGACAGGGCGCGAGAAAGCCGAAATCGTAATGCGCGGCCGGAGGGGCAACGCTGATCCAGCCCGTGACTTCGGGGCGGCGCATGAGAAGCTGCATGCCCACGAACGCACCGAAGGAATAGCCCGCGATCCACAGGGCGGAGGCGTTCGGATTGACCGCCTGCATCCAGTCGAGCGCTGCTGCCGCATCCGAGATTTCGCCGATGCCGCCATCGTAGCGTCCCTGCGAACGTCCGACGCCGCGCGAGTTGTAGCGCATGACGGAGAAGCCCATTTTTTCGAATGAGCGGTACATCGCATAGGTGATGCGGTTGTTCATCGTGCCGCCGTGCAGCGGATGCGGATGCAACACCAGCGCGAGTGGCGCGTTGGGATCGCTGGAATGGTGATAACGTCCTTCGAGACGGCCATCCGGGCCGGCAAACATAACCTCGGGCATTCTGTTCCCACGGTATAGGGGCTTCGCGTCTTCGGGCATGACGGAAGCCGGTTGGCAGTTTATCCGGACCGGGACGATGCCGCGCCCGCCGGTCGGGTCGAGAAGGATGTCTCGCGTCACGGAGACAGGCCGGTGCGCATCGGTGCGACCAGCCGGGACTGTCATCACGGCATCACTTGCGTCTGTCCCGAAGACGCGAAATAGTAAGGAAGATGTGAAGCCGGTTTCGAGATGGTCTCACCAGAACGGAGCCGATGGCGCGGTTGGGATGTGACCGTGTGAAACGGTTGACTTGCCCGCGTGATTGCTCATCATGGTACTCCGTTTCCCCGGCATGCTGCGTATTGTCCGCAATCATGCGCCACAAATGCGGTGATGGCCTTCGTGCTTTTGCGTGAAGGCGTGTCCCGAAGGCCACATATAGCGGGGCAGGTGGGTGATTTGCCACATAAATCGTCAGAAAACGTATGGACCGGGCGAATAACGGGGATGCGTCGTGATCTATCTTGATGCGAACGCGACCGAACCGCTGCGTCCGCAGGCCCGTGATGTCATGCTCGCAGCGCTTGATCTGACAGGGAATCCCGCTTCCGCCCATCGGGCCGGTCGTGCGGCGCGCGCCGTGCTGGATCGGGCGCGCCGTGTCGTGGCGGACCTCTTGGGAGTCTCGACGGAAAACTGTGTTTTCACGTCCGGTGGGACGGAAGCCAACGTGCTGGCCGTTCGTGGATTGGGGCAGGGGCGCAGGCTGCTGCTCGGTGCTACGGAGCACGACGCCGTGCGGCAGGCACCGCCTGCGGACGCAGATGTGGAATGGATTGCGGTAACGCCGGACGGGCAACTGGATCTGGCCGATCTGGAACGGAAACTTGTCGCAGGTGAAGGCGATGCTTTCGTGTGCGTCATGTTGGCCAATAACGAAACCGGCGTCATCCATCCGATTGCAGAGATAGCAAGGCTGTGCCGGAAGGCAGGTGCGCGGCTGCATGTCGATGCGGTGCAGGGCGTAGGACGTCTGCCGGTGGATATCGCCACTCTTGGAGCGGACAGTCTCGCGCTGTCTGGACACAAATTTGGTGGCCCAAAAGGCGCGGGTGCGCTTGTGCTTGCAGGAGAAAGTGCTGTGGTCCTGCCGCCGGTTCAGGCGGGTGGAGGGCAGGAACGCGGACGGCGTGGAGGCACACCTCCGCTTCCCGCGATTGCCGGATTAGCGGCGGCGCTGGATGTCGCTGTGAATGAGGGGCGCGACCTTTCGCCCATGCGGGACCGGCTGGAAGCCGTTGCGCGGGAAAATGGTGCGGTGGTGTGCGGGCAGGGTGCACCTCGGTTGGGCAATACCAGTTGTCTCGCTTTGCCCGGATTGCGGCGCGACTCCCAGTTGATTGCGCTGGACCTCGCAGGATTCTGTGTCTCGACAGGAGCGGCCTGTTCGTCGGGCAAGGTGACAGGATCGCATGTACTGCACGCGATGGGGCAGGACGATCTGGCGGATTACGCCATTCGTGTCTCGTTGCCGTGGAATGTGACAGAGGCGGATGTGGACAGTTTTATCGAGGCTTACGCCCGGTTGGCGGAGCGTCACAAGAACGCCTGAGGCGCCCTCAAACGACGTTGTTCCAGCCGATCAGCTGCGTGTGCAAATCCTCCAGCCCCGCGCGAAAACCGGGGCTGCATAGTGCGGCCAACTCGCCCTCGTGGTCATAAGTTGGCATCAGCTTTTGCAGCAGCGCATTCTTTTTAGTGGCTGGGTGGAAATAGATTTCCGACACGCCGTCGGGCAGATGCGCGGCCAGCGCCGCCACACGATCAGCGGTCATGTGACCCGTCCACGCAATGCCGAAGCACCAGTCATTCGTGACCAGTCCTGCTGAACGGGCCTGATGCCGCAGAAGACCGGTCCATCGCCGCAGCGCCGCATCCCCCAGCGTATCGACATAGGTGCCGGCCGCCATCAGGGGTTCAGGCGGCTCCAGCGGCACACGCACGGCCCGCAGGCCGTAGCATTTGCCGATATTGATCATCATGCGGCCCACCGTGGGATGGAGGTGCATGTGCTTATGGGCGTTGGCGTGATCGAGCGTGAGGCCCGTGCGGGTGAAGGCCGCAAACTGCGCTTCGATCTCAGCCGCAAGCTGACGACGCACATCGGGACGGAAGAAATAGTTGATGCCAAGCGTCAACTGGTCGGACGGAAACTGCCCTTCGGGTGAGACCAGAAGAGGAATACGTGCCGGAGGAAGAACGCACGGCCCTTCGATGACGACCAGATGCAGGCCGACCTTGAGGGTTGGCAGGCGTTTTGCGCGTTCAATGGCATCTTCCACCGCTGGTCCTGCCATCATCAGGCTGGCGGTGGAGAGGACACCTTTACGGTGCGCGATCTCGATGGCCTCGTTGACTTCGACTGATAGGCCGAAATCGTCCGAAGAGATGATCGCGCGCCGCATGGAGAGATCAGGCCGCGTTACGATCGCGCAGGAAGTGGAAAAACTCCACGCCTTCGCGCAGACGGCGCTTCATCATCTGCGGGCTGCGCACCATCTCGCTGACGATGGAGGCGATCTTCGGGGCGCGGAAATAGAACTTCTTGTAGAACTCTTCCACGCCGTTGAAGATTTCCGTGTGCGACAGGTGCGGATAGTGCAGCGGGGCCATCTGCACGCCGTTCTCGTCGATCAGTTCGGCATGGGATTCGTCAAACCAGCCGTTCTCGATCGCCTGCTTGTGCAGCGCCGTGCCCGGATACGGCGCGGCGAGGGACACCTGCAACGTGTGCGGGTTGATGTCCTTGGCGAAGTTGATGGTTTCCTGAATCGTCTCCTTCGTCTCGCCCGGCAGGCCGAGAATGAAGGTGCCGTGGATCTTGATGCCCAGCTCGTGACAGTTCTTGGTGAACTCACGAGCAACTTCGACGCGCATACCCTTCTTGATGTTGTGAAGGATCTGCTGGTTGCCGCTCTCATAGCCCACGAGCAGTAGACGTAGGCCGTTGTCCTTAAGGACTTCCAGCGTCTTGCGGGGAACATTCGCCTTCGCGTTGCATGACCACGTCACGCCCAGCTTGCCCAGTTCCTTGGCGATGGCTTCGGCGCGCGGTAGATCGTCTGTGAACGTGTCGTCGTCGAAGAAGAACTCTTTCACCTGCGGGAAATATTGCTTCGCCAGACGGATTTCGGCGGCAACGTGCTGCGGGCTGCGCGTACGGTAGTGATGGCCGCCAACCGTCTGCGGCCACAGGCAGAACGTGCAGCGCGACTTGCATCCACGACCCGTGTAGATCGAGATGTAGGGGTGCATCAGATAGCCGATGAAATAGTCTTCGATCTTGAGATCGCGCTTGTAGACCTCGGTCACGAACGGAAGGCTGTCCATGTTCTCGATCATGGCGCGGTCGCGGTTGTTGACGATCACGCCTTCGCTGTTGCGGAAGCTGATGCCGTCCACGTCCTTGAAGTCGCGACCTTCTGCGATTTCCTTGATCGTGAAGTCGAACTCGTTGCGGGCCACGAAATCCACCACGGGAGCCTTGAGCAGGCTTTCCTCCGGCTGGACCGCAACCTTCGCGCCGACGAAACCGATCTTGATGTTCGGGTTCACGTCCTTGATCATCTGCGCGACTTCGACATCCTTGGTGAAGGATGGCGTGGAGGTGTGGATCACCACCAGATCGCGATTCTTTACGTCTTCTAGGATTGGCTCCATGCTGATGCCAGCGGGAGGGGCATCGATCAGACGGCTGCCTTCGACAAGAGCCGCAGGCTGAGCGAGCCATGTCGGATACCAGAATGACTTGATCTCACGCTTGGCCTGGTAGCGCGAGCCTGCGCCGCCATCGAAGCCGTCGAATGTGGGCGGCTGGAGGAACAGGGTCTTCATCACCATGGCGCGCGATCCTTGTCTTGAGTGTTGCCGACGCAAAAGTTGCAGAGGGGTATCGCTCCCGTCTCTGTGTGGCAAGTGTCATCTGTGGGAGCCACGCTGTGACGCATGGCCGTTATGTCGAAGTGTAACTGAAATAAAGTCGTTCTACTGCCGCTTCCCAGGTGTGAGCGGAGCATTGGCGGCAGGGAGCGGTGGAGGGCGCAAAACATGCGGGGCGACATGCATGGTGTGCCCGCGCCAGTCCACACGTGAGCCGGTCATGCTGCCCACCATGATAGCCGCCGAAATCCAGTCCCGCATGGGAAGCAGAAAGAGTGGCAGCAGAGAGCGCTGTCCCACGGCCCGGTCCATGACAAACGCACAGCACGCCCGAAAGGCCCATCCCCACAAAAAGATTGTCAGGGGCCATTCCGCGTGAGGCTGCAGGAGGACAGCAAGTGACAGCCAGAACAGGGGCAGTTGCAAACAGGAGGCAAGGTAACCGATTGGTGCCAGCGCGCGGACGGTCCGACCCCAGCGCAGCTCGTGGCGCATGACCTCACCGAATGTTTCCTCGGCGATGGTGGTCCATGTCAGGCAGCCAGCGATGGTGATGTCTTCGCCCCGCGCGCGAACCAGTCGGCCCAGAACAGCGTCATCGGCCACATGAGGGACGAGGGCTTCGAAGCCCCCGACTTCCGCCAGAGTGGTGCGCGAAAGCGCCATGGTGGCGCCGAGGCAGTCCTGCCGTCCCAGATAACGGGACAGCAACACACCGGGCAGGAAGTTGTGGTTGATCTGGCAGGCGGACAGCAACCGGGGCAGGCTGTGGCTTGCGGGTAGCCCGGCGTAGAGAGTGGTAACCAGCCCAGTGCCGGTTCGCTGGAGGCTGGCCACCACCTGTCGCAGATAGTCTGTGCCGACGTGAATGTCCGAATCGGAAATCACCAGCAATTCATGTTTGGCCGCGGGCAGCATGTTGATGAGATTGCTGACCTTGCGGTTCTCGCCATGCTGGGCGCCATTGACCACGAGTGTCATGTCGATGCCCGGATGCCGACGACGCAAACGCTCCACCAGAGCTATGGCCGGATCATTGGCCTGCTGCACGCCGAAGACGATCTGCACATTGGGGTAATCCTGCGTGCAGAAGCTCTCCAGCGCTTCATCCAGAAGCGGCTCATCCCCATGAAGAGGTTTGAGCACCGTTACAGCCGGTAGCGGAGAGAGCAGCGTTGGCTTTTTTCGCTCATGCGCACGAAAACGCACCACGAGGGCTGTGCCGAGGGTCGCCTGAAGGCAACCCGTAATACCCAGAGCGTCACAACCGAGTGCGAGAATATGGAACAGACTCATCAGGAAGGCTGCCGCGTCATGATCTGATATGTTCCCGCCCACATCATCCGCACGACACGGGACGCAGGACATCGGACGGGCAGCCTCTCAGCCATCGGAAATCAGTTCTCCGAAAAAGTCTTCACTTTCTGCTCCAGCACGGTGATCAGGCCATCCACACCACCAGACGTAAGAGTGGAGCCGAAATCCGAGCGCTGGGCTGCAGCTTGGCTGATATGGCCATCTAGCAGCACATCCACAATCTTCCACGCACCATTTTCCTGACGCAGAATGTAATCGATCTCCGTGCCGGGCATGTTGTCCGCCGAGCCGATATGGGTCGTCACGATCTGATCAGACCCGACAGGAGACGGACGAACTTCGGAAGAGAGCGTGAACTTGGCGTCCGAACCGGGCTTGAAGCTCGAGAGATAGCGGGCCACCGTATATTCGCGGAAAGCGGCCAGCAGCTTCTGCTTTTCCTCTGCGGAAAGCTGCATGTAGCGCGAGGCGCCTACGGAGGAGCGCAGCACAGCCTCAAGGTCATAGACGCGGTCCACCACGGGGGCGAGGATTTGTGTGCGCGCCTGGAAGCTGCCCGATTCCTTTTTCTGGATCGTGTCCAGCGCCTGATCCAGCGACTGCACGGGGGCCGTCACGGCAGTGGTGGCCTGAGCATGGACGGCGGGGACGCTGGCGATGGAAATGGCCGCTCCCAGCATGAGAGCGGACAGGGCGGGAAGACGGAAACGAATCATTTCTGGGCTCCGGCTGCCATTTTCGGGGCAAGGATGAGTCCGCTCTCCATACCGATAGCGTTGAGAGCGGTGTTTATGATGCTGGGCGCGTTGAGCCCGGCCTCGTCGTATTGGGCGGTCTGTGTGTTGTGATCGATGAAGCGGTCGGGCAGCGTCATGGTGCGCAGCCGGACA
>NZ_JAHRDV010000070.1 GCF_019083805.1 Acetobacter estunensis
TCTCTCCCCATGTTGTCAGAAAGTCAGCCTCGGACTTGCGACAGCCGCCGTTTTCGTCTAGTGGAACGTCGCCGTCTTTAGTATCGTTAAGTACAGTCACCGACTTGAGGAATATGGTCCGCTTAAAGCTCGTGTAGAAGCCGTAATGTTCCGTGTCAAGGCCGCGATCAAAAAGTCGCACTGGTTGCTGTTCCGGGGTTGGCAAAAGGACAGCTGGTGATGGTGTGCCATCGGCTTCTAGGTCTGGTGCAGGGAGAAGATCGGATAGGCTTTTGTTACCGAGCTCGAGACCTCGTCGCTTCTGTAGATTTGGTAAGGCTATTGTGTCGTTGACAGATTTCAACAGGCTTATGTAAAACGGCGTGGGTTCCCCGGCTTTCTGGCCCGACTGAATGTCGTCGGTAGTATCACCGAGAAACCACATCTCTTTAAAGTCTGGAGCGGGTGGGTTCGGGTTGAACCCGTTAGTGACATCTCTCGCTCGCATAAAACTACC
>NZ_JAHRDV010000071.1 GCF_019083805.1 Acetobacter estunensis
TTATATACTAGACCTACCAGTCTTTCTAGAATAGTGTGTAAAAGGCAGAATAGATAACCCGAGGAATCCTATAGCCTAGGGAACGTAGGCTTTAAAGTTAGCTATGTGTGCTTATCTTATACGTGGACTAGGATTCTACGCCGCGCGGCGTAATATTTTGATTAATTATAACTGTTACGAGCTGGCCCACCGTCAATTCTGACGGTGAGTCAGCAGACAGTGGCGTATAAATAGATAGACACTTTACAGATTAGCTAGAGGAGGGACATCAAGAATTCACCTTTTACCTCGTTCTTTTCACCGACTTCGTCGTGATATTTATTCGCCCTATTCCCTAGCTATTTTAGCTAGTAGACAGAGGCACGCTACGGAAGAGAGCTCCTACTTCTAGCGTGCTACTGGTTGGAATTGCTTACTAGCAAATTCCTACCAGAGAGGTCTAGCCAACCTCTAATAATAACGGTGAGTAGGGCGTTAACCTATAGGAAACC
>NZ_JAHRDV010000072.1 GCF_019083805.1 Acetobacter estunensis
CTGCTGAGCGTACTATTTGCAATAGCCGTATAGTTAAAATCAGGCAAGTAAGTTGCTTTGTTAAAATAAGTGCTCCTATTGGAGATGCTGTTTTTTATGAAAGCTAGAGTTAATTCCGAATTTATCAAATGTCCGTAGTCATTAAAGCGATACTGTTCTTTCCACCAAATTTTATGTATGGTACTGGCTTCCAGAGTTGGATTTCCACTGCTGATAAAGTAAGGATTAGAGTTGTTGACTTCTGAACGTAGTTGTGCTATATTGGGGAGTTGACTATTTATGGTATATTTGATTGTGTGCTCTGCTTTTTCACTTAATCTTCCTCCTAAAGAAATTTGTACTTCTCCTTTTAATGCCTTAAATGATTTTTCAAATTTTGTTTGTGCCGTTTCTTTTCTATCCTTAATAATGGAATGTTTCCACCCTGCTGAAATATCAATGTTGAAGATTCCCAAATCGGGTAGAATAACGGCCGTTTCAGGGGTATGT
>NZ_JAHRDV010000073.1 GCF_019083805.1 Acetobacter estunensis
GGTTTTGAGAACAATGCTCCTCTCGCGTGTGAATCGACAGGGCTCGTCGAGCGCTACTGTACGGTCTTGAGCAGCATCCAAAAGCAAATCAACTCCCACTTGGTATCTATTGATCGCGATATTACCGCAGCTCTTACTCCAAGGGCAGCCCTGTCGACAAATGCAGAAATGAAACATCTTGATTTGCGCACTCGAATTGATCGTCTTCGCGCAAATGGATGGCAGCGCAAGCGATTTGATGCAAAGAGATATGAGGAGTTTCGTGAGCAGGTCATGGCAGACATGCTTTCGTGAAGAATTGTAAATTGAGCTGGATATTGTATATTGAGCTGGAGACTGCCTGGATTTTTAACGTGTTGCATATTGGAATTTGATTTTGGCGACCGCTCTTTATTCCTTTTTCATGGTTACCTTCCAGTAGTATTAGCCTGCTTGGGCCAGTCCCTGTGCTGAGGAGACTTTTGACGTGCAGAAGCTATTATACACT
>NZ_JAHRDV010000074.1 GCF_019083805.1 Acetobacter estunensis
AAATAACATAAAAATATGCCCCTAAAAAGTGAGAAAAATGCTTGTTTATTTGGAAGTTTGTTTAGGAATTACTTACCTTTGCACCCGATTTCAGCATTAAAAGCTTTGATTATCAGCATCTTTATCACTATTCAAGGCTTTGACAAGACGATGTTCCGGGAAGAAATCACTGTTGAAGGACAGTCCCGGATAGTATTAACCAAAACCGTGCCGCATGAAATATGCAAAATGGATTTTTGTTGTATTACTAATAAGTTCCTTGACTTCTTTTGTAGAAAAAGACAAACCTACCGGGGGGTTGAATGTGGGTGACATGGCCCCGGATTTCAAAATCCAAACCATGTCGGCAGAGCAATCCCAAACCGAACTTTCAGACTTGAAAGGAAAGTATGTGTTGCTCAGTTTTTGGGCAAGTTACGACGCGCAGTCCCGGATGCAGAACGCAAGTTTGAGCAATGCGCTTCGCTCTACTGCCCGCAACAATGT
>NZ_JAHRDV010000075.1 GCF_019083805.1 Acetobacter estunensis
GGTAATACTAACCGAGAGAAACTATGAAAGCTGGTACAAGTACGAAAACCCGAAGATGATACAAAAATGTAGTTGAGAACAATACTAAAAGAAAAAAATAATAATGTATAGATCAGTCAAGAGCACACTGCGCACATACGCAGAAAGCTCCCTCACACCACTCCTCGCCATGGCAGACAACGCCCTCTTCACCTGCGCCATAACCAGCACGCGATTCATCTCCCGCGTCATCCTATTAAACTCTGCACCGCTATTCACATTAAAAAACCCCCCCTCCTCCGGCACAGGCCTTCCAAGAAACTTGCACAGCGGCTCCCACCCGTCGCCAGGGTGGTACACAAGCAGCCGCTCAGGCGCAACAAGGGCCTTGACGCGCGCATTGTGCTCCTCGTATGCACGCTTGTTGTTGCGCTCAAAGTCACCGTCGTACAGTGCGCGGTCGATGGCTCGGAACATCCGGTGCATGTACCGCGTCGGCATCAAG
>NZ_JAHRDV010000076.1 GCF_019083805.1 Acetobacter estunensis
GATGTGTGTGGCCTTGGCTGCCATGGCTCATTCGACCCATGCGTGGTATCATCTTGAGCATATTGAAGCAGGGAGTTGCAAGGTTGCAGGGAATTGCGATCAAGGGTCACAAATGCCCCTCGTACAGAGGTGTGTTCGACTCGTTGGAGTTTGATGGGAGACGGGGTTGCTAATGACAGCAGCCAAAGCATTGTACGTTCAGGCATGAGCATAGCAGTGTTATCCCTCGTTGTCCTCGCCGCTCGTCAAACAATGATCTACTTGCAACATTTCCCTCGATACGTCGGCATCCTATACGACTTTGTGCTGCTAACCCTTTGGCTCGCGAACCTAGCCAAGCTGGTGCAATCGACATCCAAGCCGGCAGCGGAAACGCAGTCGCATACGTCCGTCGATGACGGGAGCGTTCTAAATGGCGACGGCACCATCGCTACATGTTGGGCGGCGAGAGGCATCGCTGTAGGCGCTGGAGCAGTGTGCGTC
>NZ_JAHRDV010000077.1 GCF_019083805.1 Acetobacter estunensis
CCGCAATCATTGATCAATTGGGATGGCTTTCGCACCTATAATTTCGATGTCATTGACGGCGTGAATTATCAAATCGATGTGTCACAGCCCGCCCGCTATGATGGCGAATGCCAGATGGTGAATCCGCAGGCGGAGCGTATTAAAAACCTGACCTTTAACGGTAAGCCTGTCGACCCGAGCGCTACGTTCCTGGTCGCCACGAATAACTATCGCGCTTACGGCGGCAAGTTTGCCGGCACTGGCGACAGCCATATCGCCTTTGCGTCTCCGGATGAAAATCGCGCCGTGCTGGCGGCATGGATTGGCGCAGAGTCAAAACGCGCAGGCGAAATCCATCCGGCGGCGGATAATAACTGGCGTCTGGCACCAATCCACAGCGATACGACGCTGGATATCCGCTTTGAAACATCGCCAGGCGATAAAGCCGCTGCCTTCATTAAAGAGAAAGGGCAGTATCCGATGAATAAGGTTGCTGTCGATGAT
>NZ_JAHRDV010000078.1 GCF_019083805.1 Acetobacter estunensis
CCTTTACTTTATGTCCGTTGACCTCGACATTAACATACAGCATATGTACACGTCCGAATACTGTGTCTTATAGTCAGCAGCTGTCTCTATGCGGCGCGGCTTTGCCTTGCATACCTTCAGGGTTGTGTTCCATTGCATTTTGAAGGTTTTCCATGACTCTCTCTTGGCGAATCATCTCCTCAATCTTTCTTTGATTATCAATATTGAATGGGTCGTCGTTGAGCCGCTCAATCTCCCGCTGCCTCTCTACTCGCTCTCGTCTCTCCTTATCTTGGCTGTCGCCTCACGTTCCCCGCCATGTAAGCAAACGCGCTCTTATCTCGCCAGGAGCTCTACGCAGAGCTGATGCTAACTGCATATCCCTCGGGTAGGCGTATTACACTTACCATATACAACCCCAAAGCTGGGGACCAAGATAACTTGGTAAATCTCGACATCCCCGGCGAGATGACGCTTGCAACGTTGCGCGAATCGATCCAAGCT
>NZ_JAHRDV010000079.1 GCF_019083805.1 Acetobacter estunensis
ATACGATCAGCTCGCTGCCGGGGTTGAGCCGCGCCAGCCGTAGCTTCGCCGCCTGCGCCTTCGGGTGGGCGATATCGTCGGTGGTGAACAGAATTTGCCGCTGGAGATTGCTCAAGTGAACATCGTCATCGTCCGCCAGCGTCAGCGTACCAACGCCTGCGCCCGCCAGATAGAGTGCCGCAGGCGAACCCAATCCGCCTAAGCCGACAATCAATACATGACTATTGAGCAACTTTTGCTGGCCTTCAATCGCAATATCGCCGAGCAGGATCTGGCGGCTATAGCGCATAAAATCATGGTCATTCATCGCCGACTCCTGCGATTGCAAGTAACTGTTGCGTAGCGGCGCGCCAGTCGGCGGCCTGGGTGATGGCGCTGACCACGGCAATACTGCCGACGCCGGTCGCCAGCACCGCAGGGGCGCGTTCCACACTGATACCGCCAATCGCCACGGTGGGGTAATCCGCCAGACGTTCAATATGC
>NZ_JAHRDV010000007.1 GCF_019083805.1 Acetobacter estunensis
GAAGGCGGAGCATCTCCCCTTCCCTGCTGCCGTTGTCGAGCACCAGTACATCCAGTTCTTCCCAAGCCGTCTCATGCAGCACGCCCTGCAGACACGTGCGCAGATACTCGGGACGATCGCGCGTCGGGACAATTATGGACACATGCGGTCTGCGTGTCGGCAATGGATAGATCACACGCGGATGCTCCACCTGCCCCCCCACAAGCCGCGCCTGTTCCAGCCGCAGTTCGGGCCGGTGAGACGCCAGATACCGCCGCACCAGATTCCTTTCCTGCTCCGTGCCCAACCCTCTCCTATCCGACGCGCGATCGTCCCGAGTATCTGCGCACGTGTCTGCAGGGCGTGCTGCATGAGACGGCTTGGGAAGAACTGGATGTACTGGTGCTCGACAACGGCAGCAGGGAAGGGGAGATGCTCCGCCTTCTGGACGATGTGACACGTGATCCACGCGTGCAGGTGCTGACATGTGATGAACCGTTCAACTGGTCGCGCCTGAACAACGCAGGCGTGGCAGCGACACGGGGGGAACTGGTCCTGCTGCTTAACGACGATGTGGCCATCCGTCACCCGGACTGGCTGGAGGAGATGGTGCGTCAGGCGCTGCGTCCCGGTGTGGGAATCGTGGGTGCGCGACTGCTCTATCCTGACGACACGATCCAGCACGCGGGCGTTGCGCTGTCAGAAGACGGTGCTGCGCATCTTCTGAGGGGAGCTGCGGCGGATGATGCGGGTTATCTGGGACAACTTGTACGACAACGCGATCTCGTGGCGGTGACGGGGGCGTGCCTGATGGTGCATCGGGATGTGTTCGAGCTGGTCGGTGGACTGGATGAGGAGTTGGAGGTGGCGTGCAACGACATTGACCTTTGTCTGCGTGTTATCGCGGTAGGCCGGCGCGTGGTGTGGACGCCTTTTGCCACACTCACGCATGTCGATGGCGGCACACGGGGCACCATGCAGACACCGGAGAAAATTGTGCGGCACTGGCGCGAGACGGCGCGGCTTGTCGGGCGGTGGGGCGCATGGATGCGGCGTGATGCGGTGGTGTCGCCCTTCCTGCGCGTGACGGAACACTCTCTGCTTTTGCGTGAGAACGAATGAGGCAGATGGTTGCCGCTGGTGCGGCGTGCGAGAACCATCTGGTGATGGTTTTGCTCTAGGATGCACCGCACCGACTATGGAACGAGAATGATGCCCGAGATGACTGCTCCGAACCTGAACGCAGATGCAACCGCTGCCGTGCGCGATGATCGCGGCTTCATGACGGATTATCTCCGGCAGTCTGCCGAGGCCATGGCGGTGTTTGCGCAGGATGCGGCCGCACAGGAGGTCATGCTGGACATGGCCGCGCGGATCGTGGCCGCGCTGGAGGCTGGAGGGCGTCTGCTGATTGCCGGGAACGGGGGAAGTGCGGCGGACGCGCAGCACATCGCGGGCGAGTTTACGGCGCGGCTGATGTATGACCGGCGTCCGTTGAGCGCTGTGGCGCTGACGACCGACACTTCCAGCCTGACAGCCATTGGCAACGATTACGGCTTTGTCGATATTTTCTCGCGGCAGGTGCTGGCGCTTGGACGTCCCGGCGACGTGTTTCTTGGTATCACCACTTCCGGAACATCCCCCAACATCCTGCGCGCTTTCGAGGTGGCGCGGGAGGCAGGGCTGGTGACGGTGGCCTTCACCGGACATGCAGGCGTGCGTGGCGCCCCATGCGATGTAACGCTGGCCGTTCCTTCCGTGTGGACGCCGGTCATTCAGCAACTTCACATCACGGCGGCGCATATCGTGTGCGGCTTGGTGGAGCGCGCGTTGTGCCCGCGTTCCAGCTAACTTGAACATGACGGGCGAGAGTGGCTTTGCCCTGCCTCCGATTGATCCGGAGGTGGAAAAGGCGTTTCTGGAGCGGCGTCTGCTGGGCCTGTTGCGTGAGGTCGAAGGGCTGAATGGTCATGCGCGCGGGCTTGAGGAGCAGATGGCACGGCTGGAACGCGAATTGAGGGCGGCACGTGCGGCTCTTGAGGAAGAGCGCGCACGACCGCTCGTCATTACATTGCTGCGCCGCATGCGGAGGCGAGCAGGGCGCGTGGTGGGACGTCTCAGAGCGGGTTGAGAATGTGGACTTCCAGCGGCGCGCCCAGAAGCGGCTCGATGATGGCGGCCATCTTCTTGAAATGCGGTGTCTCCATGTGGGCGGCGAGTGCCTCACGGCTGGCCCAGCGCTCAATGAAGATGAATGTGTTGGGATCATCGAGATCGCGGTGCGGCGTATAGAATAGGTTCGTTGCTTCTGCACGTGAAGGCGCTTCGCAGGCCTTCATGGCTGCGGCCACGGCTTCGGCCTGACCGGGTTTTGCCTTCACAATTGCAACAACTTCGATCTGTGACATGGGCTGTTCTCCCTCTGGCGCGTGTTTTTGGCGTCGTTTGCGCCCGAAAATGACGGCGTAACGGCGGTCCACTGTGTACCTGACGAAACGGTCTGCCAAGAAGCCGCGCCTTATAGGCGTTGGGTCGTGGGGCACGTATGATCTGAAGTCATCGCTGGGGACAATACGGGATTCTGGCGGTGAGCAGATGCAAGGGAGGGCCCATGGCCACATCACGTAACGGAACAGCTTCATGAGTCAGGACGCGGCCTGTCTGGTCTTTCTCGTGTTCTGCGGTGGCATGACGGCACAATGGGTGGCGTGGAAGTTTCATCTCCCCGCCATCGTGCTGTTGTTCGGCCTGGGGCTCCTGCTCGGACCGGGCTTGGACATTCTTCATCCCGATGAGTTGATCGGTCCGCTGTTTCATCCGGTTGTCTCGCTTGCGGTGGCGCTGATTGTGTTCGAGGGCGGACTGGCGCTCGATTTTCGCCAGCTTGGAGAAGCGGGCGAGGGGGTTCTGCGACTCACGCTGGTGGCGCTGCCCATCAATTGGGTGTTGGGTTCGGCAGCGGCACATTACGTGGGCGGGCTGACATGGGGACCGTCATTCCTGTTCGGCTCCATCGTCGTGGTGACGGGACCGACGGTGGTGCTGCCGCTGCTACGACAGGCCAAGTTGCGGCCTCGGATTGCGGCCTTCCTGCGATGGGAAGCCATCGTGAACGACCCGATCGGCGCAATTCTGGCTACGCTGGTGCTCGAAGTTCTGTTGATGCGGCCGAGTGAGGACACGTCTGTCCATTTCGTCAGCATTTTTCTGCATGTAGTCATCAGTCTGGTCGTGGCCATCGGTCTTGGGGTGGGCGGCGGCTGGAGCGTGCGCGAATTGTTCGTGCGCGATCTCATGCCCGAGACGCTCAAGATGCCGCTCCTTCTCACGATGGCGCTGGCGATGTACGGCCTCGGTTCCCTGTTCATGGACGGCGCGGGGTTGGCGGCAGCGACGGTGTTCGGCATGGCGCTGGCGAACATGAAGGTGCCGGGGCTGAATGAATTGCAGCGGATGAAAGAGAGCCTTGTGGTGCTCATCGTCTCGCTCCTATTCATCCTGCTGACGGCGGATCTGCATCGGGTTGTTCTGGAGCGACTGTCATGGTCGATCTTCGCGTTGACCTGTGCGGTGATCTTCCTTGTGCGCCCTCTTGGCATCTACCTTGCCACGCTCCGCAGCGGTCTGAGCACGGGCGAGCGCATCTTCGTGGGCTGGATCGCACCACGTGGAATCGTGGCGGCGGCCGTGGCCGGTGTATCGGGCATCCGCCTGACGGAAGGAGGCTTTGCCGACGCGGAATTCGTCATGCCGGCCGTGTTCGCGGTTATTGCGGCGACCATGCTTTTGCATGGATTCTCGTTGCGGCCGCTCGCACGGAAACTGCATCTGACGCTTTCCAATGTGCCAGCTCTAGCCATCGTGGGTGCCAGCCCGTGGTCACGCGATCTGGCGGTGGTCACGCAGAAAGCCGGGACGCCTGTGACGGTGGTGGACACGTCGGCCCGGGCGCTGGTTCCGGCCAAACGGGCGGGTGTGGCCGTGCTGCACGCTGAGATGCTGTCGGAAGCAGGTGCGGAAAGTCTGGAAGAACTTCCTGCGGATTATCTGATTACCGCGACTCCCGACGCCATCTACAACGGTATGGTCTGCGCGCATCTCATGCCGCATTTCGGGCGAGCGCGGGTGTATCAGGTCAGCCCCGGCATCAAACGTCTGGATGAATATCGGGGACTCAGCCGGGACGCGCGCGGCAAGGTGCTGGGTGAACCGGCGTGGAACTTCACGTTGTTGGACACTCTCTGGCAGGACGGCTGGCGCTTTCGCGCCGAGCCTGTGACGGAGGCCAACATGGCGGTGCTGGCTCAGGCTTCCGATGAACGTCTGGACTTTCTCGTTCTCAAACCCGGTTCGGGGTTCAGCATCCGCTCAGTGGAAGACGGTCCTTCTGCGTCTCTGACGGAGGGAGATGTGCTGGTGTCCTTCATGCCCCCGGCGGTTGCACCGTGATGGAGGCAAGTCCCATGGCGAGCACCAGCCGCAGATCCGGTTCCGTCAGGGCGATACAGCCCTCCGTTGGTTTACGGTCGGGTGACTGGAGGTGAAGGAAGATTGCCGAACCGCGTCCGGGCACGGGCGGGGCATCGTTGTATCCCAACACGCCCACGAGGTCGTAGAGGTGGTCCTCGCGCCATAAATCTTCATGACGGGCTGGGTGGGGAAGCGCAATCTGCCGGTTGTAATCGGGAGAGGTCGGATCGTCGCACCAGCCATCGTGACGGCCGATGGGTTCAAGCAGAAGGGGGCGTCCGTCCGGTGTGGCAGCGCCCATATCCGGGCGACTGATGCGGTCCGCGCGATAGAGCACCTTGCGCAGGGCAAGCAGGCCCACGGGGGTTGCATGATCGCCTTCCTGCTTGTGCAGAGTGACGCCTGCGGCCCCGATCACGGCGGGGAGAATCCGATCCGCGCAATGCAGTTGTGCAGTGCTGCCGCTTTCGGGGATGAGAGTCGCATGTATCATAAGGGAATGATCCGGGCTTTTCTGGGCGGCGTTGTCCCTGGAAATGTCCGGCCTCCGGCGCGCAGAGGCGGAGGAAGACGATTTGCCGGGAAAGAGGCCGATCGCTTTGCTGGTGGAATGGTGAGGGACGGAAATGGCGTTGTCATCCGTTTCGTGCCAGTCTGTCACGACACCGTGATAGGGTGTTGAAGGGCGGTTGTCTGCTGTTTGGTGCGGCAGGGCAGCCAGACGCTCTTGTCGCGGGAAAGCAGGGCGCTTAGGTGGGTCCCAAGAAGAAAGAGGTACCGAATGTCGGGCGCACGTCCAATTCTGATCGTCGATGATGACCAGACGCTACGGCAGATGCTTGTCGAGCAGCTCCAGGTCGATGGTGAATTTCAGGCTGTGGAGGCCGCGTCCGTAGCGGAGGCGTGGGAGGCGATCAGAGCCCCCGACTCCCGATTCGATGCGATCATTCTGGACGTTACCCTGCCAGATGGTGACGGTCGTGACTTCTGCATGGAGTTGCGGCGCGAGGGCATCCGCATGCCCATTATCATGCTGACCGGATCGGACGATGAGGCGGACGTGGTGCGTGGGCTCGATGCCGGCGCAAACGATTACGTCGCCAAGCCGTTCCGCATTGCCGAGTTGCTGGCCCGCCTGCGCGCGCAGCTTCGTATTTTCGAGAACAGCGAGGACGCGGTCTTCACGGTGGGGCCATACACGTTCCGCCCCTCCGCCAAGCTGCTGGTCGAGACGGCCCGTAACCGCCGTATCCGCCTGACAGAAAAAGAAGCAGCGATTCTTAAGTTCCTCTATCGCGCGGGCACCCGGCCGGTGCCGCGTCAGGTGCTGCTTAACGAGGTGTGGGGCTACAACGCTGCCGTCACCACACACACGCTGGAGACGCACATTTATCGCCTGCGTCAGAAGATCGAGCCTGATCCGTCCAATGCCACGTTGCTGATTACGGAAGGTGGTGGTTACCGCCTCGACCCTGAAGGTGGCGTGCCGCCGGTTGTGTGAGGACGAAAGTTTTTTACACTTCAGCCGTCCTTCCGAAAGGAAGGGCGGCTTTTTTGTGCGTTCATCATCAGAGCGATGAGGAAATATCCGGTGTCTTTCAGAAGGTGGCGTTGACGCGGCCATAATAATAGGCGCCTTCGTACCCGATATTGGCGGCCTGACTGTCGTAGATGGATGAGCCGAGATAGTTGTTGGCGGGCTTCACCTTGCGAGGACGCATGTTGAAAATGTTGTTGGCCCCGACAGCGATATGCCAGTGCGGATTCACCCTGTAGCCGACCTCCAGATCCGTCAGCCAGATGGGTGTGTTGACGAAGGCCGCGAAGTGGGTGGTGGAATATTGCAGATTGGCGGGAGCAAGATCGTAATATGTCAACATGGAAGAGGTCTGACCGTAACGGGTTTCACGAATGTTTACGTCCCATTCTCCATTGGTCCAGTAGGCGTTGAGGATGATCTTGCTGCGTGGTGAGGCGTTTGTCAGATAAGAGGCGGTCTGTGCGCTGGAGAGGGACTGCCCGAAGGCATTGGTGTTGGTGTGATGCATACGGGTGCGGTTGAGATTGAGCATCAGCGAGAGATCGAGTGTGCCGTACCGATGCAGGCGCAGCCTGTAATCAGCCTGTATGTCCAGTCCCTGTGTGCGGGTGCTGCCCACATTGGCCAGATAATTGGCCTGCACATCGCTGAGATTCAGGCCTGAGGGAAGTGTGATGCCGGTCTGGGCAATGGCGTCATAGGCGGCCTGTCCGCCAGTGTAATTGGCGCCGATGATACGGTTGCGGATATTGATCTGATAGACATCGACCGAAACGTGAAAATTGTCGACGGGTTCGAGAATGAATCCACCCTCCACATTTGTGGAGCGTTCGGCTTTCAGACGTGAGGCGCCAATCTTCTGGGCTGCCGGATCGGTGGCGCTGAGCAGGGCTGCGGCACCTGTCGGGCTGACATTGAGCGAACTGTAGTGAGATTCAGCCAAAGTGGGGGCGCGGAAGCCATTGCTTATGGTGACGCGGACCGCAATCCGTTTCGTAACGTCATAGCGGGTCGAGACCTTCCCGGTTTCAGCACTGCCCGAATCTGTGTAGTGCTCAAAGCGTCCGCCCAAATCGACCTGCCAGTTTTTCAACGGGTGGAAGTTCCCGTCCAGATAGCCCGACCAGACGTTGCGATCCCAGCTTCCGGCACTTTGTGAGGTCAGGCCCGCCATGGCAGCAGTACCGCCATCAATATAGGAAGCTGGTTCGCCCGCTTTAATGGAATACATCTCCAGCCTGTGTTCGGCCCCGAAGGAGAATGTGACGGGCAGGACATGGGCGATGTTGAAGTCGCGATGCGCGTCGAAATTGCTGGTCCATTGCGAGGTGCGATAAGTTGCCGCGCGCACGTGGGTGGGGCTCCACCCTGTGCTGGCCAGCATGTTTGTGTTGATCGTGTTGTTGACGCCGAGGTCGTTGTCGTCTTCGCCATACAGCGTGCTCAGATCCCAGTCGAAACCAAACAAATTGTGTCCTCTCACGCCCAGATTGGCCTGAAAATCGTTTTCCTCCATCGTTTCTATAGGCGCGAATCCGGCTGGATAGACGGAAGGGGCGATGCTGGGCAGGCGGTAATGCTGTTCCGTCTCCGCGTGACGGTGGGTGTATGTGATGAGGCCGTAGGTCTCGATCTGTTGCGTGATTCCCTTCCCCCATTCGATCGAGAGATTCTCTCGGGTTTCTTCGGGTGTGCTCGTGCTGTGATCGGCATAGGGGGACCAGGCGTCACCGGGCGCCCATCGGTGATCGCGCGTGGCGCGGGACTTCGAGATGAAGAAATCCTTGTGATAGACTTCGCCGCTCAGGTGAACGAAGCCGTTATTCCCCCATTTGAGGCCGCCATCGGCCCCGACCCGGTAGCGCCAGCCGTCGCCGTTGTAGGCGTCGGCTCCCGTGTCCGTCACGACATTGAGACCCTGCGCCGCTTTTTTGGTAACGATGTTGATGACGCCAGCGACCGCATCCGCTCCATAGCGTGCACCGGCCCCGTCGCGCAGCACTTTGATGTGGTCGATGGCGCTGGCAGGGATCATGTTGAGATCGACGGATGTGGACCCCTGTTGCGGGCCGCGGTCGGCCACGATGTTCCCCGTGGTGTGCCGACGTTTTCCATCCATCAGCACGAGTACTTCATTGGGATTGAGACCGCGCATGCGAATGGAGGAGGTGAGAGCACCCGCATCCCATCCCTGAGCCTGTGTCGTGATGGAGGGATCGAGACGGGCAATGGCGTCCGCAAGATTGAGTTGTCCTGAACGGCGTAATTCCGCTGAGGAAATGACCGTGACAGGAGTAGGGCTGTCACGCGCGGTACGTTTGTAGGAGTGGCCGGTGCTCACATGGATTTCTTCCGCAGCATCTGTGCCCGCATTGCGGCTTTTTGCAGGAGAAGGGTGAGATGGATGTGCGTTGGGTTTGGCTGGGAGGGGGTGGATGTGCGCGCTCCGCTCCCGTGTAATGGTGTCGGTCGATGAGGATGTCGTGGCGGCCTGGGCCGAGGACGCCAGACTGGCCAGTGAGACTGCGCCGAGCGCAAGAACAGTGTGTTTCATTTGGACGGGATCCAGCGTGTGAACTCCCGACAAGACAAGATCATATGTCGTAATTTTAATAGTTATTTGTCGCGTGTGGTTAATTTGTTCTTTCTGTTTGTATCAAATTCGCAACATATATTCTCATATTAAAGATAATATATTTCCTATATTAAACGATATTTTCTTTATGCAGAGTTTTGCCATGCTTATGTCGCCACTTTCTGGAAGCGGACAAAGGGAAAGCGCAAGAATGAAAATGGGTGTGGGGTTTGATTTTTCACAAGCAATCAGGGTGACTGTCTCTGGTTTTACGACCTCATCATGAAACCATGTGACGCGGGCAGGGGCTGTGGGAAGCTTTCTCCAAACCAAGAGTTTTTATTTTCTCATTATCTGAAAAGCTGCTTTGATGTTTTCTTGTGACTGGAACGACGTCAGAGATATAGAAACATGCCGCATATCATCAGTCGATTGTATTCAGAAAATCCCGTTACGTCTGAATATTCGCGCCGAACATTCGGCCAGCTTGCTGGTCTGTTCAGTGTGGGCGCATCCTTTTCCAATCTCGTGCCATCAGCCCGCGCACAGACATCTTCTTCGCCGACCGGCACGGTTCTTCTGGACAAGAATGAATACTGGACTGGGCCATTTCCGCAGGCAGTTCAGGTGGCGCAGCAGGAAATCCTTCAGGGCAACCGTTACGATCCGGGCCATGTGCATGAGGCGTTTCTGAAAACCGTAGCCGTGACCGAACGGGTGCCGCTGGATCATGTTCTTGTCTGGCAAGGCTCGATGGACCCGCTCATCCGCAGTGTGGCGTCGTTCGCCTCACCACAGCGCGGATTGGTGACGGTCGATCCCACATTTGAGGTGCCGTGGGCGGTGGCGAAATATCTCAACATACCGGTGCAGCGGGTGCCGCTGACGGCAGAAGGACGGTATGTGACGAGTGCGAGGAGTTTGCTGACGGCCAATCCGCAGGCTGGTCTCTATTACATATGTTCGCCCAACAACCCGACCGGAACGCCGACATCTCTCGATGAGATCAGGTGGCTTCTGGAGCATAAACCTGCCGATGCGATCGTTCTGGTGGATGAGGCCTATATCCATTTTTCCGACAACCCGAGCGCCTTGTCATTGCTCAAGGATCGTAAGGATCTCCTGATTCTCAGGACGTTTTCCAAATTGTTCGGCATGGCCGGATTGCGGGTGGGGCTGAGTTTCGCGCATCCGGAGTTGCACCACCGCATGATGCGCTACGATGGGGAAACCGCCACCAAACTGATCAATGTCGCTGCGCTGGCGGGTGCGCGGGAAAGTCTTCTGTTGCCAGAAGAGGTGCGACGGCGGCGCGAGGATATGACGTCGGTGCGCCGGGAGGTGGAAGCGCATCTGACGCACCGGCACATCGCATTTGTCCCCGGCAGTGTGGCCAACATGATCATGGTGGACTGGAGCCATCCAGCAAAGGATGTCGCGGCAGCTTTTGCGAAGGAGGGCGTCATCATCGGTCGCAACTGGCCAATCTGGCCGAATGTGTCGCGCATCACTCTCGGGTCACGTGAGGAGATGCAGGTGTTCTTGCGGCAGGTGGACCGGTTGTTTCCTGCGTGAAGTCAAAAGAGAGAGCATTACGGCTCCCTCCAAGGTTGGATCAGGCGTGATTCTGACTGTAGATGCCGCGTGGCAGTCCACCTTCAATACGCTTGTTCCAGTAAGACCAGGGAAAAGCTACATCTTCCAATGGAACGAACGTGATGTCGTGAGCATCTAAGAAAGCCTTTTCCGCTTTCTTGAGAACATCTTTTCGTACAAAGCCGAGAAAACGAGGTGGCTTGTCGAAGGACGCAGTGATGGCTGTTTGTTCCAGCTTGCGAAAGATAGGCTGATACCAGCGCGTTTCACGTTCTCTGATTTTTTCTAGAAGTGTGTCAATGTTCGCGTTTGCTGTTACTTCTATAACAATGATTTCTTTATTTTCGAGGTCGAGAGCCACGAAATCCGGACAAGAACCGCCCTCTTGACGCTCCTTGTCGTATTTAATGGTACATTGCGGTGCAATAAAGACCTTTCCACCCAGCGTAAGGTAGGTGGCGACGTTACTTTCCCAATCGCACATAATCAGAAACTTCTGTTGAATTTACGCACCCAGATCGATCATTACCGGCACGTGGTCTGATGGAGAGGCCCAGTCCCGTGTCTCACGGATCACCTGCATGCCGTGCAGTGACGCGACGAGATCGGGCGTGATCCACACATGGTCCAGCCGCCGCCCGCGGTTGGACGCGCTCCAGTCGCGGTTGCGATAGGACCACCACGTATAGAGTTTCTCATCCGACGGGATGAAGTGGCGCATGGTGTCCACAAAGCCGGTGTTCAGCCATGCGTTCAGACGTGTCGTCTCGGGTGGTGTGTGACTGACGACCTTTAGGAGTTGTTTGTGGCTCCACACGTCGTTTTCCAGCGGGGCAATATTGAGGTCGCCCACGATGACCGTTCGGGCGCGATGGTGTGTTTCGAACCACGCCGTCACCTGATCCACAAAGGCCAGCTTGTGCGCGTATTTGGGGTTTTCGTCCTCGTCGGGGATGTCGCCACCCGCCGGAACATAAAAATTATGAATCTCGACAGGGCCGTTTTCACCCTCGATGCGGGCGGCAGCGTGACGGCAGTCACCTTTCTCGCACCAGTCCGGCGTGTCCAGAACCGGTTCCAGCGCCTGTCGGGCGAGGATGGCCACGCCGTTATAGCCCTTCATGCCGCGTCGGACCTGATGCGGATAGCCCAGTTCCTTCAGAGCTTCGTGTGGGAACAGAGGGTCGGGCACCTTCGTTTCCTGAAGGCAGATCACGTCCGGCCGCAATTGCCGGTCGAGTTCGGCCAGCAGCGGCAGACGAAGGCGGAGGGAGTTGATGTTCCAGGTCACGATGCGCATGGGGCGGCGTTGATCGCTCAAACGGGGTCGGGGGACAAGGGTGATTCTGTCACCTCTGGTCAGCGTCACATGCGTCGGGGCAAGGTGCGGACCTCCGCCCATGTTGCGGGCGCGCCCTTGCAAACCTTCTCGCCGGACACGATTTCCCAGCTATGACCTCTTTTTCCTCTCCCGCGCCCGTCACCGAGGACGTGCTCGCCCTGCATCGTTCGCTGCTCACGCTGGACAGTCACATCGATATTCCGTGGCCGGATCGTGACGATGCGTTTCTCGATACGTCGGATCGCTTTGTCGATTTTCCCAAGATGAAGCGGGGTCATCTCTCGGCGGGCTGCTTCGTGGCGTACATCCCGCAAGGGAAGGTCGATGCGCAGGGGCATGCGGCGGCGCAGGAGCAGACGTTGGCCATGCTGGAGGCCATCAACCGCATGCAGGGCACGCGCAATGGCATCACGGCCCGCGTCTGTCCGACGGTGGATGAGATTGAGGCGGCCTGCCGGGATGGAGCGCTGGCGGTCGTGCCGGGTGTGGAGAACGGCTACGGCATGGGCGATGATATCGGGATGCTGGCGCGCTTCCGTGCCCTCGGCGCACGTTATGTGACGCTCACCCATAATGGTCACAACGCGCTGGCCGATTCCGGGCAACCGAGCCGTGTTCTGGGCGACCCGGAGGCGAGGCACGGCGGTCTGTCGGCACTGGGGCGCGAGGCGATTGCCGAGATGAACCGGTTGGGGCTGCTGGTGGACGTGTCGCACACGGCCCGCGCGACCATGTTGCAGGCGGTTGAAGTGTCATCCGTGCCGGTGGTGGCGACACATGCCTGCGTGCGGGCCTTGTGCGATCACCCCCGCAATCTGGACGATGTGCAACTCGATGCGCTCAAGGCCAGTGGTGGCCTGATCCAGATTACGGCGATCGGCGGCTTCCTGCGTCCACGGTCCGAGCTTCAGGGACGCAGGGCGACGGTGGCGGATTACATGGATCATCTCGACTATGTGGTGAAGCGGCTTGGGCCGGAATATGTGGGGATCTCATCGGATTTCGATGGTGGCGGTCAGCTCGATGGTTGGGCGAATGCGGCGGAGTCGCCTGCTCTCACGGCTGAATTGATGCGTCGTGGGTATGACCGGAGCGAGATCGCGGCCTTCTGGGGCGGCAACTTCCGACGTCTTTTGCGCAAGGGCGAAGAGGCTACGAAGAAAGGCCTTTGAAAGGGTGGATTCGCGGCATGGAACAAAGCGGGACCGTGCCCGGTCTGAGGCGTTCGTCAGTATTCGGTGAATTTTGTCCACGTCCGGGATTGACTCGGGTTGTTTCAATGCGTTTCCAGCGATTCGAGGGGTGTCTTTTGGATGTCAGCCTTCAAAACAAAACAAAATCAATGGGTTGATTGGTCTGATTAAATTTTATGCAATCCAGTGTTCGAGGCAGAAAACCAAGGGGTCCATCAATCTGTCATCTTATCTCCCACAGACTTATCCACAGCTTCGGTGGATGAATGGCCATGACTGAGGAAACCCTTGGTGGAACGGGCGAAAAGTCCGCGCAGCCTGATTCCGCGACTCCTGTAACGGGGGTGGAAGTCATCCACGCCGCTCTCAGGACCATGCCGCTTTCGCCGGGTGTCTATCGGATGCTCGGTGCGAAGGGAGAGGTGCTTTATGTCGGCAAGGCACGCGCGCTCAAGAAACGCGTAACCTCCTACACGCACGTCTCGCGCCTGCCAGAGCGGCTGCGGCGGATGGTGTCCGAGACGGCGTCGATGGAGATCGTCACCACGCACACCGAGGCCGAGGCTCTGCTGCTTGAGGCCAACTACATCAAGCGCATGAAGCCGCGCTTCAACATTCTGCTGCGCGACGACAAGAGCTACCCGTGGCTGATGCTGAGCGAGCAGCACCCGTTTCCACAACTCGCCAAGCATCGCGGCAAGATGGAGAAGGGCGCGAGCTATTGGGGGCCGTTTGCCTCAGCGTGGGCGGTGAACCAGACCATCACCATTCTTCAACGGGTCTTTCGGCTGCGGACCTGCGCGGACTCGGTCTTCTCCTCCCGCACGCGCCCCTGTCTGCTGTTCCAGATCAAGCGGTGCTGCGCGCCATGCGTGGATCGGATCAGCGAGGAGGACTACGCGCGGCTTGTGAAGGAGGCGAAGGAGTTTCTCTCAGGCGAAGACAATGCCCTGAAGGCGCGGTTTGCTCAGGAGATGGAAGAGGCGGCTGCCACGCTGGACTATGAGAAGGCAGCGGTTCTGCGTGACCGGATCCGCGCGCTGGCATCGATGCAGGATTCGAGCGTCATCAATCCATCCTCCATCCGCGATGGCGATGTCATCGCTGTCTGGCAGCAAGCGGGACAGGCCTGCATTCAGGTGTTTTTCATCCGGGGCGGGCGAAACAACGGCAACCGTTCGTTCTTCCCGGTCCACACCAAGGATGAGACCGAAGGCGATATTCTCGCGGCGTTTCTCGGGCAGTTCTATGACGATAAGCCGCCGCCAGCGCTGCTGCTGGTCAATCGGGACGTGCCCGAGGCAGCCCTGCTGGCCGAGGCTCTCTCCATCCGACGTGGACACAAGGTGGAGATTCTGCGTCCCCAGCGTGGCGAGCGGCGCGACGTGGTCGAGCATGCCGAAACGAATGCCCGCGATGCGCTGGAACGCAAGCTGGCCGAGAGTGCTGGGCAGGCAAAGCTTCTGGAAGGTGTCGCGCGGGTCTTCGGGCTGGACGCACCGCCTCAGCGGATCGAGACCTACGATAACAGCCACATCATGGGCACCAGTCCGTACGGTGTGATGATTGTGGGAGGGCCGGAAGGCTTCGATCGTCGCTCGTACCGGAAATACGCCATCAAGGGACCGATCACGCCGGGCGATGACTTTGCCATGATGCGCGAGGTGCTTGAGCGGCGCTTCGGGCGGGCGTTGAAAGAGGCGGCGGAGGAAGGCGTAGCGCGTTCGGCGGACTGGCCCGATGTGCTGCTGATCGACGGAGGGGCGGGGCAGTTCTCCGCCGTGCGTGAGGTGCTCGATTCGCTGGGCGTGCAGGATGTGAAGCTGGTGGCCATTGCCAAGGGACCGGATCGCGACGCTGGGCGGGAGTGGTTTCATACAGGTGATGCACCGCCATTCCAGTTGGAGCCGCGCGATCCGGTGCTCTATTACCTCCAGCGTCTGCGCGATGAGGCGCACCGCTTCGCCATCACCACCCACCGGGCCGGGCGCTCGAAAAAACTGGTGAAGTCAGAGCTCGATGAGATTTCCGGTGTGGGACCGGCCCGTAAACGGGCGCTGTTGAACCACTTCGGTTCAGCACGTGGGGTAAGTCAGGCAGGGCTTGCGGAACTGGAGGCGGCGCCGGGCATTAACCGTGAGACGGCGCGCACGATCTATGGACACTTCCATCCGGACTGGGCGCCATCGTGAGGCGCGCGTATTGCGTCACGCGATTGCCATTGCACAGGACGCATTTCTCGGGACAGAGCCGTTTCGGTTCGTCTGCAAGTGGAGTAACGTGCGGAGAATGATAACCGATCTGCCGAACCTCCTGACTCTGTCGCGGATCGTCGCGATCCCGGTGCTGGTGGCTCTTGTGGCCATGAATCGGCCGGAAGCGTCGGCTGCGGCGTGTCTGCTGTTCATCGCTGCGGCGGTGACAGACTGGTTCGATGGGCATCTGGCCCGTTCGCGCAAGCTTCAGTCTGACCTTGGGCGTATGTTGGACCCCATTGCCGACAAGCTGCTGGTGGGCGCATCGCTCATGACGCTGGCGGGTCTGGGTGGACTTTCCCAGTTTGGGGCATTGTGGCCGGCCATTGTCATTCTTTGTCGCGAAATACTTGTCAGTGGTTTGCGGGAGTATCTGGCGGGCACGCGGGCCAGTCTGCCGGTCACACGGTTGGCCAAGTGGAAAACCGGTTTCCAGATGACAGCCATCGGTTTTCTGCTGGCGGGGGACAGCACGGGCGTGCTGCTCCATATGCCGTGGCTGCCGGTCACCCTCATGGGATCGCTGATGCTGTGGATTGCCGCCGTGCTGACATTGATCACGGGGTGGGATTATCTCATGGCCGGGCTGCGGCATGTGGAGCGACCAGCGGGAGCTTCCAACGGTCGGTCCGTGGGCTGAATGCCGTTGTGAACAGGCGTGCCGGATATGCGACACTGTTACGAAAAGGCGCCTCATAACCGCATGGTGGGTAAGTGGTAATTTACCTGAGACGGTCATCCTTGTATCAGGTGTGAGCAAACAGGGCGGCGGTGGTGCCGCGCGTCAGTCATCTGGACGAGGTACGACCTTATGCGGAGAGCCGCTCTCGTAGCGACATTACTGGTTCTGAGCGGCTGCTCCGGCTTTGATAAATGGCTGACCGACACGGCGACCCTGCCGGGAGAGAACCCCAACACGCCAGCGGGCACCTCGGAGACGATCCGTCGTGTTCGCGGCCAGTCCTTCGCGGAGACACCCATCCTGCCGGATAGCGGCAACATCTGGCCGGGTGCGCCCAAGCCGCTGCCGTCTCTTTCCGATGTCGCGTCCGATCATGACACAATGGCGGGGATGGATGGGCAGAAGGGCGAACTGCCCGATGGCGGTCATCTCTCTCTGGGTGAGGATGTGGACGATTCCTTCTCTGGGAAAGGAGCTACGGCTTCTCTGCCAAGTGTGGAACCCGATGTGGCCGGAAAATATGGGGCAGGTGCGAAATCACCCAATTCCACCATCGAGATTCCGAACGGCGATGGCACCACAACGGTCATTCATCCCGATGGTTCGATCAGCACTGTAAAGAGTTCAACGCTGCATCATGACAGAGGGGCCGTGGGTAACGGGTCTGTTGACAAGGCCGTCAAACATTCGGAGACGACGTCCGGTTCGGGACAGACCGAAATGGTGGTGCCTGTCACGCCGCTCGTGCCGGGCGAGACAACGGTGACGCCGCCTCAATAAGAGGGACGTATGCGGAAGGGAACGACATGAGCGCAGATGTTACCGTTCTTTATTTCGCAGCCCTGCGTGAACGTATGGGGCGTTCACGGGATACTCTGACTCTGTCGGAAAATGCGCGGACAGTGGGTGCTCTTCTTATGGAGCGCCGTAAAGTGGACGCGACACTGGATGCAGCACTCGCTGGCCCCGGAACCCTGCGTGTGGCGGTCAATCATCAACTGTCCGATCTGAATGCTCCGGTGAAGGCCGGAGATGAGGTGGCGCTTTTCCCTCCCATGACCGGTGGGTGAAGGCACCATGCCCCTGATCAGAATTGTGGTGAGTGAGTCTGCCTTTGACATGGTAAAAGAGACCGCGCGCCTGCTGACGGAAAGTGACGGTGTGGGTGGTGTCGGCTCATTTCTGGGAGTGGTTCGTGGCGGCAATGGTCTCGTGGCGCTCACACTGGAACACTATCCGGGCATGTGCGAAGGCGTGCTGACGGCACTCGCCCAAGAGGCCGTGGCCCGTTTCTCACTTGCCGGGTGCACCGTCATTCACCGGGTTGGGCGTCTGATGGTGGGTGAGCCGATTGTGCTGGTGTTGACGGCAGCAGCACATCGGGCGGCAGCGCTGGATGGCACCCGTTTCCTAATCGATCGTCTCAAGACGGGCGCGCCTTTCTGGAAGATGGAAGAGTTTGCGGATGGACGGCGCGTTTGGGTGGAAAGCCGCGCCGAAGATGAGGCCGCCGCCGCCGGCTGGTAAGCCGATCGTTCCGATACGCTGATCCGTGTTGGCTGCTGGTTCTCTGCGGACGTTGCCGGAACCCGACTGTTCATGAATTGTTATGTTTGGAAAAGCGGAATAACGGTCGCGCGATCCTGCTCATGTCCGTTCTTGCCGCCCGGAGGCAAAGATGACGGGAATCGTCTATCGCAACGGCATGTTTTTCGATGGTACGGGGCGTTCACCAGTCGTTGCCGATGTGGCTGTGAAGAATGGTCGGATTTCCGCCATCGGCCAGCGTCTGGACGTTGATGCCGACACACAGGAAATAGAATGTCAGGGTCAGTGGGTCATGCCGGGGATGCTCGACATTCACACTCATCTCGATCTGGAAGTGGAACTTGCGCCGGAATTGCCTGAAGTGGTGCGTCACGGCACCACGACGGTCATCATGAGCAACTGTTCCATCGGCGTGACCTATGGGCATCAGCGCCGTGACGGGGAAGATCCCATCGTGGATTGTTTTGCCCGTGTCGAGAACATGCCTAAAACTGTGCTGAAACGTGTGGCCGACACCTGTACTTGGTCGAATTCGCGGGATTATCTGCAACATTTAGAGAGCCTGCCGCTCGGCCCCAATGTCGTTCCGATGATTCCCCATTCGATGCTGCGGATCGAAGTGATGGGGCTGTACGGATCCGTCAGCCGATCTCCAACCCGTAAAGAACTCGCGCGGATGGAATCCCTGCTGAAGATGGGGATGGAGGAGGGGTATGCCGGATTTTCGACTGACGCCCTGCCGTTTCATTTTCTTGCGAATGCACCGAACAAACGCAAAAGAATCCCGACACAGTATGCGGGTTTCCGTGAACTAAAACGTCTGACGGACATCGTGCGGCGTTATGACCGGCTATGGCAGGCTACGCCGCCCAAGGATGACTTTGTTGCCGCCATTCGCAGTTTTCTGCTGACCAGCGGACGGTTATACGGCCGACCGCTGCGGACGACGGTGCTGGCGGCATTGGATATTCAGACCAACCGAACGGCCCGTCATCTGTGCATGTTGCTCTCACGTATCCTCAATTCACGTGCGTTGAAGGGGAAGTTTCGGTTTCAGGCGTTGACGGGCGTATTCCGTATCTGGAGCGACGGCGCCATCAATCCTTTGGCCGATGAGATTCCGGAGTTCAGGGAACTCAATGAAATGGAATTCGAGGACCGGGAAGGGCGGGGGCGTATTCTGAACGATCCTGCTTGGGTGAAGTCTTTTCGGCAGATGTGGTTGAAAGGAAAGGTGGGTTTTTCCATCGCGCGTCTGTTGCGGGCGTTGCGTCTGGAAGATGTTGTGCTGACACGTGATCTTGCCGATATGCGTGTGGCCGGTTGTCCACTTCCTGAATGGGTTGGAGAAACGCTGCAACAGCCTTATCGGCGATTGGTGATGTTTCAGGCGTCCAGCGGGCGGGAAGGTGCTATCAGTCCGGCAGAGAAAGATTTTTTCGCGACTTTCCCCGATCCCATAGGCGATGATGCCGCTTTTTTGATTCATCTATTCCGGCAATGGGACACGGATTTGCGCTGGGAAACGACCATTGCCAACCGGGATAAAAAAGTTCTGCGGGATCTGTTGTTCCATGAACAGACATTGCCCGGTTTCAATGACAGTGGAGCGCATCTGGCCAATATCGGTTTTTATGATGGAAATCTGCGTGTTTTGAAGATCGCGCAGTCAGAGGGACTGGAGCGGGTGGCGCAGGCCATTCATCGTCTGACGGCGTTGCCGGCGGAGTTTCTGGGCCTGAATACAGGACGACTGAAGGTTGGGGTGCAGGCCGATATCTGCGTGGTCGATCCGGTGGCACTGGAGAAATGGGATCCTGAGGCGACCTATCGTTTTGTCGAGCGTGAGCAGTTCGGGTGCAAACAGGTGATTAATCGGCCAGACAATGTGGTGCGCAATGTCATGATCGGTGGCCGCGTGGCATGGGATGGCGCAGAGTATGCGGATGAGTTTGGTCGCACGGCTTATGGACGTGTGATGAAGGGTCATAATCATCCGTCCGAACAAACATTCGCCTGAAGCGAAAATCGTTTCGTTCAGAGAGATCTATCGTATCAGGGTAGAATGGATCTCTCTGGAGTGAACTATGTTTGTCGGTTCAGAGTGTTGTAGAAGACTTAGATAAAAAAAGCTGATCTTTTTCTAAGTAAGGAAAGAAGCTACGCCCGACAATTCACCTCTCATTTCCGTTGGCATTATCAGTCGCGAGGACATGTTCGATGGCGCGTGTCAGTGAGCGCAGCTCATCGGGTTGAATGGTAAAGGCCGGTGTCAGATAAACGATATTACGGAAAGGTCGGATCCATACACCTTCCGAGATGAAGCGCGTGCGCAGGGCGGCCGGGTCGTTGATTTTGTCCATTTCTACCACGCCGATCGCACCCATCACGCGCACATCTTTCACGCCGGGCAATGCGCGACAAGGTTCGAGTTGTTCACGCAAGGCGTTTTCGATGGCGGCCACCTGTTCCAGACGTGGCGTGCTTTCAAACAGATCAAGCGATGCGTTGGCGCAAGCACAGGCGAGTGGATTGGCCATGAAAGTCGGTCCATGCATTAAGGCATGTTCCGGATTATCCGAAAGAAACGCCTCATATACATGACGGCGTGCAACGGTGGCCGCCAGCGCCATGGTGCCGCCGGTCAGAGCTTTTGAGAGCGTGATGATGTCCGGCACGATGCCGGCCTGCTGACAGGCGAACATACTACCTGTGCGGCCAAATCCTGTGAAAATCTCGTCGAGAATCAGAAGAAGACCATGCCGGTCCGCGCTTTCGCGCAATTTGCGCAGCACGGCGGGCGAGTGGAAGAGCATTCCGCCCGCGCCCTGTACGAGCGGTTCCACGATGATGGCGGTGATTTCGTGCGCGTGTGTTGTAAGGAAGGCTTCGAACGCTGCTGTACTGGCCTCATCGCGGGGCAGATCCACCACATGCTGTGCGGGCATCACGCCCGCGAAAAGATGATGCATGCCTTCTTCGGGATCGCAGATGGCCATGGTGGCCAGCGTGTCGCCATGATAGCCGCCGCGGAAGGCCAGCATTTTCACACGCCCGGACTCGCCTCGGTTGATGCGGTACTGGATCGCCATTTTCATGGCGACCTCCACGGCCACGGAGCCGGAATCCGTATAGAACACGCGCTCCAGATCGCCCGGCAGCATGGCGGACAGACGGCTGGCCAGACGCAGCGCGGGTTCGTGCACCATGCCGCCGAACATGACATGCGGCATGGTGGCAAGCTGCGCTTCGGCATGGGCGCGAATATGGGGATGGTTGTAGCCATGGCAGGCCGTCCACCACGCGGCGACGCCATCGATCAGTTCACGGCCATCGGTGAGGGTGATGCGGCTTCCGTGCGTGGCGCTGGCCGCCAGCGGTGCGGGGGCGGTTTTCATCTGGGAGTAGGGCAGCCAGATGTGGGGCAAGCCGGCTTCATACCAATCGGGCGCGGACAACGAGCATCTCCATCGGGGAACGCAGTGTGGGACGCCTTTCTAGCATGGATGGTGGACAGTCACGATTGACCCGATGCGCGCCCTCCGGCACCACTTTCGTGTCATGCAACAGTTCGACCTCCTTTTCCGGCAGGCCCTCGATGGGCTGGCCGCCACTCATCGCCGACGCGCGGTGCGGCCATTCACGCCTTCGGGTACGGACGTGCTCGTGCGCGCGGATGGAGCGCGACTGATCGATTTCTCGTCCAACGATTATCTCGGTCTTTCCCGGCATCCTGTCCTGTGCACCCGTGCCATCGAGTGGACGGAGCAGTATGGCACCGGTGCCGGAGCCTCCCGGCTTGTGACTGGTACGCGCCCGCTGCATGAGCAGGTGGAACAAAAGGTTGCACGGCTCAAAGGGACGGAGGCAGCTCTGCTGTTCGCTTCCGGGTGGCAGGCGAATGCCTCGCTTGTACCGGCCTTGGCGCGATTGTCTGTGGAACAGATGGGTGCGTCGCCTCTGGTGTTCATGGACCGGTTGAATCACGCCAGTCTGCATCAGGGATGTGCGGCAGCGGGTGTGCGGCAGATCCGCTTCCGGCACAACGATCTGGAGCATCTGGAAACGCTTCTGCGCATACGTCAAGGCCAGCCGGGGTTGCGGCTGATTCTGACGGAAAGCGTGTTCAGCATGGATGGAGATCGCGCCGATGTGCCGGGACTGGCGGCGCTGGCGGAACGATACGACGCGTTCCTGTGTCTGGACGAGGCCCATGCGACGGGTGTTCTGGGAGAGAACGGCGCCGGATTGGCGTGTGAGGCACCGGGCGGAGTGCATCTGGTCATGGGAACATTCAGCAAGGCGCTGGGTGGCATGGGGGCGTATGTCGCCGGGTCCGCTCCTCTGTGTGACTGGTTGCTCAACACGGCTTCCGGCTTCATCTATTCCACGGCGCTACCGCCGGCCATTCTGGGGGCTGCGGATGCGGTGCTCGATCTGTTGCCGTCTCTGGAAGAGGATCGTCAGCGTGTCGCCCTCTATGGAGAAATACTGCGCTCCCATCTGCAGAGTGCGGGATTTGATACGGGCGCGTCCAGCACACAGATCGTGCCGGTCATGATCGGAGAGGCATCCGATGCCCTGCGGATCGCAGCAGGATTGGAGGCGGAAGGTATGCTGGCCATTGCCATTCGACCCCCCACTGTTCCGCAGGGTGAAAGTCGTCTGCGGATCAGCCTGTCCAGCGCACACGATGAGGAGGCCGTCGTGCGTCTGGCGAAGGCGATCATCCGCTTGTGCGGGAGAGCGTGATGCAGGTGGTTCTGGTGCATGGATGGGGGTTTGATGCCATTATGTGGGGCAGGGTGCGTCAGGTTCTCTCTTGTGAAAATAAGACTATTGACCTTGGTTTTTTTGGATCTCTCAATATGCATATGCCCACGGATGAGCCTGTTCTGGCGGTGGGACATTCTCTGGGGCTGTTGTGGTTGCTCACGCACGCCGAATTGCCGGCTGGCAGTCGGGTGATTGGGATCAACGGCTTTGCCCGTTTTTCGCAGGCACCGGATTTTCCCCAGGGCGTTGCGCCACGGGTGCTGGAGCGTATGCAGCGGGGACTGACGCGGGACGCCAGTGCCGTTCTGACTCAGTTTCGGAAAAACTGTGGGAATGAAACGGCCCAGACAGAAGATGTTCTTCCAGAACATTCTCCAGATATTGAGAGGCTTTCCGAAGGATTGCGTCTGCTGCGTGAGGGTGACGCACGCGCGCGGATGGGAAGTGTGCATGCGCTCCTGGCCAGTCGTGATGATACGATTGTCGCACCGGCCATGACAGAAGCAGGCGTGACGCCTTCGTGCATTCAATGGGAAGAGACCGGTGGACATCTCCTACCTCTCACGGCGCCGACCCTGTGTGCGACATTCATTTCCGATATCCTGAACGAGGCGCGTTCCGATGGTCATTCCTAACCACCACCAGACCGCGCAGGACCGTGCTCTCATCGCGCAACGATTCGATCGGGCGCAGGATTATGACGGGGCGGCAGCGGTGCAGCGTGTGACCGGACGCGCTCTTATGGAGCGTATCCGTGTGGCGCAGGATGGCCGTGAGGTTCGGCGTATTCTGGAGTTCGGCTGCGGTACGGGATTTTTCACATCTCTGCTCCGTGCCATGTGGCCGGAGGCAGAAATTGTGGCGACAGACCTCTCGGTCGCGATGCTTCGGCGTGCGGCGGAGCGTGGTCTGCACAATGTGACATTCATCCGCATGGACGCGGCTGACCCAGATGGAAATGCCGAAGTGACAGGAGCGTTCGACCTGATCTGTGGCAATCTGGCCGTGCAGTGGGTGGAGCCTCCGGAACAGGCTTTGGCAGCATTGGCGAAGCGGTTGGCCCCCGGTGGACTGCTGGCGGTCAGCACGCTGGCGGGGGACAGTTTCCATGAGTGGCGCGCGGCACATGACATGTCGGATTGCGTGCCCGCCATTCGGCGCTATCCATCGCGTGATCAGTTGCGGAACGGTTGGCCCTGTGGTCGGCTGGCGACGCAGTGGTCGTTCGAAACGCTTGTCGAGCGCACAAATGGTGGCATGGCCTTTCTGCGGGGGCTGAAGCAGATTGGTGCGACCGAGCAGGATGCGCGCAACACCTCCGGACATCTTTCTCCGGGGCATTTGCGAAGCGTGGTGAGGGCGTTCGATCGCGCGGGAGCTGTGCTGACATGGGATCTGGCGTTTGGCCTGTTTCGTGTCCCCCCACGTGCGGGCGTGTTTGTCACGGGCACGGACACTGGTGTGGGGAAAACTTTTGTCTCCGCCTGTCTGACGCAGGCATGGGATGCTCTTTATTGGAAAACGCTCCAGACAGGGCTGTCTGACGAAGCGGGCGATACGCCCGAAGTGATCCGCTTGGCAAAGGTGAGTGCGGACCGGATCGTTCCACCCGCTGCGACGTTTCTCGCCCCGCTTTCCCCGGAAGCCGCGGCTGAAAAAGAAGGGTGCAGCGTCGATATGTCGGCTTTGCGTCTGCCGATGGAGCAGCCCGAGCGGCCTCTGGTTGTGGAAGGTGCGGGTGGACTGGATGTGCCGGTGACAGAGGACACGATGATGATCGATCTGGCGGAGCGTTTCGGTCTGCCTGTGGTGCTCGTCGCGCGCAGCGGACTGGGCACGCTCAATCATACATTACTCAGTCTGGAGGCATTGCGGCGGCGGGGAATGGTCGTGGCGGGTGTGGTGCTCAACGGTTCTCCCAACGCAGGAAATCGGGACGCGATCGAGCGGCATGGAAAGGTGCGTGTGCTGGCGGAGATCCCGGTATTTTGTGAAGCAACGCCGGAAATTGTGGCTGATGTAGCGCGCAGTTTTCCAGCATGGTCGGCCATTGCGGGGCAAACGCAATGACAAAGCGATCGGGGACGCTCCTTCGTCGTGCGGCATGGCTGCGGAGCGAGGCGGCAGGACGTGTCCGCTCTCTCGGGCAGGCGGCTTTTCTCAAGACCGCTACGCCTACGCTTTTGCGTCTGAGCATTGGGCGCTGGCCGACGGCTGTGGAACAGGAGGCCTTTGCCAAAGGGTTCAACTCCGGTGCCTATGGGCTGCCGCCTTTACTGCGTGGTGTGGCGATGGTGGAGGCAGCGCGGCCCTATCTGGGGCGGGCGGCGATGTTGGCGGCCGATCCACAGGCGCTGGAGCGCGGACGCCTGACGCATGGGCAGATGCTGGGCGATCCTCAGCAGCACTGGACGGGCCGGAAGGTGCGTTTTCTGCATCTGGAAAAGACAGCCGGTTCCTCGCTGACCACATGGCTTGCCGCGAAGTTTCATCCGCGTCAGATCGATCCGGACCCCCATCGGAATATCCCGCCGCACATTCACCCCGCGCATGACGGAGAGGGTGCCCGGCAGGCGGCTCATGAGGCCGCGTTGGTGTGGGGGCACTACGATCTGCCCGCCTTGCGGCAGATTGACGAGGGAACGGGAGCGCATCCGTTCACATTCACCATCCTGCGTGATCCCAATGAGCGGATACTTTCGCTTTATTACTATTGGCGGGCCAACACCGTGGATAGGGCGCCGGAAGTGCAGTTTGCGCACGAGCATGGGTTGGCTGGTTTTCTGGCGCATCCCACGGTCCGCGTACGAAACTTTATTGATAATCTCTATGTCCGACGCCTGACCGGTCTGTACGCAACGGAGGAATCGGATCCGCTTCGCGACGATCCGGAGCGGGCGGTTGCCTTGGCGTGTGCTGCTCTGGACAGTCTGGATTTCGTGGGTTTTGCGGATGCTCTCGATGCGTCATTGCAAAGTCTGGCGCATAGGCTGGGTACGGACGCGCCTGAGCGTGCGCCGCGTGTGAACGTGCTGGAACACTCCATTCGCAACCCGGTCACACCGTTCCGTGCGGTGAAATATGAGGCCCTGAGTGCCGATATTCTTGGCCTTCTGGACGATCTTACCTGTTATGACCGGCGTGTTTGCGAACATGCGCGTCAGCGTTTCGATGGGCCCAAGAGCGCCTGAGCGCGTTTTTTAACGACTGCGGGAGAGAGGTTCCGGGATGGGAAGCACTTTCAGCTTCACGCCAAGAGACGCTTCGATATTGCGCAGGGCGCGGCGTTCCTCCGGGGCGCAGAGCGTTACCGCCCAGCCTTTGCGGCCCGCGCGTCCTGTTCGACCGATGCGGTGGAGGTAAGTATCGGCCTGTTCGGGAGGGGCTGCGTTGATGACCTGCTCCACCTGTCCGATGTCCAGCCCACGGGCCGCAATGTCGGTGGCGACAAGAATGGACACCTTGCTGCTTGAAAAGGCCGAGATGGCGGCATTACGAGCTGGTTGTCCCAATTTACCGTGCAGTTCCGCGACTTTGAGTTTCTGCTTGCGAAGATGGCGGGTCAGGGTGTGGACGTCGTCGCGGGTGGCCACGAATACAATGGCGCTGCGGTCTGGGTGTTTACGAAGCAGCGCTTCCAGAACGAGGGGTTTGCGCGCCTGATCGACGAAGATCATGGCTTGGCGCACCTGCGGTCGTTCTTCCTCCACGGGCTCGATCTGTACGGGTTTATGCAGAAACGAGCGGGCGGCTTCACGGGTCTGGGGGGAGCCTGTTGCGGACACGAGGACTGTTTGCCGTTCGCGTGGAAGCAGAGCTTCGATGGCAAGCATTTCCTCGCGGAACTCGCCGGACATCAGACGGTCCCCTTCGTCCAGAACGATAAAACGGCAGGACGTGGCGTCCAGACGCTCGCTGCGCAGCAGATCGAGCAGGCGCCCGGGGGTGGCCACGATCAACCGTGGGTCTTCGGTCGGGGGGGCGCCCTCCTGTTCGCCGCCATAGACGGCCCAAGGCAGAAACTCGTGCGAGGGAGCAAGGGTTTTCCCCATTTCGGAAACCTGCCGGGCCAGTTCGCGCGTGGGCACGATGACAAGAGCACCTGCGTTTTTCCGACGTTCGAGAAAATCGAGGACGGGAAGAAGGTAGCTTGCCGTTTTGCCTGTGCCGGTGGGTGCGAGGATTTCGGCGTCTTTGCCTTCCAGAAGAAGAGGAATGGCCACCTTCTGTATGGGCGTGGGCTCTTTCAGTCCGGCCCTGCGTGTTTGCGCAATAAGCTTGGAGGACAGGCGGAACCCATCGAAGTTTTCGACGGACGAAGGAGCGGGAGCAGAAGAAGAGGCGGCCATGAGGGCTTCCTGACGAGGTCGAAACACGGGTCCGAAGCAGAGGCGGACGCGATCGGATCATGAAGAAGTCCCTGCATATGCCAGAAGGGCGGGAGGGATGCCATGCGGCTTTCCCTCCATGGTGGAGGACAGGCGCCCCGAGACCCCATTGTTCTCCCACGCGACAGGTCGGGTTCCCGGGGTGCGAAGTGTGTGCCCGTGTAACGGCGGTCTTCAGGCGGCCAGAGGAAGTTCTGTCCGGGCTTGGCGCCGCGTCTGGATGGCGCGCCAGCTTATAGGGTGTCCAACGGCCAATGGTTCCAGCCCGGCCTGTTCCCGTACACTACTGCAAGCACGAAAATGGGTTTCTCGTTGCATTTTCTGGGAACGGCGATGGATGAAACTCCGGCTTACTCCCAATTCCTTGGCAGCATTACGGAGTGTCATCTTCTTTTTTTTCAAGAAGAAAGGAAAGTTTTTCGTCCTGTTCCGAAGACCATTTCAGTGCACGAGGTATAAAATACTCTCTTTCTTGTGTGATCGTGGTGAACATCTCCATTATTGCGGTGCCTATTGAAAAACGAAGGCGATAATCAGATCGCTTGGCATGTTAAGCTGAGTGTTACCGTAATTAGTTGTAGAAATAGATTTTATGGATCGTGTTTCAACCTGATGTTCAGGAGTTTTGATTAGTATTTTGAGAAGAAAACTGTATCGAATAATAAGTTTTTGTTTTATACATAACATACATAAAAAAGTACGAAATCCATAAAAACATGCAATGTACAGCCACATTTCTCACTTCTGAAAAGCAGAGCATGGCTGTATTCCATTGAATTGTTTGGGTTAATTTTGAGTCGTCGGTTTTGGTCGTGTTGGTGGAGCGTAAGGTCGAAAAAGTTTCATTGAAAAATGATGAAAAAGAACGGTTTCGTTCGTTTCATTTGATCGACGTATGAAGCTTCGACATGGAGGGAATGAACCCCGCTCCTTCACGGCTTTTTTTGTCTCATGTGAGGAGACCGGCCAGACAGGCCAGTGCGAATCCGATGCCGATGTCCCGGTTCGCGCGAAATTGGGCAAGACAAAGGCGCGGATCGGCGGGATTGATTCGGGAGGCTTGATGCAACAGCAGTCCCACGCAGATCAGCGCGCCAAGGAAGAAGCCGAAGCCCGTATGGGCCAGCACGCCTGCCGCAATAAAGGCAATGGCTGCGAGGGAGTAGCAGGCACCCACAAAGCCGCGTGGCCGGTGGACCCATAGACGGGAGGTGGATTTCACGCCGATACGAGCGTCATCCTCCATGTCCTGAAAGCCGTAGATCGTGTCGAAACCGAGTTGCCAGAAGATCGTGGCGGCATAGAGCAGCATCTGCGTCGCATCGCAGCGGTCCGTTATCGCCGCGTAGCCCATGGGCGCACCGAAGCCGAACGTGAACCCCATGACGAGTTGCGGCCACCATGTGAAACGCTTGGCGAGGGGATAGAGCGCCACAAGCAGAAGCGAGGAGGCACCGAGGATCTGCGTCAGACCGTTGAGCTGGAGCAGAATGGTGAACCCGATAAGCAGCAGCAGCAGCAGGAAAAGAGCCGCGTGCCGCATCCGCAATGCGCCGGAGGCCAGCGGTCGTCCGGCCGTGCGCGCCACCTGACGGTCGATGTCGCGATCCCACATGTCGTTCACGACGCAGCCAGCTGACCGCATCACCACGCTGCCAATGCCAAACAGCACAAGAAGTCGCAGCCGCTCCATGGGTGCGATGACCGTGTGAGCGCCGGGAAGAAGGATGCCCCATGCGCCGGGCAGAAAGAGCAGCCATGCCCCGATGGGACGGTCCAGTCGGGCTAGCAGGGCATACGGGCGCAGCTTCGCGGGAAGATGCGCGATCCAGCCGGAGGTGCGGATGTCGGTGTGCGGAGTGGTCGTGTTCGGCACCGGGCTCTTCCCTGACAGACTTGACCGGCAGGCCGATCCCGCCGAAACCGCGCCGATTGATGCGGGGATGGCTCTTCCGGGTCAATGGTCCCCACGTTCGGTCAACCGATCCTTGCGGAGTTTCTGGCATGTCGGCGCTTTACACCCTGCCTCGGTTGCATGTGTCTGTCGGGGAGGCGCTTGTGGCACATGCGGAATTGCCGATGACGCCCGAACAGGCGCGTTATCTCGGCACGGTTCTGCGTCGTGCCGAGGGAGACGAGGTGCGTCTGTTCAATGAACGCGATGGGGAGTGGCTGGCGCGGATCGCGGGCGTGCGCAAGGACAAGGGCCGTTTCACGGTTGTGGAGCGGCTTCGCGAACCTGCGTCCGAGCAGGGGTGTGTGCTGGCCTTCGCGCTGCTCAAGCGTGACGCCACAGATCTCGTGATCCGCATGGGCACGGAACTGGGCGTGTCACGTTTCGTTCCGGTCATAACCGAGCGCACGGTGAGTGGCCGCGTGAAGAGTGAGCGGCTCGAATCGATTGCCACCGAAGCGGCGGAGCAGTCTGAGCGGTTGAGTGTGCCTGTGGTGGAGACCCCGGTCCGCCTAACCGATTTTCTTGGAGCGTGGCTTGCTGATTTCCGTCTTTTTGTTGCGGTGGAACGACTGATTGCCCAAGAGGATAGTCCTGTCGCCTTTGTCGGAGCGCGAGCGGGCGATGGCGTTCTCATCGGTCCGGAGGGGGGATTCAGCACCGGGGAACTTGACGTTCTGCGTGCCCGCCCCTTTGTTACACCTGTCACACTGGGGAACAGGGTGCTGCGGGCAGAGACAGCCGTCACGGCAGCGCTTGCCCTGTTCGATTCCCAGCTCCGAAACGCTTGAGGCGGCGGGAGCGTTCGGTTCGGGGCTGTCCCGCGCCGTTCGCGGTTTCGCTGTCCCGACTGGAACCCGCAGCCGATGTCCAATCCCGCCGAGCAGGACGCACGTCCCATTACTTCCCTACAGGACCTCGTGGACGTGCTGGCCTCGGGCTGCAAACCGCGCGACGACTGGCGGATCGGCACGGAGCACGAAAAATTCGGCTTCGTACGCCCCGAAGCGGCGACGGCGGAGCGTCCGGCTTTTTCCTCACCGGCCTACGCTCCCGAAGGCATTGGTGCGTTGCTTGAGGGCGTGCGGGCTGAGGGCGGCTGGCTGCCGATTATGGATGGCCCGGCACTCATTGGACTGAAGGGGCAGGGAGAGAACGCGGGCGGGGCGATCTCGCTGGAACCGGCTGGGCAGTTCGAACTCTCCGGCGCACCGCTGGCGAGTCTCCATGACACGCGCGTGGAACTGGAGCGTCACTTCGCCAATATCCGTGGTCCGGCCCGTAGGCTAGGCTTGGGATTCGCACCGCTGGGCTTTCATCCCTTCGCCACACGGGCGTCCCAGCCATGGATGCCCAAGAGCCGCTACGCGATCATGCGGGCCTATATGCCCAAGGTCGGCTCTATGGGACTGGACATGATGCAGCGGACCTGCACCGTGCAGGTCAATCTAGATTTTGCCTCGGAAGAGGACATGCGGCGCAAAATGTGCGTCTCACTGGCGCTTCAACCGGTGGCCACCGCCCTGTTCGCCAATTCGCCGTTTTATGAAGGCAAGGCCAATGGCTGGCTATCCAATCGGGCGAATGTGTGGACCGATACGGACAACAGCCGCTCAGGAATGCCTCACGCCTGCTTTGCGAAAGATTTCGGTTTCGCGAAGTATGTCGAGTGGGCGCTGGATGTGCCGATGTATTTCATCGTGCGCGATGGCAAGCTGATCGATGTGGCGGGGCGATCATTCCGCGCATGGCTTGCCGGAGACCGGCAGGACGGCCTCGATGGGCTTACTCCCACTATCGGCGATTTCGAAGACCATCTGACGACAGTTTTTCCGGATGTGCGGCTCAAGCGTTTTCTGGAAATGCGGGGCGCGGATGCCGGATCACCGGAGATGATGATCGCTCAGTCCGCCCTGTGGGTTGGGCTGCTGTACGACGATGCTGCCCTGAGTGCCGCGGAAAGTCTTGTGCGCGAGTACGACGAAGCGACGTATCGTACGCTGCGGGCCGATGTGCCGGCACGCGCGCTGAACACCCCGCTGGGCACAGGCACTGTGCGCGATCTGGCGGCCCGGATGGTGGCAATCGCCACAGACGGTCTTCGGGCGCGCGGGCTGCGTAATACGGCAGGACAGGATGAAACCGTGTTGCTCGCGCCCCTGCAGGCGCTCGTGGCGGGTGCGCCGACGCAGGCAGAGCGTTGGCTGGAACGGTATGACGGACCTTGGGGCGGTGATGTGCGCCGTATCCTGTCCGAAGCGGAAATATGAGGGATAACTACCGGTTTTTTGTGCGGGCGGCACAGGCGTGCCGACATGGGTGAGGCTGGCGGTGAGGTAAGCGTGCTCCGGGTGCGTCTTCTTGAAACCTCCGATCTTCACGCCTGTCTGCATCCCTACGATTATTACCGGGCCCATGAAAATCATGGCGTCGGGCTGTTGCGGGTTGCCGAACTGATCCGGACTGCCCGCGATGAGGTGCCCAATACGCTCCTGTTCGACAATGGAGATACGCTTCAGGGCACGCCTCTGGGCGATTACATGGCGCAGGATGGGCATCTGGTCGCAGTGGGTGTCCATCCCATGATCCGGTTGATGAATCGGTTGGGTTATGACGCGGCGACGTTGGGGAATCACGAATTCAATTTCGGCCTTTCCTTTTTACAGCAGGTTCTTGCCCAGACCGCGTTTCCGGTCGTCTGCGCCAATGTGGCTCGCGTGGACGGAGGAGCGTTTGTGCCACCCTTTGTCGTGCTGGAGCGCGACATGATGGACGATGAGGGTACGTGTCATCGTCTGAAAATCGGTGTGGTGGGGTTTGTGCCACCCCAGATCATGACATGGGACGCCACGCATCTGCAGGACCGGGTGTGGGCCTGTGACATGGTGGAGGCGGCCCGGAGAGTGCTTCCGGTTCTGAGGGCGCAGAGCGATGTGATCGTGGCGCTGTGTCACTGTGGCATCGCCGACGGACCACAGGAGAGCGGGGCGGAAAACATGGCGCTGTCGCTGGCAGCTCTTCCCGGCATCGACGCTCTCCTGCTCGGGCATACCCATCACGTCTTTCCCGGTCCCGCGCATGAGGGGTTGGCCGATGTGGACAACGAAACAGGCACGCTGCACGGCAAGCCCGCCGTGATGCCGGGCTTCTGGGGCAGTCACCTCGGTCTGATCGATCTGACGCTGACCCGTGGTGTTGGTGGGGAATGGAGATGCCAATCGTTTCGTGTGGAGACACGTCCCATCTGCACGCAGTCAGCGAACGCCATCGTGGCGCCTGTCGTGACGCAGGATCCTGTCCTGACGAAGCTGGTGCAGGATGAGCATGAGGCGACGAAGGTGTGGATGGCGCAGCCTGTGGCCCACACGACCGGCGCGCTGACGACATTTTTTACCTTTACCGGCTCCGATCCGACGCTTTCCCTTATCAATGACGCGCAACTGGCATGGGCGCGGTCTTTTTTGGCGAAGGCAGAAGCGAAAACCCTGCCGCTTCTCTCGGCGGCATCTCCTTTCCACGCGGGGGGAGCGGGCGCCGCGTCCTTTGTGGATATTCCCGCAGGCCCGCTGGTCCTGCGCGATCTGGCGAGCATTTATCCCTATCCCAACACACTGGCGCTCGTGCGTTGCACGGGTTCGGAGATACAGGAGTGGCTGGAGCGTGCTGCAGCGGTATTTAACCGGATCGATCCGACTGTGGCGCATCCTCAACCGCTGCTCAATGCCTCTGTCCCATCCTATACGTTCGACGTGCTGGCCACGGAGGCATCGAATGGTGGGCTGACATGGGAGATCGATCTGACGGCCCCGGCTCGTTATGACGCAGAAGGGCGGTTGGTCGATCCTTCTGCACGACGCATCCATAGTTTGAAGCTGGGACCGCTGCCTATCGGGCGCGAGCAGTCAGTCTTTGTCGTGACCAACAGCTACCGCGCGTCAGGCGGCGGCCATTTTCCCGGTACGGGTCGTGAGCACATCGTGGAGGTTTCCACGGAGCGCAGCCGCGATGCTTTGGCGAAATATGTGGAAACGCGACAGACCATCGTGCCGTCAGAGATCCAGCCATGGCATTTTCATCCGCTTGGAGCGAAGGTCACGGTGTGGGTGGATCTGCCTTTCGCCGCCGCATCGCTGGCGAAGCAATGCGGCAATCTTGTGCGATTGGGGAAAGGTGCTGTCGGCTGTGACCGGTATGCAGTTCTCACGGGGCGCGATGTGTCGGGCGGAGCGAGATAGGCCGCATCGCACCGGGAGTATCAGAACAGACCGGAACTGGTTTTTATGGGCGATGTGTTCATGGCGTGATGCCAGACGACATTGCCGTCGAAGATGACGGTCAGGTTCTTCTGGTGACCGTGCCAGCTCTGGTGAAGATCGCCATAAATAGGAATGAAATTCTCGCCGTCCGTCACCTGCTTGGTGAAGGAATATTCCCATTCCTCATGTCCGCTATCGGTGAAGGTGGTTCGCAGCGGAGGTCCGAACAGGGTGCGGACCTGATCGCGAGTGGTGACGCCGTCATGAATTTTCTGATCGATCGTGGCGTCGGTTTCGTTCTTCAGTGTGGTGTTGCCACTTGTGGCGCAGGCTGCCAGCGCCAGCGCGCAGGAAAGAGTCACAACGCCAGCGACCGGGCGGAAACGTGAAATCATCGGATAGGATCGTCCTTCTCGCTTCCTTGCCGAAGAACGCAGCCCATGACTGGCGCAGGCGAGGAATGGTCAGGATGTCTTATCCAACAGAAACGTAAAAAGAAATGTTCGTAGCGGTGGGCTGACGGTATGGCGCGAGGAAGGGAAACGGCGGCTTCGCGAGAAGAACAGACGGAAGAGCCGTTTCCATGCGGCCTCAGTTTTTGTGGAGTTTCTTCTCCCATGCCGCCCGGATTTCTGCGGGCGTCATCGTGCGTTCCTTACTGGAAGCTTTCGTCTGCGTGGCTTTGACATGGCCATGCTGCACCGAATGCTGCGCTTTCTTCCCTTGTGAAGCGGGTTGTCCCTTCCTGGCGCCCGGGGGCACGATGCCGGAGGCTGGATGCGCGTTGATGGCCTGCACGGCAGCTTCACAGCGTGACCCTTTGCCTACGCCAAGCTGAATGGTCGGGAGAAGGGCGAGGGGCGGAAAGACAAAGCCCAGCCCGGCCGCGGCTGCCGCACGACCGATGATTTCGGCTCCCGGCATCACGCTGGGACTCTTGAGGGCGCCGGTGATGTTGAAGGCGCCCGGAAAGGACAGGATCGTCGGGCCGATCGAGCGTGTCGTCAGCGAGTAATCGATTGTGTTCTTGCGGAAATCCACGCTGCCACTTCCCAGTGTGCGGGTTTCCCTCGTTTCCAGAAGCAGGGTTTTCGTGTTCATCACCCCGTTGCGCAGCGGCATATCGGCCAGAAAACAGTCCACCGCCGTATGACTGGGTAGTCCAAGCGCGGAGAGAATGGCATTTCCGAGTTGCAGTCCAAGCGCTTCAGGCAGAAGGGCGGAGATATCGCCTCCTTCGCTGAGCACCAGCGTCAGGCCGCCATTGCCGTTGGCCACCAGTGAGGCAATGGAGTTGCCCGTAGAGGTCAGCGTGAAGTTGCCGCCGATGATACCGCCCTGCGCCTGCGTCTGGGTGGTGGTGCGCATGATGTGAGCGAGGTCGAGACGCGAGAAATCGAACTTCGCCTTGGTGGCAAAGCCTTTTTGGGCGGGTGTGAGCGTAGCGGCGGCACTGATGCTGCCTTTGCCGACGGCGAAAGTCAGGTGCTTGAGGTCGATGGCGCCGTCCTGCACCGCAAACTCGGTGTCGATGTTATCGAGCGGCAGACGCTTGTTCTCGATGTGATCGCCTTTGTAGGTGACATGCGCATTGATGGCGTTGAGCTTTGGCACGTTGATCGGTGTGTCGGGCAGAATGTTCGGATCTTTTGCCTCGGCCTTCTTTTCGCTTTGCGACTGAGGACCGGGCTTGCTCCCGATGAAGCCACCGAGATCGGCGATGTCCACGCGGTGCGAATGAAGTGCGGCCTCCAGCGTGGGCGGCTTGTCATGCGGATTGACGCTCAGCGTGCCATCGAGATCGCTGGACCCCATCCGGCCGCGGAAGTCGGAGAAGCGGATCAGGTTGGCCGTGTAATCGAGATTGCCGGTGATGTCATAAGGCGGCGTTTGCGGAATGGGGACACCGGTCAGCGGGTAGAGCAGCGACATATCGGGACCGAGAAGGTGCAGCTTGAGCTTGCTTCCCTTGAAGGCCAGCGGGTCGTCCACCGTTCCCTTGAGCGTGACGCGAGTTGCACCGTTGCGGACATCCAGATCGACCGGATAAGGGGTTTTAGCGTCCGTCAGGGACAGCAGGGCGCCGCCTATGAAATGTCCCTTGATGGCCTGCGCGGCATAGCGACCGGTGGTGTCGGCCACGATGGTCCCGCGATCGGTGTCGCTTTTGGGCGGCGTGGTGTGCAGGGCGGTGTCCATGTCGGCGCGCAGGATGTCGTCATGCAGGTGCACATGGCCGTCATTGATTTCCAGACCGCCGATGGATGAGGGAGAGAAACTTGATGCCCCCTTACTCTCCTCTTTCTTCGTTGATCCGAGCGTATAGTTGTTGGTGCCGTCCTTGCGGCGCTCCACGTCAGCCTGGGGAGTATCCAACCGGATGAGAGGGAGAAAAAGATTGCTATGCCAGAGCAATTTCCACATGTCGATTTCGGCTGTGGCATGCTCGGCGGCAAAGAAAGGCGCTTTGACGTTCGCAAAGGTTGTGGGCTGCTCACTCCGTAGCTTGTCCACAGTCACACGCGTAACGCGGCCCAGACGGACATGCAGGTGCTCGATGGTGGTGGGACGGCCCAGCGCGGCTGTCGCCTGACGGTTCACCAGTGGCACGAACCAGTCCCATGACCAGAAGATGATCAGCAGCACGAGAAGAAGAACGAACAGGCCAAAACCCGAGAGCGAATATCTATGGCGCTGGTAAAACGATGTGTCGCTCATCTGTCCTCGTCCGCTGGCCGAAGGCAGTCCCGCGACCATTGCTGTCATGTTTCTTTTCGCCCCATACGGCCGCGCCGGTTAGGGCAAGTCCCGTTTTCATGCGTCCCAATCCCTTGAGAAGCAAGAACATCTCAGGGCGCAACGCGGCATGGCGGGCCGAAGTTCCGGAAAACGAAACAGCTTTGGGTCAGCCGGGAAAGGCTATGGATACGTCGCGCTGTCTTGACGGGAGCCGCCCTACCGCCCATTCCTGCGCCATCATGCGTGTCGCCGCCATTCTCCTCGCGGCCGGGCTCGGCAGCCGTTACGCCGCCGCCACCGGCTCCACCACCGCCAAGCAGTTCATCACGCTTGGCGGTCGTCCTGTCATTCGTCACGCCGCAGAGGCGCTGGCCCCTCATGTGGCACTGATCCAGCCCGTGGGCGATCCCGCGATGCTGGAAAAAGCTCTAGAGGGCATGACCACTCTGCCTCCTATCCCCGGCGGCAAGGAACGTCAGGACAGTGTGCGCGCTGGTCTGGAAGCGCTGGATGCTTTGCCGGACGATCAGCAGCCCGATCTCGTGCTGGTGCATGACGGAGCGCGGCCCTATGTCCCGGCGCGTCTGATCGCGGAGGTGATCGCGGCTCTGGCCGAACATCCGGGAGCGATCCCGGCGGTGCCCGTCGCCGACACACTCAAGAAGGGCGAGAACGGCGTGATTGCGGACACGGTTTCGCGCGCCAACCTGTTTCGCGCTCAGACGCCGCAGGGCTTCCGCTTCCCGATTTTGCGCGACCTGCATCGTGCGGCGGAGGCAAAGGGCGACAACATGGCCACCGATGACGCGCTTTTGCTCGAATCGGCTGGCTTCAGCGTGGCGCTCACGCCCGGTTCCGAAGACAACATCAAGCTGACTTACGAGGAGGATCTGGTGCGCCTCGAACGCCTGATCGGCCCAACCCTGCTTCCGCGCACCGGCTTCGGCTACGACGTCCACGCCTTTGCCGAGGGCCGTCCGCTCATCATGTGCGGCATCACCATTCCGCATGATCGTGGTCTTGCGGGTCATTCGGATGCGGATGTCGGCATCCACGCTCTGTGCGACGCCATCTATGGCGCCTTGGCCGAGGGCGATATCGGCCGTCACTTCCCGCCCAGCAAGAACGAGTGGAAAGACGCTGACAGCGCCCGCTTCCTTGTCCATGCGGGGGAACTGATCCGCAAGAAGGGCGGGATGCTGGTGAACGCTGACGTCACCCTGATCTGTGAGCGTCCCAAGATCGGCCCGCATGCGCAGGCGATGCGGGAGCGTCTGGCTTCCCTGCTGGAAGTGGATGTGGACCGGATTTCAGTGAAGGCCACAACCTCTGAGCGGTTGGGTTTTACAGGACGTGAAGAAGGGATTGCCTGTACGGCGACCGCGACTGTTCTGGTGCCCTGAAGCGTGGGCAGATTGAAGTGGCGCATAAAATAAATTTTCGCTGCTTCGGTCCCGCTGTTTTGTGGTCTGGGCTTGCGTGTATTTTCTGCGCCGTGAGCGTCCATGTCGCGCGCTATTGGGCGCGAACATCCGATCAGGTCGGTTATTTTCTGGCAGGTAAGGCCTTTATCCACGGGAACTGGCGTCTGCATGGCTGGATGCTGATGCCTCCAGAATTTCTGGACATCGGATATCCCCCTGTCGGGGCTTTTGTCTGTGGCACGGGTAGGGCTGGGCCATTCACCTATTAGTCCTCTCCTCTGGCTGGCCTTTCAGCCAGCCAGTTCTATTGTTCTGTCTCAGTCGGTTTGGCGAAAAATCTGAAAACAGAGGACTATTGGCTCGTCTGGGAAGCGTTCTGCTCGCGATGGCGGTCCTCGCTCCCATGGCGATTGCCCTCAATCAGTCCATTGGTGGATTCGCCGTCGAGGCACTCAATCCGCAATTCGTGGTGGGCGTGGCAGGATATCGGCGGTACGCCCACTGCTCGACGACAGATAGGACGGTTCGTGATCCTGTGCTCTCAGCGCGCGTGACCCCTGAATAGAGAGGAAGAAAAAACACCCGCGACGATCACGGATCGGTCCGTTTTTCTGTTCTTGTGCAACCCATGTCCGTTTTAACGCTTTTCATGGGAAGGAAGTTTTTTCCATCTTCCTCCCCTTCCGAAAGGCGTCGCAGGACGATGACATTTCCCTTCGAAAGCCTCAGAGCCAGTCAGCCCGAACTGGAAGAGGAAGCCTCTGCGAATGATCGCGACGGCGGCTTCCCGGTTGCTGGACTGGCGCGACTGCGTTCGCTGGGCGGGATGTCGGCGGCCTTACCGCAAGCGCTTGGCGGTTTCGGCTTGGGGACGGAACCCAACAGTTCGACAGATTTGATGCGACTGTTGCGTCTTACGGGGGAGGGTAATCTTTCGTTGGGGCGGTTGCTCGAAGGGCATGTCAACGCCATTCGGCTGGTCTTTCGGTATGGGGATGCGGAGCAACTGCACCGGCTTGCGGCTGCCATCCACGATGGTGCACTCGCGGGCATATGGGTGACAGAAACGACGAACGGTGTGCGCATGACGCGGGTCGGTTCAACATATGCCCTTCACGGCGAGAAGATGTTTGCTTCAGGCGCGTTGCATGTCACCCGCCCTCTCATAACAGCCGAAACCACGACGGGTGAGACGCGGATGCTCGTTGTCCCGCTGGACGCCGCGCGAAAGGCCACGGAGTCCATCGGTAGTCTGTGTGGCATGCATGGCGCGGGAACTGGCACATGCAATTTCAGTGGCATGCATGTAACGCCGGACGCGCTTGTTGGGCAGGCAGGCGATTACCTGCGGCAACCCGAGTTCTCGGTGGGGGCGTGGCGCGGCATGGCGGTTGCCCTTGGTGGTATCGACCGGCTGGTCACATTGTTTCGTAAACAACTGGTAGCGCGCAGGCGTGAAACCAGTGCCGCGCAGAAGGATCGGATCGGTCTGGCTCTGATCGCCAAGGAGACGGCGGCATTGTGGACCAGAAGGGCTGCGTATGTGACGGAGGATGCGGTTCTTGATCCTGATGAGGCTGTGGCCATCGTCAACCTTGCTCGTATCGCCGTTGAACGGGCCGGGTTGACTGTCATTGAACTTGTGCAGCGAGGGCTGGGACTTTCGGCTTTTGTAAAGACCAATGTTGTGGAACGCATCATGCGTGATCTTGCTACCTATCTCAGGCAACCTGCGCCGGATGAGACACTGGCGGAAGCTGCTACGTATTTTACACATAACGAGTTTTCCCAAGCATGAAGGCAGGAGAGGCTCAGGCGCTTTTTCGTTCCCTGCCATTTCGTTCTCTTGACGAAATCGCACCCGGAAATGCTCTGATTCTCGCGCCTCATGCCGATGATGAAAGCCTTGGATGTGGAGGGTTGATCGCACATCTCTGCGCTGCGGGGCGACCGCCTCTGGTTGTGATCGCTACTGACGGCGTAGGCTCGCATCCTAATTCGCAGGCATGGCCTCCGACTCGTCTGCGCGCGCAACGTGAGCGGGAAGCGCGTGAGGCTACGGCCGCTTTAGGGCTGTCTCCCGATCGTCTCGTGTTTCTGGGACTTCCCGATACGGCAGCGCCTCATGAGGGTAAAGACTTTAACCGAGTTGTGTGGCAGTTGGTGCAGCTCGTTCACATTTATCGATGCGGTACGGTCTTCGTACCTTGGCGGCATGATCCTCACTGTGATCATGAGGCTGTATGGAAAATGGGTGTGGCGCTCAGCCGAGAGAGTACCGTTTCCCTATTCTCGTATCCAGTGTGGGGGTGGATGATTCCGCCGCATCTGGAACTTGGGGACGAGAAAATCCAAGGAGTGCGTCTGGATATTTCGGCGTTTGCTGCGCACAAGAAGCGGGCCATCCGGTTGCACGCAAGTCAATATGGAGATCTGATCGACGACGATCCTGAGGCTTTTCGTCTTCCAGAGCAACTTCTGGAGATTTTTGATGCGCCTTATGAGGTTTTTCTGTGCTCATGAGCAAGCAGAGCTGGGACCGCCATGTCTTTGAGAAACTCTATCGAGAGGATGCGGACCCATGGAAGTTCGAGACGAGCCCGTATGAACGTGAAAAATATGCGCTTACGCTTGAATGCATTGGTGTGGGGCCTTTTCAGACAGCACTTGAACTGGGCTGTTCAATCGGAGTCCTGACAGAGTGCCTTGCTTCGCGCTGCCACACGCTTCTTGCCGTGGATATTGCGGAAACGGCTCTCAAGCGTGCCGAAAAACGGTGTGGTAGCTGTAATAATGTTTCTTTCCTGAACGCTCAGCTTCCCCAGGAATTTCCCGTGCTTCCACAGGGAAGTCAGAATCTGATTCTGATTTCCGAGATGCTTTACTTTCTGTCACGTCCGGACATCGTGCATCTTGCACATGAATGTCTGTTTGTTTTGCAACCGAAGGGACGGATCGTGCTCGTTAACTGGACAGGTGAAACCGATACGCCTTGCACCGGCGACGAAGCTGCCGAACTTTTTATGGCGACATGTCGGGATCATGGTCTTGTATTGTGCTCCACACAGCGTTTTCCGACTTACCGGATCGATTGTCTCTCTCGAGAGTGCGTGACCGATTGAGGAGGGGGAAGCTGGAGAAAGCTTCTGGTAGATAGGGTATTTTTCGCGAGAAGGTTTTTGAGGATTGCTGTGGCTGCAGCGTGATGCTGCGTCAGTTCTGATCTTTTAACTCTTTGTCGGCGTAAGGCGGGACTGGCTCTTTCGATGGCCTCCCAAACTTGCCCAAAATAGGGTGCGTCAAGCCATGCGGCGATTTCAGTCGCTGTCAGCTCTAGGTGAGAAGCAAAAGATTGTAGCATCTGTAGGCCATGATTTGGGGAATATTCGTTCCATAATACTCTGAACGCTGAGCGTGCTTGTGCACGTTTCAGACACAGAACCGCAGGCTCCAGCGCATCGTCAAGCATTTCGTCCTGCTGATGTATGCGGCGGGCGATCGTCTCGGCCATGCCGCCTTGCGCACGTCCTGTCGTGCGACCCGAGACAGTGACCAAGACATCCGGTGCATGGCGGATGGGCATATCGATACGACGTAGCGCAGCCACGAAAGCGCGGTCTTCACTGGAAGGGACGGCCGGAATTCCCCCCACGCATTTCCAGGCGGAGACTCTCACTGCGATGCTGGCTCCTGAATGTTCCGTGTGACGTGGCCATGGATCGGCCGGATCGGGATCGGTCAGATGGTGGATGTGATCCAGCAGGGTGCCATAGGCGACTTCAGCGGCATCGTCGTCATGAAGGCTGGCAGGAATCTTTAGAGCGTCCACGGCGTCGATAAGGGCGCGGCCACAGACGACTGCCGCACCCGCTTTGAATGCTGCGAGAGTGCGTATCAACCAATCTGGAGTTACCGCGCCATCCGCATCAGTGGTAAAAAGAAGCCCTTCTGGTCCCACAAGATCCGCTGCCACTTCCATGGCTTCCCGACGGGCAGTGCCGGCATGCGCCCGTTCCAACGCATATTGCCGTTCCACAAGGGTGAGTGTGAAAGGTAGCGCAGGAGCCAATGACTGAGCGTGAATGAGGGTGGCGTCGGAGCAGTTGTTCAGCAGCAGGACAACATGATCGAAAGCTGCGCCTTCCTGCTGCGCCAATGCTTCTAGACAGGATCCGATGCGTTCTTCTTCATTCCGGACAGGAATAGCGACGGCGAGGGGAGGAATGAGAGAGCGGCGTGCCATAAGGGGATAGCACCTTTTGCAAGATGCTATCTGAACTCCTTACAGAACGGAAAGTTTCGTCAGAGATTGGACTGGAGTATATCCATCCGGAAGAACTCTGGCATCGTCTTACTTTTTCAGGAACGGCTCCAGCAACACCAGATCGGAGTCTGACAGACGATCAGCCGCCGTGGAGGCCTGATGCCAGTAAGGATAGAGCAGAGGCGGACGGCTGACCTTTTCCAGTTCCTCCACATCGTCTTCGCTCAAAACGAGTGTTGCGGCCTTGAGATTGTCCGTAAGTTGCGCGTCCGTGCGGGCGCCAACCACAACGCTGGTGACGCCCGGGCGCGTCAGCAGCCATGCCAGCGCGACCTGTGCGGGTGTCGCGCCTTCATGTCGCTCGGCCACTTTGAACAGCACTTCAATAATGTCGTAGAGCGCCTCCACGTCCCGCACGGGTGGCTCGTCCCAATGTGCGGCCTTGCGCGTGCCTTCGGGTTCCGGCTTGCCACGACGATATTTGCCTGAGAGCAGACCGCCCGCGAGCGGGGACCAGATGAAGGCGTCCACACCCTGATCGACGCCCAGCGGCAGCAGTTCGTATTCCGCTTCACGTGCCTGAAGCGTGTAATGAATCTGCTGGGCGATAGGGCGGATCAGGCCGGAAGCATCGGCGGCGGAGAGCATCTTCATGATGTGCCAACCGGAATAGTTGGACACGCCGAGATAGCCGATCTTTCCCGCGCGACGCAGATCGTCCATGGCGGCAAGGGTCTCTTCCACAGGCGTCTGCCCGTCCCACTCATGGCACCAGTAGAAATCGATGTGATCGGTTTTCAGGCGCTTGAGGCTGGCCTCACAAGCTTTCACGATATGGTGGCGTGAAAGTCCACGTTCGTTCGGGCTTTTGTCGCCAGTGGGGAAACGGACCTTGGTGGCGAGCAGAAGCTTGTTCCGACGCGCGGCATCCAACGCCTCACCGATGATCTCTTCGGACTCACCGGAAGAATAGATGTCGGCGGTGTCGAGCATGTTCACGCCCGCGTCCATCGCCATGTCGATCTGACGACGTGCGCCGGCCACGTCCGTATTGCCGGTCTTGGCGAAATTACCCTTGCCGCCGAATGTCATGGTGCCCAGCGTAAGAGTGGAGACTTTCAGACCCGAATGGCCAACAAGATGGTATTTCATCAGAGGATCACTCCTTTTCTTCTTCCTTGGGGTGGAGGAACTCGGCCAGCCCTTCGGCTTCCATGTCGTGCGACCACGTTTCCACTACGTTGTCGATTTCCGCGATGTTCTCGGCAGGATTTCCTTCGACCACCAGCAGATCGGCACGTTTGCCGGGGGCAAGCACGCCGCGATCGGAACGGTTTAGCAAGGCGGCCGCGTTGCCTGTGGCAAGGTGAATGGCCTCCAGCGGTGTGAGGCCCGCCTGCACCGTCAGGTCCAGTTCGCGATGCTCGGCCACACCGGGCACACGGAGCGGCATGGCGCCGCTATCGGTGCCGAAGCCGATCTTCACACCTGCATCATGGAGCGTTTTCAGGTTGCGAAGGTTCATGGCCAGAGAGGCGCGGGCCTCATCGGCCTTGCGGCCCACACGATTGGCGGCCTGCCATGCGGGATTGTCGATCTCGGCGGCCAGTCCTTTCGAGACGCCCAGACGCGCAAATGGCGTGAGCGTCCACGGTGCGCGGTTGGCCCAAGCCGTCGTCGCTTCATCGAGTTGCAGCGTGGCGATGTACCAGATGCCCTTGTTTTTGAGCGTCTGTACAAAATCGGCTGGCACGGGTTGATCGCGCACGCCATGAGCAAGGATGTCCGCGCCAGACGCCACCACAAGTTCGGCATCCGCCAAATCATGAATATGAGCCGCCACGCGAAGATTGTGCTTGTGACTCTGGTCTACCACGGTCGCGATGATGGCAGGTGACATCTTGACTGGCAGGGTGCCGTCGAAATCATCCACCCATATCTTGACCAGATCGGTGCCTTCCCGCGCCATCTTGTCCACATCCTTGCGGGCTTCCTCGACGGAGGCGGGACGGAAGAGCTGATCTTTGGCGACATTTACCGGCGGAGCGCCTTTGGGCACGCCGATGCCCTGATCGACACCGAACAGATCGGCGGGAAGCTGGCCTGCATGAGCGAGCCTGCGGAGTGGATCAAAGATTTCAGGCCGATTGTTGCCCAGCGCCGTGACGGTCAGCACGCCGTAACGTCGGAACTGCCCCAGTTCACCCTTGATGATGACGTCATTGTAGTTCTGCGGCCCAGTGGTCGCGCCATCGACCTGACCGACATGGCTATGATCTGAAATCAGGCCGGGCAGCACGGTATCCCCGTGACGGTCGAGAATCTTGGCGTTGGCGGGAGGCTGCACATTGGGACCGATGGCCAGAATACGGCCCTTTTCCATGACCAGCGTTGCATCTTCCACAGGCGGCGCGCCAGTCCCGTCGATCACGCGGATATGTGTGAGCGCAATGGGTTCGGCTTTCGCGTGCGAGGTGGCCAGAGACGTTGTCGCGGTCAGGATGCCGCCGATGAGAAGGGCCGTCTTGGTGTTGGGACGCATGGGGGCTCCTGCTTGGACCTGCCGGAAGGCGAAAGGGAATTGATGGCATGCCGGACGGCATTGTCGAGACCATGAATCAGCGTAGCTGCTTTCTTGCGGCGCTCTGCAACCTGACAGAGAGGAGGCGATGGCCATTTATGCTCTCGTATAAGCGGTCAATGATCGCTGAGGTTGCATGGTGTCCGGTCTGGGTAGAGCGATCGGACGGACCTGTTGCGCGTGTTCAGAAGGCTGAGCAGGCCGCAGCCACACTCACGCCCACCGATTGCTGGTCGAAGCGACTGCGCCATGCGGCCCGGATAGCTTCAAGACGTTGCGGGAGGTTGGTGGTGTCGGATGTGACAATCCACACCAGCCGCGACGGTTCGGACTGTATCGCGCCTGTTGTGCGCTCGCGCCATTGCCCCTGTGCCGGGAGAACAGTCAGGCCGTCCGGAAAACGCGGTGTGATGTCTGTGCGTAGAAATGCCTGCCACGCAGATTCTGGCACGGGGCTTCCATCGGAGCGCATCATGCCGAACATGAGCGTGACCTGTAGAGACGGTGCAGCATTGAGCACGGAGCATGTGCGGAGAGTTGGACGGGAAGCGCAGCCGGTCACGAGCATGAGAGCCAGACAGAGTGCTACACGACACAAGGAGGCTCGTGCGATCATGCGCAAAGAAGGAGGCTCGTGCGATCATGCGCAAAGAGAGATCACGCGTCTCCTGATAGACCTCGGCGCAGTGCGCGTCCCTCGGGACTGGTGGCATCGATCAGGCCTTCGCGTAGGAACAGATCGATCAGCACGAGATTGACGTTGAACTTGAACTCATCCGTGTCACGCACCAGCCGGACCACTTCCCGGATAGGGAGAAGCAGGAATTCCTCCACCTCGCCATCGGCGGGAACAGGCTGGAAGCTGTCTGGAAGAACAAGGTCGTAGCAGATGAGTTTGTCGCGTCGGAGGCCTTCAGGGCGTTCCATGCTGTAGCGGATGAGCGCCACTTCCCGGGCGTTTTCGCGCACCATGTCAGCGGGAAGACTGGCTTCCTCGGCTGCTTCCTTCTCGATGGCGACAGCGGGTGTCAGACCGGCGGGAACGCCACCGGCCACCAGATGATCCAGCTTGCCGGGGTCCAGCCGCTTGTCGCGGGCGCGGCGCCCCACCCACAGATGGAGGCCGTCTTCCTTGCGCACGAGCCCGTTGAGATGGACCCCCACACCCACGAAGCCCAGCAGCGGCAAAGCGCCACGGTCGATCACGCCCAGCGGGGGTTGCCCGTCCTGTGGCCCCCAGACGTCGAACAGTTCATCATGGGGGCGATAAAGTCCCTGAGAAGCCAGTATCTCGCCAAGGGATTCGAGGACGGAGGGATTGGGCAGGTCGAAGACGTCGCCCTTGCGCAGTCCCATTGCATCCAGCGCCGGGACGATTTTCGGGTCCGCAAAGCCTGCAAGCTGACCTGCGATATAGAAAGGGATGCGACGGCCGGGAAGGCTCGCGTTGTTGCAGGCCTTGATATGGCGCAGGAAACCGTTCTTGTCCGCTTCGGTCATGACCGTCTCTCAAAATTCGGGAGATATGCCTCTGTGGTCGTCAGTTGCCGGAGGCTTGTCCGGGCTGCGCGCGTTTCACTCCTACGGGCCGCGGCAAAAGCTGGCAATGGCGAAGGACAGGACGCACCATTACGTCTGTCGGCCATCTCGATGGTGTGAGGGGCGGGGTTGCAAATCGGGGGCAAGATGCCACATCGGACACGATGAGCTCGCCTCCCGCTTCCGCAGCCCCTCCGGCTGGCGTCACTTTTTCCCGCCTTCTTCCCTATCTCTGGCCCCGTGACGATCCACGGCTGCGGTGGCGGGTGGTCGGCGTTGCCATGCTGTTGGTGGCGGCCAAGCTCGCCACGGTGGCCATTCCCTGGCTTTACAGCCGGGTGGTGGATGCACTGTCGCAACCGTCTGGCGTGGCCGCGACACCCATTTTGCTGATCGTGGGCTATGGTCTCGTGCGCCTGATGGCGGCGGCGTTCAACGAGTTGCGGGATGCGGTGTTCGCGCCGGTGCGGTTCCGGGTGGCGCGCGATGCGGCCATGCGCAGTTTCCGGCACATGCACGATCTCTCGCTGCGGTTCCATCTCGACCGTCGAACGGGTGGTGTCACCCGCGCCATTGAGCGCGGGACGGAGGCGGTGGAGACGTTGCTGCGTATGGCGCTGGTCATCCTGCCGACGATACTGGAAGCGGTGCTGGTCATCGGCCTGATCTGGCGCATGTTCGACTGGCGCTATGCGCTGCTGATCTTTGGCGCGGTGGCGGCCTATGTGGGGTTCACTTTTGCCTTCACGTCATGGCGAATCGGCATCCGCCGTCGGATGAACGACATCAACAGCGAGGCGACGGGCAAGGCGCTGGACAGCCTGCTGAATTACGAGACGGTGAAGTATTTCAGCAACGAGATGCATGAGGCCAAACGCTATGGTGAGGCCCAGACCCGCTACGCTCGGGCAGCGGTCCATACTCAGTATTCTCTGAGTGCGCTTAATTTCGGGCAGGCGGCCATCATCGGTATCGCCCTTACGCTGGTCATGTTGCTGGCCGGGCACGACGTGGCGGCGGGACGACTGACGGTCGGGCGTTTCGTGCTCATCAACACTTATCTGCTTCAGCTTTATGCGCCGCTGAACTTCTTGGGTTCGATCTATTCCTCCATCCGCAATTCGCTGGTCGATCTGGAGCATATGCTCGGGTTGCTGGATGAGGCAGTGGAAGTGGCCGATCCTGCTCATCCGTTGCCTATCGCGGCCCGTCTGCACGATGCGCCGCCGGTCAGCGTAGAGTTTCGGGATGTGCATTTCGGCTATCGCCGGGATCGTGAGATCCTGCACGGCGTTAGCTTTACAGTGCCGCCGGGAAAGATGGTGGCCATTGTCGGCCCCACGGGCGCGGGTAAGTCCACGATCAGTCGTTTGCTGTTTCGCTTCTATGACACATGGTCAGGGCAGATTCTGATCGATGGTCACGATGTGCGTGATTATCGCCAAGCCGATCTGCGTGCGGCCATTGGTGTAGTGCCGCAGGATACGGTGCTGTTCAACGACACGATCGGCTACAATATTGCCTATGGTCGTCTGGGTGCGACAGAGGCCGAAATCGAACATGCGGCCCGGCTGGCGCAGGTGCATGATTTCATCATGTCGCTGCCCGAGGGCTATGCGACGCGAGTGGGTGAGCGTGGTCTGAAGCTTTCTGGGGGAGAGAAGCAGCGTGTGGCGATTGCCCGGACCATTCTGAAAGATCCGCGTCTGCTGATTCTCGATGAAGCGACCAGCGCGCTCGACACCCACACCGAACGCGAGATTCAGGCGGCTTTGGGGGCAGTTTCGGCCGAACGTACCACGGTCGTGATCGCGCACCGTCTTTCCACGGTGGTCGATGCGGACGAAATACTGGTGCTGGCGGGTGGTCTGGTGCGCGAGCGCGGACGACATGCCGATCTGGTGGCGCGTGGCGGTCTCTACGCTGCGATGTGGGCAGCGCAGGACGCGGGGCAAATGCCGGATGTTACGGCGGAGTCTGTGGTCCACACGGTCTGAAGTGATTGAAACTAGCACGTTTGTGGAGTCCGCACGTGCTTATGAACAGGGAGAACGGACATGACTGAGAAGCCTCAAGCCCCGACAGGGGATGCTGGAATGGACCAGATTTCGGAAGATCTGACCAAGTGCGCGATGGTGATTGAGCATGCGATCGATCATCTTCTGGAAGAGAACCATCCGCCGCTCTCCGTGGCGTCGGCTCTGCTGGGTGGTTCGTTGGGGTTGCTGTCACGGACGATGGATCGTGAGACAATCCTGCGGATTCTTGACAGTGCCGTGCAGAGTGTCGGCTCGGGAGATCTGGAAGACGCAGAGAAAGCCCGTCGCGCCGGAAGTGCCTGAAAAGCACCTCATCGCAGTCCTTGCATAGTGGAAAACGGCGGCTTGTCAGCCATGCCGAGCGTGTTTCCTTCCACTGTTTGCTTGACGGATGCGGGGGGCTCCGCCATAAGCCGCGCCTGATTGCATGGGATGAACGCCGGGGTGTGCCTCGGCCCTTTCCTGATTTATTGACCGAGGATAAACCGATGTCCCGCCGTTGCGAGATCACTGGCAAGGGTGTGCTGACGGGCAACAATGTCAGCCACGCCAACAACAAGTCCCGCCGCCGTTTCCTGCCGAACCTGCAGGAAGCCTCAGTACTTTCTGACATTCTGGGCACGTCCGTGCCTCTGCGTGTCAGCACGCGTGGCCTGCGCACGATCGAGCACAACGGTGGTCTCGACGCCTATCTGCTCGGCACGCCGAATCGCAGCCTTACGACTGAATCTCTGGTCCTCAAGCGTCGCATTCAGCGCGCTCAGGCCAAGAAGCAGGCCGCAACTGCCTGATATTCCGCCGGCTCAAATAGCGCCGGCATCCTGATCGCTCCTGCGCAAGCAGGGAAAGACGACGGCACAATATCCCGCTTTCCGCTCTGCCGGAGATAACGGGAAAGGGGCGCGGGGAGAGGTTTCTCCTGTCGCGCCCCGTGTGTCTTTCGCCTCAGACCGTTTCCTGGCCTTGGCCGTTTTCCGGAGAAGCCCCGTGTCCGCCCAGTCCGACCTTTCAAAGATCCGTAATATCGGGATTACCGCGCATATCGACGCGGGCAAGACCACGACGACCGAGCGCATTCTGTACTACACGGGCGTGTCCCATAAGATCGGCGAGGTCCACGAGGGCAACACCACCACCGATTACATGGCCCAGGAGCGTGAGCGCGGCATCACCATCACCTCCGCCGCCGTGACATGCGTGTGGGACGATCACCGCATCAACATCATCGACACCCCGGGCCACATCGACTTCAACATCGAAGTAAACCGTTCGCTCCGCGTGCTCGATGGCGCCATCTTCATCATCGAAGGTGTGGCTGGTGTGCAGCCGCAGTCCGAGACGAACTGGCGTCTGGCGGATCGTTACAATGTTCCCCGCATCATCTTCATCAACAAGCTCGATCGCACGGGCGCTGATTTCTACTATGCCTTCAGCACGCTGAAGGAGAAGCTCGACATCGTGGCGATTCCGCTTCAGCTGCCGATCGGTGCTGAAGAGAACTTTGTCGGTGTAGTCGATCTGGTCGAAATGAAGGCCATCGTCTGGGAAGGCGGTGAACTGGGCGCCAAGTTCCACGATGAAGAAATTCCGGCTGATCTGAAGGAAAAGGCTGCCGAGGCCCGTCAGAACCTGCTCGATACCGCTCTGGCCGTCGATGATGCCGCCATGGAAGAGTATTTCGAGAAGGGTGATGTTTCCGTCGAAACCCTGAAGAAGTGCATCAAGAAGGGCACGCTGTCCGGTGAGTTCCGTCCGGTTCTGTGTGGCACCGCGTTCAAGAACAAGGGCGTGCAGCCGCTGCTCGACGCCGTTGTCGACTATCTGCCGGCTCCGAACGATGTCGAAGGCATTCGTTGCGCTCCGCCGGAAGGTGAGGAAGAATCCGATGCAAAGGATCTGCCGATCATCCCGGTTGACCCGAATGGCAAGTTCGCTGGTCTGGCCTTCAAGATCATCAACGACAAATATGGCACACTGACCTTCGTGCGCGTTTATCGTGGCGTGCTGAAGACCGGTGACACCATCCTCAACACCACCAAGGGTCACAAGGAGCGCATCGGCCGCATCTATCAGATGCACGCCGACAAGCGTGAGGAACTGACCGAGGTGCATGCTGGTGATATTGCCGCGTTCGTGGGTCTGAAGGACACGCAGACGGGTGACACGCTGGCTGATCCGGCTGATCCGGTGGTTCTGGAGCGTATGAGCTTCCCGGTTCCGGTTATCGATCTGTCGGTCGAGCCGAAGACCAAGGACGCCGTCGAGAAGATGACGCTGGCTCTGCAGAAGCTGGCGGGTGAAGATCCTTCGCTTCGTCTGAAGACCGATCAGGAAACGGGCCAGACCATTCTGTCGGGTATGGGCGAACTGCATCTCGACATCATCGTTGACCGTCTGCGCCGCGAATATGGTGTGGACGCCAATGTCGGTGCTCCGCAGGTGGCTTATCGCGAGACGATCACCAAGACGCACGTCGAGACCTATACCCACAAGAAGCAGTCGGGTGGTTCGGGTCAATTCGCCGAGGTGAAGATCGAATTCGCGCCGCATGATGGTGAGATCGAGTTCGCGAACAAGGTCGTCGGTGGAACGGTGCCGAAGGAATACATTCCGGCGGTGGAAAAGGGCATTCGTGTGCAGGCTTCCAGCGGTGTGCTGGCAGGCTTCCCGACTGTGGACTTCAAGTTCACGCTGCTTGACGGCAAGTACCATGACGTTGACTCGTCCGCCCTGGCGTTCGAAATCGCGGCCAAGGCCTGCTTCCGTGAAGGCATGAAGAACGCCGGTCCGGTGATTCTTGAGCCGATCATGGATGTTGAAGTGACCACACCGAACGATCACGTTGGTGACGTGGTGGGCGATCTAAACCGTCGTCGCGGCATGATCCAGAGCCAGGAGACGTCTGGCTCCACGGTCATGGTGCGTGCTCAGGTACCGTTGAAGGAGATGTTCGGCTACATCTCGCATCTGCGTTCGATGACGAAGGGGCGTGCATCGTTCACGATGCAGTTCCATCATTACGATCCGGTTCCGCGTAATGTGGCGGAAGAGATCATGGCGAAGTCTGCCTGATCTATTTTACCTGCTGAAGTTCTTGAAAAGGCCGTCCTGTAAGGGGCGGCCTTTTCTTGTGGTGGAAGAGGAATTGAATTTCCATATTGCGAAGGTCGCAGGCAGATATTTTACGATGTGAGTTGTTGTATCGAATTGTAATAATAAATATAAAATTAATAATTGTATAGGTAGAATTACATACGTATTGGCGAGGGTCTTTATTGGACGGCACCTCTCATGTGTAGAACTCGCTCAAGAAATACGTTTTGTTCCCTTTTTCCGAGACAAATGCCGAGTGAGTAAAGTCAGGAAAATCTTTCGGCGTTTCTGCAAAGACAACGATGGAAGTATTGTCGTGATGGCAGCTCTTTCCATCGTTCCTGTCATGATCGGTATAGCTGTCGCAGTGGATCTCGGTTCTCTGGTGACGGCACGCTCTCACCTCCAGTCCCTTGCTGATGCGGCGTCTCTTCAGGCGACGAAAGCGGCCAACGATTATCTCGTTTCCAACCCCGGAACTTCCAGTGTGACAGGGGCACTCGCGGCGGCGCAGACTGCGGCTCAGGCTTCTGTCACAGCGAACGCCGCTGAGAGCGGTATTTCTCCAGCACCCGTTCCGAGTGTCACGTACAAGTCTCTGACATCCTATTCGGGTAGTGTCACAGTCTCACTTTCGGAGACATCTCCCTCATATTTCAGCGGTCTCATTTCGTCTGGAAATACCACTATTTCCGTGACATCCACGGCAACGATGGCGGAAGGTAATTCCTATATTCAGGTGCTTTTCGTTGTCGATATTTCCAATTCGATGGGCGTGGGAGGAACGACAGCGGATATTACGGCATTAGAAAACGGTAGCGGTCAGTGTGCGTTTGCCTGTCATGATCCTTCCGGCTATTCCGCAGCGACGAATTCCTGCAATCCGAGTTCTGCGTCATCGACGTCCCAAAGACATTCTCATGCTTCCACTTTACCGTCCTGCGACACCCGCACGACGGCGAAGGCAGAAGGCATAAATCTGAAAATCGATTACGTAAATCAGGCTGTACAGACCTTTATTTCCGAGCTTCAATCTTATGCACAGGATGACCGTACCCATATCACAGTAGGTATCGACACATTCGGAACGAATTTCACACAGGTATTGGCGCCGTCCACCGATCTAAATAATGCGGCAACGGTTGCGGCGGCCATCGATCTGGAGGACGCAACACCATTGGCAAACGCCAATGACAATCCCAACCAGGGAAGCACGAATTATAGCGTCTACAATTATGGTTACACCAAAACCAGTGTGGCTCTTCAGCAGGTTCTTTCGGGACTTTCTAACGTCGGGGACGGCTCATCGGCCAGCAGCATGAAGACCTATATCATTTTCCTCTCCGATGGAGCGGAGGATATATTCGGATCTACAGCCTGGCATCGCATCGTGGATGTGAATTACAGCACATTATGTTCGCAGTTAAAAAGCGGGAATGTCAGAGTTTTTTCCATATGGGCGCCGTATTACGCCATTCCGGGCGACAGCCAATACCAGGCTCTTGTTGAGCCTTTTGCTGGAACTGGAAGTGGCAGCATGCAGGGAACAATGGAGGCTTGCGCCACGAGTTCTGCGGATTACTTCGAGGCGAACGACGGCCCTGCGATCCAGCAGGCTTTTTCCACGACTTTCGATTCGATCATCAGCGATAGCGCATTGCATCTGACTCAATAGAGACAGGATCGTCAGGGCGGAGGAGGTGTTCGGCCACCACCAAGTGTAGAACCCAGTGAAGCGATCACGATAGCCGCAATGCCCAGCCAACTTGCCAGAGGCAGATGCTCGTTGAGAAACGTCATGCCCATGATTGCGCCAATGGCGGGTTCGGCACTGGTGAGGATGCTGAATTGTCGGGTGGAGAGACGCCGGAGTGCACACATTTCGAGAGAATAGGGAATGGCACTTGAGAGGGCTGCGAGAATAAGCGCGGGAAGAAGAAGGGCGGGGGTAAAGAGAGCTGTTGCTGTGCGCGTCGCCGCCATGGGGAAAACGGCAGCGGCGCCGACAATCATGCCAAGCGCCGGAGCCTCCGATCCGCAGATATGTCCGGCTTTTCGGCCTGTGACGATATACGCGGCCCAAAAGACGCCTGCGCTCAGTGCAAAGAGGATGCCGCGCAGGTCCATATGCGTTTGCGTGATGATATCGCCTGAATGCAGCGGGACCAGAAGGCCAAGACCCATAGCGGCACAGGCCACCCACAAAAGATCGTTCCAGTGTCGGGAACTGAGCAGCGCGAGGGTCAACGGTCCGAGGAACTCCAAGGCAATACCGACACCCAGTGGGATGCGTTCGATGGCAAGATAGAAGCAGAGATTCATGAAACCCAAAGACAGGCCATAGGGAAGCGCCGCGCCCAGTTTCCGCATGGACAGACGGATGCGCCAGATACGCATCGAGACAGCCAGCATGAGGGCCGCGAACGACAGACGAAGCGAGGTCGTGCTGGTTGCGCCGATCAGTGGGAACAGAGAACGGGCAAAAATAACGCCGGTCGTGATGGAAACCATCGACAGCAGGACAGCACCCATGGGGAGGATTTCGGAAGGAGCAGTGTGGGAAGAGGTGCGGTCCATGACTCGTGGCCTGTGTGGCAATGAGGGACCGCACCCTAAGGGAGGAGAGCCACGATGAGGACTGTTTTCCTTGTCTTTTGTGAATGTTTCTTGGGCTTTGAGTCAGGAATGTCACTCTAATTCGTGATGCGCAGGAGAATGGAGCGGGAGCGTTCGACCACATTGATCGCCACTTCGTCTCCAGCGCGTACGATGCGGGCTGTTAGCGCTTCTCCCCCCACAGCGAGGTTGAAGAGAGTCAGTTCCCGCAGGCTTTCCGGCAGGGTGGGGCGGGTGAATTCCACCGCGACCTGTCCGGGATCGTAGCGAAGTCCCAGCACCGCCTGAAGAGCGGCGGGAAGAGCGGCGGCGGCCCATGCTTGGGGTGAGCAGGCCACAGGGTAGCGCACCGGTCCTTCCGAGCGGCTGCGGGTAAAGCCGCAGAACAACTCCGGAAGGCGGCGCAGATCGCTGTAAAGTGCTGCATCGATCAAACCTTCGAACACCCGCGAGGCTTCTTCCCGGAAGCCATGGCGTGCCAGTCCCATGGCGATCAGGGCGTTATCGTGAGGCCATACAGAGCCGTTGTGATAGGCCATCGGATTGTAACGTGCTTCCCCCTCGGGAATGGTGCGGATGCCCCAACCGGAAAAGGAGCGCCTGTTCATCAGGGTGCGTACAAGGCGACGCGCACGCTCGGCTGGCACCATGTCGGTCAGCAGGACATGTCCTGCGTTGGAGGAGCGGACGGCACATTGCTGTTTTCTGCCATCGAGAGCGATGACATAGGTATCGATGTCATCGTTCCAGAATTTCAGATTGAACGAGACTCTCAGGGCATCGGCGCGTTCATCCTGATGCGCGGCGTAAGCGGTCTGACCAAGGCGCCGGCCGATCTGAGCGGCAGCGCGGCGGGCGGCGTAAACATAGGCCTGCACCTCACACAGGGCGATGGGGCCTTCCGCCAGTGTGCCATCGGCGTGAAAAATGCTGTCGTGGCTGTCTTTCCAGCCTTGGTTGGTCAGGCCGTCTTTGTTGCGACGGCCATATTCCACGAAACCGTCTCCATCGCGGTCTCCAAACCGCTCGATCCAGTCGATGGCGCGCGCCACATGGGGCCAGAGATGGCTGAGTGTGCCAACATCTCCTGTTCGCTCCAGATACGCGCCAGCCAGCATGACGAAGAGCGGCGTGGAATCGACGGAGCCGTAGTAACGGCGAAACGGCACTTCACCGAGTTCCGCCATCTCGCCCAGCCGCACTTCGTGCAGAATCTTACCCGGTTCCGCATCTGCTTGCGGGTCTTCTCGATCGGCCTGATTGGCGGCCAGATAAAGCAGAACGCCGCGTGCGATGAGCGGGTCCAGCCACAGGGTCTGGAGTGCGGTGATCAGGCCGTCACGACCAAAAACCGTGCTGTACCAAGGGATGCCGGCGTAAGGATAAAGCCCCGTCTTCTTCTGCGTCACCAGCATGTAGATGTCACAGATGCAGCGTCGGATGGCCTCGTTGAAGACTTCGTTCGAGGTGGCAATCGCCGTTGCGCGCGCCGACATCGTGCGCAGGGAGCGTCGGGCAGCTACGGCGCTGGAGAGGAAGGCCCTGTTGGGCGGTTCGCTCTGCGTTTGTGGTTCGGGGTCGCACTGGACTTCGATATGAAGGAGCACTTTCTGGCCGGGATCGATGGGAAACTCGAAGGCTGCGTGATCGCCGCGTAACGTCGTTGGCTGTGGGCAGAACACGATGCGGGTGGTGCGGACCCGATCATCGAGACCACGGCATGAGAGCGTGACGGTGTCGCCCTCCACTTTGGGTTCGGCGCATACGCCGTGACGCGCTCGTTTCATGCCGCGGGCTTCGAACAAGTCTGCAAAATCGGCAAAGAAGCGCAGGTCGCAAGAGATTTCGTGTCTTTTTACATCGAAATTACGGATTTCAATGCGTTCGAAGCACCGGCCATTCCACAGAAAACGCGAGCGGAGGACGTGCAGCAGATCATGGTCCAGCGAAGTGCCGTCATTGAGAACAATCGTCTCGTTGGTCAGGTTCACAGACAGCATGATGTTGTTTTCACGCACGACCGAAGACAGCAGGACCGGTCTCTGGCCACCGAGCCGGAAGATCAGGCCCGAGAGATAGCGAGTGTCGCGGTAATACAGTCCATCGGCAATGTCCTGTCCCCAGAAGATATCTCCTGTCTGATCGAACACTCCGAACAGATCGCCTGATTTCAGTGCGTGGATACGACGGCTCGACAGTACGGAGGAGCCGATGCGTGTGAAGATGTCGTCGTGAACGGCCGGGGCAGGCGTGGTCGTGGGGTTGGGCTGGTCCGTGTCGAGTGGGGTGTTCATACGGCGCTCCTTGCTGACACGGCGGCGCGGAACATCACCCGATCAGGGGGGAAAGATGTCCCGGCAGCAGGATGGCATGGAGTCCAACGCACGAAGCGCACAATCGTGGCGTGCGCATCTGGAAAACTTCTTGTCGTGCGAACGGAGGCAGATCTTCAGTAAGGAGCGGGGTTGATCATGGTCTGACGGATCATGTGGACGGGATTTGCTCGGTAAAAAGCCAGCGAGCGTCCACTTCCTCCACTCGGCAACGATGGGCGGGAAGGTGGCGGAGAGTAGCCATGAATGCCGGGATGGAGCGAAGAAGTGCTGGGACCACCACCTCCTTGTGGTGACTGGCCCCCTTGTGCGGCAAGGGAAGCCGCTGATCCGGCAGCTGTCTGATAGGCGGTGACAGGCGCGCTCGTCGGGGCGGTAGGGGCGATGGGATGGAAGCTTCGGCCCATGACCGGATGAGTTCCCGGTTGCGTAGGCGTATTGGGAGTGGCCCATGATTCCAGCACTTTCCATTGATAGGCCGTGCCGATATCGGGAGTGAAGGAATGATAGGCCGCCGCTGCACGCGGCCAACTGCCGGTGCGCGCGAAAAGATCGGTCAGGAAGCGGGCGGCATAGGTCGCATTCGTCATGGGGTCGAAAGCTGCTTCCAGTGAGGGAAAAGCATCGGCATGCTGGAGCAAATTGACCTGCATGCAGCCGACGTCGATGGACTTTACCCCCCGGCTTTGCAGAGCGTGCACAGCGTCGATGGCCTGCTGGCGCGTTTCGAAGGTGTACCCTTTGCCCTCAGCGTTGATGGTCCACGGCCACGGCACCATTTGCCCACCCACCCGTCGTCCGCTTTCCACGCGTGCCATGGCGACAAGGAACTGATCGGGGATGCGATAGCTACGTTCCGCCGTCAGGGCTGCGCGAATGCAGGCCATCCCAGCGCCCGGATCGATAGGAAAGGCGTTTTGCGGTGTGGCGGGGGCGTGAAGGAATGCGGCAAGCTGTTGCGCGGGATCAGGCGTGCCAGAGGGCAACGGTTGAGGGTTCTGCGGAGCAGAAGCCGCCTTGAGGGGCAGAAGCGGGAACGCGGCCCCCCACGCACATGCTGGGATACCGTATGCGGAGAAGGCCAGTAGGAAAAGGGTGCGGCGCATTATCCCGGAGGATGCGCCGATTTTTTTAATTATGCGTTACAGCTAATGGATCGAACCGGGAACGTGAGGTTTCTTTCACGTTCCCGGGTGTGTGCATATCAGGCTGTCTTGAGGGCGGCCTGGAGCCGCTGATCCAGCACATCGAGGAACGGCTGAGTGTCGAGCCATTTCGTGCCGTTGCCGACAAGAAGGGCAAGATCCTTGGTCATCTGTCCGGCTTCAACGGCTTCCACACACACGCGCTCCAGCGTATGCGCGAAATTGACCACATCGGGTGTATCATCGAAGCGTCCACGATAGGCCAAACCGCGTGTCCAAGCGTAGATCGACGCTATGGGGTTCGTGCTGGTCGGACGGCCCTTCTGATGCTCCCGGTAATGGCGCGTGACCGTTCCGTGCGCGGCTTCCGATTCCACAATCGTGCCGGTCGGGTCGAGCAACACGGAGGTCATCAGGCCGAGACTGCCAAAGCCCTGTGCCACGATGTCGCTTTCCACGTCGCCATCGTAGTTCTTGCACGCCCACACATAGCCGCCTTCCCATTTCAGGGCACTGGCCACCATGTCGTCGATCAGGCGATGCTCGTAGGTGATGCCGAGCTTTTCAAAGTCGGCTTTGAATTCCCTGTCATAGATTTCCTGGAACACATCCTTGAACATGCCGTCATAGGCTTTGAGGATCGTGTTCTTGGTCGAGAGATAGACAGGGAATTTACGGTCACGACCGTAGCTGAGGGAAGCGCGGGCAAAACCCTCGATCGAAGCGCGGGTGTTGTGCATGCCGAGCGCGACGCCCGGTCCTTTGAAATCATGCACATCCAGAACCAGCGGCTCGCCGCCGTCATCGGGCACGTAGTTCAGCGTGACCTTGCCGGGGCCGGGGATTTTGGTTTCCGCGGCACGATAGATATCGCCATAAGCGTGACGGCCGATGACAATCGGCTTGCTCCAGTGTGGTACGAGACGCGGCACATTGGAACAGATGATCGGTTCGCGGAAAATGGTGCCATCGAGGATATTGCGGATCGTTCCGTTCGGAGAGCGCCACATTTTCTTGAGGCCGAACTCCTCCACGCGCGCCTCGTCCGGCGTGATGGTCGCGCATTTGACGCCCACACGGTACTGCCGGATGGCCTCGGCTGCCTCGACCGTAACTTTGTCATCGGTCGCATCGCGATTCTCGATGCCAAGATCGAAGTATTTCAGATCGATATCGAGATAGGGGAGGATCAGGCGGTCCTTGATGAAGTGCCAGATGATCCGTGTCATCTCGTCGCCATCAAGCTCGACGACGGGATTCTTGACCTTGATTTTCGCCATGAGACCCTTGCTCCCCATGAGGTGTAATGGTCATGTCGCAGCGGATGCGACATGAGGAACAGCGGGCACTATCACGGGCCGAAACCGGTCCCAATCGGGTTCGTATTCACATTCATGATAGGTGAGATACGAACCTTGTATGGGGCTGAAACGGCCTTGCATCACACATGCGCGAGACGCAAAAGGCCGTTGTCGAGGTGAGGTTCAGAAGCTGCCGCGTGTGTTGCCGGTGCGGACAGCATCGCCTTCACACATGTAGCGCCCGTGACTGGTGGCTCCATACCAGAAGCTGCCGGGCACATGATAAACGTGGGTCTGCGTGTTGACCCAGACTTTCGTGCAGGCATTTTCGTTTGCGGTTTCTGTGGCCTGTGTGTCGGAGACGTGCGTGGTCGTCGCGTGTTCGACCCCACGGTTACCCTGACTTTTCAGATCGTGAGCCAAGGCCCCGGTCGTCAGGAGCGTCAAAGCGCACAGCGAACCCAACAGACGTTTCATGCTTGCTCCTCCAGTTTCTTGAAGATGTTCGAACTGTGCTGGAAGAAGCTGTTTGAAAACAAGTAACGCTTGCGTCAGGCATGTGCAGCGATGTGTGGGGTGTAATGAAAATATCGTGATAGGTGTAATGGTTGTAAATATCATGTGACTGTTGAGGAGTGCTCACGTTCTGTTGTGAGGAAATACTTATTTTAGACTTAAATTCATGAAGCGGCAGAAGGGGCATGATGATTGGCCATGTGTGCCTTCCGGACGCTCTCCGTCTGCGTCGTTATCCCGTGTTACGGTGTGAGGCCCACGGGAGACATGCGTTTGAGCTGACGCTCACGGTCTGGGTCATTCGATCAATTTTATGCAGATAAATTGCGAGATCACTGGTGCCATGACTTTTCTCTGCTGAAGAAGCTTCTGCATCAGGACGTAATTCAGCAGAGGAGGAGGTTGGAACGCATATACCTTCCTGATTTGTATTTCAGGAAGGGTGCTTGTGTGAGATCAGTATGACAAACGCGAGAAGGTTACCAACTGTATCCAATGCTGGCCTGAGCGTTCCGTCGTTCTCCATAATAGCAGTATTCACCATCGGACCCATAGGCGAAACAGTTGGAGACGTAGTGCTTGTCAAAGATATTGCGGACGCTTGCGGATGCCTTCCAGCCGCGAAGTGTGGGCGACAGATTGGAAAGATCGTAGCTCAAGGAGCCATCGAACAGTGCATATTGCGGAAGCCATACACTGCCGTAAGTGGCTTCCCCGCCATAAGCTTTTGCCGAATAGCGCATGCCTCCTCCGAAGCCGAGGCCTTTTAATGGTCCTGAAGGCATCGTGTAGAATGCGAACAAAGAAGCATTGCCCTTACCCGACTGGATGAGAGGTTTGCCTGTTGAGTCGTCGTGCACCTTCTGGACGCTCACAGCCGCCGTAATCATGAAGTTCTTGTAAGGCTCTGCATGGGCTTCGAACTCGAAACCATCCGAATGAACCAGTCCACTTTGCACATTGTAGCCAGTATTCGCGACGGAAACGAGCACATTGCTCTGCTCGATATGGAAGCCAGCGGCGGTGAGTAAAACAGACGTTCCCGGAAATTGATATTTCACGCCACCTTCAAGCTGCTTACCGATGGAAGGACTTGCCTGCCGTACGGTGGCACCCCCGTCATTGGAGACGGATCCCGATTGAGGCTGAAAAGATGTCGAATAGCTGATGTAGGGCGCAAGACCGAAATCGAAGTGATAGAGGGCAGAAGCACGCCATGTAATCTGACTCGAACTCTGACGGGTATCGGTTTGACCAATATGCTCCACCTGATTGGAGCGGTACCAATCGTTGCGGATACTGCCTGTTAGGATCAGGCGATGCCAGCGAATTTCATCTTGACCATAGGCGCCAATCTGATGGGATCGCGTCACATAGTCCGAACTGGGCGTCAGGGGCGAAATGACCATGTGATAGTCAGGGTGCAGGACGTCGAGATCAGGCGCATCGCCGTAGGCTTCTCTGTCATTGGCTCGCTGCTGCATGTAGTCGAACCCGAACATCATCTTGTGCTGTAATGGTCCTGTGCGAATATTGCCTTTGAACTGACTGTCGAACGCTAAATTGTATGTGTGCTCTTGTGTGCCATAAGCGGAGCGGGACAGCATTTCATCGCTGTTGTAGTATCCATTGTCATAAACACTGCGATAGATGGTACGGATATCATCGTAACGCCCGCGCGTGCTGAAACTCCAGTCGTCATTGAAGCGATGATTGAGGATATAAGTGATCGCACCCTGCCGACGGTTGAATTTTTCGAAGGATGCATCTCCGTCATAGAAGTTCCGTGGCAGATAGCCAAACGATGCCCGCTTGAGAGAGCCGACCAGCGGAACACCGCCATAAGAGCCACTCTCCGGATCGTACTGATAATTGCCCAGCAGGGTGAGGGTGGTCGGTCCGTCACCGCCGAACGTGAAAGCGGGGCTTATGCTGAAGCGTCGGCTTCCCGTTTTGCTGAGTTGGGTGTGCTGTCCGTTCACTGTTCCATAAAGCCGGTAACGGACCAGACCGTCATCTGTGGCGAAACCACCGACATCGGCATCGACGCGATAGAGGTCGAACATTCCGCCAGTGGTGGTGACTCCACCGTAAAACTTTTGATCTGTCGGCAGTTTGCTTGACAGCGCGGTGAGGCCGCCCGGACTGGACTGGCCATAAAGCGCGGAAGCCGGCCCTTTGAGCAGTTCGATGCGAGAGAGGCGAAAGGTATCGGTCTGAGCAACGGCGAAACCCGTTGGGCTGTCCTGAAACCTCAGCCCGTCGAGAAAAGTCGGCACCGTAAAGCCACGCAGATCGTAAAGGTCGTACCGTGTGCCTTCTCCGCCGCGCGTATCGGCGGTGACACCAGCGGCGTAGCGCAGGGCCTGATTGAGATTCAGCACGCCGCGCACGTCCATCTCTTCGCGGGTGATGACAGTGACAGACTGGGCCGTTTCGATGAGGGGCGTATTTGTCTTTGTCGCGGAAGAGGCCAAGGTCGATGCGTTGCTGTGGCCACGTACCGTGATCCGCTGGACATGGGGAGCGCGTGTCGCGGTTTTAGTGGTTGCGGCCTGCCGAGGCGTGATGGTTTTGGATTGGCGAAGTGTGTTGGTTGCTTTCTTTTGGTCGGCTGCGCGGGCCGTGTTGTTCAGGGCGAAAGAGAGAAGAACCGCGTAAATAATCCTGCTGCGCTGCATACCTAACTCATTTCGGTGCTGGCCTCTGCTGCAGGAGGAGCTGGGCTTGCGTTGAGAGTAATAATGAGAATGAGTTGCGTCCGTAACTGCGTTCGAAAGCCCCTTCAAGCGAGGAATTTCGTCTTGGCCCAAACGCAAGCGGATTCCGCCTGATCGCCTAATCTCGGGATGCAGACGGGCCAATTGTGTGGGCAGTGGTGTGGGTGTTTTTTATGTGTTTGGGGGACGCAATGAGGCCACAACCGGATCGTGGCGTGACGAGCGCGTCTCTATGTGCGTGATGTGGACGATGAATTTAAACGCAGTGTCCGGGGTGCGACCCCAAAGGTTCGATGGAACATGGTGCTGAAGCTGCTGGCGTTGTCATAACCGAGATCGAATGCAACCTGCGCGATCGGCTGGCCCGCCGCGATGCGTGACGCCGCTTCGATCACCCGCACCCTGCGACGCCACGCTGCAAAGCCCATACCCATTTCCTGTTGAAAGAGACGGGTGAAGGTGCGCCGCGCCATGCCGGCTTCTCGCGCCCAATAATCGATGTCGTGGCAATCTCCCGGTTGAAGAGTAATGGCTTCGCACACGCGGCGCAGTCGAGAATCTGATGGGAAAAGCAGGCGATCCGCGATCCGGGGTGCGCGTCCGATTTCATCGACCAGAAGTCGGGCGATGGCCGACATGCGCTCATCCATGGTGAACTCGAACCGCATGGCGATGATCTCGTCCACAAGACCTCGTATCAGGGTGGACGCCTCAAACATCTTGAAGGGCAGATCGGTGCCCGGGAGACAGGAATCGACATAGACGACCTGAAACATCAGATCGGTGCGGCAGTTCACCTGATGGAGGGTATTGACGGGAATCCACATGCCCTGACCGGGGCGCAGCACGAAGCTCCCGTCCAGCGTGTTAACCGTCACACTGCCTGCCAGAAATATCGACAGTTGCGCTCGGTCATGCGTGTGGAATCCGTCCACAAAACCGCCGATGTAGCAATCTTCGAAACCCACGACGGGCGGTGGCTGAGGGGGAAGGTCCGCTGTGCGCTTCATGAGATGACGATTGTGTCTGACGATTTTTCGAATTTCCGGCACTCTTTTGTCGTCAGATCCATGAACACAGGCGCTCGTCCCATATGCTAATCCCCTCTCAGCCGCAGGATTATCATACGAATTTTGGGGTCAGGACATTGAGACTAATTTTTGCTTGGGCCTAACGTACTGATTTCCTTGATAATGGAAACAGCTGGCTGAAAGCAAAGAGCACTGGAGCGTGCACTTTAATGTCTTGGTTCTAGAGGAAATGCTGGGGCGAACGACGGGGATCGAACCCGCGACAACCGGTACCACAAACCGGCGCTCTACCGACTGAGCTACGTCCGCCACACAGCGAGCGCACACCTAAAATAAAGCTACCGACACGTCAACACCGATCTGCTTCAGAGTGATGATTTTCTCGATTCTGGAGCGGCTCTCACGCAGTTGGTCGTCAATCGGACGGTGTGAGGTCAATCTCTTGACAAGAAATGAAAGTGAGAATAATTCGCAATAAATGGTTTGACACAGTTTTTTCACGTCATGAAAGAAATGGGGCAATGAGCGTTTCCTCGCGGGATGGTCGGGTTCATCTGGTGCCGCTTTTTGCGGGTCTTGCGCTTTCGTGTTCAGGGGTATGGATGCCAGCAGACGCGGCCGTGGGCGAAGATGCGACGGATCCGCGGGATGTGCCTGTCGCTCCCAAGAAAGTCTCCGGCAAAACCGCCCACTCAAAGGGGACGCATGCACACGATGAGACGATTCCGGGCACCGATACGTCTCCCGGTTCGACGCATGTGGTTGTGACCGGCAGCCGGATGAACATCCTGCATGAGTCTGTGGGGTTAGCCCGGATGCCTCATGATGTCATGCACACGCCACAGTCTATCAATGTCGTGCCGCAGCTTCTTATGGAACAGCAGAATGTGAAGTCTCTTGATGAGGCATTGCGAAATGTTCCGGGTATTACGGCATCTGTCGGTGAGGGTGAGGGAGGTATGTCGGGGGATCAGTTTCTGATCCGTGGGTTTCAGGCCCAGAATGACATTTACGAAAATGGTCTGCGTGATTTCGGTGTCTATTCCCGTGACAGTTTCAATTACGATCATGTGTCCGTCATCAAAGGGCCGTCTTCAGAAGTGTTCGGTAATGGCACGACCGGTGGTGCCATCAATATCGTGACGAAGACACCTCATGCCGGATCATCTTATCAGGCGAATTTCTCTGGTGGGTCAGCGCAATATTATCGCGGTACTCTCGATATTAATCAGCAAATCAACGAAACGACAGCGGCGCGTCTGACCGCAATGGGCAATGAAAACAATGTCAACGGGCGTGATTACATCTATTCGCATCGTTGGGGCATTGCTCCGTCGATCACGTTCGGTCTGAACAAGAAAATATCTTATACTGTCGAATATTTTCATCAAAATGATAATCGTATTCCCGATTATGGTGTGTCGGTGGTCACCAAGCCGGGGTCTTCCGTTGGAAAACCCATTACGGAATACGGCGTGAGCCGGAAAAACTGGTATGGCACGACATTCGATCAGGATGATACCAGCACGGATATGCTCAGCGGTCGTTTAACGGCCAAAGTCGCGCCGTGGATAACGCTGTACAACGACACTCGGGGCGGTATTTATCACCGTTATTACTCTGCTTCGCAGTCAACCTGCGGCACGGCCTGCACTGAGGATTTCTTCTCTGGAGATGCGGCGGCCGCAACGACCACCCGAAATGGCGGTCTTGGCGGCCCTAATCCCTATCGCCAGAGTGACTGGTCCTTTCAGGATGTCTTTTCTGCAACGGCTGAGGTCAATACAGGAAAGATTCATCATGAGATTATTTCCGGATTCGATATCGAGCATGTCGAGGATCATCGGAAAAGTTATGTCTATAACCAGACCCGCACGGGAACGAGCCTCCTCAATCCATCCGCGACGGTTGCCGGTCTGCAGCGTCTAAACTGCAATCAGGCGCCTCAAAATCTCGCCAATCTTCCCGATGGAGTGGGTAAAAAATGTTACAAGGACGGTGCCGCGACAGATATCGGCTTTTTCCTCTCGGATCGTGTGCAATTGGTGAAGTGGTTTTCCATCAACGCCGGATTCCGACTGGATCATTGGTACAGTTCGTATGCGGCAACCGGTGGTGTGTCTTCTACACCTGATACCCACATCAATCAGTCCCAGACAACGGTCAATCCGAACGTGAGCTTGATGTATACGCCCAATGATGACCTGATGGTCTATTTCAACTGGGCTGAATCCACTACGCCGACCAGTTTGTATGTGACCAACAGCAATACGCCGTACCAGACAAATTCGCATTATGCGCCCGAGCGCAGCCGTCTGTATGAAATTGGAGCGAAATACAACGCTTTTCAGGGGCGTATGGGATTTACGGCCGCTTTGTTCCGTCTGGAAAAGAACAATTCCACCATTACGGATCCAAGCACGGGAGATGTGTCCGCGTCTTCGGACAAACAGCGCAATCAGGGGCTGGAACTCAGTGCGTCTGGAAACATCACACGCAACTGGAGTGTGATCGGCACGTACGCCTTTTATGACAGCCGCACCACAGGCTCCCTTACGGCGGCGGATGTGGGTAAGCGGATTCAATATGTTCCCAAAAATTCGGCGACACTCTGGACGACATACACGATCGGTCGGGACACCGAACATAACGTGACATTCGGTGGTGGCATCACATGGCGCGAACGTGTGTGGCTGGACGCTGCCAATACCGCCAGAGTTCCGGCGAATGTGACATTCGATGCGATGGTTTCGCACACTATTGGCAAGCACTGGCGGCTGGCCATGAATGGTTACAACCTCGCCAACAGGCTGAATTACAGCAACCTGTTCACCAATCGCGTTACGCCGTCGATCGGACGCTCGTTCCTTTTCAACGTAGCGGCGTCTTACTGAAACGGCAGATGAAGGGTCATGGCATGACTGTTCAGGCGATCACGCATGAAACGATGGCGAATTAGCAAAACGATATCTTCCGCATCCCTACCGGATTTTATGATGGCAATCCGCAAGCGAGCCTGGGATGGAGACGTCGCGGCTCAGGTGCAATGGGGCGACATTCTGATGAGTAAAGCCTACGGCCCACCGGATCTGGCGCGTGCGAAGCAGTGGTACGATATTGCGGCGCTGCGTGGCTATGGACCGGCTCTGAATATGGTGGGCCGGTGTTTTCAATTCGGCTGGGGCTGTGACAAGGACTTGCAGGAAGCGGCTCGTTACTACGAAGCTGCCGGACAGGCGGGCGATATGTGGGGGGTCTACAACCTCGGCATTCTGACCATGCGGGGCATCGGGATGCAGGCGGACCTGAAAGCCGCACTCTCTCTGTTTCGTCGTGCTGCGGACAATGGGCACGCAAAATCCATGAATCTTGTTGGACGATTCACGGAAGAGGGGTGGCATACCCAACGTAATCGCGAGATGGCCATTGAGTGGTATCGCCGTTCAGCCGAGGGCGGCGATTATCGGGGACAGCACAACTACGCTACCGTGCTCCTCGATCAGGAAAAAAGAGAAGACGCTCTGAGGTGGTGGCGCAAAGCGGTTGAAGAAGCCACGTCCGACATTCTTCTGGCCATGCGTGGGCACTTGCTTCGGCTTGGCGAACAGGGCGATGCAGCACTGCTTGCCAGAACACAAGAGCGACTTGAGGCGATGAACATTCCCCGTGCCGTACTGGAGGATAATGCCCGAGAGGCGTTATCCCCGTGCGATGCGGTCGCTCAACCGTGTCACGGCCTGTTCAAGGATGTCAGGTTTCTTGCAGAAGGCGAAACGGACGAGGTTGCGGGGCGGCGGACCGCCGGCGGCGTCATAGAACGCTGACACAGGGATCAAGGCGACGCCCGCTTCCTGTGTCATGCGTTTGCACCATGCGATATCGTCTTCACCCGACTGCACGATGGAGCCGAGCCTGCTGATATCGGCGGTGAGAAAGTAGGTGCCGTTACACGGCAGCACGTCAAAGCCGATCTCGCGCAGACCGCTTGCCAGAATATCGCGACGTAGACGCATGTCTTCGGCAAGCGTCGTGAAATAGGACGTGTCCTGTTCAAGCCCCGCGGCGACCGCGCGCTGGAGATTGGGAGGTGTGGCGAAAGTCAGGTTTTGATGCGCCTTGGCGACGATGGAGGCGAGGGGGGCTGATGCGGTGATGTAGCCCACCTTCCAGCCTGTCATGGAGAAGCTTTTGCCCGCACTCCCGATGCGGAAGCAGCGGTCGCGCATGTTCGGCAGAGTCATGAGCGGAATGTGCGGCGCGCCGAATGTCAGGTGCTCATACACCTCGTCACAGATGGCGTAAGTGTCATGCTGCGCAACCAGACCTGCAATGAAGTCCAGCTCTTCCCGCGTAAACACCTTGCCGGTGGGGTTCATCGGAGAGTTCAGCACGATGGCCTTGGTCTTCGGACCGAAGGCGGCGGCCAGTTCCTCGCGGGGGAGGCTCCATTCGGGGGGCGTGAGACGCACCAGCCGGGGCACGGCGCCGAGCAGCCGGATGATGGGCAGATAGGTGTCGTAAGCCGGCTCGATGATCACCACTTCATCGCCCGGTTGGAGCAGGGCGGCAAAGCAGGCCGCCAGTGCCTCCGTGGCGCCGGATGTCACCACGACTTCACGCACGGGATCGATGGTGAGGCAGTGGAACCGGCTGTTGGAGCGTGCCACCGCTTCGCGCAGTTCGGGCAGACCGGTGAGGGGCGCATACTGGTTGCGCCCGTCGAGGAGGCTGGCGGCGGCCACTTCGGCCAGATGCCGAGGTCCTTCGGTGTCGGGAAAACCCTGTCCGAGATTGATGGCCTCATGTTCGGACGCCAGAGCGGACATGACGGTGAAGATGGTCGTGGGCAGTGAGGAAAGCTGGGGATTGAGCGTCTTCACGGCGGTTTCCGGCTCAGAATGATGAAGGGGCTGCATCTTCCGGTCGGCAGACATGAGATCGCGGAATACAGCATGCCACATAAGCGTCCGCCCGGCCTTTCCGTCAATCGTTCCCTTTGGTGGGGAAGGGGAGGGAATTATTTCGGTGTCAACCCGATTGCCCCGAAAGCCAAGCCGTGCGAACTTGCTGACGGATCGAAGTGCGCCGGGTCCGTTGAAGGCTCCTGCCATTCGATCCGGACGTTCCCGGCGTGCTGCGCGCGCCTCATGCAATCGAGTTGGTGTGACGACGCGGACATGAAGAAGATCGAGGCCATCATCAAGCCGTTCAAGCTCGACGAAGTGAAGGACGCGCTTCACGAACTCGGCCTTCAGGGAATAACGGTGATCGAGGCGAAGGGATTCGGGCGCCAGAAAGGCCATACCGAGCTTTATCGCGGCGCAGAATACATCGTGGACTTTCTCCCCAAGATGAAGATCGAGGTGGTGTGCCCGGACGATCTGGCCGAGCGCGCGGTCGAAGCCATCAGTGCTGCCGCCCGTACGGGGCGAATCGGGGATGGCAAGATCTTCATTATTCCTGTCGATGACGCAATCCGCATCCGCACCGGCGAGCGTGGAGAGGAAGCGATCTGAGACTGTGCCCCACAGGTTTTTCATTGTGACGCTTCCTTGCGGAAGCGCCCCAGTGATGGATGGTGTCAACCGGGATGTCGCGTCGCGACATCCATAATTCAGGCAAGGACGACATGGCCAAGAAAGAAACGGGTGCGAAGAGCGCTTCGGAGGCTATTGCTCGGGTTTTCGAGCTTATCAACGAGAACTCCGTGGAAATGGTGGACCTGCGTTTCACGGATCCGCGTGGCACCTGGCATCACACGACGCAGTACGTCACGACCATCGAAGAAGACACCTTCACAGAAGGTTTCATGTTCGACGGTTCCTCGATTCCGGGCTGGAAGGCCATCAACGAGAGTGACATGGTGCTCATGCCGGACGCGTCCAGCGCCGTTATGGACCCGTTCTCGGCCAAGCCGCAGCTTATCCTGATCTGTGACATCGTCGATCCGGCCACCGGCCAGCTCTACAACCGTGATCCGCGTTCGACCGCCAAGCGTGCCGAGCAGTATCTCCAGTCCACCGGTCTGGGCGATACGGCGTTCTTCGGTCCCGAGGCCGAGTTCTTCGTCTTCGATAACGTCCAGTTCGGCACCGGCCCCAACTATGGCAAGTACCAGCTTGACAGCATCGAAGGACCTGACGCGTCCCTGAAGGCCTATCCGGAAGGCAATCTCGGTCATCGTCCGGCTGTAAAGGGTGGTTACTTCCCCTGCGCGCCGGTGGACAGCGAGAGCGACCTGCGCGCCGAGATGCTGACGACCATGGGCGAGATGGGTCTGCCCATCGAGAAGCACCATCATGAGGTGGCGCAGTCCCAGCACGAGCTTGGCACGAAGTTCGACACGCTGGTGCGTTCGGCCGACTTCATGCAGATCTATAAGTACTGCGTCCACAATGTGGCCGTGTCCTACGGCAAGTCGGCTACTTTCATGCCGAAGCCGATCTTTGGTGACAACGGCTCGGGCATGCATGTCCATCAGTCCATTTGGAAGGGCGGCAAGCCGACCTTCGCGGGCAATGGCTATGCCGATCTGTCCGACACGGCGCTGTATTACATCGGTGGCATCATCAAGCACGCGAAGGCTCTGAACGCTTTCACGAACCCGTCCACCAACTCCTACAAGCGTCTGATTCCGGGCTTCGAGGCTCCTGTGCTGTTGGCCTATTCGGCCCGTAACCGTTCGGCTTCGTGTCGTATTCCGTATGCGACGAGCCCCAAGGCCAAGCGCGTCGAGGTCCGCTTCCCCGATCCGACCGCCAACCCCTATCTGGCGTTCTCGGCCATGCTGATGGCGGGTCTGGACGGCATCAAGAACAAGATCCACCCGGGCGATGCCATGGACAAGGATCTGTATGACCTGCCGCCGGAAGAGCTGAAGCAGATCCCGACGGTTGCGGGCTCCCTGCGCGAAGCTCTCGAATCCCTTGCCGCCGACCACGAGTTCCTGCTTGCGGGCAATGTGTTCACCAAGGACCAGATCGAGAGCTACATCGAACTGAAGTGGAAGGATGTGTATCGTTTCGAGCACACGCCGCACCCGGTCGAGTTCGAGATGTACTACTCCGTCTGATTTCGCTTTTTGCGAAACGGATTATGTGGAAACGCGGCCCTCGGGTCGCGTTTCTTCGTTTGAGGAGGAGCAATGTTTACGGTTGGGGCAGGATGCGGGCACATATTTCCTTCATGACAATGCGCATGTTTGCTCTTCTTTCTGTTCTTTTCCCGCTTTCGGTTCACGCAGCCTGTCCAGAACATTTTGCGGGGGGCGTGCCGCCGTCGTCCGTCATGCCGGTGGTGGAACTGTGCTCCCAAATTTTTGCCGTTGGATATGCCCCAGCCGATCATGAGGCGCTCTGGAGTGCTGAGCATCTGACGGCTGTGAGCATCTCTCAGGCAGAGCGCCTGCATGGACGCGGCCAGTTTCATGAAGATCTGCGCCTGCCGGTCGAACAGCGCTCGGAGCCCTATGATTACAAGCGTTCAGGCTGGTCGCGTGGTCATCTCACACCTTCAGGAGATGCGTCCACTCGTGCTTCGCGTGAGGAGACGTTTGCGTTTTCCAACATTGTTCCGCAGGCGGCCCGGCTGAACGAAGGAGCGTGGAGCCATATCGAGATCAATGTGCGGAAACTGGCGAGACAGGCGGGAGAGGTGCATGTCGTGACAGGACCAGCCTTTCGCGAAGACATGGGACGGATAGGAGCCGATCATGTGCGCGTGCCGTCTTCATTGTGGAAGGCGGTGTATGTGCCCTCACGACACGCTGTGGCGGTCATCGTGTGCAAGAACATCAAGCCATTTGTGTGCAATGCCGTAGGGCTGGAGTCTTTGTCGCGGGTAACGGGCATCGATCCGTTTCCTGGGGTTCCGGCAGAGAACAGGAAACGGATGGCGCAACTGGAACGAAAGTTATTGAGTTCGATTACCCGCCACAAGGATTAGGCTGGACGGCGTGATGAAGACGTTCATCTTCCGCGAAAGATAGAAGGTAAGAAAGAGAGGCTTACCCCTCCTTCTTGCCGTCTTCTGCTTCCACCGCCGGTTTGCGCACGCGCACCTTGCGGATATGTCGTGCATCCGCGTCCAGCACCCGAAACACAAAGCCGCTTTCATGCGTCAGCACTTCACCGCGTGCCGGCACGTGTCCGGCCAGACGGAACACCAGTCCACCAATCGTCTCGATCTCGGCTTCGCGTTCGGCTTCCGTCAGGATCGGGCCGATCTTCTCCTCGAACACTTCGACCGGACAGCGGGCGTCCACATCGTAGGAACCGTCGGGACGCTCCACGATCATGTCGGCCTCGGGCTCATCATGTTCGTCAGAGATATCGCCCACGATGGTCTCGATCAGATCCTCGATGGTCACCAGCCCGTCGATCCCGCCATATTCGTCGATCACAAGAGCAAGGTGCATATGCCGCTGGCGCATCATCAGCAGCAGGTCGAGGACCGGCATCTGCGGGGCGATCATGAGCGGCTGACGCAGTAGCGGATCGAGACTGAAGGCCTCGCTCGTGCCGACATAGGCGATCAGATCCTTCACATGGATCATGCCGATGATGTCATCGAGCTGCCCACGATAGACCGGCATGCGGGAGTGGTTTTCGCGGCGCATCATGGCCAGTGCGTCATCGCGGCTGATATCGGCTGGCATGGCTACGATGTCGGCGCGTGGCACCATCACGTCGTCAGCACTTGTTTCGCGCAGGCGCAGGATGTTGGCGATCAGCGCGCGTTCCTGCCGGTCCAGTTCGGGCGCCTCATCGCCGTTGTCGCCGGCCTCGGCAGCTTCCTGCACGAGGGCAGCGATGGAGTGACGGACGCCCTGCTGTTCGCGCTTGCGACTCAGAAACGAAAAAAGCCCGCGTTTGTGACGCCCATTGGAGGATTCGTCGCCAGAGGTGGAGACATTCTGCTCTGTGGTGCTCATATGCGCGGCTTCCAAGGGTTGGGGACGCCGAGCGTTGCGAGAACGCGCGTCTCTTCCATTTCCATGCGGCGGGCTTCCCCGGCCTGATGATGATCGTGTCCGCCCAGATGCAGGATGCCGTGGGCGATAAGATGAGCCAGATGCTCAGCCACCGGTTTGCGGGCAGCCTGAGCTTCCCTGCACACCGTCTCGAAGGCGAGAATGATCTCGCCACCCGGAAGACCGGGAGCGGGTGGCTCGAATGTCAGCACATTGGTGGGTTTGTTACGCCCGCGATGGCGGTCGTTGAGCCGCTTCACCACCCGGTCCGAAGACAGCACGATGCTTTCAGGTGGAGCGAGCGGCGCCCCTCCCGGAGTGCGTCCGCGCAGGCTTGCGGCGCAGGCACGGCGGACCAGACGCTCGGCAGCGGGGACGACACCCCGCCACCTTCTGTCCTCGACAATGATCTCGGGATCACCGTCGCTTTCAGCATGATGTATCCCCCAGTCGAAGGGGGAGAAAAAAGACCCGTTTCCGTGGGAAGGGTCGGGATCGGCCCCGGCGCTCTCGGCGCGGGTGCTGCTACTGGGCGGTTCCATTGTTCTCCCGGCGGAACCTGCTGTTGTGGGAGGACTCCCGTTCCGCCGTCTTCCTGTCATCATACGCCTCGACAATGCGGGCGACCAGCCTGTGCCGCACCACGTCGTTGGCGTCAAAGCGATTGACCGCGATGCCCTGCACACCTTCGAGTGTTTCCAGCGCGTCACGCAGCCCGGATGTGGTACCAGAGGGCAGGTCCACCTGGCTCAGATCACCCGTCACGACCATGCGGGTACCATTGCCCATGCGGGTGAGGAACATCTTCATCTGCGCGGGCGTGGTGTTCTGAGCTTCATCGAGAATGACATAGGCGTGGGCCAGTGTGCGTCCCCGCATGAAAGCGAGCGGTGCGACTTCGATGTCACCGGTGGCCATGCGGCGTGTGACTTGTTCTCCGGGCATCATGTCATGCAGGGCGTCATACAGGGGGCGCAGATAAGGATCGATCTTGTCCTTCATGTCGCCGGGCAGAAAGCCCAGACGTTCACCGGCCTCAACGGCGGGACGGGAGAGGACGATACGATCCACCTGTCCGGACTGGAGCATGGCGACGGCCTGCGCCACCGCCAGATAGGTCTTGCCCGTGCCGGCCGGGCCCACACCAAAGACCATTTCGTTGCGGGCCAGCATCTCCATATAGGCGGCCTGCCCGGGTGAACGCGGTTCGATCGCGCCGCGCCGTGTGCGGATGGCGGGCAGGTCGTTGATAAGCAGGCGTGGACCATGGGAGCGCGGGGGCGTTTCGGTCACGGCAGGAGCCTCCGCTGGCGCCTGCTCACGCAAGGCGGCATGGATGTCGGACAGGCGGATGGCGGCGTCGATTTCGGCGGTGTCGATAGCGGTTCCGCGTTCGAGCTTGCGGTACAGCGTCGTGAGTGCGGAGTGGGCGAGGGCGGTGCGTCCCGGTTGTCCCGTGATGGCGATCCGATTGCCCCGGCAGGCCAGTTTTATCCCCAACGCTTCTTCCATGTGGCGCAGATGTCGGTCGCGATCCCCGACCAGTTGCGCCAGCAGGGCATTGTCTCCGAACTGGAGAGTCGTCGTTTTCGACGTATCCCTGCCGGAGAGGGGAGAGGCGCCCCGGTGGGCGTGCGAGGTTGGGGATGCGTTGGGCTGGGTCAAGCGGGCACACACTCCTCGACAAGATTGCCGACCAGCGAATTGCTGAGTCGTTGTGTGATCAGCACGGGACGGATCGTGCCGACCAGATCGGCCGGTCCATCGACATGGACTGGCTGAAGCCACGGAGACCGTCCGACCATCTGGCCGGGCTTGCGGCCATGTCCCGTGAACAGCACGGGAGCCACATCGCCTATGACGGAATCGTTGAATGCATCCTGCTGCTCGCGCAGCAGCGCCTGCAGGGCATAGAGCCGCTCATCCTTGAGAGCCTCTTTCACCTGCAACGGCGCACCCGCCGCCGGGGTGCCGGGGCGAATGGAATATTTGAAGGAGAACGCCTGCGCGAATCCGACATCGCGGATCAGTTGCATGGTCGCTTCGAAATCCGCATCCGTCTCGCCCGGATGTCCGATAATGAAATCCGACGAAAGGGCGAGATCGGGGCGTGCGGTCCGCAGGCGGTCCACCAGCCGGCGGTAGTCATCGGCCGTATGCCCCCGGTTCATGGCGCGGAGAATGCTGTCCGAACCGGATTGTACGGGCAGATGCAGAAACGGCATCAGAGCGGGCAGATCGTGATGGGCGGCAATCAGATCGTCGCCCATATCGCGCGGGTGGGAGGTGGTGTATCGGATGCGTTCCAGACCCGGAATCTCTGCCAGCGCGTAAGCCAGTTGGGCGAGCGTCCATGTGCCGCCGTCCGGTCCTTCGCCGTGATAGGCGTTCACGTTCTGACCGAGCAACGTCAATTCCCGCACGCCGCTGGCCACGATTCGCCGCGCTTCCGCCAGCACGGAGGCCACGGGACGGCTGGCCTCCGCGCCGCGTGTGTAGGGAACGACGCAGAAGGAGCAGAACTTGTCGCAGCCTTCCTGCACGGTGAGGAAGGCTGTGACGTTTTCAACAGTCTGCGGCGCTTCTGCCTCGGGCAGGAAGTCGAATTTCTGCTCCGCGGGAAAATCCGTCTCAATGACGGAGCCACCAGCGCGTGCGGCTTTCGCCACCATCTCCGGCAGGCGGTGATAGGTCTGCGGCCCGAGCACGATGTCCACATAGGGCGCACGCTTGAGAATCTGCTCGCCCTCGGCCTGCGCCACGCATCCCGCCACAGCGAGGACTGTCTTGTGTCCCTGTGCCTCGCGCTCGTCCTTGATGAGTCGCAGACGTCCCAATTCAGAAAATACTTTTTCCGCCGCCCGGTCGCGGATGTGGCAGGTGTTGAGGATGATCATCTCGGCCGCTGCCGGATCCGTCACGGGCGTGTAGCCCAACGGACGCAGAACATCGGTCATGCGGGCGCTGTCATAGACGTTCATCTGGCAGCCCCACGTGATCATGTGCAGGCCACGGGGCGACGCCTTGGCGTCCGGCAGGGGAGAGGGGGCGGTTGTCGGGGCGAAATCGGTCGTCAAGGGTCAGGCTCGTTCCGGCACGCCGCCGGACCATTCCGGGCGACGGGACGGAGGAATCCCGACAGATGACGTGCGGGTCAAGAGCGCGTGTCCGCGACACCGATAAAACCGGTACAGCCGGATGGACAGGAGTGGGGTGCGGGCATGGCGGCGCCTCTCCTCTGTCTGTAGTGGCTCAGCGGTCATGTGTGACCTCCGACACCCTCATCAGGCAAAGGATGGACGGCTTTTGTCAAGTGTATCGGGGGTATCCTCACGTTTCCGTGATTCTTCGGATGGTCCCCTCAGGCGCGCCTCCCATTGGGGTGCATCCGGGACGTCGTTCTGGCGCAGTTGCGCCGCACCTTGGGTGACGGCGCGCCATGTGGCCTGTGCCAGCGCCTTCCGACTCGGGAAATCTTCCGGGTCGAGCGGTGGATGCAGCAGCACGGACGCGCGTAGGGAACGCCATTGAGCGAGCTGCCACACATGGGGGCCAAGATCCATGTCGCCATACCACGCAAAGACAGGACGACGCGCTCTGCCGATGGGTAGACCGTCGATGCGGTCATAGACCAGCGAGACGGGCTGGATCAGCGGCGTCATCCCCGGAGGGAAGGTCTCACCCATTTCGGACGGATCGACGCCCCGTAGACGCGGCGGCTTGGCGATGGCGAAGAAGGCGGACATGAAGGGCAGCACGCGCGAGCCGTCGGAAGAGGTGCCTTCCGGGAACAGCACCAGATTGTCGCCTTCGGCCAACCGCGAGATCATCTCGTCACGCTCGCGGCCTGTGGAATTGCGCTGTCGGCTGACAAATATGGTGCGACCGATCTTGGAAATGAGTCCCATGACCGGCCAATTTTCGATGTCACCTTTGGCCACGAAAACAGAAGGCAGAATGGTGCCCAGCACCGGCACGTCGAGCCAACTGGAGTGGTTGGAAATATAGATCACCGGGCGTTCGCCCTTCGCGCGGGCACGCTTTCCACCAAAGCCACCGGCGCGGCGGCCGATCGTGTTGATCTTCAGCGACAGGCAGCGGCACAGGATACCCCAGATTACGCGGGTCCAGCGGATCTTGGCGGTGCCCGGCACGAGCAGCAGAACGGCTTCGAATCCCACCGAGAGAGGAACCCAGACGGCGATCGCACTCAGTCTGAGGGCTGCACGCAGGCGACGGCCGCGACTTTGGGCGGCCTGTTTGCGCTCCAGGGCGTCGGCCCGGTCGAGTTCGCGGGCATCGACGCGGAAAGGCGGTATGCGTCTCTTGAGAAACGGCTGGGCGGCCGTGTGGCTACTGGCCGCGCACATACGCTTCTCCATGGAGGGATGAGGATGACGGAAACATGGCTGTTTCATAGCCTCAAACAACAAAAGCGGACAATGTGGAGAAGCGAAACAAAAAATCGACATACATCATGACCAGAACCCGACATTCAGGGGTCGCGCCGAAGTGCGGATGTGTTCATTAAGAGGCGGATGGAAGAGCCTGTTGTCTTCTTGCGGGTGAATCGGATGGTTGCGGGACGGGAGACACAGGCTGTCATTTCCCGAACGGCACCAGCACGTTCGTTGCGCGGAGCCGCCATGCAATTGGTGCGGGTTCTGGCTGTGCTCGTGGCGGCGGGACAACCGGTGCTGGGGGCCGATTCCTCTTCTGCATCCGGCAAGGGGGGCGCAGACACCAAGGGTGTGATGGCTCCGGCCGGTTTGCCCTACACGACAAAGATCGATCCCACGGGCAACAGCGATCTCGATGCCGCGCTGACCTCCTCCTCCGACCTGCTCTCGCTGCAGAAAACGCACGCAGTCGGTCCGTTTGCGCTGGCGGGTCGAATCCGCAACGACTACGCACGTTTGACCACTGCGCTGGAAAGCTTCGGCTATTACGACGGACAGGTCATGATCACGGTGTCTCGTCCGAAAGGGGCGAGTACGTCGGTGCAGGCGTCTATGGATGGGCAGGACATCGGTCTGCCACTCTGGCTGGCCTCACTGCCCACCAGTGAAACGCTGACGATTGCCATCAAGGCAAAGACCGGCCCGCTTTATAAACTTGGCGCGGTGCAGACTGTGGCGGCCGATCACAAAACGCCCGTTGTGTTGACCCCTCCCCAGCAGCAGGCATTCGGTCTGAAAACCGGTGCGCCGGCAGTAGCGTCCGATGTGCTGGCGGCGGGAAACAATCTTGATAATGCCCTCAAGGAAGAGGGCCACCCACTGGCAAAAGTGGATATTCCCACGGCCTTTCTGCGTCCCACGTCACACACGCTGGATCTGCTTTATCCCATCACGATCGGGCCGAAGGCCGATATCGGACCAATCGGTCTGACGGGACTGGACTACACCAATCCGCGTTTCGTGCGCAGACGGATGACGGTGAGTTCCGGGCAGCTTTATCAGCCCTCCAAGATCGAGGCGGCGCGTCAGGATCTGGCCTCACTGGGCATTTTTTCCAATGTGGGCGCGAAAAGCCCAGACAAGCTCGCTCCCGATGGCTCCATGCCGCTGACTTTCACCTTCAAGGAAGCCAAGCGCCACACGGTTGGCGCGGAAGCGGGCTATTCCACAGATCTCGGTGGCCGTGTCGGTGCGACGTGGACGCATCACAATCTGTTCGGCAATGCCGAGCGGCTGAAGCTGACAGCACTGATTACCGGCGTTGGCGGTACGGCGCAGCAGGGATTGGGCTACGATGTATATGCCGATCTCTTCAAACCCGATTTCCCTGGACGACACCAGAACGCCAGCTTCCGGCTGGAAGGCATCCGCCAGCTTTTCTATTCCTATCGACAGACCGCCCTGATCGCGCGTGCGGGTATCGTGCGGCAGCTTAGTCGTCGATGGAACATGTCCTATGGGCTGGCTGGCGAGCAGGAAAAGATCGACCAGTTCGGGGTGACGCGCTCCTATACGCTGGTGTTTGCGCCCATCAGCCTGAACTATGACAGTACGGATGTGCCTTCGCCATTGGCACCTGCTACCCATGGCGTGCGTGTGTCCCTCAGCGGCACGCCGTCGGCCTCCTTCGATCATGGCACGACTTTTTTCGCACTGTTGCAGGCCAACGCTTCGACGTATTTCGATCTGGCCAATCTTGGTATTTCTGCGCCGGGACGCAGCGTTTTTGCTTTCCGCGGCATTGTCGGCAGCGTGCAGGGCGCGTCCACATATGACATTCCGCCCGATCAACGGTTGTATGGCGGCGGCACGGCGACCATTCGCGGCTTCCGCTATCAGGGTGTGGGGCCGCAGTTTCCCCACAGCAAATACGCTATCGGCGGCACCTCGCTGGACGCGGGGACAGTGGAGTTCCGGCAGCGTTTCTTCAAGAACTGGGGCATGGCCACGTTTGTCGATGCAGGGCAGGTCGGTTCGGGCAGCGCGCCATTCACCGGAACCGTGCGTGTCGGCGCGGGCGCCGGCGCGCGGTATTTTACTCCCATAGGTCCGGTGCGCGTCGATGTGGCTGTGCCGCTCAACCGTCCCCCACGTGGCGACAAATGGGAACTCTATATCGGTCTGGGAGAAACGTTCTGATGGCCGCCACAACGTCGGATGCTCCTAAGCCCCGTCGCTCCCTGCCGCGCCGTATCGCCAGAGGCGTCGGCTTTGCAGCGGGTGGCGTCGCCGGTCTTGTGGCGCTCACACTGGGCGTGGTGCTGGTGGGGGCCAATGTCGATCCGGGGCGGCATTTCATCGAGCGGCAGGTGGCGTCGCTCACGGGCAATACGGTGGTGGTCAATGGTCTGTCAGGGCGTTTTCCGGACGCGTTGCACATTGCCCGAATTGAGTTGCGCGACACCAAGGGCACCTGGTTGACGCTGGAGAATCTGACGCTCGACTGGTCACCGCTGCGTATGGTGGGGAAAACCGTGCGGGTTGATGCGCTGAACTTCGACCGGCTGGCCATTCCACGTCTGCCTGTGTCGGACAGCACGAAAAAAACCACTTCCAGCGGTCCCACCAAAACCGGGTTGACCATCGACCTTCGCCATGTGAACGCACGCCGGATCGATGTCGGCGCGCCGCTGGCGGGTCTGCCCGCCGTGTTCGCGCTGGAAGGTCATGCCAGCGTGCCGGAACTGGACGCGCTGCTGAATGGCCTTTCGTTTCAGAAGTTGCCGCGCGCGGATGTGCTGATCGACCTCAAACGGCTGGATGCAACAGGCGCGCTGAAAGTCGCGGCAACAACCGACAGTCGGGCGCTCGCGCTTGATCTGTCTGTGCAGGATGGCGTGGACGGCATTGTCGCCAGTTTGAGCCAGATGCCGGAATTGGCTCCGGTGACGCTCGATCTGCATCTCAAGGGGCCGACAAGCGCGGCGGCGCTGGATCTGAAAGTGGCGGCTGGAGCGATCACCAGCACCATCAATGGCAAGCTCGATCTGCTGGCCAGCACGGCGGATGTAACGGCTGCCGTAAACGCGCCGGCGATGACGCTGAGCAACAGCGTAAGCTGGGCGTCCATTGCACTTGCCACGCATCTGACCGGAGCGTGGACCGCGCCTGCAGGCACGGGCAAGCTCATGGTGCGGCAACTGGTGGCCGGTGGAGCGCAGATCGGCACTCTGGATGCGAATTTTGACGGCACGGACAATGGAGCCCCGCAGGATCGGCTGCATCTCGCAGCGGTGGCGGACGGAGTGCGTATTCCGGGTGGCAGCCCGACGCTTCTTGCGGCGGCCCCGCTGAAACTCGATGCCACTTACGCTCCGCATGCGCCAACACGGCCTGTCGTGGTGAATCTCTCCCATCCGCTGGTTCAGCTCGCCGCCAATGCGGACACACGTCCTGCCGTGAAGGGCAACGCGAAACTGAATCTGCCGGATCTGGCGCCGCTGGCGGCCGTGGGTGGGCAAAAACTGAGTGGGCATGCCGATCTTGTGGCGGATTTCGCGTTGCCGGAGGCCAAGGGCGATACGACAACGGCCGCCCTTTCGGGCAATATCGCTGTGTTGGGCGGTCTGGCGCAGGCCGTGGGACTGATTGGTAAAGACGGAAAGCTCGCGGCGCACGCGACTCTGCGCAAGACGGGCGATGCAGCGTCCGGGCAGGCACAGGACATTCGGCTCGACAGTTTCACGCTGGATGGACGCACCCTGCATCTTGTGGCGGGAGCGCACGCGGTCGCGAAAGATGGCAAGACGACTCTGGACGATACGAAGGCCACGCTGAATCTGACCGATCTTGCGGCGGCACTCCCCAGTTTGCGTGGCACGGCGGCGCTGGATCTCACGGCGTCCGGTCCGACGGACGATCTGGCTGCCAAGGCGCATCTGACCAGCGATTTCGGCACGGCCACGATGCCCAAAGGGCCACTTACCCTCGATCTGGATGCGCAGCATGTGCCGTCCGCCCCGCAGGCGCATCTGACGGCCAGTGGCAAGCTCGACCGTGCGCCGCTCACGCTGGATGTTTCGGCGGCGCAGGACAAGGACGGCAACCGGCACGTCGAGATCGCGAAGCTCGACTGGAACAGCGCGCAGGGGGGCGGAAAACTCGATCTTCCCGCTGGCCGCAAGATCCCGCTTGGCAATGTGGATATCCGTATCAAACGGCTGGCGGACCTGACGAACCTGATCGGTCAACCCATCAGTGGCGCGCTTGTGGCGGAATTGGGCACGACGGCGGCCAATGGCGCGGCCCCTGTGAAGGCCACAATCAATGTCAGCGGGGATGTGGCCGTCTCCCCCTACCGTGTGGGCGCGCTCAAGCTGACAGGCTCGGTGCTCGATCCTGAAGGTTCACCAAGCGCCGATCTGGCGCTCACGCTCGACCGTGTGGCCGCGCCTTCTATTGCGGGCAATTTGCGCGCGACCGTGAAGGGGCCGCAGACCGCGTTGGCGACACAGGCGCAGGCCCGTTTTTCTGAACTGTATGGCGCGCCGGGGATGCTCGATCTCGCGGCTGTAGCGGACATTCCGGGCCAGAAAGTGCGCGTGACGCGGCTTGCCGCCACCGCGCGCGGTGAGGATGTGCGGCTGCAGGCGCCCGTCACGGCGTCTTGGGGCAAGACGATGGGTGTGGACCATCTGCGGGCCACGGTAGCGCCGCCGGGCGTGCCAGTGGCCTCCATCGACGCGGCGGGAACCATCAAGCCTACGCTGGCGCTTACGGTGTCGCTGAGGAATGTAACGCCTGCGCTGGCAAAGCCGTTCGCGCCGACGCTCCGTGCGGCAGGCACGGTGTCGGGCGATGCGAAATTGTCCGGCACACTCGCGGCGCCGAAAGGGCATGTTCAGCTTACCGGACGGGGGCTGAAAATGCTGACAGGCGATGCGGCGGCGCTCCCTCCGGCTCAGATTGACGCGACGGCGGATCTGGGGGGAATGAGCGCTCGTATCGACGCGCGGGCCAGTGCGGGCAGCAAGGCGACTGTGCAGGCCAGCGGCACGGTGCCCACGTCCAGCACGGGAGCCATCGCGATGCAGACTCGCGGGCAGGTGGATCTCTCACTGGCCAACGGCATGTTGGGGGCCAGCGGCCGTCAGGCGTTGGGGCAGCTTGCTTTCGACATGAATGTGCGGGGAACGATGGCGCGTCCCACCGCCACCGGGACTGTCACGTTGCACAAGGGCGATGTGCAGGATTTCGCGCAGGGATTTCATCTGGGCAATATCGAGTCCACGGTGCTGGCGCAGGGCGACAGCCTGACCATCCAGTCCTTCACCGCGCAGGCGGGTAAAGGCACGATGGAGTTGACGGGCAATGTGGGCCTGTTCCGCCTCGGCATGCCTGTCGATCTGCATCTCGTGGCGGACAAAGCGCAGCCGGTGGCGAGCGATCTGCTGACGGCCATCATGAACGCGGACATCACGGTGAAAGGGCAGGCGGACACACGGCTGAATGTGGCAGGCGGGATCGATCTTCCCAAGGTGGAGGTGAACATTCCCAACTCCATGCCCAGCTCTGTCGCGACGTTGAACGTGGTGCGCCCGGGTGAGAAGCCACCGGCTCCGGAGGCGGCGACCTCCACACGGGTGATCGGGCTGGATCTGAAGGTGAAGTCCCCGGGTGAGTTCTTCGTGCGTGGGCATGGACTGGACGCGGAAATGGCGGGCCTTCTGCATGTCGGCGGCACAGCGGCCACGCCATCCATTACCGGCGGATTCAACATGCGGCGTGGAATGTTCAGTCTGGGCGGCATCACGCTGAACTTTACCGAAGGGCATGTCGGCTTCGATGGTACCGGCGTGAGTCACAAGCTCGATCCGACGCTCGATTTCACGGCGGAGCGCAATGCCAACGGGCAGACCGCGATGCTGAAGGTGGGTGGCTATGCCAGCGATCCGAAGATTACGTTCGCATCGGTGCCATCCCTGCCTCAGGACGAGATTCTTGCCATGCTGCTTTTCGGCACGGATGTACATTCGCTTTCTACCACCCAGAAGGCCGAACTTGGTGCCGCGCTTGCCACGCTGGCCGGTGGCGCGGGCTTCGATCCGCTGGGCACGATACGCAAGACGCTGGGACTTGATCGTCTCGCGGTGGGCGGCGGCTCGGGCGTGGGCAATGGCGGCGCCAGCATCGAGGCTGGCAAATACGTCATGAAAGGCGTGTATGTCGGCGCCAAACAGGCAACGTCCGGCAGCGGCACGCAGGCGCAGGTGCAGGTGGATCTCACCAAGCATCTCAAGCTGAACACGACGGTGGGAACGGGCGGAAACGTGACGGGCTTCACCACACCCGAGAACGATCCGGGCAGCAGCGTCGGCCTGATCTGGCAGTATAGCTACTGATCAGACGAGGTGGGCGAAGTCTCGCGCGATCTGTTCATAGACAGGTTTCTTGAAGCCGACATTTAGAAAGGGGAGTTGCGCGAGCGGCACCCATTTCCACGCATCGAATTCCTGATGCTTCTGAAGATCGAGGCGGATTTCGGTTTCAGCGCCTGTAAAGCGCAGAGCGAACCATTTCTGCGTCTGACCCCGATAACGTCCTTTGAGGGCCTTGCCGATCAGGTCGGCTGGAAGATCGTAGGACAGCCAGTCCGGGCGTTCTTCCAGCAGGGCAAGAGACGTCATGCCAGTCTCTTCCTCGACTTCACGGAAGACAGCGGTCTCAGCGGCTTCATGCGCGTCGATGCCGCCCTGTGGGCACTGCCATACACCTTCATCCGGGCCTCCGCCTGCACCGGGCATATCGGTGCGGCGTGCGACGAAAACGGCTCCCACAGAGTTGAGGATGACGGCTCCGACATTGCGGCGATAGGGAAGGGAAGCAGGATCTGTCATGCTCGTTCTCTTGCGCAATGTGGGCTTAGGGCGACGCTGGCGTGGCATCGGGGGGTGGAAGAGGGGTAGCCGTCACGGCTGATCCGTGGTGCGAAGCCGGAGAAGGCGTGTCCTTCACCGGAGTCGGAACTGGCCCTACTGGTGTAACCGGATGCCCTTCCGTGGAAAGGGCACCGTTGGAGGTCCGGTTGCACAGTGAACTGACCGGCACAAGCGTTATGCCACGCCCGGCCAGTGTGTGGGTCCATTCTTCCAGACGCTGGAGAAGAACCGGACGCATCGGACCGGCAATGGCGATAGCTGTGCCGTTTTTCTTCGCCAGTTCCACCAGATGGGCAAGCTGCCCGTCGATTCCCGTGCTGTCCGCGTTTGTGTCCATGGACAGCGTGGCATCTCCCCCCATGACGGGGCCGATGCGCTGGGCGCCAGGCGTGGCGTTGAGGTAGAGCAGTCCGCGCTGGTCGAGAGTTTGGGCGACCATGGAAAAGTCAGGAGACTGCGCGTAGGCGTCCCCATCCAGTCCCGAGAAGGCGTTCGTCACGCCGACATAGCCATCGAAACGCGACAAGGACCAGTTCAGATTGTCCTGATCGGCTTTTGACGAATGATCGTAGCCGAGGGCTTTCGGTCCTTCATCGTCCAGAGGCGCGGTGGAAGGCTGCATGGGCAGGGAGAGAAAAATCTCATGTCCAAGTTCATGCGCGCCATCGAACAGCGATGTCTTGGCTGGTGCGTAGGCAGGGATGGCAAAAGAGACGGAGGACGGCAGATCCTGCACAGCCTCTCGGGAGAGATCGTCCGAAAGTCCGAAGCCATCGAGCAGGATGGCGATACGGGCATTGCCGGGCGGGACGGCAGGCACCGCCGCGGCATAGACCTTGCGCGGCAGCTCCCCATTGGGACCGCGTTTGGGAAGGTTGTGCCCCGGTTCACCGGCGACGGGTTCCAGCATGTTTGCCTGAGGCAAAGCGACAGGAATCGTTCCGGGTGGCGCATTGAATGGCGATGCCGGAGGTGTTTCCGGTGCCTCGGCAGGCGAGGATGATGCTTTTTCGGGCGTCGCGGTCGGCGGTGGCGCAGGAGGTGGCGCGTTACTGGCAGCGTTCTGAGCGACAACAGGTTGCGCGCGCGGCGCCACCGTCAGACGGTCACGATGCAACGCCGCCCATTCCTGAAGGCCGATCGCGCCTAACAGGGCAAGCAGCGACGCTCCACCCCAGAAACGAACAAACAGACGACCGGAAGGAGGCAGTCGGCGCCAGAGTCCCGTTGGGACATCCGGAGCAGTGGACGGCTGGTGCATGTCGGGCGAAGACACGTCGTTAATGGGAGGCCTCGTTCTTGGCAGGAGTGGTGGTGGGAGCCGGCGGCAGGGAGGCGACCGGGTCCGGCGCGGGAACTCCGGCCATGCTGCGCACAAGGCGCAGACCTTCCTGAAGCTGGAAGTCGGTTGCCGGCTTGGTGATGTCGAAGGTCGGCCAGTTTGCGGGCGGCTCATGCGGGATGGAGGCCGAGAGCGCGGGCAGGTCGTTGCGTGCAGGCGGCTTGGTCTGGTTGCCCCCCTGATTCTTCAGGATATGGGACAGATCCGCCTCGCGAATGCTGAAGACTGGATCTTCACGGCTTTCCTTGACCACGATGTCCGGTGCAATGCCCAGTCCCTGAATGGAACGGCCGGAGGGTGTGTAATACCGTGCCGTCGTCAGGCGGACGGCGCCGTTCCCCGGAATGGGCATGATGGTCTGCACCGAGCCCTTGCCGAAGCTTTTGGTGCCGATCAGTACGGCACGGTGATGGTCCTGCAACGCGCCGGACACAATTTCACTGGCGGACGCTGAGCCACCGTTGATGAGCACCACAATGGGCAGACCGTCCGTGGCGTCGGTGCCCTTGGCGTCCCAGCGCTGGCTGTCCTTGGGGTGACGCGCCCGCGTGGAGACGATTTCACCGCTGGGAATGAAGAAGGACGAGACGTCGATGGCCTGTGTCAGCAGGCCACCCGGATCGTTACGCAGATCGAGAACCAGCCCGCCGGTCAGCTTGCCGCCTGCCTTGTGCTTGAGTTCGGCATAGGCCTTGCGCAGTTCTTCGGCCGTGTCCTCAGTGAACTGTGGAATCCGGATGTAACCGGTCTTGTCGTACAGTTCGGCCTTCACGGCTTCGATACGGATGATTTCGCGTGTCAACGTGACGATGATCGGCTTGGTCGTCTTGGCGCGAATGATCGTCAGAGTGATCTTAGTGTCGGGCTTGCCGCGCATCTTCTCGACGGCGTCATTGAGCGGGCTGCCGTCGATATTGTGCCCGTCGATGGCCACGATGTAGTCGCCGGGCTTGATGCCGGCCTTCCACGCGGGTGTGCCGTCAATGGGAGAGACGACGCGCACATGCCCGTCCTCACCCTGCACTTCCAGCCCCAGACCGCCGAACTTGCCGGAGGTCTGCACCTGCATGTCCGCATACTGCTTCTCGGTCATGTAGGAACTGTGCGGATCGAGGCCGCTGAGCATGCCGTTCAGCGCATTGGTGATGAGTTCGCGGTCCGAGACCGGTTCCACATAGTTGGCGCGGACCAGATCGAAGATACTGCCGAAGAGTGTCAGCAGGCGATAGGTTTCGGCGTGGTTGCCGCTGTCCTGTGCGGGAGTGGAGGGGGCCGCCTCGGCATGGGCGGCGGGGATGAGGACGCCAGTGGCGCCAACTGTCGAGACAACCCCCGGGGCCGCCATGATTCCCGACAGGAAAGCGGCTCCGAACAGCAGGGCGTTGCGAAACGTCATTGTAAGCGGTCTCCTCCGCCGGCCTCGCAGCAAGCCAGCCGTCCTTCTTTCAGCTCGAATCGTTCCGGTCAGACCGCATGATCGGGTCAAGGTCTTACCAAATCGGATACGAGGTTCTTAGCGGCAATCGCGCCGGTGGAAAACCGTTGCCGATCCATCAATTCGCAACCGGCCTGTCGGGAGGGTTACAGAGAGGTCGATGGATCGACGGGTTTGGTGCCGCGGCGGAGCTGCACGAGCAGGGTGGGAGAGCCACTCGCGGGCATCGCTCCCACCGCAGCACCGCGTGCCAGCGATTGTCCTGTCGCGACGTTGAGTGATCCTAGACCGCCGAGCACGAAGCGATAGCCACGTCCACAATTGAGAATCAGCATCTGCCCGTAGCTGCGGAAAGGAGAGGCGAATTCCACCGAACCCGAGCACGGAGAGCGCACGCTTGCGCCGGCAGCAGTGGCATAGGTGTTGCCGGAGGCCGGGCCAGCCTCCGTCCGCTCGCCCCATCCGCTGAGAAGTCGTCCAGCGACGATGGCATTGCTGCTTTGGCGGCCAGATGAATGGACGGGCGAGAGAGAGGCGGCGGGGGTGGACATGGACCGGACGCGCGCGGCGGCGGCTGCCGCTTCGCGCTTCCGGCGCTCGCGCTCAGCCTGTTCCGCTTCTCGCTGGAGTTGGGCCAGCGCGGCGGATTCTGTCGCCACGATATGCGCGAGTTCGGCCTGAAGTTCCCGGTTGCGACGGGCTTCTTCCGCTGAACGGGACGCGGCTTCTCTTGCTGCGGCATTTGAGCGCAGTTGCGCCGCCCGCGCTGCATCGGCCTGCCGCGTCAGAGCGTCCTTCTGCGTGGTCTGGCGGCTCTCGAGTGCTTCGAGATCGTGCTGCTGCTCCGCAAGGGTGCTGTTGAGTTGGGTAAGTTGCGCTTGATGTGTCCGCAGGGTTTCGGCACGGTTTTCGATGGTGGTGGAAAGACCGCGAAGGACCAGCAGGCCACGGATCGTGTCATCAGCCGGCAGGGGTTGGGTCAGCAAGGTATCGACGGGATACAGCGAGAGACGCTGAGCTAATGGGAGCACCGGCGCCAGTGCCTGTGCATCGGCATGAAGTTCACTTTCCACCAGCCGCCGCTCTTCCTGAAGATCGGACATGCGCGATGTAAGATCCTGCATTTTCTCTTCTGTGTCCTGCAACTGCCCGGCTGCCGTCACAGTCGCGGCCGAAAGGCGGGTGGCTCGGACGCGGTCCTGACTGGCCTGTGCGCTGGCCTGGGCATCGCTCTGCCGCGCATTGGCCAGACGCAGCGCTTCCTGCTGTTGTTGCTGGCGCAGCGCGATTTCACGGGTGCGGGCCGCCTCAAGCGCTGCACGGGAGGCTGAGGATGGCGTGGGGGACGGATGACGACTTGCGCCATGCCTATGGTGCACAGCGGCCTGCCCCGGATGCCCTGACAAGACGAGGACAAACAGCAGCAGGCTGGAGTGCGCGAGCAAGACCCGCGCCGCTGCCGATGATCTGACAACGGCGCGGCCGGAGAGACGATTCATCACGCGCGCAGGTTCTCGCGACGTGAAGAGACTGACAAGCCGGAAAGTTGTTTCAGTGTTCGATCAGGGATGTTCCGGTCATGGCCTTGGGCTGGGGAAGACCCATCAATTCGAGCAGGGTCGGAGCCAGATCCGCCAGACGCCCGTGACGCAGCTTTACGGTCTTCGCACCCACCAGAACGCAGGGCACCTCATTGAGTGTGTGGGCCGTGTGGGGCGCGCCGGTGTCGGGATCTTTCATGGTCTCGCAGTTGCCGTGATCCGCCGTGGCGATGAGAGCGCCTTCTTGGCGTTCGACGGCTTCAACCAGACGCCCAAGTCCAGTGTCCACCGTTTCCACCGCCTTGATTGCGGCGGACAGAATGCCGGTGTGCCCTACCATGTCCGGGTTGGCGTAGTTCAGGACGATCAGGTCGTATTTCCCGCTGTCGATGGCTTCCACTGCGCGGTCCGTTAGTTCCGGAGCCGACATTTCAGGCTGGAGATCGTACGTCGCGACCTTAGGGGAGGGGACAAGGATACGATCCTCACCCTCGAATTGCGTTTCGCGACCGCCGTTGAGAAAGTAAGTGACGTGCGGATATTTTTCCGTCTCGGCCATGCGGAGCTGCTTTTTGCCGGCTTCCGCCACAACATCGCCAAGCAGATCGCCCAGTTCCTGCGGCGGAAACAGCACGGTGATGAGTTCCGCCAGCGCGTCGCTGTAGCGTGTCATGCCGACCGTGGCGCGAAACTGCTTCACGGTCTTGCGGGTAAAGCCTGAGAAGTTCGGATCGATCAATGCTGTGAGAAGTTCACGGATGCGATCGGCGCGGAAATTGAAGGACAGAATACCATCCCCGTCTTTCGCCCCTGCAAAACCATCGATTACGGTCGGGATCACGAATTCGTCCGACACATCTTCGCTGTAGGCCTGTTCCAGAACCGCCAGAGGTGAAGCAGCGCGCGGGCCTTCAGCGGCTGTGATGACGTCGTACACCTTTGAGACCCGCTCCCAGCGGTTGTCGCGGTCCATGGCGTAATAGCGTCCTGAGACCGTGGCGATCTGCACTTCCGGCGGCAGTTCGTCCATGAGGCGCCGCAGATACTCCATGCCGGAGCGAGGCGGTGTGTCGCGCCCATCGGTGAAAATATGCAGAGCGACCGGAACACCGGCCGCCGTCAGAATCCGCGCAAGAGCTACGGCGTGGTCCTGATGGGCATGGACACCGCCCGGAGAGATCAGTCCCATGAGATGGACTGTGCCGCCGGAGGCTTTCATGGTGTCGATGAACGTCCCCAGCACGGGGCTGACGGCAAGACTGCCGTCACGGATGGCACGACCGATGCGCGGCAGTTCCTGCATGACGACGCGACCCGCGCCGATATTGAGATGCCCGACCTCGGAATTGCCCATCTGACCTTCGGGAAGGCCCACATCCTCGCCGCTCGTATCGAGAAACGTGTGCGGGACTGTGGCCCAGAGCCGATCGAAGGTAGGCGTAGCCGCAAGACGCACGGCGTTGTCGGAGTCATCCTCACGCCAGCCGAAACCGTCGAGAATGACGAGCATGACGGGGCGTGGGGCGGTGTTTTCGGAAACGGGCATGGGGCGGACCTTTTTTATGGTTCTTATTGGGACTGAATATGACACTCCCGGTCCGCCCTTCCAACCCGCCACGCGGCATCATGTCGCGTGGCAGGAACTCACTCCACCTCGTCGTCCTTGCCGTCGGAGGCTGGTGGATGAACGCAGTCATTCGCGCCCGTGACTTGACCGGAACCCGGTGGGTCACTGGCGGGAAAGCTGTCCTCGCTGTTTTCGTCCACGACATGCTCCTGTCCTTTGGTAGATGAGGAGACGCCGCAGGTGGGGGGCTGCTTCTGTGGTGTGTCTTCGGACATGGTGTCCTCCCTTGAAGCTTGAGGAGCCTGTCCCTTCAACGCCGGTACCTCTCTCCCGTTCACAGCAATGGGAAGGGGTGAGATCACAAGGGTGTGACAGACGTGCGTTGCCATGCTCCTGCGGCACGGTGCGTTATGGAGCAAGGTGAGTTTCTGCCTCCATTATCCGGTTTGAAAGGAACACTGTCATGACCGACACATCACGTCCGGCTCCCGTATGCGGGACGCTCACACCCGAGCAGGCCTACATCCTGCGTGAGCATGGAACCGAACGCCCGGGATCAAGCCCGCTCAATTTCGAGAAGCGGGAAGGGATCTATCGTTGCGCCGCCTGTGGCACCCCGCTGTTCTCGTCCGCAACGAAATATGAGAGCGGCAGCGGGTGGCCTTCTTTTTTCGCGCCTCTGCCCGATGCGGTGGAAACCACCACCGATACTTCGCATGGAATGGTGCGCACGGAAGTCCATTGCGCGAAATGCAATGGGCATCTTGGGCATGAGTTTCCCGACGGGCCGGAGCCGACTGGTCTGCGCTATTGCATGAATGGGTTGGTGCTGGACTTTCAGCCGACAGATGCCGACAACGCGGCATCCTGATGCACAGCTTTACCTATCTGGAGACTGTATGACCGCCTTCGTTCTGCCTTCGTCCGTGACCGTCGTCGATCACCCGCTGGTGCGGCACAAAATGGGACTGCTCCGCGATGTCCGTACGCCCACGGCGTTGTTCCGTCTGCTGGCGCGGGAACTCAGCCTGCTGCTGACCTATGAAGCGACGCGCAATCTGGCGCTTGAAACGGTGAAGATCGACACACCGCTGGAGCCGATGCAGGCTGAGCGTTTGTCGGGAAAAAAGCTGTGCTTTGTCTCAATTCTGCGCGCGGGGAATGGGATTCTCGATGGAATGCTGGATCTCGTACCGTCCGCGCGTGTGGGGCATGTAGGGTTGTTCCGTGATCCGCAGACACTTCGGCCTGTCGAGTATTACCTCAAACTGCCGGACGATCTGGCGAACCGGGATTGCATCGTAGTGGACCCGATGCTGGCCACGGGGCACAGCGCGGTGGCGGCCATCGACAGCGTGAAGAAGGCGGGAGCGAAGAACATCGTGTTCGTCTGCCTGCTGGCCGCGCCGGAGGGCGTGGAATGTCTCACGCAGGCACATCCAGACGTGAAAGTCGTCACTTGTGCAGTGGATCGCGGGCTGGACGATCATGGATATATCCGGCCCGGTCTGGGAGATGCAGGGGATCGGTTATTTGGTACGAAATGAGAAGAACCTGTCAGTGCGAAATCTGACAGGTTTGGTACAATCAGGCTGATGTTAGCTTGAATGATGAAGAGGCTACGGAAGGAAAAGTGGGTGTTTCGAGCCCCTCAGTTGGAGGTGTTTCTCTCAGTCCATCCAATATATCACTATTGATGCTGATGAGGGGTTTCAGGCTGATGTCATGGAGCATAGCCCGCACGCAATAACGCGTTGCCCAAACGGCAAGTTTAAGTAAGTCGTTGCGCAAAATATCCGACATGCCATTATTTTCAATGGCGACTTCACGCAGGACCGCAGACCATAGTTTTTGATTCATTGACAAAGCATGGATGCGCGCTTTGTGGTCTTTGGCATTTTTCAGTAGTTCAATGGCTTGTCCAAAAGCCATAATCTCGACCTGGCGTGCTGTCATACTTTTAGCTACGCCACGGTTGTAACGCTGGATACCGTAATTCATGCCTGAACCTGCGTTGTGGAAAGCGAGTTATCCGATGATAAGAGAGAAGAGTTGCTGATCTGTTTATGCAGTTCTTCTGCCACTACACCAATGGCATGATCCAGCGGTCCAGGTGTGGAACGAAAGATGCGCATCGTGGGGTACCATGGTGAGTCTTCGCGTTTTTCCATCCAACGCCAGTCGCAATCACTACGTGTAATCATCCACACTGGTTTGCCAATGGCTCCAGCAAGGTGAGCAACAGATGTGTCAACACTGATGACAAGATCCAGATTGGCAATAAGAGCGGCAGTGTCTTCCATGTCGCTAACATGCTTCATTGGATCATGAATGGTGCAGCCTTCCCATGTTGCAAGCTCTTCTCGACTTTTGCCGAACTGCAGATTTATGAAATCAATGCCTTCTAGTTGTAAAATCGGTGCAAAGCTTTTCAGTGTTGCCGAACGGTTGCGGTAGTGCAGTCCAAAGCGGGGACGGGCTTCTCCTGCCCATACAATGCCAACACGTATAGCGCCCGTATTTGGAATGAACTGAGCCATTCGTTCAATATGTTCTCGGCATGGGTAAAGATAAGGCACGCGCGCAGGGATATTGTTTCCCAGTTGGTCATCAAGTGCCAGAGGAAGAGATGGAAAGGGGCAACTCACATCGTATTTTATATTGTTGGTGCCATGTTCTACGATCGTTACATGAGGACTGACAGATTGGCCAAGGCGCATGAGGGGAGGAGGTAATGCAAGGACGATATGTGCTCCTGTTTTTTCAACAAAAGGCACGTAGCGTAGGAACATCAACGTATCCCCAAGGCCTTGTTCATGTGTAATGAGAAGTGTTTTACCCGAAATGGAGGATTTTCCCCGCCATGGATGGCGTTCAGGGGGACGAAATTCCTCAGGCATATATTCCGCGTATTTCCATCCTTCTCGGTATTTTCCATCCTTGAGTAAAGATAGGGCATAATTAAAATGAGAGTTGTAATTTTTAGGAAAGTTTCTAAAGAATTCTTCGAAAATAGGTTGAGCTTCCCTGGAACGATTCAGTGCAGTTAAAGCATTTCCGTATTCGTTTAACAGACAAGGGCGTAAGGCGGGTTTAGCCTTAATTGTAGCTTCTACAATATCGACGCAAGCCTGAAACGCACCAATATTCATCAATGAACAGCAAAGGGGAAGGCTATAGACGAGATTGTCGCTTGAGCGACTAATCAAATCCCCGTAAATCGTGCAGCCTGTCGTTATGTCGCCAGCCTTGATGAGTTCCATGGCTAAGAGGGCACAAAACAGATCTGAGCAAGGATATTTATTGTAACGCCACTTCATGGCAGCGGCGACAATTTTGGACGCTTTTGAACGAATCAGCGCGTCGCTAATCTTCAGCGATAAAGCGTCATCATGGGCATGTAAGGAAAAAAGAGCGAGGAGTTTCTCGAGCGCATCAATTTCATTTTGTCTAGCTTCAAGGCGACATTGAAGCCAGATAATTTGCCATTCAAGATTGTCGGACTGAAGCTCAAGAGCTCGCTGATAGGCGCTACAAGCGTCTCTGACGGCTCCACTTTTATGAAGCGCCATCCCTAATAGAGCATAACCTTCTGCCCATTTGGGAGTCTGTGTCAGTATCGGGCCTAGTTCAGTGATTATTTTCTGAAAATTTGATTCTTGAACTGCTTTTTTTAGGGTTTTTTCTAATTTTTTTTGGAATTTTTTGTTGTTTGATGTGATCATTGCAAATCCAAAATTCAATAAAAAACGGGGAGCCGAAGCCCCCCGTTAGTATCCTTACCGGAAAAGGGAAAGGATATTGGAAGACGAAGATTTTGCTACGCTGAGTGAGGAAATCGCAAGCTGCTGCTTTGTCTGCAGCGACGTGAGTTTCGCGCTTTCGGCAGCCATATCTGCGTCTGTGAGGGCTCCAACGCTGGCTGTCAGCGAGTCCGACAGATTCGACGAATAGGTCGTCATTGCCGTAATCGTCTGTGTGTTCGAACCAAGTGTCGAAGACACTTTGTTCATTGCCGTGATGGCGTTCTGAACCATCGACACCATATCGGAAATGGTGTTGTCATTGAGAGTTCCGGAACTCGTGACAAAGACGTTGGTCGCATTCAACTGACCAGCCGTTGAGCCGGAAGACAGCCCCAGTGCATCCGTCAAGGTGGCGGTGCCGGTGCTGGCCGCCATTGAACCGACAGAGACGATAGAGCTGAGGGCTCCTGATGAACCTGTGACAGCGTTCTGAATCGTCGTGGTCGAGCCCTGAAGACCAGTCAGGTAAGTCAAGGATGCTGATGTTACTGCGCCCGCTGTGGCGCCTGCAGTGCCCTGGTTGGCCGTATTGGCGTCATCGGCACTGGTGAGCAGGTTGACACCATTCACCGTTGCATTGCGTGCTTCGGTGTTGATGGTATCGAGATAACCGTTGATTTCATCACCGATTTTGGCCAGGGACGACGGGTCACCCGTGTTGGAGCCGAGGCTCGTCACAGCGCTCTGCAGGGACTGCAGCGTGCTCAGGATGCCGGAGACAGCGGTTGATGTCGTGGAGACGACTTCACCTGCATAAGAAAGGCCGTCGCTAACTGCTGACAGACCCTGAATGTTGCCATTCATGGACTGGGCAATCGTGTAAGAAGCCGGATTGTCGGCGGCCGTCGAGACCTTCAGGCCCGTCGAAACAGCGTTCTGCGTGTCGTTGAGTTCGTTGGTCGTCTGGTTCAGTGACTCAAGAGCCACCATTGCGCCAACGTTGGTGTTGATCGAAAGAGACATTGGATTTTCTCCATAAAAGGTCACTGCATTTTTCGCAGTGACCCCATGAAAGGCTGAAAATCCTAATTCGAAGTTAAGCCTTCTGAGATTCGTCCTTAAAAATGGACGATCCAGTGTGTTGCAGTACGGCGTCTTCATGCCGGACAATACGCCGGGCGAATTTGAGAGCCTTGTAATAATTGCCTTCCGACGAGGCTTTTAAGGCATCACCCAAAAGCAGTCGCGCGGAAGGTGACGTTGTCTCCTGCATGAACGTCGCGATATGCAGACTCGCTTCCGCCAGTGCAGTGACACGCTCTTCCGGCGTGCCAACATAAGCCGTCTGGAGTGCGTAATAGATCAGTCGCGCCGGAGTCGTGGCTTCATCGGGCGGCATGATCTGGCGACCGAAGAGGAAGTTCGCCCGGTTGGTCAGCCGGATCTGTGCGGGTGTGAGGAAATGAATCCCCGCGCCATTGATAATCATCCGGTCGTCGGCTTCGAGTCGGATTCCCAGTCCCGCCATTTTCGGTCTCCTGTCGGCGTGTTTCGCTACGACGGGACTATCGGCAGGGAAGATTTACAGAGCGTTACCGACTCGGGCAGGGCGACAACCTTGCAACGCTTCGTTCAGGCGCGGCGCACCACGTAGTGCTCGCGCAGGGCCTCGGTGATCTGCTCGGCGTGCTGCGGATCGCGTGCCTCGATCATCACTTCCAGTTCGGCTGCTTGCACGGAAGGGGCCGCGAACAGACGTTGATGCGAGACCTCGATGATATTGCCGCCCGCCTCACCGATGATGCGTGAGATGTCAGCCAGAACGCCCGGACGGTCCGGGATTTCCATGACAAGCCGCAGCAGTCGTCCGTCACGCAGCATGGCGCGCAGCAGCGTGTTGGCGAGGATGCGCGTATCGATGTTGCCTCCCGAAACCGGCAGTCCGACGCGCTTGCCCTTGAACTGGGAGGAATGGCTCATAACGGCGGCGAGTCCCGCAGCCCCCGCGCCCTCCGCCACCTGTTTTGCGCCTTCAGACATCAGTGTGATGGCGTTTTCGACTTCACGTTCTGAGACCACCAGCACCTGCGACACAAGCTGTTTGATCACTTCATACGGGCGGCGGCCGATCTGCATGACGGCGATGCCTTCCGCGATGGTCGCTCCACCCGGAGGCATGATTTCGGGGCCGGGGAACTCGGCCAACGAGGAAAAGCTTTCCACCTGCACGCCGATCAGTTCCACCTCGGGGCGCATGGCGCGGGCGGCGACGGCACAGCCCGACAGCAGACCCCCACCACCGATGGGGACGACTAGAGCGTCCAGCGGACCAGCGTCTTCCAGCATTTCCAGCGCGCAGGTGCCTTGGCCCGCCATGACGGCGTCGTCGTCATAAGGTGGAATGAAAACACGCCCCTCGCGCTGTTGCAGATCGCGGGCGAAGAGGGAGGCTTCGGTGAAATTGTTGCCTTCCAGCACGACGCGCGCGCCCCAGCTTGCGGTGCGCGTCACTTTGCTGGCGGGGGTGAAGCGTGGCATCACGATCACGGCGTCGATGCCAAGCAGGCTGGCGTGACGCGCAACACCCTGCGCGTGATTGCCCGCCGAGACGGCAATCACGCCGCGCTCACGTTCTTCCGGCGTCAGCAGCGCGAGACGGTTGGCCGCTCCACGCTCCTTGAAAGATCCCACGGCCTGGAGATTTTCCAGCTTGAGCGTGATGTCCGCGCCGGTCGCCAGAGAAAGCGAGTGGGAGGAGATGGTGGGCGTGCGGAGCACGCGCCCCCGTATCCGCAGGGCTGCGGCCGTGATGTCCTCGAACGTGATCACGTATCGGCTTTCAGGAATAGATGACGGAGACGATCTCGTAGGTGCGGTCACCGCCCGGCGCGGGCACGGAGACGGAATCGCCCAGCGATTTGCCGATCAGCGCCTTGGCGAGTGGGGAGGAAATGGAGAGCAGACCCTGCTTGATGTCGGCCTCGTGCATGCCGACGATCTGATAGGAGGACTCTTTCTCCGTTTCTTCGTCGATCAGTTTGACGCGCGCGCCGAATTTCACCTGATCGCCCGACAGCGTGGAGGGGTCGATCACCTCGGCGGTGGAGATGATTTCTTCCAGTTCCTGCAGGCGTCCCTCGATGAAGGACTGACGTTCGCGCGCGGCGTGATATTCCGCGTTTTCCGAAAGATCCCCGTGTTCGCGGGCTTCGGCAATGGCGCGGATGACGGCGGGGCGTTCGTCGCTTTTGAGGCGGCGGAGCTCCTCCTCAAGGCGTTGCAGGCCAGCGGCGGTCATCGGAGTCTTCTGCAAGGTGGCAATCCTCGGTACCGGAAACACGGAAAAGAGGCCGAAGAGCGTATGCTCTCCGGCCATGGGACGTCATGGCCTCACCGAGACCGGCACCTGCCGGAGAGCAGGCGCCGTCTGACGTCAGAACGATCCACTAAAGTATGACTGAAGCGGCGCGACATCAAGCGGACCTTCCCGCATGGCCGCGATGGCGTGGGTCGCGGCGCGCGCGCCCGCCATGGTCGTGTAGTGCGGAACGCCCATATTCAGGGCCGAGCGACGGATGTCGTAGCTGTCACGGACGGCCTGCGCGCCCTGTGCGGTGTTGATGACCATCTGCACTTCGCCCGAGCGGATCGCATCCACGCAGTGAGGCCGGCCTTCCAGCACCTTGTTGACCACCTTTACTTCAATTCCCGCCGCGCGCAGGCAGGCGGCCGTGCCGCGTGTGGCGAGAATGGTGAAGCCCATGTCGGCCAACTGGCGGCCCAGACGCGGAAGCTGCGCCTTGTCGCTTTCGCGCACCGAGAGGAATACCGTGCCCGAGAGCGGCAGCTTCACACCCGCGCCAAGCTGGGACTTGGCGAACGCCCGCTCGAAAGAGGTGTCCAGTCCCATGACTTCGCCCGTGGAGCGCATCTCCGGGCCGAGGATCGTGTCCACGTCCTGAAAGCGGTGGAACGGGAACACGGCTTCCTTGACCGCGACATGCGGCACGACCGCGCGGTCATCGAGAGGGAAGTCCGTCAGTTTCGCGCCCGCCATCACCCGCGCACCGATTTTGGCGACCGGCACACCAGTGGCCTTGGCGACGAACGGCACGGTGCGGGATGCGCGAGGGTTCACCTCCAGCACGAAGATGTCCTGTCCCTTGATGGCGTACTGCACGTTCATCAGACCGACGATGCCAAGCTCGCGGGCCATGGCTTCGGTCTGTTCCTTCAGCTCCGTCACGATGGCGGGCGAGAGGGTGTAGGGCGGAAGGGCGCAGGCGCTGTCGCCGGAGTGAATACCCGCTTCCTCGATGTGCTCCATGACGCCCGCGACATAGACGTTCTCGCCATCGGCGATGCAGTCCACGTCGGCCTCAATGGCGTCGTTCAGGTAATGGTCGATCAGCACAGGGCCAGATGCGACCTCGACTCCGGCAAGCTGGAGGGCGACCTTCATGTAGCGCTGGAGGCTGGGGCGGTCGTACACGATCTCCATGGCGCGGCCACCCAGAACGTAGGACGGACGCACGACGACGGGATAGCCGATCTTCTCGGCGATATCCTCGGCTTCCTGAAGGTTGCGGGCGATGCCGTTGTCGGGCTGACGCAGACCGAGCTTGCGGAGAAGCGCCTGAAAGCGCTCGCGGTCCTCGGCGCGGTCGATGGCGTCGGCCGGGGTGCCCAGCAGCGGGATTCCGGCAGCTTCCAGCGCGTGGGACAGTTTGAGGGGGGTCTGGCCGCCATACTGCACGATGCAGCCGAGCACTTCGCCCTTTTCCTGTTCGCGCCGGATGAGAGCGATCACGTCTTCGGCCGTCAGCGGCTCGAAGTAGAGACGGTCGGAGGTGTCGTAGTCGGTGGAGACGGTTTCGGGGTTGCAGTTGACCATGATGGTCTCAAGACCGGCTTCGCGCAGGGCGTAGGCGGCATGGACGCAGCAATAGTCGAACTCGATGCCCTGACCGATACGGTTCGGGCCACCGCCGAGAATGATGACCTTTTTCTTCGCTGTCGGATCGGCCTCACATACTGGCTGGCCGAACATGCCTTCATAGGTGGAGTACATGTAAGGTGTGGCGGAGGCGAACTCACCCGCACAGGTGTCGATGCGCTTGTAAACCGGCTTCACGCCCGCAGCCTCACGCAGTGCGACCACTTCGGTGGCCTGCGTGCCGGACAGCCGGGCAAGCTGCACATCCGAGAACCCCATCGCCTTGAGGCGGCGCAGACCCTGCGCGTCTTCGGGCAGCCCGTGATCCAGCACGTCCTGCTCGGCTTTGACGATCTTTTCCAGTTCGCGCAGGAACCACGGCTCGAAACGGCAGGCTTCCGCTATATCTTCCACAGACAGGCCCGCACGCAGGGCTTGGGCGGCCATGAGGATGCGCTCGGGGCGCGGTTGGGAAAGAGCCGCGCGGAAAGCATCCACGCCGCCATCGCCGGGCGCTTCCACCGGATCGAGGCCTGCAAGACCTGTCTCCATGGAGCGCAGACCCTTCTGGAGCGCTTCGGGGAAGGAACGGCCAATGGCCATGGCCTCACCCACCGATTTCATGGAGGTGGAGAGCAGGGCCGGAGTGCCGGGGAACTTCTCGAAGGTGAAACGGGGAATCTTCACCACGACATAGTCGATCGTCGGCTCGAAGGAGGCGGGCGTGGAGCCGGTGATGTCGTTGGTCAGCTCATCGAGCGTGTATCCCACGGCCAGCTTGGCGGCGATCTTGGCGATGGGGAAACCGGTAGCCTTGGAGGCCAGCGCGGACGAACGCGAGACGCGCGGGTTCATCTCGATGACGACCATCCGGCCGTCTTTCGGGTTGACGCCGAACTGCACGTTCGAGCCGCCTGTCTCTACGCCGATGGCGCGCAGGCACGCGATCGAGGCGTCGCGCATCCGCTGATATTCCTTGTCGGTCAGCGTCAGCGCTGGGGCGACGGTGATGGAGTCACCTGTATGCACGCCCATCGGGTCGATGTTTTCGATGGAACAGACGATGATGCAGTTATCCGCCTTGTCGCGGACTACTTCCATCTCGAACTCTTTCCAGCCGAGGACGGATTCCTCAACCAGCACCTCGGTCGTGGGGGAGGCGTCCAGGCCGCCCGTGACGATCTGATCGAACTCTTCCTTGTTGTAGGCGATGCCGCCGCCCGCGCCGCCCATGGTGAAAGAGGGACGGATGATGGCGGGCAGGCCCACATTCTTGAGCGCGCTACGAGCTTCTTCCAGCGAGTGGGCGATATAGCTCTTGGGGCTTTCGATGCCGATGGCGTCCATCGCCTCACGGAATTTCTGGCGGTCTTCGGCACGGTCGATCACGTCCGCCTTCGCACCGATCAGTTCCACGCCGTGCTTTTCAAGAAAGCCCGAGGCGTCCAGCGCCATGGCGGCGTTGAGCGCGGTCTGGCCGCCCATGGTGGGCAGCACGGCGTCGGGCTTTTCCTTGAGAATGATCCGCTCGACGAATTCGGGCGTGATCGGCTCGATATAGGTTGCGTCAGCAAGGCCCGGATCGGTCATGATCGTGGCCGGGTTGGAGTTGAGCAGGATGACTCGATACCCCTCCTCACGCAGCGCCTTGCAGGCCTGTGCGCCGGAGTAATCGAACTCGCACGCCTGGCCGATGACGATCGGACCGGCGCCGATGATGAGGATGGAGCGGATGTCTGTCCGTTTGGGCATGATCAGTCCTCTGTCTCGGCCGGGTCGGAACCCAGGGCGCGGATGCGGTGAAGATAGTTTTCGAAAAGCGGAACGGTGAAGGCGGTCACGCCGTGTGACGGGCTGTAGACCATGCCCTTGCGCACGAGCGCGTTGCGGATGGGCGCGACCGTCTGTGTGCGGGCGTCCATCTGAGCCGCGATTTCGCGGGAGCGGTGCGCACCGGGGCCGAGATCGGCCATGGCAAGGCAGTATTCCCGCTCGCGTGGGGTGAGGCGTTCATAGCGCATGCGAAAGAAGCCACCGTCGAGCGAAGTGAGCGACACTTCGGTCGCCACGCTGATGTCTCCCACGAGAATGCGGTCGCCATGCGCCACATTCCATGCGTGATAGGCCCATTCCTGAAGGAAATAGGGGTAGCCCTGCGTGATGCGGATCACTTCGTCCACGGCATCCGACGTGAAATCCACGCCTTCGCGCTCGGCGGGGGTGTGCAGCGCGTCGCGGCACTCTTCGGCTGTCAGTGGACCGATGGCCGGGAACTCGAACAGCCGCTCGGCATAGGACTTCGTCTGCCCCACCAGTGTAATGACATGCGGCAGACCGGCTCCGGCCAGCACCACGGGCAGGCCTTCGCGCATGACGCGGTGCATGGCCATGATGAGCGCGCCAAGATCCTTTTCCGGCAGGTTCTGGATCTCGTCGATAAAGAGCGCGACACCGGTATGCCGTGACTGCGCGGCATGGCCGAGAGCCGCGATCATGTCGGGCAGATCAATCTCGAGATCACCCGTGTCGGCCGTTCCGCGTTCGGGCTCCACATCCAGTTCGATGACGAAGCCCAGCGGATGATGGATGCGCAGGCCGCTGGCGAAGCTCTTGAGCACCCGCAGGCCACGCTTGACCTGCACGGTCACGGCACCGAGTCGATCCAGTTCCAGCATCATCCGGCGCAGATGTGGCACAAGCTGCGTACCGAGCGGCTTGTCTTCCTGCGCTTCAATGAAACAGGTCAGGAAGCCTGCGCTGCGCGCAAGCCGCTCGACGCGGCCGAGGATGACGGTTTTCCCCACGCCCCGCAGTCCGGTCGCGATAAAGCTGCGCGCGCTCTTGCCGCTGAGCGCGCGCTGCAAGGCGATTCCGGCCTGCGTGAACAGCTCCTGCCGTCCCGCCAGCTCCGGAGGCGAGGCCCCGGCGCCGGGTACATAGGGATTGCGAACGGGGTCCATGAGGGAGGACTCAGGCCGCCTTCGCGTGCTGGTCGATCAGGGCGACGAACCGCTCGAACAGGTAGAAGCTGTCGGACGGACCGGGGCTGGCTTCGGGGTGATACTGCACGGAAAACGCCGGCAGCGTGTCGGAAGCGATGCCTTCGTTCGAGCCGTCGAACAGGCTTACATGCGTGACGCGCACATCGTTGGGCAGGGAGTGGGCGTCTACCGCGAAACCGTGGTTCTGGCTGGTGATTTCCACGCGCCCGCTGGCGATGTCCTTCACCGGCTGGTTCGCGCCACGATGGCCGCGCTCCAGCTTGTAGGTTTTTGCGCCCAGCGTGAGAGCCAGAAGCTGGTGGCCAAGGCAGATACCGAACACAGGCACGCCAGCGTCCAGCACACCACGGATGGCGGGCACGGCGTAGCTGGCCGTGGCTGCCGGATCACCGGGACCGTTGGAGAGGAACACGCCTTCCGGCTTGAGGGCGAGGATTTCGTCGGCTGAAGTCGTGGCGGGCACGACGGTTACGTCACAGCCTGCTGTGGCGAGGCAGCGCAGGATGTTGCGCTTGGCACCATAGTCCACGGCCACCACGCGACGGCGCTTGGCGGGCAGGGGTTTCGTGGTGGACGGCCATTCCCACACGCCTTCCGCCCATGTGTAGGGCTTGGCGCAGGTGACGGTCTTGGCGAGGTCCATGCCTTCCAGACCGGGCCATACCGCAACGGTTTTGCGGGTTGCGGGAAGGTCGATCTTGCCATTGATGACCGGAACGATCATTGCGGTCTGTGCGCCGTGATCGCGAATGCGCAGCGTCAGCGCGCGGGTGTCCACGCCGCAGATTCCCGGAACGCCACGTTCCTTGAGCCATGCGTCGAGACTCTCGGTCGCACGCCAGTTAGCGGGTGCTGTGAGATCCTGCTTGACTACGAGGCCTCGTGCGGCGGGTTTGGTCGCCTCATCATCCTGCGCATTCGTGCCCACATTGCCGATATGGGGGAACGTGAAGGTGATGATCTGGCCCGCGAATGACGGGTCCGTCAGTGTTTCCTGATATCCGGTCATGCCGGTGGAGAAACAGATTTCACCCAGACTTTCGCCATTCGCGGGGGCGCCGAAGCCAATGCCCCACAGGACGGTGCCATCGGCCAGAACGAGAGCCGCCGTGGCGTTCTCCGGGACTTCGGTGGAGGCTGTACCACTCTGTTCGGACATGGTCGGTTTCCGCGTCTGGGGGTCGGAGGTTGGGGAGGAAGAGGCTTCCGAATGCAGATCATCGAGCGACAATCCGGCGGCCCGCGCCACAACGGGCCAGTGCTTGGGCGGGATCGCCCGCGCCTGACGCCATTTGCGCACGGCCTCGGTACCGACGCCGGTAAGGGTGGCGATCTTTTCGGGACCGCCGACACGTTCGATGATATCGTCCACGCTCAACAGAGGCATTGCGCTTCCTCCTCTGGTGCGGTTTCTATCAGGCCGCATAGCGCGTGGGAAGAAAATTCCCACACGAAATTGCGGTCAGGGGTTGGGAAATTTCTTCCCGACCCGCCGCCCGAATACTGGAGATGTCCCATGACCGAGTCCACCAGCCTGCGCGCCCGCGTGATGGATGAGACGAAGACCGCGATGAAAGCGGGTCAGAAGGAGCGCGTGGCCGTTCTCCGCATGATCGGCGCTAAGATCAAGGACGCGGACATTGCCGGACGCGCGCAGGGCAAGGAAGGCTTGTCGGAAGACGAAATCGTGTCCGCGCTGCGTGGCATGGTGAAGTCCCGTCAGGACTCGGTGCGCCTCTACCGTGAAGGCGGCCGTGACGAACTGGCGGCCAAGGAAGAGAGTGAGATCGCTGTCATTCGCGAGTTCCTGCCCCCCGAAATGGATGAGGCGGCACTGGAAGCTGCCGTGAAGGCGGCTATTGCCGAAGCCGGTGCGGCCAGCATGAAGGATATGGGCAAGGTCATGGGGGCGCTGAAAGCGAAGTTCGGTGCCAATCTCGATCTTGGTCGCGCCAATGGGTTGGTGAAGGCCGCGCTTTCCGCTGGCTGAGGGTGGCACTGATATATGGCGCTTGATTCCGCCTTTCTTGACGAGCTTCGCGCCCGGACGCCGATCGTTCCTCTGATCGGTCGGCGCGTGAAGCTCGCGCGCTCAGGGCGGAACTGGAAGGGGTGCTGCCCCTTCCATGGCGAGAAGACACCATCTTTTTATGTATATGACGATCATTTCCATTGCTTCGGCTGCGGGGCGCATGGCGATGCCATCTCCTTCGTCATGCAAAGCGAAGGAAAAGGTTTTCCCGAGGCGGTGGAAGAATTGGCCTCGGCGGCCGGGTTGGAGGTGCCCAAGCCCGATCCGCGTGCGCGTGAGCAGGCAGCGCGGGCCCGGTCTCTGGGAGATGTGCTGGAGGCGGCCCAGCGTGTGTTTGCTCGCGATCTGTACGAGGCGGGTGGCCGCGCAGGGCTGGATTACCTGCGGCGTCGTGGACTGACGGACGCAACAATCGCGTCGTTCGGACTTGGCTGGGCGAGCGAGCGGCGGGGCTATCTGACGGAGACGCTGAAAGAGCAGGCGATTACGCCCGAGATGATGGCGGAAGCCGGTCTCATGCGAGTCGATGAGAACGGACGCGCCAAGGGTGAACTGTTCTGGGGGCGCGTGACGTTTCCCATCCATGACCGACGGGGCGAACTGGTGTCCTTCGGTGGCCGGACGTTGGGGGATGGTCAGCCTAAATACCTCAACGGTCCCGAGACGGCGTTGTTTTCCAAGCGGAGGCTGCTGTTCGGTTTCGACCGCGCGCGCGCGGCGTTGCGGGCGGTGCGCCCGAAGAATGCGCCGCCCGTGGAACCGGTGGTGGTCGAAGGCTACATGGACGTGATCGCGCTGCATCAGGCAGGCTTTGTGGGGGCGGTGGCGCCGCTCGGCACGGCGCTGACGCCCGAGCAGATGGAAATGCTGTGGCAGGTCACGCCCGCGCCCATCCTGTGTCTCGATGGCGATGCGGCGGGACGCCGGGCGGCAGTGAGGGCGGCCGAGACGGCTTTGCCGCTGCTTTCGGCGGAACGCGGGTTGCGCCTGTGTCTTCTGCCCGAAGGAGAAGATCCGGACAGCCTGCTGCGGGGCAAGGGGCGCGATGCCATGGCGGATGTGCTGGTGGGCGCGAAGCCGCTGGCGGACATCCTGTTCGATCTGTTGTCGGAAGGAGTGCCCGCGTCGCCCACTCCTGAGCAACGGGCGACGTTGCGGCATCGGTTGGTGGAGGCTGCGGGAAAGATTCCCGACAAGGCGCTGGCGGGTGAATATCGCTCCACGCTTCTGGATCGGTTTTTCAAGACGTATCGTTCAGGTGGGCGTCCGGCTGGCGGTCGTCGCCGGGAGAATGGAAAGACGTTTGTTCCTGCGGTTGATGTCGATCTGGGAACGCGCGCGGAGTGTCCTTTCGATGGACGACGCGCCGGATTGCAGAAGCTGGCGGATATTGTGATGCGATTTCCAGCGATTGCATCGAGAGTTGGGGACGCGTGGTGCCGACTTGATCTGCCGCCGGATCTGTCGGAGTTGCGCGAAGCCATCCTTTCCTTTGCGGAGGAGGCGGATGATACGCCTGAGAGCGATCTTGCAGCGCGTCTGATGGCGCGTCTGACGGAGGAAGGATTGCGCGAGCGCGCCGAGGTCGTGCTTCGGGAGGCCTGCAACACGCGCCCTCGTGGAGATGAGGCCGTTTTCGGGGATGAAGCCCCCGAGGCGCAGTGGTGGCATTTCTATGCGGGCGTTAACCGCGACGGGTTCGAAGCCGACATCGCACGAGATACGGAAATCTGGGTTGCGCAGGGGATGGACCCGCAGGCATGGGACAGATTGAAATCCCGGATCGAGGCATTGCATGCCTTGCGCAGCATGGATGTCGGCTCCATCTGAAGGAAGTATGGCGAGGAACTGCAGCAGCGTTCAGGTCTTGACTTCCGGGACAGGATCGACCACCTCGACGCTGCCTTATTCTTTTGCTGCAGATGAGCCGTTCTGCCTTCCGTTCCCTGGAAGGCGGACAGGGGGGATTTTACGGGAATGGCGACAAAGACGGCTGCCGGGACTGCTGCGACCTCAGGTGACCAGGACGGTGACAATACGCTCCTCGATACCCGGTCTGGCGCCGTCAAACGCCTGATCGCGAAGGGGCGCGAGCGTGGTCATATCACGTTTGACGAACTGAACGCGGTCCTTCCGCAGGATCAGATGTCCTCCGAGCAGATCGAGGACGTGATGGCCATCCTTTCGGAGATGGGTATTCAGGTCGTTGAAGGTGAGGATAACGAGGACACGGAAACTCCGGCCGCCAAGTCGTCTTCCTCTTCCTCCTCGTCTTCCGAGGACGAAGAGGAAGACGAGGAGGAAGAGGAAGAAGCTGAGCCAGCCGAGGCCGGCGCCAGCGCTTCCGGCAATGTCAGCGAAAATCTGGGGCGTACGGACGATCCTGTGCGCATGTACCTCCGTGAGATGGGTTCGGTGGAACTGCTCTCGCGTGAGGGCGAGATCGCCATCGCCAAGCGGATCGAGGCCGGTCGCAACGAGATGATCGGGGGGCTGTGCGAAAGCCCACTGACCTTCCGCGCCATCATTTCGTGGCATGAGCGTCTGAAGGTCGGCGACATGCTTTTGCGCGATATCGTCGATCTAGAGGCAATGCAGGCCGAGCAGAATGGCCCCGAGGTTGTCGCTGAGGGAGAAGAGGGCGAAGAGGCAGCCGAGGAGTCCGATGAGGATGAGGCAGAGGACGCGGACGCCGCTGAGGGCGAAGGTCCGGGTCTTTCCCTGTCTGCGCTCGAAGAAAAGCTCAAGCCTGACATTCTGGCACAGTTCGATGAGATCGAGCCTCTCTATGAGAAGCTGCAGAAGATGCAGGACAAGCGTCTTGAGGCGTTGGTCACGGGCGGAGAGACAACCGACAAGACCGAGAAGGCTTATCAGAAGCTCCGGCTGGAACTGGTGGCCAAGGTTGAGCAGGTTCATCTGCATAACAACCGCATCGAGGAACTGGTCATGCAGCTCAAGGAGCTGTTTCGAAACCTCAACGCGCTTGAAGGACGGATGCTGCGTCTGGCCGAGAGCTGCAAGATCTCGCGTGACGATTTCCTGCTGAAGTATCGCGGCCATGAACTTGAGCCGGCATGGATGGAGATGGTTGCCACGCTGCCGGGCAAGGGCTGGAAAAACCTGCTCGCCAAGCATGCCGAGACCATGCAGGATCTGCGTAATCAGGTTGCCGAACTGGCACAGGATACGGGTCTGGCGGTTGGCGAGTTCCGGCGTGTCTATGCCACCGTCGGGCGTGGTGAGCGTGATTCCGCGCGTGCCAAGAAAGAGATGATCGAGGCCAATCTGCGTCTCGTGATCTCCATTGCCAAGAAATACACCAACCGTGGTCTCCAGTTCCTCGACCTGATTCAGGAAGGCAACATCGGTCTGATGAAGGCCGTGGACAAGTTTGAATATCGCCGCGGTTACAAGTTCTCGACCTACGCCACATGGTGGATCCGGCAGGCGATCACGCGCTCGATTGCCGATCAGGCGCGCACTATCCGTATTCCAGTGCATATGATCGAGACGATCAACAAGCTCGTGCGCACATCACGCCAGATGCTGCATGAAATTGGGCGTGAACCAGCGCCGGAAGAGTTGGCCGAGAAGCTGGGCATGCCGCTTGAAAAAGTGCGCAAGGTTCTCAAGATCGCCAAAGAACCGATTTCGCTGGAAACGCCGATCGGTGATGAGGAAGACAGTCACCTTGGTGACTTCATTGAGGACAAGACGGCCATCATTCCGCTGGATGCCGCAATCCAGACCAATCTGCGCGAAGCGACGACCCGCGTCTTGGCTTCGCTCACCCCGCGTGAAGAGCGTGTGCTGCGTATGCGTTTTGGCATCGGCATGAACACCGACCACACGTTGGAAGAAGTCGGGCAGCAGTTCAACGTGACGCGTGAGCGTATTCGCCAGATCGAAGCGAAGGCGTTGCGCAAGCTCAAGCACCCGAGCCGTAGCCGCAAGCTGCGTTCCTTCCTCGACGATAACTGATCCAATGGAGCCGACAACGCGGATCGTGGTGGATGTCACCTTTCTCGACATGCACCATCCGCCGCGGAGGCCGGTTCCCGTTCTGCCCGAAGGGTGGTGGATCGAGCAGCAGTTCGATCTCTCGGTCGCGGAGTATCGCGCGATCCATGGGCGGGTAGGGCATGACTACTGCTGGTGGATGCGGCAGGTGCGATCGGATACGGATCTGGCCCACATTCTGGCCGATCCCTGCCGCTCGATCTTTCTGCTCAAGGAACGCGATGAGCCCCGCGGCTTCTTCGAGTTGGAAATCAAGGCGCCCCGCACGGTCAATCTGGCCTATTTCGGCCTGTTCCCCGAGAATATCGGACGCGGCATCGGGCGCGCTTTCCTGCATGCCGTGGTCGCTTTGGCCTGGTCGGCTGAGCCCCGTCGGCTGACGGTCAACACCTGTACGGCAGATCATCCGCGCGCGCTGCCGAATTATCTCGCCGCCGGTTTCCGCATCATTGGCGTAGTGCGGGAAGAGTGGAACATCCCCGACCGGCTTGGAATGCCCATCCCGGAACGCCTGCGGGCCTGAGAAAAACCTTGTCTTGCGGGTGCATTCATGCTTGATGCGCCATCTTCCCTGCTGGCGGCGTGGCATCGCTGCCGGCTATACCCGAGGCGTGTGTCCCTGCGGATGACGCCATGTTGCGGAACGGTTCGCAACGGACGGGTTGAACAATCCGGAGGGCTGAATGCCACTGTACGAAACCGTGCTGATTGCACGTAACGATATCAACCAGCAGCAGGTCGAGGCTATCGCCGACATGATCCGCAGCCAGCTTGAAGCTGACGGCGGCTCGGTGAAGAAGCAGGAATACTGGGGTCTGCGCTCGCTCGCTTACCGCATCAAGAAGAACCGCAAGGGGCATTATCTGCTTCTCGGTCTCGATGCGAAGCCCGAGACGATGCGTGAGGTCGAGCGTCTGCTCAGTCTGAACGAAGACGTGCTGCGTGTTCTCAACCTGCGCGTGGAAGAGATCGACGAGAATCCGTCGCCGGTTCTGACCCGCAAGGATGAGCGCGGTGAGCGCGGCTTCCGTGGTCCGAAGCCGTCGGGTCGCTTTGACAGCGGTCGCTCCTCGCGTCGTGGTCCTGAGGATCGTGACCGTGAGGAATATCGCGCCCGTGAAGAGCGTGAGAACAAGGCGCAGGCGGCTCAGGCCGACGCCCCGGCTGCTGCGGAGTAAGAGATATGTCCGACACGAACCAGGTCAATCCGGGCGAGCGCCGTACAGCTGTTGGTGCCCGCCGCCCGTTCTATCGTCGTCGCAAGTCGTGCCCGTTCTCGGGTCCGAACGCGCCGAAGATCGATTACAAGGACGTTCGTCTGCTCAGCCGCTTCCTGTCCGAGCGCGGCAAGATCGTCCCCAGCCGTATCACCGCAGTGTCTGCAAAGAAGCAGCGTGAGCTGGCTCAGGCCATCAAGCGCGCCCGCTTCCTTGCCCTGCTGCCCTACGTCGTGGGCTGAGGAGAGAAGCGATCATGGCTGCTACAGAAGTCATCCTGCTCCAGCGGGTCGAGCATCTCGGCCAGATGGGCGAACTCGTGAAGGTAAAGCCGGGCTATGCCCGTAATTTCCTTCTGCCGCAGGGCAAGGCCATCCGTGCGAACGCCGCCAACCGCGCGCGTTTCGATCAGGAGCGCGCTCAGCTTGAGGCCCAGAACATCAAGCGTCGCGAAGAGGCCGAGCGTCTCTCCGAGCGCATGGAAGGCCTGTCGGTCATCCTGATCCGTCAGGCTGGCGACAGCGGCAACCTGTATGGTTCGGTCTCCACCCGTGACATCGCTCAGGCGACGACCGAAGCGGGCCTGACCATCACCCGTAATCAGGTGTTCCTGCCGCACCCGATCAAGACGCTGGGCCTGTACGACGTGCGCGTCGCACTGCACCCGGAAGTCTCCATTCTGGTGCGCGTCAATGTCGCTCGCTCGAACGAAGAAGCGGAGCGTCAGGCACGTGGTGAAGTCATCGGTCTCGATGACGAAGAGGAAGAAGAAGCCGAGCCGACAATTGCCGAAGTGACCGGCGAGATTGTCGAGACGGCTGAGCCTGCGGAAGGTGAAGAGCCCGTCGCCTGACGGTTTCTCCTCCTTTTCCAAAAGGACAGACAAAAAGGCCCGGGCGGTGTTCGCTCGGGCCTTTTTGCGTTGTAGCGGCTGGACTTATTCTGAAGATCGCTGTTGCGGACGTGCATTTCGGGAAGCATCGCCGTATGGGAGACGCAGCGACCCAGCAGAAGGCGGACCCCATGCTCACGACGTCGATTCTTGATCCCATCCTGTCGCGGTTCATTCGTGAAGGCAGTCTGGACGTCACGTTCGCGGACGGAAAGACCACACGTTACGAGGGCAGCAAACTCGGCCCCCATGCGGGACTGCGTTTTGTGACGAAAGCGGCCGAGCGCGGCTTCTTCCTCAACCCCGGCCTTGCGTTCGGGGAAGCCTATATGGATGGCGGTGTTACGCCGCAGGGCTGCACGTTGTACGATCTGCTGCATGTCCTGATGCTCAACGCCATGTACTCCTCCGGTCATGTGGGGGAGGCATTGTCAGCAGCCACGCGAATGGTCCGTCGTCGCTGGATCCAGTTCAATCCCGAATCCCGTTCACGCCGCAACGTGGCGCATCATTACGATCTCGATGAGCGGCTTTACCGGCTCTTTCTTGACCGTGACTGGCAGTATTCCTGTGCCTATTTCCGCACGGGCAATGAAACGCTGGATGAAGCGCAGGACGCCAAGAAACACCACATTGCCGCCAAGCTGAAACTGGATCGTCCGGGGTTGTCCGTGCTCGACATCGGATGCGGTTGGGGTGGCACGGCGCTGACGCTGGCACGCGATTACGGCGCCGTCGTGACTGGGATCACTCTTTCAACCGAGCAGCTTCAGGCGGCGCGCGCGCGGGCAGCGGAAGCGGGCCTGAGCGATCGGGTGCGGTTTGAGCTTCTGGACTACCGACAGGTCCGCACACGTTACGACCGTATCGTGTCTGTCGGCATGTTCGAGCATGTCGGCATCGGTCATTACCGGACTTTTTTCGACAAAGTGCGTGACGTGCTGGCCGATGACGGCGTGGCTCTGCTTCACTCCATCGGGCGCAATGACGGGCCGGGCACCACCAATCCGTGGATTGCCAAATACATTTTCCCCGGTGGGTATTCCCCGAGTCTGAGTGAGACGTTCGTGGCCATTGAGCACAGTGGCCTGTGGGTGACGGATTGTGAGGTTTTGCGGCTGCACTATGCCCGCACGATCAGTATCTGGCGGGAGCGGTTCGCCGCACATCGCGCGGACGCGGCGAAGATCTACGATGAGCGTTTCTGCCGCATGTTCGAGTTCTATCTCGCGGGCGCGGAACTGTCCTTCCGTGTGCAGGGACACATGAACTTCCAGCTTCAGTTGACGCGCAGCATCGACGCTGTGCCGTTCACCCGCGACTACATGGTGGATGAGGAGCGGGCCGCGCTTGCGCGCATTGCCCGCCCATAGAGGTCAGGAACGCGAAAACGCCGCGATGTAATTGACGGCCAGATCCCGGCTTTCGCGCCAGTGATTGCCGAGCAGGTCGGGCGTCATTCCGGCGGCGTCGTCCAGCCGCAATCCGGCCTTGCGACCGAAGGCCGCGAGTTCGCCCGGTGTGATGAACTTCTTCCATTCGTGTGTGCCGATGGGCAGCAGCCGCATGACGTATTCCGCGCCAATCTTGGCGAAGGCCAGCGCGCGGAGCGTACGGTTCATCGTGGAGATGAAGACATGGCCGCCCGGCCGGGAAAGCTGCGCCAGCATGGCGACGAAGGCCGCCGGATTGGTGACATGCTCAATGATTTCCAGCGCCACCACGGCATCGAATGTCTCACCTTCCTCCACCAATGTCTCCGCGCTGCCCACGCGGTAGGTGAGGGAGCCTGCGGACTCGGGTAGTGGATTGGCGGCCAGATGCGCACGCGCGGCGGCGATGCCTTCGGCGGACGCATCCAGCCCCAGAACGTCGTGACCGGCTCGAGCAAGAGCCTCGCTGGCAAGGCCCGCGCCGCAGCCGAGATCCAGCACGCGCAGGCGTGGCTGCTTGCGGCTGCGAAGAGGTAGGTGACGGTCGATCCAGCCGATGCGTAGCGGGTTCATGGCGTGAAGCGGGCGCATCGGACCAGTTGGATCCCACCACTGACGGGCCAGCGCGCCAAAGCGGGCGATTTCCTCGGGAGAGACCGAGCCACCATCGGCATTGTGTTCTGTCGAATCCGGTGTTGGTGTCGCGACGCCGGTTTCGGACCAGTCTACGCCATGTGCCGAATGCATGAGAACGAACCCTTTCATCTGTCAACGCGGCTGGACGTAAGCCGGGGGCGAGGTTATGTGACGCGCTTTGCACGCCTTCGCAATGCTTCGTCGTGGTGAACGTCCGGGTTCAGGGGCTTTTCTGGTGCCGCGGACGCTCCACGGAGCTGGCGGATATTTCGGTCATGGCGCGCGTGACGGCATAATGAACCGGCGGTTCCGTGTGTAAGACGGGACGGTCGCGGCACGATCTTCCCGGCGGGCCGGGAGGCGCAGAGTGGAGACGGGTTGGATCATGGAGCGCAAGGCAGGCCGGATCGTGATGAAGTTCGGCGGCACGTCCGTTGCCGATCTCGATCGTATCCGGGCAGTGGCCGACCGCGTTCGCGCGCAGGTCGAAGCAGGGGCACAGGTCGCGGTCGTGGTGTCGGCCATGTCGGGCACCACCAATCGTCTGGTTGGATACTGTGAGTCTCTTTCTCCACTCTATGACCCGAGAGAATATGACGCCGTGGTGGCGACCGGTGAGCAGGTGACGAGCGGCCTTCTGGCCATCGCCCTGCAAAATCTGGGCGTGTCCGCGCGGTCGTGGCAGGGGTGGCAGGTGCCCATCCGCACGGATGAGGCGCATGGTAAGGCCCGCATCGACTCCATCGCCGGCGATGCGCTGATCGCGAGTATGCAGGCTGGAGAAGTCCCGGTTATCGCGGGTTTTCAGGGTGTGGCACCGTCCGGGCGTATCACCACATTGGGGCGTGGCGGTTCGGACACGTCGGCCGTTGCCATCGCGGCGGCGGTCAAAGCGGATCGATGCGACATCTATACGGATGTGGACGGCATCTACACCACTGACCCGCGCATTGTGCCGAAGGCGCGCAAGCTTGAGCGTATTACCTACGAAGAAATGCTGGAATTGGCGTCCGTAGGTGCCAAGGTGCTCCAGACCCGCAGCGTTGAGCTGGCGATGAAGGAGCATGTGCGCGTTCAGGTGCTCTCCAGCTTTGTTGACCAGGCCCCCGCAGCAGACTGTCGTCTGCCCGGATCGCTGGTGGTAGATGAGGACGAAATCGTGGAACAGGAACTCGTTACCGGCATTGCCTATTCGCGTGACGAAGCGAAGATCTCGATGCGCCGCATCCCCGACCGTCCGGGTATTGCCGCCGCCATTTTCGGGCCGTTGTCCGAAAACAACATCAATGTCGATATGATCGTGCAGAGCACGGGTGAAGACGCCTCCACTAACATGACCTTCACCACCAGCAAGACCGACCTGCCGCGTGCGGTCGCGGTGCTGGAGTCCCTGCGCGACGATATCCAGTATGGCGAACTGGCCACCGATGACGCCGTGACCAAGATTAGTGTTGTGGGTGTGGGCATGCGGTCGCATGCCGGTGTGGCCAGCACCATGTTCCGCACTCTGTCCAAGCGCGGCATCAACATACAGGTGATTTCCACCAGCGAGATCAAGGTCTCGGTACTGATCGCATCCGAATACACCGAGCTTGCGGTGCGGGCCCTGCACACAGCCTACGGGCTTGACGCAGCGTAATCGGCGGATTCAATGAGCAACATTTCCACACAATCTGCGGCTCTTACGGACAGCGAACGTACCGCCGCCCGGTTGGAACTCGATCGTCTGTGGGCGCGGGGAACCGCTTTTCTTGGCACCGAGTTCGCCATTCTTGGTGGCGCGATGTCGTGGGTGAGCGAGCGTAATCTCGTCGCTGCGATCTCGAACGCCGGAGGATTTGGTGTCATTGCCTGCGGGGCGATGACACCGGAACTGCTGGAAGCCGAGATTGCCGGTACGCAGGCGCTGACGAAGAAGCCTTTTGGCGTCAACCTCATTACCATGCACCCGCAGCTTGATGAGCTTGTACAGGTCTGTCTGCGGGCCGGTGTCGGGCATATCGTGCTGGCGGGAGGCATTCCGCCTGCCTCAGCCATTCGGATCGCCAAGGACGGCGGCGCAAAAGTGGTAGCGTTCGCGCCGGCTCTGGTGCTGGCAAAGCGTCTGATCCGCATGGGGGTGGACGCACTGGTGATCGAAGGCGCGGAAGCAGGGGGGCATGTTGGCCCCGTGTCGCTGACCGTGCTGGCGCAGGAGATCCTGCCGCATGTGACGGATGTGCCTGTGTTCGTGGCGGGCGGTATTGCCCGTGGGGATGCGATCGTGGGCTTTCTTGAGCAGGGAGCGGCGGGCGCGCAGATCGGCACACGGTTTGCTGCGGCGGAAGAGAGTATTGCCCATCCCAAGTTCAAGGCGGCTTTTGTGCGGGCCAATGCGCGTGACGCCATGACGTCGGTGCAACTTGATCCGCGCTTTCCGGTCATTCCCGTGCGCGGGCTGGTCAATGAGGGGAGCCGGAACTTCCTCGCGCATCAGGCGGATGTCGTGCGTCGTGTGCAGGCGGGTGAGCTTGAGAAAGATGCGGCCCAGCTTGAAATCGAGCATTTCTGGGCCGGCGCCCTGCGGCGAGCGGTGATTGAGGGAGACGTGGAAAACGGCTCCGTCATGGCGGGCCAGTCCGTGGGGATGGTGAAAGCTGTGCAGCCTGTTCGCGAGATCATCGGGGAACTTGTCGAGCAGGCGGTGGCAGCTCTTGCGCATCGGAGCAGCAGACGGGGAAACTGAGTGTGAGCGGGAGCGCCGATGAACGGAACGGACAGGATGCTGCCGGTCCGGGCGAAGGCCCGATGACCGTGGGACACATGACGGAAACAGGGCCGGTAACGGAGACCTCTTCCGTGGATCCCGCGAATATTCCCTTGCCGGATTTTCACGCACTCGGCGTAGGGCAGGCGCTTCGCACCCGCCGCGAGACTTTGGGCTGGGCGCTTCCCGATGTGGCGGAATGGTTGCGAATCCGCGCGGACTATCTCGATGCGCTCGAACATAATCGTGCGGACGGTATGCCTGCGGGCTCTTACGCGATTGGTTTCCTGCGCACCTACGCGACGGCACTGGGCTTTCCCGCCGAAGAGATGGTTCGACGGTTCAAGCACGAAGTGCGGGGAGCGACCCGTAAGGTCGATCTGGTCTTTCCCGCTCCCCCACCCGAGAGGACCGTTCCGGCAGGCGCGCTTGTGCTGCTCGGTCTGGTGGTGATCGTGGGAGCCTATGCGGGTTGGTACACGCTCGTCGGCCATGATCCCATGCCACTGGAGCGCGTGCCGCCTGTTGCGAGTGTTATTCCCGGCATGGGCAAGTCCGCGTCTCCCTCGCCACAGATCGCTTCCGTCATGCCGCAGAGCGGTCCATCGCCTCTGCCTCAGGCTCCTCCGTCCGCCAACACGTCCCCGCCTGCGCCGGTCGCGGCTGGAAACGGAAATATGCCGGCTGCCTCTGTCATGGCGGGGACGCCAGACGCAGATACCTCTCTCCCGGTCACTACGCAGGCTTTTCCTAATCAGCCAGTGGATGAGGCTGCTAAACCGGCAGATGCTGCCACGTCTTCTCCGCCGAGCGATGCACCGGTCATTCGTGCTGTGGCGGCAAGCTGGGTGCAGGTGCGCGATGGGGAAGGGCACAGCATCTACGATCACATCATGCAGCCGGGCGACACATGGTCCCCACCGGAAGAGGGTGGGCCCTTCACTTTTACCGTGGGCAATGCGGGGGGAATCCGGCTGGCGTCAGGCTACATGACGACGGCGCCGCTCGGTCGAAACGGGGCGGTCCGGCGCAACATGCCGCTGTCGGCGGAGGCCATTCTCGATGGCACTTTGGCGGCGCCGGCCCCACCGGGAGATGTGCCTCCACCCGTTCTCCCCGTTGCGCATACCCCCGATGATGCGGCATCTTCCGGGGCGACGGCGGATATGCCTCTGCCCCCGCCGCCGGTGCGGCCCCGGGTGCGTCAGCCGAAAGTCGAGCGTCACGAGATGTCCGCCGATGATCTCAACGCCCGGCAGTTGCAGGGAATGGGAGCTACGCATCCCTGATGACCGGTCCGGATACGGGACATGAATGTCACACAGGCCGGGCCTGATGGAGCGGTTGCCCTTCCTCTCTGGCTTTTGTCCTGCAAGTTTGGCAGGAAGACCCCAAATTCACGCGCGTGCCGTCCGGCGCGTCTCACTTGGCTTCGGCCGTCGCCTCGACAGGAGGATTGAACGATGAGTGGCTATCGCCCCTACCAGCAGATCGAGCGCCGCAAGTCGCGTCAGATTCACGTCGGCAAAGTCGCCGTGGGTGGTGACGCGCCGATCTCGGTGCAGACCATGACCAACACGCTGACCAGCGACGCGCAGGCCACGATCGCCCAGATCCGTCGCGCTGAGCTGGCGGGTGTGGACATTGTCCGCGTTTCCTGTCCCGATGAGGAAAGCACGGCAGCGCTTGCCGAGATCGTGCAGGAAGTGAATGTTCCCATCGTCGCGGACATCCACTTTCACTACAAGCGCGCCATTGAAGCGGCGAAAGCCGGTGCGGCGTGCCTGCGCATCAATCCGGGCAATATCGGCAGCGCCGAGCGTGTGCGCGAAGTGGTCAACGCGGCCAAGGATCATGGCTGCTCCATCCGCATCGGTGTGAACGCCGGTTCGCTGGAGAAGCATCTGCTTGAGAAATACGGTGAGCCGAACCCCGATGCGCTCGTGGAAAGTGCTCTGGAGCACGCAAAGATTCTTGAAGATCATGATTTCCATGAGTTCAAGATCAGCGTGAAAGCCTCGGACGTGTTCCTTGCTGTGGCCGCTTACCAGCAATTGGCCGATGCATGCGACCATCCGCTTCACATCGGTATTACCGAGGCAGGCAGCCGCCGTGCGGGCACGGTGAAGTCCTCCATCGGTCTGGGCAACCTGCTGTGGGCTGGCGTGGGTGACACCATGCGCGTCTCCCTGTCCGCCGAGCCGGAAGAAGAAGTGCTGGTGGGTTGGGATATTCTTAAATCCCTCGGCCTGCGTCATCGTGGTGTGAAGATCATCTCCTGCCCATCCTGCGCGCGTCAGGGCTTCAATGTGATCCAGACCGTGCAGACGCTGGAAGACCGTCTGGCGCATATCAAGACGCCTCTCACGCTCTCCATCATCGGTTGCGTGGTGAACGGGCCGGGTGAAGCACTGATGACCGACTTGGGCGTGACCGGCGGTGGATCGGGTCGCCACATGGTGTATTCGGCGGGCAAGCAGGATCACACGATCCCGGCGGATTCCATGATCGATCACATCGTCGATCTGGTGGAAGAGCGTGTCGCCAATATCGAGGCCGAGGAAGCCAAGGAAAAGGCGGAAGGCATCGAGGCTGCGCTGCCGGATCTCGCAAGCGCGAAATAAGCAGTTACGGGAACGGCAGGCCGTTCCCGTCTGTTCTTACTGTTTCCCCTGAAGTCCGGAGAATGTCCTTGAGCGCCGTTCAGCCAGTACGCGGAACCCACGATCTGATCGGTGAGGAGCAGCGGCGTCACGCGCATGTCATTGAGACGGCGCGTCGCATCACGGGCACATACGGCTTTGAGGAATGGTCCACACCGATTTTCGAGGACACGGGTGTTTTTGCCCGTTCGCTCGGGGATACCTCGGATGTCGTGTCCAAGGAAATGTACACGTTCACGGACCGTGGTGGTGAATCGCTTACACTGCGGCCCGAAGGGACTGCGGCGATTTGCCGGGCACTTGTCACCAACGGTCTGACACAATCGCTGCCGCAGAAGGTGTTCTACGCGGGGCCGATGTTTCGTTATGAGCGCCCGCAGAAAGGTCGCTACAGACAGTTCCATCAGATCGGAGCCGAGTTGATCGGTCCGGCCGAGTCTCTGGCCGATGCCGAGGCGATCGCCATGGGGCGTGATGTGCTTGAGGCGCTCGGTCTGGTGGACGAGGTGCGTCTGGAACTGAACACGTTGGGCGATGTGGCCAGCCGCACCGCCTGGCGGGATGCGCTGGTGGAATATTTTTCGGATTTCCGTGATCGCCTGTCGGAAGACAGTCTGGTTCGGTTGGAAAAGAATCCCTTGCGTATTCTCGACAGCAAGGCCCCAGCCGATCAGGAGTTGGTGAAAGACGCCCCGACGCTGGAGCGCTATCTCAACGATGAGTCGCGGCGTTTCTGGGACGAACTTCGTAAGTCTCTGGATGCCTTTGGAGTGGCTTATCAGGAAAACCCACGCATTGTTCGCGGGCTGGATTACTACAGTCATACAGCGTTTGAGTTTGTGACGGCTCGTCTGGGCGCACAGGGCACTGTTCTGGCAGGAGGGCGCTATGACGGCCTCGTAGCGGAAATGGGTGGTCCTCGGACTCCAGCCATCGGGTGGGCCGGTGGGATCGAACGCCTCGCGATGATGCTCGATGACACGCCGGTGGTTGTCGCCCCCGTGGTTGTTATTCCCGCAGGTGATGAGGCACAGATTGCGGCCATTGGCGTGCTGAACCGTTTGCGTGCAGCCGGTGTGCGTGCAGAAATGGGTTATCGCGGCAATATGCGCAAGCGCATGGAGCGGGCCAACAAGGTGGGTGCGTCCCATGTGGTAATCCTTGGTGAAGCGGAAATCACCAACGGTACTGTGCAGTTGCGTAACCTTGGGACGGGTGGCCAGATCGAGATTGTGCAGGCTGATCTGGTGGGTGCGATCAGGAGCGATCGGAGCGGAGAGGCAGAGTGAGTCTCGACGCCCGTCTGGATCAGATTGTCGCGCGGTGTGAGGAACTGGAAGCTCGGCTTGCCAGTGGAATAACCGGCGAGGAGTTCACGGCAGCCTCGCGTGAATACGCTGAATTGGAGCCACTCGTGGCGCACATCAACGCCTTGCGAACGGCGCAGGTGGAGCAGCGTGAAGCGGAACAGATGCTTGCCGATGCGGACATGAAGGCGCTGGCCGAGGCGGAACTTCCTGTTTTGCGTGAGCGCATCGGTTCCCTGCAGCAGGAAGTCCGATTGGCCATGCTGCCAAGGGACGCTGCGGACGAGCGCAGCGCCATCTTGGAGATACGTCCTGCAGCGGGTGGGGACGAAGCGGCATTGTTCGCCGCCGAACTGTTCGGTGCTTATCGACGCTATGCCGATCTGCGTAGCTGGCGCTTCGAGATCATGGAGTATGACGAGAGCGAACTAGGCGGTCTGCGTGAAGGTATCGCGACAATCAGTGGCAAGGGTGTATTCGCGCGGCTGAAATACGAATCCGGTGTGCACCGTGTGCAGCGGGTGCCGTCAACCGAGAGCCAGGGCCGTATTCATACCTCGACCGTCACGGTGGCAATGTTGCCGGAAGCGGAGGAAGTGGACGTCCAGATCGATGAAGGCGATTTGCGCATCGATGTTTATCGGGCATCCGGCGCAGGTGGTCAGCACGTCAACAAGACCGAGAGCGCCGTGCGGATCACGCATTTGCCGACGGGTGTCGTCGTGGCGATGCAGGAAGAGAAGAGCCAGCACAAGAACAAAGCCAAGGCGATGAAGATCCTGCGTTCGCGTCTTTATGAGCAGCAGCGTCTCAGCCTGCATGAAAGCCGGGCGGCCGATCGCCGGTCGCAGGTAGGTACGGGGGACCGTTCCGAGCGGATACGGACCTACAATTTCCCGCAGGGACGGGTGACCGATCATCGTATCGGGCTGACCCTGCATAAGATCGACCGCGTCATGTTGGGCGAAATGGATGAGATCGTGGACGCGCTCATTCAGGAAGATCAGGCAGCGCTTCTGGCATCGGAGGGGCTTTGAAGAGCCCTTAACCTTGCGACAAGGTGCAGTCTTTAGAACCGAACTGTATTCATTTCATGAAGGCAGTTTGAGCCGCCGTGCGTCATTCAGGATATGTAGATTACCCGAAGCGTCTCCAGAGACGGCGGGCATGGGGCCGTAAGAGGGCGGCGCTCTCGATTGCCGCTCTGACACTTGGTGTCTTGTTGGGAGCCTGCGTAGGAAGTCCAGCCGTTGCTCAGACCGTAAGGCTGTTTGACGGGCAGGGGGGACTGAGCGCATCGGCGGTGCAGGCATTTGCTCAGGACCGGGACGGTTTTCTGTACATAGGTGGCCATGCGGGTCTCTATGTCAGCTCGGGTGGGGAATTCACGCGCGTCGATGTCGGCGATCATGGAAATCTGACGGATGTAAGCGCGCTTGCGGCCTCGGAGGCGTCCGATCAGTTGATGGTGGTCGCCCATGATGGTGTGTGGTTGCGGGCGGATGGCGCTTTCCGGCACGTCCCTCTGCCGGTGTCTGGTCGTCGGATGCGGGTAGCCGCGTTCGCTCATGATTTTATCGTCATGGATGAGCGGGGTGCGCTCTGGCGTGTGCGGTCCCGGAAAAACGAAGACCCACTCGTTGAACGATTTGCATTAACTGCTCCCGGTAATTCCACGCTTATCGATGATGTGGCTCTGGATGCGTCTGCGCTGGGAAGTCTCGCGGTTCAGGCGGACACGTTGTGGATGGGATGCGGAGGTGGTGCTCTGTGTCGTGTGCGGAATGGTGCGTTGGTTGTTTTTGGAAAACAACAAGGTGTACCTTCGGAGACTTGGAACGCATTAACGGCCGCTCCCGACGGAGGAGTTACCGCACGCGGTGCCACGCATTTGCTGCGTATCGGCGTCAAGGGCGATGTACATGCCGAACCTCTTCCTTCCCGTTCCGGTAATGTAGGGAATTTCCGGCCTTCTTTCGTCGTCGAAATGCAGGGCGGTTCAGTGGTGACGTCGGTTGGTGAAACCCTGATGGTCCGTTCGCCGGATGGCGCATGGCGTGAGATGGACTCGTTGCCGGGGTATGGGCGGCGGGACGTGACGGCGGCCTTTGTGGACCGTGAAAACGGTTTGTGGCTGGCAGGTGCGGAACGTGGTGTTATGAGAGTGGCGGGCTTTCCTTTCTGGAAATCCGTCTCGCCGCAAGGTGAACACGCTCCCTCCCATGTCAGCATCGTTCATCGGGAAGGAGGCAACGCCGTATGGCTGGCGACTTCGAACGGTTTGTTCCGTTATACGATTGCCGAAGGAGGCGATCTGACAACACCGCTTGCGCATTACGATATTGACGTAAAGTCGATGGTGCGCAGCACGGATGGCGCACTGTGGATCGTTGAAAAGAGTGGAACGCTCCTGCGACTGGATGTTCTGACGGGCCGTGTGCAGCGTCTTGCCTCGCTCTCGTCCCTTACCGGTGCTCTTGACGTCGATAGTGCTGGCCGTCTGTGGGTTGGCACGATGACGGGTCTCGTCAGGCTGGATGATCCGGTGCACCCGCCTGCTCGATTGCCGCGTCCTCTAAGTTTGCGGGATCGGCGCGTCAATGCGCTGTCTCTCGATCAGTTCGGTCGTCTGCTCGTGCTGACCGATACGGTGCTTTTTCGTCAGAAAGCGGCTGAGGATGTCTTCGACCCGCAAATCGATGTGGAAGAACAGGGCATTGGAGCGGGTCGCTTGATGGCGGTCTCGACCAATAACGATGTCTGGATCGCGGGAGAGCGGGGTGGCGTACGGAAGGTGACACTTCCGGAGGAAGGAGAGGCGACGGTCACGGGTGCCGATGGCGTGCATGGACAGGGGCTCGTGCAGGCTTTGTTCCGGGACAGTCGGGGCTGGATATGGATGGGGGGACTTCAGGGGCTGGATATTCTTTCCCCTTCCGGTTGGACGCATCTGGATACGAGTTCGGGACTGACCTCCAACGCGATACTTCCCGGCGCCATCAGTGAAGATGACGATGGAACGATGTGGTTCGGGACCGAGGGAGGGCTTTCCCGTCTGACAGATCCTGCGCATCTTCCGGCATTGCCTCAATTGCATACGCGCATCACGTCAGCTCGGCTTGGATCTGTTGATCTGCTGTCCAGACCGATGGATGAGGCGGAGGGTCATCAGGAGTTGCGGCTGGAATATGTCGCCCCCACTTTTGTGGGGCATGGCAGCCTGCGGTACCATTATCACCTGATGCCGCTGGATGAGGATGAGCACGAAACTTCGGCCATGTTCGTCACATGGCCGGATATGAAAGGAAAGCAGATTTCCTTCGACGTGCAGGCGGTGGACGTCCTGTACGGGCGTTCCGCCACCGCTGCGTCTTTCCATGCGGCTCAGACCAAAGGGGCTTCGTTCACGACCCGTATGATTGTGTGGGGCTTCTGCAGTGTTCTTGTTCTGGTCGTGGGCGGAATGATTACTTTCAGAGCTGTCGCGGCCGCGCGGCGTCGGCATATCGAGCAGGCCGTGCGGGGACGGACTCGCTTCATGGAGGAAATGCAGGCGCAGTTGCGTCAGCAATCCCGGGTCGATGTGCTAACGGGCCTGCTCAATCGGCGCGCTGTGTGCGACGAACTGGAGAGTCTGATGAATTCGATCGGACCGGATGATCTGATGGCGGTGGCTCTTATCGATATCGACCATTTCAAAGCCATCAATGACACACTCGGTCATCAGGGCGGTGACTTCGTGCTGGAGCAGTACGGACACCGTCTCCGTCAGGGAAGTGGAGTGGGGGCGGTCCCGGGACGTTACGGCGGAGAGGAACTGATTGTGGTGTTTACGTCGATTCCCTCCGTTCAGGCTCTGACCACGCAGGTTGGACGGCTGCATGAGCTGTTGCGCGAACCTCTTGTTTATGAAGGGCATGAGATCGTTGTGACATGCAGTATAGGATTGGCTGTGCGCATCCCGGGCGACACGCCCGGCCGAATCGTGGGGCGTGCGGATCGTGCCCTTTACCGGGGTAAGAGAAATGGTCGCAATTGTGTTGTCATGGCTGATTGAAGGTGTTCGATTAGCTTGTGGCAACGGTGCAGGCGCCTGTCCGACCTGCCGTATGCTGTGCAGTTGAGGGACTGGTCGGATCCATCAGGAAAAAATCGGTGAAATCATGTGCGCCCATTGCCTGAAAGGTATGCCCATCCGGTGAATGAAGAGTACCTTCACTGCTGACCTCTCGTGTGACGGGGTGGCCATCTGGCCCCTCAATGACGATTTCTCCGCAAAGAGCGTAGGAATGGTCTGCGTGCGTGTCCGATATGTGGATGATCGCCTGCTTTTCGGGCGTGCGGTTGTCGAGTGTAAAGGTTGCAGCCAGTTCGCCATCTACGTACAGGCGGGATATCTCGGAGATTTCCTCGCTGGCTTTTCCGTCTTCCACCTTGAATTCGCCTGCTTGAGCCAGAATGGGGAAAAGACCCAGTCCGAACAGCGCCGATATGCAAAAAAATCGGAAGGACGAACGAGGGAAGCGCTTCCGATCGGCCTGTCGTTTCATGCTGCGTGAACCTCATGCTGGGAATGGGAAGAGGAAGGGCGCAATGGCCCGGAAGAGAGTTTGACATATGGGAAGTTTGATGCGCAGCGGCAACATAGGCTCATGATGGGCAAGGCTGCTCTGACAGTGGGTGAGGCAATTGCGGCTGCAACCACGCGACTTGCGGTAAAAGCTATTGAGCAGCCGCGGCGCGAGGCGCGACTGCTGTTTGAGCTGGCATCTGGCCATGATGTGCCGTGGCAGCTTGCACACGGTGGCGATACCGTGTCGGACAATGCTGCGCTTGCATATGATGCATTGGTTGCGCGGCGCGCGGCAGGTGAGCCAATGGCGCATCTGAGTGGACGGCAGGGGTTCTGGACACTGGATCTGGAAGTCTCGGCCGACACTCTCGTGCCACGTGGCGATACAGAGACTCTGATCGAAGCGTTGCTGGATCACCGTCCTGATCGGGAAGCGGCCTACACCTTCCTTGATCTTGGCACAGGCACGGGCTGTCTGCTGCTTGCGGCGCTGAGTGAATATACAGCGGCTTTCGGGATCGGAGTGGACCGCGTCCCTGAAGCGGCTTTGCTTGCGGCGCGGAATGCACGCAGGACGGGCTTGGACCAGCGGGCGGCGTTCATGGTTTCCGCTTGGGATGCGGCTGTGGAGGAGAAACGCTTCGATGTCATTCTCTCCAATCCTCCCTATATTCCGAGCGACGACATTTCAGGCCTTATGGTTGAGGTGTCGGCTCATGAGCCGGCCAGCGCGCTGGATGGAGGAGCCGATGGGTTGCGGGAATACCGGTATCTGATTCCGGCTCTACGGCGGCTCCTCGTTTCCGGTGGTTTGGCGGTTATCGAGATCGGTATTGAGCAGCATGAAGATGTGACGCGTCTTGCCCGTGCTGTTGATCTGAAGGTTGTGGATATTCGGGTCGATCTGGGACGGATTCCCCGTGCTGTCGTGCTGGAAGCACCCTCTGCGTAAGGGACGTGTTTTTCATGGGCTATTACTGTGCGATCTCCCCTTGCATGGGACGCCATAGTGTGGTCAAAAGGTAGCAGAGCGTCTGACGGTTCATCGGAAAACGTGTCTTTTCACGATACGCTTTGTATCTGTCGTCAGAAATGGTCTCAAGCAGGTTGGTAAGAGTGATTTGCCTGTGCAGTCCTCAGCCCCTCACCCTTGATAAAGCAGACAGCAGGACAATACCGGTCTGACAGGGCTCGAGCCCGGCAATGGCCGGAAGAGACAGGAAAGTGTCGTGGTAACACCATGAATATGAAACGTACGCGCAGCCGTAATCACCGTTCAGGAAGCTCCGGCGGTGGCTCACGCCAGCAGAACGGGCAGATACCGCTGAACCGTAATCATGTCTTCGACAGCAATGGTCCAGAGGTGCGGGTGCGCGGCACGGCCCAGCAGTTGTTCGAGAAATATCTTCAGCTTGGGCGGGATGCGACAAGCGGTGGCGATCGGGTGACGGCCGAGGCCTGTTTTCAGCATGCCGAACATTATTTTCGTATTCTGAACGCCATGGCTCAGGCAGCCCAGCAGGCCCAGATCGAACGTCAGGAACGGGCGGCCCGTTCCCGTTCGGCTTATCAGCAGGAGAATGGAGGCAATAATCTGGCGGATGAGCCTCAGCCATCTCCTGATAGAGAAGAGAACGAAGAATCGGCGGCTGCTGTTTCGTGATTTAAAAAGGGCATCCCAAAAGATGCCCTTTTTTATTGTGCTGTCAGGAGGCGGGCGGATAGTCGAGATAGCCTTCTGTGCCCTGTGAGTACCAAGTCTTCATATTGTCAGGAGCCAACGGAAGATGCCGCCGGATGCGCTCAGGAAGGTCGGGATTTGAAATGAACGGCCGCCCGAAGCTTATGGCATCGGCCACGCCGGAATCGAGAGCTTCCTGCGCCAGTTCGGGGGTGTAATCGGAATTGAGTATCAAGACGCCCTTGAACACTTCGCGGATGCGCGGAGAGAGTTTGGGGACTGTGGTGGTACCGAATGTTCCGTTCGGCCCCGGTTCGCGCAGGCCGAGTGACGCGATCCCGAGATCGGACAGCATCCGGGCGGCCGGAAGAAAGACTGCCGCCGGATCGCTGTCATCCACTCCCTGAGTTTCCCCATTCGGGGAAAGACGCACGCTCGTACGATCCGCACCGATGGTGGCGATCACGCGTTCAGTGACCTCGCGAAGCAGGCGGATACGGTTTTCTGGTGACCCACCGTAAGCATCGGTGCGGTGATTGACGCCGTTGCGCAGGAATTCATCGATCAGATAGCCATTGGCGGCGTGAATCTGCACACCGTCGAAGCCAGCCGCCATCGCATTGCGCGCCGCCCGCTCGTACGTGTCCAAAAGGCCGGGGATTTCATCCAGCCTTAGAGCACGGGCCTCTTCGTAAGGCTTTTTGCCTTCATAAGTGTGCACTTCACCGGGAGCTTTCCCGACTGAGGACGACACCGGTTGCTCGCCCGTTACTGAGGAGTGAACGGCACGACCCATATGCCATATCTGCGTGATGATGCGTCCACCGGCCTCGTGCACGGCCTGAGTGACGGGCTTCCAGGCTTCGACCTGTTCCTCGGACCATATTCCCGGTGCGTAGGGCCAGCCGAGTCCCTGCGGGCTGATGCCGGTGGCCTCCGAGACGATCAGCCCCGCACTAGCTCGCTGGGCATAATATTCCGCCATGATGGGGGTGGGAACGTGCTCGCGAGTGGCACGGCCACGGGTGAGGGGGGCCATGATAATACGGTTGGGTGCATTGATGGCACCGATACGGATGGGATCGAAAAGGCTGGTCATGAGGATATCTCCTGCCTGTTGAGAGGCGATCCGGATCATAGTTCGAAAAAAGTCGAACTTAAAGAGGCAAGGTGTTGCATGACGGGAGCGTTTCATTCGCGTATCAGGTGCAGACTATAGGGAGTGCCGCAGAACCATGGAGCGTTACGAGCATCCGGTTATTGCAGATGTGGATATCTGTCGGCTGTTTGCTGCCCTGTCGGATCCCGTACGGCTGGCTATGGTGCGAAAGCTGGCACGGCACGGTGCTCTCAATTGCGCAGCGCTCACGATGGATCGACCGCGTTCGACCATGTCGCACCATTTCCGGGTTCTGAGGGCGGCCGGTCTGGTGCGCACAACGGTGAGTGGGACTGAGCATGTGAATGCACTGCGCGAGACCGAGCTGGAAGCCCGTTTTCCGGGGCTTCTTCGGTTGATTCTAGAAGAGGGTGGCGATTGACAAATAGAGGTCAGACCCTCTATAGGCCGCTCCCATTGCCGGGAACGTGGACGGTTCGGCTGCCTTGATGGGTGTATGCTCCCCAAAGGCAGTAATACGAAACGCGCCCGCTTCGCTCCATTCTGGACGAGGACTACCGGTGCCACGAGCGTACGGGCTGATGCCTGTCACGCCGCGAAGATGAAAGCAGAGCGCGCATATGAGCAAGCGCCTTGAGAGCAAGTACAAGATCAATCGCCGTCTGGGCGTCAACCTGTGGGGCCGCGCGAAGTCGCCGGTCAACCGTCGTGAGTACGGTCCGGGTCAGCACGGCCAGCGTCGTAAGAGCAAGCCTTCGGACTACTCTGTCCAGCTGATGGCGAAGCAGAAGCTGAAGGGCTATTACGGCAACATCAGCGAGAAGCAGTTCCGCAAATATTATGAGGAAGCCGTCCGTCGCAAGGGCGATACCTCCGAGAACCTGATCGGTCTGCTGGAGCGCCGTCTGGACGCCGTTGTGTACCGCCTGAAGTTCGCCATCACGCCGTTCGCGGCGCGTCAGTTCGTCAATCATGGCCATGTGCTGGTGAACGGCAAGAAGGTGAACATCCCGTCCTACCTCGTGCGTGAGGGTGACGTGATTGAGGTGCGCGAGAAGTCCAAGCAGCTCGCGGCTGTTCTCGATGCGTCTCAGACGGGTGAGCGCGATGTGCCGGAATACATGGAAGTCGATCATCGTCAGATGAAAGGTTCTTTCCTGCGTACGCCGAAGCTGGGAGATGTTCCCTACCCGGTGCAGATGGAACCGAACTTGGTGGTCGAGTTCTACTCGCGCTGATTTGGACGAGACGACCCGGCTCATGTGGTCGGGATATTTCTGGCGCCGGGCGGAGATTGTCTCTCCGCCCGGCGTTTCCATTTTCGGGGCGGATTGACCCGTCTCAAGCCTTGCAGAAGTGCCGCACGCCATGTCCCAGACGCAATCCGCTCCCGCCGGTCAGACAGCTATTGCCGATGCCATCGCGCGGCGTCGCACCTTTGCCATTATCTCTCATCCTGACGCCGGTAAGACGACGCTGACCGAGCGCATCCTACGTGCCGGTGGAGCGATTCAGATGGCGGGCAGTGTGCGCGCGAAGGGCGAACGACGACGCACGCGCTCGGACTGGATGGGTATCGAGCGGGATCGTGGGATTTCGGTCGTGACATCCGTGATGACGTTTGAATATGGCGGTTGTGTTTTCAATCTGCTCGACACACCGGGTCATGAAGACTTTTCGGAAGATACCTACCGCACGCTGACCGCCGTTGACTCGGCTGTGATGGTGATCGATGCAGCGAAAGGCATTGAGGACCGCACGCGTAAGCTGTTCGAAATCTGCCGGATGCGCGACATTCCCATCGTGACGTTCATCAACAAGATGGATCGTGAGGCGCAGGATCCGTTCGCGCTTCTGGACGAAATTTCGTCCTCGCTGGCGCTCGACACCTCTCCAGCGACCTGGCCTGTAGGACGCGCCGCTACGTTCGTTGGCACATATGATCTGTACAACAAGCAGTTGCATGTCACATCGGAACTGACGCAGTCCGATCCACGCATGATTCAGTTGGCTGAAGATCTGGAACTGGCGGAGGCAGGACTGCCTGAGTTCGATCGGCAGGCCTTCGATGAGGGACATTTGACGCCGGTGTTCTTTGGTAGTGCGATGAAAGAGATCGGTGTGACCGATCTTCTCGATGCGTTGGTGGCCTTCGGTCCTGCTCCACGCGATCAGGCGACGGAGACACGCACCGTAAAGGCGGATGAGCCGGGTATGACGGCTCTGGTGTTCAAGATTCAGGCCAATATGGACCCGAATCATCGTGACCGTATTGCGTTTGCCCGTGTCTGCTCAGGGCGACTGACACGTGGAATGAGGCTACATCATACGCGGACAGGCAAGAATTTCGCGCTGCATACGCCGCAGTTCTTCTTCGCGCGCGACCGTCAGTTGGCGGAGGAAGCTTTTGCTGGCGATGTGGTGGGAATCCCGAATCATGGCACGCTGCGCATCGGTGACACCCTGACGGAGGGTGAAGAACTGCGCTTTACAGGTGTGCCTTACTTCGCTCCCGAAATTCTCCGCCGTGTACGGCTCGACGACGCAATGAAAGCCAAGAAGCTGCGTCAGGCCCTGACGGAACTGGCGGAAGAGGGAGTGGTGCAGTTGTTCCGTCCGCAGGACGGTGCGCAGCCGATCGTTGGAGTGGTGGGCACGCTGCAGTTGGACGTGCTTCAGGCACGTCTCAAAGGCGAATACGGGGTGGGTATCGGCTTTGATTCTACGCCGTTCTCGCTGGCGCGCTGGGTGACTGGAGACAAGGCCAAGTTGGAGGCGTTCGCGGTGGCGAACCGGTCGTCCATGGCGGATGATCTGGATGGTGATCCGGTGTATCTCGCCAGTTCGGCGTTCATGATGCGTCGCACGGAGGAAATGAATCCTGACCTTGCGTTCCACGACATCAAGCAGATTGGTCTGGCTGTTGGGTAAGGTTGGCTGGTTCTGCGCGCCCGCCTTGCGGGGTAATTTTCAGAGAACCCGACGAGACCGTGTTCGGTTTATTATTGTTCATTATATTGAACACGATCCCGTATCTCGGATATAGGCGATTCCCGCCAGCGGCGTCAAGGATGAAAACGTGATGGGTGGCACAAGGGAAAACGAGAGCGTGCCGGCACTTCGACGTGCCGTGCGCATACTGGACCTTGTTGGTGATCGTGAAGTGCCTCCCAATGCGGGCGAGATTGCCCGCCTGCTCGATCTGCCGCGCAGTTCCGTTCATGGACTCGTCACCGTCATGACGGAACTGGGATTGCTGGAGCAGACGGGTGGACATGGATCGGGTTATCGACCGGGGCCTCGTCTACTGGACTGGGCGGCGCATGTCAGTTCACCACGCGATTTGCTTGGGGCGTTTCATCATCTCATCGGAGCCTGTCCCGAACTGGGCAATTACACTGTCAGTCTCGGTGCGTTGGACGGAGATGAAGTGGTCTATCTTGCCAGCAGAGCGAGTGAGCGGGGACTGGGCGTTCACTATAATGTGGGGTTAAAGCTCCCCGCCATTTACACGGCCACGGGCAAGGTCCAGCTTGCGGCCATGACACCTTCGGCGTTGCGGGAGTGGATTTCTCTTTACCCGCTTGCGACATGGCCCGCGCCTCTGACGGCGCGGTGTCCCGTGACGCCTGACGAAGTTCTGAAGGAAATCCATCAAGCGGCTGAGCTTGGCTATGCTCTGGATGACGAGCAGATCCATGCAGGTGTGTGGTGCTTCGCGGCGCCGGTCCATGATTCACGCGGCGTGACGGTTGCGGGACTAGGGTTAAGTCAGCCCAAACCTGCCCATGAAGAGTGTGATCCAGAAAAAATTGCCAGTCTGGCGGTTTCTTCCGCAGCAGAACTATCGGCTTTGCTGGGATATCGGCGACGGGACAAAGAGGTGGGCGTCTGAGCGTGACACCTTGCCTGTTTTTTGTTCTTCGTGCTGAGTTTTCCCTATGAAACAGACAAGATCTCAGTCCCGTTCCGGATTTCGTTTTCCTAGACAGGGAAAGAAACTGCTGGGAATCACCTTTCTTCTCGCTGCACTTGGGGGAAGAACCCTCCCCGCACAGGCCGGGAATGAGGAAACCGGGAGCACTGCTGGTTCCTCTCATCTGAGTTACACGGTCTATTCTCACTGGCTGTCGGTTCTGTCGGTCGAGACGAACTTCCGACTGACGGACAATCGCTACGAAACCACGATGGAGGCGCGCGCAGACGGGTTGGTGAGCCTGTTCATGCGGATGAACATCCATGCGAATGCACGTGGAAGCATTGAACAGGGGCAGGTGAAGCCGCAGTTCTACGAAAGTACCGGCTGGAGTCGCGGGATGATGCGCCATGTCATCATTCATTATCCCGGCGGTAATCCAAAAATCGAGCAACTTGAGCCGGCCGAGGATGACCGGGAGCCAGTCTCCGATACGATGCAGCAGGGGGCTGCGGATATTCTGGCGACAATGGCAAAGCTGTTTGTGAGCGTCCGCAGTACGGGGCGATGTGACGCCACCTATGACATTTTCGATGGCATCCGGCTGACGCGGATGGAGTTGCACACGGGAGCCGTGGAAGTGCCGCCCGGCGTGGACAAGGAATGGCGGGTGCCCGCGTTACGCTGCGACTTTATGGGGCATCAGGTCGCCGGGTTCGTGAAGGGACACCGAAGCACCTCCTTGCGAACGCCCCATGGGGGGAGTGTGTGGTTTGAAAATGTCGAGGGGCGGGGATTGGTGCCAGTGCGTGTCAGCATGGAGCATCCGAAAATCGGTCGCATGACGGTTGAGCTGGAAAAGGTGAGAGCTGTCCAGTGAAGTGGAAATGAGAGCGTGATTGGATATGGGGGGTGAAACCTGCTGGGCGACCGTCAGGTAGTGAGTGGAATAGAATTTCGCCGTGCGAATGACTGGTATGTCGGGTATGCATTTGAAGCGGTAGGTGTAGGGAAAGCGTTTTAGAGCATTTTCGGCGGAAAGCGGCGTATTTTGGAGTGTTAAGGCAGTAAGAGAAGATCTTGGACCTTAGTTAAAAAATAATTAAAAATTTATTTTGTGGAAGAGTTTTTGATATTCCGTTTACCAATTAGAAGCTTTGTGTCAGTCTCCAAGCTGCGGAAGAAACGAATAGACAGACTTCTGAGGTGTCTAAATGGTTACGACTACAGGTCAATTTTTTCTGAATGGTTCGGGCGATTCGGCCAATCTTCAGAGCGGCCAGACAGATATTGTCGTCAATTCAGGCAGTGACGCTGCGAAAATGACGGTGCAGAACGGTGACACTGTCTATGCGTCTGGGTCGCTGGATACGACTGTTTATGGCGCAAATAATAACATATATTTTTCGAATACTGCGTCGAACGACACTCTTACCCTTAATGCCGGTCTGAATACGATCACTGGCTATACAGGGTCGGTGAGTGGTTCATCCGTCGCATACAATACGTTTGTGAATGTTAGCGGCGGGACGTATAATACGGGCGCATATAGTACGTTCGTTAATGCCCATGATGCCACGATCATTACCGGCAACAAATCTCAGTTTTCAAACAGTAATGACCTGACCGTTACGACGGGAACGGATTCTGTTTTTGATGTGTTCAAGAACGGCACACTGACCGCCGGTATGAAGACTCAGATACATGATCTGGAAAATTCCGACGCAACGTTGGGGCGCGCCAGCCACATCGACACAGCGAATAACTCCCACATTGAAACCGTTGGAACGGATCTGACGGTTGGAGCGCTCAAGAACTCATATATCAACGAGGCGGGTACCGACGGCACCGGTTATGGCGGTGTCAGCGTGACAGGCTCGATTCAGGGAGCCGATACCATTACCGCTCAGGACGTGTCGGTTCTGTTCGGGACCATGGATAACACGGCTACACTGACCGTCGATGCGAGCCGTAGTGGGTCCATCACCGGCGGTAGTGGTACACAGTCCGTCACGCAGACAGGCTCGGCCGGTCTGACCTTCATCAGTGCGGCTGGCAACTCCGGTGGCAATTTCTCCGCTACGGGCGGTACAGGTGCTGACACGTTCATTGCCAACAGCAGCATGACGATGACGGGTGGCGCAGGAGCCGGCAACACGTTCGACATCATGCGCACCGGTGCGGGCGCTGCGGATGTCATCAAGGATTTCACGGCAGCCAATAACACGCTCGACCTGTCCGGTTTCGGCCTGACGCAGTCCAGCTTTGCTAGCATTCTTGATAACTCCACAGTTTCGTCGGCTGGCCTGACGCTGCATCTCGACAGCAAGACGACGCTGACGCTGGCTGATGTGAGCGACAAGAGCGCTCTCACCAGCAGCAATGTTGTTCTTTCCTGATTTCGGGAATGACTGCGGAAGCTTTGTGCTTCCGCAGTGTCAAAGATGACGTGCAGAAAAGGAGACGGGACAATGGTTCCATCTCTTTTTTTGTTCAGGCTCCGGGGAGCATGTCTTCCGCGAGTCGGGGCAAGTCTCCAATGTCTCGCAACCGGGCCGTTACCGCACACGTGACAGTGTGACTTCCATATCCCCATTCAGCCAGAACGGATTTCACGCCCGCATTTCTTGCGGCGAGCATGTCATTTGTGTGATCGCCAATCATAAGCGTATCGGATGGTTTCCCATGCGCTTTGTGAATCGTTCCCACCAGATGGGCCGGATCGGGTTTATGGACGGGAAAAGTATCACCACCGCAGACGGTCGTCATGAACGCAAGCACGTCCAGATCACGCAGGATCTTGAGCGCAGTCTCAGTCGGCTTGTTTGTGCAGACGGCCAAAGACCAGCCCATTGCACGTAACTGTCCCAGAGCTTCGAGTGTGCCGGGAAAGAGACGGGAGTGCTCGGTGGCATGCGGTGCATAGAAGGACATGAATTCACGTGTGGCTTCGGCCCTATCGAGTTCGAGGGCCTGAAAGCCGGCCTGATCAAGAAGGCGCTGCACGAGAGCGGGCACGCCGTCCCCAATCATGCTGCGGACGATGCCGGTCGTAACCTTGGGTAGATCATGGGCTGCCAGCAAATGGTTGGATGCGATGGTAAGGTCAGGCAGGGAATCGACAAGTGTGCCGTCCAGATCGAAAACCGCCAGTCGTGTGCGGATATCCTTCACGTAGCCTCTCCTTGTCGAAAATCAGGGTAATGCGATGTGAAAGGCCGCCACGCTGTCATTGTTTGACAGGGCCGCGCCACTCCCTTACCGCCGGAACACCATGACATCTTCGCACGTTTCCCGTCCCTCGACCGCCGTCCTGCTCGCCGCCGGGCTTGGCACACGCATGCGTTCCAAACTGCCCAAGGCCATGCAGCCTTTGGCCGGTGAGCCCATGCTCAGTCATCTGGTGGCCAGCGCGGCCCGCGTGTTCGATCGCATTGTGGTGGTGGTCGGTCCCGGCATGGACGACGTGGCGAAACTGGTCGCGCCGCATGCGACGGTCATCCAGCATGACCGGTTGGGAACGGCCCATGCAGCACTTCAGGCGGAGGCGCTGTTTGGCGAAGGGGATGTCGCGGTTCTGTATGCGGACAATCCGCTGATTACGTCCGATACGCTACAACGTCTGCTCGCCACGCGACGTGGTGAGAGGGGGGGCAAACCGGTTGATCTGGCATTGCTGGCCATGCGCCCCCGTGATCCGGCGAAATATGGGCGGGTTATCACGCAGGAAGATGGTACGGTGGCGCGGATTGTCGAATGGGCGGATGCGACCTTGGATGAGCGCGCCATTGATCTGTGCAACGCGGGTGTCCTGTGCGCCGATGCACACAGATTCCGCGAATGGCTCCACAAGGTCGGCAATGCGAACAGCAAGGGCGAATATTATCTGACCGATGTCGTGGGCATCGTGCGCGATGAAGGCGGAGTGGTGCAGGCAGTTGAAGCCCCCGAGGATGAGCTGCGCGGGATCAATTCGCGTGTGGAACTGTCCGAAGCTGAGGCTATCATTCAGAACCGGTTGCGCCGTGAGGCCATGGATCGTGGCGTGACCTTGACGGCGCCAGAAACGGTCTTCTTTTCATTCGATACGCAGATCGAGCCTGACGTGACGGTGCAGCCGCATGTGGTGTTCGGTCGTGGCGTGGTCGTGCGCAGTGGCGCTGAAATTCGCTCTTTCAGTCATTTGGAACAATGCGAAGTGGGGGCTGTCTCTCTCATCGGTCCGTACGCACGCCTTCGGCCCGGCACAAAACTGGGTGAGGGATGCCACGTCGGCAATTTCGTGGAACTTAAGGCTGTGGAGATGGGGGCGGGGGCGAAGGCCAATCACCTGACCTATCTGGGCGATGCCAGTATCGGTGCCGCAACGAATATCGGTGCTGGGACGATCACATGCAATTATGATGGCGTATTCAAGCATCGCACGACCATTGGCGAGAAAGCATTTATTGGCTCTGATTCCATCCTTGTGGCTCCCATTTCCATTGGGGACGGCGCATTGATCGCGGCGGGCAGTGTCATCACCGAGGATGTCGAGTCTGATGCCCTTGCTGTCGCTCGCAGCAAACAGACGAACCGGCCCGGTTGGGCGGCCCGATTCCGGGAAGCCCTCCGTTTGAAGAAGGAACAGCGCTGATGTGTGGAATCTGCGGAGTTGTCGGCCCCAGACAGGCCACTCCCATCGTATTCGAGGGGCTGCGTCGCCTCGAATACCGTGGGTATGACTCAGCAGGTATCGCAACATTGGACAAGCAGGGTGTCATTGAGCGTCGCCGTGCGCCGGGCAAGCTGGACAATCTGGCGCACGATCTGGAGCGGCACCCTCTTCATGGGCGCACAGCCATCGGTCACACGCGCTGGGCCACGCATGGTGCGCCGACCGAGACCAACGCTCATCCGCACGGCACGGCACGGGTGGCAATCGTCCATAACGGCATCATCGAAAATTTCGAGGAATTGCGCCGGGAGCTTGAAGCCGAGGGGCAGATTTTCGAGACGGAAACCGATAGCGAAACCATCGCGAAGATGGTCGATCTCTATCTCCAGAAAGGTCTGTCCCCGCGTGATTCTGCCTTTGCCACATTGAAGCGTCTGGAAGGCGCGTATGCTGTGGCGATGATTTTTGCCGAACACGAGGGATTGCTGATCGGTGCCCGTCATGGCGCACCGTTGGCTGTCGGGTTTGGGGAAGGCGAGATGTTCCTCGGTTCCGACAGTCTGGCACTCGCGCCACTTACCCGCCGGATTGCCTATCTTGACGATGGTGATGTTGTGATTCTCTCCCATGAGGGCGCGGAGTTTTACGATGCGCGGGGAGAGCGTGTGGAGCGTCCCATCAAGACGACGGCGTTGATTGCTGGCGCCGTCGGAAAAGATGGCTACAGGCACTACATGGAAAAGGAACTGCACGAACACCCGCTGGTGATCGGGCAGACCTTGCAGCGCCTGATCGATCCGGCCACGCGCCGTGTGGTGATGCCGGACATGCCGATTGACCTTGCGTCCGTTCCACGCGCTGTCATCACGGCCTGTGGGTCGGCCTTCTATGCTGGTGTGGTCGGGCGCTATTGGCTTGAAGAGATCGCGCGTTTGCCCGTGGACATCGATGTGGCGAGCGAGATGCGGTACCGTAATCCACCGCTGACCCCGGGATCGCTCGGCATTCTTATCTCACAGTCCGGGGAAACCGCCGACACATTGGCGGCACTGCGAGGGCTGCGTGAGCATGATGTGTCTATCCTTTCCATTCTCAATGCCGAACACAGCACCATGGCACGCGACAGTGACATCGTGCTTGGCACCGTGGCCGGTCCCGAGATTTCTGTTGCATCCACCAAGGCTTTTACGGCCCAGCTCGCTGTGCTTGCATGTCTGACCATCGCCACGGCGCGCGCGCGCGGAACGTTGGATGAGGCCGGTGAGGAAGAACTCGTCACGGCGCTGCTGGATCTGCCAAGCCGGGCTGCGGAAGTTTTTACACGAATGGATGACATTCGTGAGATGGCACGCATCGTGGCGGAGGCACGCGATGTGCTCTATCTGGGGCGTGGAAGCGCCTATCCCGTAGCCATGGAAGGGGCGCTTAAACTCAAGGAAATTTCCTACATTCACGCTGAAGCGTATGCGGCTGGCGAGATGAAGCACGGCCCGATTTCACTGATTGATCGCACGGTGCCGATCGTGGCCACGATCCCGTCCGGGCGGCTGTTCGATAAAACGCTGTCCAATTTGCAGGAAGCCAAGGCACGTGGCGGGCGTTTGCTGACCTTCACGGACGAAGGAAGTGCCGCACGCCTTCAGGGTATTGCCGAACAGGTGATCCCGCTGCCGCAGGTACATCCGTTCGTGACGCCGATCATTCAGACGATTGGGGTGCAGATACTGGCTTATGAAACGGCGTTGCTGAAAGGCACCGACGTGGATCAACCGCGCAATCTGGCGAAGTCCGTGACGGTAGAGTGACGTCAGCCAAACGGAGAGGGGTGTAGGTTCCCCTTACCGAAAGCGGCAGGGCCGATCCACTGTCGGCGTCTCATCCGTTTGGATAACCATCAGTTCCACAGGCCCATCTCCCACATTGCCCGCAAAATGTCCGACATGGCCTTTCGCATCCTTGTGGCTGGCCTGATCTTCTCCAAGCGAGACGTCTCCCGGTCCCATGACCGCCTTCGTGCCGTCCATGGCTGTGACATACCATGAGCCTTTCAGCGGAATGATCCACTGCACCTTTGGGTCAGGGTGCCATGTGCCATTCCAGTGCGCGGGCTGGACGGTGAAAATCACCTGACTCTGGCCGCTTGGAAGCCGATTTTGCCATTGTGGTCCAGCCGGTTTCGACATCGACTTGAGATCGAAATTTTGCAGTGGGCACCGCGTATTGTGACTGACGCCGTTGTGGTCGGTCCAGTTGTGCCAGTACCACATGGTGGGTGGCGGTGTGTCTGCGGCAGCGTGTGCATAAGACAGCGGAATGAACAGAAGAAGCGCGAGGATGGGATGTAAGCGCATCAGGCGAATCCTTTTGCGGCCTCCGGAAAGGAACAGGATCAGAATTGTTCCGACGTATTTCTCATGAAATGCCCTGAACGTAGGGGTACAAAGTCTTCTCTGTCCTGAAATTTTAACGATTGCGTTGCCAGACTTCATGTTGCAACACGGATGCAAAAGCGAGCCAGAGCAGAAGCGGCGTCAGGCGGCGTGATGTCGTGCGGTCCGCTGAGGCAACAAGCGCCGTTGCCGAAGCGAGTGTGCCGAGGGTCACACCGAACGCGATGTCGGGCCGTTTCCATCCGAACATCACCTTGGGAAACAGCAGCATTCCGCCCAGTGTGGCAAACCATGCACGAACGGCGTGAGAGCGCTGACGCGAGGGAGGGGCTGTCAGCAGACGCACGCCTGCATCGATCAGCGTGGCGTCCAAACTGCTCCAGACAATGGCAAAAACCGGTGCGGGCGGTGTGTACCATGGCTTGGCGAGACCACGATACCAGTCGCGTGTGGCGGGATGTGTGGAGGTCGGGCTGTAACGGCTGCCGAGCATCTGGACAGCGCCGACAGCCACCGTCGTCAGGGCCGTCGTGAAAAGACGTTTCATGTATTGGATCCTTTCCCGGACTGTGGTCTTTGGCCCGGGGCATGGAGACAGGGCGCGTCATGCGCGATGTGAGAGAAACGCTATGGGCAGGGGTGGGGTTGCGCCGTCGCTTTGGTTCGGATGAGAACGCTTTATGCTGGAAGACTACCAAGACATCGCACATGAAAATGGCGCATCGTTCGTGAGAACGACGCGCCATGATCGAAATAAACCGGAAGAGCTGGGAAATTACGGCGTAGCAGGAGCTTTTGCCGCTGGGGCCGGAGCGCCCGCAGGTGCGGCCTGTGCGTCCAGAAGATCGTCAGCCACAAACACAACGCCGTTGAGAGCCTGATCCAGTGCGGACAGCGCACTCTGCGGATCACGGCCTTCCGTGAACACCTTGGCCCGGTTCAGAGCGCCTTGCGTCGGAGCAAGAGGGGCAAGTGCTACGATAAAGTCGAGCTTGTCATCCACGACCTGCATCGTCTCGGCGGCCTGCTTGGGCGAGCCACTCTTGAGCTGCTTGTTCGCGCTGGCCACAGCGGCCTTCTTTTCCGGAGCCAGCGTTTCCGTCTCAAGGAACTCGCCCCCGACCGGGATCCAGACCTGCTGCACCGCCGAGGGAGTGTGGGTCGGCGCAGTAGGATGCTGGGGAGCCGGCGTCAGGGCCGTCTCGGCCGCGACCAACTTGGTGTTGTCTGTGCTAGCGGCCTGCAGACGCTGGGTTGCGTCGGTCAGCGCCGGAATGGCGGCGTCCGTCTGACCGGAAGCCAGCAGATCACGTGCCTGAAGCATGTCCGCGAACGCACGCTGACCATCGGCCGAGAGGTGACGCAGGGCGCGACCGGCCTTGTACTGTTCCCACTTCGTGTGGACGGTGCTGGTGGCATGGGAAGGCGCGCTCACAAGAGCGGGGGAGAGAGCGAGTGCCGCAGCGAAAGCCAGCGGGGACATGCGCTTCATCATGAGAAACTCCTTGGACGTACACGATTCGGGCGGGCCTGACGGCGCGCCCGGAATTCATGTCATATCGTAACGCGAACATGACGTTTCAATGCCATCCATGAAGCGGGCAGGTGCCATGCGCGAACGGATAAAGTCCTTCAGGGAAGCAGTTTCATCTTTGAGGCTGTCGCTACGGCCTCGGCAATATGCGGTGCAACGGCAAGAATGGAGGCTCCACCCTCAAGACCACCTTCTTCAAGGAAGGGCGAAACCCGTGCGCCAGCTTCCGCAAGAATGGGCAGGGCGCCGGCCACATCCCACAGGTTGATGACGATCTCCAGATAGCCATCCAGCCGTCCGCAGGCGACATCGGTGAGCGCCAGAGCACCGGAACCGCCCGAGCGTGGCATGGCTCCGAGATCCAGAAACGCGCCGATGCGATCCATGAACACGTCTTTCGGCACACGATTGCTCCAGCCCATTTCCAACATGGCGCTGCGTGTGTCCTTCACGGGGGAGGCCTGGATTTTCGTGCCATTGAGGTGCGCGCCATGACCGATGAGGGCGGTATAGGTTTCATTCAGCGCAGGAGCTGCCACGATGCCCGCGACAGGTTTGTTGTCTTCCAACAAGCCGAGGGAGACGCACCAGCGGTTGCGTCCACGTGCGTAGTTGGAGGTGCCGTCGATGGGATCGACCACCCAGAGCAGGCCGCCCTTTCGGGTCATGCCGCCTTCTTCGCCCTGAAATCCATCCTCAGGGAAAAGTGTGACCATGCGCTGCGAAATGAAGGCTTCCACCGCGCCATCGGCTTCGGTCAGCCAGTCCTGAGCGGATTTCTGAATGCCGACCGGGCCGCCCGGCGGCGGACGCATGGACATGGCGAGGCGCGCGGCATCGGCTACGACGGCGCGGGCGGCTTCAAAACGGCGTGCGATGGCTGCTGTCATGCGTGTGTTTCGGCCCGCTCACGTCCGGGCCGCCTCTTTGCTATGAACGATGTTCCGACTTCCAGATACGCAGGAGCATGGGGCTTCGTCGAGAGCGGGGAGGATGAGGCTGCTCTGTCCGCTCGCGATTCGTTGTTTGGCGCGGCTGCGATGGCATCCGTATGCCGGATGAAGAAAACGCGCGGCCAACGCCGCATCCTTCCGAACCGGTGACAGGTGGCAGGGCAATGAATATCCACGAATATCAGGCGAAGGCCGTTCTGAAATCCTACGGGATGCCGGTGCTGGTCGGACAGGTCGTCCAGTCGCCGGACGAGGCACGAGATGCCGTGCGGGCTTTGGGTGGCAAACTGTGTGTCGTGAAAGCCCAGATCCATGCGGGCGGACGGGGCAAGGGGCATTTCCTCGATCATCCCGATCTGGGCGGCGTGAAGCTTGTGCACTCGCCGGATGAGGCGAAAGCGGTGGCCTATGACATGCTCGACCGCGTGCTGGTGACGAAGCAGACCGGTCCGAAGGGACGTGTTGTTCATAAATTGTATGTGGAGGCAGGCTGCGACATTGAGCGCGAACTGTATTTCTCGCTGCTTGTGGATCGTACGCTGAGGCGCATCGTGATTGTGGCGTCGGACGCGGGCGGCACGAGCATTGAGGATGTGGCGGCGAAAACGCCGGAGAAGATTCACAAGGTCTCAGTCGATCCGGCGCTGGGGCTGGCGGACCATCAGGCCCGCGAACTAGCGACGCGGATCGGGCTGCATGGTCCGCTCATCAACGGTTTCGCGAAGGTGGCACGCAGCGCCTATGAGGCTTTTGTGGCGCTCGATGCTTCCTTGGTGGAGACCAACCCGCTGGTTGTGACTAGGCAGGGCGATCTGGTTGCGCTCGATGCCAAGATGGCGTTCGATGACAACGGTCTGTTCCGTCATCGCGAATTGCTGGAACTGCGCGATGAAAGCGAGGAAGACCCGCGTGAGCGGGAAGCCGAGCGGTTTGGCCTGTCTTATGTCGGACTGGATGGCACCATCGGCTGCATGGTCAACGGCGCGGGGCTGGCGATGGCCACGATGGATATCATCCGCGAAGAAGGGGAAAATCCGGCCAATTTCCTCGATGTGGGGGGGGGCGCCTCAAAAGAAAAAGTGGCGGCAGCCTTCCGCATCCTGTTGGCCGATCCGCATATCGAGGGGATTCTGGTCAATATTTTCGGCGGCATCATGCGCTGCGATCTGATCGCCGGTGCTGTGATCGATGCCTGCCAGAAAACCGGCTGTCGGGTGCCGCTGGTGATCCGGCTTGCGGGTACGCGGGTGAAGGAGGGTATGGCGTTGATCGAAAAATCCGGGCTGGACGCCATCGTTGCCACGGATCTGGGAGATGCCGCCCGCAAGATTGTTGCGGCCGTGCGAGCACGGAGGACTGCCTGATGTCCATTCTGATCGATCACGACACGAAAGTTCTGGTGCAGGGTTTCACCGGCGCGCAAGGGACGTTTCACTCCGAGCAGGCACTTGCTTACGGCACCAAGATCGTAGGTGGCGTGACGCCGGGACGCGGTGGAGAGAGGCATCTCGGGCTGCCCGTATTCGACACGATGGTACAGGCGATGGAGGCCGCAAAAGCGGACGCGACGGTCATTTATGTGCCGCCAGCGAGGGCGGCCGATGCCATTCTGGAAGCCATTGCCGTTGAGGTGCCTCTGATCGTGTGCATCACGGAAGGTATTCCCGTGCAGGATATGCTGCGGGTGCGCATGGCGCTGGATCGCTCGAACTCATTGCTGGTCGGGCCGAACTGTCCGGGCGTCATCACGCCCGGCCAATGCAAGATCGGCATCATGCCGGGACCGATCCATCGCCCCGGTAAGGTGGGAGTCGTTTCGCGCTCCGGCACGCTGACATACGAGGCCGTGGCCCAGACGACGGCGCTGGGTATGGGCCAGAGCACGAGCGTGGGCATCGGAGGAGATCCTATCAAGGGGCTGGATTTCGTCGATGTGCTTGAGCGATTCATGGCCGATCCGGGAACGGACTCCATCATCATGATCGGTGAAATCGGCGGGCAGTCCGAAAACGATGCGGCGCGGTTTATCAAGGACAGTGGGCTTAAAAAACCGGTTGTCGGACTTGTGGCCGGGCTGACTGCGCCACCCGGACGTCGCATGGGTCATGCGGGTGCGGTCATTTCGGGTGGCGGCGACACGGCGGCGGCCAAGATCGAGGTGCTCAAAAGCGCTGGTGTGCACATCGCGCCAACTCCCGCAGAACTGGGCACGACATTACGGACTGCACTCGGCCGATAAGGACGGCTTCTTCCTTGGGACGGTTTGCCTGCGGTTCATCTGCCGCTATGACGGGCGCGGTTAGGGACGAGCAGGCAGCGTGAAGGAAGTCGGGTGGGTGATGCATGGAGAATGCCGCGGTGATCGGGGCATTCAGCGATCTTGCGGATCAGGCCGTTCTCATTCCTGCGGAAGTGGCGGTCTTTCTGTCACTCATATGCATCCGACGCTATCGCCCGGCTTTCGTCTGGGCTTTCGTTGTGTGCACCGCGTCTTTCGTCACATTCGTGCTGAAGCTGTGGTTTGAACGTTGCGGCCTGCCCGCACACCGTGTGCTTTACAGTCCCAGCGGTCACACCATGGGCGGAACGCTGGTGTACGGGGGTCTTCTGGCCCTGTTCTGCCAACGGAAATGGATCGTGACGCTGGGCGCCGTCATGCTTGCTTCGGCCTTTGCCGCCTCACGCCTTTATCTCCATGTGCATACGCCCGCCGAAGTGGTGGCGGGAGAAAGTATCGGCCTGTTGGCGGTGGGAGCCATGCGGTGGTTGCTCGATGGGCAGCGCGTGGCCGTTGCTCCTGCCCGATTGGCAATGCTTCTGTTCGTGGTGGGAAGCCTTGTGGTGGTTTGTTACGGCCATCGGTCAGGCGTGGAGGAATGGATTTCCCGGCTGGCCCGAAGTTCCGTGATGCCTCACGCCGCCTGCGCGAAAGGCTGATACGAAAAAAGCGCCCCGCATGATGACGGGACGCCTTTTGAGGCTTTTGCTGCAAAGCCGAGAAGGGGTCAGGAATTGGAGTCCAGCTTTTCCTCGCCCTCTTCTGCCGCATCGGTGGAAGAGGATGTGTTGGTCTCCATGTAATCGAAAGCCAGCGCCCCGTCCTTGACCGAGATCTTGACCGCGCCACCCTTTACCAGACGCCCGAACAGAAGCTCTTCGGACAGCGGCTTCTTGATGGAGTCCTGAATGACACGGGCTAGGGGCCGTGCACCATACAGGCGGTCGTAACCACGTTCCGCAAGCCATTCCTTGGCCGCCGAGGTCATCTCGATCGTCACGTTACGGTCGGCAAGCTGGGCTTCGAGCTGAAGCACAAACTTCTCGACCACACGTCCCACTGTCTCTGGCTGGAGATTGCTGAAGGGGATGATCGCGTCTAGACGGTTGCGGAACTCCGGCGTGAAGAGGCGCTTGATCGCTTCCTCGTCCTCGCCCTCTCGGGAGTCACGCCCGAAGCCGATGGCCTCCTTGCTCAGATCGGCCGCACCCGCGTTGGTCGTCATGATGAGGATGACGTTGCGGAAATCGACCGTCTTGCCGTTATGGTCTGTCAGTTGACCGTGATCCATGACCTGCAACAGCACGTTGAACAGGTCCGGATGCGCCTTCTCGATTTCGTCGAGCAGCAGAACCGCGTGCGGATGCTGATCGATGGCGTCCGTCAGAAGACCGCCCTGATCGAAGCCGACATAACCCGGAGGTGCGCCCAGAAGCCGCGAGACCGAATGGCGTTCCATGTATTCCGACATGTCGAACCGGATTAGTTCGATGCCCAAGGTGCTGGCGAGCTGACGGGCCACCTCCGTCTTGCCGACGCCCGTGGGGCCGGAGAACAGATAGTTGCCAATCGGCTTCTCGGGCTCGCGCAGACCGGCACGGGAGAGCTTGATGGCGTCCGACAGGGCTTCGATGGCCTTGTTCTGGCCGAAAACCATGTTCTTGAGATCGCGCTCAAGCGTGCGCAGCACTTCCTTGTCGTCTGCCGAGACCGTCTTGGGCGGAATGCGGGCGATCTTGGAGATCACCTCTTCCACATCTCGCAGCGTGATGGTCTTGCGGCGCTTGCTTTCGGGCAGGAGCATCCGTGAGGCGCCAGCTTCATCAATGATGTCGATGGCCTTGTCCGGCAGCTTGCGGTCGTGAATGTACTTCACCGACAACTCCACCGCGGCGCGGATGGCCTCGTCCGTGTAGCGGACCTTGTGATGTTTTTCGTAGTTGGTCTTCAAGCCGCGAAGGATTTTCACCGCGTCATCGAGGTTGGGTTCCTCCACGTCAATTTTCTGGAACCGGCGCACGAGGGCGCGGTCCTTCTCGAAGTGCTGGCGGAACTCCTTGTAGGTGGTGGATCCGATGCAGCGCAGGGTGCCAGCCGCCAGCGCGGGCTTGAGCAGGTTGGACGCATCCATCGCGCCGCCGGAAGTCGCTCCTGCACCGATAACGGTGTGGATCTCGTCAATGAACAGGATACCGCCGGGGTTCTGCTCCAGATCGGTAACAACCGCTTTCAGGCGCTCTTCGAAGTCACCGCGATAGCGGGTGCCCGCCAGCAGCGAACCCATATCGAGCGAGTAGATCGTGCAGTTGAGCAGCACTTCTGGCACGTCACCTTCGACGATGCGCTTGGCCAGACCTTCGGCGATCGCGGTCTTGCCTACGCCCGGATCGCCCACATAGAGCGGATTGTTCTTGGTGCGGCGGCACAGGATCTGGATCGTGCGCTCAACCTCGGCATCACGGCCGACAAGAGAGTCGATCTTGCCGTCCGTGGCTTTCTTGTTGAGGTCCACGCAATAGGCGGCCAGCGCCTCTCCGCTTTTGGCGGTGCCACGTCCTTTTTCCTCACGCTCGCCGCCGTCCTTGTCGGGGGCGGATGCGGAAGGAGCACCGTTCGAACTGCGGCGAACCGAACGATCGGGAGCTTTGGCGATGCCGTGCGAGATGAAATTGACCGCATCCAGTCGCGTCATATCCTGCAGTTGCAGGAAATAGACCGCGTGGCTTTCGCGCTCGGCAAAGAGAGCCACCAGCACATTCGCGCCCGTCACTTCATCCCTTCCGGTGGACTGGACGTGGATGGCCGCACGCTGGATCACGCGCTGGAAAGCGGCGGTGGGTTTGGGTTCGGTCGGACGTTCTGCCGTCAAACCTGCGAGATCCTTGTCAAGGAACTCGGTCAGGTCCGCGCGCAGCTTGTCGAGGTCCACACCACAGGCGCGGAAGACCGTGACAGCGTCCGGGTCATCTATGAGGGCGATGAGCAGATGCTCGAGAGTAGCGTATTCATGATGCCGCTCGCCCGCCAAGGTCAGCGCCCGGTGCAGCGTCTGTTCGAGATTGCGTGACAACATGAGTCGGTACTCCTTTCAGCGGCGGCCGTATTCGGACACGCCGCGAGGACTCGGTCCTGTCATCATATTTGGGCGGTTGCTGGAGAATTGCCAGCCATAAGGAAGGACTTGCCGAAAAAAAATCATGACCAATCTGGTTCGGATGGGCGAAGCCTCTCAACACCGAGGCGGGAAGCATGATTTCTGCGTGACCGAGATTGGCAAATGGTTACGAAATCGGTCGAAGTGAAGCTTTGTTCTTCGAATAGATTGGCCTTTGCGTCCTGTGACGGCGTGTGATACGCCCTGCGGCGGGAGATCCGTGGCGGACGGGTGCCCCGCTTACCCTGGTCAGATCCGGAAGGAAGCAGCCAAAGCGGGTTTCATTCGGGTCGTTGCGGGTCTCTCATCTCGATTCCCCGCTTGATGCGACGGAACGCCGGGACCGGATGTCCCGCCCCGGCTTTGCACCGGACGGGGTCCGGAGGGGTTTGCCGGAGCCATGTCAGAGACCGACACCTCAACAAACGATGATCTGCCCATGCCGCCTTCCGATGGAGGGGGCTTTCTTTTCGGTGATCAGCCCGAACCGGCGCCTGCGTCAGTTCCCGCTGCGACGCCAACCTCTGAAAAAACAGGCTACCGGGTTCTTGCCCGTAAGTATCGCCCGGCAACGCTCGACGAATTGATCGGGCAGGATGCCCTCGTCCGTACGCTGCGCAATGCGTTCGCCACCGGTCGCGTGGCGCACGCTTTCATGCTCACGGGTGTGCGGGGTGTGGGCAAGACGACCACGGCCCGTATTCTTGCTCGTGGTCTGAACTGCACAGGCCCGGACGGGAAGGGCGGGCCGACGGCCGATCCATGCGGCGTGTGTCCCAACTGTGTCGCCATTCTGGCGGATCGTCATCCAGACGTGCTGGAGATGGATGCGGCTTCGCGCACCGGTGTCGATGATGTGCGCGAGATTATCGAGGCGTGTCACTTCCGACCCATTCAGGGCCGTATGAAGGTCTTCATCATCGATGAAGTCCATATGCTGTCGCGTAACGCCTTTAATGCTCTTCTCAAAACGCTTGAAGAACCGCCCTCGCAGGTGACGTTTGTGTTTGCGACCACGGAACTGCGCAAAGTGCCGGTCACTGTGCTGTCGCGCTGTCAGCGTTTCGATCTGCGCCGGATCGCCCAGTCGGAGCTTGTGGATTTCTTCGGGCGCGTAGCGGCAAAGGAAGAGGTGAAGATCGCGCCTGATGCGCTGCGGCTTCTGGCGCGCGCGGCGGATGGGTCCGTGCGTGATGGCCTTTCGCTGCTGGATCAGGCGATCGCACAGGGCGATGGCAGCGCCATTATCTCGGAAGAGAGCGTGGCCGCCATGCTGGGCCTGTCGGATCGCACGGCGGTGTTCGACCTGTTCGGACATGTGATGAAAGGCGATGTCCCGGCCGTAATCGCTCTGTGTGACGATACCTGCAATCGCGGTGGCGATCCGGGGATCATGCTGCGCGATCTGGCTGAACTGACGCATATGGTGACGCGCCTCAAAACGGTGCGCAGTCTTCAGGACACGATGGACCTGCCCGAAGCCGAGCGCACGCGCGGCGTGGAGTTCGCGCAGGAACTCTCACTCTCCGCTCTGTCACGGTTGTGGCAGATGCTCCTCAAGGGCATCGCGGAGGTGGATGGTGCGCCCCTGCGGCGGGAAGCGGCCGAGATGGTGTTGATCCGGCTGTGCCATGCCGCGGCATTGCCCGCGCCGGAAGATTTGCTGAAGCAGCTTGAGCGCGGCGGTGGCGCAGGACAAGGGCCAGGTGGTGCCGGCCCAAACGCTGGGCACGGAACCGTACCTAGCGCCCGGTTGTCGTCTCCCTCGCAGGGGGAGGATGGCGGGCAGCGACGTGTGGCCAATGGGGGCTGGGCCGGGGAACACGAGGAGCCTCCACCGCCTGTGCCCCTGATGCAGGCTGAACCGGCGACCCGGGCAGAGCCGCCACGTTCATGGCGTGCGCTTGTCGCTTTTGTGAAGGATTGTCGTGAAGCCACATTGCATGGGCATCTGCGGCACTCCACACATCTGGTGACATTCGCGGCACCAGTGGTGGAAATCCGCGTGGATCGACCCGCGCCAGCGGATCTGCCGAAACGGTTGCAGGAACTTCTGCGACATCATTTTGGTCCGGCATGGACGGTTCGCATGGTGGATGCACCGGGCGAACCGACACTGGCCGAGCAAAGCGCTGAAATCATTCAGCTCCACCGGCATCGGTCCGCAGGGCATCCTCTGGTTCAGGCTATCATGGAGGCGTTTCCCGGGGCGCAGTTGGGCGATGTGAAGGACCATACGCTGGACGATCATTACGGTCTTCCTGCGGAAGAGCCTCCCGTGGTGGGACTTGACCCCGAGCCGTTCCATCCCGAAGACAGCATGGATGAGCCGGATCCGCTGAATGACTGAACGCGCCTCCGACAGGATTTTGGATACAGGAACACGCACATGAAAAACCTTGCCGGCCTGATGAAGCAGGCCTCGCAGATGCAGTCCAAAATGGAGCAGATGCAGTCAGAGCTGGAAAAGCTGACGATCGAGGGATCGTCTGGCGCGGGTCTGGTCACTGTTGCTCTGAGCGGCAAGGGCGACATGCGCTCAATCAAAATCGATCCCAAGCTGGCCGATCCGGACGAGATGGAAATGCTTCAGGATCTGATTGTCGCGGCCTGCGCCGATGCGCGTGTGAAGCTCGACAAGAAGGCGTCCGAAGAAATGCAGAAGGTCACGGGTGGCCTGAACCTGCCGCCGGGAATGAAGCTGCCGTTCTGAGTGGCGCTGCGTTCGTTTCGGGGCGTTCATGGCTGTTGCCGATATAGATCATCTGATCGGGTTAATCGCTCGCTTGCCGGGACTTGGCCCGCGCTCGGCGCGCCGGGTTGCGCTGGCGCTTCTGCGTGATCCGCAGGGGAGGCTGTTGCCTTTGGCGCGGGCGATGGAAAGCACGGCCCTGTCGGTGACGACATGCTCCGTGTGCGGCAATCTGGATGTGAGCGATCCGTGCCATATCTGTACCGATTCTTCCCGCGCACATGATCTTGTGTGCGTTGTGGAGAACGTCGGCGATCTGTGGGCGTTGGAACGTGCGGGCGCACATCGCGGCGTTTATCAGGTGCTGGGCGGCGTGCTGTCTGCCCTGCGCGGAATAGGGCCGGACGATCTGAACGTCCGTTCCCTCTTTGAGCGTCTGGCGAAGGGTGAGGTGCGGGAGGTCATTCTTGCGCTGGGTGCCACGGTGGAGGGGGCCGCGACGATGTTCTGGCTTCAGGAGCGGATTGCGCCCTTCGGCGTGACGGTGAGCCGTGTGGCTCAGGGTGTGCCGATGGGTGGCACGCTGGATGTGCTGGATGATGGAACGCTGGCGGCGGCATTGACGGCGCGTCGGCCGGTCTGAAGGGGAATACCGCCATGCTCGACCCGAAGAGCCTGCTGACGATTGATGCTGCTATTCCGCGCGTGGCGCTCGTGACAGGTGGCGCGCAGCGGTTGGGGCGGGCGATTGTGCTGGGTCTGGCTCAGGCAGGTTTTTCGGTGGCCGTGCATTGCCGATCGAGCGCGGCGGAAGCGCACGCACTTGTCCGTGAAATCGAGGTTCTGAGTGTTCGCGGCTGTGTGCTGCAAGCCGATCTGGCGGATGAGACGCAGATGGTCGGGCTGGTTGCGCAAGCGTCTGAACGGTTGGATGGACCGGTTGGGGTGCTGGTCAACAATGCCTCCGTGTTCGAGCGCGATGAATGGAACACGGTGACCCGCGCAAGCTGGGAGGCGCATCTGGAGCCCAATCTGCGCGCGCCTTTCGTGCTCATGCAGGAGTTTGCCCGTCTTCTGCCTGCGGAGAAAAAAGGCATGGTGCTCAATATGCTCGATGAGCGGGTGTGGTCGCTCACACCGCATTTTGTCAGCTACACGATCTCCAAATCGGCGCTATGGACCCTGACGCAGAGCATGGCGCTGGCTCTTGCACCGAAAGGCATCCGGGTAAACGCCATCGGGCCGGGGCCTGCGCTGCCCAGCCCCCGTCAGACGGACGAGCAGTTCAGACGGCAATGCGCTTCTGTTCCGTTGGGACACGGGACGTCTCCCGAAGAAGTTGCTCGCGCGGCGTTGGCGTTTCTTATGTTGCCATCGGTGACGGGCCAGATGCTGGCGCTCGATGGTGCGCAACATCTTCAGTGGCAGCCTGCACCGGGTGTATCCGGCGGCATGATGGAAGAATGACCGGCATGAATGTTCTGGCTCCATGGCCCGCGGAGATTCCACTGCGGCATCTGTTTGTTCGGGACATGCTGGTCGATGCGCCGATCGGCGTGTTTCCGCATGAGCAGGGCGTGACGCAGCGTGTGCGCATCAATGTCGCATTCGGGGTGGAAGACAGTCGCGACCTGACGGTAGGAGCGGACGAGCTTGGGCGTACGGTGTCGTATGAAACGGCTGTTCTGGCCATCCGACGTCTGGCAACTGCGGCTCACACGCAACTGGTGGAGACGCTGGCCGAGCGTATTGCGGTCGAGCTTCTGGGGGATCAGCGGGTGCGTGTCGTGCGGATACGGATCGAGAAGCTCGATGTTTTTTCCGACACGCAATCCGTGGGCGTTGAAATCGAACGCTGGGCCGTCAAATAGAGGCTGCGGACCGCGTTTTTTCGCGGTCCGCATTCGGTCTCATTCTACGTTTTCGATGCCGTCAATCAGTGTGACACCCTGATTGACAAACACGGTGCCACCGGCTGCCGTCCGTCCGATGGCGGCCCCATCCTGCCAGGAGATATTGCGGTTGAGCAGGAGTGTGACCTCGGGCTGCGCCATGAGCACAGCCTCCACTTTGCCCGCATGTTCCCAGCGTGAAAGCTGCCAGTATACGACGGGTGTATCGCTGCCGTCCGAACTGGTGAACAATCCGATACCTGCGCAGACGGGCAGGGCGGCTTGGGGGCGCGGAAAGACGAGGTCCACATCCGGACGTGTTTCCGTGCCGCCGCCAAGCGGTGAGAATGTGACGGGCACGCGCGTGTAACCGGCAACGCTGAGTTCGGTCCAACCGGGCAGGAGAAGACCGGCCCATCCTTCGAAAAAATGCTTCATGTTCAATGTCTCATCCATATTGTGTGACGGTCATCCAGGCAGGTCCGCCGTCGCCGCCGTTCATGTAAGTGCCGCCGGGCGCGACGCAGGAGCCTGAGCCCCCGCTACCGGCATCGCCCGTTTTGCCGGTTTGCCCGGCACCGGATTCCCAGCCGCCCGAGTAATACGGGGGGCGGTCTCCGCCCGCGCCGCCGTAGCCGTAGAAATAGTTTTCGGACACACCGCTGACATGGCCCGAACGACCGCTGGGGCCGATCCCGGAATTCAGCACGGTGATGCCGGTCGAACTGATGACCTGCACCGCTCCACCCGCACCGGTTCCACCGATGATGGCAACGCCTCCGCCTTGGGCCACGCTGCCGCCGGAACCACCGACTGCCACGACCATGCTTCCAAAGGCGGCGTTGCCGCCGCTGTTACCGCTCATGGCCGTGGAGGCGGATTGTCCACCTCGGCCCCCGGCGCCCAGTGTGGCGGTCACGGGCCATTGCAGCTCGCTGGCGGTCACCAGAAAACGGCAATAGCCACCACCGCCGCCGCCCCCGCCTGTCGCAGCTTCCGCACTTCCGCAGGTGGGTGCGCCACCGCCGCCGCCGCCGGCTCCTGCAATTTCGATGATGGCGAAGCGGGTACGCGAATTGAGGGAGAGTTGGATGACGTTATAGCCCCCGGCCGATGCCGCCGGGCCGAGATAGGTGTCGCACGCCAGAAGGTTGGCTGAAGCCCAGTTCGTGACGAAAGCGGTTGTAGCCAGTTTTTGTGAGGAATCGCCCGAAGCCGGCGTGGGGGCGGTGGGGGTGCCCGTGAAAGCGGGAGAGTTGATCGGCGCGAGATCGGGGATCTTCGTGTAGAAAAGCGCCGTGTTGTCCAGCGTGATCATCGACTGGGTAACGCTCGTCGCGTTTGCTGGCAGATCGATACGCCAGACAGGAACGCTTCCACTTGGAACGGTGCCGGTCGTCAGCGCAAGGGTGGCGATGGCGGTTCGTTCGGTGGGCTGCCCGGTGCCGGTATCGGTGGCGCCGGAAAGAGTGCGAGTGGAATCGGATGCATCCAGATAACGCAGCATGGTGGCGCCAGTGTCCACCATGGAAAGCGTGGCGTAGATGTGGAAAGTCTGGGCCGTGGTAGCGGTTGTCAGCGTAAAGCTCGTCTGCGCGGCATTATATTGCCGCATGATGAGAGTGCTGTCGGCGGCAAGCGAACCATAGGAAGAAGCATCGGCTACGGACGAGGCGTTGATCTGGCCCGCCGCAACCTCGACGAGAAGATCCGCACCTGAACAGGTGGCCGTCAGGCCGGTGGCGAATGGCCCGGTACTGCCCATGGTGAGGGCAATGACCTCACCTATGGCGCGTTCGGTGTTGCGTTCTGCGATGAGGGTATCGGTATCCGCGACGATCTGGGCGGGATAGACAATAACGCGATCCATGATGGCAAATCCTTCAGATGGTCGCGCCGGGACGGTAATCTGGAAGGCTGCTGAAATAAGTGTTGAGGGATTCCACGGATACGAGTGTCCGTCCTCCCAATTTCTTGGCCTGAATATGTCCGTCTGACAAAAGTTTATAGCAATAGGTGCGGCCTATGCCGTAATTTTTGCAGACGTTTGAAATATTGAGAAACCGCGTTTCTCCAGTCCTCTTGTTGTTCACGGTGTTTTTTCCTCATTGCACGCCACCATACATGGGCGGCCACGAGGAATATGCCGTGTCCCAAGAGAGAGACCATGAAAACTGATCGAAGAAAATTCACACAACCATAAATTGTTTTTTGCAATCTATGGTTGTTGGTGGCAGAGTGAAGTGTGTCTTTCGTTTCTTCCGCAAAAGAGCAGGGGCACCGGGGCGGTTCCAGAAATGGAGCCGTCCCGTTCATTTGTTGACAATATTGTCAGACAGAAACGTAAGAAGTTATCTCTGAGATTCGATTGGTATGTGAAAACTCACTTGTTACAAGAAGAGTTTATCGGTCAGCCTGATCTTCCGTACGACACACAAGGAGCGAAGCACCAATATACACAACTGCGACTACTGGCACCCCGAGGGCACCAATCAGCATCCAGTGGTGAGCGAGAAAAGTCATCATCGTGTGTGCCTTTTTATACCCTGTCTTGTATGTGGGCGTTAATAACGGGCTGAACTTCCTTCTTCGAAAGTTCTCGTATTTCGAGTGTCAAGTTTAGACCCGGTCAGTCGGATCGCAAACGAGAAGGGTGTCACGAGATTTCAATTTCGATTGAGCGATTCCATATTCGGAAAAAGATGCGATGCACCGATAATCTGCCCAAAATGCGTCTATCGCTGCAGGCATCTGGTCGAAACTCTCTTGGTTCATAGCAAGGGAATGATGGGCTGTCGCAACCAGATCCAAGAAAACCGCGACATGGTTCCTTTCTATAATCTACATCACAGTTGCCGCAGATTGGATCAAACGCTGACAGGGACGAGCGACAAAGAAGTTTCGATGTCGCATCGATGCAAATCATTTGTCTGATTCACACCAGCGCGGGGCTTGAGCGGGGCGCATCCTGCTTTCAACAACCTGTTGGATGCGGGACGGATATGGAAAGATTTTCAGCTCTTTCCCTGGCCAGAAAGGCCATCGGGGGACATCTGGGGTGGAAGCCGCAATGGCGTTCCGTCGAACAGCCCAAGAAGGCGTATGACATTGTCATCGTCGGCGGTGGCGGTCATGGGCTGGGGGCGGCGTATTACCTCGCCAAACAGCACGGGCTACGCAACATTGCGGTGGTCGAGCGTGGCTGGCTGGCTGGCGGCAACACGGCGCGCAACACGACCATCATCCGCTCGAACTATCTGTTCGACGAAAGCTCGAATTACTATGAGCATTCGCTCAAACTGTGGGAAAATCTCTCACAGGAGTTGAACTACAACGTCATGTTCAGTCAGCGGGGGTGCCTGATGGTGGCGCACACGGTGCATGACGTGCAGGTGTTCAAACGTCATGTCCACGCCAATCGTTTGAACGGAATCGACAACGAGTGGTTGACGGCGGAAGAGGCGAAGGAATTCTGTCCACCGCTCAATATCTCGCCCAATATCCGCTATCCCGTGCTTGGTGGCGCGCTTCAGCGGCGCGCGGGTACGGCGCGGCATGACGCGGTGGCGTGGGGATTTGCCCGCGCGGCCAGCGACATGGGTGTGGACATCATTGAGAATTGTGAAGTCACTGGCATTACCCGCGCAGCCGACGGGCGCGTGATGGGTGTGGAGACGACCAAGGGACCGATCCTTGCGGGTAAGGTGGGTGTTTCGGCTGCCGGTCACAGTTCGGTCGTGATGGAAATGGCGGGCATCCGTCTGCCACTACAGAGCAACCCGCTGCAGGCGCTGGTGTCCGAGCCGGTCAAGCCCGCGTTCCCCACCATCGTCATGTCGAACACCATTCACGCCTATATCAGTCAGTCCGACAAGGGTGAGATGGTGATCGGGGCGGGCACGGATTCGTATGTGTCCTATACCCAGCGTGGCGGTCTGCACATTCCGGCGGAGACGCTTGCCGCCATTTGCGAGCTGTTTCCGATGTTCCGCCGTCTGCGCATGATGCGTTCGTGGGGCGGGATCACGGACAATACCCCTGACCGCTCGCCCATTACGGCCAAGACATCCGTGCCGGGTCTCTATGTCAATTGCGGTTGGGGCACGGGCGGCTTCAAGGCGACGCCGGGGGCTGCAAACCTTTTTGCCTGGACCATTGCGAAGGATGAGCCACATCCAATCAACGCACCGTTCACCCTCGAGCGGTTCCGTGATGGCGTGATGATTGACGAGGCGGCCGCTGCCGCCGTCGCGCACTGATCCGCGCCATGACAGTTACTGTCCGACAGAATCTGCTGGGAACGGCACAAGTTTTCACATCCGATCTGCTCCAAGGAGCGTGTGCGTCATGCTGCTGATCCGCTGCCCGTATTGCGGGGACCGAGCCGAAGTCGAATTCGCCAACGCGGGGGAGGCGCATATCGACCGTCCCGCCGATCCCATGAGCCTGAGTGATGAGGAGTGGGCGCAGTATCTCTACATGCGCGACAACCCCAAGGGCCTCATCGCTGAACGGTGGCGCCATGCCCATGGCTGTAACCGTTTCTTCAACGCCATTCGTGACACGCGCACGGATCGCTTTGTTACGACCTACGAAATCGGACAGCCGCGTCCCAAGGTTACGCCGGAACAGGCTGAGGAGGCTGCACGATGAGTCGTTCCTTCCGTGTGCCCGGTCGGGGACGCGTCAACACGCGCCGCCCGGTTCAGTTTTCTTTCGATGGTCGCACCTATCAGGGCTGTGAAGGCGATACGCTTGCATCCGCCCTGCTTGCGAGCGGCAAGCACCTGATGGGGCGTTCCTTTAAGTATCACCGCCCGCGTGGCCCAATCTCGGCGGGCTCGGATGAGCCGAACGCTGTTGTGGCCGTGGGGGCCGGTCCAGCGCTCCAGACGCCGAATCTTGTGGCGACGCAGGTCGAGATTCATGACGGATTGGTCGCGCAGAGTCAGAACCGGTTTCCCTGTCTCGAATTCGACATGGGGGCGATGAACAATCTGGCCTCGCCACTGATCCCGTCGGGCTTTTACTACAAGACCTTTATGTGGCCCCGGAATTTCTGGACCAAGGTGTACGAGCCGATCATCCGCCGTTCCGCTGGTCTGGGTGTGGCGCCGACCGCACCGGACCCGGACAGCTACGCCTTTCAGTACACTTTCTGTGACGTGCTCGTGGCTGGCGGTGGCCCGGCCGGGCTGGCGGCGGCCCTCGCAGCGGCCAAGGCCGGTGCGGAAGTCATCCTTGCCGATGAAACCAACGAGTTTGGTGGAAGCCTTCTGTCCGATCAGACTTCGCGCATTGATGGCACGGCCGCATCGGCGTGGGCCGAGCGTATGGTAGCCGAACTCGCAAAGCTGCCTAATGTCCGGATATTCACGCGCACCACGGTCTTCAATTACGGTCCGCACAACATGGTCGCGCTCAATGAGCGTCTGACCGATCATCTGGCGGCACCCAATCCCGGCACGCCGCGTGAGCGTCTGTGGCAGGTGCGCGCCAAGGAGGTGGTAATCGCCTCGGGCGCCATCGAGCGACCGCTGGTGTTCGAGGGCAATGACCGTCCCGGTGTAATGCTGGCGAGTGCGGCACAGACCTATCTCAACCGTTACGGCGTGGCCTGCGGGCGTCGCGCGGTCATCGCCACGGCCGATGACTCCGCCTATCGCGTGGCGCTGGATCTTCTGGACGCGGGCGTGCAGGTGGCGGCCATTGCCGACATCCGTGTCGCCCCGGATTCCGAACTGCTGCGCAAGGCGCGTGCGGCGGGCATTCCGGTGCTGACCAATACGACCGTGCAGCGCGCTCACGGCTCGCAGCGCGTGCACAGCGTCGAGCTTGCGCCTGTCCTGCCGGGTGGTGACGTGGGAGAAGGCAAGCATTACCGCTGCGATCTTCTGCTCATGGCTGGAGGCTGGACGCCGAGCCTGCACCTGTTTTCCCAGTCCAAGGGCAAGGTGGTCTACAACGCCGAACTGGACACGTATCTGCCGGGTGAATCCGCGCAGGAGGAACGTTCGGCAGGCTCGTGCCGGGGTCTTTACGATCTGGGCGAAGTGCTGGCCGATGGTCTGAAAGCGGGCACCGAAGCCGCCGGGAAAGCCGGGTTCGACGGTGCCGTCGATCTGCCGCTTTGGGAGGTTAGGGCCGATGCTGTCGGGCGTGGTGGCTTTACGGGCGCGTTGCCCCGTCGCGGCAAGGGCCTGACGGCCATGGCGTTCGTGGACTACCAGAACGATGTGACGGCCAAGGATGTGAAACTTGCTGTGCGCGAAGGCTTCCGTTCCATCGAGCACATCAAGCGTTATACCACAACGGGTATGGCGACCGATCAGGGCAAGACGTCCAATCTTAATGCACTGGGCATTGCCTCGTCCGCGCTGGGCCGACCCAAGCAGAAAATCGGTCTGACCACGTTCCGCGCGCCCTACACACCTGTCACGTTCGGTGCGTTCAGCGGGCATGAGCGCGGCAATCTGTTCGATCCGGATCGCCGCACGCCCATCGACCCCTGGGCGCGCACGAAAGGCGCGGTGTTCGAGGATGTGAGTTTGTGGCGCCGTGCGCGGTATTTCCCACGTCCGGGTGAGGACATGGACGCGGCTGTTGCGCGTGAATGTCTGGCCGTCCGCCGTTCAGTGGGCATCTTTGACGCCACGACACTGGGCAAGATCGAGGTCGTCGGGCCAGATGCTGCTGAGTTCATGAACCGGATGTATGTCAACGGCTGGACCAAGCTGGGTGTTGGCAAGTGTCGCTACGGTCTGATGTGTCGCGAGAACGGCTTTGTCTATGACGACGGCGTGGTCGGGCGCATCGCCAAGGACCGTTTCCACGTTACCACCACAACGGGCGGCGCTGCGGGTGTCCTGACCATGATGGAGGATTATCTCCAGACCGAGTGGCGGGATCTCGACGTGTGGTTGACGTCCACATCCGAGGAGTGGGCCGTGATCGCGGTTCAGGGGCCGAAAGCGCGCGAGGTTCTGGCTCCACTCGTGGACGGTCTGGACATCTCGCACGAGACCATGCCGCATATGAGTGTCAAGGAAGGCACGATCGGCGGCATTCCGATGCGTCTGTTCCGTGTCAGCTTCTCGGGTGAACTTGGCTTTGAGGTCAACGTCCCGTCACGTCACGGTCTGGAAGTGTGGGAACGCATCTGGGAGGCGGGTCAGCCCTTTGGCATGACGCCCTACGGCACGGAGACGATGCACGTTCTGCGCGCGGAGAAGGGCTACATCATCGTCGGTCAGGAAACCGACGGTACGGCCACGCCGGATGATGCCGGCTGTGGCTGGGCGGTCAGCAAGATCAAGAAAGACTTCGTGGGCAAGCGCTCGCTGGCTCTGTCGGCCATGCAGGATCCGGACCGCTACCAGCTTGTCGGGCTTCTGACCCAGGCGCCGCAGGAAGTTCTGGAAGAAGGCGCGCAGCTTGTCGCTGACCGCAATGAGACCATCCCTATGCACAAGATCGGGCATGTCACCTCGTCTTATCACAGCGCCACACTGGGGCGATCCATCGCTCTTGCTATGGTGTCGGCTGGTCGTGCCCGTATGGGTGAGACGCTGTTCGTGCCCATGGAAGACCGCATGATCCCTGTGACCGTCACCAGCCCGGTCTTTTACGATGCGGAAGGAGCCCGTCTGAATGTCTGATGCACTGACAGTGTCCCGTCCCGGGTTCACGGCTACTCCCGTGAGAGGAGGGCGCCGCTTCTCTTTGCAGGGCCGCGCGGCCACACTTGATGGGACGGCGAAGTCTCTCGGTCTTGCGGAAGTGCCCGCTATGCTGGGCACAGCACAGGCAGGGAAATGCACGCTTTTGCGGCTAGCTCCACAAGAACTGCTGATCATCACTGATGATGCCGGTCTACCGGGGAAAGTCACGGATTATCTCGTGACCATTCCTCATAGTCTGGTGGAAGTGTCGGACCGGCAGGTGGGCTGGACGCTGGCGGGCGAGCGTCTGCGCGACACGCTGGCAGCGCTCAGTCCGCTGGATATGCGGGCGCGCTCCTTTCCTGTTGGGCGTGCCACCCGCACGCTCTTTGGTAAGGCTGACGGCATGGTGTGGCGCACGAGCGAGGATACGTTCCATCTGGAAGTCTGGCGTTCGTTTGCACCCTACATCGTGGCCATGCTGGACGCGGCCGCCCTCGACGCCGCTTGGTAAAAGCCGTCTCTCCTCTTTCTGGCGCTTACGCGTTAGAGGGAGGAGCGTAGCGCAGGTCGGTCGTTCGGCACGTTTTCTGGAGCAGCGGGACAGCCAGCGCTCCCCGCACGACCAGCGGAGACAAAGGAGTTTTCGCTATGATCAGCGTTTTTGAAATCTTCAAGATTGGCATCGGACCGTCCTCCTCGCACACGGTCGGCCCCATGAAGGCGGCTCATGCGTTTTTGGAGGAACTGGCGCCTCTGATGCATGACGCTGCCCATCCAGTTCATGTGCAGGTCACACTGTATGGCTCGCTGGCTTGGACGGGTGTGGGACATGCAACGGATCGTGCGGTGATCCTCGGTCTTGCGGGATGCCAGCCGGACACGGTGGATATGGCGACAGGGGATGCTGCGGTAGAACGCGCCCGTACTGCACATGAATCTGGTCCACATGGCTGCCTGTTTACGTTCGATCCCGCAAAAGACCTGATCTTTGACAAGGAGACGGTGCCTCCCGTTCATCCTAATACGCTCCAGTTCCAGGCTGTGGATGGAGAGGGAAATGAGATGTTTCTCCGACGGTTCTGTTCCATCGGAGGCGGATTTGTCGTGCCAGAGAACAGTAACGCGACGACTGTGCCGCAGAATGTGGATGTGCCGTTCGATTTCCGCACAGGGGAAGACCTGCTGGCACGGGCGCGGCGGAGCGGCCTGTCCATTCCGGAAATCGTGCTGGCCAATGAAGCGGCATTGCGTCCGGTTGAGGACGTACGGGCGTATCTGGATCGCATCATCGACGTGATGATGGACTGCATCGATCACGGCATGGCCACCGAAGGGGTGTTGCCGGGTCGTCTGGGTGTGAAACGGCGGGCGCCTTTCATACAGGCGCGGCTGGCGGCGGATCGTTTTCGCAATGTCCGCGCTGCGCACGAGATCATGGACTGGGTAAGCCTGTTCGCCATCGCAGTGAACGAGGAGAACGCCGGGGGCGGCCGGGTCGTCACAGCGCCCACCAATGGGGCCGCGGGCGTGGTGCCGGCTGTGCTGCGCTATTACCGCGATTTTTGCCCCGGTGCGTCTCGTGCCGGCGAACGGGACTTTCTGCTCACGGCTGTCGCCATTGGCGGGTTGTTCAAGCGCAATGCTTCGATTTCGGGAGCTGAGGTCGGTTGCCAGGGAGAGGTTGGAGTGGCCTGTTCCATGGCGGCGGCTGGACTGGCGGCAGCGCTAGGAGGCAATGCCGCGCAAATCGAGAATGCGGCCGAGATCGGGATGGAGCATCATCTCGGCATGACATGTGATCCGGTGGGCGGTCTGGTGCAGATCCCTTGCATCGAGCGCAACGCATTCGGGGCGGTCAAGGCCATCAATGCGGCCTCGCTGGCGCTGCGTGGTGATGGCTCGCATCATGTCTCTCTCGATAACGTGATCAGGACCATGCATGAGACCGGCAGGGATATGAACAGTCGTTACAAGGAAACATCCCTTGGCGGTCTTGCCGTGCGGTTTCCGGAGTGTTGAATTTCATATGGTCGTTACGATATAAAAACATGTCGCAACGTGGCAATCGGGTTTCTGGCGCAGCGCCATACTGACCTTGTCGAACCGGAGTCGGGTCGAGGTAGGGGAACGCCATCATGTCGGGTCAGTCTCACGAATCTCTCGCCAATCTTCTCGCCCGCCGTAAGCCGGGCTACGCGCTTGAAGCGCCGTTCTACACGGACGATGCGATCTTCGAGGCGGATATGGACTACATCTTTTCCCGTCACTGGATCTATGTCGGCGTGGAGCCTGACATTGCCGAGCCGGGTGACGCGATGGTGGTCAATATCGGCAAGGCTTCCGTCATCATTACGCGCGATGACGACGATCAGGTCCGGGCTTTCCACAATGTATGCCGCCATCGCGGCGCGCGGATGATCCCGGAAGGCAAGACGATGATCGGCAACATCGTCTGTCCCTATCACTCATGGACCTATGGTCTGGACGGCGATCTGAAGTTTGCCGAGCATATGGGCGAGGATTTCGATCGCACCTGTCGTGGTCTCAAGAAGGTGGCGATCCGCTCGGTCGGTGGCCTGCTGTTTGTCTGTCTGGCCAAAAATCCGCCGGATGACATCGAAGAGATGGCTCGCGTGATGGAACCGTATCTGGCGCCGCACGATATTCGCAATACGCGCGTGGCTTTTGAGTCCGATCTGATCGAGAACGGCAATTGGAAGCTCACGCTCGAGAACAACCGCGAGTGCTATCACTGCGGTCCGAACCATCCGGAGCTTACTATTCCGCTTTTTGCCTATGGCTTTGGCTATGCGCCCGGCACGCTGGATGAAGAGCAATTGCGTGACGCCGAGCGGTATGCGGAACTTTCCCGCACCTGCCATACACGCTGGGAAGGGGAGGGGTTGCCCTCACAGGAAGTCGATCATCTCGATGACCGTGTCACGGGATTCCGTACGGAACGCTTGCCCATCGATCAGTCGGGTGAGAGCCAGACGCTGGACACGAAGGCGGCCTGCCGTATTCCGCTGGGGGCATTGAAGGACAAGGCTGTGGGAGGGCTGTCATTCTGGACGCAGCCCAATTCGTGGCATCATTTCATGGGCGATCACATCGTCACTTTTACGGTTCTGCCGATTGACGCGTCCCACACTTTGGTGCGCACGAAATGGCTCGTGCACAAGGACGCTGTGGAAGGTGTGGACTATGACCTCCAGCGTCTGACCGAAGTCTGGCAGGCGACCAATCAGCAGGATGCGGATCTGGTCGAGATTTCGCAGCAGGGCGCGGAAGATCCGGCGTTCGAACCAGGGCCGTATTCTCCCTACACCGAAGGTCTCGTGGAAAAGTTCGCGGCCTGGTACATCGGACGCATGAAGGCGGCGCTCGGATGACGGAAGCGGCCATGCGGTTGGAACTGGCAGCGCTGGCTGCTGCTCCACTGTGGGATCCGGAGCGTGACGAGGTGGTGGTGTGCCGTGAGGTGCATGACGAAACCCATGATGTGCGGACCTTCGTGTTTGCCTCCCGGGAGCCTCGCCGCTTTTTCTACAGCCCGGGGCAGTTCATCACGCTGACGCTGCCCTGTGGCCCGGCGGGTGAGGATATCTGCCGCAGTTACACCCTATCTTCCGCGCCGACACGTCCGGATCGTATAGCGATCACCGTCAAGCGCGTAGTGGGTGGTCTGGTGTCCAACTGGCTCCACGATAATCTCAAACCCGGAATGGAAGTGCCTATCGCGGGGCCGACAGGGACATTCACCTGCGCGGAAAGTTCTTCGCGTAAATTTCTGTTTCTCTCGGGAGGAAGCGGCATCACTCCGATGATGTCCATGGCGCGTACGCTGCACGATCTGGGCGGAATGGCCGATGTCATGTTCCTTCACAGTGCCCGCACACCTGACGATCTGATTTTCGCGCGTGAGCTGGCGCTGATGGAACACAACTGGCCGGGTTTCCGCACTGCGACCCTGTGCGAAGAGGATCGCCCGTCCGGGCGCTGGCCGGGGCTGCGTGGACGGTTGACGGCGGCCGTGCTGCCGTTACTCGCTCCGGATTTTCTGGAACGTGAAGTGTATGTCTGCGGGCCCGCGCCCTACATGGCCGCCGTGCGCGATCTTCTGCGCGACAGCGGGTACGATATGACGCGCCATCATGAGGAGAGTTTTGACTTCGCCACGCTCATGCAGGGCGAGCTGGAAGAAGCGCTTGCCATGCCCGAGCCGGGAGAGGCGCGTTACAAGGTCACATTCACCAAGAGCCGTCGTGAGGTCGAATGTGGAGGCGAGACGTCCGTGCTGTCCGCTGCGCGCGCCGAAGGTATGCGGCTTCCGGCGTCCTGCGCGAAGGGGTTGTGCGGCACGTGTAAGTGCAAACTCGTCTCCGGCACGGTGGAGATGAAGCATGAAGGGGGGATCCGCCAACGTGAGATCGATCAGGGTATGATTTTGATCTGTTGCGCAAAACCCACCTCCGATCTTGTCATCGAGCGTTGACCGATGGCCGCTCTCCACGATCTGGGATCATTTCGCCGCTTCGGTTTTCTGACGCTTGCGGGGTATTCCATGATCGCGGTGAGCAATGCCATCGAGGCTCTGCGTATGGCCAATCGGCTGGCGGAAGAGGACGTTTATGAATGGTCCGTCCTGTCGCTGGATGGAACGCCTGTGGCATCCAGCAATGGGCTGTCTCTGATGCCGACACAATCGGCGAAAAGCATAGAACCTTTCGATGCTCTGTTCGTTTGTGGAGGAGTGGATGTGCGCCGTGCCACGAGCGCCTCCGTACTGTCGTGGCTGCGGCAGCAGGGCCGACGCAACATTGCGATGGGCGCCTTGTGCACCGGCACATTCGCACTGGCAGAAGCCGGGCTTCTCCGCGGCTATCGCTGCGCCATTCATTGGGAAAACCTCTCGGCACTCCAAGAGGAATTTCCTGAAATCGATATCACGGATGATCTGTTCGTGATCGACCGCAATCGCCTGACCTGCACGGGCGGTCTTGCGCCGCTGCATATGATGCTGCGCCTCGTGGAAGCTCGTTTTGGGTCTGTGCGTGTGCGTGAAATCCTCAGCCAATTTCTGCTTGATCGCGATCGTGCTGGCAATGAGCGACAGCCTGTGCCCACGCCTCCGGGTACGCCTGTGGCCATGGCGCGGGCACTGGATCTTATCGAGCGCGAAAGTGAGAGGGCTTTGCGGATCGAAGAAATCGCGGCGGCAGCGCGTCTCTCCGTCCGGCAGCTCGAGCGTCTGTTTCGACGCCACCTTGGCGTAACGCCAGCCGCTTATCTGGTGGGGGTGCGGCTGGAACGTGCCCGACGACTGCTGCGCCAGACGGCCATGTCCGTCACGGATATCGGTGTGGCCTGCGGTTTTGTTTCAAGCTCTCATTTCAGTTCCGCCTATCGTAGCCGTTTCGGTCGCCCGCCGCGCGAAGAGCGCCGGCAGGGCACAGCGGCTTCCTCATCGACCCGAACCATGGATCTCCCGGCATGAGTGCGAACATCGAAGCTCTGTTCAAACCGTTGCGTATTCGCAACATGACCATTCGCAACCGGGTGATGAGCACAAGCCATGCGCCGGGCTATGGCAAGGATGGCAAGCCGCAGGAACGGTATCAGCTCTATCATGCGGAAAAGGCCAAAGGCGGTATTGGGCTGACCATGTTCGGTGGCTCATCGTCTGTCGCTCATGACAGTCCGGCCACACCGTGGAATCAGGTTTCTGTCGTGGATGACAGCGTGATTCCCTATTTCCAGAAATTCGCTGACCGTGTGCATGGGCATGGCGCGAAGCTGATGATTCAGATCACGCATATGGGTCGTCGCACACGTTGGGACACGGATGCGTGGCTGCCGGTCATAGGGCCGTCCCCACGCCGTGAGCCCGCGTCGCGTTCCATGCCCAAGGAAATGGAGATTGAGGATATCACCCGTGTGGTCAAGGCGTTTGCCGATGCTGCACGGCGTTGCAAGGAAGGTGGCTTGGACGGTCTGGAGATTTCCGGAGCGCACGGACATCTGCTCGATCAGTTCTGGAGCCCTTCGGTCAATCACCGTGTGGATGGATATGGCGGCTCACTTGAACACCGGATGCGGTTTGGCATTGAGGTTCTGAGCGCCATCCGAGAGGCCGTGGGTGAGGACTTTGTGGTCGGCATGCGCATGTCGGGCAACGAACTGCTCACCAATGGTCTGTCCCAAGAGGACTGTATCGCTATCGCTTCCGAATATGCCGCGCGCGGGCTGGTGGATTTCGTGAATGTCATTGGCGGTCAGGCGCGCGATGAGATGTCGCACGCTGTCAGCCTTCCCAATATGGCTTTTTCTGTTGCACCCTTCCTGCATCTGGCCAGTGCCATACGGCGAGAAGCTGATGTGCCGGTCTTTCATGCCCAGCGCATCATGGATGTGGCGACAGCCGCCCGTGCGGTGGCGGAAGGGCATGTAGACATGGTGGCGATGACGCGCGCCCACATTGCCGATCCGCACATCGTCAACAAACTGGCGGCCGGGCGTGCGGACGACATTCGTCAGTGCGTTGGCGCGGGCTACTGCATCGACCGTATTTATGTCGGCGGGGATGCGCTGTGTCTCCAGAACGCGGCCACGGGGCGTGAGGCGACCATGCCGCACGACGTGACGTCAACAACAGGACCAAAACGCAAAATCGTCATCGTTGGCGGTGGCATGGCGGGGCTTGAGGCGGCGCGTGTCTCGGCCCTGCGCGGACATGACGTGGTGCTGTTCGAGCGCGAGAACGAAACGGGCGGTCAGGTCAATCTTGCGGCGAAGGCCGGCTGGCGGGAGGCGTTGACGGGCATTGTGCGTTGGTTGGACGCGCAGGTGCGCAAGCTGGGTGTGGATGTGCGAACAGGCACGGAAGCAACAGCCGAGATGGTGCGTATCGAGAAACCTGACGTTGTGATCGTTGCCACTGGTGGCGCGGCCTGGCGAGGCGAGGTGGAAGGCGCAGATCTGGTGCACACGACGGCGGATGTGCTCAGCGGCGCCGTGAACCCGGCTGGTAGTGTGCTGCTTTATGATGAAATGGGACAACATAACGCAGCGTCCGTTGGGGAAGTGATGGCGACGCGCGGCTGCCTCGTTGAGATGGCCACCCATGATCGGCTGATCGCGCAGGAGGTGGGCACCACGAACCAGCCGGTGCATCTGCGTGAACTTTACAAGCACGGCGTGATCATGACGCCCAACATGGAACTGCGGGAAGTGGTGCGTGAGGGCAACCGCCTTGTCGCCGTCCTGCGCAACACCATGACGGAAGAAGAGGAAGAACGGCTGGTCGATCATGTGGTCGTGGAGTGCGGAACGCTTCCTCGTGAGGCGCTCTACATGGAACTCAAGGAGGCTTCCACCAATCATGGTCAGACCGATATTCAAGCGCTTCTGGGTGGTGTGATGCAGCCTGCGGTAGCGGATTTGAAAAGCGGCGATTACGCGCTGTTTCGTATCGGAGATGCGGTGGCCGGGCGCAACATTCATGCGGCTCTCTACGATGCCTTGCGTCTGTGCAAGGATTTCTGAGCGTGAGACAGCGATCCGGGGCGATTGCGGCAGGTCTGGTCTGGGGATTGGGGACGGCGCTCGTGCTGTCTGCCGTTCCGATGGTCCGTCGCTGGCGAAAAGGACAGGCAAAACCCGTGGACATGGTGCGCGGTCTGGCCGCCGTGCCGAAACGCTATCTGGTGGATGTGCATCACGCGGTGGAGCGTCGTCCGGGCGCGGCCCGTATGCACGCGTTGGTCGCGGGCGGCACGCTGGCGGGCACGACATTACTGGCGGCTGGAATAGTGCCGGCATTTCGAAATAACCGCTTCTACTGGGCAAGTGTCGGACTGTTCTTCACGACGGCCATCGCTGGCACGTGGTTGGTCCGTAAGCGCCGTTCGCCACAGAAGCCGAGTTATCTCTCGGGAGGAAAGTTCCTTTGGCTGCCTTACGCTCTCGGTGCTTGGAACGTGGGTGGTGGCCTGTTGGCTTTTGGGCAGATCATGGGAGCCGGGGGTATTCTGTTTTCAGCGGTGCCGCTTTTTCTCATGTTGGTGGGCGGTGCCGGGATTGTTGTGCAGGTGGCACGTGGACCGATGCGTCATGCTTTCTCCGGTGTGACATGGCTGGCCGCGCACTCTCGGCCCGAACGGTTTGGCGGTGGCCGGAGCACAGAGTTGCGTCCGCTTGATCTGGCTGCGCCAATGCTCGGGGCAATGGTGCCAAGTGATTTTGGCTGGAACATCCTTGCATCGTTTGACGCCTGTATCGAATGCGGGCGATGTGAGCAGCACTGTCCGGCTTTCGCCGCCGGGCAGAGGTTGAACCCGAAAGCGCTTGTGCAGGGACTGGCGCTTGCAGCGCGTGGTGAGGATGCCTGCGCCTATACCGGCTCTCCCGCGCCGCATGCACTACCAGTGGCGGGAAAGGGAAGCCTGTCATCGCCCGTCATTGGCGTGGACGGCATGATCCATCCTGATACGCTGTGGGCCTGCACGACCTGTCGGGCGTGTGTCGAGCAATGTCCGATGATGATTGAGCATGTGGACACCATTGTCGATTTGCGACGGGCACAGACACTCATGTTGGGTGAGGTGCGACCGGGTGCGGCGGAGGCGCTGCGTCATCTGCGCGAAAGTGCGGAATCCGGTGGTCGTCCGTTGTCTGCGCGTGCGGACGGGCTGGCGGGTGAGAACGTGCCGGTTCTGGAAGAGGATGGTGAGACGGACGTGCTCCTCTGGCTGGGTGAGGGGGCATACGAGCTGCGCTATGCCCGCACCCTGCGCGCGCTTGTGAAGCTGCTGAACATGGCCAGCGTGGACTTCGCCATTCTGGGCGAAGCCGAACTGGATTGTGGTGATCTGGCGCGGCGTCTCGGAGATGAAGCGACGTTCCAGATGCTGGCCGGAGAGGTGATCGACACGCTTGGTCGTCGTCGTTTCAAGCGCATCGTGACGGCGGATCCACACGCGCTGAACGTGCTACGCAACGAATATCCGGCGCTGGGCGGCTTGTGGGAGGTACTGCATCATACGGCGCTGCTGGATGAACTGGTCTCCGCCGGTCGTCTGAAGCTGGATGCGAAAGCGTTGCCTCCGGTGGCGTATCATGACCCGTGCTATCTCGCGCGGTATAATGGAGAAACCGATGCTCCGCGCCGCCTGCTGGCGGCCTGCTGTTCGCAGACGGTGGAGATGGAGCGACACGGCAGGCAGGCAATGTGCTGCGGCGGCGGCGGCGGTAATCCGGTTAGCGATGTGGATGCCGTGGAACGTATCCCCGATCTGCGGATGCAGCAGGTAGCACGGTCGGGAGCGGCCATTGTGGCAGTGGCCTGTCCTGGATGCACCGCGATGCTCGAAGGTGTGCCGGAACCACGTGCCGAAGTGAAAGACATCGCGGAACTGGTTCTCGATGCTGTGGTGGCGGCATGAGTGGCGTGCGTCGTCGCCGCGATCCGCGTGCGGAGCGGGCGGCGCGTCTTGTGTCAGGAAGAACGCGGCCGCGCTATGACATGGCGGACAGAGGTGCGGACGTCATCGCACCGGCAGGACGCCGCCGTCGCGACCCGCGCAATGAACGGGCCCGCCTTCTGACGACGGGGCTTGAGGGGCGCCCGCGCCTCGTGCGGGCAGGACTGAGCAAATTGGCAGCCGTCTCCATTGCGACTGCGCCGTCCGCGTCCAAGAAAATTCGTATTGAAAATCCGGAGTTCCTGATTGCCGTTATCCCGGATCTGATAGATGGACGTCTGGACCGTTTCGATCGGCAGCTTCTGGGTGCGGCCCGCAAGCTTGCGGATGCGGGTGGGGGCGCGGTGGTCGTTCTGGGTGCGCGTTCCGCTCCACCGATGCACGAGATGCTTGGGCAGGCCGGTGCCGACCGTGTGGTGCTCACCGGTGCAGATGGAAGCGATCCTGAGGCACGTGTGGATGAACTGATAATTCTTCTGGATCGTCTTTCTCCCCGTCATGTGCTGCTCTCTGAAAGCGAGGATGGTGCGGATCTGGCGCGCCGTCTTGCGGCCCGTACGGGAGGAGCGCTGGCCGTGGGTGTGGAGGTTCTGGGAACCAGACAGATCATTCGTCCCTGTGGGGCCGGTCGTCAGGAACGGGCCAGTGAACCTGCGCCGCTGATGACGCTGGCGCCTGACCGCATCGTGGCGTGGGATGGCGCAGAGCATGAGATTCTGCCTCTTGAGATCGAGGACGTTGCGCCCACGGCGGGGAACCGCGTGCAGGTGGGCGCACTCCGCGCGGCGGATCCGGCCACGATGAATCTCGGTGTCGCGCCCTTTGTCGTGGCGGCGGGACGAGGTGTGACGGATTTTGACGGGTTTCGCGCGACCGTGGCGGCTCTTCACGCGACGCCGGGAGCCAGCCGGGTGGTGTGCGACAATGGAGACATGCCGCGCACTACGCAGGTCGGCGCGTCCGGCACCGTGCTGGATGCGGTGTGTTATGTCGCGTTCGGCATTGCGGGGGCGCCCCAGCATCTTCAGGGGCTGGGGCGTGTGGAGCACGTCGTGGCCGTCAACACCGATCTGCACGCCACCATGGTGAAACGGGCCGGGCTGGCGATCATCGCCGATGCCCAGCGTGTAATGCCGATTTTGTGTGAGATGCTAGCAAAGGAGCGACAGGCATGAAAGCCATTGTTCTTTTGTCTGCGGGCATCGATCCGGTGTCCGGTCGTCCGGCTCCTGTGGGTGGAGAAGTCCGGGCTATTGGGCTTGCGCGGGCGCTTGGTGCAAAGACGCTCATCGGTTTGCATGTCGGCGCATCTGTGCCCGCTCTCGCGGATTATGGTGGCTATGGTCTGAAGGAGATCATTTGCTTGTCCGGTGGTGAGCACGATCCCGTAGCGGCGCTGGCACAGTTTTTTGTGCAGGTCAGCGCGTCGGATGTGAGTGCACCGGACCTTGTGCTGGCGGGCACACGCGGGTGCGGTGGCGCAGATACGGGTCTTCTACCTTACATGCTGGCGGAAAAGCTGGGCTGGCCGATTGCGACGGGTATTGCGGCGCCTCTGGAAGAGCAACCTGAGGCCGGTCGTCTGACGCTGGCGCAGGCGCGCGCAAGAGGAGCCGTTCGTCCAGTCCATGTGACGCTGCCCTGCGTCGTCACGGTCTCAGATATGGCGGAGTGTGTGCCGTCTTTCGTGTTTGCAGATAAACGCGCCGTCCAGGTGAGAGAAGAAAGGGCAGAGATAGCCCCGCAAGGCGAGATGGAAGAGGGATTGTTGCGCCCCTATCGCCGCCGTCCGAAACTGATTTCGGCTGCTCGGACGGAAGGAACGGGTGGGCAGCTTCTGGTCGATCCGACGCCGGAGGAGGCCGCCGCCGCGATTATTGTACATCTTCGGTCTCTGGGTGTTCTGGCGGCGGCTGATGAAGCTTCATCTTCAGAATGACTTGATTGAAGTACGGCACCCGGGACGTGAAAATATGATGCTCTGACGGAAATCCTTTTGTTTTCACATGATGTTCATGACGCAGTGTGTAGGTCTGTGCTGATGTTCTTCCCCTGAACATTTGGTCGGGGGAGACAGCACAGGCATGACGGCAGGAAGTGGACAGGCGCTGGCCGATCTGGCTCTGGCTTTCGTGCTGTCGGCGGCGGTGGGGCTGGAGCGGGAGTTCCGCCAGAAGAGCGCTGGTCTGCGCACCTACACACTTGTTGGTCTGTCAGCGGCCCTGTTCATGCTGGTTTCCAAGTTCGGTTTTTCGGATGTGGTGGACAATCCGCACGTCGCGCTTGATCCTTCACGCGTGGCGGCACAGGTGGTCTCGGGCATCGGCTTTATCGGTGGCGGCGTGATCTTCATGCGGCGTGATGCGGTGCGTGGATTGACGACGGCGGCATCGGTCTGGCTGACGGCAGCCCTTGGCATGGCTTGTGGGGCGGGATTGCGCGAACTGGCGGTGGCGACGGCTGTTGCCAATTTTCTTGTCATGCTCGTGTTCCCGTACCTGCTTCGCTACATTCCCCGACAGCAGCGTGCCGTGACGCAGCTTGAAGTGAGTTATCTGGATGGGCGCGGCATTCTCCGGCTTGTGCTTGTCACCTGCACGCGGCTTCGTTTTGCCATTGATCACGTGCAGATCCAGCGCAATGGGATTCATCGGCAGGAACTGGAATCCCGTCAGGATGTGGCAGATCGGCAGGGGACGGTCGGGCCGCTGGACGGGCCTTCTGTGGAGGGTAGCCCTGTTGTGGTTCTGTCGCTACAGGTAAAGGGTAGTCGCCCCGTTTCCCATCTGGTTACAGCCTTGTCCTTGATCGATGGGGTCATGGAAGTGGGCACGGACACGGATGCGGAGAGCGATTGACCGACATGGCAGGCTCCCATCTTTTCCCATGAACTCCGCAGCCCTGCCGTGCGTAAGGACAGGGCAGACGGTCTTGTCCGGCAAATGGCGGGCAGGGTAGCCTTTTCGCGCAATCCGTCGTGGGGCGAGGATCAGACAGCCTTCATGCCTGTGTAAGGTTCTCCTCTGGTCTTGTCGCGGTACAGGCGGATTCCAGATTTTTTCACCCTCACAGGAGTGAAGTCGTGAGTACTGACACCATTCATATTGCCGGTATCGATACACCCGTCCGCCGTGTGGCTTTGGGCACATGGGCTATCGGTGGCTGGATGTGGGGTGGCCCCGATGATGACAACGGAGTGCGCACCATCCACAAGGCGCTGGATGAGGGCATCAATCTGATCGACACGGCCCCGGTTTATGGTTTTGGACATTCTGAGGAAGTCGTCGGGCGAGCGCTGGCGGAAAAGCCAGGGCACCGCGCATTGATCGCCACGAAACTGGGCCTGAACTGGAGCGGTGAAGGCAATGACCGGAAGGTCTTCCGGGATTCCCGGCCGGAGCGGATACGCAAGGAGGTGGAAGATTCTCTAAGGCGTCTGCGGGTCGAGACCATCGATATCGAGCAGATTCACTGGCCCGATGACAAAACGCCCATCGATGAGTCCGCGCGTGTGTTGGAGAAGTTACACAAGGACGGCAAGATCCGCGCGTTGGGTGTGAGTAATTTTTCTCCTGCGCAGATGGACATCTTTCGTGAGGTGGCGCCCATCGCCACGATCCAGCCACCGCTTAATCTGTTCGAGAGGACGATCGAGAAAGACATTCTGCCCTATGCCGAGAAGCATAAGGCGGTGATTCTCGCTTATGGCGCGCTGTGTCGTGGGTTGCTGACGGGCAAGATGAACGCCAGCACGTCTTTCCCAAAGGATGATCTTCGTTCAGGTGATCCAAAGTTCCAGAAGCCCAATTTCGAGCATTATCTGGCGGCTGTGGAGGATTTCCGCAAACTGGCCGAGAAGCGTGGAAAGTCGGTCATGGCATTCGCCGTGCGCTGGGTGCTCGATCAGGGGCCCGTCATTGCGCTGTGGGGTGCGCGTAAGCCGTCGCAGGTGGAAAACGTCAACGATGTGTTTGGCTGGAACCTGACGGATGAGGACCGTCGCGCGGTGGACGAAATTCTTGCCCGGCATGTGCCTAAGCCAATTGATCCGACGTTCATGGCTCCACCGAACCGGGACTGATCTTGGGAGGGTGTATCAAGGCGTGTTGGAACGGATCGTTTTTCAATCAGGAAAAACAACGGTACGGGCGCCATTGAGAATGACCCGCCCCTGTAGATGATAGCGAACGGCGCGAGCCAACACGCGCCGTTCCACATCCCGTCCTTTACGGATCAGGGTTTCTTCCGTGTCAGCGTGATTGATGCGCTCCACGTCCTGCTCGATGATTGGGCCTTCATCAAGGTCGGGGGTCACATAATGGGCGGTTGCGCCAATCAGCTTTACGCCGCGTTTCCATGCCTGAAGATAGGGACGTGCTCCTTTGAAACCCGGCAGGAAAGAGTGGTGGATATTGATGCATTGCCCCCGCAGGTGCGTGGACATTTCATCTGAGAGAACCTGCATGTATCGGGCCAGCACGGTGAGTTGTGTGCCTGTGTCTCGGATCAGATCAAGCAGCCGGGCTTCCTGTTGTGGTTTCGTGGCGGGGGTGACGGGGAAATGGTGGAACGGGATTCCATAAAGATCCACCGCACCAAGGCTTTCACGCGGATGATTGGAGACGATGGCAACCGGCTGCATCTTCAGTTCTCCAATACGCCAGCGGTACAGCAGATCGATCAGACAGTGATCGAATTTCGAGACCATGAGTAGCACGCGCTGTGGTTGGGTCTGATCGTGGAGTGTCCATCGTGCCTCAAGTCGCGTCGCCAGTTCCGTCAGTTCGGATGTCAATGTTTCCTGGTTGCTTTCGTCTGTGAGAATGAAAGCGATCCGCATGAAGAACAGGCCGGAATCTGTCTCGTTATACTGGTTGATTTCCAAAATGTTGCCGCCTGCTTTGAACAGAAGGTCGGAGTAGCGCGAGACAATGCCCGTGCGCGTGTTGCAGGTCATGCAGAGGACGAACATGCGCAGATCCAATGCTCAGGAAGGTTCAAACAGTCTGACTCCGGCTCTTTCACTCCGTTGGCTGGCGGCCAGCATGGAGGGAAATGAAACGGATGGCGCGCCTGTCCGACCTCGTTCGGCACTGGGACTGTGACCGAACATGGTTTTGAACTGGCGTGAGAAATGGGCGCAATCGGAAAAGCCTGTCTCGATGGCGACCTGCGTGATCGACATTTCGCCCTGAGAAAGAAGGGCCTGAGCGTAGCGCAGCCGGATCATGCGATAGAAAACGGCGGGACGGACACCGAGCACGGACTGGAACAGACGCTCAAGCTGGCGTGGAGAGATGTTGAGCCGACGCGCCACATCGCTGATGGAGAGCGGTTCGATCATGTTCTGCTCCATCTCCATCATGGCGCGCCGCACACGGGCGTCGCTGACATGCCCGATTTCGGCGGCGATGGGAGGATGCGGCTGCAGGGACGGAGCCACGCCGTGGCCCTGGCGTTCGAACAGAAGAATATGGCTGGCTTTGCGCGCTAATGGACGGCTGAGGTGTTTTTCGATCAGATGGAGCGCCAGATCAGCGGCTCCGCCGCCGCCCGAGCAGGTAATGCGCTTGCCATCGACAAGATACATCTGTTCGCTGCTGACGGCTTGATCGGGAAATTCTTCCATGAAGTCCTGTCGGTGATACCAGCTCACGCAACAGGTGTGATTACGCATCACGCCTGCGCGGGCCAATACAAAAGTGCCTGTGCAGATGCCGATCAATGGCACGCCGAGGGAAGCGGCACGCTGGATGTAGCGGAGCGTGACTTCGTCCACAGTGCGGCGCCCATGCAGCAGCCCCCCGACAACGGCGATGTAGTCGAACTGGGTGGGATCGACCAGATCCGACGTCCGGCTGACCGATATTCCGCAGCTTGCACGGATTGAGTCCGGTCGGTGATTCATGATCTGCCAACTGCACAGGATGGGACGGCTCTTGTCTTCCTTGTCGGCGGCCAGTCGGAGATGGTCGATGAAAAGGGAGAACGCAGAAAGCGTGAAATTTTCTGCCAGAATGATGCCAACCCGAAGGCTGGGCATTTCAGGCGGGGCAGGTGATCGTCGCTGCATCACGTCGCACCTTACATTCGTTCGGCCCGAGCCCGTGCATTGTGGAGCACAGGCTCTTGGGGACTTCCAGTAGAGCAGAACAGTCTAGACTGTATTGAAAACGAAACGAGATCATTTTCGTATTCACGACCGGAAATAATGAAAAGACGACGCGGTGGTGGGGTCAGCCTGTCACCTGCCGCTCCCAGTCAGGAAGATTGTAATAGTTGGAGATGCGCGCGACTTTCCTATCACGCACGGTGAAGAAAGCACCCGCGGGCAGCACGTAAGTCTGCCCCCGCGCTTCGGGAAGGCCGTCATCGGTGGACAGATAGGTGCCATGAACCATGAACTCAGCGGCAGCCCGTGTGCCGTCCTCGTTCACCATCACCACGACATCGGCGATGTGTTCCCGGTAACAGCGGTCCATGCGTTCGAGGAAGGCGCGGAAAGCCGGCTTGCCAGTTTCCTGTTCTCCCTGGTTGATCCCGTGCAGCACATCGTCGGTCAGAAGTGTCAGAAAATCGTCACGGTTTCCCGCGTTGAACGTTGCGTAATAGGCTTCGATGAGGGCACAGGTAGCGGCGGCTTGGGTCATATGGCCTCTCTCTCCTTGAAGACCAGAATAGTCTGGTCTGTGCCAAGGGGACGTCATTAGTTTCACTTATAGATAGGGAATTTTTTACAGAGTTCCCGGACTCTTTCGTGGACATTGTTTTCCACGGCAGCATCGCCTTCACCGCCGGAGGCGGCAAGGGCTGTGAGCACCTCATCGATCATCTCGCCGACCAGACGGAACTCGGCCTCACGGAAACCACGCGCGGTGGCGGCGGGGCTGCCCAGACGGATGCCCGAGGTGATGGCGGGTTTTTCGGGATCGAACGGCACGGCGTTCTTGTTGGCCGTGATGCCCGCACGCTCGAGCGCCTTTTCGGCGGCCTTGC
>NZ_JAHRDV010000080.1 GCF_019083805.1 Acetobacter estunensis
ACCCTCCCGTCTTTTCTCTCACGGCCGGGCCTCTTGTCACTCACTCTCTTTACTAACCCCCTCAACCACCACAGCCGCCCAAAATGAGTGTATGTCAAGGCCTCGAAAACCCGACGAACGATTCGAAATATACTAACAAACTACAACATATAGAGACATCTCCCCTTTGGTACGTTCCAACGTAGCCAGTAGAAACCCATCACGACTCCCCATGTCCTATTTTCACCCTATCACCTTGCCCATATTACAAAGGAAAGGTAGCCAAGCAAGCGTGGTATACATTGGAATAAACCATCAAACAAAATGTCGCATAAAAACCCCCATACTTCATTCCCCATCGACTTGTTTTACAAACTTACTCCGCTTTTGCAGCTGGCGCAGCAGCACCGTTCACCGCGGTGCTTCCTGGCGAGATTGGTTTGGCTTCCTCAGTCGTTGATGCAGGTTTGGGACCATTGGCTGCGCTTGTAGCCGGTGC
>NZ_JAHRDV010000081.1 GCF_019083805.1 Acetobacter estunensis
GGAACTGAATCGCGCAATTGCCACTGGCATTCCCAACGCTATCCGCCTTGGTTTTTTCTTCCCATTCCATGCTATATTGCTTCAGGGCCTCCGGTGTGATCTTGACCTCGGTGGCATCCTTGACAAGTTGGTCTGCCCTGTAGACTTCTTTGTCCATGCTGGCACTTGAGCTGCCGAAAAAGCCACTCTCGAGCAAGCTCCCTTGGCTGGGGTCCTTGTCAATGTACACATCAAACAGTTTGTCCTTCAAGTACGTAGTTAGCTGCTGCATGTCGGATATGCCAAGGAGCGTTGTAGCATTCTTCTGCATCAAGGCAATGCCAAATCGCAAAATGGCCGTCAGGCCTTCTGAGAGAATTAGGTCGTAGATACGAAGGACCAGCTGCAAAGGGAAGCGGTAAGCAAAAAGGGTAAGGAACCATTGTGTGGCGTAGAGGTGAGGGGAAATGGAACGACGTCGTAGATGGCAATATAGAGC
>NZ_JAHRDV010000082.1 GCF_019083805.1 Acetobacter estunensis
ATGTGGATGCGTACCGCTATCAACCTGATTTCCAGACGTCTCCGTCACAGCCTGCGGATCGGGAGGTTCAGATCTATCGTCGCGCTAGCGGTGACGTTGGCGTGCGTAATGAGCTGTGGATTTTGCCAACCGTAGGCTGCGTAAACGGTATTGCGCGCCAGATCCAGAAGCGCTATTTACAAGAGAGTGACAACGCAGAAGGCACTGACGGCGTATTTCTTTTTAGCCACACTTACGGCTGCTCCCAGTTGGGCGATGACCACATTAATACCCGCACCATGCTGCAAAATATGGTTCGCCATCCGAATGCGGGCGCGGTGTTAGTGATTGGCCTGGGCTGTGAGAATAATCAGGTCGACGTGTTCCGCGACACGTTAGGCGAGTTTGACTCTGAGCGCGTGCATTTTATGGTTTGCCAGCATCAGGATGATGAAGTCGAGGCGGGCGTTGAACATCTTCATCAGCTTTATAGCGT
>NZ_JAHRDV010000083.1 GCF_019083805.1 Acetobacter estunensis
GTACTGATTCGAGATACATTCCGGTTCCTCCACATACAACGGGCAGGCAACCTTTTTGTTTAATAGTCTCGTAAGCATTCAAGAAATCACGCTGATACTCGAAAACATTGTACTTATAGCCCGGGGCGGCTATGTCGATGAGGTGATGGGGAATCTGTTTCCCGTCGACGGTATAGTCAGCAAGGTCTTTGCCGGTGCCTAGGTCCATCCCCCGGTAGATTTGCCGTGAATCGGCACTGATGATTTCCGTATGGAGTTCGGCGGCCAAGGCGGCTGCAAATGGAGTCTTTCCTGAAGCGGTAGGCCCTAATATGGCGATTAAATCATAGTCTGGCATATATAAGTTCTTGTTAATCTCACTACAAAGATAGTGCAAACCGAATGCAGAATAAAATGAACTCGTTCATTTTTTATGCTGAGGTGCAGCTTATCTTCGTGTTAGTGCAAAGATAATGCAAACTGGGAGTATAATGG
>NZ_JAHRDV010000084.1 GCF_019083805.1 Acetobacter estunensis
CGGCTACTTTACCTTCCGCCTCAAGCTTGCGCAGTATCTGCAGGACGCCAGCACAAGCTGCCGGATGAAGGTCTTCGCTGACATCTCTATACACGACCTTGACAATGTCCATTGCTGCCAAAGGCCTTCTTTCTTCTTGGCCAATATCACGCAAGACGCGAGCGACTTGTCCTTCTCGCTTCTTCCGGTGCTCGATATACTCGTTTATCTTCAAAGAGCCGCTTTCGATGAGTGGCCCGTGGCCGGGATAGGCTCTTCCACCAAACAAGCTCTTCATTCTAGTCAAACTTTCAATATACGTGCCCAGGTCTTCAAAAACTGCCGTTCCCTGCCCGAGAACATTGTCGGCCGTGAACATGGCATCTTCCTCTGCCAGCGTGAAAACCATGTGATCAGTAGTATGCCCCGGTGTATGATGAGCTTGCAAGGTGACGCCTTGGGCAGTGAACACCTGTCCATCACGGATATCCGA
>NZ_JAHRDV010000085.1 GCF_019083805.1 Acetobacter estunensis
GTTCAGGGGCGTCCATCCCTCGCTGGGGACAATCTCGTACCGTATCCATGCAACGAGTAATGCTTTATTGCCGAGATGCGCCAGACCTGAATATAAGAATGCTCTACGCGTCTTGCAGGATGACAGAACCCTTAGTCCTAATAATACATACTGCATTCATTCATCGTACCTAAATAGATCTTCAATCCATAATCTGAATTGCACGGCAATATATTTCGCAATCTCGCGTGTGACTGCCAGCAGACGAAGGCAGGACCCAGCTCGGCATATTCGTCGCAGCTCAAAACCTACGTTTTAGTTCGTTCATTTGTCGACGATATTCGACGTTGGAAGGGGATAAAAGACCTGTTGTCCTCACTCTGCCGCAAATATTAACGTCGGAGCTTGATTGGAAGCTCTATTATTGCTGTGATCGACGCGATCGTTTGGATATGGTCGGTGATGTACAAATTGGAGATACCAAAAACATGC
>NZ_JAHRDV010000086.1 GCF_019083805.1 Acetobacter estunensis
CTCGTACGGTGGAGGGACCATGTCACCATACGTACTAAACGCACTCAGAGTCGGCGACATGGCGTCCTGTTCCGAAGCCACGGCCGTACTTGAAGGTGCTATCGAGGGCGGACCGCCTTCACCGCCTTCATACGAAGGGGAGATTAGATTTGCAATATTCAAGGGGCTCATCTTTGGGGGTTCCTCGGGATACATGGCTGTAGCTGTGGGGGAGAAATTTGTGCCGTTCATGTCAGAAGAGCCATGAGTCAAGCGGAAGTGCTCTTCGGCGTCAAGAGACTTGTGGAGGAGGTGGTGCTTATCGAGCTCTTGTTGTGACGTGAAGCCGTAGACGTAGTGGCGGCAGTTAAAGTCGGGGCATCTATACGTCCTAAAGTGATCATCATCTTTTTTGCTTATAATCTTGGCCGAGGCGAAGATGGGATCTTGCTGACCCATGCTTCGTGACAGCCATGGCCGGAAACTAACGG
>NZ_JAHRDV010000087.1 GCF_019083805.1 Acetobacter estunensis
GATTACTTCCGTGGATCGGAAAACAAAATTCTCACTTAGATCGACCGGCGGCCGTTATCCAAACATACGCTGCAGAGCACGTGCAAAGGTGAGAAAGTATTTCAGAGGCCGAGGTTGACTTATCCGGAATACTAGTAAGGTTTGAGGCCGGGAACTCCTGGAGATCTGCATCCCAAGGAATACAGAAATCCGTGACTGGGGAAGCTCAGACGCTGAGCATCAGCAGTCATCAAGCAAGTCTTGAGGTCTCGCCCACGTAGAGTTGCTAGCTAGCGGCTAAATACGGCTGCTGTCACCACGTAGCACTACCTAGAAGCCGCTGGCAATGCTACCTTATTAGTGCGAATTTAGAGCGTGATCAGCAGTAGTGGAGACCGAGAAGCAAGTCAGGGCACAGACGCGGCGCATTACGAGTCTAGAATAGCCGCGGTACAATCACGCCAAGCGCTCCGTTGCTGGGCTTATTTTT
>NZ_JAHRDV010000088.1 GCF_019083805.1 Acetobacter estunensis
GACTACTCGGGTATCTAATCCTGTTTGCTCCCCACGCTTTCGCACCTGAGCGTCAGTCTTTGTCCAGGGGGCCGCCTTCGCCACCGGTATTCCTCCAGATCTCTACGCATTTCACCGCTACACCTGGAATTCTACCCCCCTCTACAAGACTCTAGCTTGCCAGTTTCAAATGCAGTTCCCACGTTAAGCGCGGGGATTTCACATCTGACTTAACAAACCGCCTGCGTGCGCTTTACGCCCAGTAATTCCGATTAACGCTTGCACCCTCCGTATTACCGCGGCTGCTGGCACGAAGTTAGCCGGGGCTTCTTCTGCGGGTAACGTCAATTGCTGCGGTTATTAACCACAACACCTTCCTCCCCGCTGAAAGTACTTTACAACCCGAAGGCCTTCTTCATACACGCGGCATGGCTGCATCAGGCTTGCGCCCATTGTGCAATATTCCCCACTGCTGCACCCCGTAGGG
>NZ_JAHRDV010000008.1 GCF_019083805.1 Acetobacter estunensis
CGCGCCCTCCAACGTCGTGCAGTGCTCGAAAGGCCTTTATTTCAACACCCTGACGGAAAGCTGTGACCGGCCATAAGCCGGTCACGCTCTACGCGGCGGCTCAACCTACCGTGCGCAAGGCTTTCCGCACGGAGGACGGATTACTCGCTGGCTCAAAGACGGTAATGCCGTGGGCGGACATCTTCGCGATCCATCCCTTAGGCGCTCCAATGCCGGAGGGATGGGGCGTGATCACAGACGATGCAAGCCGCCTCTCATAAAACCGGAAAACATCCTGTGCGTACCGCACACCTTCAGAAGACGCAGCATGATAGCGCGCGACAGCGCCGCGCCATGAGCCGGTCTCCCCACGAAGCTGACGCAAATAGGCCGCCGCCGCCAGACCGTTCATCACCGGGTCGAACGCCATCTCGATGGTTGCAAAGACCGCGCCGTGCCAGCCGAGATTGATCTGGAAACAGCCGACATCCACCCGCGGCCGTGCCCCGAAAGCGCCCGATTGCAGCATGCCCTTCACCGCATCCGCCGCCAGCGCAGGGCGCTCGAACGGCACGGACAGGCCGTTGACGTTCACAGCCAGCGGACGGTTGCCGCTCTCCACATGACCGATCGCAGCCAGAAGCCCGCGTGGAATATCCAACCGCTGCTCGGCCAAGGCCGCCGCCTGCTCGCACGACGTCTCGTCCGCCACAGCAGGCGTTATCCCGACCATACAGGCCGCCAACGCACCCAGCGCACAGAGATCTCGAAGCGAAAGAACCATCCTGCCCGCGTAACGGGCAGATATTCACGCCCGGTTAAGGGCGGCTCAGACCTCGACCGAGCGCGCCGCCTTCATCAACCGTCGCATTTCCTGCACGACCGATTCCAGCCCGTCGAAAATCGCCTGCCCGATCAGGAAATGACCGATATTCAGTTCCACGATCTCAGGGATGGCAGCCACAGGCGCGACATTGCCGAAGCTCAGCCCATGCCCGGCATGGACCTCCAGTCCGAGAGACGCTGCCTGTCGGGCTGCTGCCTTCAGTCGCGCCAGTTCGCCTTCAGTCCCCTCCGCATACGCACCGGTGTGCAGTTCAACGACCGCAGCCTCCACCGCCGCCGCCGCTTCGATCTGCGCCGCATCGGGGTCCACGAACAAAGACACCCGAATACCGCGCTCGCGCAGGCGCTTCACCTGCGGAATGAGCGCTTCCACCTGACCAGCCACGTTCAGGCCGCCTTCCGTCGTCACTTCCTGACGACGTTCCGGGACAATACAACACGCATGCGGACGCAGTTCGCAGGCGATGTTCACCATCTCCTCCGTCGCCGCCATTTCCATGTTGAGCGGCACTCGCAACTCCGTGCGCAGACGCCTGAGATCCTCATCACGGATATGCCGCCGGTCCTCACGCAGATGCGCCGTGATACCATCCGCACCGGCTTTCACAGCCAGAAGCGCGGCTTCCACCGGGTCCGGACTCTGGCCGCCCCGTGCGTTGCGCAGCGTCGCCACATGATCGATGTTCACGCCAAGACGCTGATAACCGCTCATGCGCTCTCTCCTTTTTCGAAAACCTGCCGATTGTGCGCAAGCTCACCTGCCAGCCGCAACGCCGCCACCAGACTCTGCGGTTCCGCCACGCCCTTCCCGGCAATATCGAACGCCGTGCCATGATCGGGAGACGTGCGCACAATAGGCAGTCCCAGCGTTACGTTCACGCCATTCGCCATGTCCAGCGTCTTGAGCGGGATCAACGCCTGATCGTGATACATGCACAGCGCCGCGTCATAGCGTTTCCGCGCAGTTTGGGTGAACATCGTGTCGGGCGGCATCGGCCCCTGCACATCCAGCCCTTCCGCCCGCAGGCACTCAATGGCCGGAATGATCGTCTCGATCTCTTCGCGTCCCATCATTCCCCCCTCACCCGCATGGGGGTTCAAACCCGCAATCGCCAGTCGTGGTGAGGCAATACCGAAATCGCGCTTCAACGCCTGCGCCGTCATGCGCGCCGTCTCCACGATCATCGTCTCATCCAGCATGCCCAACGCATCCCGCAATGAGACATGGATCGTCACCGGCACGACCCGCAGCATCGGACTTGCGAGCATCATCACTTCACGCCCCGGCACATGGCACAGTTCGGCAAGGAACTCCGTATGTCCGGGATGCGGAAATCCTGCGCGACGAAGCACGGCCTTACTGATCGGGTTGGTCACCACCCCACCTGCCGCCCCGGCCCGCGCCAGCCCGACCGCACGCGCGATACTGTCGATCACTGTCTGGGCATTGGCGGAATCCGGTTCACCCGCGCGAACGGGGACGGACAACCGCATGGGCAACACCGGCAACGCTTCAGCAAAAACCACTGAAGCTTCACCAATTTCTTCAATCTCCTGCACGGGCACCGCCGCCGGAAGACAGGCCGGATCACCCAGCCATGCGAATACTGGCCCGTTCTCGCGCAGCCTTTCCCACGCGCCCGCCGTGATCTCCGGCCCGATCCCAGCCGGATCGCCCATGGTTAGGGCCAACGGCAAGGCGCTCATCGCGCCAGCGCCGTGAGCACGCGCACCCATGAGCGCGTGCCCTTGTGAAAGGATGTCAGGCTGTATTTCTCGTTGGGAGAATGGATGCGGTCATCGTCCAGCCCGAACCCGATCAACAACGTGTCCAGTCCGAGCGCCTCCTTCACCTCCCCCACCACGGGAATGGAGCCGCCACAGCCAATGACGGCGGCCTGCGTGTTCCATTCTTCACTAAGTGCTTCCAACGCTTTTTCAAGCTGCGGCATGTCGGACGGGACGACGCTGGCCGGAGATCCGCCATGCGCGATGAACTCGACCGAACAGTCTTTGGGCAGGCGCAGGCGCACATGCTCGCGAAACGCCGCGCGGATTGTCTCCGGCTCCTGCGTCCCAACCAAGCGGAACGACACCTTGGCCGAAGCCTTTGCCGGCAGCACGGTCTTGAAGCCCGACTCCTCATATCCGCCGGAAATGCCGTTGATCTCGCAACTTGGACGACACCATGTCTGCTCCAGCGCGGTATATCCCACCTCGCCCGCAGGCCAGCGCAGACCGACACTCCCAAGACCAGCTTCATCCGACGGCCCGATATCGCGCCAGAGCGTGCGCACATCATCAGGAAGCTCTGGCACGCCGTCATAAAATCCTGCAAGCGTGACACGCCCCGTCGCACCGTCACGCAGATCCGAAAGAATGTCGCACAGCACCTGAATGGGATTGTGCGCCGCATTACCGAACATGCCCGAATGCAGATCACGATCCGCCGCCGTGACGATGACTTCCTCGCCCACCATACCGCGCAACATGGTTGTGATAGCTGGTGTTTTCGCATCCAGCATCCCCGTGTCGCAAATCAGCGCGACATCCGCCTTGAGTTCCGCCGCATTGGCTTTGAGGAACGGCAGCAGGTTCGTGCCCCCAGACTCTTCCTCCCCCTCGATCACCATCGTGACACCCACGGGAAGCGCACCATTCGCGTCGATCAGGGCGCGACAGGCTTCAAGGAAGGTCATCACCTGTCCCTTGTCGTCCGCCGCTCCCCGTGCGCGGATTTCCTGCGCACCATCTGCCCCATCCATAAGACACGGCTCGAAAGGGGGCGTCTGCCACAGATCCAGTGGATCGACCGGTTGAACATCGTAATGCCCATAAAACAGCACATGCGGCGCGCCCTGTGGCCCAGCCCGATGCCCGACGACGATGGGGTGTCCAGGCGTCTCACGGCTCGATGCTTCGAACCCAAGCGCGTGCAGTTCTTTCACCAGCCAGTCAGCGGCAGCACAACAAGCCTGCGCATGGGCGGCCTGTGTGGAAATGCTGGGAATGCGCAGAAAGGCGAACAGCCGCTCAAGACTGTCGTTGATGTTGGAATCGACCTGTTCAAGCGCCTTGTGGGTGGCTGTCATGACTCTCCCTTCCCTGCTCCCGCAACGGATCGGAAGCCGGGCGATAGTGGCATGAACGACCAGACCGGTGAAACAACCGATCCGTTGATATTATTTCCCCGAGGTCAGCTTCAGCACCCACAACCGTGCAATATCCGCTGCGCCATTATCGCCTCCCACGGTGTGGAACGTGGCAATGGCGTCCTTCGTCCGGCCCGCATCCATCTCGGCTTCGCCCAGACGCAGTTTCGAAATATCGAGATCCGTCGTGCCTTTCGCGATGCCGTCTTTCATCACAGCAAGACCCTGATCCACCTGTCCGGCCAACACGCGGTTGTACCCGACCGTCACCAGTCGGTTGCCGGTCTTTTCCTGTCGGGCCGAAGCCTCATCCGCATCGGCGGAGGCCTTTCTGTCCGCAATGGCCTTCATCACCAGCGCGCGCAGACGTCCTTCACGCGCGGCCGACGGCCCCTGTCCCAGCGCGCCATAGGCATAGCCCTGCGTCATGATGTCGAGGCCCACCTGCGGCAGTCCCATCTGCACGGCGATCTCGGTCGCATCCATGAAATCGGCTGTCTGCGTCAGGTTCCCCAGCGCGAGACGAATGCGGTAGACGTCCAAATGCAGCGAGGGCGGCAAGCGGTCGTTGGTCACCAGCGCATGCAGAAGCTGCGCCCAGTAATCCGGCTTGGGATACAGTGTGGCCAGCAGGGAATAGGCGTGCGTCTGCGCCGACGTGTCCTTGATCTGCGTGGCACAGGTCGCCAACAGCAGAAGCTGGTCTTCGGTTGGTTTTTTGCCCTGCTTTTGCAGACTGTCCACCAACATTCGCTGCACCCGCGCGGCATTGGCATAATCGTGCTGGAGATAATAGGCCTGCGCGAGAAGGTTCTCCATCTGCGCGTCCGGACCGACCTCCTTGAGGTAACGCTCGATCCCCTTCACGGCACGCGGATAGTCCTTGGCGGTGTAGGCCATCGTGCCTTCCGCCTTGAGCATCTGGGCACGAGCCTCACGAGAAGTGCGCGGTGAGGCGATCAACTGATCGTAGGCCTGCGTCGCGCCCGCCAGATCGCCCGACTGGGACGCCACGGCAGCGCGCATCTGCTCGATCGTGTAGGTCTCATAATCGCTGCGACCGGGCACCGCCTGCGCTTCATTCACCGCCGCCATCGCACGGCTGTAATCATGCTTCCCCAGCGCGGTTTCCGCTGCCTGAAGAGCTGCTCCCACCTTGGGGCCGAGTTCTTCCTCGGCATGCGCCACAACCGGCGCGCCACAGATCAGGACGGAAGCAAGAAGGGCTGCACGAAACGAACGCAGGCTCATGAAACTCAATCTCCGTCGGTAAACTGGTCCTGGCCCACGATGCCAAGCCTCGTGATGCCAAGCCGCTGCGCGTCCGCCAGCACATGAACCACCGTCTTGTAATCCGCCAGACGGTTCGGGCTGATGTGCATCTCCGGCTGTTCCGGCTGCTCGGCAGCGGCCTCACGGAAGCGCGTCTGCAACTCGGCCTCATTGGTCACGGGGGCGCCGTTCCATGTGATCGTGTTGTCGAAATCGATCCCCACCGTAACCACACGCGGATCGGGCGTTGTCTGCGGTGGCGGATTGCCTTGCGGCAGATCCATCGACACCGAATGCGTCTGAAGCGGAATGGTGATGATGAGCATGATGAGCAGCACCAGCATCACGTCGATCAACGGCGTGGTGTTGATATCGACGATGCCTTCGTCCTCGGTCGTGCTCTCGGACCCGACATTCATGCCCATAACCAAAACCCTCCCCGGCTGATCCGTTCCGCCGCCAGGACGGCGGAACGCTGCCAATCAATTCGTGTGCGGCTGCTCAATGACAAAATCCACACGCGTGACGCCCGCTTCCTGACAGGCCGCAATCAGGCGCCCCACCGATTCATAACGTGCGCTTGCATCGCCCCGGATCATGATCTGGGGCTGTGGTTTCTCGACCGCCACCTGCGCCAGTCTAGCCATCAGATCGTCCCGGTCGCGCAGCGGCGTCTGATTCCAGTAAGCCTGCCCGTCCGGCGTCACAGCCAGCGTGATGTTGCCCGGCAGCACCTTGCTGGGCTGGTTGGTGTCCTTGGGCAGCGTCACCTTCACCGTGTGCGTCGCCACCGGAATGGTGATGAGAAAGATGATGAGGAGCACCAGCATGACGTCCACGAGAGGCGTCGTGTTGATTGCCGAGACGACCTCGTCCTCGTCATGCCCTCCGCCGACGGACATGCCCATGGTCTCAGCCCACCCGATCGTTTGTGGTTGCCGTGGTGGGCGAATTGTCCGGACGTACAACCACCGTCTGGCGCACGGCACCATGACGGAAACCGCCGATCAGAATGGACTGAAGATCGGCCGCGAAGTTGCGCACACGGTCCATGCTCGTCTTGTTGCGACGAACCAGCAGGTTGTAGCCCAACACGGCGGGAACGGCGGTGCCCAGACCGATGGCCGTCATGATGAGCGACTCACCCACCGGACCCGCCACCTTGTCGATGGAGGCCTGCCCCGCGATGCCGATGGCCGTGAGTGCGTGGTAGATACCCCAGACCGTGCCGAACAGCCCCACGAACGGCGAGGTGGAACCGACCGTGCCGAGGAAGGCCAGTCCGCTCTGAAGATCGCTCTGCACCGAATCAACCGCACGCTGAATCTGTGAGGACGTCCAGTCAGAGAGGTCGATGGATTCCTGCATCGTGCCTTCATGATGCTCCGCCGCCACGATCGCGGTCTCCGCGATATAGCGGAAAGGAGACGCTCCGCTCAGCGAAGAAGCGCCTTCCTGAAGCGTCGGGCGCGTCCAGAAGTTCTTCGCCGCCTCGCGTGAGGCCGAGAAGAGGCGCGACTGCTCGAAGAACTTCGTGATCATGATGTACCACGAACCAAGCGACATCCCGAGCATGATGATCAGCACGGTCCGCGCCACGATATCGCCATTCCCCCACAGCGCGCCAAGTCCGTAGGGATTGACCACGGTCTCGGTGCCGGTGGGCGAGGTTGCGACCGGTGCGGGCGTCGTCGCGGGAACCTGCGTTTCCTGACCTGCCACAGGCGTGCCGGGCTGAGGTGCCGACTGCGGCGCCGTCTGTGCGACAGGCGCGGCTCCCTGAGCAAAGGCCGCCACGGGCGCGGCCGTCGCCAGAAGAACGGCCAGAGCGGGAACACCCAGCGCGGAGAAAGGCAGGCGGCGGAACAGTCGGGTCATCGTGGCAGCGTCCTCATGAATGAAGCGGCAACAGGATCAGTTGTCGGACAGATCGAAGGATATGGTAAACACATGATGCACTTCCCTCACGGGCACACCACGCAAAGTGGCAGGCGCGTAACGGGCTCTGCGGAAGAAATCAGCGGCCGATTTTGCAAAATCCTGTCCGCCGCGCACGGTCTTGAACGTGCAGTTGGTAGGACGGCCATCCACCTCCACATCGCACACGGCCGTCACCTCCCCTTCGCGCCCTTCGTCCAGCGCTTCGGGCGGATAGATCGGCGTGACGTGGTTGACCACACTCTCGCTTGCCGGGCGATCCGGCGCGGCATTGGCCGGAGGTGCCGGTGTCGTCGCCGTCGAGCGTTCGCTGTTGGCGTTCTGCTCCACCGGCTTGGGCGGCTTCGTATGCGTGACATGACGCATGACCGGCTTGGGCGGCGGTTCCGTATGAATCTTCGGAGGCGGAATATAGGGCGGCGGCGGAGCCTCCATCTTGGGTGGAGGCGGTGGTGGTGGAGGCGGAGGAGGAGGTGCCGCTTCATGAATGACGGTTGTCTTCAGGGGCGCGCGCAAAACTGGAACCGTTTCCTTATCGACCCAGTTTTCATAGACGATCGCAATAACCATGGACACGAGGACGACACCCGAGATGCCGACGATCTGCTTCGTCGGTTTGCGTCGTTGCCGCGCGTACTCCAGCATTCCAGCACATCTCCCTAGACATCGTCACCGGATCATCCACCCTACAATTGGGTCGGATCAATGGCACAGCACACTTGCCCGAACTGCGAACTTTTCGCAATACGATCCGGATCGCGCCCGTGATGCCTGATTGGGCCGCTGAGGACAACGGATGTCAAGTCACCACGACATATTTTGATACACATTCGTGAACAGGAAAACCGTGAAATTTTACAAGATTTTCCGGATTCCCGCGCAAATCCCACAGTCGAAACCATGGTCCGCCCACACGGGTTGGCAACGCGTCACGCTCTCCCTGGACGGAGGACAACAAGAAAACGCTGTCCAGAGCATCATCGACGTTCCGGACAGACATTTTCCTCACCAGCACGGACCTCTTACTGAGCGCTGGCGCTCGCCTCCGAACGGGTCGCCCCCACACGGGCCGCCAGCGATCCCGCCATGAAGTCATCCAGATCACCGTCCAGCACTGCGTCCGGATTGGTTTTCTCCACGCCGGTCCGCAGATCCTTGACCATCTGGTAAGGCGCCAGAACATAGGAACGTATCTGATGTCCCCAACCGATATCGGTCTTGGCCGCCTCGGTCTGGGCCGCCGCCGCCTCACGCTTTTGCAATTCCGCCTCATAGAGACGGGCGCGCAGCATGCCCATGGCCGTCGCACGGTTGCGGTGCTGTGAACGATCCGTCTGGCACGCAACAACAATGCCCGAGGGCACGTGCGTAATACGGATGGCGGATTCGGTCTTGTTGACGTGCTGACCACCCGCGCCGGACGCGCGGAACGTATCGACACGAAGATCCGCCTCGTTGATCTCGATCTCGATCGTGTCGTCAATCACCGGATAGACCCACACCGATGCAAATGACGTCTGACGACGCGCTGCCGCATCGAACGGCGAGATACGGACCAGACGATGCACGCCCGCCTCGGTCTTGAGCCAGCCATAGGCATTGGGCCCGCTAACCTGAATGGTCGCGGATTTGAGACCGGCCTGCTCACCTTCCGAACTTTCGATCAGCGTGATCTTGTAGCCATGCGCTTCCGCCCAGCGGGTGTACATGCGCAGCAGCATCTCAGCCCAGTCCTGAGCCTCTGTGCCACCCGCACCCGCATTGACCTCAAGATAGCAGTCGTTGGAATCGGCCTCACCTGAAAGCAGGCTCTCGATTTCGCGCCGCTTGGCCTCCTCAGCCAGACGTCTGAGCGTCGCGGTGGCCTCCGCCACCATGTCGGTGTCGCCTTCCGCCTCGGCCATTTCCACCAACTCGAGCGAGTCCTGAACCTCGTTCTCAAGGTTCTGAACACCTTCGATCTGGTTGGCCAGAAGCGTCCGCTCACGCATCATCTTCTGCGCGGCCTCGGCATCATTCCACAAATCCGGGTCTTCGGCCCGGTTGTTCAGTTCGGCAAGCCTGCCCTGAGCGACATCCCAGTCAAAGATGCCTCCTCAGCAGCGCGACCGACTGCTTGATCTGTTCGTTGAGCGCTTCCGTCTCGGCGGACATGCGACCGTGACTCCGTCTCTCGGGGTTATCGACAAACGGCACCAGATACAGCCGACAGGCAGACGTGTCACCCCTGCCCGCAGCACTTCGCCACCGCTATGCTGTCTCCATGCTCCGCTTCTCGCCCACCACCGCCGCCATCGCTCTCCTGACGGAAGGCCTCTGCGGCTACCCAGACCCGCTGTATCGACGTATCCGTCACCCCGTCGTGTGGATGGGCGCCCTCATCGACGCGCTGGAACGTCGCCTCAATCGCCCTACGACCTCCCGCACGACACGCCTTATAGCCGGCGCGGCTGCAACAGGGGTCATTACCCTCATTCCCACCGCTCTTGCGGCCTCCGCCGCGCGGCTTCTTGGCAAAAAACCGCTGCCCTGCGGCCTTCTCGCAAGCGCCTGCATGGCCCAACGCTCTCTGCATCAACACGTGGAAGCTGTGGCCATTGCACTGGAAAAAAATGGGCTGGAAGAAGGGCGCCGCGCCGTTTCTATGATCGTGGGGCGTGATCCGGCCACATTGGATGAACCTGCGATCTGCCGGGCAGCCATTGAGACGCTGGCCGAAAACTTCTCGGACGGGATCGTGGCGCCGGCCCTGTGGTGCGCGCTTGGCGGACTGCCGGGCGCCGTATTCTACAAGGCCGTGAACACTGCTGACAGCATGATCGGCCATCGCAGCGACCGTTTCGAAGCCTTCGGCAAATGCGCCGCCCGGCTGGATGATGCGATCAACCTGCCCGCTTCACGCCTCGCCGCCCTTCTGCTTACCCTCTCTGCGTTTCTCTCCGGCGCGGACTGGAAAGAAGCCCTGCGCACCATCCAGCGCGACGCTTCCCATCACCGTTCCCCTAACGCCGGCTGGCCGGAAGCCGCCATGGCAGGTGCACTCGGTGTCGCTCTAGCCGGTCCACGTGTGTATGGAGGTAAGATGACGGAGGTGCGCTGGATGGGCACGGGCCGCGCGGACCTCACTCCCAGCGACATCCGCGCGGCCTTGCGTCTCTACCGCACCGCGTGCCTGCTTCAGGGAACAGTTCTCTCAGCGCTGTCCGTGCGTCACCCAAGCTGAGCAACCCTTACCCGAGTGCCGAGACCGCAGGCCCAGCGGGACGGAAACGCGCAATATCGAGTTGCACGTCCTGTCGCGCCAGCAGGCCGGGACGATGGGTAATGGACACTAGCGTGACCGACGGCAATTCCGTCCGCAGCAGACTGTAAAGCGCTATTTCCGCATCTTCATCGAGGCTGGAGGTGGACTCATCGAGAAACACCCAGTCCGGCGCGGTCAGCAGCACACGTCCGAACAAAAGCCGCTGCTGCTCACCCGCAGAGAGGGTCTCCGCCCAGCGTGCTTCCTCATCGAGCCGGCCCGCGAAGGCTTCCAGTCCCACCTTCGCCAGCACAGCGTTGACCGCCTCCGAAGTGTGCGCTTCCACAGCACCGGGGTAGCACAGAGCCTGTCTGAGCGTGCCCAACGGCAGATACGGCGTCTGCGGCACGAACATCATTCGCGCGTCCGGCTGTACGATACGCCCAGCGGCAAACGGCCAAATACCGGCCAGCACGCGCAGAAACGTGGATTTGCCGATACCCGAGGGGCCTGTCAGCGCAATGTTATGACCACGCGGCAGCGTCAGGCAGACATCGTTGAGCAGCATGCTTCCATCCGGGCGCATGACGCTCAGATGCTCCACAAGCAGGTCCGAGTCAGCAGCACCTTTCACACGTTCGATGGCCTGTTCATGTGCCCGCGCCCGGTCCATCGTGCGCTGGAACGTGGCCAGACGCGCAACATTGGCACGCCATTCCGCAAGTGAGGCATAAGAGGAAGCAATCCACCCCAGAGCGCCCTGCACACGGGAGAAGGCCAGCACAAGCTGCATGAGTGTGCCGAAACTGATCTTGTTCGCGAAATAACGGATCGACCCCACAAGAAGCGCGAAGTTTCCCGACAACACCTCAAGCCCGCTCGTCAGCAGCCCCAGCCACTTCGTACGATTCATGATGCGCAGGAAATTGCCGTAAACGGACGTGAATTTTCCCAGAAGCCCGGCCTGCTCCTGTGCCGCACCTCCCGTAAGCGCAATGCTTTCGGCGTTGTTACGCACATGCACGAGCGCGTAGCGGAAATCCGCCTCCACTTTTTGCTGAAACATCCGCAGACCGATCAGCCGGCGTCCCGCCAGATGGGTGATAAGTGTCGCCACGATGGAATAAATCAGCGCCACCCACAGGAAATATCCTGGAATACGCACACCCAACACCACAAGTGGCCCCGACAGCACCCACAGGAGGCCGACATAGCTGCACAGGGTGATGACGTTCGAGAGAAGATCCGTCACCTGCGTCAGCGTGTCGGCCGCAAAGCGATCGATGTCTTCCTGAATACGCTGATCCGGATTGTCCGGTCCCTGTCCGGGCGTGCTTTCCTTTTCGGGTGCCGTGTCCAGTCCGGCCTCATGCACGGCAATGAGAAAGGCCGTGTTGCGCTCAAGCCATTGCGCTAGCATATGGCGTGTCATCCATCCACGCCAGCGCAGTTGCAGAAGCTGCTGGAGATAGGTGGCATAGACCGCCCCAAGAAGCGACGGAATGGCAATGATAAAGAAGCCCGGCACGAGGCCGTCCGGCGTGCGGACGTACCAGAACAGCCCGAGCATGAAGTTCTTCACGTCCCGCTGCTGGAGCGCCGTGTAATAGATATTGCGCGAGAAGGACTGGAGCACGTCCAGCCCCACAAGAATCAGTGTGAGCGCCACGACCGCAAGAAGAAGCCCCCACGCCCATTTGCGGTCCTCAGATATAAAATAGGGGCGGCTCAGATACCACACCTCACTCACAAGCCGCCGGAACTTCTTCATGGATGCATCTTCTCCTCATCGTGCGGAGCGGCACCCTCACGCATTCGCTCGCATCACGCAATGGAGAGAGGCCGCCAGGCCTATCGCAGCGCCTGTGTCTCGCGGATCAGGGCGTGAATGAAGGCCAGTTTCCTGCGCACACCCGCCGTCAGGACGAACGGATAGAAATCCGACAGCCCCATGGAACGGTTCAGACTGTTCACCGCCGATGTCAGGGGCATCCATGCATTCATGATCTCGTCGAAAGAGGCGCGAAGATATGGATCTTTCAATGTCCCCGGAGCAGAGACAGCGGCTGTTCCGGTGGCAGGATTGATCGTCACGCCATAGGCAGAAGCGGTTTCGAGCGTGGACACGATGTGAAGATAATGCGCCCAGGTTTCCGCGAAATCTTCCCAAGGATGGGCCGTGGCGTAGGCACTGACATAATGCTCCCGCCAGTCCGTGGACAGCGGGCGGCCATAATGCGCCTGCAAGGCCTGCTGATAGTCCTCGCGGTCATCCCCGAACACGCTGCGACAGGCTTCTATACGACCAGCGTCGCGCACCAGAAGATTCCAGTAGTAGTGGCCCACTTCATGGCGAAAATGCCCCAGAAGCGTGCGGTAATACTCGCCCATCTCCACGCGCATTCGTTCACGCTCGGCATCGTCGGCCTCCCGGATCGCGAGCGTGATCAGTCCGTTGTCATGCCCCGTCATGACGGGGGCCGATCCATCGGGGGCATCGTCGAGAAAATCGAACGCCAGTCCTCCTTCGGGGTCTTCCCAACGATTGCGAAGGGGAAGTCTCAAACGCAGCAGGGTATAAAACAGACGATGCTTGGCGATCTCGATCTTGCGCCAGCGTTCCAGATTGCCCGGGACGGACAGATCGGGAATGGTGCGGTTGAAACGGCAGGCAAAACAGACCGGCGTGTGGTTCTGATCGGTGGCTGAGGTCAGCCAGTTGCACACATCATACGCATGATTGGCGCAGTAGACGACTTCCGCATGTTGGACCTGAGGCTCCATCGGGTGCCACCGCCCTGCCACCTGAGCGGGTTCCAGCGCCGTCAGCATGGACAGGCCGGGCAGATACCCCACCGGATGATGACAGGATTCGCACACCGTATTTTCAAAAAACAGCGGCTGCTCACAGCATTGACAGGAAAACAGCTTCACGCGACCGCCACCCTCATCGCCTCTATCGTTCTATCATGTCAGGCTCTTGCGGAAACTTGCAATGGCTGTGGCAATGCCCGCGCTTCCATCGTTACGTCGAAACGCGCCTGACAACGGTCTAGAAGGCCGGACACAGGCGCCGCTTCCTCCGGCACGGCCGAAACAGCGAGCGCAATATGATTCTGCGCGACAATCTGACCGGACGTGGTGTCAAACCCCAGCCATCCACGCTCCGGCACGAAGACCTCCGCCCAAGCGTGCAGATCGCAGGTCAACGCGCCTCCGTTTCCATCTTCATTCTGAACGAGATAGCCGGACACAAACCGCGCGGCGAAGCCCGCACGACGCGCAAGGGCGATGAAAAGCCATGCACTGTCACGACACGATCCGCTTCGACGCGTCAGAGTTTCGACCGGCGACCAGACTCCGGGCTCAAACCGAGTGCGATACGTGAGAGAAGACGCAATGCGCTGATTGAGACCGCGTAGCCAATCCAGCGGTATGGCTGTCGCACCACTTTCTGGCGGGGTCAGAAAATCGTCAGGAAAAGGCCCATTGACCACCGGCATGCGGTAACTGGCGCGCTCAGCTTCGCGCCGAAGAATCGCCATCTGGCCGCTTCTACATTCCAACGGATCATAGGGCGAAAGATCGACCGTCATGCGGACTTCAATATCGAACCGCGACATTACCCCGGCGAAAACGGCCTCGGCCACAGTGTTATCGTACCCATCGGTTTTCCACAGAACCGTACCATCCGCTGGCCCGACATCCAGCTCATAGGTCAGCACGACCCTGTCCCCGATCTCTCGCGGATGAAGGCGGATCGTCTGCGGACCGAGAGAAACCGGCCGGTCATAATGATAGGATGTCCGATGACGCAACGCGACATGAGCACTCACCCGGACATCTCTCCCAAACACGTTCTCGCCACCGGCCGCGTCTTCTCACATGCCACCATGACAAGGCCGTCATTTCCTTCTGACATCGTAACAGGAACACGCAGGGCGGCAACTCTTCGCTTCCTCTCAGCATAAAACGGACCCGTTACTCTTTTGCTTCTTGGCAAAGACAGAGGCGAGTGTTTTAATAAATTATCGTAACGATCTGGCGCAGATTTCTTCGCCCGATCCAGACGCGAGGCAGACAGATGGGCGCCAGGATCTTGCAATCCCAGCTTCAGGACGCAGGCATCTTCGCTGCCTATCACGTGCCGGATTTCTTTTGCGAGTTGATGAACCGCGGTGGTCCGCTGCCCGATGAGCTACGCTCTGTCCGTGACCGGCTGGCCCAGTTCGATCTCGCGGAACTTCGCCACAGGACGGAAAACGCCGAAAAGCAGCTCTATCGCCTGGGCATCACCTTCACCGTCTATTCCGACCGCGAAGCCATCGATCGCATCCTTCCCTTCGACGTCATTCCGCGCGTCCTGACCGCTCGGGAATGGACTCACATCGAAAAAGGCGTGCAGCAGCGCGTCCAGGCCATCAATCTGTTCCTGCACGACATCTATCACGACCGAAACATCCTGCGCGACGGGGTCGTGCCCGAGCATCTGGTTCTTCAAAACGCCAATTATTGCGAAGCCATGGTGGGAGTGGACGCACCCGGCGGCGTTTATGTTCATATCAACGGCACGGACCTGATCCGTGACCGCAGCGGTCGCTTTCTGGTGCTCGAAGACAATGCCCGCACGCCGTCGGGCGTGTCCTACGTCATTGAAAACCGGCATATGATGCTGCGCCTGATGCCCGACCTCGCCTCTGGCGTCCCCCTGCGCTCCGTGGAGGATTACGGGAGCCAACTTTACCGGACGCTGTGCGAAGTCGCACCCGCCGGTGTGACAGATCCACAGGTCGTCCTGCTCTCGCCAGGCATCTATAATTCCGCCTATTTCGAGCATGTCTTCCTTGCCCGTGAGATGGGCGTGCCACTGGTGGAAGGACACGATCTCCTCGTCGAGAATCACCGCGTCTATATGCGAACCGTCGCCGGACTACGGCCGGTCCATTCCATCTATCGCCGCATCGACGATACCTTTCTCGATCCCCTTGCCTTCAATCCCGATAGCCTGCTCGGCGTTCCCGGACTGGTGGAGGCCTATCGACGCGGCAATGTGACAATCGCCAACGCGCTCGGCACCGGTGTTGCGGATGACAAGGCGGTCTATGCCTACATGCCGCGCATCATCCGTTATTATCTCGACGAAGATCCAATCCTCGACAGTGTGGAAACCCATATCTGCGCTGAAACCGAAGGTCTGGCTTTCACACTGGCCAATCTCGAAAAACTCGTTGTCAAACCTGTGGGAGAATCCGGCGGATACGGTCTTCTCATCGGCCCGCACGCAACAGCCACCAAATTGGATGATTTCCGCGCGCGTCTGAAGGCGCGTCCCGACAATTATATCAGCCAGCCTGTCATCGATCTCTCGGTCACACCCACAATCTGTCCAGATGGCGTAGAAGCGCGGCATGTGGATCTGCGTCCCTTTGCCCTGACCGGAAAATCCACATGGGTGCTGCCGGGAGGACTGTCGCGCGTGGCGCTACGTAAAGGGTCTCTGGTGGTTAACTCCTCACAAGGTGGCGGTTCCAAAGATACATGGGTGATGTCGGCATGACACAGATGTCTCCGGTTTCGTCCGGAATGCTTCCCGGCCTGAACACACTTCTTTCCCGTTATGCCGAAAGCATGATGTGGCTGGCGCGTTACATGGAACGCATCGAAAACCTCGCCCGCCTGATCGAGGTGACGGAAACATTCGTGCGCGGCCCCGATGGCAGGACCGTGTGGGACACCATCGTACAAATCAACACGGATGAGGTGCATTTCCACACCCTGTATCCCCACGCCACCGAAGATGATTATCTCGCATTCTACATCACGGATCTCGCCAATCCGGGCTCCATCAAAGCGATGGCGAATGCCGCGCGTGAAAATGCCCGTTCCGTCCGTCCGCTGATCTCGACGGAAATGTGGATGCACCTCAATGTCTTCACGAAGTCACTTCTGGAGCTTGAGCCTTCCCATATCCGCCGCACGGGCCTTTCCGCACTGTGTAACAGGATCAAACAGGATTGCCAGACCCATACAGGCATCACCGAGGGCACGCTCTACCGCGATCAGGCGTGGCTCTTCTACCTTCTGGGAAGACATCTGGAACGCGGAGACCAGATCACACGCTTGATCGACACGCGATACCACACCCTGCTGCCAGCCGATGAAGAAGTCGGCTCGGAAATCGACACGACGCAATGGGCTTCGGTTCTGCGTTCTGCCGCCGCCTATCACGCATTTCGCCGATTGCAGCCCGTCACCACCACTCCGACGAATGTGGTCGGCTTCCTTCTCAAGAATGAGGGTTTTCCCCGTTCGCTAGCGCTGAACCTGCGGCAGGCAGACGGCCTGCTGACAGCGCTCTCCACGCATTACAACCTTCGGCGTCAGTGCTCACCCGTGCGCGAACGGCTGGCCGAACTGCGCGCCACGCTGGAAGACCAGACAACAGAAGACATGATTATCCGCGGGCTGCACGAATACATGAAATGGATACAGAAAGAGATCGCCGCTCTGCAAAACGATCTAGCCGCAGCCTATTGGCCAGCGCCGCAGATGCCCCCACAAGACATCTCACCTCACACCGGACAATAAGCAAGAATTGACCTGCAAGGAGCACCGAACTTCTGCGGGTCAGACTCTCTCCGTCTCTCGCAAAAATCTTACAAACGCAGGCATCATTCCAAAAAGGTCGGACTCCCCACCATCCGCACCCGCCACCGCCCAGCCCATGTCATCGCTGTGACGGTCTCGGGCGGCACATCAAGCGCATTTTCCGCCGCAGCCCCCGCCCCCAAGGTGGCCAGCACCAAACCACGGACAACACCAGGACGCAGGGCTGCGTATGAAACGCCCTCCCATGTCGGTGCTCTCGCCAACCATTCCGAGAGACGTTGCAGCATGGCGTTTCGGCTTTCACCTCCCGGTGGCTGGAATGATGGCTCCGTCACCCACTGTTCCACCTGCTCTGGTGATAACTCCCGAAGACTTCCCCCCGCCCACAGGCCGAAATCGCGATCACGTAAACATGCTTCCAGAAAAACATCTTGTCGTCCTGTATCAAGGAGAGCGAGGCGATCCTCAACGTGTCCCACGCAGAGCGGAGCAGAAACAGGAAGAAACGCAAAGCTCTTCGGATCGATCGTTATCCTGTCGTGTGGAGATGGAAACACACCGCATTTCACTGCTTGAGGAAGCGGCAAAGCAATGCATATAAGTTCCGCCCGCTTCATGGACGCCAGGCCCGCAACGCCTCTTCCAGACGCCTCCACTCCTCATCATTACGCGGAAGCCCAAATCGCAATTCCGTCGGGCGATCATCAAAAGCCCGGGTGACGATGCCATGCCGACACAACCACTGCCATAGACTGGGAGCATCTGCGCTCCGCACAAGAGCAAAAAGCAGCGTATGACCGACCACTGAAAGTCCACATTGCGCCAAAAGATCCAGTAACCGCGTCATGTCTTTGGCAAGAACGGCGCATCGATGCTCACGCCAATCACGATCCGCCAGAGCTACGCATCCGGCAGAAATCGCAACCGTCCCCACCGCCCATGGCCCCAACAGTCGCCGCATGCGAGCCGCGATCTCTCTATTGGCCAGAAGAAAACCAAGCCGCACACCGGGCAAGCCATAGCTCTTTCCGAAAGACCTGAAAACAATCAACGCTGGATGCGGAAGACATGACGCAAGACTGTTTTCGTTTTCAATATCCGCATACGCCTCATCCACAACCAGATACGCGCCGACTTCCCCACACCGAGCCGCCAACTGAAGCAAGCGGGAAGCCGATACGCGGCGACCATCGGGATTATTGGGATTGCACAGGACTGCAATGCACCCACTCCGCACAGCTCTCGCGGAAAATGCTGGCATATCCTCTACAACTTGCACATGCGCACCCGCGTTTCGCCATGCCGTTTCATGGCCGCTATAGGTGGGACCGAAAAGCACCACATCGCGACCGGGAAGCACATACGGCAGAAGGCCGATCAGAATCTGCGTGCCGGGACCGGCCACGATCAGTTCTTGCGAATGCACGCCGTAGGCATCCGCCGCAGCCGCCACAAGCCGCTCTTCATCCGCATGTTCCGGAAGATGCATCAGCTCCATCATGGCAGGCATCTGAAACGGATAAGGATACGGGCTGATACCGGTAGAAAGATCGATAAATGGAGCAGGCGCATCGGGGAAAGACGCCATCACCTGCCGCACCTGCCCACCGTGTTCCGGCAGGCGCACAACACAACTCATCCGCGCGACACCGGGCGCGCGAGGGCAACAAGTGCCTGCATGTCGATATGTTTCTCCAGATGATCCGCCCATGCGTTCAGAGCCGCCTCCACACGTTCCTCATGATCGCTCAACGGGCCTGTCACCATGCCAATGCGCCCCAGAAGCGCCGCACGCGCCATCCCACTCTGCATGACACCATGCAGATACGTCCCCCATACACGCCCATCAACTGAGCGCGCGCCATCGGGAATGCCGTCCAACCGCGCAAATGGACGGTCACAATCGCGCCCCCGTGTGCGGCCCATATGAATTTCGTAGCCATGGACAGCAACATTCTCTGGAACCAGAACACCCGATGTTTCGACCAAATGCTTCTCCGCTGTCAGTTCCGTGCACACATCCAGCAATCCTAGACCCGGTGCTTCCTGAAGCACTCCCTCAATTCCCTTCGGGTCTGCAATCATACATCCCAACATCTGATATCCACCACAGATCCCGAGAATACGTCCGCCACGGCGCACATGCGCTGCCAGATCGATATCCCATCCTTCTTTCCTAAAGAACGCAAGATCTGAAATTGTTCCCTTCGATCCGGGCAGAATCACCAGATCGCACAACGGAAGCGGTTTTCCCGGTTCGGCGATCATCAGATCCACACCCAGCTCCGCACTCAATGGGTCCAGATCGTCGAAATTCGCAATCAGAGGCATGTGCGGCACAACCACCCGCACGCCTCCCCCATGGCCACCGTCTGAGCGCAAATCCGCCGCATCCTCCGCAGGCAATTCTCGCACACGATCGAGATAAGGCACCAACCCAAGCGGTGACCAGCCGGTAAAAGCGGCAATCGCCTTCATCCCCGAAGCGAAGAGGGTCGAATCACCCCGCATCCTGTTAACGACAAATCCTTTGATGCGTTCAGCGTCCATCTTGTTCAGAACCGCTTTCGTTCCGACAAGACTGGCGATCACGCCGCCCCGATCGATATCGCCCACCAACACGACATCCACGTCCGCTGCCTGCGCGAACCCCATATTGGCAATATCATCCGCCCTCAGATTGACCTCGGAGGCCGAACCCGCCCCTTCAACCAGAACAATATCGGCCTCCTCGGCAAGTCTGTGAAAAGCACCAAGAACATCCGGCATCAACTCGCGCTTGATCGCCTGATAATCCCGCGCCCGAAACGCGCCCCGTACCTGCCCGCACACCACAAGCTGCGCGCCCGTCTCGCTCTGAGGCTTGAGCAGCACCGGATTCATATCGACAGAGGGCGCCACCCCGCACGCCCGCGCCTGCAACGCCTGCGCTCGTCCGATTTCGCCCCCATCCACTGTCACAGCGGCATTGTTGGACATGTTCTGCGGCTTGAAGGGTCGCACCCGCAGGCCTTGCCGCGTAAGAGACCGCGCAAGTCCCGCCACCAGCACCGATTTACCAACGCTCGAACCCGTTCCCTGAAACATCAGCGCCCGGGCCATCAGAACTCAATGCCTTCCTGCGCCTTCACACCTGCCTTGAAATGATGCTTCACCAAGGTCATTTCCGTCACCAGATCCGCTGCCTCGATCAACGCAGGTGGCGCATTGCGTCCCGTGACAACCACATGCTGCATCTCTGGGCGGGCACCCAGATCATCCAGCACCGTTTCAAGAGGCAGATAATCGTAGCGCAGTGCAATGTTGAGTTCGTCCAGAACCACGAGCGCCACGTCTTCACGCTCCAGAGCCGCTCGCGCCACCTCCCACGCTCTGGCGCATGCGGCCACATCGCGTGCGCGATCCTGCGTCTCCCATGTAAATCCTTCGCCCATCGTGTGCCATTCAAGGAGATCGTCAAACCGCTCAAGCGCGATACGCTCCCCAGTGGACCACGCGCCCTTGATGAACTGCACAACCACCACCCGTTTCCCGCGCCCGAGCATCCGCAGCACCAGCCCAAAAGCCGCCGTGGATTTTCCCTTGCCGGGACCGGTGTTCACTGCGAGAAGCCCCTTCTCGATGGTTTTCTCCGCAACCTCCCGATCCTGCACGCTCTTGCGCCTGCGCATTTTCTCCTGATGTCGCAGCGCTTCGTCCTGCTCTTCACTCATGCACGTGTCTCCCGCTGCGTCATCACATGAAAATACGTGCCTGACACACGTCCACGCCGACCGCCCGCCAAACCCAAACCCCGCCCCGTCCCATCGCGCAGATCCACCAACGGTTCATCATGACCGGCCTCAATCACCTGCGCATAATGAAATTCATGTCCACGAAGGCATGTCCCGCGACCTCCAAGGGCACACTCCTCCCGAAGCACGGCTTCCCGATAACCGAGATTCATCTTTCGCTTGGCAAAACTTGTGACATGACCAAGAAGCCCGCTCATAGGATGCATCACGCCCTGCGCATCTTCAAGCGCGCGGCCGAGCACCATGAAGCCGCCGCACTCACCATGCACAGGTCGTGTTTGTGAAAACCCTGCAAGAGTTTCCAGAAAATTTCGCGCCTGTGACAGTCGCTCCGCATGAAGCTCGGGATAGCCTCCGGGTAACCAGCAGACATCGCACGATGCGCCCGGCCCTTCGTCTGCCAGCGGTGAGAACGGCACCAGTTCAGCACCTGCTCTGCGCCATCCATGCGCTAGGTGACCGTAAAAAAACGAGAACGCCACATCATTCGCCACCGCGATCCGCTGCCCCGGCGGAGCCACAGCGATGTCGTGCCCACCAAGAACGTCCAGCGGCTGCGCCACAGCCAGCATTGCATCAAGATCGAGTGACGCCACGGTGCGCTCCGCCAATCGCCCCACCAGCGTCTCCAGTTCATGCTGTTCGCGCGCCTGCACCAGCCCGAGATGCCTCTCCGGCAACACCAATGTCTTATCACGCAAGAACGCGCCCAGCACACTCAGCCCTGCGGCTTCCACGGCTCCTTTTGCCATGGCCAGATGTCGCGCGGACACCACCTGATTGAGCACCACGCCCACCACATGCACTGCCGGATCAAGCGTTGCGAACCCATGCGCCACGGCGGCAGCCGATTGTCCCTGTCCCGACACATCCAGAACCAGAACAACAGGAATGCCAAACCGTGCCGCAATATCGGACGGCGCGCCCCGCTTTCCCTGCGGCTCCATCAAACCGTCAAACAGCCCCATCGCGGATTCCACGACGAGCAGATCGGTATCCTGCGTGGCATCCGCCAGCACACCTTCCAGCAATGAGGGTGCCATAGCCCAACTGTCGAGGTTGAAGCTCGGCAGACCTGTCACCGCCTCATGGAAGGCGGGGTCAATATAATCCGGCCCCGTCTTGGCTCCCCTCACCCGCACACCACGGGCGCGAAGCGCTGCCAGAAGTCCGAGTGTCACGGTCGTCTTGCCGCCACCCGAACGGGGAGCCGCGATCATGAGCGCGCGCGTCGTCATGCCGGTTCCTCCGAAAACCATTCGCGCCAACGGCTGTTTGCCTTATCCTGCACCGGATGAATGCGCCTTCTCCCCATCTGCGCTCCGGCTGGACCACTGGAAGCTGCGCCACCGCCGCCGCCAAGGCCGCATGGACAACGCTTTGCGCCGGGCACACACCCGATCCGGTGACCATCACGCTGCCGGGTGGAAAACAGGTCGCTTTCGCTCTGGCCGACCACGGTCTCACGCCGAATGGAGCGTGGGCCGCAGTTGTGAAAGACGCAGGCGATGATCCCGACGTCACGCACGGCGCACTGATCCGCGCCGATGTGTCGGCCCTGCCGCCCGGTTCCGGCATCACTTTTCACGCAGGCGCTGGTGTGGGTACCGTCACGCGCCCCGGCCTGCCGATCCCGCCGGGAGAGCCTGCGATCAATCCCGTTCCCCGCGCCATGATCCGCACAGCTCTTGAGGAGGTCAGCGGCCCCACACCCGATGCCTCTGTCACGATCTCGATTGCCAATGGTGAGGAACTGGCGCAACGCACCCTCAACGGGCGGCTGGGCATCGTCGGCGGCCTGTCGGTTCTGGGAACGACGGGCATTGTCGTGCCCTTCTCGTGCTCGGCATGGATCGACAGTATCCGGCGCGGAATCGATGTGGCCCGTGCCATGCACCTGCCACATCTGGCGGCGTCCACGGGCAACGTGTCCGAACGCAGCGTGCAGGCTCTGTTCAACCTGCCCGATGCCGCACTGATCGAAATGGGAGATTTCGCGGGAGGTGTGCTGAAATACGTGCGCGACCACCCGGTCCCTCGCCTTACCATCGCCGGTGGCATCGCCAAGATGACCAAACTCGCGCAAGGGCGGCTCGATCTGCACTCCAAACGCGGCCTTGCCGATATGGCAGCTCTCGCCGAACTTGCAAAAAAGTCCGGAGCGAACAACGCTCTTGCGCAACGCATCTCCACGACTCCCACCGTGGCAGAAGCGTTCCTCCTGACAACGAACGCTGGCCTCAATCTTGGGGATGCCATTGCGGGACAGGCGCGCAGCGTGGCGCTGGACGTGCTGGACGGCGCACCGACGGCCCTTGACGTGCTTGTGTTCGACCGCACCGGTCAGTGCGTCGGGCAGGCCATGGATCAGGGCTGGAGCCTCGATGCGCCGCATGAAAGTCAGGACCGGAAACGCCGGTGATAATCGGGGCTGTAGAGCGCGCTTTCCCGAAACTCCGAGGCGCCCAAAGCAGGGCCGATCAAAACAAGCGCTGTCCGCTCAACCGGATTTTCCGCCGCGCGTTCCAGTAGCGTCCCCAACGTGGCCCGTACCACTACCTGATCCGGCCAGCTTGCCCGCGCCACGATCGCTGCCGGACAGTCCGTGCCGTAAAACGGTGTCACATCCTCAACAATGCGTTCCAGCGAATGGATGGCAAGATGGATTGCAAGCGTCGCCCCCGTCGCGGCGAAAGCTGACAGCGCCTCACGCTCGGGCATGGCTGAAGCCCGACCGCTCACGCGCGTCAACACCACGCTCTGTGTCACCTCCGGCACCGTTAGTTCCCGCCCGAGCACGGCCGCCGCCGCCGCAAAGGCCGGCACACCGGGCGTCATGGTCCATGCAATTCCCAGACGGTCCAGACGACGGGTCTGCTCGGCCACAGCGCTGTAGAGCGAGAGATCGCCGGAATGAAGGCGCGCCACATCCTGTCCCCCTTTCTCCGCACGGACATATTCCGCCTCGATCTGATCGAGCGAGAGGGGGGCCGTGTCCACCAGCCGCGCATCCTGCGGGCAATGCTCAAGCATTTCCCGCGGCACGATCGACCCCGCATACAGACACACCGGGCAGCTTGCCAGCAGATCGCGTCCGCGCAGCGTGAGCAGATCGGCCGCTCCCGGACCCGCGCCAATGAAATGGACGGTCATGATTCGTCTCCAGTCCTGACAAGACGTTTTGCAAGAGCGCAGGTCACGTCCCGCCCCTTTTCACGTGGTGCCAGCAGGATGGACCCTTTCCCCGCACCTGCCAGCGCGCATGCTTCCGCGACGGAGGCCAGCCCATGCGCCTTGCGCGCCGCGTCCGACACGCTGACACACTCGCCCTGCCGCGACCGCAAAATCTCCAGATCCAGCACGCGCACGGGCAGGGACAAGCGCTCGGCCGCCTCGGCAAGCCCCGGCTCCTCCTGACGGAAAGCCGGAATGGCCAGCACATTGGCGCTCACACCCGCCTGCTGCTGCATCTGCGCCACCAGTTCCACCACACTGTCCGCAGAAATCCCCGGACGACAGCCAATCCCCGCCACGATCATCCGTCCGTCTCCTTCACCGCGCACCATTGGGTGACTGTCATGGCCGGACGCATCGCCCGAAACCTTCCAACATGGTCCAACCGCTCAACGGATATACGGGACAACGTGCCCCCATGCCGCTCCTGCTGCGCAATCAGCACCACTTCACTCTCCAACGTGACGGCATTGGCCACGATCCGACCACCCGGACGCAGACAGGCCCACACACGCTCGAACAGACCGGGCGCGGTCAGGCCGCCACCGACAAAGACGGCATCCGGTTCTGCCAGTCCGTCCAGCGCGTCCGGCGCCCGTCCCTGCACGATATCCAATGACGGCACGCCCAGCGAGACCGCATTGCGCGTAATACGCGCGACACGGTCGGGGTCGCTTTCGATGGCAATCGCACGATTGGCCGGGTGCGCCAGCATCCATTCAATCGCCACCGATCCGGACCCGGCACCTACGTCCCACAACACCTCACCCACACGCGGCGCAAGGGAGGACAACGTAACGGCCCGAATGTCGCGCTTGGTCAGTTGCCCATCACTCTCGAACCAGTCATCCGGCAACCCCGGAGCCCGTGGAATCACACATGCACCACGACCGGCCACCAGATCCACCGCCACGAGATTCAACGCCGCGATTCCGTCCGGAACACCCTCCCGCGCATGGCACGTGTGGGCCATCTCGTCCGGGCCGCCAAGCGTCTGCAACACATGCAGCCATGATTCACCGAAACCACGCTCCGTCAGCCATGCGGCAAGCTGCCGCGGTGTTGCGCCATCGGCTGACAGGACCAGCAGTTTTTGTCCCGGCTGCAAAGCCGGGATCAGGTTCGACAGCGGCCGCCCGCACAATGACAGCACGCGCACGTCCTGCTCGGCCCAGCCAAGACGCGCGCAGGCCAGCGCCACCGAAGACGGCACAGGCAGGCATATCATCTCTCCAACCTCCACCCGGCCACTCAGAACGGACCCCACGCCAAAGCAGAACGGATCTCCTGACGCCAGTACCACGACCGGCTCCCCGCGCCAGTGCAGCACCTGCTCCACACCTCGGCTGAACGGGTGGGGCCAGATATGCGCCTCTCCAGCGATCAGGGAGCGCGCAAGCCTGATATGACGCTCCCCGCCCATCACATACCGAGCCTGCGCCACAAGACGGCGCGCCTGAGGTGAAAGCCCCTCGACACCGTCTTCACCAATCCCGATAACGGCAAGCCATGGCGTCATCATCTCATCCCCTGCGCGTGCTGATTCTCGGCGGCACCACCGAAGCCCTCGCACTGGGACGCGCGTTGGAAAATATGTCCGACCTGCACGGCATCTTTTCCTTGGCAGGCATCACGCCCTCCCCACATCTGCCGTACATCGAAACGCGACAAGGTGGTTTTGGTGGCATCGAAGGTCTGGCCACCTATCTTCACGCACAGGAAATTGGCGCGGTGATCGACGCCACACACCCTTTTGCCGCGCAGATGAGTCGCAATGCTGTCGCTGCCTGCGCCCAGACCGGCACACCGCTCCTGCGTCTGCAACGGCCCGGCTGGCAACCCTCGCCGGACGATGACTGGATCATTGTGCCGGACATCGACGCCGCAACGGCCGCTCTTGGCGCCACGCCGCGCCGTGCGTTCCTCACCACCGGACGCAAGGATCTCGCGCCTTTTTGCGCCGCGCCACAACATCACTATCTCATCCGCAGCATTGTCGCCCCCGATCCGGCCAGTCTGCCGCCGGATCACACGATCCTGCTCCAGCGTCCCCCCTTCACGCGCGAGTCCGAAACACGCCTGATGCGAGAGCACCGTGTCGATATCCTCGTCACGAAAGACGCTGGCTCCGACGCCACCTCTCCAAAACTTGCCGCCGCGCGCGATCTGGGTCTGCCCGTTGTGATGATCGCACGCCCCACCCTTCCGCCCGCGCGAACGGTCACCACCGTTCACGAAGCGATAGACTGGCTGCGTAGCCTTTCTCATGCGGGCACGCGGCGGGACGTATAGAGCCAAGCGGTCCCGTCGGGTCGCGCAATGCGATGGGTCAGCGGCGTTCCGATCAGCACCAGCGTGCTCATGTCCGCATCCTCGCCCCGTGCCTGCGCCAGTGTCGTCAGCAGCAGCCGTTCATCCGCACGCCCGATGGCGCGGGCGAAGGCCACCGGCACATCTCCCGGCAATTCCGTGTGCAGCAGATCGAACGCTTCCCCCAACTGGTCGGGCCGCGCATGCGAACGCGGATTGTACAGCGCAATCACAAATCCGGCCTGCGCCGCGTGACGCAGTCTCTCGCACACCACAGGCCACGGTTTGAGATTGTCGGACAGCGACATCACGCAGAAATCGCCCCCAAGAGGCGCACCGATCCGCGCGGCAGCGGCCAGCACCGCCGAAACGCCGGGAATGACGCGGATATCCAGCGCACGCCACTCGGGCGGTCCCTGCTCCACCGCCTCGAACACAGCGCTCGCCATACCGAACACGCCTGCATCCCCACCCGATACGACGGCCACGCGGCGTCCCGCGCAGGCCATCTCCAGCGCATGGCGGGCGCGATCAAGTTCCACGCGGTTGTCCGATCCGTGCCGCACAACATCCGGCCCCGCCTGTACCCGCGCGACATAGGGGCCATACCCCACCAGATCCGTCACGCCAGCCAGAGCCGCCTGTGCCTCCGGCGTAAGCTGGTCCGGATTACCCGGCCCCAACCCGATGATGAACAGCGTGTTCATCGCACGTCCTTTCGGCCCGGCACGAGCGCCAGCGCAAAATAAGGAGCGGCTCCTTCCTTCTCGGACAGCTTCATAACCCGCGCATCCGGCTGGGTTCCGCGCTCGACATAGATCGCTTCTTCCGCACGTCCGGCTGTGGCCAGCGCCGCCCGCAGTTTGGGAAGATTGCTGCCGAGCTTCATCACCACCGCCGCATCGGCACGTTCCAGCCACGCCGTCAGCTCCGGCTCCGGCATGGTGGCGGGGAGCACGCACAGCACGTCATCACCATGCACCATCGGCTGCCCGGCCTGCGCCCAGCATCCCCCCATGCCCGTGACACCCGGCACGACCGTACAGGACACTTCCCGATGGAGCCTGTCGAAAAGATACATGGCCGAACCATAGAGAAACGGATCGCCCTCACACAGAAGCGCCACATTCCGCCCCTCACGCAGCTCGCCGTGAATATGGGCCGCGCATTCATCATAGAACGCGCTCATATCGGGCTGATAGGTCGGATCCTGCACGGTGCGTTCGGTGGTGAAAGGATAGGCAAAGCGCAGTTCGCGCTGGTCCTCGCTCACATGCGCCGCCGCGATGGTGCGCGCATGCCCCGGCCGATCATGACGACAGAAATACGCCACGACCGCCGCCTGCTCGATCACGCGCGCCGCCTTGAGCGTGAGCAGTTCCGGATCGCCCGGACCGACGCCCACGACATGAAGCGTGGCGGTGCTCATTCCACTTCGCTCGCCAGCGCGTTCACGGTCGCCGCCGCCATGGCGCTCCCGCCAAGACGGCCTCGTACTACGATGTGCGGCAGATCCGGACGCGTCACCAGTTCGTCCTTGGATTCCGCTGCCCCCACGAAACCCACCGGCATGCCGATGATCGCCGCCGGACGCGGTGCCCCCGCGTTGATCAGTTCCAGAAGATGGAACAGCGCCGTCGGTGCGTTGCCAATGGCCACTACCGCGCCCGCCAGTTTCTCGCCCCACAGATCGAGTGCGGCAGCCGAACGTGTGTTGCCGATCTCACGGGCCAGATCGGGAGTGTGCGGATCGCGCAGGGTGCAGATAACCTCGTTATCGGCCGGGAGACGCGCGCGCGTAATGCCGTGCGCCACCATCTCGGAATCGCACAGGATCGGCGCGCCCGCCCGCAACGCCTTGCGGGCCGATGCCACGAGATCCACCGTCATCTCCACCGATTGCGCCACATTCACCATGCCGCAGGCGTGAATGATGCGCACAACCACCTGCGCTTCCGCGGGCGAAAAGGCCGACAGATCGGCCTCCGCGCGGATGGTCGCAAACGACCGGGCATAAATCGCGGCCCCATCGCGAATGTAATCAAGCATCACGTCTCTCCCCGGTCACGTCCGGCCTCTCCTTCCACAGCCTGCGCAACAGGGCAACGATCTCCTCCCTGCCAACACCGGATCGCCATGGCATGTCTCCTGCGCGCCCATCGGGAATCACGTCATATCCCCCGCTCTGGGCGCACAATGTCACGTCCGCCCGGCCGGGATGAGCGCATCCCTTCGGACAGCCCGAAACGTGCAGCGTCCTGCCCCTTGGCACGTCCATGGCCAGCGCAAGCGCGTCCTGCGCAACATCCACCTGCGCCCGCGCGCACCCGCCCGGCCCGGTGCAGGCCTGCACCCGCAGCCTTGGATCGGTGGGATCATCGATCAGCATCGTGCCGCCCGGCAGCGAGGGCCCGGCCAACACCACACTGCGCCACGGAGTCAGACGCAGCACAGCGTCATCACAGCGGGCAAGATGGTCAGCCAATGTCCTCAGAGTGGCCACATGCATGCGCCCGAACGGAACCGCCAGCCCCAGCGTACCTTCCGGCAAACGGCCCACAGTTGGCGGACGCCGTACCGCCTCTACCCGCAAAGAGCACGCAACCAGTCCCGCTTCTTCAAGCAGACTCAGGCCAGTTTCAGGAATCCGCGCAGGTCGGGCACGATCCGGGTGCCTGAGAGCCACCATCCGGGCAACCCGAACCGCCGCCCCAACAGCATTCATAACGCTTGCAGGCTCAGTCGTGGCGTGTCCACAGCACACCGCCCAACCATCATTGCGCGCGCGCAGAACAATATCGCCCGCAAGCAGCCCGGTCGGGAAATACCCTCCACCGTCCACGGCAAAGCCGAATTTCCCCGGCAACACCGCAAGATCCACAGCTTCAGCCACAGTCTTTCGCAAAGCCTGCGCACAGACCAGCGTGTCGGCAGCACATTCCGGGTCCAGCCCCGCCAATGGCGAGACAATCAGCGCGGACCGGCGCTCCGCCGCCTCATCCGCCAGCGTGAGCCCGCTTTTGACCGCCCTTTCCCGCGCCGCACTCACGCTGGAAGGGGAAAACCCACGTAATTGCAGATTGGCACGGTTGGTCAGTTCGATAACGCCGTTGCCGCCACTCTCCGCCATTTCCGCCACAACATGCAGTTGCGCTGCCGTGAGTCGGCCCAAAGGCGGACGGATACGCACAAGCAATCCGTCTTTCGCCGCCATCGGCGCGAACAGGTCAGGACACCAGCCACGAACGAGGGAGGCGCTCGTCATGCGTTATCATCCAGAAGCGCCTGCACGCTGTTGGAACGGGGATGCCACAAGCCACGCCGGATCATCTCCGCGAGCCGCGCCCGTATGGCGGCATGCGCCGCCGGGTTGGCATCGCGCAGAAAAGCGTCGCAAGTGTCGTCGCCAAGCGTCGTGGCGCACACCAGATCGAACTGCGCATCGAACCGCTCAGGCATCGTCGCGGCAAAGGCGCACAGAGCCTCCACCCCGCGCGCCATTTCCGCTGCCCCGCGATACCCATGCCGCTGCATCCCCGCCATCCAGCGCGGATTGGCCAGCCGTCCACGCACCACACGCACCACTTCCGCCTGCGTGTCCCGCAGCTTCGGAGCGCTCGGATCGGACGTATCGCCATGCCACGAACGCGGCGTCACGCCGAGCGCCGCTGCTGCTGCCATCAACCCGCCCTCATGCGCCGCCACATCCGGCGTTTCCAGAATGTCGGTTTCGGCATGGTCCTGCGTATGCAGGATCACCTCCGCCTGCCCGATCTGGCGCGCAAGCCCATCCCTCTCCCGCCGGACATCCTGCTCCCGGTCATATGTCCAGTCATTGGCCGCCAGATATGCCTCTCCCAACTCCGAGCGATCCGTCCACGCCCCGCTCTGCAACGCCTCTTCCACGCCTGCGCCGTAAGTGCCGGGAGCCGAGCCGAACACACGCGACGGCACCAACGCGCCTTCCGCAAGCGATGCGGCCAGCGGATTCCACTCCGGAGCCTCCACGCGGACGGCAACAGCTTCCACCGCCTGTCGGAACAGCGCGATCTGCCCCGGAAACGTATCGCGGAAAAACCCTGAAATACGCAGCGTCACATCCACACGCGGACGATCCAGCACCGGCATGGGCACAACTTCGATACCGCTCACCCGCCCGCTACCACCGTCCCAAAGCGGCTCCACGCCCATAAGCAGCAGCGCTAGCGCCAGATCTTCTCCCCCTGTCCGCAGGCTGGCCGAACCCCACAGGTCCATGACCAGATGCCGCAACGGCTCGCCTTCTTCCTGAAGGTGGCGTGTAAGGATCTGCTCAGCCTGCACCCGCGCCAGTTCTACGGCGGACGGCGTGGGGATTGCCCTCGGATCGATTGTGAACAGATTACGTCCCGTGGGCAGAACGTCCAGTCGCCCACGGGTGGGGGCACCCGATGGTCCCGGCTCGACAAACCGTCCATCGAGCGCGGCCAGAAACGCCCGGCGTTCACGTTCGGCGCTGGCCTCAAGCCGTGACATCACATCACGAGGTTGCACCCCGGCCGCTGTCGCGATGGCCTGCGCCAACTGCGCGGCCTGGGGCGGGATCTGACCGAACACATGCAGACCGTCCCTGATCTGAAGATCCTTTACATCGCACAGATAGGCGTCCAGACGCGCCAGCGCTTCCGTCTCGTCTCCTTCTCCGGCCCTCACACCACTCTCGGCCAGCAAACCAGTGCGTGTGGCGCGATCGAGAATATCGCGCCGCAGGAAAGCCACGCGGCGCCGATCAAGTCCGTCGGCCTCGGCATATTCATCGATCAGGGCTTCAAGTTCCGCCATGTCATCCGACAGACCGGCCTTCATGACCGGAGGCGTCATATGCCCGATGGTCACAGCCCCGAGCCTGCGCTTCGCCGCCGCCGCTTCTCCGGGATTGTTGACAATGAACGGATAAATCACCGGTAAACCGCCCACCAGAACAGAAGGCGCATCCGTGTCCGCCTGCGCCACGGCCTTTCCGGGCAGCCATTCCAGCGTGCCATGCGCGCCCAGATGCACCAGCGCGTCGATCCGGCACGTCTGCCGAAGCCATAGATAAAAGGCTACATAGGCATGACAGGGTGGTACATCCGGATCGTGATACTGCGCCTTGCGCTCAGCCAAGTTCCCCCGATCGGGCTGCACCGCCATGACCACATTGCCAAGCACGTGATGACGCAAATGAAACGCACTGTCACGCACCGCAGCATCCTGCTCCGGCTCGCCCCATGCCCGCAGGACAGAAGCCCGAAACGCTTCGGGAAGTTCCCGAAATTGCCTGCGATATGCGGAAACCGACAGGAAGGACGCGGCAGCCCCTGTCGTCAGAGCGCGGACAAGCTCCTCTGCCTCATGAGCAGCCGCATCCCCACAACTGTAGCCGCTGTCGCGCAGCATCCCGAGGATAGACGACAGGCTTGCAAAACTGTCCAGTCCAACAGCATGCGCCACCTGCGCCGATACGTCATCCGCACAGGCTCCCGGATAGTCCGAGAGCACAACAGCCAGTTTCTTCTGGAAGGCTGGAATATGCCCCAGTCCCGCCAGCCTGCACACCTGCTCGCCCAGCACCGCAATCCCCGGCGCCCACGGTTCGCGTCGTGCCGGATGACCGGGAGCGGCGTCCGCCTTGAAAGACACAGGAAGCGTGGTGATGCGCCCGTCGAGTTCGGGCAGCACGACCTGCATTGCAAGGTCTGACTGGCTCAGCCCTCGAAAGCTTTCGCGCCATGCGGCCTGCGTCGCTCCCGGCTGCACAAGCTGGAGGATGGGTACCCCCGGCGCTTCCAGCGGGGATGTTTCCATTCCCTCGCCCCGCACAGCAAAAGCCGTCGCGTTCAGCACCACGTCCGGTGTCGCTTCCAGAAGACAGCGCTCCACCCACGCGGCCACCTCAGGCTGCTTGAGAGAAGACACGAACAGCGCCTCCACACCGATACCTCTGCGCTCCAGCGCATCCGCCACAGCATCGATCACGTCCGTATCGCCCGCCAGAAGATGCGCGCGGTAAAACATAAGGCTGGCCCGCAGTGGCTGGCTCTGCATCGCCTCACGATACAGGCCCGCCTGCGGCAACTCCTCCGGCTCTGCGCCGTCATCCTCTCCCAGACTGGCGCAATGCCGCATCAGTAACAACGCCTCACGGGCGTTGCGCAGGCCGCCTTCGCGCAGAAAGCCAAGCAGCCGCGCGTAAGGCGTACCTGTCAGCGTAGACCAACCCACAAGCCGTGCATCCTCGCGCGTGTCCCCGGGCAGGAGCGCCAATGGAATATCGGCCCCGCGACAGCACGCCGCCACTTCTTCCACGCCGTAACGCCAGTAATCCACCCCGCCGAGCAGCCGCACCACCACGCAACGCGCCTGCGCTATGGTCTGCTCGACATAAAGATCGATCGACATGGGGTGGCGCAATCGGCCCAGATTCACCACCCGAAGCGAGAATCCCGGCTCCGGCAGACGGGCATAGGCCTGTTCCAAAGACAGCAGATCGCTGTCCGAGAACGACAGAACGATGACATCGCTCGGCGCATGGGCGAGATCCTCGGCCACGTCCTGTTCATCAATCGACTGGCGTTCCCGGACAAGCAGATGCATGACGGATCAGCCCTCCTGCAAAGCGGCCTCGATACCCGCGCGATCCAGCCCCTTCTGGCCGATCACGACAATCCGCCCCGTGCGATCCGCACCTGTAAGCGACACGTCGAACGCATGACGCATCCGCGTGCCCACACCTTGAACGGCCAGACGCAGGCTCTTACCCCTCACAGCGGCAAATCCTTTGAGACGCAGCACATCGAACGTCGCGGCCACATCCGAAAGACGCTTCACAAAGGCTTCCGCGCTGGCCTGTTCCGGCACGCTCAGGGCAAACGATTCGAAATCGTCATGCTCATGCTCGTCCGCGCCGTCATGATGGGAAGGACGCGCCGCCAGATCGTCCTCAGCCCCGGCATCGAGGCCAAGGAGCACCGCGGGATCGAGTTTCCCCTCCACCGCCCGCAGCATCACCCGCTTGCGCGGCAGCAGCGACGTAATCTCGGCTTCGACCTTCTCCAGCGCGTCCTCGGACAGGAGATCGGTCTTGTTCAACACCACAAGGTCCGCCGAGAGAAGCTGGTCTTCGAACACTTCCGACAATGGATTGTCGTGATCGAGCGACGGATCCTGCGCCTGCTGGGCGGCAATCGCCTCCGGATCATCGGCAAAGCGTCCCTCAGCGACCGCCGGTGTGTCCACCAGCGTGATCACGCCATCCACCGTCATGCGCGTGCGGATGTCGGGCCACCCGAAGGCCTTGAGCAGCGGCTTGGGAAGCGCCAACCCGGACGTCTCGATCACAATGTGCTCAGGAGGTTCGGGCCGGTCGATCAGCGCACGCATGGTCGGCAGGAAGTCGTCCGCGACCGTGCAGCACAGGCAACCATTAGTCAGTTCCACGATGTCCTCGTCCGGACACCCTTCGATCCCGCAGGATCGCAGCGTCTCGCCATCGATGCCAAGCGCGCCGAACTCGTTCACCACCACGGCAATACGGCGGCCATGCGCCTGAGAAAGCAGGTTGCGCAGCAGCGTAGTCTTTCCCGCACCCAGAAAGCCGGTGATGACGGTAACGGGGATTTTCCGCACGGGTGCGGTCGCAGCAATAGTCATGACGGTTCCTCAACGGCAGGCAGCAGGGCCGGAAAACGGCCCAGAATCATATCGGACAGAGACGCAGGGCGACGGGAGGGCATGACGGCGCCGCTTTTCGAAGCCGCATAGGCCTGCGCATAGGTCAGCAGATCATCGCTCTTGTCGGGCGTGAGGTGACCCAGGAGCCACGCCCATTTCCCCGGCATGGAAATGGTCGCCGAGCATCCGTTGGCGCAGGCCGCGAGGCATTTCACGGCACACACGCGCACGCCTGCGGTGCCGGCACTTTCCAGCAATCTGTCGTAGAGTTCCTGCCCCATCGGCTGGGCATCGGGGGCTGGCTTTCGGCATGTGACACAGACATGAAACACGGGCTGGGTGGCCTCGCTTCCTATCGTCACGCCGGTCAATCGGTCGTTCATGGTCCTGTCCCTGCGCCCGTTCGGGCTGCTGCAAAAACAGGGTGCGATCCAGCAGAGCCTTCCACCGGAAGGAGGCACGCAAAGCACGTGCCCACATGATCCGGGCACCCCGCCGGGCCATGACACTCTCACAACAATGGCAGGTCTCCTGACTCGCGGCCGGAACATACGTTCCCTCACCCACCGCCTTCCCGGATTTTCCGTCCAGTGACGTTCCCACGCAGAGTGCGCGGGAAATGGGGCATACAGGCCGCCTACAGTTGCGGGGGCAGTGCCGGACTGGGCGCAAGGCCGCACCGGCTTCCCTTTTCAGTCCCTCTCGGGACGCCATCTGAAGGAATGTCTATCGACACCCCTAAAACCTGTCAAAGCGCGATTTCCAGCGTTTTCCGTGCCGCTGCCGCTTGCACGCGCCCACGCTTTCCAATTGACTCGCACAGCGTTCAAGAGGTCTAAACGAACGTCACGCAGGAGAACGGGAAGCCGGTGCAATCCCGGTGCGGTCGCGCCACTGTAACGCTGTCGTCGCTCAAGACAGTGGAGCCAGACCCCGTCTCCTTTTCTTCCACCGCGGAACGCGCATTTCCAAGCGGAGCATCATCATGAGCCAGTCATTCGCCTCCCAAGCCCCTACTTCCACCACGCTGCCGGGAGCCATTCCCTTGGGCGCCGTGGCGCCATGGGCCATCTTCGGGCTGCTTCTCAGCCTCGTGCTGATCTATTTCGTGGGAGCCGAGCAGGGCGCCACCTCCCTGATTTCTGGCCACATGGTGCATGAGTTCGTGCATGACGGCCGTCACCTGATGGGTTTCCCCTGCCACTAAGAGGGGTACCCATCCATGACAGGACGTCTCCTGGCCCGCGGCTTGATCGCGGGTCTGGTCGCGGCGTGCCTTGCATTCCTGTTCGGTCGCCTTTTCGGTGAACCGTCAATCGCGCACGCCATTTCCTTTGAGGAAGCTCGTGATGCCCTCGCGGGCGAGCCTCCCGAACCCGAACTTGTCAGCCGCACTGTTCAGTCCACCTGGGGCCTGCTGACCGCCATCGTCATGCTTGGCGCCGCTTACGGCGGCCTGTTCGCGCTTGGCTTTTCGCTGGCCTATGGCCGCATCGCCCGACTGACACCCCGAGCGACCGCCCTGCTTGTAGCCGCCATCGGATTTGTCGTGCTGGTGCTGGTGCCGGACCTTAAATACCCGCCCAATCCACCTGCCGTCGGCAACCCCGACACAATCGGGCTCCGCACGGAAGTCTATTTCGAGATGATCCTCATCTCGGTCTGCTGCGCCGTCATCGCGTGCCTTGCTTCCCGACCGCTGATCCAGAAGCTTGGAACATGGAACGGCACGATTGTCGCAGGTGTGCTTTTTATCGCTTTGGTGAGCGGCATGCAGTTCACGTTGCCCGACATCAGTGAGATGCCTGACAACTTCCCGGCCACCGTATTGTGGCGTTTCCGCGAGGCTGCCATCGGCACCCAGATGGTGCTGTGGTCTGCCATGGCCCTGATCTTCGGGCCCATGGCTGAGAAGGTTCTACGCGCGCCACAGCGTTCCTCGTCCCACGCACGCACTCTCGGCTAAACAGCCCTTACAGGCGAACAACTGACTGACATCAATGAAGTGGGAGAACTCTAGTGAGTTCTCCCACTTTTTGATTCTGATGCTTATGAATCTAGATTACACTGCAGCGTCCCATTATCACTATAATTTTTCGTATTTATTATGAAGCGTCGAATCTTGCCTCCATATCAAACAACGCCTCAAGGTTACTGTTTTTCACACTCCAAGACAATCAATCAAAACATTGATTCACAACGATTTTAATATACAAATAAATATAGTTATATAAAATTATTTTATATTTTCTCACACATTCTGTCGTTGTTTGTTGACGTGCCCACACGAATATGAACCTAATGTCATTCGACCCCGCAAGGCGCGGTCCAGACAGGGAAGACCATGAGCGCGATCCAGCACCGAATGTGTTGCCCGACCCGATGTCGGGCCTTGCACGCATCCCTCATTCACTGAATCGCCGGTAGTTCCCCTGCCGGCCAGACTTCTCAGTCAGGAAGGCAGAAACGCCATGTTTGAATCGCGCACCGTAGAGATCGACGGCACCTTCGTCGGCACCATCATTCTGGATTCGTCACGAACCCGCCCACGCTTCCATGCCATCCATGAAAGCGTCCGCTCTCTCCACAACCGGATCCTTGACGAACGGAACGAACTCCTCCGTCAGGCCGCAATCCAGTTCCGTCGCAGCGCCGCACGTGGAGGTCATCATGCTCACACGCCAGCATGACACGCCCCCGCACGGACAAAAAGACCTCGCCTCCATGAGCGATGTCCTCGCCTTTCGCCCAGCATCGAACTCCATCGCCACCGACATATCGCAAATCGATGCGTATGAACTGGCGACCGCTCTCTGGCTCGTCATGCATGAAGAGGCGCGTCGCGAGACAGACCCGGTTCTGTTTCAACTGATCCAGCGCAGTATCCTGCACCAGCCCGACCTTGGAACGGCGCTGGGGCATCTTCTGGCCTTCAAATTCGGCAACGAACTGGTGTCCGCCGATGCCCTCACGCACCTGATGCAGGATTTTCTGGCGGCACGTCCCGACGCCATCGAGCGGACGGCGGCCGATCTGTGCTCCATCCGCGCGCGCGATCCCGCCGCCACGAATCACCTTACACCTTTTCTGTTCTTCAAAGGCTTTCAGACCGTACAGGCTCACCGACTGGCAAACTGGCTGTGGCATGACGGACGCTCGACACTGGCCCGTCATATCCAGGGCCGGGCATCGGAACTCTTTGCCGTAGACATCCATCCGGGTGCTACAATTGGACAACGTGTAATGTTCGATCACGGCACAGGAATTATCGTGGGCGAAACCGCCGTGATCGAAGATGACGTGGCCCTTCTCCAGAACGTCACGCTCGGCGGCACAGGAAAGGAAAGCGGAAAACGTCACCCTAAAGTCCGGCGAGGCGCTCTCATCGGCACCGGCGCGAAAGTGCTGGGCAACATCGAAATCGGTGAAGGTGCGCGCGTGGGAGCCGGCGCCATCGTCCTGAAAGATGTCGCCCCTTTTTCAACCGTCGTGGGAAATCCTGCGCGTGCCGTGGGCACACGGCATGCGACATTGCCCGCTCTGACCATGGACCAGAGCATTCCCGCGCCAGATTACGTCATCTGACACAGCAAAAACTCTTCACCCTTTCGAGAACACAGTCCGCATCATGAACCATCCCGCTCCTTTCCCACTGTCACTGTCAACTCGTCAGGAAGACCGCCCGGTCCGTTGTTTCCGTCCTCTTTTCACTCCCCGCGCACGTCCCTTCGACCGCATGCAGCAGGTTCTTTCCATGCGCTTCCCTCTCCGCCAGACTCTCGCTCTTGCCACGCCATTGATGGCTCTTTCTTTTCCGCAGCAGCTTCTAGCGCGTGCGCCCGATCCGGAAGTGCTGGAACTGAGGCGCGAAATGGCCGCCATGCGACAGGAAATGATGGCCATGAAGCGTGAACTTCGCAGTCAGCATGCGGAAGTTCATCAACAGCAACAGACCGCCGCACGTCACACACGCACATCTCATGGCACACGTCTCGCCTCCGCTGGACCGGAGGAGCCGCGGCCCGTCTTCTCGCAGGCGGCCCCTCGTCCGACCGGACCGCGCGCGCCCGCTGACAGCCGTATGGCCCTCTCGGAAGGCCCCGTACAATCATGGGCGGATTTCAAGGCAGCCAGCGCCAAGGATGAGACGATGCAGATCGGCGGCATCCAGATCGGCTTTCCCAAAGGACGCCCCACCATCGCCTCCGAAGACAAGGCTTATGCGTTTTCCATAGGTCTGCTCGCTCAGGAGGATTTCGGCGGCTTTCTCGGCGCCGGGCCAAAACATGGCGAAGGCGCTGGAAACTTCAACAAGTTTACCGAGAACGCGCGTCGCCTTCGTCTCTACCTGACCTGGCGCTACAAAGACTGGGTCGTGAACGTGACGCCGGATTTCGGCTCCAGCTCGGTTGACGGCACGGTGGGACTGTTCGAAGCCAACCTGAACTACACCGGCCTGCGCAACACCACTCTCACAGTCGGCTATTTCCAGCCGCGCATGGAAGAGGAAAGTGCCGAGCGCTCGGGCGCGTTCGAGTTCCTCGAACGGCCCACCATTGTCGATCTGGTGCGCAATATCGCAGGCGGTGTCGCCCGCTTCAGCGTCGGCGGCGAGCATTGGGAAAAACGCTGGCTGGCCTCTGCCTATTTCACAGGCCAGAAATTCGGTGACCGCAACAAGGACACCACCATCACCGACAGCCAGACGGGTGGCGTCGCGCGCGTTGCCGGACGCCCCTATATGAGCAAGGACATCGACGTGCATGTCGGCGCGGGAGCGACCGCCGCCTTCAAGGTCAATGAAAACTCCAAGGGCCGTCAGTATACATTCAGCGACAACATGGAAATACCGTTGGGCGAAACGTCCCTGCTCACCTCCGGCGCCCTCACCAACGTGTCCCAGATCTGGGCGGCTGGCCCGCAACTTGCCGTGCGCTGGAAAAACCTTCTTGTGAAAAGCGAATACTATCACATCGGTGTTTCACGCGGACATCAGGACGTAGGCTCCAATCTGCCGTCGCTGGGCTTCGATGGCTGGTATGTTTCCGCCAACTATACCCTGCTCGGGCATGGGCGTGCCTACAATCCAAAGACAGCCGCCTTCACCACACCCGGTGTGGACTACGATTTCGATCCTGAACATGGCCACTGGGGGGCGCTGGAAGTAAGCGGCCGTTGGAGCGTGACGGATCTCTACAGTTCGGCAGGTCAGGGCGGGACCGGCATCAACGGCAATCAGCAGACCGTCTGGCAGGGTGGCTTCAACTGGTATCCCAACCAGCACATCAAGTTCATGGTGGATTACGCCCACTACATCGTCTCCCGCTCAAAAGGCGTGTCCGGCAACGTCAATCTCTTCGGACGCAGCGGCAACGCCATCGTGGCGCGCGCGCAGGCTTCATTCTGATCGCGCAGGAACAAGGACTTTCGATATGACGAATGATTTTACCTTCAGCCGACGCAGTCTTCTCAAAGGCAGTGTTGCCGCTGGCGTGACAGCTTTCCTCGGTACTCGCGCGGCACAGGCTGCCAGTTACAACCTGTTCAACGTGTCCTATGATCCGACGCGCGAACTCTATGCCGAGATCGACAGGCTTTTTCCGGCCACATGGACGAAGGACCATGCCGAAGACCGCGTGCTGGTCCGCACCTCTCACGGCGGTTCCGGCGCTCAGGCCCGCTCCGTTCTGGAAGGCGCGCCCGCCGACGTGGTGACGCTGGGTCTGGCCTACGACATCGACATCCTTGCCCAGCATGGATTGGTGGCCACGGACTGGCAGACCCGGCTTCCGCACAATTCCACGCCGTTCACCAGCACGATCGTCTTCCTCGTCCGCAAGGGCAACCCGAAGAACATCCATGACTGGCCGGACCTGATCCGCGACGATGTCTCGCTCATCACGCCCAACCCCAAAACATCCGGAGGCGCACGCTGGAATTATCTCGCGGCATGGGGCTGGGCTCTGAAAGCGCATGGCAATTCTGAGGACGCTGCCAGAGACTATCTCAAATCCCTTTTCAAACACGTTCCCGTTCTGGACACGGGCGCGCGCGGTGCCACCAACTCTTTCGTGCAGCGGCATTTGGGCGACGTTCTGCTGGCATGGGAAAACGAAGCGCTCATGGCCGTCAATGACATCGGCGCAAACGAGTTCGACATTGTCGTGCCCTCACTGAGCATTCTTGCCGAACCGCCGGTTTCCATCGTGGACAAGAATGTGAAAGCCCATGGCACGGAGGCCATCGCCACGGCCTATACCCAGTTCCTCTTCGCACCCGCGGCACAGGCTGTCGGCGCGAAGCACTATTTCCGCCCCGTCGATGCCGGCGTGCTGGCCGCCCACGCCTCCGTGTTTCCCAAGGTGAACACATTCGACATCGCCAGTCTTGGCGGGTGGCAGACCGTTCAGAAAAAACACTTCGCCGATGGCGGAATTTTCGATCAGCTCTACAAAAGCTGACCCACACATCGTTCCACACCATGTCCTTCAGGCTCCACTCCATCAGGAGCGGGGCCTGTCGTTCTTGCAACCGCCACACCCCTTTCGCGTTTCCCCTGCGCATGACAATCCCCGCACCTTTGGGCTAGCCTGCGGAAAACACAGAGGAAACCTGCCTGATGCTGCGTGGCGCTCCCCCAAGACCCCTGCTTTCGATCTCTCTTGGCGTGGCCTGCGCCCTGCTTTTCGGCACATCACCCGCCATGGCACAGACAGATCAAAGTATGCCCCCTCTGGCGCATGGCGAGATCGGAGACCGCACACATCTGGATGTCGCGGCATCAGGACTGAAAGCCAGCATCGACCTCAGGCAGCTTACCGACTGCCAAGGCGAAACCCTGCTGGATGAAGGCGACAACGCCCAACGTGGATCCTGCCGCATGGCGGTGCTGCGCCTGGAAGACACGACGCGCCCGGCCTCCACCCCTTACGAGATTCGCCTCACCTCCTACAGCGCGGATGGTTCGGACGCGCGCGATCTCCAGCTTGACCTGCGCAGACTGGATGCAAAAGCCGCTCTCCCACAGGCCATCGTCTCGGTCTTCACCGGAGGCGCGCATTGCTGCACCCTGCTCTCCATTCTCGGTCGCACGCCCGATAGCGAGAACTGGACGCATACCGCGACGCCAGAACTGAGCGGCGAAGGTCCACCGCTATTCACCGATGTGGACGGTGACGGCACGCCTGAAATCGTCACGCAAGACGAGAGCTTTCTCTACGTTTTTGCCTCCCACGCAGGCTCGTGGCCACCGGCCATAATCTACCGTTACAGCGGCGGTCGCCTGATCGACGTCACGCGCGACGCGGCCTCACGCCCGTGGCTGGAAGCCGACCTCAAGCGTAACGAAGGTTTCTGGCAGAAAGAGCAAAGCGGCAACGAGCCCAATGGTTTTCTCGCTTACTATGTGGCGACAAAATCCGAACTGGGACAGCTTTCGCAAGCATGGGACTACATGAAAGCCCATCAGTCCCATGAGGAAGATCCGGCTTTCTCGGTCTCACTCTGCACACTGACAGGACGACAGGACGCGCTGTGCACACAGGACGAGCGCGCGCCGCTTCCCTTTCCGCAGGGGCTGGCTGGCTTTCTCGTCTCGCGGGGCTATGTCACAAGCGATGAAATGCTGAAAGTGGCGCCAGATGCCGAGGCCGCCATCCGCGCCGCGACATGGTACCGTCCCGATTTTTCCTGTCTAAACCTACCAAAAAAGAACGGCGTCGCCGCCATGCTGTGCGCTAACAGCGATGCAGCACGGCACGAACTCCAGTTCGATCAGGTTTATTACGCACTGCGTCAGACCGTCGGCCCCGATGGATGGAAAGCGCTAAAGCAGGAGGTCATCACAGCCGAGAACGATCTTGACCGCGAATGCAGCCTTCCCATCCCCGGTGCGGACGACCAGAGCCTGCCGCTCAATGGCGCGGTCTGCTACATCGAAGGCATGGATCGTCTGACACAGACATACCGCGCCCGTCTGTCCGGAGCTGCACTCCAGGAATCCCAACGCCCGCTCAACCGGCATATCGCCCTGCAAACCCGCCTGATGCAGCTTGGCTATCTGCCAAAAGTTTCACCTGCTGACGGCGTATATGGAGAATCCACACGGGCTGCGATCCTTGCGTGGAAGAAAGACACCGGCCGCCCTGAGGACACCGCTTTCCTCTCGGACGCCGATGCGCAGGCTTTGCTGCCCGCGCCTTCCACTCTGGCAACCAGCACGATATCGCCCACTGAAACCGCCAGTCCTACGGCCCCGGAAACTGAAGCAAGCGTTGCGTCCGCCACGACAAGCCACACCCTGCTGGGTATGAGCTTCGGTTTCGCGCTCTTTATTCTGGCAATCGGCACAGGCATCTATCTTGTGCCGTTTTTCGTGGCCTGTCTGCGCAATACTCCGCGCAAGTTCACGGTGTTTCTGGTCAATTTCTTTCTGGGATGGACCATACTCGGCTGGGTGGCCGCTCTTGTCCTCGCACTGTCCGTCGAGACACGCCCAAAAACGGACGCGAACTGAAAACCATCCCCTCCTGTCCGGCATCCACCGGACAGGAGGGCCGGATCAGAAGATTTTGTGGATCAGATCGTCCCCAATCCCAAATCCCGCGCCGGTCTCCATAGCCTGACCGAAGCTTGAGTTGAGCAGATTACCGAAAAACCCACCAGCGGGCGCGGCAGGAGCTGGTGCAGCAGCCGGAGCTTCCTGCTGTGACGCGCTGCTCATCCCGGCGTGCAGAGCCTGCAACAGCGCCGTCACCTGCTGCTGTTCACCCTGAAAGGACAGCGCCACTTCCTTGAGGTCCAGCAACCATTCACGCGCCTGCGCATCGCCACCGTTTGCCGCCGCCTGCAACTTGTTGCCCAGTGTCTGAAGTGCCTGCACGGTCTGCTGTGCCTGTGCCTGCAACTGGCCAAAACTCTGGTCGATCACCTGCATGTCCATGTGCCGCCCTTTCCTGTTCTCGCTATAACAAAGACGAGGCCGTCTTGCGGTTCGCCCCGTTGCGCCTGCCTATCACAGCTCCGTCATCAACGGTATGTCGTGCAGAAAAACACGACTTCTCATTCTTTCAACCATTGGCGCTCTATGCTTTGCGGCATGAGAAAGAGGAGAACGTGGAACATGCGGCGGGACATCCTTTACGGCGGAGCCGCTCTGGCTTTCGGCATGTCCATCACGACGCCTCTGTGGGCGGTGCCCCCCGCCCCCGTCTCCACGCATGTCGGCACTATCCCCGGGCAGAATGCGGTGGTGGACGAACAGGTTTTCCGCCTTCCCGCAGCCGATGGCACAATCCTCGAAGCCACACTGCTGCTGCCTCGCACGCCGTCACCGCATCCTCTGGCCATCGTTAGTGGGGGCGCTACGGCCATTTCCAGAATTCATCGCGGCAAGCGAGATGGTTACAACTATCTCGCCGGTTATTTCCTCGCACGCGGCTACGCCGTTCTCCGCCCCATGCTGCGCGGCTTTGCGGAATCGGAAGGAGAACTCATCGGTCATGGCTGCGACTTTGCGCAAACGGCGCAGGACAATGCCCGTGACATCCGTGCCGTGACAGAAGCCGTCGCACAGTTACCTAGCATGGACCCGGCCCACATCGTCACGGCGGGCATGAGCTTTGGCGGATGGACCCAGATGGCCATGGGCACGGCCCCGCTGCCCGGAACAAAGGCGCAGTTGCTGTTCTTCCCACTGATGCACAGTTCAGCCTGTCGCAACGATAACGCGAGCCTGCTCTCAGGAGCGCGGGAGTTCGGAGAAGCCTCCTCCCTCCCCACCCTGTGGGTTCAGGGAGACAACGACTCACTGGCCCCCACATCTCTATGGAAAAGCATGTTCGCGGCCTATCACGAAGGCAATCCCAATACCCGACTGGTGGACGTGCCGCCTTTTCTCAATGACGCTCACGCCATGCTGGACGATCCGGACGGCCTCACACCGTGGATGGCGCATGCGGACAGCCTTCTTAAGTCCGCAGGCTTGCCCAGCAAGATTGTAATGCCATCCTATCTCCCGCTTATGGCACCTCCTGCTTCGGGCTACGCAGCACTGAATGATATCGGTCGTCTGCCGGTTCACAGCGACACTCTGCGGGACGGGTATCGCAAGTTTCTGCAACAGGATCTGCCACGCGCTTTTGTCGTGGGAGACAACGCCGTCAGCATCGGCGGCACGGGACACACGGTCGATCCCATTGGACAGGCCCTGTCCGCCTGCAAGAAGGTCACGACCAACTGCCACCTCTATGCCTATGACAATCGCGTGGTCTGGCAGGGAGGTCCAGTCCCGACGCACCCCCAACCCTCGCCTGAAAAACAGAGCGTCACCATCCCGACCGGCAAAACCGTCTCGATTTTCTATTCCGCCTCCGATGAAAATTGCGTGGCCCGCTACATCCCGCAAATCCATCTCGTGCAGAAACCTCTTCACGGCACACTGATGCTCGCGGCCTCCGCTCAGGGACATCCGCATTACGCTCAGGGACCGCTTGTGAAATGCAACGGAACCATCCTTAAAGGAGCGGGAATGCGTTATCGTCCTGACGCCGGTTTCCATGGCACGGATACAGTCGTGCTCACCAAACAGGTCAGCGCCGACCCGCACGATCTCCCCCAAACGCTGTCTTATTCGTTTGTAAGCCCGTGATGTCGGGCCATTACGGCGTCAGCCAATCCATCTGTGCGGGCAGGACGGCAAGAGGCTCCGGATAAACCAGCTCTTCCCCATGCAGGGCTGTCCACGTTCCCGCCGCCACATCGCCCCCCGAAGGCAATGGCGCGTCCGCATCCTTCATCCATGCCAGAATATCGTCCGCCACCTGCGCGCCGTCGCGCTCCCGCAGCAACAGGTGGTGTCCACCTGGGATGACATCGCGCCGCACAAAAGCCGGCAGACGCTCCCATACCGGCATCATCTCCCGTTCGGGCACAAGCTGATCGCGATCTCCATAAACCAGCAATGTGGGCTTCACCTGCTGTCCCGCGCTTGCCGCGGCACGGTTCATCAGATCCATCAGCCCCCGGAGCGCGACCAATCGTGTCGTGTGTAGGGTCAACGGGTCATAATAGAGACGACGCAGAGCCGCGATATTGTTGGACGCCACAACATGCACGGGCAACTCGCGTCCGCTCACCCGCGCCTCCGGTGCAATGGCCGCCATCAGCCGCAGAGGAAAATCCACGCCCGGTCCCACATGCCACACGGCGGGCGCAAGCAGGATCACGCCCGCCATCGGCGGCGTGGCAGCATCTGTCGCCGCCAGCATGGCCACGGCCCCGCCCATGCTTTCGCCCATCATCCACACGGGCACACCCGAATGTTCGGTGCGCAGAAGAGTCAACTCCTCCTGCACGTCGCGCACCATCCGCGCCGTCCCCGCCCAATGGCTCCGATCCGGTGCCTGTCCGAACCCGCGCTGGTCTGGCGCGACGAGCGTATAACCCTGCGCAGCAAAACGCGGAGCCGGGATTTCCCACGCATCACGGCTGTCGTTGAACCCATGCAGGGCAAGGACGACGCCTTTCTCCTTGCCCACAGCCGGCCAGACACGCAGCGGAATCCGCGCGCCATCCGAAAGCACGACCACCCGGTCCGGCGGCACCAGCCGCGCGTCCTCGGCATGACGCACGGGCACAGGAATGACCGGCTCCCGCGCACATCCCCCAAGAAGACCCACCACCGCCAGTGCGACAACGCCGCCAATTTTCCGCCAACCGGACAACCCGCCGGACAAAAGGACGTGGGAATGGTTTGAACTCATGGCATTCCTGCGTATCATTGCGGTGTTGATCCGGCCAGACGGGGCGGCCCCGCCCGCACGCCTGCGCTCTCTCTTGCCGACAGGATTCTGCCCATGCTCATCCAGCCCACGAACCCGACCCCACAACCGCGGCTCGGTCACGTCGAGACGATCATTGTGCAGTCGCGCAAGCTTTCGTGCGATGGAGGTCTTGGTGCGCTCGGGCATCCCAAGGTATGGCTGAAGATCGGCGATCATCAGACGTTCTGCCCCTACTGCTCACGCCTGTTCGTCCTCGACCCGAACGCCACCACCGACACCACTCACTGAACACTTTAAGGACCGATTGACTTCATGAGCGATACGGGCGCGCCCCACCTCGTCCTGGTGGACGGCAGCGGTTTCATCTTCCGGGCCTTTCACGCCCTTCCGCCCATGAGCAGTCCCGAAGGGGTGCCGGTCAACGCGGTTTATGGCTTCAGCAACATGCTCACGCGCTTGATGCGCGAGCATGTCGGCACACATCTGGCCGTCATTTTCGACGCAGGACGCATTACGTTCCGCAACGAAATCTACCCACGCTACAAGGCCCACCGTCCGGAGGTGCCCGAAGACCTGCGCCCGCAATTCGCGCTGATCCGCGAAGCGACGGCAGCATTCGGTGTGCCGGGGATCGAACTCGACGGGTTCGAGGCAGACGATCTGATCGCCAGCTACGCGCAATATATCTGCACCAATGGCGGTCATTGCACCATTGTCTCCTCCGACAAGGATCTGATGCAGCTTGTCGGCCCCTGCGTGGAAATGATGGACCCCATCAAGCAGAAACCCATCGGTCCTGCCGAAGTGGAAGCCAAATTCGGCGTGCCGCCCGATCATGTGATCGACGTGCAGGCGCTCATGGGAGACGCCACCGACAACGTGCCGGGCGTGCCAGGCATCGGCCCCAAGACGGCCTCAGCCTTCGTGAACGAATTCGGCTCGCTCGAAGCCGTTCTGGAAGCCGCTCCGTCCATGAAAGCGTCCAAGCGCCGCGATGCGCTGATCGAACATGCAGACGATGCACGCATCTCGCTCAAACTGGTCACGCTGAAAAACGACATTCCCCTGCCCGTGCCCGTGAACGATCTGGCCGTGCAGGAGCCGGACATGCTGGTGCTGGGCGACTGGCTCGACCGCATGGGCTTCCGCTCTATCCGCCACCGCTTCGGATTGGGGGACGGTCTGCCTCTCGCCCGCGCCACTGCGCAAGCTGCCGCGCGCGCCGCCGCCCTGAACAACGAGAACGTGGCCGCACCCGACTCAGAGCCTGCCCGCGTGCCTTATGGGCCGTATGAAATCGTCACGCGCACCGAGACGTTGCAGGCATGGGTGGATGAGGCGCGAAAAACCGGCGTCGTGGCCGTGGACACGGAAACGGACGGGCTCGACCCACTGCGCGCCCAGATGGTCGGCTTCTCACTGGCGACCGCTCCCGGCCGTGCCTGCTATGTGCCGCTGCGTCATGAAGGCACGCTGGACGCGCCTGTGCCGGAACAAATTCCGGCTGCGCAGGCTATCGCCACTCTGGAGCCGCTGTTCACCGACACCTCCGTTCTGAAAGTCTTCCAGAACGCCAAGTTCGATCTACTTGTCCTGCGCAAAGCGGGCGCAGGCGCGATCATGCCCATCGACGACACGATGCTGATTTCCTACGCCCAGTCCGCCGGTGAGCACGGACAGGGGATGGACGAACTCTCCAAGCTGCATCTCGGTCACACACCCATCTCCTATGACGACGTGACCGGAACGGGCCGCAAGCGCATCCCCTTCGCGCAGGTGCCACTGGATCGCGCCGCCGAATACGCCGCCGAGGACACGGACGTGACCTTGCGGCTGTGGCAGGTGCTGCACCCCACTCTGCGCACGAACAAGGCGCTGGCTTTGTATGAGGAGATGGAGCGCCCGCTGGTCGAAGTGCTGGCGAGCATGGAGCAACTTGGCATCCGTGTGGACGCCACCGAACTCAAGCGTCTGTCCGATACGTTCGAGACGCAGATGAGCGTGATCGAGCGCGAGTTGCACCAGTTAGCAGGGCGGGAGTTCAACGTCGGCTCTCCCAAGCAGCTTGGCGAAATCCTCTTCGATGAAATGAGCCTGCCCGGCGGCAAGCGCGGCAAAGCGGGCGCGTGGGGCACGGATTCCTCCGTGTTGCAGGATCTGGCCGATCAGGGGCACGAACTGCCCGCGCGCATTCTTGCATGGCGACAGCTTTCCAAGCTGAAAAGCACTTACACAGACGCGCTTTTGCGGCAGATGGACCCCGGGACGGGACGCGTGCACACCTCCTTCCAGATGGCCGTGACCAGCACGGGACGGCTGTCCTCCAACGAACCGAACCTGCAGAACATTCCTGTCCGTACACAGGAAGGCGCACAGATCCGCCGCTGTTTCATTCCGGCCGAGGGAAAGGTGCTGCTTTCAGCGGATTACTCGCAGATCGAACTGCGGTTGCTTTCCGCCGTGGCGGATGTCCCCACCCTGCGCGATGCCTTCGCCAACGGAGAGGACATTCACGCCCGCACAGCAGCGGACGTGTTCAACATCCCTCAGGAAGGCATGGACCCACTGACGCGGCGTCGCGCCAAGGCTATCAACTTCGGCATCATCTACGGCATCTCGGCCTTCGGACTGGCCAAACAGCTTGGTGTGTCGATGGGAGAGGCCCGCGCCTATATCGACGCTTACTTCGCGCGCTATCCCGGCATCCGGGATTACATGGAAGAGCGCAAGCTGGAAGCCAAGCAGCACGGCTATGTCACCACGCCGTTCGGACGTCGCTGCTTCGTGCCGGGCATCAATGCCCGCAACGCCGCCCAGCGCTCCTACGCCGAGCGACAGGCCATCAACGCACCGCTTCAGGGCGGTGCAGCCGACATCATCAAACGCGCCATGGTGCGTCTGCCCCATGAACTGAAACGCGCGAAACTCGACGCCGACATGCTATTGCAGGTGCATGATGAACTTCTGTTCGAGATCTGCGCCGATCAGGCAGAGGCCACAGCAGCACTCGTCAAGCGCGTGATGGAAGACGCGGCGGAACTGAGCGTCCCGCTTGTGGTGGAAACAGGGACCGGCGCCAACTGGGCAGAGGCACACTGAACAATGACAGACACACAGACGCCCAAACCCGCCGGACAGGCCGCAAAATGTCGCATGCTCACGGGCGCCGTACTCGCGCTTGCACTGGCAGCGGGCTATGGCGCGTACAAAGCCTCCGAATCCATGGGACCGATGGTCGGCTCCAACGGCAATGAGATCGGCGGTCGGTTCCGGCTGATGGATTCATCGGACGGCACCATGACCGACACCAGCTTTCGCGGACGCTGGATGCTGGTGCTCTTCGGCGCCACGCATTGCGTGGACAACGCCTGCGACAAGACGCTGATGCAGTTGAGCCGCGCGATCAACGCCGTGGATCCGGGTGGCAAGACCTTTGCGCCGATCTTCGTCAGCCTCGATCCGCAACGCGACCAGTCCTCCGAACTGCGGCAATATGCCCTGAAGTTCCCGGCCAAGATCATAGCGGGCACCGGTGCGCCCGCCACACTGGACGCCGTAGCGAAGGAGTTTCACGCTCCCATCGAGAAACGTCCCGATCCTGTGTGGGAATATGCCTACGTGATGTCGCCCCAGATCGTCATCATGGACCCGCAGGGCCATTATGCGGGAACCCTGTCCTCGGCCGCGGAAGAGCCGGAGATGGAAACGCGCCTGCGCGGCCTGCTCGCAGGACCGCATTCCTGATCCATGCAGCAGAGTAGGATTCTTTTCCTCACAGGATTACTCGCGGCCACCTGCGCCCACGCTGACACCCCCGCTCCTCCCACTCCGGGAGGCGTGTTGCGGCTGGCTGGCACAACGTCGGCCGGCACGCTCGACCCTCAGATCAGCTACATGCACGTCACGTATCAGGTCGAAGCGATCGTCTATGACGGTTTAACGACGTTTCCGAAAACGCCCGGCCCCGCCGACAGACACGCCATTCCCGATCTGGCGGACGCCATTCCGGCCCCGCAGGACAATGGCCTGACCTACCGTTTTCATCTGCGTCCCGGCATCCGCTTTTCGAACGGACATACGGTGACAGCCGAAGACGTGGCCGCCTCCATGCGGCGACTGTTTCGCGTCAACAGCCCAACAGCCGGTCCGTATTACAGCCATATCGTGGGCGGTGACGCCTGCCTGCACGACCCGGAGCACTGCACCCTCGCCGGCGGCGTAATCGCGGACAATGCAACGGGCACCGTGACATTTCACCTCACCCACCCGGACTCCGAGTTCATGGACAGGCTGGCGTTCCAGCACGCCTCCATCCTGCCTGCGGACACGCCGACGCATGACATGGGCAACACTGCGCCCATCGGAACCGGGCCCTATCGCATCGTCTCCTATGAGCCGACCTCTTCGATGGTGCTGGAGCGTAATCCCTATTTCCAGCAATGGGATGTGGAAGCCCAACCTGCGGGCTATCCCGACAGTATCCATTACACCTTCGGACTGGACCCGGAATCCGAAGTGACAGCGGTGGAGAACGGACAGTTCGACTGGATGGAAGGCGTGCCACTTGATCGGCAGGCGGAAGTGGGCCGACGTTTTGCGCCACAGGTGCGCATCACGGACTCACTCAACGTGTTCTACGCTGCGCTGAACGTGAACGAACCACCCTTCAACAATCTCCTCGCCCGACAGGCTCTGAACTACGCCGTCAACCGAAAGGCCATCGTGATCTATGGCGGCGGCCCGACCGTCTCCCTGCCCGCATGCCAGATGCTCCCGCAAGGCTCGCCGGGATTCGAGCCGTCCTGCCTCTACACAAAAGGCGCCACATTCGAACATCCCGCGCAACAATGGCAGGCGCCCGATCTGGAAAAAGCCCGTGATCTTATCCGGCGCAGCGGCACAGCCGGACAGCATGTGACAATCATCGCCCCCTCAGCTGCCGGTCATTCAGCGGTTGCCACCGATCTGCGCGACACGCTGACAGACCTTGGTTACGTCGCCTCTGTGCGCACGATTTCTCCCGTCGCCGAATTTGCCTACATCCAGAACAGCAATAACAAAATCCAGATCGGCCTGACCGGCTGGAGCGCGGATTATCCGGCCGCGTCTTCCTTCCTGCAAACGCTGTTCTCCTGCGCGACCTTCGTGCCGCATTCGGATAATTCCGTGAATATCTCGCAGTTCTGCAACCACGATATCGATGCGCTCATGCAACGCGCCGCCACCGTTGCGGTGACCGACCGCGCGGCGGGTGACACGCTCTGGGCCGAAGTTTCACGCCGCCTGATGGAACAGGCCCCAGCCGTGCCATTGGATCAGGCCCGCAGTGTCTCGCTTCTTTCCAGCCGCGTGAAAAGCGATGTCACAACCGCGATCTATGGCGCGGTGTTTTCGCAGTTCCGGGTGCAGTGACCCCATGAACCGCATCTTTTCGTCCGCCCTCATATCACGTGCAATTCGAAAAAACATCCGATCCTATCGCGCTCTCTCCGGGTTGCGTCGAGCATGACAGGCGCAGCGTCTCCAGCCGGTCCATGGCGTCGCGCCCGTCAAAGGGTTTTTGCCAGTCGGTCCGCCATGGCATCACTCGTCCTTCTGGCCTGCATGGCGACGGCCAGCCTGTGCGCGCCCTTCTATGCCCGCGACATCGCACATACAGACCCATTTCGCTCGAATGTGGCCGGAAGTTTCACGCTCGATGGCCAACAGATCGACATCATGCAGCCCGATGACAATCCGCTGCATCTCGGCCTCAGCCCAGTCGGTCCGACATGGCACGCGCCCTTCTTTCTTGGTGCAGACAGTCAGGGGCGCGATGTCGCGGCACGATTGCTCTATGGCGGTCGCAACTCCCTGCTGATTGCCTTCTCCGCCGCCGCGCTGTGCATGATCCTTTCCGCCACAGTTGGGATCTTCGCCGGTTTCTTCGGCGGCGTTCTGGACATGGTGCTTTCGCGCATCATGGACATCATGTGGGCCGTGCCGGTCTATTTATTCGCCATCTCGCTTTCCATCGTCACCATTGCCCAAGGGCTGAAGATCGGTCCCTTCACCATCGCGTCCGACAATCTGCTTCTGCCCATCTTCATCATCGCACTGGTCTATATCCCCTACGCCGCCCGCGTGGTGCGCGGGCGCGTGATGACGTTGCGCAACGCCGAATTCGTGCTGGCGGCCCGCAGTCTTGGCGTGCCGCGTTTTCGCATCCTTGTGGTGGATATTCTGCCCAATGTGACCGGCTCGCTCGTAGCACTTGCCCCCCTACTAACGGCGCTTGCCCTGCTCACGGAATCCGCGCTGTCGTTTCTCTCTATCGGTGTGCAGGCACCTGCGGCCTCATGGGGCACGATCATTCAGGATGGCGAAGGGCTGATCTACACACGTCCGATGGTCGCCATGGCCCCCGGTCTTGCCATCGTGCTGGTGGTTCTGGCGCTCAACGTGCTGGGCGACACATTGCGTGACGCACTGGATGTGCGGGATTCACGCAGGGAGAACGGCTAATGCTACTCGCCCTGCTCAAGCGCCTTGGCCAGACCGTGTTCGTGCTGTTCGGCATTTCCGTGATGGTGTTTCTCGTCTTCCTCGCCACGCCCGGTACGGACCCAACATCGCGCATCGCGGGCAAGAACGCCTCCCCACAGACCATCGAACGCGTGCGGCACGAATACGGTTTCGACCAACCGCTGCCCGTGCAATACGCCACCATGATGAAAAAGCTCTTCATCACACGGGATCTCGCCTCCTACGCCAATCGCGGCGAACTCGTGGTGCCGGAACTGGCGAAATCCGCACCCATCACACTCTCGCTAGCCGCAGGCGCTGCCGTAATCTGGGTGAGCGTCTCGATCCTCATGGGCACGGTAGCGGCGGCTTTTCGCAACACATGGATCGACCGCACGCTGATGATGATCGGGCTGGTGGGTCTCTCCATCCCAGTGTTCTGGCTCGGGCAGGTCGCCAATCTCATCACGCAGGCGCGTTTTCATGACACATGGCTGTTCTCATGGGTGCCGGGTCCGGGCTACATCCCGTTTTCCGAAAGTCCTTTGGGCTGGTTTCGTGCGCTGGTGATCCCATGGTGCACACTCGCCGTGCTGTTCATTGGCCTCTACGCCCGCATCCTCCGCGCCGATCTCGTGTCCGTCATGGACGAAGACTTCATGCGGACTGCACGTGCCAAGGGATTGTCACCGCTGCGCGTGCTGCTGGTGCATGGGCTGCGAACGTCCATGATTTCCTTCATTTCCATGTTCGGTATGGATTTTGCGCAGCTCATCGGTGGGGGCGCGTTGCTGACGGAGGTGGTGTTCGGCCTCGGTGGTGTCGGACGGCTGACCTATCAGGCGATGGGAGCGCTAGATCTGCCGCTCATCATGGCGAGCGTGATGTATTCCGCCGTCTTCGTCGTGCTGGCGAACGCGCTGGTAGATGTGATCTATCTCGTGCTGGACCCGAGAGTGCGCGATGGACGCTGACATGCCTCTTCTGGATGTACGTGACCTGCGCGTGACGCTCACTGGCGGTGCAAAAGACATAATCCTTGTGGATGGCGTTTCGTTCACGGCAAAGGCCGGAGAAATCCTCGGGCTGGTGGGTGAGTCCGGCTCGGGCAAGAGTGTCACAGCACTTGCCATCATGGGGCTTCTGGACATGCCGGGACTGGTGGTCAGCGGCTCGGTGCGCTTTCGCGGGCATGAACTGGTGGGGCTGTCTCAACGCGCATTACGTCATGTGCGTGGGCGTGAAATCGCAATGATCTTTCAGGATCCGATGACAGCCTTCACACCAGTTTACACCATCGGCTGGCAGATCGACGAAGCCATCCGCGCCCATGAAAAAATCAGTCGCCGGGACGCCCGCGCCCGCACCGTGAAATTGCTGGGCGAAATGGGCGTGCCGGACCCTGAGCGCACGGCCAACCGTTACCCGCACCAGCTTTCGGGAGGCTTACGCCAGCGCGCGATGATCGCCATGGCGCTGTCATGTAACCCAGCACTACTGATCGCGGATGAACCGACCACGGCACTGGACGTCACGGTGCAGGCGCAGATTCTCGATCTTCTGCGCGGACTGCGCCATGATTACGGGTCGGGTGTGTTGCTCATCACACACGACATGGGCGTTGTGGCGGAAACCTGCGATGACGTGCTGGTGCTCTATTCCGGTCGCATGGCGGAAACGGGTCCGGCTGCCGCTCTTTTTGCACACCCTGCGCACCCCTACACGGCCGCACTTCTGGACTCCATCCCGCCTCTGACCGGCCCACGCCCCGCGCGTCTGCCCTCCATCGCAGGTGTCCCCCCATCTCCCGCCGCGCGCCCTTCCGGCTGCGCCTTCGCACCACGCTGCCACTACGCACACGCAAGCTGCGCCACAAAACCACCGCTCATCGCGTGGGAAGAACAGGACGTGGCCTGTGTGTTGCCCACAGAAGGCCGTGCGCTGCCGCCCCGTATCACGGCGGGAGAGACGCCATGACCGAGCCGCTTCTTGTCGCGCGCAGCATCCGAAAGACGTATCGGCTCAATCGGGGCCAGACATTACAGGCTGTGAATGACGTTTCGCTGGAAGTGCGGCCGGGCGAGGTGCTGGGGCTGGTGGGAGAGTCCGGCTGCGGCAAATCCACACTTGGCCGTTGTCTGCTGCGGCTGACGGATCTGACCTCCGGCGAATTGCTTTTTGAAGGCCATGACATCTCCCGCGCCTCTGAACGTACCCTCCGTCCCTTGCGGCCACGGATGCAGATGGTGTTTCAGGATTCCTACGCCTCCCTCAACCCGGTCCGCCGTATCGGAGACCTGCTGGCGGAACCGTTGAAAATCCACCGCGATGTTCATGGCCAGCGGCGAACGCGCGCCACCATCGCGGCGCGGCTGGAAGAACTGATGGACCTCGTGGGGCTGCCGTTCTCAGCCCTCACACGCTACCCACACGAATTCTCCGGCGGTCAGCGGCAACGGATCAACATTGCCCGGGCATTGGCCCTCTCACCACGCCTGATCGTAGCAGATGAACCGGTCTCAGCGCTCGACGTCTCGGTGCAGGCACAGATCGTCAACCTGTTCACGGACCTCAAGGAGCGGTTGGGACTGACCTATGTCTTCATCGCCCACGATCTGGCGGTGGTGCGGCAGATTTCCACGCGGGTGGCGGTGATGTATCTGGGCGCCATCGTGGAAATGGGGGAGACAGACACGGTGCTGCACACACCCGCTCACCCCTACACAGCCGCACTGATCGCGGCCGTGCCGGAGCCTGTCATTCGTCCGCACGCCTCTCGCACATTGCTGCGTGGAGATGTGCCCAGCCCGATCGCCCCGCCATCGGGATGCCGCTTTCACACACGTTGCCCGAAAGCGGAGGCACGCTGTGCGCAGGACGCGCCGACACTGCGGTCCTTGGGGGACGAGCGCCTCGTAGCGTGCCATTTCCCTATAGTTGGATAATTTGGTGTGTGTTCACCGTATCCGCACGAGCGATCACACAGTCACACCGGGCGGAAACAGCGTCCGCATGATGCTCTTCTTCATCACATCGGCCAGCGTGTAACGGTCGAGCACGCCGAAAAAAGCATCATTAGCTTCCGTGAAAACGCCCCGAAGACCGCAATCGGGTAAAAGGCAGCATGCCTGCGCAGGGGGCTTGGCTTCTTCTGCCTGGCAGGGACCAAGAACGGTGGTCGGCTCGGTCTGACGCACGACCTCTCCAATGCGAATATCCGCAGGGGAGCGCGCCAGACGAATGCCGCCATTGCGCCCGCGCGTCGTTTCCACAAAGCCGCACTGTCCCAGCTTATGAACAATCTTGACGAGGTGATTTTCGGAAATACCGTGGGCGCGCGCAATTTCGCGGGCAGATGCGAACCGATCCGGCACGCTTGCGAGATAGATCAGCGTACGGAGAGCATAATCCGTGTGCAGGGTCAGGCGCATTGTATAAAAATAGGCACCTGTCCCATCCTTTGCCACAAGTGTTAAACGAATATCTGCATGTCACCACGACGATGCCGGGAAAGCGAATAATGAAATGGAATGATGTTCTGATCGTGGCAGGGGTTCTGGCCGTCGCGATACCGCAGGCTCATGCGGCAAAGAGCTTCGTCACCTCTCACGAGGAAAGCCAGACACCCAACACCCACGCGCCGATGGACGAGACGGTATTCCGTATTCCCGTGGAGGATGGCACTCCACTGGAAGCCACGCTGCTCGTCCCTCGCGGCGCGAAGAAGCCTCTGCCCCTTGCCATCGTCAGTGGCGGAGCGTCCGGTGTGTCGGAAGACGCACGCGGCAAGCGCGACCGCTACGACTATCTCTCGGGTTATTTCCTGGCCCGAGGCTATGCCGTGCTGCGCCCCATGCCGCGCGGCTTTGGCGGCTCGGGCGGGCACATCATCACGGGCGGCTGCGATCTGGCGAGTGTGGGCTGGTCGGATGCACAAGACATCCGCACCGTCATTCAGACCGTGCTCGAACAGCGCTCTGAACTCGACGGCACCCGCATTGTAACAGCGGGGATCAGTTTTGGCGGATGGGTGCAGATGGCATTCGGCACGACACCCCTGCCGGGCATGAAAGCCCAACTTCTGTTCTATCCCCTGATGCACGAATCCGATTGCCACGATGACGGACAATCACTGGTGGAAGGCGCGCGAGTCTTTGGCGAGCGCAGCGAACTGCCCACATTGTGGGTGCAGGGCGAGAACGATTCCAAGGCGCCCACCGATGTATGGCAGGCCATGTTCGCCGCGTATCACGACGGCAACGACAAGGCCGAGCTTCTGGACATCAAGAAATTCGGCAACGATTCGCACGCCATGCTGCTCGACGCCCACGGGTTGAAACCCTGGCAGGACAAGGCGGACGCCCTGCTGGCACGAGTTGGCCTGCCATCACAGGTGGTGGACCCACGCTATCTCCCGCCGGGGAGCAGCAATTCTGACAAACCGAAGGCCGCATCAACCGGAAAAAACACAAAATAAAATAGTTGATAAATCGGGTTCCACGGAGGGCCTTGCGGGAATAACGCGCAAGCCCTAACGTGAGTTTGTCAAAATAAACGATTGACGAGCGTTATATATCACCCGGGAACCCGTTGATGTCGGCCAGCTTTCCGTTTTCTGCGCTCCACGGCGTCTGCTTTCATCGGACAGCCCACGTGGCCCCTGCACCGATTGGCTCTTCCCATCCAGCGTCCTTCCCGAAGGAGTGGTTGGTCTCGCTTCATGCAAGCAACCCTGCCCAATGACTGTCACAGCTCCGACTGTCGCGGCTTCATTGCGATCCCGCCGGGCGCGCGATCCCCTTCCCGGATTCCGGCTTGCGCTCGCGGGAACCTTGTTGTGGGTCGGGCTGATCGTGGCCTTGCCCCTGACCGCCCTCATCGTCCGACCATGGCAGGAAGGCCCAAGCGCCATGCTGGCTGCCCTGCATGACGGGCGCATGTTCGCCGCCCTGCGCGTGAGCTTCACTACAGCCCTTCTCGCCGCTCTGATCGACGTTCCACTCGGGCTGATCCTCGCCTGGGCGCTGGTGCGCGGGCGCCTGCCCGGACGCCGCATCGCCGATGGGCTGATCGACCTGCCATTCGCCATCCCTACGGCGGTAACAGGCATCACGCTGGCCACGCTCTATGGGCCGCAGGGCTGGCTGGGGGCACCGCTAGCGAAACTCGGTCTTTCGATTGCCTATTCCGCAACCGGTATCGTCGTGGCGCTGATGTTTGTCGGGCTGCCCTTTATCGTTCGTAGCGTGGAGCCTGTTCTGCGCGATCTGCCGCCGGAACTGGAAGAAGCCGCAGGCCTGCTCGGTGCGAGACCGTGGCAGACCGTCTGGCGAGTTATTCTCCCCACCCTGCTGCCAGCCGCCGTAAGCGGCTTTGGTCTCGCCTTTGCGCGCGGGATCGGGGAATACGGCTCGGTCATCTTCATCGCGGGCAACCAGCCCTATCACAGCGAGATCGCACCGCTGCTCGTGGTGGTGCGCCTTCAGGAATATGACTATGCGGGCGCGACCTCGATCGCCTTCGTGCTGCTGGTGATTTCCTCGCTCTGCCTTGCCGCCGTGGCGTGGCTGCGCCGCCGCGTGGCCCGCGGTCTGATCGTGGGAGCGGACGAATGAGCGGATCGTCACGCTGGGGGCTGGCCGCGCTCACATGGGCGATCATCGCCGTCATTCTCATCCTGCCGCCCGTCCTTGTCATGACCGAGGCGCTGCGCAACGGCGCGGGCGCCGCCATTGCGTCTCTGGCGGACCCGGATGCCCTTTCGGCCATCCGCCTGACCTTGGTGATGACGGCGCTTTCGGTGCTCATCAACACCGTTTTCGGCGTGCTGGCGGCGTGGGTGATCTCCAAATACCGCTTCCCGTTGCGTGGATTTCTCGTGGCGCTGATCGAACTGCCCATAAGCGTCTCGCCCGTGGTGGCGGGCCTCGTGTGGCTGCTGCTTTTCGGCACGCAGGGCTGGTGGGGAGAGGCACTGGACCGGATGAACATTCACATTGCGTTCGCAGCCCCCGGCATCCTGCTGGCCACGTTGTTTGTTACCTTCCCTTACGTCACCCGCACCATCGCGCCGCTGATGGAACAGCAGGGACGTGACGCGGAAGAAGCCGCCATGCTGCTCGGCGCGTCGTTCTTCCAGATTCTGTGGCGCGTTACGCTGCCGGAGGCACGCTGGGCGCTGCTTTCCGGCGTGCTGCTCACTACCGCCCGCGCCATGGGCGAGTTCGGCGCGGTCTCGGTCGTCTCGGGCCACATTCCGGGCATGACCGAGACCATGCCCCTGCACATCGAGACCCTCTATAACGGCTATCAGACCGTCGCTGCCTTCAGCATGGCTGCCCTTCTCGCCCTGATGGCCATGGCGACGGTGGGCCTGCGTTCGCTGCTCGAAGCCCGCGCCAGAGCCAGCCTTCAGACAAAGGACACCGCGCCATGAGCGTGAGGATCGAAAACCTCGTGCGCACAGTCCCCAGCAATGCCAGCAAGGTGCTGCTCGATGGCGTGTCGCTGGACGTGCCGGACGGCTCGTTCGTGGCCCTCGTCGGCCCATCGGGCGCAGGCAAGACCACGCTTCTGCGCGCCATTGCCGGACTGGACGCTTTCCAATCCGGCTCCGTGGTAATCGATGAGCGTGACGCCACCGGCCTGTCCGCGCGCGACCGCAATATCGGCTTCGTGTTCCAGAACTACGCCCTGTTCCGCAACATGACGGTAGCCCGCAACATCTCGTTCGGACTGGACGTGATGCCGCGCTCGCAGCGTCCTCCGCAGGCCGAAATCGACCGTCGCGTGCAGGAACTTCTCGATCTTATCCATCTGCCCGACATGGGTGGCGTGTGGCCGCAGCGGCTTTCAGGCGGCCAGCGACAGCGCGTGGCGTTGGCCCGTGCGCTTGCCACCCGCCCGCGTCATCTGTTGCTGGATGAGCCCTTCGGCGCACTGGACCCAGTCGTGCGCCGTTCGGTGCGCGAATGGCTCCGCGCCCTGCACGACCAGCTTGGTCTGACCACCATCCTCGTCACCCACGATCATGAAGAGGCGCTGGACGTCTCGGATCGGTTGGTGGTGATGCAGGACGGTCGTATCGTGCAGGATGCTGGCCCCGACGCGCTGGAAGCACGTCCCGCCACGCCATTTGTGATGGAGTTTCTGGGCGAAACCCTGAAATTCTCGGGACAGGTCTCAGGCGGAATGTTCATTCCTGCTGACCCGCATGTGGCGCGTTTTTCCGTGCCGGGGGTTGCGGATGGGGAGATCACGGCCCTTATCCGTCCGCATGAGGTGCGCATCACCTCCGCCGTCGATGGTGCACCTGCCCGCAAGGTGGGGCTGCGTTACGGCTTTGCGCGGCTGGCCGTGGACATGGGCGACCGCGTGGTGGACATCCTCAGCGCCACACCGTGGGATGTGGGTGAGAGCGTGGAACTGCATATCGACGCCGCGCGTCTGTTCAGGAATGGGCGCATGGTGGAAGAACGCTGCGACGGCTGGGCCTGAGCAGATAGTTACATTCAACGAAGCAGGATCGTTCAATATCGCTTTCCTGTTGTATTCATGGCTCCTTGGACGTAAAATTAGCAACGATAGTCCGCCATATGCGGGCGCAAGCGGGAGAGTGTTTTCGAAGTGGTGGATATCAGGAGCAATCGGCGCGATGCCGACGGACAGAGCGTCATAACCGCCAACCGATTGCTGGACGGTATCACGGTCTGGCACGCCGCCGATGGCTCATGGCGCGAGCACATTGCCGAAGCTGCCCTGATCTCCAACACCGAGGTCGAAGGCCTGCTGTCCGACCTGAAGACGCAGGCGCAGTCACTCGGTCTCGTGGGTGTCTATGGCGTGCAGGTGACGGAGGAGCCGGGCCACGGCATCGTCCCCGTTACGGCGCGCGAACGCATCCGCGCCTTCGGGCCGTCCGTACACCCCGAGTTCTCGCCCCAGAAGGAGGCGCAGCATGTCGGTTGACACCATGATCCGCAACGAAACCGCTCCCCGCACACTCCCCGTCGGCCGCTATGGCTATGACGAAGTGGACCGTGCGTTCCTGCGCGAGCGCATCGAACAGTTCCGTGATCAGGTAAAACGCCGCGTCAGTGGCGCGCTAACCGAGGACGAGTTCAAACCGCTTCGCCTGATGAACGGCCTCTACCTCCAGCTTCATGCCTATATGCTGCGCGTCGCCGTGCCTTACGGCACGATGGATTCCGCACAGATGCGCGCCCTCGCCCGCATCGCGCGCGAGTACGACCGTGGCTACGGACACTTCACCACACGCCAGAACATCCAGTTCAACTGGATGGCGCTGGAAGACACGCCCGCTGCACTGGAAGTGCTCGCAGAAGCCGAGATGCACGCCATCCAGACCAGTGGCAACTGCATCCGCAACATCACATCCGATGAGTTCGCCGGAGCCGCGCAGGACGAACTGCTCGACCCGCGTGTCCACGCCGAAATCCTGCGGCAATGGTCCACGCTGCATCCAGAGTTCACCTTCCTGCCGCGCAAGTTCAAGTTCGCCATCACCGGCAGCCCGCATGACCGCACGGCAGCGCGCTTCCACGATATCGGGCTAATCGCCAAGCCCGGCCCGCATGGTCGCCCGGTGTTCGAGGTGTATGTGGGCGGCGGCCTTGGCCGCACCCCCATCGTGGGTGTGCTGCTGCGCGACGATCTGCCGGAAGAAGACCTGCTCGCGTATCAGGAAGCCATCCTGCGCGTGTACAACGAATTCGGCCGCCGCGATAACATCTACAAGGCCCGCATCAAGATCCTTGTGCAGGCGCTTGGTGCGGAAGAGTTCCGCAGTCGCGTGGACACTGAATTCGCGGCCATGGATCGTTCGCGCTATCGCCTCGAGCCGGATCTGATCGCGGCCATCCGCGCCCGCTTCGGCACACCAGATTTCGCTTCAGAAGGCGGCGCGCCCGCAGAGCTTACCAAAGCACGTGCTGCCGATCGCAAGTTCGACGCATGGGTGCGCACCAACACGAACCCGCACAAGGCGCCGGGCTATATCTCGGTCGTCATCTCTCTCAAGCCTGCGGGCGGTATTCCGGGTGACGTGACGGCGGATCAGATGGATCTGTTGGCCGATCTGGCGGACGAATACAGCTTTGGCGAAATCCGTGCCACGCATCTTCAGAACGTGGTTCTGGCGCATGTCCGTCAGGACAAGCTGCATGAGGTGTGGACGCGCCTCTCCGCTGCTGGTCTCGGCACGGCGAATATCAGCTTCATCACCGATATCGTCGCCTGCCCCGGTCTCGACTACTGTGCACTGGCCAACGCCCGCTCCATTCCCATCGCGCAGAAGATCAGTTCACGCTTTGCGGACCCGGAGTTGCAGGAACGCATCGGGGAACTGCGGATCAACATCTCGGGCTGCATCAATGCCTGCGGCCATCACCATGTCGCGCATCTGGGCATCCTCGGCGTGGACAAGCGCGGAGAGGAAGCGTTCCAGATCACGCTTGGCGGCTCAGGCGAGGAAGATGCCTCCATCGGTCAGATCCTCGGTCCGGCCATGAGCGAGGACGACACGGTCGAAGCGGCGGCACGCCTGATCGATTTCTATCTTGTCAACCGCAAGGATGACGAGCGGTTCCTCGATACCTATCGCCGCCTCGGCACCGCCACGTTCAAGGATGTTGTCTATGCCCCTGCTTGAAAATGGACGTCCGGTCCAGAACACGTGGCGTTATGTGGCCGAGGGCGAGGCGCTGGGCACAGGTGACATCATCGTGCCACTGGAACGCCTGACGGAAGGGCTGACACATACGGGCGGGCGCGTTGGCGTGCTGCTGCCGGCAGATGCACAAGTGTCGGCACTGAAAGAAGCGCTCCCGAAACTGGCTCTTGTTGCTGTAACCTTTCCCATCTTCCGTGATGGCCGTGCTTTCAGTCAGGCGCGCGCCCTGCGTGAACACCTGCACTTCACAGGTGACATCCGCGCTGCAGGGCATGTACTGCCCGATCAGTACGAAATGCTGATCCGCTGCGGCGTGAGCACGGTGGAGGTGCCCGATGAGACCGATCTGAGCGTGTGGGCACGCGCATTGGATCAGTTTGATGTGGCAATGCAGCCCTCCCCTGTGCTGGACGAGAAACCTACCGGCTTCGCCTTGCGGCGGTTGCTGGACCGGGTCACGGAAAAAGCGGGCTGAAGCCCGCTTTTTCTTTGCCATTTTACAACAACAGGAAAAACCTCTTCTGTTCTTCAGAACCATAATGCACTGAAATACAGAACTCGTGCGTTCATGCTGATTCTTCAGCCCTATAATCAATAGCCTTTTCTGCAAAGCCAACTCTGAGTGAGGCACACCATCACGACACATGGGTAGCCCAGCCCCATTGTTGCAATTGATTCTTAGAATCGTTATATGCGCCCGTCTGACACGAAGAGAGATGTCACCATGACTGGCCACATCACATCAGGGCTGAAAGAAAAGTTGTCGAACCGCACAACATTTCTTCTGGCAACAGCCCTCCTCTTGTCGTTGAGGATACACCCAGCCCATGCTGCCGAGAGCAGTGTGGACACCGCTGCCACTCCCTCTAAAACGCGCCCTTCCAAAACTCCTACGGCGGAAACGGAAGCGACACGTGTCGAACGCATCATCGTCACGGCGGCACGAGGAAACCGGATGTATGTCAGCAGTGGTGGCAACCTTGGCATTCTTGGAAAAAAGCGCGGCATTGACGTTCCTTTTAGCGTTCGCAACTACAAATCCTCTCTGATCGAAAATCAGCAAGCGCAAACGCTTGGGGAAGTGCTCGACAACGACCCGACCGTGCGCACCACCACCGGCTACGGCAATTTTGCGCAGGTCTTCCAAATCCGCGGAAACGTGCTCTATGGCGACGATGTCTCGATTGACGGTCTGTATGGCATTACGCCGCGTCAGCTTGTCTCACCGCAGCTTTATGACAATGTGCAGGTGCTCAACGGTGCGAACGGCTTTCTCTTCGGCGCGGCTCCGGGTGGCTCCGGTGTGGGTGGCAACATCAATCTTGAATTCAAACATGCGCGCGAAAAAGATCTGACGCGCATTACAGGCGATTACACAAGCCCCGGACGTGGTGGTGGGGCCGTTGATATCAGTCGGCGCTTTGGTGACGAGCGCCAGTTCGGCTTCCGTTTCAATGCGGCCGGCATGGATGGTTACGACGCCATCAATTTTGAAAAGCGTGACGACATTGCCCTTGGCGGAGCATTCGACTGGCACGATGAGAAAACGCGCATCAATCTCGATATGGCCTATCAGCAGCAGGATATTTACGGCGGTCGCGCTGGCATTCTGACATCCGGTCTGGACGGCGTTATCAAGGCTCCTCGCGCGCCAAGCCCCTCCCATAACTGGTCACAGAAATGGGCGTATTCCAATCTCAAATATCTGTTCGGCATGATGAACGTCGAACATGATTTTGATAAACACATTACCGCTTATGGCTCATTCGGTGCTCAGAGCGGCAATGAAATGGGAGATTATTCAACGCCGACCCTTACGAATGCCCGCACGGGCGATGCCACCATCGGCGCCATGTCCGATGCCTATAATTTCATGAACGAGAGCGTCAAAGCTGGCGTGCGGGCAAACTATACGACAGGCCCGATCAAACATGAGATCAACGCTGGCGCGGACGCCATTTGGCAGGACATTGATTCGGCCTACTCAATGAACTGGGCAAATACATACACTGGAAATATTTACGACACAAAGGCGATTAAAAATCATATCGAAGACTATTCGGGAGGAAGTCTAAAAAATCCGGGCCGCGTGGGTTTCAACAAGCTCTACAGTTTTGTCCTGTCCGACACGATGAAGTTCTGGGGAGATCGCATCGCGCTCACAGGCGGCTTTCGATTCCAGAACATCCTTGCCAATAACTATGATTATGGAACAGGGAATAAGAACGCAAGCTACGATCAACACGCATTCTCTCCCGTCATCGGGCTTGTCATCCATCCCATCAAGAACTTCGCACTGTATTTCAATCGTATTCAAGGTCTTCAGAAAGGCGATCTTGTCGGCGCGAATTATGTAAACGCGGGCTATTCATTCGCCCCTTACCAAAGCACTCAATACGAAGTCGGTGCCAAATACGACATCGGCCGCTTTGCCGTAGGACTTGCGTTCTATCAGCTTACGCGCCGTTATGGCGTAGCCGAGGCCTATGGAACCACTGGACAATCAATCTATACCATCGCCAATGAACGCGCCAAAGGCATGGAACTCACCTTCAATGGAGATATTCTCCCCGGCCTTCGCTACAACGGTGGTATCTCGCTGATCGATGCCAACACCAGAGGCGGCCCCTATAACGGAAAAACCGCCATCGGTGTGCCGAACTACATGATTAACGGCAATCTCGAATACGATGTGCCTTTCCTCAAAGGACTGACCGTTATCGGGCGTGTGGTCAGCACAGGCAAACAGCAGGTTACGGTCTCCAACTCCATGCATCTTCCCGCATGGACCCGATTTGATCTCGGCGCTCGCTATGTCTTCCTTGTCGATAAAAAGCCGATGACGGCACGCTTCAGTGTCGAGAACATCAATAACCAACGCTACTGGGCATCCGCTTATCAAGGCTATCTGACAATGGGTGAACCTCAGACCTTCAAGTTTTCGCTCTCAATGGACCTGTAAGATCAATGGATTGCCCCTCTTTTTCGCAACAAAGAGAGGGGCAATCAGCGCAACTGGCTGTCCTTGCTGCCGCGTCGGTTGATCCCACTGAATACAGGCCGTTTGTCACGCTCGGATTGGCATTCGATGCACAGTTTCACACCCGGCACGGCCTGTCGTCTGGCTTGGGGAATGTCTTCCCCACACTCCACGCACTGCATGGCGCTCTCTCCCTTGGGGATATGCGCCCGCGCGCGTTTGACCGCGTCTGCCACGGTGTCGTCGATCTGATCCTGAACGGCTCCGTCAGGAGCCCAGCCGGTAGCCATCTGCGTTTCTCCTAATATATGCAATTCCTGTTATTGCGTCTTTTGCCGGAAATATTCCACACTCGATACGACATAATACTGCGTCAGAGCGTCCTTCCATCCGTTTCTTATGCCAAGGGCATTTCTTTCCCTCTCCCCCTTTAAAGAGCAAGAAGAGGGAATATGACACAGCGGTCATGTTCCAATGCGTCCGAATGAGGAAATACCTTCCAGCCGGAAGCCCTTCCCCATTCACCGACATGAAATCTTCATATCAGTCGAAAATCGCACATGAAAAAGTGTCACTTGGCCAACGTGAAGGCCGAATGTCTTTCCTGTGCAGGGAAACTGGATGAACTACGCAATCCTGCCTTCGTTGCAGAAGTTGACACACGTCAAGGAGCCTTGCCGCACAGGTTGATAACAGAGTCGTTAGCGTCCTCGGGCGTTCGGCGGGCAAGCCCACTGGCAACGTCAGCACTTGCCGACCGCAGATAGCCACAACCCAGCATGGACAACTGATCATGAGCCTTACGATCGCCGCGATCAGGGAAAAGGACGAAGGAGAACGGCGCGTTGCGCTGGTGCCCGTCGTTGCGGAGCGCATCAAGCGTCTGGGGGCGTCCGTCGCCCTCGAAGCCGGAGCCGGTCTCACTTCCTATTTTCCCGATGCCACCTACAAGGACACCTCCATCGTGGAAGACGAGAAATCCCTCGTCGCTTCCGCCGATATCGTCCTTGCAGTGAATCCTCCCTCTCCCGACCTTGTGCAGGTCATGAAACCGGGAGCCATCCTCATCTCCTTCATCTACGGGCGCACTCATCCCGATCTGGTGAAGGCACTGCGGGACAAGAAGATTTCCTGTTTCGCAATGGAGCAGATCCCCCGTATCAGCCGCGCGCAGGCCATGGACGCCCTGTCCAGTCAGGCCACACTCGCGGGCTACTACGCGGTGCTGCTCGGCACCGTGCACATGCCCAAAATTCTCCCCATGATGACCACCGCCGTCGGCTCCCTTCGGGCCGCGCAGGTGCTGGTCATGGGCCTTGGTGTGGCCGGGCTTCAGGCGCTGGCGACCGCCCACCGTCTTGGTGCGGTGACGGAAGGCTATGACGTCCGACCGGAAACGAAGGATGAAGCCCACTCGCTGGGTGCGAAATTCGTGGATACGGGCGTGGACGCCACCGGTCAGGGCGGGTACGCCCGCGAACTGACAGACGCCGAAAAAGCCAAGGTGAAGTCGGTGCTGAGCGATCATATCGCGCGTGCCGATCTCATCGTCACCACGGCTGCCGTCCCGGGCCGTCATGCGCCGCGCCTGATCGACGCGGATCAGATCGCCCGCATGAAACCCGGCTCCGTCATCGTGGACATGGGCGCGGAAGGCGGTGGCAACTGCGAAGGCACCAAGGCGGGTGAGACGCTTCAGGTCGGTCCTGCGCTCATTATCGGTCCGACCAACCTGCCGTCCTATCTCAGCGAGCAGGCCAGTGAGTTGTATTCCAAGAACATCCTCAATCTGCTCGAACAGATCATCAAGGATGGCAAGCTGACACTGGATCTGACGGATGAAGTGATCGCCAAGACACTCGTCACCCATGACGGCAAGATCACCAATGATGGCGTGCGTGCCGTGGTCGAGGGCACACCGGCTGCCCCAGCACCTGCGGCTCCGAAGCCTTCGCCGGCCCCTGCTGCGCCGAAAGGACCGACGTCATGATCATCACATCCATGACTTTCATCATCGCCCTCTACATCTTCATGCTGGCGGCGTTCACAGGCTACGTGGTCATCAGCCGGGTGCCGTCGATCCTGCACACACCGCTGATGTCAGGCTCGAACTTCATTCACGGTATCGTCGTGGTGGGCGCGCTCAGCGCCCTGCTCTCGGCCACCACGCTGGCGGAACAGATCATCGGTTTCTTGGGTGTTCTGTTCGGCGCGGGCAACGTGATGGGCGGCTATGTCGTGACCGACCGGATGCTGGCCATGTTCAAGCCCAGCACCACCAAGCCGGCGAACAAGTCTGACGAAAAGAGCGCATCATGAATCTGCTCGAATACATTGTGGCCCTGAGCGGTCTGGTTGCGTCCGGACTGTTCATCTACGGCCTCAAGGGCATGTCTTCGCCGGTCACGGCCGTCAGAGGCATCGTCATCGCGGGCTGGGGCATGGCCTTCGTGGTCGTGGCCAGCTTCCTTCAGGTCTTCAACCTGCCCGAAGATGTGCTGCCGCATCTTCCCGTCAACCTCGGACTGGCTGTCCTTGCGCTTCTGCTGGGCGGCCTGTGGGCGGGCCGCAAGGGACGGACGGTCCCCATGACGGCCATGCCGCAGATGGTAGCGCTGTTCAACGGTATGGGCGGCGGCTCGGCCGCAGCCGTGGCAGCGGTGGCACTTCTGCACCACGCGGGCGGCTCGGCCCTGCATCTGGGCGTGACCGTCACAGGCGCGCTGATCGGCTGTATCTCACTGACCGGCTCGCTGATTGCGTGGGCCAAGCTTGACGGCAAGATGCGCAATCCCATCCGTTTCGGTGGGCAGAAGGTGTTCAACCTGGCCATCTTCCTTGGCACGATCGTGCTGGGCATCATGACCGTCATCGCGCAGATGAACGGAGCGCCGGAAGGCGGCCTGTACGCTCTCCTGTTCTTTGCTGGCGCGCTGTTCTTCGGACTGTGCATGACGGTGCCTATCGGCGGCGCGGACATGCCGGTGGTGATCTCGCTCTACAACGCCTTTACAGGTCTGGCCGTGGGTCTCGAAGGCTATGTCATGGCCGATCCCGCGCTCATGATTGCGGGCATGGTCGTGGGTTCGGCTGGCACACTGCTGACGGTGCTGATGGCGAAAGCCATGAACCGTTCGATCACCAACGTGCTGTTCAGCAACTTCGGCGCGGCTTCCCAGCAGGCCAAGGGACCGCAGGGCGAGATGAAATCGGTCGATCCGGCCGATGCCGCCACCACCATGCGCTATGCGTCGAGCGTCATCATCATTCCGGGCTACGGTCTGGCGGTGGCTCAGGCGCAGCAGAAGCTCTACGAGTTCGTGAAGCTGCTTCAGGCAGCGGGCGTGGACGTGAAGTTCGCCATCCACCCTGTTGCGGGTCGCATGCCCGGTCACATGAACGTGCTGCTCGCCGAAGCCGGCGTGCCGTACGACATGATCTACGACATGGACGACATCAACGACAGCTTCAAATCCACTGACGTTGCGCTCGTGATTGGCGCCAACGACGTGGTTAACCCCTCCGCACGCACGGACAAGTCCTCCCCCATCTACGGCATGCCGATCCTCAACGCCGATCAGGCGCATCAGGTCTTCGTCATCAAACGTGGTCAGGGCACGGGCTATTCGGGCGTGCAGAACCCGCTGTTCTTCGCGAAGAACTGCTCGATGGTCTTTGGTGACGCACAAGCCGTGCTGAGCAAGATGGTCGAAGCCGTGAAGGCACTGGGAACCAACTGATCCCTGCCCCTGCCACTCCGGTGGCAGGGTTTTTCATTTCAGGGATCGGACAAAAGAAAGGAAAAGGGACATGGCAGGCAAGATGAAAGCGGCGGTCGCCCACGAATTCGGCAAACCGCTGACAATCGAAGAGCTGGACATTCCCACGATCAATCAGAACCAGATTCTGGTGAAGGTTGACGCCTGTGGCGTCTGTCACACGGACCTGCACGCCGTGAGTGGCGACTGGCCCACCAAACCCAAACCCCCATTCATCCCCGGCCACGAGGGCGTGGGCCACGTCGTGCAGGTTGGCAGCAACGTCAACTGGATCAAGGAAGGCGATGTGGTCGGCGTCCCGTGGCTGTATTCGAGCTGCGGTCATTGCGAGCACTGTCTGGGCGGCTGGGAAACGCTGTGTGAAAAGCAGCAAGACACGGGCTACACCGTGAACGGCTGCTTCGCGGAATATGTCGTGGCCGACCCGAACTACGTGGCACACATTCCCAAAGGCGTAGACCCGATCCAGATCGCACCAGTGCTGTGCGCGGGTCTGACAGTCTATAAAGGTCTTAAAATGACCGACACCAAGCCCGGTGACTGGGTGGCGGTCTCAGGCGTGGGCGGTCTGGGCCAGATGGCCATCCAGTACGGCGTGGCCATGGGCAAAAACATGATCGCCGTCGATATCGATGACACAAAACTGAAGACCGCCAAGGAACTGGGCGCGGCGCTGACCGTAAATGCCAAGGACACAGACCCCGCGGCCTTCGTGCAAAAGGAAGTCGGCGGCGCGCATGGCGCGCTGGTGACGGCCGTCTCCCGTATCGCCTTTTCACAGGCCATGGGCTATGCACGACGCGGTGGAACGATTGTTCTCAATGGCCTGCCGCCGGGTGAATTTCCGGTGTCGATCTTCGACATGGTCATGACGGGAACAACGGTCCGCGGATCCATCGTGGGCACGCGTCTCGACATGATCGAGGCGCTGTCCTTCTTTGCTGAGGGAAAGATTCACAGCGTTGTGAAGCCCGACAAACTGGAGAACATCAACCGCATCTTCGACGACCTCGAACATGGTCGCATCGACGGACGCGTGGTGCTCGACTTCCGGAACTGACGTGCTTACCGTGCCTGTCCTCAGGCACGGGTTTCCCCTCGCGCAGAAGAAAAAAGGAACAGAGGATGGCCTACGCAACAACCAATCCGTTCACGAATGAACAGATCAAGGTGTTCCCCAATTCGACCGATGCCGAGATCAACACGGCACTGGATGCAGCCCACAGCGCTTTCCTGTCGTGGCGCACGACCTCCTTCGCCGAGCGCGCGAAGGTCATGCAGAACGCTGCCGACATCCTGCGTGCCAACATCGACGATTACTCCAAGCTGCTGACGCTGGAAATGGGCAAGATCTTCGCAGAATCCAAGGCCGAGACGGAACTGTCTGCCGCGATCTTCGAATACTATGCCAAGAACGCCGAGAAGCTGCTGGTCCCGCAGGATCTGCCCGTCGCCAGCAAGGACGAAGGCCGCGCGAAAGTGATCCATCAGCCGCTGGGCGTGCTACTGGCCGTCGAGCCGTGGAACTTTCCGTTCTATCAGGTCGCGCGCATCATCGCGCCGCAGCTCTCCGCCGGCAACACGGTCGTCCTCAAGCACGCTTCCAACGTGCCGCAGTGTGCTGCCGCCATGGACGAGTTGATGATCAAGGCAGGTCTGCCCAAAGGCGCGTTTCAGAACCTCTACCCCACGCACGATCAGGTCTCGCGCATCCTTGCCGACCACCGCGTGCGCGGTCTGGCTCTGACAGGCTCCGAAGGTGCTGGCGCACGTCTGGCTTCCGAAGCCGGTCAGGCGCTGAAGAAGTGTACCATGGAACTGGGTGGCGCAGACGCCTTCATCGTGCTGGAAGATGCCGATCTGGAGAAGACCGTAAACTGGGCCGTCTTCGGACGTCACTGGAACGCCGGTCAGGTCTGTGTGTCCTCCAAACGCCTGATCGTCGTGGACGGTGTCTATGACGAGTTCGTCAAGCGCTACCGCGAGGGCGTGTCCAAGCTGAAAATGGGCGACCCGATGGACCCCGCCACGACGCTGGCTCCGCTGTCTTCGCAGAAAGCTGCTGACGATCTGAAAAAGCAGGTCGAAGGTGCGGTTGCCGCAGGTGCGAAAGCGGAAGAAATCCCGCTGGAAATGCCCAATCAGGGTGCGTTCTTCCGTCCGGTGATCCTCACCAACCTCAAGGACGACAACCCGGCGATGCGCGAAGAGTTCTTCGGCCCCGTCACGCTGCTGTTCCGCGTGAAGGACGAAGCCGAGGCGATCCGCGTGGCCAATGACAGCCCGTATGGTCTTGGCGGTTCGGTCTTCACCAAGGACGAAGCCCGCGGCGAGCGCGTGGCCGAGCAGATCGAGACCGGCATGGTCTACATCAACCATCCGACAATGGTGAAGGCAGACCTGCCGTTCGGTGGTGTGCTGCGTTCCGGCTTCGGCCGTGAGCTGATCGACCTCGGCATCAAGGAGTTCGTCAACCACAAGCTGATCGACGTCGTCGATATCGACGCGCCGTTCTGATTGCGGTGACGGGAGCGACTTTTTCGGTCGCTCCACTCTGAATGTAAAAAGGCCCGGTCTCGCAGTTTGCGGAACCGGGCCTTTTTTATGTACCCACATCGGAAGGCAGAGAGATCAATGATCGGTTATCTCTTCACCCTTTTTTCTAAAACCCGACCCAGCATGCTTCATGCTGCCGCTCGCGCCGTTACGCCAAGACGATAGCCAGCTTTCTGAAGCACTTTGATGGATTCCTCGGAATATTTTCCAACCAGTGATGAAACATCGCCCGGAGCGCACCAGAACCCAAGCGTCACCTGAATATTTGCAGGCTTCGGAAGGAAGGAAACCGAAGGTGCTGGATCTTTAAGCACCCGTTCGTCCTGCTCCGTTAACCCCAGAAGCAGCGCGCGAGCCTTGTCGAGATCGTCATTGTAATCGATCAGCAAACTGACAGACCCCAGAAGCCTTTCCGACTCCGAACTGTTGACGACGATGTTGTTCGACAATGTTCCGTTGGGGATAAAGATTATTTCGTTATTCGCATCGAGCAGAACAGTGCGGAACATCTCGATCGATGTCACCGTACCGGAGCTTCCCCCTGCCGTGATTGAATCTCCCACCTTGAATGGGCGAAACAGAAGAATCAAAACACCACCAGCAAAGTTCGCAAGACTACCCTGCAATGCCATGCCGACCGCCAGACCCGCAGCACCGAGAACCGCGACAAACGACGTCGTCGCAATGCCGACCATGGACGCCACGCTGATCAGCAGAAGAGCTTTCAGAAACAGCCCGACGACACTCAGCAAAAACCCACGCAGTGTCGGCTCTATATGACTTGCTGACATCATGCGGCCCATTGCGCGGGTCACTGCGTTGACAAGTTTCCAACCGATAAAAAGAACAATCAAGGCCAGTATAAACTGCCCCACATATCCGAGCACGACAGGCAAAAGCCCATTCAATTGTGACCAGACGGAATAAACCTGATTTCCCATAACCGTCCCTGAAGTATCGTTTGCGTTTGTCGCGCCACAATGCGCAACGTTCGCCTTCTCGAAACATCGTAGGATATTTCTGTGCTGCCCGTCACCATTCCGCTGTTACGGGATTATTGCAGAGGTGCGTCCCGCCCTTCGCCTCCGGCCACTTTCGGCAAAACAGAACCAAACGCCGTTCAACAAAAAAAGCGGAGACAGCGTTTCCGCCATCTCCGCTCCACAAACTGTACGCCTCTCCGAAATATCATTCAGGACGCGATAGTTTCTGTCTTCAGATATTCAACGATCCACCGTTCACACCGAGTGCTGCTTCCTTCACCGCCTCGCTCAGCGTCGGATGAGCATGACACACGCGACCGATATCCTCGGACGATGCCCCAAACTCGATCGCCATCGTGCATTCAGCAATCAGTTCACCCGCACACGGCCCGATGATGTGTACACCCAGAACACGATCTGTCTTGGCATCTGCAATGACTTTTACGAAGCCGTCCGTCATGCCCAATGCACGCGCACGTCCGTTCGCCATGAAGGGGAACTTGCCGACCTTATAAGCGACACCCTTTTCCTTCAGTTGCTCTTCGCTGAAGCCCACTGTCGCCACTTCCGGCCATGTATAAATCACGCCCGGAATGGCGTCATAGTTCACATGCCCAGCCTGACCGGCGAGAATTTCGGCAACTGCCACACCCTCTTCCTCGGCCTTGTGCGCCAGCATCGGGCCACGGATCACATCGCCAATGGCGTAAATGCCGGGAGCGCTCGTCGCGAAGTGATCGTCCACTTCAATACGACCACGGTTGTCGAGCGCAATGCCCGCTTCTTTCAGCCCCATGTTTTCACTGGCCGCCGTGCGTCCAATGGCCAGCAGCACGATATCCGCATCCAGCGTCTCCACTGCACCACCGGCCGACGGCTCCACCGAAAGCTTCACGCCTTTCCCGGTCTTTTCCGCCTTCGTGACCTTGTGACCCAATTTCAGCTTGAGACCCTGCTTGGTCAGGATCTTGCGGAACGCCGCTTCGATCTCATTGTCCGTGCCGGGAATCAAGCGATCGAGGAACTCGATAACCGTGACATCGGCGCCCAGACGGTGCCACACGCTGCCAAGCTCAAGGCCGATCACGCCACCGCCGATGACGACCAGCTTCTTCGGCACCGCCGAGAGTTCCAGCGCACCCGTGGAGGTGACGATGGTTTTCTCGTCCACATCGACACCCTTCAGGCCCGCACTGTCGCTGCCCGAAGCAATGATGATGTGCTTTGCCGTCACAGGCTTGCCCGCAACGGTCAGCTTACCCGTGCCCTGAATCTTGCCTTCACCCTTGAGCCAGGTGATGCCGTTCTTCTTGAAGAGATATTCCACGCCCTTGACGTTGGCTTCGACAATGCCGGACTTGCGCTTCTGCATCTGGGCCAGATTCAGCTTGATGCCTTCGATGTCGATGCCATGCGTGGCGAATTCGGTCTTGGCCGCGTGATAGTTCTCGGATGACTGAAGCAGCGCCTTGGACGGAATGCAGCCCACGTTCAGGCAGGTGCCACCAAGTGTCGCGCGCTTCTCAACACACGCCACCTTGAATCCAAGCTGAGCCGCGCGGATGGCACAGACATAACCGCCGGGACCAGCACCGATCACCACGATATCGTAATCGGTCTCGGACGGCGCTTCGGAAGCGGCGGGAGCTGGCTTTTTCGCGGCCACAGGAGCCTCGGCCTTCGGGGCCGGAGCGGCGGCCGGTTTGGATGCGGCCTTCGCGCCCTCCGACAGCGTGGCCAGCACTGCACCGACCTCGACCTCATCGCCTTCCTTGGCAACGTGGCTTTCCAGCACACCCGTAGCCGGAGCCGGAACCTCGACAGTCACCTTGTCGGTTTCCAATTCGACCACCGGCTCGTCCACCGCAACCGCGTCTCCCGGCTGCTTGAGCCACTTGCCAACCGTGGCCGAGGTGACGCTTTCGCCGAGTGCCGGAACCTTGATCTCGATAGCCATGTTTCTCCGTCCCGCTTGAAACCGATCGACGCCCGTCGTGTCAGCACGGCGCATGCGCGTCCATCGTCAGGTATGGTGCGCCCCGGCCCTGACGGCGCCGGAACGTGGAAAGCCCGATGACTTCCCCTCAACAGACAAAGGCGCGCCTCCGGTCCAACGGACCGCAGACACGCCCTCTGCCTTAACTTCAGAGTCCGAGCAGAAGGCTGCGCGGCTCCTCAACATACTTCTTCACCGCCACGAGGAAACTGACCGCTTCCTTTCCGTCCACAATGCGGTGGTCATAGGACAGCGCCACATACATGATCGGGCGTATCTCGACCTTGCCGTTCACGGCGACCGGACGATCCACGATGTTGTGCATCCCCAGAATGCCCGACTGCGGCGCGTTCAGGATCGGCGTGGACAGCATGGAGCCATAGATGCCACCATTGGTGATGGAGAAGGTGCCGCCTGCCAGATCATCGATCTTAAGCGTGCCTTCCCGCGCTGCCTTGCCAAAGCCCGCGATCTTCTTCTCGATCTCGGCATGGCTCAGCTTCTCGGCGTCCTTGATCACCGGCACGACCAGACCGTTCGGGCCGCCCACGGCAATGCCGAGATTGACAAAGTTGCGATAGATGACGTCCTCGCCATCGATCTCGGCATTGATCGCCGGGAACTCAGCCAGAGCCGCGATCACGGCCTTCGAGAAAATCGACATGAAGCCCAGCTTCACACCGTATTTCTTGACGAAGAGATCCTGAAAATCGACGCGCATCTGCTTGGCCGCCGACATGTCGATCTCGTTGAAGGTCGTCAGCATCGCCGCCGTGTTCTGCGCGTCTTTCAGACGGCGCGCAATCGTACGACGCAGGCGCGTCATTTTCACACGCTCTTCACGCGGATCGTCCTGACGCGGCGGCTTGGCCGGAGCCTGTGTAGCAACAGAAGGCTGTGTCAGAAACGCCTGCACATCGCCCTTGGTGATACGACCATCCTTGCCGGAACCGCTGCCGATCTGCTGTGCCGAGAGATTGTTCTCCGCCATCAGCTTGCGGGCAGACGGAAGAGCGGCGGCGGCATCGACCTCGGGAGCCGCAGATTTCGTCGCCGGGGCTGGTGCGGCTTTCGCGGCAGGGGCCGGAGCCTTGGGTGCTTCGGCCTTCGGAGCCGGAGCGGGCTTGGCGGCCGTCTTGCCCGAAGCACCGGGCTCAAGGGTGGTCAGAACCGTGCCAACCTCGACCTCGTCCCCTTCCTTGACTGCGGGCTGCCCGAGAACTCCGGCCTGTGGGGCCGGAACCTCGACCGTGACCTTGTCTGTTTCGAGTTCAGCAACGGGCTCGTCTTCCGCGACCTGATCGCCCGCCTTCTTCAGCCACTTCGCAACAGTCGCCGACGTGACACTCTCGCCCAGCGTCGGCACCTTGATCTCGACTGACATCTCGCTTCCACTTCCCTTTTCGAATCCACGTGTTGCAGCTCTTTCAACCCGCAACCCGGCGTCCTCGCGTTATGCCGCCATCCGGCAGTCATCGGAATTCACGCACCCGGCACCTGTCATCACGTCTGCGAGACAGCTACGCGAGCGGTCATACCTTGGGAACCGGAGCCCCATCATGGCAGCCCGGCTCCCCCTCTCTCCATCACAGCCCCACCGCGTCTTTCACGAGAGCCGCCTGCTCCGCCGCATGCGTCTTGGCCAGACCCGTCGCCGGGCTGGCCGCCGCCGCACGACCGACATAGATCGGACGCCCGACTTTGTGTCCGGCCTTGTCCAGCGCGCCCTCGATCAGACGATCCACAAAGTGCCAACCACCACCGTTGCGGGTTTCTTCCTGGCACCACACGATGTCTTTCGCATTGGGATAGCGCTTCAGTTCCGCCGCCAGTTCGGCCTCGGGGAACGGATAGAACTGCTCCAGACGGATGATCGCCACCTTGTCCAGCTTCTGGTCGCGGCGCTCCTGAAGCAGGTCGTAATAGACCTTGCCCGAGCAGATCACGACACGCTCGACTGCAGTGTCGGTCAGGGCATCGATCTCTCCGATCACCGGGAGGAAACTCGTACCCGTCTCGAATGCGGACAGTTCGGACACCGCCAGCTTGTGACGCAGCAGTGACTTCGGCTCCATCAGGATCAGCGGCTTGCGGTAAGGCAGCTTGAGCTGACGACGCAGCGCATGGAAATAGTTCGCAGGCGTCGTGATGTTGCACACGAACATGTTGTCTTCGGCGCAAAGCTGGAGATAGCGCTCCAGACGGGCGGAGGAATGCTCCGGTCCCTGCCCCTCATACCCATGCGGCAACAGCATCACGAGGCCGGACATCCGCAGCCACTTCGTCTCACCCGAGGCGATGAACTGATCGATGATGACCTGTGCGCCATTGGCGAAGTCACCGAACTGCGCTTCCCACAATACCAGCGTGTTGGGGTTGTGCATGGTGTAGCCATACTCGAAGCCCAGCACACCGAACTCGGAAAGATGCGAGTTCCAGATATCGATTTTCGCCTGAGCGTCATCGATATGGTTGAGCAGCGTGTAAGGCGCCTGCGTCGTCTGATCGAACACCACGGCATGACGCTGACTGAACGTGCCGCGCTGCACGTCTTCACCCGACAGACGCACGCGGTGTTTCTCGAGCAGGAGGGAGCCCAAGCCCAGCGCCTCACCCGTGGCCCAGTCGATGCCCTCACCCGTCTCGATGGCTTTTGTCTTAGCCTTGAGCTGACGCGCAATCTTGCTGTTGAGATCGAAGCCTTCCGGCACTTTCGTGATGGCCGCGCCAATTTTCAGAAGCGCATCCTTGGAGATGCCGGTCTCGACCTTGGCCACTTCTCCCGCCTTGGGTGGCGCCGTCAGTCCGGTCCAGCCTCCCTCCAGCCAGTCGGCTTTGTTCACCTTGTAGGACTGGGCCGCCTTGAAGTCCTCATCCAGCTTGGCGTGGAAAGCATCCCACTGCGCCTTTACCTCGTCCTCGGACAACACGCCCGACTTCACCAGATGTTCGGCATAGATCGTATGCGGCGTCGCATGCGCACCAATGGCCTTGTACATCACAGGCTGCGTGAAGGCCGGCTCATCCGTCTCATTATGGCCGTTGCGACGGTAACAGACGATATCGAGCACGATGTCGCTGGCAAATTTCTGCCGGTAATCCGCTGCCAGACGCGAGACATAGACCACCGCTTCAGCGTCATCGCCATTGACGTGCAGTACCGGGGCCTCGATGGCCTTGGCCATGTCGGAACCGTAGATGCCGGAATGGCCGTTTACCGGGTTGGTGGTGAAGCCGATCTGATTGTTGACGATGATGTGGACGGATCCACCGGTGCGATAGCCCTCAAGCTGCGACATCGACAGCGTCTCGTACACCACGCCCTGACCGGCGAAAGCCGCGTCCCCGTGGATCTGGATCGCCATATGCGACAGGCGCGTCTCAGTGTCGCCGTCATCGTCCTGCGCCGCGCGCACCTTACCGCACACCACGGGATCGACCGCTTCCAGATGCGAAGGATTGGGCTGGAGCGAAATATGGACCGGGTGACCACCAATCTCCACGTCCGTGGAGGAGCCAAGATGGTATTTCACATCCCCTGACCCCGCCACGTTATCGGGCTTGAACGACCCACCTGCGAATTCGTTGAAGATCGCCACGTACGGCTTGCGCACCACATTGACGAGGGTGTTCAGACGGCCACGATGCGCCATGCCGATAGCTACGGATTTCACACCCTGCTGCGCCACCTGATCGATGACAGCGTGAAGAGCCGGGATCGAGACCTCGCCCCCCTCAAGACCGAACCGCTTTGCCCCGACATACCGCTTCTGGCAGAAGGACTCGAAACCTTCCGCTTCCGTCAGATTGGCGAGGATTGCCTTCTGTTCCTCGACCGTGACACTAGCCTGCCAGTTGTCGCCTTCAAGCCGCGCCCGGAACCACTCGCGCTGCTCCTCGTTGCGGGCATACATGTATTCCGCGCCGATCGGACCGCAATACACGCCGCGCAGGGCCGCCACGATCTCCTTGACTGTAGCCGTATCGCGCCCCTTGAGCAGCGGTGAGAGCAGGCTGCCGACATAGACGGGGCGGTCCAGATCCTTGGCGCCAAAGCCATAGGTCGTCGGATCAAGCTCAACGGCGGGAGCCGGAACCTTCAACCCGAGAGGATCGGTCCGCGCTTCCAGATGACCAAACTCACGGAACGCCCGCACGAGTTGCGCTACGGCCAGACTATCGGATGCCGAAAGACCTGCGGCTTTCCCAGTCCCCTTGGCGCCGGCGGGAACCGCTGGCGGTTCATCTCCGGTGATGATGGACTGGTGCGGCGCCCAGGAGGCCCCCGCCGCATCCTTGAGGATTGAAGCGCTCTCGTCGTCCATCGACGCGAACAGATCCGCGAAAGAGGGATCGACGCTTTTGGGATCCTGTGCCCATCGTGCGTAAAGATCCGCCACGTAGGCGATGTTGCTGCCGTTGAGCGCAGCCGTTAGGAGATCGCTGCCCGCCATCTTCAGAACACTCCCTTGTCTCGTCCGTGGCCTGCGGGAGTGGCGTGGCATGCCACCGCCGGATACCGGCCCGTCAGCCGTTCCCGCATGACTGTTGATTCAGATGTTGAAGAACCGGTAACGCCTGCAGAGGCGTCGTGCACTGATCCGTCGTTTTTTGCCGTGACTGTCGTCATGACCCGCACGCCTTCGTTTCCGCCGGATCGAGGGACCCGGTTCCAACCCGCCGATGCCGGGTCGCCTGAAAGATCAGCTAGACCGCGCCGGAAGGGGGAACAAGACCACGGGCTGTCACGGTCTGGAGAGGCACCCTCCCGGCGCGTGCGCACGGGCCAGCCAGCTCTCGCTGCTCATCTCCATCAGACGTGAGGCCGTGCGCGCGAAGGCGTCCGCACCTTCTCCCGCCGGGAAAAGATCGTCGGGGCGCGCATCCGCCGAGACAAACAGCAGATTTCCGTTGTCGTAGAGCGCATCAATGAAGGTGATGAATCGCCGCGCCACGTTGGCGTCGTCCGGCCCAAGCTCGGGAATGTCGTCGATCACGATCACGGGAAAACGATGCGCGATGGCCAGAAAATCGTTGGGGCCAAGAGGGCGACTACACAGTGACGTGAAATCGAACCGTGCAACCGGTCCCTGTGCGTGCGGAATGGGCAGACTCCGTCCACTGAACTCCAGAGTGACGGCCTGAGGCGTATGTCCCTGCCCATAACGCGCCACGATGTTGTCGAGCCGCCTGCGCGCCGTCTCGTCCGCCGGCACGATCCATGTCGCGTCATCCTGCTCGCGTCCGCGTCGGTAATCGGTCTCCGAATCGAGTTCTTCCGTGTCCAGATGCCGCTGGATGATCGCGATGAACGGCTTGAAAGCGTCCGCGCCCGGGCGGTTCTGGAACAGATCGCCCGGCACGGTGTTGGAGGTGGCCACAATCACCACCTTGGCCGCGAACAAAGCCTCGAACAGCCGGCCGAGAATCATGGCGTCTGCGATATCGTTGATCTGGAACTCGTCAAAACACAGCAGATTGGCGTCCTGCGCGATGGTCTGGGCCAGAGGTGGAATCGGGTCGCTGATGCCCGGATTCGCCTGTTTGAGAGCGCGAATCCGCTGATGCACTTCCTGCATGAAGGTCAGGAAATGGATGCGCTGCTTCTTCGCCACCGGCGCGCAGGAGAAGAACAGGTCCATGAGCATCGTCTTGCCGCGGCCCACGCGGCCCACGATGTACACACCCCGGGGCGGCTCCTGATCCTTTGCCCCACCTTTTTCGAACAACTCAGGGAGCTTTTCGCTGACGAAGCCCCATAATCCCTTGCGCTTCGGCACGGGTGGCGCCGCCTTCTCAGGATGCCAGACAGACAACTCCGACCACAGACGGTCCAACCGTCGCGCTACGCGCTCCTGATCGGGATCGCGCCGGAGCGTTCCCGCCGCCACGCGCTCCTCATACAGCGCATAAGGCCCTTTTGTTCCTGCGGTGGCGGTTCCACGGAGCTGGGCACGATCAGGAGTGGCATCATTCATGGCATTCATGATTCTGCCGATAGCCGGGCGCTGGCGCACCAGCAAGAGAAGCCGCCTTTTCACACCGGCTCGTGACGACGTTTCACGCAGTGGTGAAACCGCCTCCATTCCCTTTCGCGTTACCACAACGGCATTGGAGTGCGGCCATCAAGCCGGACGCTCCTCCTCATTTCCCATGTAATTCAAGGATATGTTCATGAGCGACTGGACAGACTGGAACGAGCGTCGTGCGCATCTGGGAAAAGCCATCGGCAATTACGCCTCTGTCTCGCCCGATACGGTGTCGGCAATCGTCTCTCTAAACGGCGCGGGAGAGAAAAGCGGCCATCTGGATGGCAAGACACGCGAACTGATCGCCCTTGCCGTGGCGGCCACAACACGCTGCGACGGCTGCATCACCATCCATGCGGAAGAAGCCGTCAAAGCTGGCGCCACACGCGAAGAAATCGGGGAAGCGCTGAGCGTCGCCATTGCGCTCAATGCGGGCGCGGCGCTCGTTTATTCCACCCGCATCATGGACGCCTTCGACGCCGCTGTTGCGGGGAAAAAGTAAGACACGGCTCTCTGCTCAAAGCACAAAAAAGGCCGGAGCACCGCTGCTCCGGCCTTTTTTAAATCGAATCTACGTAGATCAGCCGAAACCGCCGCCAGACGAAGCCGGGAAAGAAATGGTGTTTTCAGCCAGAAGACAGCCACAATTGCCCCAGCTCTGCGCGCCCTGAATGGACGAAATGGTGCTCTGCAGGAAGCTCATCGCATCCTTCACCGACATGCTGGCCGTGGTGGAATAACCGAGCTTCATGTCAGCGCCCACATTCTGCCACGCGCTGGCGATGGTCGAGCAACTGGCGTGATTGAAGTAATCAGCACCGACATTATACATTCCAGCGAGGTAACCGGCATAAGCACCGATCATACCGGAGAGGGAAACCTGCGAACCACAAGACGGAGCCGGATGGCACCCCCCACTGTGCTGCGGCTGCCAGCCACCACACCCACCGGATACAATGTCGAGTTCAGCAATCGTAAGTTCACGCATGGTAGACATCTGGTCTTTCCTTCTCCGGATCAGGCTCTCTTCTGATCGATTTCTTGAGAACCGAATTACCAGACACTCCTGCCTCATCCCCAGATAATAGAGCGTTAATTTCAGGGGCCTCGTGTCATTTATTCATCAATGCATCGACAATGAATCGTCATTGCCACTACCATTGCGACATCGATTCATATAACATATTGATAATATTAATCTTTACCACTCCACACTGGATGACCGAATGCCCATCGCTCTCTACACCCTTGCCGCTCTGGCCGAGATCGGCGGCTGTTTTTCCTTTTGGGCGTGGCTGCGTCTCGGACGCACTCCCCTGTGGCTCGTGCCGGGCTGCGCGTCTCTCGTCCTTTTTGCTTGGCTTCTCACACTGGTGGACACGGACGCCTCCGGCCGCGCCTATGCCGCGTATGGCGGAATCTACATCACCATGGCCGTCATCTGGATGTGGGCCGTGGACGGCGTACGCCCGGACCGTATGGATCTTATTGGCGTCGTGCTGGCGCTGGCGGGCACGAGCGTCATTCTCTTCGGGCCGCACAAGGGCTGAAAACAGCCCAAACCTCTTGCCAAGCCTGCCGCCATGTCCGACATGACCGGCCATGAGCTATTCCGTGAAGGAAATCTTTCTCACCCTGCAGGGCGAGGGTGGACAGGCCGGTCGAGCGGCCGTGTTCTGCCGCTTTGCCGGGTGCAATCTGTGGACCGGACGCGAAAGCGACCGGGCGCTGGCCGTCTGCCGTTTCTGTGACACCGATTTCATCGGCACGGACGGTGAAGGCGGCGGACGCTTTCCTGACGCCACATCCCTCGCCCGCGCCATTACCGCCACATGGGCAGCCGGGCGTGACGAACGCTTCGTGGTCTTTACCGGTGGCGAACCCTTGCTCCAGTTGGATGCAGCGTTGATCGACGCCATGCACGCGGAAGGCTTCACCATTGCTGTGGAAAGCAACGGCACACTTTCCGCCCCTCCAGGCATCGACTGGCTGTGCATCAGCCCCAAGGCCAGCGCGCCGCTCGCACAGACGCGCGGGCAGGAACTCAAACTCGTCTTTCCTCAGCCCGACCTCATGCCGGAAAGCGTGGCGCATCTCGATTTCGAGCAATTCTGGCTGCAACCCATGGACGGCCCGGATCGGGACGCCAACACGGAAGCGGCTGTGCAATACTGCCTGAAGCATCCACGCTGGCGGCTCTCGCTCCAGACCCACAAGCTGATCGGGATTCCCTGAGCATGACGACCACATCTTCCGGCAATGGCGCGCTCGTCGTGTTTTCCGGCGGTCAGGATTCCGCCACATGCCTTGCCTGGGCACTAAATCGCTTCGAGCGGGTAGAAACGCTTGGCTTCGACTATGGCCAGCGCCACGCCGTGGAACTCACCTGCCGCGACACGCTTCGCAAGGGCATGGCCGCGCTCAACGCCGATTGGGCCACGCGCCTCGGCCCCGATCACACACTAGATCTGGCAGCGCTTGGGCATGTCTCGGAGACGGCCCTGACACGCGAGACGGAAATCAGCATGACGGAGAGTGGCCTCCCCTCCACCTTCGTGCCCGGCCGCAACCTGATCTTCCTCAGCTTTGCCGCCGCACTGGCCTATCGACGCGGTCTGCGCCACATCGTCACGGGCGTGTGCGAAACGGACTACTCCGGGTATCCCGATTGCCGCGACGATACGATCAAAGCGCTTCAGGTTGCCCTCAATCTCGGCATGGATTCGCGCTTTGTACTGCACACGCCCCTGATGTGGATCGACAAGGCGCAGACATGGGGGCTAGCGGCGTCACTAGGCGGCGAAGCGCTCGTTACGCTCATCAATCACGAAAGCCACAGCTGCTATCTCGGTACGCGCGGCACCCTGCATCCATGGGGCCATGGCTGCGGCACCTGTCCGGCCTGCGAGCTGCGGCGTCATGGATGGGAGCAGTATCAAGCGACTCTCACGGGGCCGTCTCATGCCTGACCTGATCTTCACCCGCCGCTTTTCCATGGGGCACCGCCTCATTCACGGCGCGAGCGAAAGCTGTGCCCTGCCGCATGGCCACAACGAATTCGTCACGGTTCGCCTCGCACCCGTGAATGTGGCGCCGCTCGATGGCGTGGCGAATATGCCCGTCTCGTTCCAGCGAGCCAAAAGCACGTGGCACCGTTTCGTGGACGAACGGCTCGACCACGCTCTGCAACTGGCAGAGGACGACCCCCTTCTGGCGTGGTTTCGCGCCCATGAGCCCGAACGGGCGAAACGCATCATCGTCACACCCGGCGATCCAACCACCGAGATGATGATCTGCCTGATGAAAGCCAAGCTCGACGCGCTGCTTCAGGCCGATGGCGCGCTTTTGCGGTGCACAACCATCACGCTGGAAGAAACACCCACCAATACGGTGGAGTTCTCCGGCGATCCGCTGCCGATGCTTCCCTCTCCGCGTCCGCCGGAACAGTGCTGGTGGAGACGGGCGGATATGAGCATTTCGGATCTGGAATCCTGAAACCCACCCACGGGTTTTTCAGAATACTTCGTTACTTTTCATACGACGCGACAAGTCAGTCATCCTCGGCATTCAGGATGCCGCACGCATGCACCAATTTCTCCGAAGGCTGGGGCGTCGTGCAGAGACGCCGGGCATCTGGTCCGCACATCTCGATCGCCGTCTCGTAATTCGATTCCAGCACATCATGCGCCACCGCCAGATCGGAGGCATCGCGCGAGGACGCATCCTCCTCGTCCGGCATCTTCTTCTGCGTGTCGTGCAGTTCCCTCATCGCGCTGATGCACGCATCGCTGGCCTCGTCCGGCTTCACCTGAAGAACGTCGAGTTCCTTATTGAGCTGGGCCGCCGGCACATTTTCCGGGGCGGCCTGCGCCATGGCCGCTGACGCTCCCATGACGGACAGAACCAGACAGGGCAGCAACAGACGGACGTTCACGTAGTATCTCCGATAACCCATTCAGACGCGACTTTGCGCGTGCACATCGTTCTCATCTTATCGCTCAACACCTCCTCACGAAAGCTCCTTCCGGCACGCGCTGCGTGAGGACACTTACAGTTCCCTTCGCGCTTGCGCAGCACGCGCCCGCATTCCTCACACTTCATTGCAGTCGGAAATTTTCATGACATTCTCCTCACGCCGGACTTTCCTGCGCTCGCTTCTCGTAACCGGAGGCGCTCTTGGCGCTGCCACGGCCCTTGGCGCCTGCACCACCACGACAAGCAACGGCACAACCACCTACGCCGTGGATGTGACAAAGATCCTCTCCCTCATCAGCAGCGTGGAATCCGGCCTGACCCAGATCGCCTCCTCCAGCACTGTGACCAGCGTGCTTGGCGCAACCGATTCGGCCAAGCTCACGTCTGCCATCACCACCGTCAGCCAGGTCACAGCCCAGATCGCTGCCAACGCCGCCTCTTCCGTGAGCGTCACTGTGGCGAAGGACTGGGTCACAACCGCCGAAAGCGCAGCGGGAGCGGCCCTCACGGTGCTGGAGAGTCTCCAAAGCCTCCTTCCAGCCAACGTCAACGTCATGGTTCAGGCCGTGGCCGCCCTTCTTCCGGCTCTCGCCGCTCTAATCGGCGCGGTGTCCACCTCCTCCACCAGCTTGTCCGCGCCAGAGGCCCAGGCCATCATCGCACGCGGTCTTTCCGCCAACTGAGTTCCCCAAATTGGCATCGTCGGACCGGCTCGGGTATTCGGTTCTTTCCGGACCACAGCAGGCCGCCGATGCCACCCTTGCCACTTTCCTCCTCTCCGCAGCCACGTGTGTGGTTCGATGTGGAAGACCTGTTCGAATATGCCCGTACCGGCTCGCGCCCCAGTGGAATCCAGCGCGTGGCCTTCGAAATTCAGTCCGCCATGCAGGCCCTGCCGGAAATGCAGGGAACACGTGTGGGGTTTCTTCGGCACACCACCGATGGACGGGGCTTCACTCCCGTCCAACCTGAAAGTGTACGGGCACTGCATGATCGTCTGTGCAGCCACGCCCTCTCCGCCACCACCCATATTGAGACTGGCAACGAAGGCGAACAGAAGGCCTCTTCAGCCCGGCGTCTTGCCCGGCATCTGCCTGCCAGCCTGCGCGTGCCGCTCGGACAACTGGTGTCTCATCAGAGCGCGGCGTTCCGGGACCTCTCCGCCCTTCTGAGAGCAACCGGCACAACTCTCCGCCAGACATGGACGGAACGCCATACCTCTCAAGAAGCGAACATCGCATCTCCACGCGCAGGCGACATCCTGCTTGCCCTTGGCGCACCATGGTCACACACCGCGTACGGCACCCTGTTGGAGCGTGTGCGCGATCAGGGCGTGCGCACCGGGCTGCTCGTACACGATCTTGTCCCACTGATCGCACCGGAATGGTGTCGTCCGGGTCTGCCGCGCGTGTTTCGCAGATGGTGCGAGTCTACGTTACCGGCCATCGACCGACTGTTCGCTGTCTCACACAGCACACGCGACGATATCGCTCGCCTTTTTCCCGGCAAGGCAGCCTCCGTCATCCGTATGGGCACCGGCTTTTCAAAATCCCGTTCCATCACGGGGCACACAGACCTTCCGCTCTCCTTGCAGACGCCGTTCGTACTGGTGGTGGGAACCATCGAAGTCCGCAAGAACCATGCGTTGCTCTTCCACCTGTGGAGGAAGCTTCTCGCGGACCATCCACGCGCCACCATACCGCGTCTTGTCATGGCCGGATCACCCGGTTGGCTGGCCTCAGACCTGATGCAGCAAATCCGGAACTGCAACTTCCTCAATGGGCATATCGCCCTCGTGCATGCCCCTTCCGACGCCTTGCTGGAGGCGCTCTACCACCATGCCCTTTTCACTCTTGTTTCCTCTCTGCACGAAGGCTGGGGATTGCCTGTCACCGAAAGCCTCGCCCACGGAACGCCCTGCCTCATCGCCAATCGTGGCGCTCTGCCAGAAGCCGGTGGTGGCCTGACTCCGCTGTTCGACCCCGACAATCTTCATGACGTGCAAGCATGCGTCGAGCGCGTGATTCACGCTCCTGAGGAACTGGCGCGCCTGCGCTCGCGCATTGCCACGACGTTTCAGCCTACGCCTTGGTCCATAGCGGCTCAGCAATTGCTCTCCGCCTTCCATTAACGCCCGTTTTTTTGCCCCATCGGATCCGATCGAAACGGCAGACTGCCATCACCGAATAAAAGGTGGCGCGTAAAGGGTTCATATACCTTTCTTGCTCTTCCCTATCCGGGCAGGCTACGAACCTAAATATGATCCGGCTCATCCTCCTTGTCCCCCTCCTTCTCGTGGTGATCCTGTTTGCCGCCAGCAATCAGGAATCGACCCAGATGTGGTTGCTGACCTATAGCTGGTCCAGCTCGATCGGCGTCATGGCGCTGCTGATCTCCGTCATCTCGCTGGCCATGGGTGCTCTGTGCATGTGGTTCAGCGCCTTTGGGCAGGGACGTCGCGCCCGCAAGGCGGAAGCCCGCGTGAAGGAACTGGAAGGCACCGTTGCCGCACAGGTCACGGAACTGAACCGTTTGCGGGGTCTTGTGAATGTGGATCCGTCCGTCACTCCCCACCCAACCGCGCCAGTCTCTCCAGTCTCCACCATTCCGCCACAGCCCATCGCATGACCACACGTCGCACGCGCCTGATTGCCGCCCTCGACACCCGTGATCCGGCTGAAGCGACCCGCCGGGCGAACGCCGTCTCCCCCCATGTCGATGCCATCAAGCTGGGTCTCGAGTTCGCTTATGCCGCAGGGTTTGAAGCCGTCGCGAAGGTAGCAGAGGGACGCGAACTGTTTCTCGACCTTAAACTGCACGACATTCCCAACACCGTCGGGGCGGCTGTGGGTAGCCTGAATCGTCTTTCACCCGCCATGCTGACCATCCATGCCAGCGGCGGAAGCGCTATGGTCGCGGCGGCAAGACAAGCGTGCGACGACAGCTTTCCCGAAGGCAAGCGTCCGCTGCTGCTGGCCGTAACCGTCCTTACCAGCCTCGATGATGCAGCCCTTGCGGAAACCGGCGTGCCGGGTGGCGCGCGCGCGCAGGTGCTGCGTCTGGCCGAACTGGCGCTGCGTAATGGCGCGGACGGCCTGGTCTGTTCCGCGCATGAACTGACCGCGCTGAGGAAAGAGTTTGGCGAGAGGCCGGTGCTCGTCACTCCCGGTATTCGTCCCCGCGGTGCGGACGCAGGCGACCAGAAACGCATCATGACCCCGACCGAAGCCCGACAGGCTGGCGCGGACTGGATCGTGGTCGGACGTCCCATCACAAAAGCCGCCGATCCCGCCGCCGCCGCCGCCGCAATTGCGGCCGAACTCGTCGCTCCCTGATGCGCGTAGGCGCCAAGATATGTGGGCTGACGGAACCAGCCGGTCTTGATGCCTGTCTGGAATACGGGGCCGACTGGGTGGGATTCAACTTCTTCGCCCGCTCTCCCCGCTACGTCACAACGACGCAGGCGGCACAGCTGATCCGACGGATCGAAGCCGCTCCTGTCCAACCGGGTCGTGTCGGCCTGTTCGTAAACCCGACCGATGAGCAGATTGCCGAAACGCTGGACAATGTGTCGCTCGACATCCTCCAGCTCTACACCACGCCTGAGCGTGCTCAGGTGATCCGCCAGAAATTCGGTCTTCCGGTATGGCTGTCCGTCGCTGTCTCGACGAAGGGCGACCTTCCGACAACCGCTCTGGCAGACCGCTTCGTGATCGAATCACGCCCCCCGGAAGGCGCCACGCGTCCCGGCGGCAACGGACGGGCCTTTCCGTGGTATCTTACCCGCGCTTGGCAGGCTCCTGCGTCATGGATGCTGGCAGGTGGACTGCGGCCCGAGACCGTAGCGCAGGCTGTCCGTGAAAGCGCGGCAAACGCTGTTGATGTGGCATCTGGCGTGGAAAGCGCGCCCGGCGTCAAGGACCCGGACGCCATCGCCCGCTTCATCGCTGCTGCCCGTGCCGTGTGATCGGTGCGTTTTTCCTCTTGAACACCCGCACGATACTGGTATGAAGACCTCCAGCGCCTGGAGAGATGGCCGAGCGGCTTAAGGCGCACGCTTGGAAAGCGTGTGTACGTTAATAGCGTACCGTGGGTTCGAATCCCACTCTCTCCGCCAGAGATGGCAAAACCCTTACAATTCAATGAGTTGCGCACCAAATAAAGAGGCACGCGGCTATCCCAGCGATAGTAGTCGGTCGGTCGCACTTCAATGATCAAGAAGGCATCTCGGACCTGCCGGGTTGAAGCTCATAGGCGGCAAAACCTACTCAGGCCACCTCAACGTCTCCAAAACTGCTGACAAGACGTAGGACGCCTTTAATAGTGCCGTTCAGAACTCCATCAGCATCACTGACACAGCCTTCCTGTTACAAGACATCCCTTCACGGGTCTTCCCAATAATGATGGAGGACCCAAGACAACGCCACAAACGAATTAGTTCATCTCCCAGATAAAGATACAGCCTCTCGACACCCTTCCCTTGGAACAGCACCCCAACCGCTCTCCCTTTGCATTGGCAAGCACTCGAAGAAAACTGAACTTGACCATTTCTTGTGCAAGCGAGCCTAACGTCACCGCACGACAAATAAGCTTTTCCTTGGAACATCACTGATCATGAAATCATCAAGGACATTTCAACGAGCCATGCCCTGTTTAGGCCATGTTGACAAAAGACTCAATCCAGAGTCTTGCGGCTGCGATATTGAGGAAACTCCTGAAGGATAAGGCGGTCTTGTCGTAGCGGGTCGCGATACGGCGCATCTGCTTGAGCCTGTTGAACATCCTCTCTATGCAGTTGCGATCCCTGTAACGCCGCCAGTCTGTTTTCTGTGGAGCGCTACGGCCTTTGCGTGATGGAATGACCGGCAGGATCCCGTGGACCAGCAGCTCCCGGCGGAAACTGTCACTGTCATAGCCCCGGTCGGCCAGCAATGGCTTTGGGGTTCGGGACAGGTAGCTTCATCAGGGCGTCTGTGGCTTTGTAATCCGAGACTTGGCCTCCGGTAAGGACAAAGCCGAGAGGGCGTCCCTGATTGTCACATCGGGCATGGATTTTGCTCGTAAAGCCGCCGCGTGACCGACCAAAAGCCTCCGAATAAGCCCCCCTTTTGCCCCAGTGGTCTGTGAATGGGCACGGATTATGGTGCTGTCGATCATATGCTGCCAGTTATCAGTCAGCCCCAGATCTACCAAGGTCTGTAAAAGAGTATCCCAAACACCCTGTTCAGCCCAACGCCGGAACCGGACATAGACCGAGTTCCACTTGCCGTAGCGCTCATGCATGTCCCGCCAGGGGCAACCCGTTCGTAGAACATGCAGCATACCATTGAGAAACTGGCGATTGTCTCCAGATGGACGTGCCCAACGTCCACGCTCAGGCGGCAGAAGCGGACCAATCATCGCCCATTCCTGATCCGTCAGATCGCCTCGTGTCATGCCTGTTCTCTCTGCCCGTTATCCCACAGCCAGGAAGTGAAGCAGAACTCAGGCAGACCGTATAGATCTTTTGTCAACATGGCCTAAGCACACTGCATAGACCTTACCATTTCATGCCAAACTCGTGATCTCACAAAAACATCTCCCTTCAGAAAATCCCCGAGAACTTCAATACAAAATCTGATAATTTTAGAAGACTAAATGTAACTTCATCGTCAGGCACATCATGACGTCTCCCCCTTTTCAGACAACGCCGTTCATGCTCCGCTATCTTAATCGTTTCCTATGTCTCGACGATTTCGAAACTGTCGCACGCCGTCGATTGCCTCGGCAACTCTATGGCTACTATTCTGGTGCAGCAGAAACCGGCCGTTCCCTACGAGCAAATCGAGAGAGCTATGCTGAACTTGCCCTAATGCCACGCGTGCTTATTGATACTCATGCTCGTTCGACGGTGACTTCTCTCTTCGGTAAATCCTTTACACAGCCAGTCGGAATCGCACCCATGGGCCTCTCAGCCCTATCGTCGTTTCGGGGCGATATTGCCTTGGCACGGGCTGCGGCTGAAGAAGGTGCGCTAATGGTGGCCAGCGCCACGTCCCTCACTCCGCTTGAAACAATGGCCGCCGATAGCGCAACACGGTGGTTTCAAGCCTATCTGCCCGGTGACCGGGAACGCATCGCAGCGATGCTTCGCCGGGTCGGCAATGCTGGGTTCGAAACGATTGTCCTTACCGTGGATGTACAGGTTCCGGCCAACCGCGAGAACAATATTCGCAACGGTTTTTCTATACCTCTCCGACCCAGTCCGCGTCTTTTGTGGGATGGCGTGTGCCACCCGCGCTGGTCCTGTGGAACTTTTCTTCGCACTTTAGCAAGCGGCATGCCACATTTCGAAAACATGGACGCATTTCGAGGTCCGGCAATTCTTTCGCGCACCGCTGAGCGTAATATTGGAACACGTGAGCGTCTCAGTTGGGAACATGTCAAATTCATACGCGACAACTGGAAAGGCCGCTTTATTATAAAGGGGATTCTTTCTTCCGAGGATACCGTACTCGCCCGCAATGCAGGTGCTGACGGCGTCTGGATCTCCAACCATGGCGGACGCCAACTCGACTCCGCAATTGCTCCCCTGCTCGTACTGCAGGAGGTCACGCGCGAAGCGGGCGAAATGGCTGTGTTGATTGATGGCGGCATAAGACGAGGCACCGACGTACTCAAAGCTCTGGCGCTTGGGGCAGATTTTGTCTTCATCGGTCGGCCGTTTCTCTACGCCTCAGTCGCAGCCGGCGGGATCGGCGTGCGTCACGCACTACGACTGATACAGGCAGAAATCATGCGCGACATGGCGATGCTGGGCGTGAACACTATCAGTGAACTTTCCCCCGCTCATGTGCGAAAATTCACAGCCGTGCAAATTCCTGACAGATAACGAATACAGACTTCCTATCCACCTTAGCCACGTACTGTAAGACAATGGCCTTTAGACGCTTGCGCCTTCAGAGAAAGATTGACCGACCACAGGCGAAATCTGTGTAACAATATTCCCAGTGGGCAGACTTATTTCCACTTCAGGTGATGAAGCGCCCATTCCAAATGCAGCCATTTTCGTCCCTGTAAGGGGACGAAGTTGTTCGGGGCGATATCTCATTTTAGTAAATGCACGAATCAGCATCGCACACCCCATGCGAAAAGTATTCCAAGGAAGCTTCGAATTTCCTGCGACTGCAAACAATCCGATCGCATTGCGCATACGCGCCTCAAAGGCACTAACTCTCCTGCCATTTCTCAAATATCCGCCATAAACCTGCATGCTGCCAGGATGATTCTCGAAAGCAGACATCAACTCACGCACCTCTTCATGTGGATCAATCTTGTCTTTTGCGAAGGTATTGTAGATCGGCCCACTGTAGAGTGGTCTTGTATGGGTCATCGGCACCTCATCCACAATTGCAGCACGGTAGGTGGGATCCTTCATCAGAAGAGCCCAGATCATGTCCGTGCCCCACCCGGTGAAATGCTGCTCGAAGATTGGCAAGAGCGTCCGTAGATATGATGATTTTATGCAACAGGCCATAGATTCAAGAAAAGTGCTGTAACGAAAACGGAAACCAGGCATCTGCAAAACGATGGCATGTGACATGTAGCTTTCGACCGTCATAGCAGGTTGCGCCATCGTCAAATCATATTGCACAGCGATAGCAAACAGTCTGTTAATATCCTTTACCTCCATCAACAGATCATCATCGGGAAGCATGATATACTCGTAACGATCCAACAATTCAGGATTCGCCATAAAATGGCGTACGATACTGTCCCATTTGGTGCCATAATCGAATACGGGCGGCAGATCTCCATCCTGACAACGCAAAACATCTGTAGCATAAGCATTCAGTTGCAGATCCCAAGTTCGTGTAACCGTTTTGTCAGCGATCCAGCTATGATGCAGAGAATTATCACCGACACGGGCAAGGACCAGGAAACGCCTATTCTTGGAAAGATATTCCGGCTCCTGTTTCATCTGAATTGCTCCCTAAACGCAAAACTCACGATTCATCTAGACTGCGAAAAACGGGTAGCGATCTTGAACAAAATATGACTCAGATAAATATATATAATAATAAAACAAAAACACCTCCCTTTTTTAGGGAACGTATTACACAGTCAAGCGATATTCAAAAAATCAATGGTATTGCACATCACAATAAAGGCCATGATGCATCCTTCTCTGACAAATCACTTACTTCCAAAGGCCATGAAATCCCGATCCTTGGATCATCGTAACGTAATCCCCCCTCCACATCAGGTGCATACATGGCACTAACAGGATAAAAGACTTCTACATTGTCAGTCAGCGTCTGAAATCCATGAGCAAATCCTGGTGGCACATAAAGTAAACGGTGATTTTCGTCGGAAAGTAAAAACTTTTCATACTGTAAATACGTTGGTGATTCTTCACGCAAATCAACAATTATATCTATTATTTTTCCTTTCGTACAGCGCATAAGTTTGGCCTCAGCATGAATACCACGCTGAAAATGCAACCCACGGATTGTCCCCCTATTACGTGAAAAAGACATGTTATGCTGCACAAAATCGGTGATTAATCCGTGCTCAGCGAACTCTTTCCTGCACATCATACGGGTAAAAAAACCCCGATCATCTCCTCGAAGTTCAGGATCAATCAGTACCGCACCCTTCATGCTAGTTTCATGAAAAATCATAAACCGCATCTCCGCTCATCAGAGAGGCACCAAAAACACCTTCCTGCTCGGCATAAAGACGATCGATCGTCCGCTTTTCAGGCAGTTCAACATCCGCAAATGTGAGCGGTTGATCCTTGGAAATCGATCTCTTCACCCGACCACCAACAGCGAGGCCTAACGGTATCAAATTTTTTTTCCGTATTATCTCAATATTTTCAATCATTCCATAGCATTCAAACCCACCAAGAGAATCAATAACATCCCCACTCACAAGATCTTTCTTAGCCAGCGCGATAACGCCCACGCTTGGTCCTGCGCGCGGGGTTAATGTCGCGTCACCAAACAGAACCGCTCTCGCGACCGATCCAGGAACCTCGAAATGACACAGATGAAAAGGGGTGTAGAAGCAATAATAGGGACCAGATCCCATTTTATAATAATTCAGAAAATGCCGTTGGCGCGAATCTTCCATTGTCCCAATAACAAAAACTCCTGGTCCCGGTCGTGCACCAATTACATAATCGACAATACCAGGTCCTCCCGCGGCAAGATGAGCATCAAGATGGGCGGCAAAAGCACTGGTGGTTTCCTCCAAAGGAATCAGCGGCGCGTACGGATTACCATCCGAAAAATCGGGACCAATCATACCACGCCTTGCCACTTTCATACCGGTTCCGTTGGCAATAACCGTCTGTTCAAAAGAGATTTTCGTGCCATCGGCAAATGAAGCCGCCATGGCCGGGTCTAGTCCCCACTTTTGCGCAAAAGCAACCTGTGTGTCTGGTGTACGATACGGGTCGTAAAGCCCCTTGATGCTGCCGCAGAGCACGGGACGTACACCAATACCCTCCATAAAACGAACGAGATTCATCATTACGCCCGGCTGATCACCGTCACCAGCGGTATAAACAACACGGGCTTTATCGGCCTTCATCTTCAGGATTGGCCCGATGGTTCCATCGAGTTCCGCATTCACCTGAATCAGATGCTTGCCTCCCTCAATTGCAGCCAATGCCGCACGGGCAGCATATTCCATCGACCCGGTCGCTTCGATTACAGCATCAATACCACTCACCTCCGCCAGAAGCTGCGGATCGTTCGTAACCGCGCAAGCTCCAGAGGCGATAGCAGTCTCAAGACTGGGAGCATCTGTACACCATACCGGGTCAAGTCCAAGTTCCGTGAATACTGCTTCACCATTCGCACGAGTGCGATTGGCTACCGCCACAACCCTCATACCCGGTGTCGCGATTTCAATTGTGCGTGCAATGGCTTTTGCCTGTGTACCCGCTCCAACAATAGCGACAGTCACGGGACACCCCACTGCCTCACGCTTTTTCAATGCTGCATCGACGATGATCATATCCTAGATCCTGCCAATTTTATTGCGTTCAACATTCTTGCGTCGTGTCAGACACCTTTTCTGACATCCATCCTGTACCTTGTTTGACGACAATCAGTCAGGCCATACTTTCCACGGTGCAGCCCGAGTTGACCATGCCGCTTCAAGAACTTGCTTGTCGCGCAATGTGTCCATGCTTTGCCAGTAACCATCATGGACAAAACTCGAAAGCTTATCGCGCTCAATCAATCGGTCCATGGGTTCTGCTTCCCACGTTGTCAGATCGTCATCGATCAAATCAAATATTTCAGGCTCACACACGAAGAAGCCGCCATTGATCAACCCTCCATCTCCCGCGCGCTTTTCGCCAAACCCCCTTACTGCAGCGCCATTGTCACTCAATTGAAGCGCGCCATAGCGTCCGGGTTGGACCACCGCCGTCAATGTGCACCATGAGTCGCGAGATTTATGAAATGCTACAAGATCATTGATGTTGACGTCGCTTACACCATCACCATACGTCAGACAAAACGTCTCATCTTCCAGATATTGCCGTGCACGTCGTATACGTCCACCCGTAAGAGACTCTTTGCCGGTATCCAGAACTGTCACACGCCAGTTTTCATTTTGCGCTTGCAGCCAATTTACTTCTCCAGTACCTAAATCTATAACGAAGTCATTACATGATGCACGATAACGCATGAAGTAATCGCGTATAAAATCGACTCGGTATCCACCAAGAACAACAAAATCTGAAAATCCATAATGAGCATACATTTTCATGATATGCCAAAGTATTGGCCTACCACCAATCTCTGCCATAGGCTTGGGACGGATCATTGTCTCTTCACTTAGGCGGGTTCCAAAGCCACCAGCAAGTATCGCGACCTTCATTTACCAGATTCCTCTGCTATTGTTATCGGCCGATTTAATGTTGTAGTAGATAAAGCGCACAATAATGTGCCCCTCATCCAGAGGCAGCTTTCTGCCAGACTAGCGCCGAATTAAGGCGTCCCGCTGCCATATGTTTCTCCAAAACTTTTAGCCGTATCAAAGATGAATTTCGGAAATCTTGTTCTTTAAACATCATACGCGTCAATCCGTTCCGCAAATCTCCAATTGAATCACGTAGAGTCACCTGCGGCTGATGAGCCGGCGCAAGCGACTTGTAGAGTCCGAAATTGACCTGATAAGACCGACTATCGACCGGAGCCTCAGTATTGATGCTAATTTCAGTCCCGGGCAATGCCTCAGCAACGGCTTCAGCGATCTGACGCACCTGATAATTACGGTCATCACTGCCAACGTTGACCGTGAGATAACGTCCTCCGACATCCGCTGAACGATCTACTGCCCAGTCAATCGCACGCGCCATATCGGTAGTGTCGATCATCGGTCGCCATGGAGTTCCATCAGAAATTACATTGAGTTTACGGGCAATCATCGCGGAAGCAACGAAATCATTCAATACGAGATCAAGTCTCAACCGATCGGACATGCCGCAAGCAGTGGCGAAACGAAGGCTGGTTATCACCATATTCGTATTCATCTGTGACAGCGCCATTTCAGCGCCGATTTTGGAACGAGCGTAGGCTGTTACGGGATTAACCGGGTCACTCTCCTGACGCGGACCGCCGTCCGCTATGCCATATATACTGCAACTCGATGCAAAAACGAAATTTTTCACACCTGCGCTAGCAGCGATTCGTGCCATCATAATCGTTGAATCTCTGTTGATTTCCTCAGTAACTTTCTCGAATTTAGCTCCCATTGGATCATTCGAAACGGCAGCAAGCTGAACAACAGCATCATATCCGGCAAGCTGTTCAGATGTGATGGAGCGTACGTCACCATAAAACTGCGCATTAAGATATTGCTCCGGCAAGCGCGTAACACCGGTAAGACAATAAGCAAAATAAGCATTGTCGAGGCCATGTAGAACAGCATGCGGATGCTCATGCCTTAGATACTTACAAACAGTCGCTCCAACATAACCCAAATTTCCAGAAATCAGTATTTTCATCGCTACCTTTTCCTTATCAGAACTGAGGCTATCAATCTGCGACGTACTGAATATGTTTTTTGTAACGGAGCATCGCCATAACACGCGAGGAAAGCCGCATCCAACTGCGCCCACTTCACTGCGTATTTCCAGTTACAAAATTCATGAATTCTCCATGCATCCTAGCGATCATATTAAGGAAGAAGAAAGAAAAAAGTTGCGTTACTTGAAAGAAAAAAATTTCCGATTATTCACAATGCCATGGGCAGGCGACTACGCTATATTGCGAATCCAAGTGTGCTTAAATTTATCTGGCAATTATCCAAAGATGACACCTATGGAATGAACCCGCTCCGATGAACGCTTGTCGCTTTAGCCGCTACCCATTTAACTAGCACAAACGAGCTACTCCGAGGACATATCAACCCGTTTCGATTGAAAGCATTTCATGCAGAAACATACGCAACAAAAATATGAAATATCATTATTGCAACGAGAAATTATTATATTTCTATGAATCCAAATTGCCTTGCATACGTTAGCGTCTAAATGCAAACTTCGAGAGAAAAAAGATGTCTCCTTCGAAGATATAATTGAATACCCTTAGAAAGGCCTATCCCATGCAGAGCAGAGCGCAAGCCTGTATCGAAGAAATATATCGAAGCGAGAAGAAGATCTGCATCTGTTACACTCCGGATCAGTCTTATCTTTTTCCGAGTTTTGTAAGTGCCTTACAGGCACGACGATTCACATCACGCAGTCTAGCTGATATCGTCATTCTCGCATTTGGAATCGATCCCTGTGCGGAAGCTGCTTTCTCTGAAGCCTGCGCACGCGCCGATATTGTGTTCCTAAGTCGAAGCGAGGCTGATATCGGCGGAGCGCCCGCCATGTTGGCACGTCTGTTTCTAGCGGACCTTCTCCCGAAAAATTATGATTATTTTCTCTATGTAGACGGCGATACCCAGATTCATGGCCCACTGGATGATCTTCTACACATGCCGATTCCACCAGGAATGTTCTATGGCGCTCCTGATCCAATGACATTCGTGGGTGATGACACGGATCGATTGAGTCGCACCATAACCTCACACTTTACGTCACTCGGCCTTTCATCCAGTGAGGCAACACGCTATTTCAATTCCGGTGTAATCTATGCGGAACGCAAGGGATGGGCACGCATTGGCATCGAGGCGTGGAAAATGTTTTCCAATCAATCAAAGGAATCCCGCTTCCCTGATCAGGATGTTTTGAATCTCGTGGGCTTGCCACATTGCCTCTCCATGTCTCTGGCATGGAACTTCCCCGTATATATGAATAATATTCGTGTAGCATCTATAATTCAGCCACGAATCATTCATTACATGTCGCGACCGAAACCATGGGAAGGCACTTTTCCCCCTTGGAATGCTGAAGTCTCAGCAGCCTATGGTGAGGTCGCATCAGTATACCCGGAGATAGCACGTTATTGGCGCAGCATGAAACGAACGACTTGGATACGTTATCACCTACAACAACAATACAAACGTGTGCACGCTATGATTACATGGGGATTTGGCGCGAAAAGACGCCGTATTCTAGCGTATGAACAGGATCTGAAGCAGACGAAATTCTATAGGCGACACACCATCGAAATTTAGTTATGCTTCAATGATTTCCTCTCAAAATTCGAAAGATATATTATTGGTTTCGATAGTCAAATACTGAGCGAGAAAGGTCTATCTCATTTATCTTCACACGAGGACCAAGAGTCCGATACATCCCCCCACGAATACGTTCGAAGACACGGTTACTATAATAACGAAGCATTTCAAGATATGTGGCCTGTCGATCAGCGTGCCTATTCATTACGCAACTCGGCACCGACAATTCAAGCGCGGTAGGTGGCACGATCCCAGCAACAGGGATGCCAGTTGCCCAAGGACGCTCCATCTCGACATCAATCGGTCGGGAGATCCGCTGGAAATTCTGCACAAAGACTTCTGCAGCATGACGGGTTAGAAGATAGATTTGTGTGCCGAATTGCTGTGTCTCATATTGTACTACATGACGATCCCATATTGGATAATTCCATTTTGCTACATGAAGTCTAGCTGGAAATCGTCCAAAAAATTTCAAGAAATGTACCCCTTTCGATGCCCAGTCCACTTCCGTGAGGTGCAGTGTAACGGGCCAATCGACATAAACATCATCCTCAACGATCAGAATCTGATCTGCCGTAGGGTCAGAGAGAAATGAACGCCAAGCCCGAACATGGCTGCAATAACACCCAATCTCCCCAGGGGCGAGACCACGCTTTATATGCGCCCAGGTAACGTCCGTATTATATTCAAATCCTTCTTCAAGCCCTCGTGAAGCATCAAAAAACTCCCATTCCACACCGGTTGGCGGACAGTGAAACGTGTCGCGCCTGACACTACCTGCAATACTGATCACACGAATGAGAGTCTTGGTCATCGTTTCCTCAATCATGAATAGATTTTTCGGTACAAAAGAAAATCAACAGATTTTCAGTTTAAAGTATCTTGAGAACCATGCTCCACAGCAGGCTTCCCAATCGAAAATGATACGTTCTTGCGTGACATGACACTTCTTCGTTCCTTCAAAGAAGACAGTATTATACAAGAACGATCAAAAACCAGTTTCTCGATGCTATTCGGGCGACCCTCGGCAAACCAGAGCGCATAAAGCCCTCCCACATAAGCAACTATCCCACATACACTGCAAGAAAAGAGATCAATCACAGCATGCGCCAGTGTATCGACAGGTGGCAGAAACCATTTCAATCCTTCCACCACCATCGCCATAAACAGGACCGCACCGGCACTACGTTTCCACCCCAGCACCTGCTCCCATACGCCGAGATCGGTTAGACTACGAACAAGAAAGAGGCCGAAAATATCGGAAGCGAGTTCTGACGCGAAACGTGCAGCAATGATAGCCGAAAATCCTATCCACAGGACACCACAAACTGCCAATGGAAATTTGATACCGAATTCCAAAAGATTGCGTCGCAGAAGAGCTTGCGTTCGTCCAAACGCCAGCAATAGTGGCCAGGTTGCTAGTGTGAACACTGCCGGTGTAAGGCTCAAAGCCAGCCAGCGGACCATTGGAGCAGCTCCCATCCAGGCAGGCCCCACAATCACACGAACAGCGCTGTCTGCAACCAGACTTTCCCCAACCAACAGAGGCAGTCCCACCGTCGCCATTGCAATCGATGTTTTCTGATAACTGGCAGCCAATTTTTCCCTGTTGTCAGCAAGATGGGAGAACGCCGCCAGCAAAGGCCGCGACATCGGTCCGAATAGGGCTAGAAAAGGGATATTCGTAATATCGACCGCAGTCGAGAACATACCTAGTCCAGACCGACTCATGACCTTTCCCAGCAGTAGACGTTCGAACTGCCAGTTAAGGGCACTGACAATCTGTGCGACCGTCAGCCATCCTATAAAACCCGTAAAAACGTGAAATTCACGTAGCGTCAAGCGTGGTCGGTAAGGTGCAAAACAGTAGGATTGTACCATCATGGCTCCAGAATACATTACCGTATTCAGTGCGATGGCCCAGTAACTATGCGTGAGAAGCGCCATTGCGGTACCGAAAATGAAGCTGATGCTCTTTCCGGAAATCTCAATGGCAAAATCACGGTAGAAACTAAGATTCTTTTGGAACACGACCATGCGGGGACTCATAATCCCTCGCATGACTGGACTTAGCCCAAGAAAGCACACAAGCGGCAACAGACGGACGTCATGATAGAAACGTGCAAGAGGAATTGCGCTGAGCACGAGAATGGCCATAAGAACCGCACCGCGGATCAGGCCAATTGTAAAAGCGGTGTCGTAATACGAACGGCCGACAACCGGTAAACGCAAGAGCGCCTGATTGATCTGAAGTTCCAGGATCGTTTCCATCATGGCGCAGAGACTGCCCGCAATCGCCACCAGACCAAAATCAGCAGGAAGCAAGATACGGGTCAGAACCAGCATGCTGCCAAGATCAATCGCCCGTGTCAGCAGACGCGCCACGACCATCAGCGCCGCACCAGTTGCCGCGCGCGCGCCAATATTGGCAGATTGCGTTATTTCGGACATGCGCCCTCCTGCTGCCCCGCCATTGTCTTGAACGCACGGCCCATATTCGTGTCCGAAGCTGCAGTCCGGTGCTTTGTTTTGATACGGGGCCTCCTGATAACTTCTTCGTAGATGCGCATATAATCAGGCACCAGTCGTTTCACATCGAAAATTTCCGCTCCGCGACGAGCCGCTTTTCTCATGGTCTCACGCCGGGATGGATCTCGCATAATCACACCAAGTTCACGCGCCAGAATATCGGAGCGTCCCGGCGGGATCAGACAGCCAGCCGCCCCGAACTCCAGCATTTCTGGCGTGCCGCCAACCGAGGTCGCAACGATTGCGCATCCTGCTGCACGCGCCTCTCCAATCGTCAGACTGCCTGGGTCGGCATAGGAGGCCAGAACAAAGATATCGGTCTGGCTATAAAGAGCCTCCGGATGTTCCACATAACCAAGAAAAACAATCCGGTCAGTCAGCCCTGCAGCCATAACTCTCTGCTCGAGATAGACCCGATCAGGGCCTTCTCCGGCTATGTAGAGCGTCCACTCAGGCATCGAAGGCAAAAGCATCGTGGCCGCTTCAATAACGTCGAACACCCCTTTTCGAGCATGAAGACCACAGATCATTACAATATTAGGATGAGAAAGCTTGGGTACAGATCTGGATACATCTTCCTCTGAATGCGCATTCCTGACCGACGCAACAGGAGCATTCCACACCACCCGCGTGCGATCCGGTGAAAAACCACGCTCGACAAGTGCTTTGCGATCCGCCTCGCTAACAGCGACAACCCTGTCTCCCAGCCGCATCAGGACCGAATGGCGATCGAAAGAATTATGGACCGTTGCCACCAATGGAACATTCGCAAGGCGTGAGGCAACAGCACCGACTACAACACCGCCCATCATATGGGCATGGAGAATATCCACGCTGGCTGTACGACAGAGCCGCGTCAACGCCACCATGGAGCCCAACAGCGCAGCAGGCTTCTTCTGATCTTGCGCGAAAAACCGATAGTGAACACCTTCTCGCTCCAGCAGCGGAACAAATGTCCCTTCGCCGCTACAGAAATAGACGGTGTGTCCAGCTCTTGCCTGTTCACACGCAAGATCCACCGCCACATGCACATTGCCATTCCCACGACCGCAATGCTTTGACAGGTGAACTATTGTCCTGCGCGGTTGCGATAAATCGTTCATATAACCTGCCCTCAATCATACTTGATATTGCAGTGCGCTCGGACGATCGGCCGTAATGGCTTCCATATCCTGCCCCCTCCTCATCGGAGCTGCTGCATAGGAAGACTGGACGGCGCGCGCGGTTATGGCGTCATCGACAATTTCCATAAATCGCCGGCGGAATGTCTCCTCCGAGAAACGCATGGCATTGGCACGACAAGTTTCAGAATGAATACGGTGGTAATTCTGTTCGAATCTTTGTACGGCGGCAACAATAGCTTCTGCTGTCTGTTCGGAAAACAGCACGCCGGTCGAATCAGTTACACCGTCGTCAATCACGATATCGCATGCACCACCCACACCATAAGCAATGACCGGCGTGCCACATGCCTGCGCTTCCGCCATCACGATTCCAAAATCCTCTGCCGCAGCGAAAACAAATGCACGCGCCCGCCCCATAAGAGCGATCAACTCATCAGTTCTCACTGGCTTGCGAATTTCGATATTGGCGCAGCCAAGGGCAGCGGCTCTGACCGCAGACTCTCCCTCTCCTTCACCGACGATGACGAGCCGACGATCGGGCATTTTACTGAACGCTGCGGCAATCAGATCAATACGCTTATAAGGAACAAACCGCGAAACAACGAGATAAAAATCCTGTTTTTCGGGAGAAAGACAAAATTTATCGACAGCAACGGGCGGATTGAGTATCAACGCCTCTCGCCGCCAGACCTTTTGCACCCGTCGTGCAATATAGTGCGAGTTGGCGACGAACAGATCCACCCCCGCCGCTGACCGCGCATCCCAGTTCCGCAACCGATGAAGGAGCCATCGCGTATAGAGTCCCATTATTCCCCAACGCAGTCCTCGCTCTTCCAGATACCGCGTCTGAAGATCCCAAGCGTAGCGCATCGGGCTATGAACGTAGCTGACATGCAATTGGTCTGGTCCGGTGATAACGCCTTTTGCGACCGCATGATGACTGGAAATCACAAGGTCATATCCTGTCAGATCGAATTGTTCGACCGCCAGCGGCATAAGACCAAGAAATTTTCGGAAATGTTTTCGTGCAAAGGGAAGTTTCTGAACAAATGACGATTTTACTTTATGCCCCTTTAGAAATCCACGATGCTTCTCCACCATGAAATCCGCGACAACGAAGACATCGGCCGAAGGATAGCAGAGCAGAATCTGTTCCAGAACACGCTCCGACCCAGCATGTTTCTCCAACCATTCATGGATTACGGCAACCTTCAGCCCCGGTTTTTTACTTCCGGCACCCTGTTGTCCCGATAGGGTCTTTGCAATGTGCATCATCTAGATGCCTCCATGCCAAAAGACGAACAGGAAGATGCTGGAGCGCCACATCGGGCCGTAGCAATGATATCCGCCATGGCCGAACTGGCCTGCGTCCAGTTGTAGTGCAGCAAACGTGCTGCTCCGGCCCTCCGGAGTCGCTCCGCCACTCCGCTCTCATCAAAAACGCGTAGAACTTGGCGCGTGAAATCGTTCTGCGAGCATGGATCAGCGAAAAGAGCGGCATCTCCGCAGATTTCGCGCAGAACCGGAATATCACTTGCGACAACTGGACAAGCGCACGCCATCGCCTCGACCGCTGGCAATCCGAACCCTTCATAACGGGAGGGAAACACGAAACAGGCCGCATGCTCATACAGCGCCCGCAGAGCGCCATCCGATACCCGACCGAGATAGCGTGCCGCCCGAGGCATGCTATCTACCCCCTGCTGCTGGAATATCCCGTCCCGCGAGGCCCCCACGATGGCGAGCGTCAGGCCGCGTGCCTCCAACTTTTCGCCCAATCCTGCCAGAATCCGCAGGTTCTTGTGCGCAACGAGGTTCCCCACGACAAGCACATAACCACCCGGTCGCAGATCATTGGCAGCAAGAACCGTCGCATCAGCCGGAACGGATCTTATATGCTCGCCGCCTTCCGGAATGACGGAGACCTGGTCAGGACGTGCGCCGAGATGACGCATGATCTCACTCCGAGCAAACTCCGACACCGTGATGATCCTCACACCTCTCGCAACCAGAGCCATCTGCATCACGCGATAAATCGTCCGAAAGCGCGCGGAATAGGCTTCCGGCACACTCGCCCACCCGCAGTCATGGATCACGACAATCTGTCGTCGTGCCAACAATGGCGCGGTATTGCCGAGATTGACCAGAAGACCGTCAGCGCTTGCCCATGGCAAAGAGGTCTGCTCCCAAACATGTCCACTCGCAAACCCAGCTTCTTTGACAGGTATATTTCCGAAACTTTTTCGGATATCTCTCCTTTCTTCCTTATGAGCAGGAGGAACCACGACCTCTGAGATCACCCCTTGGCGCACAAGTCCGGCAGAAATTTCAGTGGCGAAACGCTGAACACCACTCAGCGTCTGTCGCAAGAAGCGTCCGTTTAGATAAACAGGAAGCACCCGCTCGTCATGCGTTGTCATAACCATACGGCTCCTGTGCCAGATAAGCATGCATCCCGCTGTCCCGCCCAAGGTCGTTCATGTCCGCCTGAGTAAGAATGCCACCCAGCACCCGTACGCCACATGCATGCAGCCGGCGCATGGTGGTCAGGACGGCATCCATTTCCGTTCGCTGCCACCGCACGGCGATGACGGCACCATCCACTAAACGCCCTGCGGCCGCAGCATCCGGAATGACCAATGCCGGTGGCATATCAACAAGAATAAGATCGTAGAGAGTTCGCGCTTCCGCGATGATCGCGCCGAGTTTTTTCAGATCGAGAAGATACCGCCCATTTCCGCTGGTCCGCGTACCACGCAGTGTAATGAGATCGACATTGCTCAAGATATCCCGCGTGAGTCCGGGCAGCCCGGGCGCACCCGTCGCCCCTTCTTGCGGCGGACGGAAGTTTGGTCGGATCGACACACCGACCTGATTGCGGCGAATATCCGCATCGATGATGAGAGCCCGGCCGTCGTTCCGCGCGGTGCTCGCGGCCAGCGCTACGGAAAGAAACGTCTTGCCTTCACCCGGCAATGCGGAGGTCACAAGTACGACCTGCGCACGAAAACGGTCGTCGCCATGACGCAACATGTTGCAGATATGATCGATAGAAAGCGTGTAGGACGAGACCCGCGATTCCAGAAGTGGCCGGCGCTCTCTCCCCGCGAAAGGGACAACGCCAAGCGGAAACAGCGTTGTTCTCTGCTCAAGTTGTTCCAGCGTGCGTACACCGGGCCTCCGCCTCTCAAGCATGATCGCACCAAGGCATCCCAGCGCGAGCGACACGAGCCCCCCTGCGCCAATCAACTGCCCACGATGGGGTCCTGAAGGCCCGAGAGGAGTCTGCGCGTACGAAATAAGCACGGCATCCGGCTCCTGCATCGCTGCCTGTGCCGACGTCTGCTCGAACCGGGTGAGATAGTCGCGATAGACCGCGCGAGCGGCCTCCGCCTCACTGACGAGCTGACGAAGCTGCACTTCAGCGACATTTTCGCCCGCCACCGCCCCCTTGAGGTCATGCACACGCCCTTCCAGTGTAGCCACCTCTGCACGGGTCGCTTCGAGTTGAGCGCGCAAGCTTCCGGCAATATGGCTCTCTTCCGCGCCGATTTGAGCGCGAAGACCGGCAATCGAGGAGGCAAGCCGAACCAGACGCGGGCTTTCCGACATATCGGTTGCTTCTAGGCCTGCCCGTTGTTTTTCCAGTTCTGCAAGTTCACCCGAAAGACGTTGAACAAGCGGTGATGCCACCACAGCCGGCAAAGCGCCGAGCGAACCGCCATGTCGCGCTGCCTGTACCTGATCATAGATGCTCTGCTGCTCGGCCAGTTTGTTGGATGCCTCCGTCAGTGCAATATCGACACGACTCATCCGGCGCCCCGTCAACGTGGTCTGATCGCCATCGCGCGAGACCTCCTGACTCAGAATCAGTCCGTGTGCGCGCCGGAACTCCTCGACACGGCCTTCTGCCTCGGCCACACGGGATTGCAACACGCCGATCTGTCCGTTCAACCACGCATGGGCATGATCCAACGTCGTGATTTTGAGATCGCGCATAAAATCCAGATAGACAGAAGCATAGGCATTCGCGATCTTGGCGCTCAACGCTGTATCGTTCGTCTTGGCAATGATCGCAATCGTATACGAACGACCATCGTTGCGGATCGAAACATGCCCCAGCAACCAGTCGACCGCGAGTTGTCTTTGCTCCGCCGCTGTAAGCGGTGGTGGACGGACACGATCAAAACCCAACCGATGCCGCACATCGTCAATTATTCCCCATACGCCCGTGGAAGTCGCGGGAGGATGGATCAACCGCTGAAGTTCTGGCCGGTGAACAAGATCGATGCGATCCACCACCTTTCCCGCCATGTCTCGCGAGAGGAGAATGTCGGTCTGGCTGTGAATCATGAGCGTGTCGCCGGTCACGGCACCACCATGAGCCTGAAGATCCGTAAACTCCGTCTTCCCAGTATCCACAAGAAGCGAAGACTGGGTTTCGTAATAGCGCGGAATGGAAAGGATCACTGCCGCAAGGGGAATGAACAGTCCGGCCGTAATCAGCGCCACGGTCCAACGCCTGCGTCGCAGGACACCCAGCCCCTGACTCAGCGGCACATGCTCCGCCACTGTGGTCGCAAGCGGCAGTGGTGACGGACCGACGAAGGCTTCGTCACGAAGAGACAACATCGTCATCGGTGCCTCCTAATGTGCGCCGTCGTGCCGCAGCACGGCGGGGATGGTTTTCAGGAGGATCAATACATCTTTTGAAAACGTCCAGTTCATGACATAGGCACTATCAAGTGCCACGCGCTGTTCATAACTGGTATCGCTGCGTCCACTGACCTGCCATAAACCGGTCAGACCGGGGCGGGTCGCATAATAATAGGCAATATTATCGCCATAGCGTTCAACCTCGTCACGGACGATCGGGCGCGGCCCGACCAGACTCATGTCACCGAACAGAACATTCAGTAATTGCGGAAGCTCATCGAGGCTACTCTCCCGCAGGAAACGCCCCAGACGGGTAATGCGTGGATCATGACGCAGTTTTCGAGTGCTGACCCATTCCTCTCGGGCCGCTTCATCTCGTTCCAAAAGGGTCTTCAACGCTTCATCCGCGTTCATGACCATGCTTCTGAATTTGAGACAACGAAAAGTCCGTCCATTCTCGCCAATGCGCTCATGACCGAACAGTGCATCCCCTCCGTCACGTCGGATCAGAGCGACGATAATCAGCATGACAGGGAGAGCGAGAAACAACATCGTTATCGCAATCACGATATCCACCGCACGTTTACGCGGATCTCGGATCGGTACGGCCATATCAGACCCGGCGACTTGCACATTGACAAGTCCTGGATTGGAAATGACAGCCATCGCATCGTCCGCGATAAAGGCCGTCCCTATGTATGTTTCTTGTCGCAGACCAGACATACGAGCACCTCGTCATCAGCGAAGAATGAAGCTGGCAGGCAAGTTGAAGCGGTGTGATCTCGATGAGATATCACTACCTCTCTGGCATGACCGCATGACGAGGATGTTGCGTGTATGTAGGATAGACGCGCAATAATAAAAGCAACTTATACTGTATTTTTACTCTTTCTTCGAACGCGCTCGCGTTTGTATCTCATCGCCAGGTAACTGCGAAAAGATAATTTTCTCCATGGAATCATTCTTTTTTCCACAAAACCACGGAAGCGTCCCTTCCGTCGCACGTGCCTTCGATCACGTAAATGCGAGAATTATGGAGAGTAGATGCGAATCGAAAACAGGAGACCGAGGTGGATATCACGGAAAAATACCATTTTTTCACGCAATATTTCGTTACATCGGGAAACGATGAATTTTGGTAATTCTATAAAGTGTTGGATATCAGTTTTTTGTGCGTCTTCTCACGATGGTGAGCGTTACGTTTCATGCCGTTTAGAAAATACGGTCGTTTAACAATAACCTATCGTGATTTTTCACCTAAAGATCATTTTTACACAGACCAAAATACAACAGGCTCTGTGAACGAGGAGTTAACATGACGTGCCGACAACGCAGTCAAATATCCTGCACATCCGACTGATCGGGCACACGGTTGCCATGACCGCGACAAGCAAGAACATTCTTCCCGCAGGTGCGCGACGGACACGCGCATTACTGGCCGTTCTCGCCCTATCGAACCGTAAGCCCGTAACACGTCAGCGCTTGACTGAACTTCTATGGAGCAAACGCCCAACCGACCTCGCACGTGCTTCCTTGCGGCAGGAAATCCGCCGCCTGCTTGATCTTCTCCAACCTTCAGGCCCAGAGATTATCGAGTGCGGACGTCATACACTCATGCTTAAACCGGGTTGCGCATCCGTCGATATCGAAGAGATTTATGCCGGAAACATCAGCATGTTGGATAACTCAGCCGAACCAGAAGAGATGCTGTTTGCCGACCTGTACGGAATAGATCCTGCCTTCGATCTCTGGCTCCACACCCACCGGGAGCGTTTTTCCCGTCATTTTCAACATCTCATGAAATCTGCGCAGACAGCCGAAAACGATCCAATATGCATATCGATTCCGACATCATCTTCACATCAACACAATTCCGCTTCCGGCGATGTGGCTTCTCCTTCCCTTTTTCCACCTACATGGGCTAGCCTCAAACCGTTTCACGACCACAATTTACCGCACCTTACGGGATTTCCTTCACAGAAGAACGGGGTTTCCATCTTGGAACCCTCATATTCATGCGAGGCATCCGAGATCAGACCGTCTTCACAAAACACAGAAAACGAATCCGTATCTTCTTCTCTATACAAAGATGGCCCTCTGATCCTTGCTTTTATGCCACTTGAGACAAAAGACCCGTCTTTGACAGCTCTCGCAGATGAACTGGGAAGCCAACTGCATGCATTATTCGTCGGTTCCGATGCTTTCAGACTGGTTGTCACGCGCTCTTCCCACGAGGAATTGAACACGACGACCGACTGGATCGAGACCCTTCGCCAAAAAAACGTTGATTTTCTCTGGACTGGTAGCCTGCATCCCGATGCGAACAGCACACAGGAACACATGGCCTTACTTCTACGACTGATCGACGTGCAGAATGAAGGCGAAATAATCTGGATAATACGCACGAGCCTGCCAATGGGTACCCGGCAAAACCCGGCTCTCGCAGACTCCCTGCTTTCCCAAGCGGCATTATCGGCTCAATGGACTATCATTTTACGTCATGCCCGAAGCACTCTCAAAGTCAGCATCCAGACACTGACTCCGAACCAAATGGCGGCCAGAGCATTGGTCATACTTTTACAAGCACACCCTCATGCCCTACAAGAAGCCGAAACTCTTCTTAAATTCGCAGAATGGCTCGGCCCGAACCAACCACTCGTCGCCATCGCCCGCACTATACTGGAAATAACACGCACCGATGCTTTCCTTTCGAACGACTACGAAACCGGCATAACGCGCACCCTGATCGCAGCACAGCACGTAGCCGTTCTTTCACAACACAACCTCAGCCGTAACTTTTTACTTGCTTTCGTATATTCTCACATTCCCGGTTACGCTGAAACGGCTGATGCCTTGCTCTCCACGTTTCAAATCACCGATGAAAGCCCTTTTCAGGCTTGGCTCGCCCCGTATCGGATATTACAAGCCCGCCTCGCCTTGCTGAATGAGCGAGAGAAAATGGCGCGCGCTCTTCTTAAACATTACTGCGTGTCCGGAAACGGGCATCCGCTGAGCCTCGCGATGGATCCTTGTGTGATCCTTTATCTTTTTCTGGCTGACATGCCCAAGGAAGCAAGCCGGATTGGACGGATGTTCACGGCCTTCTATCCACAACTTCCATCTGCACTCGTCTACCACCTCGTGGCACTGACAACCGAGGGAAACACGCCCGAACGCTCTGACATTCTTGCCCGACTTCTGGCACTCGACCCAACCTTCACGACCCGGCGCGTGCTGGCGAGTCATCCCTATCTACCAATAAAAGCCCATGCAAAGCTCGCCGCGGCACTGCGACTGACAGGTCTTCCCGAATAATCAAGACACCATCAGACAGTCACCTGTCAGTTCAGAAGATCACCTCAAAATATCACTAACAATCTTGCTGTCCGCGCAATCATTTTTTGCGTGAAATCCTGATCCAGCGGCCAATCAGCAGGGCAATCGGAAAACTGAGTGTGATATAGGCACCTATCGCCGCAAGTATTGTCTGGATCATGCGCCTACACGATCATTCAGAGGGAAAGGAGACCGAAGCAAACTGCATGTCATAAATCCGCCACCCGTTCCGGCCTCATCCGTCCACGCACAAGGTCGAAGAAAGCAAGAATATTTCCGAAAAGACGACCTCGTCTGTCTATATAAGGTTCGGGACGAAGGGTTCTTACAATATTGGCAAGCAGATTACGAACAATATGCTCCCATGCCCGCACTCGCGGATAGCCCTGCTCTTTTGCCGCGATATAAAGCGGGTTGGCAATCTGCGAATATCCCAACTTGATCCCGGAACTCCGGCCACGTTTTACGCCAAGATGAACACCTTTTGCATCCGGCAGACGCATGACGTCACCATGAGCAGCAAGCCGACGCGACAGATCCACATCTTCCTGCCATCCATAAAGCGGCAACCGCTCATCAAACGAAAGACCGAAAACGCGCATAGGCGCCAGACGCAGCGCCATGTTACAGCCATATCCGGTAAAAACAGGCTCTGGTTCCGATGACATTTTCCTTTGCTCACCGGCAGCCAGAAGTGCCTGCCCCTCTGCTACGCCTAAACCGGGCCCTTTGATCCCGTCGGCAAGAACCCTGCCTGTCACAATAACTGTGCGGTTGTTCACGCTCATATGTGCCTCAACCGCCTGAAGGTAAGACGCCTCCGCTAAAAAATCATCATCGAAAAACATGACGATATCGGCATCAGGAACAGCCGCAATGATGGCATTCCTCTGCCGCGTTAACCCGCGCGGACCCACAATCGTGCGTAAATTGGGACATACCCCTGCCACTCCCAGAATATCCTCTTCGGACGGGGCACAGACCACCACCTCCTCAGGCTGACGGATCTGGCGCCCAAGATTACAAAGCATTTCCACAAGAACAGCGGCCCGCCCAGCGGTCGCAATACCGACGACAATCTTCATGGCACCGTCCTGCCCTGATAAACACGGATATAATCAACTTCCATGATTGATGGACTCGGCGTCTTGTCGATCGGCCAACCGCCACCTAAACCAAGATCGACAAGTATATCCAACCCTGCAAGAGGCCGTGGAGGAGTAGGAGTGCGCCAAATCTCCCGACGATCAAAATAGGCAATCACCCATTGCGGCGTCACCTCCGCCCCATAGGTGTGAAACGCCTTCGACAGGCTGCCACTTGGAACCGTCTGAATATGCATGACTGAATGGTTTTCACGGCTGTTTTCTGGATTCCGCTCCGTAACGGTCACGTTATAAGCCGCAGGAAATTTTCCATAATGCTCAAGGATATCAACTTCCAAAGAATGTTTCCCCGTTCCTGCCTGCGTCAGTTCATCAAGCCAGAAAGCGGGCCATACCCCTTCGCCTGCAGGTAGGCGCGCACGCATCTCAAAATAGCCGTAAGGAGCAGTAAAGCCACGACCATAACCAGAAGAAGACGACAGCAGACCGGATTGCCATTTCCCATCCGCTGCCCTGCGCATTTCGATCCGCAGGATGCCATCTCGAACATTGAACGGCAGACCCGGTTCCTTGTCACGAAAGGTGGCATCACCGAAATCTCCACCCCATGGAGTATGGGCGCTCCAGATCGTGTCCGGCCCATGTGGCGACACACTTAGATGGTCGAATTCCTCACTAAAGATCAGAGAGCGCCCCGTCAGATCAAGAACATCACTTTGTGACGTTCCACGTGCGATTGCACAAAATCCGACGTGCCAAAGCGTTCCAAGAACAAGAAAGTTCCTTGCTATGGATAACGTAATACGTGGCATCTGCCTTCCAACAATCGCGGAAATAAACGTTCTCATGGTGTCCCCTCCGGGTGGTGAAGGCTTCTTGCTGACTGGCATCCCCCTATCGCCAATCAGAGATCGCCTTCCCATCCATTTCCGACAGGAAGATACAAACTGAAAAGAACTTGATTCGCGTTCGAAACGCAGACAATGATTGCTAATACATCCAACGCATTCGGTCTATCTTTTCGATTCGTCCTATCTGAACATCCAATGTGCAACGCCGCAGGAACGCGGTGGAAGGAAGTCTCGTGGGGATCACACTTTTCTTCCTGGCTCTGGCACCTCTCTGCCTCATATGGATGAACCGGCCGGAACGACTGATGCAACTCATGGTCATTACGGGAATCTTCGAAGCCAGCGCTGCCATCACTATCGGCGGTTTCGGGATCGCGCCAAACACACTGCCCGCCCTGACCATGGTTTCTTATATAGGTGGACAGTTTCTTCTGGGCGCCCGCTATCCCGGTCGTGCGCGGGTCTGGCCGCTTGCTATTCCACTTATTGCCGTCGCCGGGTGGGCAATCCTGACGTCATGGCTTAGCCCTCGGCTGTTTGAAGGGCGTGCCTATGTATGGCCGCAGAAATCAACGCCACCTTTCGTCATCACCCTTCTTTCTCCCAGTTCGGCCAATCTCAACCAGAATCTTTACCTCATCCTCAACATCACCATTTTCGTCATGGTCGCGCTATACACAACACGGCAAGGATCTCCTGGGCGTCCCTTTCGACCCATAATCATTCTACGTACGTATCTGGCCAGTGTTCTGCTCGCCTTTGGTTTCGGCATATGGCAACTCGCGAACCATCTCGCGCATGTCCCATTTCCTTCCGACTTACTTTATTCGAACCCGGGATGGTCGATCCTGACCGAACAGACAATCGGTTCTCTTCCACGAATCAATGCAACTTTTTCAGAACCATCCGCGTTTGGCGGCTACATGGCGGCTGGCGCCTTTTGTTCAGGATGGCTGATCCTCAATGATTTCCCGGGAATCTTTGCCAAAATCACTTTGGGAACCGCCATCATGGGCGTCTTTCTGTCCACATCAGCAACTGGTGTCGTCTCTCTGGGAATTGGGGCGCTGATCGTGGTCCTCATGGGTCTCACAATTCATGCGAAACGCTTCCTGCCCATCATCAAACGACGGGCTCTCCAGTTTCTCATCGTCAGTATAATCCTTTCTGTCCTCGTGATCGTCATGGTTCCCGACATTCTCAACAGTCTTGGAACAATAATTGACAGTGTAACGAACAAACAGGACAGCGATTCCTATAATGCACGCAGTTCCACCGATCTCGACAGTCTGCAGGCGGCACTGGATACATTCGGCTTTGGTGTTGGGTGGGGAAACAATCGTTCATCAAGCCTGATCCCAGGCCTTCTGGCCGCCATCGGCGTTCCCGGCATGCTGGGGCTCGTCTGGTTCGGATGGCGCATCATGTCCCACGTCAGGCCATTGCGACGGATGGGCCGGAAGCTGGAGGATATTCAGGTCATCAAGGGAAGTAGTGCCGCCATCATGGGCTATCTCACAACGGCCTGCCTTTCCGCACCGACGATCACCACTGCTACATTCTTTATCTTTCTTGCTCTAATAATTTCCGGCATCGCTCGAGCGGAAAATATATTTTTGTCCAAATCTTCCACCCATCTTCCACCGCCCGCCAGACGCCATCAAACCGTAGACGCGCGCGCGCGGGACCGTTCTCTCCAGCATTCATGGGCGATCACACCGTGACAATACGATCTCCCCTTATGCTCCAATCAAGAAAACCTCCACGCAGACCGGTTAGGACAATTGCCTTTTCCCGTTTCGTAAGGGCTGTTTCCTGCGCTGCGCCACTCTTTCCTGTCCCAGCTTTCGCTCAGGTCCTAACCCAGTATTTTCCTGAGATCGGGCGTGGAGTTGGCGAGACATGGACCGATTCCGAACAACTCCGGATCAGCAAGAAATATGAACCGCAGGGATTGCATATCGGCGGGTTCAAATTGAACGCGGGCCTTAACGAAGGCGTGGGTTACATCGACAACGCAAATCGCCTGCCAGGCGGTTCACCAAGCGCCATCATATCGACCATGGCGCAAGTCGGCGTGGCATCCGACTGGTCGGTGGATCGTCTTTACGCCAATGCCTCTGTCTCCGACCTGCGTTATCCGAGCCAGGGGTCACAGAACCAGACAAACTGGACAGCCTCTCTCGGTGGGTATCATGACATCGCCAATGACCGTCTCGGTTTCGATTATTCCCATCTCAATCTGGTCCAGACACCCAATACACTCGGTGGTTTCGCAACGATTCAGCCCATCAAATATCAGGTCGATCGGGCAGCGCTGAGCTACACCGTGGCACGAAATGGACGATTTTCCCTTATTCCAGAAGCCAATATCACGAATTTTCTTTTCAATCAGAACGCTCGCCTGCCTTCGGCAGTCGGCATCTCCGTTCCTCAGACCTACCGAAACCGGGCGGTGATTCTCGAAAGTCTTACTGGCCGTTATCGCTGGACAGAAACCGCCAGCGCACTGGTCATGCTGCGCGGAACGGAAATCCGTTACACACATGGACTGGCCGGTTATCCGGGACGCGATTCCAACGGTCTGGCTGTCATGGTGGGAGTCGATTACAACGCCATTCATCTGATCGACATGCGTGTATTGGTAGGATACCAGCGCCGCTTCTATCGTAACGCGGCCTACCCCGATTACGCGACCCCAATCGTAGAAGCCCAACTACGCTGGGCACCGTCGCGGCTGACGCGCCTTCAACTGGATTTCCAGCACGGAATCGAGGACAGTGGGTTTGAGAACGTGGCCGGTTTCACCTCTACGGATCTTCGGCTCACTCTGAGCCATCAATATCGCCGCGATGTTATTCTATCCGGATACTTCACTTTTCAGAAAGGAGAGTATCAAAACACACCGACTCACCTTATCGGCAGCATCCTCACCCAGACTGGCGGTAACCAGACCATTTTTGGAGGAGGCCTTTCCGCACAATGGCTAGTGAACCAGCATCTCAGTCTGCGTCTTGATTATGACATTTCGAATCAAAATGTCCTTGGAACGACGGGAAAGTTCACTGTCAATACCATCATGCTACGAGTGGGTGTTAATCTGTAACCATCATCAATCAAGCTCAGCTTTTAACAGGGAAGTTCAGACATGCTGTCGCTCCGCCATACTTTTGTCGCCCGTGCCGCACGTTTCGGATTTCCTTTTGTGGTCACAGGGGTCTCCCTCACCGGTTGCTCTCCCGGAAGCGATCTGCCGCTCATTCCACAATACGATCCAGCGAGCTACACAATCGGTGTCGGTGACCGGATCAATGTCTCGACGTTCGGCGAAAATCAGTTCCAGACGTCGACCCGCATACCTATGGATGGAAACATCGTCTTTCCGCTCATCGGCATGATCAAGGCCGAAGGACTGACCCCCAAGGAACTCAGTCAGAGCGTCGCCGCATCCCTGAAAGACCACAATATCTTCAGCAATGCGAAGGTCACTGTGCAAGTTGTGGAGTATCGCCCCATCTCGGTGATCGGAGAAGTTGAACACGGTGGCCAGTTCCCCTATCAACCTGGCATGATGATGCTGAAAGCCGTTGCTGCGGCAGGAGGGTTTTCCTATCGTGCGTTTCAGGATTATGCCTATGTCGTGCGACAGGAACCGAACGGGGCAGTCGTCGGTCGCATCAGGCCACAGGATTATGTAAAACCTGATGACGTCATAAAGGTTTACGAACGTCATTTTTAAAATTTGTTAGAAAACCCGATAGCGCTACCATTTACCGAAATCGTCCTGTGCCGTTATCGGGTATATATTTACAGCCAGTCCTAATATCGTGCATCCTGCAATTTCTGGCCGGTTAGTCTTCTGGCTCATCGTGTAAAGCAGTTCACAATACAAATACTGGCACACCCCACGCTACGCTGCGACCGCAAGAACTGTCTATAATGCATTGCGTCCGGTCATACTCAAATACGTCCTGCATTTGATCCGCAGCAAAACCATCCTCCGCCCTCATGAACACACTGAACTGGCACCCTCTGGATCAAACAGTTTTTCCGCACGATGGTCCTGACACCCGGGAGACACTGTGGGACGCGATACCCGTTGCGCTCTTTTCTTCAGCACCAAGCCCATCAGCGCCCCCGCACTTCCTGTCCGCCTCCACCCATGCTAACCGCGCGACATGGCCGCCCGTCCTTCCTTCTTTCTGTCATTCACCTCTCAGCGCGCAGCATGACTCCGCGCGAAGTGACGAAGACGTGGCCCAGCCGCCTAATTTGCCATGCCATCCGCGGCTGGCTCGGCTTTGCCTTGCGCACCACACGCTGGCAGATCGAGCTTCACCCCGAAGCCCGTACCTTGCTCCTCGCGGATCGTCACAAAGGGACATCTCATACGGGTCTGCTTGTCGCCTTCTGGCACGAAGCCCTCGCCCTTTCTCCAGCCCTGTGGTGGTGGGCGGAGCCACGCAATCCGAGCCTGCGGCTGCATGTGCTCATCAGCCACAATCGCGACGGACGCCTGATCGCGGAAATCGTCGCCCCATGGCGCATTCCTGCTCTCCACGGCTCCTCCCACAAGAAAGGTAAGGACAAAGGGGGATTACTCGCCCTGCGACAGATGCGAGCGGCCCTGCTGGCGGGCGATGTGGTGACCATCATGCCCGACGGGCCGAAAGGGCCGCCGCGCACGGTGCAGGTCGGCGTGCTCGCGCTGGCGGAAATGACGGGCGCTCCCATTCTCCCCATGGGAGCGATGTGCCACCACTGGCGCGCGCCGTCATGGGACCGGATGCTCGTGCCGCTGCCGTTCGGACGCGGTCGGCTCGTCTGTGGCGCACCAGTCCACGTGACATCCGAGACACGCGAGGCAGCGCAAAAGCTGCTGACGGAACGGCTGGATGCCGCGTCGGCAGAAGCCCAGCGGAAAACGGACGCCTCACCCGAACCTTTGGCCCCCCTGTCCACTCATCCTCCCTCGAACGCCTTGGGAGCCAAAATCTGGTCCGCTCTCGCCACGCTGCTAGCACCTGCCCTGCTCGCAATGCTGCGTGTGCGAGTGCGCCGGGGACGTGAACTGCGCGAGCGCCTGCGAGAGAGAATGGGATTCTCCGCAGGACAGCGGCCGGATGGTCCTCTGGTCTGGTTTCACGCAGCCAGTGTGGGGGAAACTATCTCCATCCTGCCCGTCATGCGTGCCCTGAGCGCGGACATAACCCTTCTGATCACCACCGGCACTGTCACTGCCGCCCGCCTGCTGGAGCGGGAAGCATCCGATCTCCTCACGCAAGGGCGCATGGAGCATCGTTTCGTGCCCCTCGACGTTCCGCGCTGGATGTGGCGTTTTCTACGACATTGGAAACCCGATGCGCTGGTTCTCACGGAAAGCGAATTGTGGCCCAACCTGATCGACGCATGCACCAGTCAGTGTGTGCCGGTGATCGTTCTCAATGGCCGCCTCTCTCCGCGCGCCCTGCGTGGGTGGCTGCGCGCCCCAGCTTTTGCGGCGCACATCATGGCGGGGCTGACATGGGTTGCCGCCCGTTCACCCGACGATGCAGCCCGCTTCCGTATACTCGGCGCACAGAATGTCTCCTGCGATGGCGATCTCAAAACCGCCGCCCCGCCACTGCCCGCAGACACCGACATGCTGACACGGGCCCGCAACGCGCTCGGCAATCGTCCGGTCTGGATCGCAGCATCAACACATGAAGGCGAAGAAGACCTCGTTCTCGAAGCGGCCCATTGCCTACGCCAGACATGGCCAGATCTGCTGACCATCATAGCACCCCGCCATCCCGAACGTGGTACCGATGTCGCCGCACTCAGTGCACGCGCCTTTCCGGATTGTGGGCTGCCACCCCGCCGATCGCAGGATCAATGGCCCCGTCCGCAGGACGCCGTATGGATCGTGGACACGCTGGGCGAACTCGGCACCGTATTCCGCCTCTCGCCCATCGTGTTCATGGGCAACAGCCTTTTCCCAACCGGCACTTCGGCCAAAGGCGGGGGCCACAACCCGTTCGAGCCGGCCCGTCTCGGCTGTGTTCTTGCCTCCGGACCCCAGATCGGCAATTTCGAAGAGGCGTTCGCAGTGCTCTCGGAAGCTGTGACCATCGTGCCCGATGCTCTGGCGCTGGCGGACTGGGTGGCCGCGCAGTTGTCCGATCCTGCTCACGTCAAAGCCTGCGGCGTCCTCGCACAAAATGCCGCCGCGCATAATACCGCTCTGCCCCAACAACTGGCCGACCGTATCCGCGCTCTGGTGCGGTATGGTTAAACCAACACTCACACCTCCCGCTTTCTGGTGGCGCAAAGCCGGTATCACTGCCCACCTCCTTCGCCCATTCGCTGCCCTTATGGCCCTCGTCGCACGGCGTCGTCGCCGCCAAAGAGGCTGGATCGCCCCGGTTCCGGTGCTGTGCGTAGGAAACCTGACCGTGGGCGGCACTGGCAAAACGACCGTCGTGCTGGACTTCGCACGTCGTCTGAACGCCCGAGGCGAGCGTGTTCATTGTCTGACACGTGGTTATGGAGGACGACTGGGACGAGGTGGCCAGCCCGTGCATGTGGAGCCAGCCCGTCATGACGCGCGTGATGTCGGCGACGAAGCACTGCTGCTGGCCGAAGTCGCCCCCACATGGGTCTGTGCCGACCGCGCGGCGGCAGCAAAAGCCGCCTGTGCCGCTGGCGCCACCTGCCTGCTGATGGATGACGGTTTCCAGAACCCGAGCCTGCATCGCACACTTTCTCTCGTGCTGGTCGATGGCGCTGTAGGATTCGGCAATGGCCTCCCGCTACCGGCCGGCCCCCTGCGGGAAGGACTGGATGCAGGACTCGCTGCCACCGATGTGGTCGTTATTACAGGGGAGGACCGAAGCGGGACGGCCGAACGTCTTGCGCACCATGCTCCAAATAAGCCGGTTCTGTCCGCCGGACTTGTAATGGACGCGCCACCCGAACAGGCTCGCACCCGTCCGATCGTGGCGTTCGCTGGACTGGCGCGGCCGGACAAGTTCTTTGAGGGTCTGCGCACACTGGGTATCCAACCGGTGTCTTGCGTGCCCTTCCCCGATCATCACGTCCTGACGGAGCGCGAGCACAACAGCCTGCTGGCGCTGGCACGGACGCACAACGCCCTTCTGCTCACGACACCCAAAGACGCCGTGCGCCTGCCACCCGTCTTCCGGCAAAAAGTCGAGGTGATTGGCGTGAATCTCCAATGGAATACGCCTCGAAGTGTTGAACGGCTGTTGGACCGGCTGCTGAACAAGGAGCCGTCATGAGCGACGCCAGAATATCTTTGGGCATGCGTGCGGAAGCGTGGCTGGCGCGCGGCGCGTTGGCGCTCCTGCGGCGTCTTGGACCGGTGCGCTCTTCCAATCTGGCCGGAGGTTTCTGCCGAGTGGTCGGACCTCTCCTCCCGGTCTCGAAAGTGGCCGATACCAATCTGCGACTGGCCATGCCGGAACTGGACACATCTGCGCGCCGACGCATCGTGCGTGGCGTGTGGGAAAATCTCGGCCGCACAGTGGGCGAGTTTCCACATATCGCGAGCCTGCGCGAAAACACGCCCGAAGGCCCAGGCTTCGAAGTGGTGGGAGCCGAACATCTGCTCGCACAGGCGCGGCGCGGTGGCCCGGCGCTGTTTGTCTCGGGCCACATCGGCAACTGGGAAATGCTCCCACCCGCCGTAGCCCGTCACGGCGTCGGGTTCGCCTCTTTCTACCGCGCCGCCTCTAATCCGCTGGTGGACCGCCTGATCCGCGATCTGCGCGATAAGGCGATGGCCGATCCCCTTCCCCTCTTTCCCAAAGGCGCCGAGGGCGCAAAAGCCGCCCTGAGATGGGTCAGCAACGGGGGGCGGCTGGGCCTGCTCATGGACCAGAAAATGAATGACGGGATCAAGGCCCGTTTTTTCGGCCAGCCCGCCATGACCGCGCCCGCTCTGGCCTTCATGGCGCTGCGTCTGAAATGCCCCGTCATTCCGGGGTATGTGCAGCGGCTCGGCCCGGCCCGCCTGAGAATCGTGGTGGAAGCGCCTCTCGAACTCCCTGCCAGCGGCAACCGGCAGGCCGATGTGACGTTATTAACCCAGACCATCAACGACCGGCTGGAACACTGGATCCGCACCCGTCCCGAAAGCTGGCTGTGGCTGCATCGACGCTGGCCGCGCGAGGTGATGGCAACCGCGCAACACGGTTGATTCGCGCGCACCGCTCATAGCGCTCTGCACGCAAATCGATCACCTGCACACCGATGTGCCCATTTATTGTGCAGTATCGCGCATCGCTTCCGAAACGATGTGTTCTCTCCGACACGCCCTTTTTCACCGCCCCTGAACAGGGGTGCAAACCTTTCGTTTATCGTTGGCGATCCCTTCGCCAAGCACATACCGTTCATGTGTCGGATGCACGAAGGAGATACGAAATGTCGGATGTGATGCTGTCCCCCCAAGTGGATTTCGGGTCCAACGTCATTCCCTTCCGTATGGGATTTCTTGCTCGCCACCGCGAATATCTTGCCCGCTGGCTGGAAGCCGGACAGCGCATGGGGCTGTGCTCCACGGAAATCTGTATCGACGAGGACGCACCCGCGACCTGCAACGAGGTGATCGTTGTCTGGGTGCGTGAGAACGCTTCGCCCGCTTACCTTATCCGGCCCGATGGTGCCCGCTGGCTCGTGATCGACGCGCTTCGCGACACGACCCTCAGCCGTGAATCTTCTCTGGAAATGGCGCTCGACTTCATCCGTCCGGCCCTTCCGATCCAGGACAAGGTGGTCGCGGCCTGAGGCCCGCCTTTCTATTTCCGACATTAAAGCGAGACTGCCCGGTCAGACTGACCGGGCATAATGTGTTTTACGACGCGCCAGAACCTGTCGGGACAGGCTTTCCATCGGCCCCCAGCAGACGAGCGCCTCCACCCGGCTGCACCTCGAAAATACCCAGACGACGCTCCGTTGAGCCATCGGGCATCAGGCGCACAACGCCATCGGCTCCCACAAACCCCTCAGGCCGGGTCAGTTGATCGACCGGATAACCGCTTCCACCACTGGCCTGATAGGTCGTGGCCGCGACACTTCCCGCATCATAGGCAAGATCGGCCATCGGCTTGGGCACACGATGATTGGCAGCCGCGAACTCCTGCACGAATGCTTTGCGTCCCGCCGGATCAGGCGCTGCGTACCACGCACCGGCGATGCTGCCGAGCTTGCCCGCAAAGGCGGCCCACAGACCCGGTCCCATCACGCGCACGTCGGTCGTGCGCACCTGTGAGGCTTTCATCGCATCGATGACGTTCTTCAGCCCCAGTCCCGTATCCGCCAGCAGCAACGCATCGAAGGGCGGCGCCGACATGACAGGAGCGGTGGCCGCACTACCGGCCGTGGTTGTCGCGTCATCCGTCTTGGGAGCCGTGGAAGACAAAGCATTTGCCAGATCGGTGGGCAGATCCTGTGCCGGAGCCGCCGCCTCACCCGAGGCTGCCGTCATGCGGCTGTCACGCGCGGATAACGTGGCCAGACCGGAGTTGATCGCCTCGGGTGTCGTCGCGTGGTAGGTCACCTGCGGCGCGGACAGCGCGTTCTCCTGACACGCGACGATCAGCGCGTCACCCATGGCATGACCAAGCGGAGTGTCGGGAAGGAAGGCCGCGAACTGTCGCCGTCCTTCCGCTTTCGCAGCCGCGACCAGACGCTCCACCTGCTGGCGCGGCGAAAGACCGAACGCCCACACACCGGGACGGCCCTGCGCGACATCGCTGGTGAAGGCAATGACAGGCACACCGTTCTGGATCGCCACGGGCGCGATCATGGAGGTATCGGGGCTGGTCAGCGGCCCGAGAATGATGCCGTCTCCCGAACTCACAGCCGCCTGTATGGCCGCGGCCGCCCCGCCAACCGCCGTGTCATGCGCATCGATCTGCGGAACCGGAGCCGTGGCGGGTGTGCCGGGTTTTGGCGCCAGCGCCACCCGTGCCGCCGCCAGCATTTCATTGCCCAACGCCCCATTGGGACCGCTGAGCGGCAGCAAAACGCCCACATTGCGCGCGCCGCTCGTGGTAGTGGCCGTGGTGCCCGAAGAGAGCGAGACAGGCCCGGACGAACAGGCCGTGAGCGCGAAAAGCGCCACGCCGGAGAGATGACGCAGCAGGCGGCGGCTGGTATGGCCCGACCTGCCGGAGGACGAAGAGGAGACGGAAGCGTTCCGTTCCTGATACGACTGCGCGGCACGAGCGCCTTTACGCGACGGGAACCTGCATGTCCGATTCATCTTCACCCTCTTTCTCAGAACCAGTGTCTGCCGGATCACAGGCTACGCTTTCTCCGGACGACCCGACTTCCCATAGCGAAGGAATGCCCCCGCGTCATGTCGGAAGCATGGCAGACATCCAGAAAAATGGATCGGTGGAAGGCGGCCTCCTGACATTGGTGGCCACACCCATCGGCAATCTGGGCGATCTTTCCCCACGCGCGGTCAACGCCATGCGTGAGGCCGATCTGGTGCTGTGCGAGGATACGCGGGTGACCGCGCGGCTGTTTTCGGAGTTCAACATCCACGTCCGCGCCGAGCCGCTTCACGAACATAACGAGCGTCAACGCGTGCCCGGACTGATCGCCCGACTTGAGGAAGGCCAGAAGATCGCCCTCGTCTCGGACGCGGGCATGCCGCTTCTCTCCGATCCGGGGTATCGCCTCGTCCGCGCCGCCATCGAGGCGGGCGTGCCCGTGACCGCCGTGCCCGGCCCGAACGCAGCACTGACCGCCCTCGTGCTCAGCGGTCTGCCCCCTCATCCTTATCTGTTCGTGGGATTTCCTCCTCCGCGCAGCGCTGCCCGACGCGAAAGTTTCGCCGTTCTCCGCGCCGCCGAGCGCACCGGACTGCGCGCCACACTCATCTGGCACGAAGCCCCCCATCGTCTGGCCGAGATGCTGGCCGATCTAGCTATTGTGTTTGGGGACAGCCGCCCCACCGTCGTGGCCCGTGAGCTCACCAAACGCTTCGAGGAAGTCCGCCGCGATACGGCAGCAGCACTGGCGGCACTGTACGAACAGGCTCCACCACGCGGAGAAATCACGGTGCTTGTCGGTCCATCCCCTGAAAAAGAGGACGCCGATCCAGCCGACCTCGACCGCCAGCTTGAAGCGGCACTGGCAACGTCATCCGTCAAGGATGCCGCCACGCTGGTCGCCACCGCCGTGGGACTGCCGAGGAAGGTGGTCTATGCCCGGGCGCTGGAACTCTCGGCAGCGAAAAAGAAGTAACGGCGAGGTGAACACCGGCTTTCCAAATCACGAAGAAAGCACCCAAATCAAGGCACTGGTCATGTTCCGGTAACAAATTCCGGTTGACTTGGAGGAATGGCAAACCGAAGGTCTCCAGCCTTGGGGTCACCCCCTCATGGAGCCCGGAAATTCGGATGTCGTCTTCCACCAGCGGACTTACCTCGCACCAGATGGCGGCACGGGCACGTCGTCTTTCCATTTTCGTAGGCGCCGCCGCCGCACTGGCCGGTCTCATGTTCGGTTTGGACACCGGCGTAATTGCTGGCGCTCTCCCGCTCCTCAGTCACGATCTGGGGACGAGTGACCGAACGGCGGAATGGATCGTCTCCTCCCTCATGCTGGCGGCCGCCTTCGGCTCCTTTCAGGCAGGCACGCTGGCCGAACGCTGGGGACGACGGGGCACGCTGCTGATCGCCAGTGTTCTATTCCTGATCGGCATCGCCCTGTGTGCGCTTGCCCCCGGTGTGGAGGTGATGATCGCAGGCCGCATATGTCTGGGGCTGGGCGTGGGTCTCGCTGCGTTCGCGGCCCCTCTCTACATCGCCGAGATCACGGCCCAGAGCCGTCGCGGGCGAATGATCGCGCTTTACCAGTTGATGATCACCATCGGCATCCTGATGGCCTTCATCTCCGATGGTCTGTTGGCGCAGGGAGGTCACTGGCGCTGGATGTTTGGTGTCATCGCTCTGCCGACACTGATGTTTCTGGGCACGACCCTCATGATCCCGCCCTCTCCGCGCTGGCTGCTCATGAAAGGGCGACGCGAGGAAGCCGTTCAGGTGCTTCGGGAACTGCGCGGCTCCTCCGAAGCCGCAAAGACGGAAGCGGATGGCATCGAACTTCAGCTTTCCCATGAGAAACAGGCCGGACTTGCCCTGCTCCGGGTGTCTCCGGGCTTTCGGCGCACCTTCACACTCGGAATCGCCATTCAGGCGCTCCAGCAGTTCAGCGGCATCAATGTGCTGATGTACTATGCCCCGACCGTGCTGGAGCGCCTGCATTTCAGTGCCTCCGCCGCTGTGTGGTGCACCACGGCGCTCGGTGTAGCAAACACTCTGGCCACCATCGTTTCCGTAATGCTCATCGACCGATGGGGACGGCGTGGCCTGCTGCTGCTCAGCACGGCAGGGGCGGCTTTCGCCATGCTGGCCTTCGGCACATTGCTGTGGACAGGAGATCATTCCCCCGCCCTGACCGTCGGTCTTCTCGTGCTCTTCATCTGCGCCTTTGCCGTGGGTGAAGGCCCGCTGCCATGGGTGCTGTGTTCCGAAATCCAGCCCCTGCGCGGACGGACCTTCGCCATTTCCTGCTCCACCCTGTCCAACTGGATCGCCAACTGGGCGGTCAGCAACGTCCTGCTCTCCTGCCTAAACCTGATCGGAGCGCATGGCGTGTTCTGGTGTCTCGGCGCCTTCAACGCCCTGTTCTTTGCCGTGACGTGGTTCTTCGTGCCGGAAACGCGCGGTGAATCCCTCGAAGACATTGAAGAACGGGTGAATGCGGGTGTGCCGCTGCGCAGGCTGGGACGAACCTGAGCGCTTTAGAGCGCACTATGATTGGATTGAGCCAATCGTGCGCTCTATCTCTTTGTTTTTATAGTATCTTCACGTGATGAGGTGATTCCACCCAATCACGATCTGCTCTAGTGCGGCGATGAACCCGACAACAGGTTGATCACGCACACACCCGCCACGACCAGCCCCATCCCCACGATGGCCGCCCCGTCGGGGCGCTGACCACGTAGAAGCCATGCCAGCAGAATGACAAGCACCGTGCCGAGCCCCGACCAGATGGCATAGGCGATCCCTGTGGGAATGGTCCTGACTGCCAGCGAGAGCAGATAAAACGAGATGGCATAACCTGTCACCGTCACAACTGATGGCAGAAGACGGGTAAATCCCTGCGTCGCGCCCAGACAGGACGTGGCCGTCACTTCGGCGATGATGGCAAGCAGAAGCTGAAAGCTGGCGGGCATGGGCATCCAGTGGTCACGACATGGCTATGCGAAAAAAGAGATTTCCATTCCCTGAATGAATGGCAACACGGGACACATGACGAGTCTCCCCTGTTTGTCCTCATTACCAAACACTTCATTGAGACGATTGCACGAAAACGTCCTGCCGCATTTGTTTACTTCCTGCTCAATAAAAAGCCCCATACAGGACGCGGCGGATCACTGCACCCGCCACAGTGTCATCATCTCCATGAGTCGTTTAGATGTTCTCGACCAGCTTTCTCTGGGCCTCTGATGCTCTGACCGACATGAGAAACCGGTCGTGAACACATCTCCCTCCGAACAGATCATCCGACGCAACCGCTTCGATGCAATGAAAAAACTGTTCGGACGCGCCCGTCGTCTGGCCGATTCCGGCACGCAAGGCTTTGTGCTCGTCATTCTCGTGGTCTGCGGTCTGCAACTTCTGCTTTCGGCTCTCTTCGCGCTGCCATGGGGAGGCCTCGTATCCGCCAACTGCCGCTGGGACTGCTCGTGGTACGAGCAGATCATGCGCACCGGATATTCCCCGATACCTCACCTCGACCCTGAGCATTTCGGGCAAGCCGACTGGGCCTTTTTCCCTCTCTATCCCCTGCTTGCGCGTGGACTGGCCTTTTTCCTGCCCTTCAATTCCCTGACCACATGCTTTCTGCTCAATCTAACACTGTGGCCGTTGCTCATTTTCCTGTGTTATCGCGAACTGGAATTACGCGGCATCACGGTAGACCGCCTGACCTTTGCGCTGTTCTTTGCGCTGTTTCCCCTGAATATCTGGTACACCACGCAATATTCCGAAGCGGTCTACGGGATCGCCCTCATGGCTGCCATCATAGCCCTGCGCGAAAACCGTGTCCCACTCGCCGCTGTCTGCGTTTTCTTGCTCTCTTTATCGCGTCCAACCGGCTTCATCCTTACACTCTGCCTCGCCGGCTGGTGGATGATCGCCGCGCAAGACCCTACAACGTCCCCCCGTAAGCGCCTCTTCGATGGTCTTCTGCTCATCGCCGCCGGGGGGGCGGCCCTGAGCCTGTTCACGCTGTATCTCTACGGGCTGACGGGAGACGGTTTCGCTTTTGCGCATGTCGAAATCACTTGGAAAAGACAACTGCGCTTCTTTCCCCTTGTCATTTTGTATGGCCTCCTGACGCCCGCTCTGCTGGGGTTTGGTCTCTTCGCCCTTCTGGCGATTGCCGTGATCGTCAGAATGTGGAAACAGACATGGCGACTGCCTGCCGTTCTCGTGGGCATGACGGCCTTTCTTGCTCTTTCAAGCGGCATAGTCTCCATTGAACGCTTTATTTTCTCCAATCCGCTCGTCATCCAGTTTCTCGCCTGCACCTCTCTGGCGAAACCCGCCGCGACTTATCGGAAACTGTTCCTTGACCTTGTCATTCTGCGCATAATCGCCATCAACCTATGGTACGCCCCCACTTACGTGCTGATGTAGTGTCCCCGCGAAAGCGCCACGCACGCGGTGACAGCGCCACAAATCTTCTTGTAATCGCGGGATGCTGCCTCGCGGGGCTGGTTGTCTGCGCCCTGCTGGCCATACCCTGGGGCGGGCTGGTCACTGCCAACTGTCACTGGGACTGCTGGTGGTATCTCGACATCAGCCGCGACGGCTACCCTTCCCTGCCGCATCCCGCAGGCACAGCCGGTCCCGGCCAGGCCGCATGGGCGTTCTTCCCTCTCTATCCGGCGCTCATTCATCTCACGAACCGCCTCTTCGGCCTGCCTCCCCAAAGCGCCGGACTGCTGGTCAACATCCTGCTCTGGCCCCTTCTGATCTTCCTTTGTCAGCGAGACGCCGAATGGCGCGGACAGCCTGTGAATCGCGCTTTGTTCGCGCTCTTCTTCGTGCTCTTTCCCTTCACCATCTGGTACACCGCGCAGTATTCCGAAGCTCTCTACGGCGTTGTGCTGATGGCAACTCTGCTTGCCCTGCGACGCCATCACATCCTGTCTGCCGCCATGGGATGCGCTCTGCTCGCCCTCGCCCGCCCCACCGGGTTTGCCATGAGCGTCTGTCTGGCGGGATGGTGGCTCGTCGCGCATCGTGACGAACGCAGGGGCACGGTCATGGCGGAAAGTCTGCTTCTGATCGCCGCCGGCGGTGCGGGTCTTTCCCTCTTCGTGCTTTACCTCGCTCACCTGACAGGTGACGGCTTTGCCTTCCTGCATGTGCAGACAGCCTGGGCGCGTCACCTACAGTTCTTTGTCCTACCGATCCTTCAGGCCTTCAAGAAGATGAGCAACCTGCCGGGAGGACTCTGCGCCGTCGCCACCATCGGCCTGCTGGTCTGGATGTGGCGGCTGCGCTGGCGTCTCGCTGCGTGGCTGGTGGGCATGACAGCGCTGATCGCCACCTCCACCAGCGTCCTCTCGCTGGAGCGCTATGTTTTCGGCAATCCGCTGACCATCGAGTTTCTCGCCTGCTTCACTCTCACCCGCTCGCCACCGATCCGTGCGTTGATTCTCACGATCATGGGGCTGTTTCACATCCTGACCACACTCGGATGGTACAGCCACAATCCGTCACTGATGTAAGGCCACGCCATGTTCCGCACCCTTCTCATCGTCACGCTCTTGTCTTTCGATGCCTTCGCCCTGTGGCGCGGCCTGCATCCGCACGTCTCGGATACCTATCGCGACTACTACATCACACACACCATCGATCTTCCGACGTTCCTCGCACGTGAAAAAGCCGATCTTGCAAAAAATCCCGCGGTTCCCACGTCGCACTGATCTTCACG
>NZ_JAHRDV010000089.1 GCF_019083805.1 Acetobacter estunensis
GACTACAAGGGTATCTAATCCTGTTTGCACCCCTAGCTTTCGTTCCTCAGCGTCAGTAGTGGTCCAGCGCGCCGCTTTCGCCACGGGTGTTCCTGCAGATATCTACGCATTTCACCGCTACACCTGCAATTCCACGCGCCTCTCCCACACTCTAGCACGGCAGTTTCGGAAGCAGCCCCTGAGTTAAGCCCAGAGATTTCACTCCCGACTTGCCACACCGCCTACGAACCCTATACACCCAGTAATTCCGAGCAACGCTGGCCCCCCACGTCTTACCGCGGCTGCTGGCACGTAGTTAGCCGGGGCTTTCTGGTTAGGTACCGTCAAGGTACTAGCAGTTACTCTAGTACTTGTTCTTCCCTAACAACAGAGTTTTACGATCCGAAAACCTTCATCACTCACGCGGCGTTGCTCCGTCAGACTTTCGTCCATTGCGGAAGATTCCCTACTGCAGCCCCCCGTAGG
>NZ_JAHRDV010000090.1 GCF_019083805.1 Acetobacter estunensis
GCTTGGACTACCGACAAAAAAGGGAGGCGAAGTCCACCAGCTTTTTTCAATCTTTGTTCGGTAACGTAGCGAGCTCTTGCCTGTTCTTCGGCTCTGTATCGGCGATCATATGCTTGTTGCGCACAACGAGTGGCTGAACGATGAAATTATCAACGCGACATTGGAATGGCTCGATGTCGCCATCAACAAGGCAGCTGGCATCGTCGACTTTAAGAAACAGACCAGAAAGTGCCTTGCCCTTTCTTCATTCTTTTTCAGTCGTATCTCTAGCGACCGCAAGGGAACGGATAGAATACTTCGTCGCTATGGAATTGACAAGGAAGACTTTTACAAACTTGATACGGTCCTCATCCCTGTTTGTGAATTCTCTCACTGGACGCTTCTGGTATTGAGACCGTCAAGATTTGAATTCGAGCACATCGACTCACTTCGACCCGATCCTGCTCAGCGCTACAGAATTGTAG
>NZ_JAHRDV010000091.1 GCF_019083805.1 Acetobacter estunensis
GACTACACGGGTATCTAATCCCGTTCGCTCCCCTGGCTTTCGCGTCTCAGCGTCAGAAAACGTCCAGGACCTCGCTTTCGCCACGGGCGTTCCTTCCGATCTCAACGCATTTCACCGCTCCACCGGAAGTTCCAGCTGCCCCTACCTCCCTCCAGCCGATCAGTATCCAAGGCACTTTTCCGGTTAAGCCGAAAGATTTCACCCCAGACTTGATCGACCGCCTACGCGCCCTTTAAGCCCAGTGATTCCGAACAACGTTCGCACGATTCGTATTACCGCGGCTGCTGGCACAGAGTTAGCCGTCTCTTCCTCTTCTGGTACTATCAACGCACGCACAGTTAATACGTGCGCCTTGTTCCCAAATGACAGGAGTTTACAACCCGAAGACCTTCATCCTCCACGCGGCGTCGCTCCTTCAGGGTTTCCCCCATTGAGAAAAATTCTCGACTGCAGCCCCCCGTAGG
>NZ_JAHRDV010000092.1 GCF_019083805.1 Acetobacter estunensis
CCTCAATATTCTCATATCGGACGAAGAGATGCAGGCACACCTCAACGGACTGCCACTTTTGTTCGACATGATGATTACTTTTGCCGTGGTGTTTCTGCTCAAAGTTGCAACCAAATACCGTGGCACGGTTTGGATCGATAAGACTAGGATTTTTGCCATGACGGACAAGATAATCACAATTCTGCAAAGCCTTACGAAGAGTATGCACCCAAAACACCTCTTGGCCGCGGCAGCGACAGGTTTGACAGGGATTGCTCAGAAAACAAGGGACGGCCGCGCAGAGGATAGCGAGAACAATGACAAAGCGCAGCCTCCGTCTCCAGATCCTTCGCCTGGTAGAGAAGTGGACGTTGACTGGATACAGAAGCTGGACGATTTTGAGAATTTTGACTTTCACGCTTTGCTGTCTGACCCGAGTTGTTGGACCGTTGACATTGATTTTAACAGCTAGATCACTTAGTTT
>NZ_JAHRDV010000093.1 GCF_019083805.1 Acetobacter estunensis
CTTCTTCCACCATGAGCTCCCGTAGATCATCTCTTCGTCCGATGATCAAAGTTCCCATCCGATAATCCCATCGCTGAATCGTAGACGAGTGAAGGGAGACGAGAATCCATGGACTGTGAGAGTGATTAGGACAACAAGTTTCGGAGTCATCGGTCGACTTTGGGCAGCATACCGCTTAGGATGAAAGGCAATGCCCTTCGCTCTAGACGATTTGGACTCAAACTTCAAAGCGTCAGTATGGTAGAACCGATGCGGCCACTTGGAAATGTTACCTTAGTTAGCATGCCAGGGGAGGACTGCATTTTGGCGGGGGAGTCAAAGCCGCAGCTTCATGAACAACGCGTCAAAGGTCAATGCAGCCGACCAGACAATGACAGATGCTGTGTATTTACCAGCTTCCTCGAGAGTATCTGTTTTCGCAGGCTGACCAACACGACAGCTGTAAATTGTGTTGGGAGTAGTG
>NZ_JAHRDV010000094.1 GCF_019083805.1 Acetobacter estunensis
ATTTATTCTAGAAGACGAAATATAGTGAAACAAGCCGACATGACCATAACTTCCTCCAGTACCTTTTTGCCTGTTTGAACCATTGCGTAAGGTGGGGAAGAGTCGGCGGGACGGCCGGCGCCAAGGTCCGGGCCCCGGCACTTGCATATTCCGACTTTTAGCATTTTTTTGGAGATTTTTTTCACCACCAAAAATCTAATAGGCGGCAGAAAAAAAAAAGTCGAGCTGCGCTGCTGCCACAACCATAGTTCATCGCCAGCCAAGATACACATTATTCGCCATGGCTCCTTCAAAAGAAGTAGCCGTCGTCGGTTCCAAGGAAATGGTTACTATTGATCCTGACCAGGTATGTGACTATTTTTTTCCTTTTTTCCAGCCGCAAAATCTTGCAAAAATCGCTAACTGAAGCCATCTTGATAAGACGCTCAAAGCCTGCAAAGCTCTGCTATCACACATCCAAAA
>NZ_JAHRDV010000095.1 GCF_019083805.1 Acetobacter estunensis
GTGCTGAAACCGGAACGGGTCGGCGAGCGGTTGAAACAGCTTTCCGGCGAGTGGGCGACGGTAGGAACGGGTTGGTCCGCATGGCCCGATCTGGCGAAGGAGTGTGGCCTGGCGCTTTACGATGGTGAGGTGTCGCTCCCGGCAGCGGAAGATATGTTGCCCATCGCCAGTCAAAAACTGGCGGCAGGAGAGACCGTTGTCGTGGAACATGCCGAGCCGGTTTATTTGCGTAACGAAGTGGCGTGGAAGAAACTTCCCGGCAAAGAATGACTCTCACTACTATTACCCCCCATACTTTATGCTGTGGGGTGGAATAGACGTCGAGAAAAAGGAGTCGCATCATGGCGGTTCAAAAACGGTTAATAAAAGGGGCGCTGGCGTGCGCTTTTGCGCTTATGCTGAGCGGTTGCGTGACTATCCCGGATGCCATTAAAGGTTCGAGTCCGACGCCGCAGCAGGAT
>NZ_JAHRDV010000096.1 GCF_019083805.1 Acetobacter estunensis
ACATACTCAATAAGGACGGGAGGTCAGAACTTACGCCCAATGGTCCAGAGCCCGATCGAAGCACCATCTTGGACAAAACTTTGCAGAAGGTAGACGCCAACAAGAGCTTCGGCTATGCCGGCAAAAATGTCGAATATTTTCATGACACCATCAACGATCGCGCCGATTTCTGAACTCAAAAGAGATACAGCGGCCGATTCCTTTGCCTCGTCGGGGGGGAGCAACAAAGACTTCTTAAAAATTTCCATCACGAGAGCAGAACGAAGTTTCGCGGATATCTCGTTCTGCATATGTGTCACAGTAGCGTGGAATATCTATATATTGGGATAAGTATGATACGTTCTTTTGAATGGGTATGGTTACCGCTTACTGCAGAACCGAGAACAAGAAAAACAAGAGCCCCAATAAGGCCATTTCTCCTGTCCTCGCCTGCTTGTCTCCATATTCACAATGCTACGACC
>NZ_JAHRDV010000097.1 GCF_019083805.1 Acetobacter estunensis
GTGTTGGTACTCACGGGCAAATGTAAATGAAGATCTGGGAAACTATAAAGAGAGCCAGCGGTGTTTCGTCATCTGGGTCGTAGAGGTAGTTATAGGCCCCATACTCTCGAAGTGCGTATCCCACTGCGAATAGGAATGCGGATAACAGATGTAGACCGGTCAGTTTCAATGCACCGTAGCGTCTTGTTTTGATTCTTAGCTATTTCTGTTTTCGTCGTCAAGAGATGCCACGTACACGCATTGCCATATATAAAAGCCGCCCGAGACGGCATAGAGAACCGTGAATCTAATCGGCGCAATTTTGTTGGGAGCGTAAATGTACAAGCTAAAAAGGACTTTTCAAGTTAGGATACTGTATATCAACCTTGATCAGACAGCTTACTAGGCTCGCCGTGTGCCATCTTGTTGTTGCAGATGATAGATTCAGTCAGAAGTGTCATAGAGGTTAACGGATGGATAG
>NZ_JAHRDV010000098.1 GCF_019083805.1 Acetobacter estunensis
CCTACGGGGGGCAGCAGTGAGGAATATTGGTCAATGGACGCGAGTCTGAACCAGCCAAGTAGCGTGAAGGATGACTGCCCTATGGGTTGTAAACTTCTTTTATATGGGAATAAAGTTTTCCACGTGTGGAATGTTGTATGTACCATATGAATAAGGATCGGCTAACTCCGTGCCAGCAGCCGCGGTAATACGGAGGATCCGAGCGTTATCCGGATTTATTGGGTTTAAAGGGAGCGTAGGTGGACAGTTAAGTCAGTTGTGAAAGTTTGCGGCTCAACCGTAAAATAGCAGTTGATACTGGCTGTCTTGAGTACAGTAGAGGTGGGCGGAATTCGTGGTGTAGCAGTGAAATGCTTAGATATCACGAAGAACTCCGATTGCGAAGGCAGCTCACTGGACTGCAACTGACACTGATGCTCGAAAGTGTGGGTATCAAACAGGATTAGATACCCCAGTAGTC
>NZ_JAHRDV010000009.1 GCF_019083805.1 Acetobacter estunensis
TCAGTTGTCAAAGAACAACGCCCCAGAAGAAACCGGAGCCAACCATTCTGCCTCAGCGCCCCGGGAAGTGCAACCCCCCGTCCGCTTCGGTGAGCGGCTTATACGGCGATACCTCAAAAAACGTCAACACCTAAAAAATCAAAAACCACAAAAAATATGCAAACAACTGATTTCAAACAGGAAATGTCACAGAGAGACCTCCCAGCCTCCGCCCAACGCGCCATAAAGACGCACCACATCCGACGAGACTCCCGTCGTCATGTCCGCCAGATCCAGTTCGGACTGCAGGACTCGCCGCTCTGCATCCAGAACCGACAGGAAAGCCGTCATCCCATGCCGATACCGCTCGGAAGCCAGCACATAAGCCCGACGGTTCGTCTCAACCTGCTGAACAAGCGCGTCCCGGCGCGTCTGGTCCGCCCCGAAGGATGTCAGCGCATCGTCCACGTCCTTCCACGCCGATAGCACCGTCTTGCGGTATTCGATCGCCGCTGCCTTCTGAGACGACTTCTTCAACTCAAGCTGCCCCGTCAGGCGACCGCCCTGAAAGATCGGTATCGAAATGGTCGGTCCGACATTCCAGGCCCGAGCGTTCCAGAAGCCCAGATCACGAAAGGAAAAGGACTGCATCCCAAACGATGCGTCGATGGTCACACGCGGATAAAAGTCCGCAATCGCCTGCCCCACCTCGGCCGTAGCCGCATGAAGCGAGGCGCTGGCCGCACGAATGTCCGGGCGTCGCTCGGCCAGTTCTGACGGCACACCGACAGGAACACGCGGCGGGACAGGGGGAATCCGCATCAGCGTCGTCAATTCCGCTGTCAGACTGCCCGGGGGTTCTCCCATGAGTAGACTGATAGCGTTGATCTGGAGTGTGATCTGCTTTTCGAGCTGAGGAATCTGCGCATCGATCGACTCAAGCTGAGACCGCGCCTCCTCCACATCCGTCTCGCTCACCAGTCCGCTGCGATACCGCGCGGAAGTCAGCTCCAGCATGCGCGCCGCATCCTCGCGGTTCGCCTTCAGAACCCGCAGATCTTCCTGCGAGCCACGCAAGGTCATGTAATCGCGCGCCAGATCGCCCTCACGCGCGATCAGCAGCCCGCGTTCCTCTTCCCGGCTCTGGTCCATGTAAGCCTGCGCCGCTTCATATTGCCTGCGCACACGCCCCCACAGATCCAGTTCCCACGTCGCGTCCACACCATCACGCCAGCGATCGAGCAAAGGAATGGTGGCATCCGAACCGGCGGCTTCCAGTTGCTCCCCGATGGGGCCACCTGTGCTGCGACCAATGTTGTGAACGATGCGCTGAAGCATCCGCGAACTGGCCTGATAGCGTGCGTAAGACCCGGTCGCGCTCAGCGCCGGGAATCGCTCAGCGCCCGCCATTCTCAGCTGTGCGCGGCTTTCCGCCAGTTGTGCGGCAGCTTTCTGGACATCAAGGTTACGCGACGCCAGCCGCTTTTCCAGCGACACCAGTTCCGGATCATGAAAGACGTTCCACCACTCAACATCCGGAGCGTCCGGCACGGTCTGGCTCTCCGCGACCGTCTTGAAAGACTCCGCCTTCCAGTTGGACGGCATCCGCGTATCGGGCTGCTTGAAATTCGGCCCCACCGCGCATCCGGACACCGCGACGAGAACCCCCGTCAGAACCCATTTAGACTTTGCCGCACACACCGTGACCCGTTCCCCACCACAATCAGACCCCACATAACGGGCGCAGCGTCACACAGCGCATGGACCCTTTGCAGACTCCATATCTTGACGCTGACCGACCCGTTCGGTCAGCATGCAAACCTATCGGCTTTCCCCGCACCGTCAATCAGGACAGATGACCAGATCGCTTTCCACCCCTTCTTCCGACGCCATCGGCCCGGATGACACCTCCTCCAAGCAGGCCCAGATTCTTGCCGGAGCGGATGCGATCTTTACCGAGCATGGCTATGAGGGCGCCAGCATGTCGCAGATTGCGCGGCGCGCCGGTGTGTCCAAAGGCACGCTCTATAATCATTTCGATGGCAAGGCCGCCCTTTTCGCCGCGCACGTCAAGCAGAAGACCTGTCAGAATCTGCGCATGGTCTTCCAACCGGTGCAGGACAATCTCTCCCCACGCGAAACGCTCGAAGGCGTCGCCCGCACCATCATTTCCGTGCTGACTGCGCCCTCCAACCTCGCGCTCTACCGCATCGTGGTCTCGGAAGCGGAGCATTTTCCCCATCTTGCCCAGACCTTGTGGGACAGCGGACCGGAGCCGGGCATCAGCACCTTCGCCACATGGCTCGAAGAGTGCACGCAGCGGGGCGAGATGAACGTGAGCGATCCACGTTTCGCGGCGGAACAGTTTTTCGCCCTGTGCCAGACGCGCATCGTCATACGCCGACGCCTGCAACTTCCTGTTTCCACCACACCGGCGGACCGCGAGAAGATTGCAACCTCCACCGCCGGCATGTTCCTGAAATTTTATGGCGTAAGCTGAAATTTTCTCCATGTAGGGAACGCACCGAACCGGACCGGTTTCGATACGTTGACCTTTCACAAGACAGGCGCGATCACGGGCATCGCGCAGATTTCACACACAGCCGAAGTCCCGCTGATTTCATCACCGCCTGTCGCACAGGAGGGTGTCATGACCAACAGAACCCGCACTCAAGACAATCTGCCCGAGCCCATGAACACCGTTGCGGACTTTTTTACATGGGCGCATCGTGACAATTCAGGACTGGCCACAACCGTCAGCCAGTACATGGGCAAACAGGGCGCCCCCGGCATTCCGGAAGTAAGGCGACGGGCGCACGAGGAAGGTCTGGACGATCTTCTGCAAAGCTGGCGCGACGCCATACCAAGCGGCCCAACCACCGAGCGGGTCGTCCGCATTCTCATTTCGCCGGACAAGATCGAGGAGTTCGCACGCGAAACCGGACTTTCGCAGACGGCCACAGTCAACGGTCTGGCCGAAGTCATCCCCGGCATCGTCTATCGCAACGCTCTGCGCGAGCGGCAAGACGCAGAAGCCAAAACCACCTGACAACGTCTCATTGGCAGGCACGCCGGATGGCCCATGACGGCGCCATCCGGTATTCCTTCAGATCATTTCCAGCGCCACATGCCGCGTTGGTGGCGGAAACGCGCGATCGAGAGCCTCCAGATTGTCCGCCGTGAGCTCAATTTCGCGTGCCGCCACGTTCTGGCGCAGATGCGCCACACTTCCCGCCTTGGGGATAGCGATCAGACCGGGTTGGCGCAGCACCCACGCCAGCGCCACCTGTGCGGGCGTGGCCTGACCGAGGGACGTCTTGTGTTCTTCGGCAATGGCCGCAAGCGTATCGTTGCGCAGCAAAAGACCCCCCTGTCCCAATGGCGAATACGCCATGGTGGCAATGTCTTGCCTGCGGTCCGCCTCGAGCAGATCGAACTCCACACCCCGATGATCGAGACTGTAAAGGATCTGATTGGCAAGACAGCCATCGCCGCCCGTTACACCCTCCAGTTCCTGCATATCATCGACATCGAAGTTGGACACACCCCAGTTTCCGATCAGCCCTTCGTCGCGCAGCTTCTCAAACGCTTCGACCGTTTCCTGCAAAGGCACCGATCCACGCCAGTGCAGAAGATAGAGGTCGATATGATCCGTTTTCAGACGCTCCAGCGAACGACGGCAGCTCTTGGGCACGTCTTTGCGCGAAGCATTCGAGGGCAACACTTTCGTGACAAGAAACACCTCGTCTCGACGGCCTGCGATCGCCTCCCCCACCACGCTTTCCGAACGACCACTGCCATACATTTCGGCTGTGTCGATCACGTTCAGTCCGAGATCCAACCCCATGCGCAGGCTTTCCACCTCTGCGGCACGACGGTCGGGCTCGTCTCCCATGTTCCAGGTGCCCATTCCCAATGCCGGCACTTCGACGCCGTTACGTAGCCTGACGTTCCCCGCCATTGTTCGTCCTCCTGTTATCGAAGGTTTCAAGCGCGATGACCCCATAAGGTTCCGTGGAGTGACGTCGTCATCCGTTCATGACGGGGTTGCAGATGAGAATGGAAGCGATCCAACACAGTCGTCGCCCGCAAGAAGAGATCGGTTTCCAAAGGCCCCGATTGGCATGTTAACTAACGCGCCCGCACCCAACCCTTGGGTTCCTGTTTCCAATACGTAAGTGTGTGGCCAGCCTCTTTCAGCGCCGTCCAACGCAGCCGTGCCGCCGCAACGGCCTCTTCGTCGCGTCCATCGAATAGATCGAACACACGCTCGAACCCTTCGACCTTGGGCATGTCCGTGATCCCAGCAAGAAACAGGAACGTCGCTCCGTTGGGCACATCTCCCTCCGCCGTGACCCAAATGGGCTGGCGCTCGGGATATGCGCCGCCTGTGGCCGCATGCGGCAGCCACACCGGCTCGGACACCGCCCATAGGGCGTCATCAAGCGCCGCGGCGTCTTCCGGCGTCGCGCACCGCACGACAGCGCGTTTTCCCGCATCCAGCGTGCGGCCCAACAGCACCGGCAGCGCCTCGTCCGCGCCGGTGCGAGTCAGATGATAAAAACCGACATCGGCCACGTCGCCAGCCTCGTTGCCCGATCAGCCCTCGTGCTGACGCACGAACCGGTCGAGCAGACGCACGCCAAAACCCGTAGCGCCCTTCGGTGCGCCGGTCTTCGGCTTTGCTGCCCACGCCACACCCGCAATATCGAGATGCGCCCAAGGCGTCTCGCCCACAAAGCGCTTGAGGAACTGCGCCGCCGTAATGGAGCCGCCCGGACGGCCACCGATGTTTTTCATGTCGGCAATATCGGAGCGGAGCAGCTTATCGTAAGCCTCACCCATCGGCATGCGCCAAAGGGTCTCACCTGTGATAGCCCCAGCCTTCGTCAGATCGGCAGCCAGCGTGTCGTCGTTGGAGAACAGACCCGCATTCTCATGGCCGAGCCCCACGATGATTGCCCCCGTCAGCGTGGCCAGATCGACCATCAGGCGGGGCGCGAAGCGATCACGGGCATACCACAGCACATCCGCCAGTACGAGACGCCCCTCCGCGTCCGTATTCAATACCTCGATGGTCTGACCCGACGCGCTCTTCACCACATCGCCCGGACGCTGCGCCGTGCCGGAGACCATGTTCTCCACCACACCGATCAGCCCGACCGCGTTGACCTTTGCCTTACGCCCCGCGAGAGCCGCCATCAGGCCGGTCACCACGCCCGCACCGGCCATGTCCCACTTCATGTCTTCCATGCCAGCGGCCGGCTTGATGGAGATGCCACCGGAATCGAACGTCACGCCCTTGCCGACGAAGGCCAGAGGCGCGGACTCATCGCCCGCGCCGTTCCAGCGCATCACCACCATACGCGGCTCGTTCACGCTGCCCTGCGCCACACCCAGCAACGCACCGAAACCGAGCTTTTCCATCGCAGCGCGATCGAACACCTCGACCTCGACGCCCAGATCACGCAGCTTCTCGGCACGATTGGCGAATTCCGCCGGTGTGAGCACATTGGCTGGCTCGGTCACCAGATCGCGTGTGAGCGTCACGCCTTTGGCCACCGGCTCCAGACCGGCCCAGACCGTCTTCGTGGCCGCAACATCCGCCACGAGAACGGAAAGAGCGCTCAGCTTGGGCAAATCCTCCTTCTTTTCCGTCGTGCGATAGCGATCAAAACGGTAAAGGCCGAGTGACGCGCCGAGCGCCAGATGGGCCGCAAGCGCACCGTCCAGCGCCGCTGTCGAAATCGCAGCTTTTGTGTGCATGGTCATGGCCTGCGCCGCGACACCACCCACCTGCTCAGCGACGGTCTCTGTCACATCCGCTTTCGGACCGAGACCCACGAGCACCACACGGTCCAATCCCGCACCCGGCGCCAGCACCACACAGGTCGTGCCTTTGCGGAAGGTGAAGGAAGCCGCTTCCACCGCGCGGGACAGCGCGCCATTCGTGGCGTCGTCCGCGGCTTTGAAAAACGTTGAACGATCGGAATCGGTGAACTCGGGAAGGGCCAGAGCGCCGTCGGAAGGAAGTGCAAGGTCGGAGAAGCTGATCTCGGTCACGATGAGGCCTCGTTTCTGGCAGGAAAACGGAGAACGGACAGGCCGCCTCCTCCATGATGCCCAAGGCGTAACGGCGGGCGGAAGCGTTGGCAACCGGCGCGTCTGCATGTCACGCAGGGCACCTCCTCCACGGACCGGTCACGATATTAAATTGCACCTTCATCCCCGTCGGGTAAGAGATACTCGCATGATGTCCGACACGCCCCTCCCCTCCGACACCGATCTGCTCGCCCTCGCTCTGCGCCTTGCGCGCGAGGCCGCCGTAATCATCAATGACATCCGCGCCAAGGGCTTCGTCACCACCACGAAATCCGACCGCTCTCCCGTCACCGAAGCCGATCAGGCGGCAGAACGGCATATCCTCTCGGGCCTGCGTGCGGTCGCGCCGCACATCCCCGTGATTGCCGAGGAAGAAGTGGCCGCAGGCATCGTCACGGAAGCCGGACATACCTACTGGCTGGTGGACCCGCTGGATGGCACACGGGAGTTCGCGGCCAACCGCGACGATTTCACCGTCAATATCGGACTCGTGCGCGATCACCGCGCCGTGCTGGGCGCAATGGCGCTCCCCGCCTATGACCAGTTCTACACGGGCGGCATGGGCCTGGGCGCCAAACGCTATGACGCGCAGGGCACGCACGACATCCACGTCCGCAAGGCACCCGCCGAAGGACTGAGTGTGCTGGCATCGCGACACCATGGCGACGCCCCGGAACTGGCGCGTTTCCTTGGACAGCGCCGCGTGGCCTCGCTGGGCAATATCGGCTCGGCCGTGAAGTTCGTGCGCGTGGCCGAAGGCGCGGCGGATTTCTATCCCCGCCTTGGCCCAACGATGGAATGGGACACAGCCGCCCCGCAGGCCATCGTGGAAGCCGCGGGGGGAGAGGTACTGTGTCTCGATGGCAGCGGTCCCTTGCGCTATGGTAAGGTAGGATGGAAAAACCCGCATTTCGTGTGCATCGGCGATCTCGGCGACGCCACATGACCGGATTTTCATCGAATCTGTGATCGGATGCTCATCCGTGGTAAGCGCATCCTGTGACAGGAGCCGCATGACCGAACGCCTCACCCCTACTGACCACGGACTGGCCCGCGCAGCCCAAATCCTGCGCACGGGCGGTCTTGTCGCGTTCGGCACAGAGACAGTGTACGGCCTTGGAGCGGACGCCACGGATTCACTGGCCGTCGCCCGTATATTCGAGGCAAAAGGTCGCCCCCGCTTCAACCCACTCATCAGCCATTTCCCCGATGCGGAGGCGGCTTTCACGCAGGTCACGGCGGACTCTCGCGCGCAGAAGCTGGCCGAGCGGTTCTGGCCCGGCCCGCTCACTCTTGTTCTGCCCCGCAGTCCGCGCGGCGAGATCTGTGACCTTGCGACAGCAGGTCTGCCCACCGCCGCCGTGCGCGTGCCCGCATGTCAGAGCGCACTCGCGCTCCTGCGTGCGGTCGGACGCCCCATTGCAGCCCCTTCAGCCAATCCTTCAGGGGCCGTCAGCCCATCGACCGCCGCTCACGTGCTCGACGGGCTCGACGGACGCATCGACGCAGTGCTCGACAGCGGCCCATGCCCGGTAGGGGTGGAGAGCACGGTGCTGGATCTTTCCGGCGAAAAACCCCGCCTGCTTCGCCCCGGTGGCGTCACGGTGGAAGACATCGAAGCGTTGATCGGCCCCGTGGAGCGCTCGGCTCCTCTCGCTTCCGCCACACCCGTTGCACCGGGCATGCTGTCCTCCCACTACGCACCGACCCTTCCCGTGCGACTGAACGCCACATCCGTGGAAGATGGAGAGGCATTGCTGGCGTTCGGCGCACCGCTGACCGGCTCTCCTCTCGTGTGGAATCTGAGTGAACGGCAGGCTCTGGATGAGGCGGCGGCCCGGCTGTTCGCAGGTCTGCGTCATCTGGACCATGAAGGAACGCGTCTGGGCCTGCGCGGTATCGCGGTTCAGCCTATCCCTCAGCAGGGACTGGGCGCTGCCATTCGTGACCGTCTCACCCGTGCCGCAGCACCGCGTCCCGTTACCTCACCACCCTCCGCACAGGAGTGCCCCGTCGCATGAGCGACACGCTCGATCCCAAGGAACTCAAGATCCTCTCCGACATTCTGGCGCTGGTGCTCGAAGATCAGCCGGGACAGTCCGAGACGGCCCTGACCGCGCTGCGTGCCCGCGCCCAGCGTAACAAGGTGACGGGCGGGGCGCTGAAGAACCTGTTCACCGCCATCGCGCCCAATCCGCCGAAATCGCGCGCCTCGTCCTCATCCACCCGCAGCCGCACCTCGCGCGCCAGCAGCGCCGATGTGCAGCAGGAACGCCAGCGCGTGCGGGAACTGACGGAAGGCATGACGCGGCTCGATCTGGAACTGCGCAACGTCCGGGCCGCCAATGCGGCATTGAAAGCGGAACTGTTCCTGACCCAGCAGGCGCGCGCTGAGACACAGAGCAATCTCATCGCGGCACAAGCCGCAAGCACACCGCGTTACAGCCTCATCGGACTGGCCTTCGTAGTGGGCTGCATCGCGGGCGTGGCCGGAACGGAGCTGTTTCACTCACTCCTTCCCGCCCCTCCGGCACCTTCCAATGCCCATTATCTGGCTCACTGAGCCTTTTTCATTCTCCCGACAGACCGGAACGTCACCATGACCGCCACAGGCTCCCTCCCCGCTTCGTTGCATGACGCTCTTGAAAAAGTGCTCGGTTCCGGCGGCCTGCTGACGGCCTCATCCGACATGGCGCCCTACCTCACGGACTGGCGCAATCTTTTCCATGGGCGCGCCTGCGCCGTTGCCCGCCCGGCCAACACGCAGACCTGCGCCGAAGTCGTGCGCCTGTGCGCCGAGCATGGCGTGCCGGTCGTCCCACAGGGTGGCAACACAAGCATGGTGGGCGGGGCCACGCCGGACGCGACAGGGCACGCGCTGGTGCTTGTCACCAGCCGCATGAATCGTGTGCGCGAGATCGATCCCATCGATAACACCATGGTCGTGGAAGCGGGCGTGACGCTGAAAGCCGCGCAGGATGCCGCCACCAATGCGGGGCTGATGCTGCCGCTGTCCATCTCGTCCGAAGGCTCGGCCGAGATCGGCGGTGTGCTGGCCACCAACGCGGGCGGCAACAACACCGTCCGCTACGGCAATGCCCGCGAACTGGTGCTGGGTCTGGAAGCGGTCCTGCCCGATGGACAGGTGCTCAACCTGATGCGCCGGCTGCGCAAGGACAACACCGGCTACGCGCTGCGTCAGCTTTTTGTTGGCTCCGAAGGCACGCTCGGTCTCATTACGACCGCCATTCTCCAACTCCAGCCCAAGCCGAAATCCATTGAGGCCGCGCTGTGCGCCGTGGCCGACGCCAAAACCGCGCTCGCCCTGTTCGCGGCCTTCCGCAACACCGAGCCAAGCGCCATTCAGGCGTTCGAATTCATGTCCGGGCTGAGCATGAATCTGGTCAACACGCTCATTCCTGAGGCCGCCCTTCCACTCTCCGAACCTGCTCCGGCCTATGTGCTGGTGGAACTGGCCAGCCCGCGCGGAGGCGATGCCCTACGCGAATTGATGGAAGAGGTGCTGGGCAAGGCATTCGAAGACGGGCTGGTGAGCGACGCCGTGCTGGCCGAGAGCGAGGCGCAGCGGCTTGCCCTGTGGAAGCTGCGTGAAGAACACGCGGAGGCGCAGAAACGCGCCGGTGCATCCGTCAAGAATGACGTCTCCGTGCCACTGTCGGCCATCCCGACCTTCCTCGACCGCGCGACCGCTGCGTGCGAGAAACTCATTCCCGGCATCCGTGTCGCGCCGTTCGGTCATATCGGTGACGGCAACATCCACTTCAATCTGGTTCAGCCCGAAGGCATGGACGGCAACGCCTTCCTCGCCCGCGATCATGAGATGATGGATACGGTCGCCAACATCGTGCGCGAACTGGGTGGCTCTTTCTCCGCCGAGCACGGCGTGGGCCAGCTCAAGACCTACATGATGCCGTCATGGCGCGGTGGCGCGGAACTGGACATGATGCACCGCATCAAGAACGCGGTGGACCCGAAGAACATCATGAATCCGGGGAAAATCTTCCCAGCCTCCTGAACAGGTTTTCAGGGACGCGCTGGAAACGGCGTCGTCCCTGCCGAGACTCAAGCAAGCCTGCATGGCTTGACTGCCTGCACCGGAAATATTCTCAACCCGGCGCCAATGCGAGAATATCCCCGAACAAAAGCAAGCATCAGAAACCAGAGGCCACGCCATCGCTACGGGGATCGGACGCGCCTTCAATGAGGCCGTCCGGATGCCTGACCAAGGCACCGGCATGCCCCATCATGGAGGAAAACGCCGGGACGATTTCCACATCGTGGCCAGCTTCTCTTAACCGCTCCAACACAACAGGATTGAAGCCCTCTTCCATTTTGAGTGAAGAGCTTTCTTCTCCCCATGTCCGCCCCAAAAGCCAACGCGGCGCCGTTACAGCCTGCTGCAGCGGAACCCCATAACGAGCATATCGTGTGAAAATTGTCGCCTGAGTCTGAGGCTGTCCTTCCCCGCCCATCGTTCCGTACACCATGGTTCGACCGTCACTAAAGCGGGCCAGTGCCGGGTTCAAAGTGTGGAAGGGTCGGCGTCCCGGCTCCAGAGCATTCCACCCGCCTTCTTCCAGACGAAACGATGAACCACGATTCTGCCAGACGATTCCCGTCTCCGGCAGGAAAACCCCCGATCCGAACTCGAAATACAGACTCTGGATCATACTGACGGCCATACCTGACGAATCGATGGCCCCCATCCATGTCGTATCGCCCATCTGGGAACGGGCATTCCATGGCATGGCGCGATGCATGTCGATCCCAGCCACGAGACGGCTGATTTCGGCACTGTTATCGAGAAAGTTCTGTGCCGACTGTGTCATCCAGGCCGGATCGCCCACATGGCGATTCCGAAATATGAAAGCTTTCTTGGTCGCTTCCACCAGACCATGCACATGCTCGTAGCCATCAACCTCATCTGCGCGCAGATGGTCAAAGAGTTTGAGAATGGCAAGCGATGCCACGCCTTGTGTGGGTGGCGGTGTATTGTAGAGATGCGCTCCCCGTATTGCAGTATGCAGAGGCCGACATAAAAGCGCCCGATGCCGGGAGAAATCCTCTGGTCGTAAAGGACTCCCGGCACGCTCCAGATCTGCCGCCAGCACACGCGACACGTCTCCGGTATAGAAAGACTCCAAGCCATTTCGGGCAAGTTTCCGCAATGTCTGTCCCAACGCCGGGTTGTAACGAATGTCCCCTGCGGCAACCTGCCTATTTTCATCCGAATAAGCTTTCAGAAAAGCGGCATCGTCCGAAAGTTCCTCCAGTTTCTCGTTGAGCAAACTCCCCTCACTCTCCGACACGGCATAACCAGATGAGGCATAATGCTCAGCATCGCGAAGCAGACGTTCCAGAGAGAGATTGGGCTGCAACCGTGCACTCTGTTCGAGTGCCAGTTTCCACCCCGAGACCGTGCCTGCCATACTGTTGGCGGCAAGACCACCCCGCCATGGAATATCGGTAAGGCCTTGCAATAAATACAGTTCACGTGTGGCACCTTGAGCAGCGACACCGCAGGCATCGATCACCTGCGTTCGCCCATCGGGCCATGAGATCAGCCAGAAAGCATCGCCCCCCAAACCGGTCATGTGCGGATAAACTGCGGACAAGGCCGCCGCCATACCCACCGTCGCCTCAATTGCGGTGCCACCGTCCTTGAGAATGTCCAGCCCGGCCAGACTCGCCAGATGATGCGGCGATGTCACCATGCCGCGCAATGAACGAAATGTATGCAACATCAGGAACCTGACTCGTGTTTCCGGCGATAACGGCGGGCAATCAGTGTGCAGAGAAAGAGTTGAATCTGGTGGTACAGAATCAGAGGAAGAACAACGAAACCGGCGATCCCATCGGGAAAGATGACATTGGCCATAGGAATCCCGGATGCGAGGGACTTCTTCGATCCGCACAGGACAATCGCCACTTCATCCCGTGAAGAAAATCCGCACAGGCGACTTGCTCCCCAGCTGATCCCGAGCACACTCAGAAGTATTCCCATATCGACAAGAGCCAGCAGGAGCAGTTCACGAGCGGAAAAACGTGACCAGATCCCCATCACTACAGCGTGGCTGAACGCAGTGTAGACCACCAACAGAATGGAAGAACGATCCAAGATGGAAATGATCTTCTTGCGCCGATGTGCCCATGCATGAAGCATGGGTTGCAAGAGTTGTCCTGCCAGAAACGGCAGCAGCAACTGTGAGGCGATATCCATCACTGAATTGGCGGACCAAACGCCCTGCTTATGCAAAACCAGTGCGACCAGAACAGGAGTTAGAAAAATACCGGCGATATTCGAAAGGGTCGCAGCACAGATCGACGCCGCAACATTACCTCCCGCGATGGATGTCAATGCGATCGAGGACTGTACCGTCGAGGGTAGACAACACAGGAACAGGACACCCTGCCACGTCGCATCATCGAGAATTTCCGGCATGAATGCGTGTAGCCCCATGCCGATCAAAGGAAACAGAACGAACGAACAGAGCAGCACCAATCCCTGGAGCTTCCAGTTCCGAATGTTCTCCACAACAGCTCGTCTCTCAAGCCTTATACCCTGCATGAAAAACATGGCCATGATCAGAATGTTTGTGACATGACCAAGAAATTCGGTTGCAGACCCTTTGACAGGAAACGCCGTTGCGAGAAGAACAGCTCCAATGAGTGCTGTCAGAAAAGGATCGGGGCTTCGCATCATCCCCTGCTCGTCATGAAGCGCCGCCGCATGGGTCGCAGAACCACAATAGCCAGAAGTGCCGTCAGAAGATCACCGCCGATCGCACAGGCAAAGACCGGATACCAACTGCTGCTCGTCTGATGCATCCATGCCGCCAGTGGTCCGCCGAACACGGCGCCTACACCTTGCGCCATATACAAAAGTCCATAATTGCGCGATGCATCCTTTGTGCCGAATGTGTCCGTGAGTGTTGCAGGAAAAAGAGAGAAGATTTCTCCCCAACCCAGAAAGACAACGCCAGATAAAAGCACGAACGCCACGGGATGATGCGCCAGCGCGAGCCAACAGGTGAGCGCCACGGCTTCAAGCGTGAAAGCAAATGCCATTGTCCGTTCACGCCCAAGGTGATCCGAAACCCACCCGAACAGTGGACGCGTCAGACCGTTGGCGACACGATCAAGCGTCATGGCGAGTGGAAGCGCCGCCATTCCAAGAATGGTCAGATGCGCGACGTTGAAATCGAGAGCGATCTGCGCGAGTTGAGAGGTCACCATCAGTCCTGAGGTCGCCATTGTCGCCATCATGAAAAACATTAACCAGAAGAGAGGCGTTTTCACGACAAACGACGTTGAATACCCCGCTTCACCCAGTCCGGACCTATCAACCGAGACGGCAGAAGATGGAACCTTGAGAAACCAGGCCGCGAGAAGCCCCATCACAATGATAACCGCACCGAACAGGCTCATTGTATCGCGCCACCCCGACGCGGCGAGCGTGTGCGAAATGGGAAAAGTGGTCAGCATGGCCCCCATGCCATAACCAGCCGCAGCAGCCCCGGCGGCCATGCCACGTCGCTGAGGAAACCACTGCATAAGCAAAGACACCACACCGACATAGACCGTGCCGGTTCCAACACCTCCCAATACACCGTAGCTCAGGTAAAGCATGTTCAAGCTGTAGACATGAGCTGTCACAATCCAGCTCAAGCCCGTCAGCACCACACCGGCCATGATTAGCGTACGTGCCGCCACATACCGTCCGATCCACCCCTGAATGGGCGAAAACAATGTCTGCAAGACGATCAGCAACGAGAACGTAACCTGCAACGCCGCTCCACTGGCTCCAAAATCGGCTTTCAGCATCGGTGTGAAAAGGGTCCAGACATATTGAGGAGACGATATGGCCGCCATACAGGCCAGTCCGGCCATCATCTGATGCCATCTGGTGTTGCTCATGAATCTGTCCTTGCAGAAAGAGGTATTTTCAACTGGCGCGTGGTTCAGTTCCGCACACGCTGAAGTGTAGGAATGCCGAAAGCGGGACTGAACTGCACATTCACACTGAGTCCGGCCTGTATGGCGGTGTTTACATTGGGAATGATGGTCTTTCGACCGAGCTGATCCGGGTTCCAGATGTATTCAATGTAGGGAACGAACATGACGCCCGGCGCAACATTGAGGCCGTAGTTCAGTTCCATCATCGTTTCCTGCGCAGCCCATTGGTTGTGGTGCCCATGCGCTGCCATCGTGTCGTCCATGGCGTGCACCTGACGCCGATCCCATATCAATGTCTGGCTGACGAACCCGATATAGTCGCGCGGCCGGGAGGCAAACGGTCCCCAATCGAACAGACCCGCAACAAACCCATCTTTTACTGCGGCATCTCCGGATGTCATGAGGTTGGCTGCGGCAAACACGATCAGACCGCGCGTTCCATTTTCCTCCGGCTTCCAGATCATCTGCTGCGCTTGCAGATACAGCTGTGTGCGCCCGCGCCGCGTCATGGCTGTGCCGCCGTGAAGAGGGCGTGATTGTCCAAGTGTATTGTATAATGGATCGGAATACGCCGCCGTGTCATAGACAAAACCGAGATCATAGGCACGCGGATACTTGTCATTGGTAAAATTGGTACGATACCCGACTTCCGTTGGGATGTATTCGCCTTCAGCCTTGTCGAACCCCCAGTCCGGACCGGGCCAACTGTTATGATTGGAAGATTTCAGCCACGGTTCGGCTTCCCAAATACCCGTCTTGATGTAGGTTTTCGACGTTGGCTTGTAGAGAAGGCGAGTGCCCCAGGACGATGTGACAAAAGAGGGCATCGAACCATTGATGGTCAGTGTGGTTGGCACCGAGCACAAAAAGCTCGGAAACATGCAGTAAAGTTCGGAACCATCGAATTCGCCGCCTTTGGGCATGGAACGACCGGCGAGAACAAACAAATGATTATTGAAAAGGGCCTGATCCCATGTGAATTCACGCACCTGAAATCCATTATGATTGCCATAATAGGACACGAAGCCCCAACTCGATCCCGTATCGCCACCAGCTCTGCCGTTTCCTGCCACTTCATCGGCTAGAAAGTGGATCTTGGCTCCCGGGATACTGGCGATGCGCTGCATATCCAGATCAATTCCGACACCTGCGAAATTGTTGAAAAACGACCCGTGGTCGATGCCGCCTGCCGGCACGCCCGAATATTGTGCGACATTCCAGCCCGTAAAATAGATGCCGTGATCTCCCAGAAACTTTCCGGCAGATACGATCGGCTTGACCTGCATCGAGAACAGATAAGGTTGTTTTCCAATGGAGTGCGCACTGTTTGCAGAAGGTGGCGACGGAATGCCGGCCGGTGTACTGTTTGTGGGCACGTAGGCGGGTACGGACGGATCGGTCATGGATCGCGCCCGCGCTTCCTGCCCCGATTTGCCATGCACAACAAGAGTATTATCGGTCACGGCAGAGGCCGCGGACGCGACTTCAGGAAAAGCAGCCAGTATGAAACCGAGCGGTATCATTGCTGTTCCGAAACGATTCGTGCGTTTTTCAGATGCGATCGGGTTCATAGGTCTGTCCGTTTTCAGAAGGAGAAATGAAGATCAAGCGGGAAAGATGGCCTTCGCCCCATCGATCAGTTGCTGTTCAGGCGCACTGAATTCTGGGCGGTCGTTAAACGCCACGAAGTTGACGGACGGCGCTTCGGGCAAGGCGGGCAAAAAAACCGGTTCGGTCAGGACACTTCGTTTGAGAAATGCGGGTTGCAGTGTGCAGCCATATCCAGCTTTTACAGCCGCAAGCAGAGCTCCAAGACTCTCACTGCAAAATGCTATATGCCAACGCAATTTATACCGATTGAGGGTTTCAATCGCGATGCGGCGCGTCACGCTTCCTTCAGGAAAAACTACCAACGGAATGGAAGCTTCATCTACAAGCTTTTCCTCTGGATACGCATACCAGGACAATTTTTCCTGCCATAACGGAACACCATGCCCTTCGTTGGGGCCCTGCATCCCGAACATCAGGTCTATTTCACCTTTGTTGAGTTCGTTACGCAGTTGATGACTTAGAGCGATCGTTTGACTGATTTTTGTCTTTGGATTCTGTTTGCGGAAATTACGTAGAACACGAGGAAATTCCGAAAGCACAAGATCTTCCGTCAACCCGATACGGATGTGTTGTGGTCGATCGAGTGTCGTGGAGAGTTCAAATATATGGTCTTGCTGCTGAAGAATATCCCGGGCCAGAGAAATGAGCGTCTGACCCGCCTGAGTCAGCTCAACCACCTTGGTGGAGCGCGACAGCAGACTGACATCCAGCGTCTCTTCCAGACGATTGATGTGCTGACTTATGGTCGACTGGCTTATGCCACGCCGGTGTGCCGCGGACGTGAAATGCAATGTTTCCGCGACGGCAAGGAACGACCTGAGGTGTTGCAGATCCAGATCCGATTTATCGCGCAATCAAATAACTCCGTTACTGTCATCCGACAAAACGATTGGTTCGGAACCGTCACGAGTCCGTCAAGAAAAATAATGCGATTCGCAGCCGAAAAATTTATCCCAAGCCGTCAAAAATCGACGTGATTTATTACACAAAAAATCACAATATATTGTTTATTAATGGATATTTTTAAGAAAAATATTTTATCAGTCGTCGAACAATCAGGTTGCCAATTATCCTCACCACACCGTTTGGATCATGTTTTTATTTTTCCGTAGGGTGTCAGATTATCGTTTTTTCCAATCACTTTGTCTTCATAGAGTCATGTGTAATGTCTGACGTGGCAGCCCTTCTGGAGAATTCGCATAGTGAATCGTCAGAAGGGGCGTATAGTCTCCTGCCATGTCCAGAAAACGGTGAAATCAGAAACGAACAACAGACTTCCGTGAAATTATCAACGTGCTACGGTATCTCGCCGCTTAGGTTGTGGCCGCAAAATTCATTTTGCCCCGTGGCAAGCCATTGACTATCTTACGCTACGCAATGTCATAACGGGGTGCATACCAAATATAGGCGGATAGTTCGCATAGATTATGATGCCACAGCGCCATACCCAAGTTATCAAAAACATCAGATCAATATTTCTTATTTATACCAAAATCTGAAAATAATTCGAGATTATGCATTTTGGCAAAAACTCACATTCAAATTGCCGTCTCTTTTGTAGCAAGATCATCCACACGCTCAGATAAACGAAACCAAAAGGTCAAAAAAAACAATTATGCTTAACCTGAATGATCGGGCTCTCTGTATGATAAGATACACAGAGCGCTTGGAGTGAGCGCATATTCATATCGTTGCGATACCGAATCTAATTGCGATGGAGGAGAGAGGCATGGCTTCACGTATCTGGGGTGGGCGTCTTCTGAAGGCCGCTCTCGTAGCCTGTCTACCCGTAACGACCTCAGTCGCCATGGCGGCAGCGGAATCCAACGATACAATCACAATTGCTCAACATGACTGGGCTGGTAGCGAATTCAGTGCTTTGTTGCTTTCACGATTGCTGCAGGCAGCCGGTTACAGCACTAAGATTATTACTATTGACGCTAGTTCTGTAAATACAGCGCTGGAAAACGGAGATATCACTTTCCAGCCTGAGGCGTGGACCACCAGTCATCCTGAAATCGAAAAACTTCTGACCGAAAAGAAGGTAACGGAAGTAGGTGAGAGCGGTCTTGTCGGCATGGACCGTTACTGGTACCCGCTCTACGTCAAGGAAAAATGTCCCGGCCTTCCATCCTATAAGGCACTTAATGCCTGCGCCGCTCTGTTTGCTACCCCAGAAACAGGTTCCAAGGGACGTCTTCTGGTTTATCCGGAGGATTGGGGCGGCAACGATGAAAAGCGTGTCGAGAATCTCGGCCTGAATTTCGAAGTCGTACACGCGGGTTCTGAAGCAGCACTGCTGGCAGAGGTGAAAGCGGCTGTTCAGCGCCATCAGCCTATTCTGGCATGGCTATATGAACCCCACTGGGCACCTGTGGCGTTCAAAGGAGAGTATGTGGAGCTTCCGCCCTACACCAAGGAGTGTATCGAAAGCGGTAGTTTCGCGTGCGAGAAGCCCAAAGGCCCGATCCTCAAGCTGGCTTATAACGGCGCGAGTGCAAAATGGCCCGGTGCCTACAAAATTTTCAAGGCCATGTCTCTGAATAACCATGAGTATGGGCAGGCGCTTGAGGAAATCAGCCTTGATGGCAAGACGTCCGATGCCGTCGTAACCGAGTGGATGGATCACAACAAGGACAGGTGGACAACCTGGCTGAAGTGAATTCACGATGTCCGGATTTATGATTTCAATAGAACCAGCCGCCACTGGCCGGTGGAATGGCGGTCTTGTGGTCCTTCCGGCGCTTCTGCTGCTGATCGTAGCGTTGTGTGCGAATGCGGGGAATATGCTCCCGCACTGGCTGGTGGCATGGCCGCATGAAGCCGTGATTCCTCTGGCAACAGCCATCGGCAGCGGGTTGGACAGGCTGGCGCGATGTCATGTTTTTGCAGGTGTCACCGTCAAGGATGCGACACGTGCTTTTGCCTCATTCATTGCTTGGCCAGCCAATCTTCTGGAAGAGATTCTTGTTGATGGCGTGTCACGCGGAGGTGGGGCCACGAAGGTGGTGGTAGCGCCACCGCTATCGTGGCTGGGCGTATCGCTGGCGACCGTCTGGCTCGGATGGCGGCGTGGCGGAGGCGCGCTGGCCACCCTCAGCCTAATGACTGTTCTTTATCTTCTGGGATTGGGGCTGTGGCAAAGCGCCATGCAGACACTTGCCCTGCTAGGTGTCGCAGTGCCATTCGGAATTGTGCTTGGATTTGGCATTGGTGTGCTTTTGTGGCGCCAAAAGCGCATGCAGGCCACAACTCTCCTGATGCTTGACCAGCTACAGACAATCCCGATTTTTGCCTATCTCGTCCCACTTGTTGGATTTTTTGGCCTTGGATCCGCCACCGCCATTCTGGCGACCGTCATCTTCACTGTGCCCATCATGGCGCGCACAACGGTTTCCGGACTGACACGAGCAGAGACCGAGTTCGGCGAAGTATCCGATTCAATGGGGTGTCGCTTCGGACAGCGGCTGTTCCTCATTCTTGTGCCTTCCGCACGCCAGGATCTGCTGACCGGCGTGAATCAGGTCATCATGTTGTCCTTTTCTTGCACGGTGCTCGCATCGCTCGTGGGAACGGCGGGATTGGGATACAATATCCTGATTGCTTTGCGGCAACTCAACATCGGGCGTGGGCTGGAAGCTGGTCTCGGTGTCACCATTCTGGCCATTCTGCTCGACCGCTTCTGTGCATCACACCCAGTGGCAAGTACTCGCGGTACGGGATGGCGCGATTTGGGAGTGGCGGCTCTGCTCCTACTTGTCCCTACTCTTGTCAGTTTTCATGAAGCTGCGCTCGTGCATTTTCCCAATAGCTGGCGTTTCTCCTCAGGCAATGTGGTCGATAACGCTGTTGAGTGGATCAACGTCAACCTGTTCTGGCTCACAGATGACATCAAGGCTTGGCTTCTGATTCATATGCTCATGCCGCTGCGCGATGAAATGCAGACGCTCACTTGGAGTGGCGTGGTGCTGTTTCTTGCGTTTCTGGGCTACTGCGCGCGGGGCTGGCGCGGGATGCTGCTGGTGGCGGCTCTGGCCACATTCCCAGCGGCTGTCGGGATGTGGAAGCCCACAATGATGACGGTTTATCTGTGCCTGATTTCGGTGATTATGGCAGCACTCATCGGGCTCCCGGTAGGCATCGTGGCAGGGCGACACCCACGGTGGGGACGTTTCATCCTGACTCTTTGCGATCTTCTGCAGACGCTTCCTGCCTTTGTCTATCTGATACCGGTGATCATGTTCTTTGGCTCCGGTGATTTTTCAGCCTTTGTCGCGGTCGTGGTGTTTGCCATGTGTCCGGTCATCCGTTTCACAGCTTTGGGCATCCGTGAAGTGCCACTCTCATTGCAGGAAGCGGGACGTCAGCTTGGCATGACGGAGTGGCAGATGTTGCGCAAGGTCGAACTGCCCATGGCACGCTCGCATATCCTTCTGGGTATCAATTTCGCCGTGAACATGGCGCTGGCAATGCTTGTCGTAACGGCATTGATTGGCACACGTGATCTCGGTCGTGAAACCGTCAATGCGTTGTCACGGGTTGATGCCGGTCAGGGGCTGACTGCAGGACTTGCCGTCGCCAGCCTTTCACTGATCGCCAACCAGATCATTGGTGGATTTGCGGGCCGCCAGTCACAGTAATCATGCATCCAGAAGATGGAACGGACGAATGACTCACACATATATTGTCGTTGGAGCTGGATCGGCTGGATGTGTACTGGCTGCGCGACTGAGCGAGGACCCGACCATAAGCGTACTGCTTCTTGAGGCAGGCCCCCGTGACGCTCATCCGCTGATTCACATACCGGCAGCTCTTCCAGCCGTGGCACCACGGGCCTCTTTGAACTGGGGATATTATACGGAGCCCGAAGCGGAACTAAACGGCCGGCGGCTGTTCTGGCCACGAGGCAAGGTGCTCGGTGGCAGCAGCGCCATCAACGGCATGGTATACACGCGAGGAAATGCCGGTGATTACGACGCGTGGGAACAGCTCGGTGCGACAGGATGGAGTTACGAAGATGTGCTCCCATATTTTCGCAAGAGTGAGAGCAACGTGCGCGGGGCAAGTCGATATCATGGTGCCCAAGGGCCCCTGCATGTCACACGGGGTGTGAGGACCTCCGAACTGTGCGATCTTTTCATCGAAGCCGGTCTGCAGGCAGGATATCCTTATAACGAAGATTTCAATGCCGCCGATCAGAACGGTTTTGGTGATTTTGACGCCACCGTATGGAAGGGGCGCCGCTGGAGCACGGCAACGGCCTTTCTGAAACGCGCACGTAAACGTCCCAATCTCACGGTTATCACCGGGGCAACAGTGAACCGTATCCTGTGGACCGGACATCGGGCCGTGGGTGTGGAATATGTGCGGGGACAGGATATTGTCAGAACTTACTGTGAGGGAGAGATCATTCTCTCTGGCGGCACCATCAATTCTCCACAGATTCTACAGCTTTCAGGCATTGGCCCAGCTGATGTGCTTCGTGGTCTCGATATTCCCGTCATGGTGGACAGTCCCGAGGTCGGAAAAAACATGCAGGATCATCTGTGTGTGTGTCTGATGTCGCAAATTACTGCACCGATTAGCCATTACAAATGGCTCCAGCCGATGGCCGCGATGAAAGCAACGCTTCATTATGCGCTTGGGCGCAAGGGGGTGGCGGCAGAGGCTCCTCTGTCAACCGGTGCATTTTTCCGAAGTGCGGACGATCAGAAATACCCCGACATCCAGCTTCATCTTACACCGGCTCTGGTCACCAGTCATGATAGCGGATGGCCGAGCGAACACGGTATGACCGTCTATATCAACCATGCGTATCCCGAGAGCCGTGGCACCGTCACGATATCCAGCGATGACCCGCTGAAGCATCCCAAAATCGCGGCGAACTACCTCTCCGCCCCGGGGGATATCGACATTCTCCGCAATGCCGTCAGAAAAACCCGTGATATTCTTTCTGGCTCAGTATTCGATAGTGTGCGTGGTAGTGCGATTACCTTGCATGATGGGCATGTCACAGACGCCGAAATCGATTCCTTCATTCGGGCAGAGGCCGAGACGGTCTATCATCCGGTGGGAAGTTGCCGCATGGGCAGTGATTCTGCTGCGGTCGTCACACCCGATCTAAAGGTACAAGGCGTGGAAGGCGTGCGTGTCGTTGACGCCTCGGTCATGCCACGACTCATTAACGGCAACACTAATGCTCCGGCCATCATGATTGCGGAACGCGGTGCCGACTTCATTCGCAAGAGAGGCTGAGACGATGTCGCATGTACCTGAAGCTGACATGTCTACAGCTCCCACGCCAAAATTGCAGGTCGGGGAACTGTGGAAGATTTATGGAGCCAATGCAGAGAGGCTCATTGGCGACCGTAACAGTGCCCCGGATGATGCCTTTCTGGAAAAACACGGTCTCTTCGGCGCTGTGCGCGGCGTGAGCTTTGATGTGATGCCTGGCGAACTGATCACGCTCATGGGGCTATCGGGCAGTGGAAAGTCCACCCTTCTGCGAGCCGTCAGTCGGTTGATAGAGCCTTCTTATGGGACGCTATTGATTGATGGACAGGACTTTCTGGGAGCTTCATCACAGGAACTCATCAATATCCGTCGTCATCGGTTGGGTATGGTGTTCCAGCACTACGCCCTGTTGCCACACCGTACAGTTCTAGAAAACGTGGCGCTCCCGCTTGAAGTTCGAGGAGAAACTCTCCCTTCACGCATTGAAAAGGCACGCAGGACCATTGATCTGGTGGGGTTGGGAAAGCTCATCGGCCGCTATCCATCTCAGTTATCCGGTGGACAACAGCAACGCGTGGGGATTGCGCGATCTCTGGTGACAGATCCCGACATATGGTTTCTGGATGAGCCTTTTTCGGCCCTTGATCCGCTTATCCGTCGTGAACTGCAACAGGAGCTTCTGCGTCTACAGAAAATCGTGAACAAGACGATCCTTTTCGTGACCCATGACTTCGATGAAGCCGTTCGTCTGGCTACGCGGATCATTGTGATGGAAGCCGGGCGCATCGTGCAGATCGGCACACCCGAAGACATCGTCCTGAGACCGAAGAATGCGTATATTGAAGCATTCACGCGCAATATTCCAAAAGCCAATGTCGTCACTATCGGAGCGATCGCGCGCCCAGCGGCGGATGAAACTCTGAATGGTGTTCTGCCCGCACAGGCACGGATCGTTGACGCAGCACCACAGATCATTGCGTCATCTGGCACATTTGGAGTCGAGACAGCCGACGGACATCGGGTTGGAGTCATCGGGACCACCGACATCCTGCCATTCCTATTCTCATCACCTGAAAAACAGGCAGCCTGAAAAGGATATATCCCATCATGATGACACACGATGAATGGAAGAATCGTGCAGAGTCTCTCAGGTTCCGCAATCGGTGCTGGATTGACGGCAGAGCGGTCGATGCCGTGTCAGGCGCAACATTTCCCTGCGTGAACCCGGCCACAGGTACGGTATTGACCGAAGTGGCGCGAGGCGGAGTGGCAGACATCGATCTGGCCGTGGGTGCCGCGCGACGAGCATTTTCCGATCGTCGCTGGTCTGGTCTGCAACCTGTCGAACGTAAGGACGTACTGCTACGTCTGGCCGCCTTGATCCGTGATCACCTTGAAGAATTCGCTCTTCTTGAAACGCTCGATATGGGCAAGCCGATCAGTGACAGCCTGCAGTATGACGCGCCCGGTTCGGCCGCCATTCTGCAATGGCACGCTGAAGCGATCGATAAGCTCTATGGAGAAATTGCCCCCACGGGCACGGCAGATCTGGCGCTGGTCCGACGTGTGCCGCTGGGGGTCGTGGGAGCCGTCGTTCCATGGAACTACCCGCTTGAGATGGCAATATGGAAGATCGCGCCGGCTTTGGCGGTGGGGAACTCGGTCGTCCTCAAGCCTGCCGAGCAATCTCCTCTCTCAGCGCTCCGTCTTGCGGAACTGGCCAGTGAAGCGGGCCTTCCAGACGGCGTGCTAAATGTGGTACCCGGCTTTGGTGAAGATGCCGGTCAGGCGCTGGGGCGACACATGGAGGTGGACTGTATTGCGTTCACGGGCTCGACCGCGATCGGCAAGATGTTCATGCGCTATGCCGGCGAAAGCAACATGAAGATGGTGTGGCCGGAGACGGGAGGGAAAAGTCCAAACGTGATCTTTGCCGATGCCGATCTTGAAGCGGCAGCGACATCTGCGGCCTTTGGAATATTTTTCAATCAGGGCGAAGTCTGTTCCGCAAACTCCCGACTCTTGGTCGAACGACCGGTTCTGGAAGAAATGCTCGAACGCCTTACGGCTCTTGCCACAGATTTCCAGCCGGGTGATCCACTGGATCCACAGACGCACGCAGGCTCTCTGGTTGATGGACGCCACGCTGACCGGGTCATGAAATTCATCGATCAGGCCAGGAAAGATGGCCGACTTGTTACTGGTGGTGAGCGGCGTGTGATCAATGGATCGGATGCGTTCGTCACTCCCACGATCTTCACAGATTTGCCGCCCGGGGCAGAACTGCTGCGAGAGGAAGTGTTCGGTCCTGTGTTGACAGTACAGGCATTCGATACGGAAGAAAAAGCGCTCTCTCTCGCCAATGATACGGTCTATGGACTGGCCGCTTCAGTGTGGACACGCGACTTGAGCAGGGCGTTGCGCGTATCGGACAAACTCGAAGCGGGAGCTGTGTCCATCAACACGGTTGATGCTCTTTCAGTGATGACGCCATTTGGCGGATTGAAGCAGTCAGGCTTTGGCCGTGATCTCTCTTTGCACTCGTTCGACAAGTATTCGGCCCTCAAGACGAGTTGGATCAAGGTGGGGTGAGGACCACCTCCAAGCCCACGCCGACTGTAGGGCTCTTGGAAAACGTGTTTCACGCTTAATATATCGTGAGGATTACTATAATGGGCACGTGCACGGCATCTGCGGAACTGAATGAAAATGTGACCGCTCCATTCGAACAGGCAGAAGCGATGCCGGTTGCGGTCTATACATCACCTGATTTTCTCGAACTGGAACAATCGCACATTTTTTCCGGGAGTTGGCTATGCGCCGGACGTACAAGTTCGCTGCCTACCCCCGGCGACTACCTGACGATGAAAATCGCGGATGAGCCAATTATCGTCCTGCGGGATGCGCAAGGAGAATTGCGTGCGATGTCGAATGTCTGCCGACATCGCATGTCCCTTCTTCTGGAAGGGCACGGGCATGTGTCGGTCATCACTTGTCCCTATCACGCATGGAGCTATGGACTTGATGGAGCGCTTCGCGGTGCTCCGGCCATGGATCAGAACAAGGGGTTCTGCAAAGAGAAATTCCGTCTGCCGCAGATACGCTGTGTGGACTGGCAAGGCTGGATCATGGTGACGCTTGACCCTGATCTTCCACCACCACATGAACTTTATGCGGATGTGGATCGGCTTGTGGGCTATCTGCACATGGAGAATTACGTCCAGACATTCAGTGAGCAGCACCGCTGGAACACGAATTGGAAGATCCTCGCGGAAAATTTCATGGAAAGCTATCACTTGCCCATGTGCCACTCCGGAACCATCGGGGGAACCACGAAACTCCGCGAAATGGTGTGCCCCGAAGGTTTTCCCGCGTTCAATTACCATCACATTCTCAAGGACGACACGGTGCCGCTGGCTCTGGCTCACCCGGGGAATACAGTGCTGCAAGGGGATGATCGCCGTCGCACATGGCTACTGGCGATCTATCCATCTCTACTCATCACGCTGACGCCCGGTTACTTCTGGTATCTGTCACTTACGCCGGACGGTGTCGATCATGTGAACATTCTCTATGGCGGCGGCCTGTCTCCCGAGTTCATGGCAGATCCTCAGGCGCAAGAGCATTTTACATCACTCAAGACTCTGCTTGATGAGGTGAACAGAGAAGATCAGGGCTGCACGGAGCGTGTCTGGAAAGGATTACAGAGCCGCTTTGCCGTACCCGGCACACTATCGCATCTCGAACGGCCAAATTATGAGTTCGCCCGCTGGATTTCTCAGAAGGTCGGCGTTTGATCGCAACATCTCACGCAACCTGTGGCATTGTGTCATTTCTCGAAGCGATCAGGGAACCTCCGATAAGGGAGGTTCCCCCTAAAGGCAACACACAGCTTCAGAATTTGCACACACACACTGTCAGTGATCGTGTGGTGTTCCGATAGCAGCCCAACATTCTGGCATGTTTCCGTCTTACTGAAATCACGCGGGAGCATGACGTTTCGTAATACCACAAACATTAAAACTCACTTCAACAAGACGAAAACTCCAAAACTGGGGTAATCATCCAACACGTGGATGCTCTCGAACAACGATCTACACTCATCGCAGACAGATCTATCGCTGCGGGGGCACATTCCTCACCGGCACGGACACCCCTATTTTCATGCCCTCATCACCACGAAAGGATGAAGCACGCCGCACGTCTTGCCGGTCTCGCATCCACCCCACCACACTCCCGATCCCCACAATGCCCAGAATGGCACCCGCGCTCAGAGCCAATTCCCCACGCGTCGCCGGATAGAGCGCCATGGAGGCAGGAACCGCCATCAGACAGGCCAGCGTGAACCAGCCAAGAGCACGACGTTCCGGCGCAAGCTTCATGCCCGCCATGACGATCAGGACATCATCGATGATGATGAACGAACCAATTACACTCACAAGAAAAGCAAAAACCAGCTTGGGGGAAGCAATAGCCGAAAGCGCAACCAATCCCGAGGCGACCGCCACGCACAGCACGGCGCGACGGGGGATACCGCTGGCATTCGTCGCGTCATGAAACGCCTTTGGCCCATACCCGGATAATGCGAATTCGTTCAGCACGCGTGAGGCGGCGAACAGCCCAGAATTGAGCGTGGACAGGATGGCCGCCAGAATGACCAGAGTCATGGCATCCTGCGCGAACGGCACATTGAGGCGTTCCAGCACCAGCAGGAAAGGCGAATTGCCCGGCGCATATTCCTTCCACGACACGAGGCACAGCAACATGCCGATGGACGTCATGAAGAAAGCCGCCAGTCGGATCGCAATGGTTCGCGCCACCCGTGCGATATTGGCCGCGGGCGAATCCGTTTCCAGCGCCGCGATCGTGCCGATTTCGCTGCCAGACATGGAGAACACAGCCGCCGGGACCGCCGAAAGCACGGCAATGCCTCCATGAGGAAAGAAGCCACCCTCAAGAAGTGGAAGCTGGGTGATATGCCGCCCGACCGCCAGCGCGTACAAACCCACACCCAGAAACGCGAGCACAGCCAGAATCTTGATCCCCGACAGCCAACTCTCGACCTCGCCATACCCGCGCACGGAAGCAAGGTTGAGCGCTGTCATCACCCCGAGAATCAGCGCCTCGATCACCCAGTAGGGCAGGTGCACAAATGGCGCCATGAGCGTGGCCGCAGCCATGACTTCGATACCGATGGTGGTGATCCAGATGGTCCAGTAGGTCCACCCCATGACGAAGCCGCACCGATGCCCCAACACACCGCCGATCTGCGCCACGAACGAGCCGCGCCCCGGTGCCCGCAGCGCCACCAGACACACCATGATGTTCACACACAGAACGAGAAGTCCGGCAAAGGCGTAAGACAGGATGACGGACGGACCGGCCGTGGCAATGGCGCCCGACGATCCGACGAAGAACCCGGCTCCCATCACCCCTCCAAGGGCGATCATGGTCACATGACGGGAGCGCAATGCGCCGCCTGTGGTCGTGGGGCTGGAAACGGTCTGTCCGCTCATGTTTCCTCCTGCGATCGGACACGCCGTTTTTGGCTTATCCGGGGCACGCCCTTGTCACATACGACATGAGCGCAGGTTATCTCGGAGCCGCAGATCGGGCCATAAAACCGGATCGCGGATTATTATTCTCCAACCGTAACGACATAAAGACGGAGCGGTCAATTCCTGATCGTCCTCCACCATGTCGCTTTGAGAAAACCGGAAGGACGTTGTCGCCCTCCGGCTGCCATCAAAATCCTGTAATGTCTATCTTGGAAACCGGTAACTGGTTCAGGCACCCGCCAGACGATCCCGCAGCCGCCCCCACACGATTCCAGCCGCCACGCCCACACGCCAGAAGCGATGAAACGGCACCGGACGGATGGGCGTGAACGGAAACAGGGGTGAGGCTTCGCCTGCCAGATAGCGGGCGATCTCCTGTCCCGTCAGCGTGGCCAGAGCCACGCCACGCCCGTTGTAACCGAGAGCCGCGACCAGACCCGGCTGCGGCTCATGCCAATGCGGGTAATGATCCAGCGTCATGGCCAGTTGTCCGTTCCAGCCGTGCGTCCATGAGACTGCTCCCCGCAGTTCGGGCCAGAGCTTTTCGGCATGGGCCGTCAGAAAGGGAAAACTCGCCACGCCCTGTGCGGGATGGGAGAATGAGCGTCCTCCCATCAGCAGCCGCCCCTGGGCGTCTACACGATAATAAGCCGTCACGATGCCCAGTTCATACAACACCTCGCCCTGCGCCATAATGCGCTCACGCAAAGCCTGTGGCAGTGGCGTGCTGGACACGATGGCGCTGTAAACGGGGATAACGGACCGTCGCAACGGATTGATCAGCGAGGAACTGTAACCGTTCGTTCCCACCACCACCTTGTCGCAGGTCACGCTGCCCTGAGGGGTCACCGCCTGCCATGCGCGTGCGGACCGCCGCAGACACACGACCGGACTTTGCGAACAGATGCGTGCGCCCGCTTCCATCGCAGCTCGTGTCAGACCGCGCGTATACGCCAAGGGATCGACCTGCCCTCCCCGCGCGTCCAGCAGCGCCGCCTTGTGATAAGGCGAACCCGTGCGCGTCTGCACAGCTGCTTCATCCAACCATGACACCGGCCAGCCGCGCGCAAGGCACTGATCCGCCAGTTCCCGCAACGCCGGGATCTGGGAGGGCGCTGTGGCCGTCCGCAATGTGCCGCCCCGTATGGCATCACAGGCAATGCCATGCCGCTCGATCAATTCGAACACTAGGTCGGGCGCGTTCCATGCCAGATGCGCCAGCCGTCCTCCCACCTCTGGCCCAAAATCCTTCTCCACCTCCTCCGGCGGCGGTTTCAGGCCCGGATTGACCTGACCACCATTCCGACCGGAAGCCCCCCATCCCGGCTCGTGCCGTTCCAGCAGGACAACACGCGCGCCCTGCTGCGCCAGATGGAGAGCCGTGGATACCCCCGTCAGTCCACCACCGATAATGGCCACATCGGCCTGTACATCCCCTGTCAGAGGCGGGATTCCGGAAAGGGGTGAACTACTGGTTTCATAGAGACTGCCAATTGCCATCGTGCTGTCCTGCTTTACTGGTGCCTTCACGGCCAATGACCTATCCTGCGACATCATAGGGTCACGATCCCGGGAGACATTTGAATATGCGTTATTGTATTGTCGGTGCTGGTTTCAGCGGAAGTATTATGGCGCGTGCGCTCGCGGAAAATGGGCATGATATCCTGCTGATCGACGAACGTTCGCACGTCGCGGGCAACTGTCACACGACGCGTGACGCGGAAACCGGCGTCATGGTCCATCACTATGGCCCGCATATCTTTCACACTTCAAGTGATCGCGTGTGGAATTACATCAATCGCTTCGGATCGTTTCGACCCTATATCAACCGGGTGAAAGCCCAGTCCGGTGGCCGGGTCTACTCCCTGCCGATCAATCTGCTCACCATCAACCAGTTCTTCGGCACAACCCTGCGTCCCGATGAGGCCCGCGCCTTCATCGCCGCCAAGGCGGATCGCTCCATTACCGAGCCACGCTCCTTTGAGGAGCAGGCGCTGTCTATGATCGGCCCCGAACTCTACGAGGCGTTCTTTCACGGCTACACGCTCAAGCAGTGGGGCCTCTCCCCAAAGAAACTGCCTGCCTCTATCCTCAAGCGTCTGCCGGTGCGCTTCAATTATGACGACAACTACTTCAACCACACCCATCAGGGCATTCCCGAAGACGGTTACACCGCCATCGTGGAAAACATCCTCAACCATCCAAAGATCGAACGCGCTCTCGGGACGCGCTTCGAAGACGTGAAGGAGACGTTTCACCACGTCTTCTATACCGGCCCGATCGACCGTTTCTTCGGCTTCCCACTGGGCCGCTTGGGCTATCGCACGCTCGACTTCGAACGCTTCACCGCCGAGGGCGATTATCAGGGCACGGCAGTCATGAATTATTGCGACCGAGCCGTGCCCTACACGCGCGTGTCCGAACACAAGCACTTCGCGCCATGGGAAGCCGACAAGCTGGAGCGCACGGTCTGCTTCCGGGAATACAGCCGCCTCGCAAACGAGAACGACATCCCGTACTATCCGATCCGCCTTGTGCAGGAGCAGGACATGCTCGCGGCTTACGTGGACATGGCACGCAAGACGAAAGGGGTGTCCTTTCTCGGGCGCCTCGGCACCTATCGTTATCTCGACATGGACGTCTCGATCGGAGAGGCGCTGGACGCAGTGGACACCACATTGGCGGCTCTCCGCGACAACAGCGATATCCCCTCTTTTTTCGTCAACCCGCTTCCATAAACCGGCGACACCACGGGAGGAGCGGACCTCCCGTGGTCCCTCACTCAGGCCCTGAGACGAACCGCCTGCACCGACACATTCAGCGCCGCTGCCAGACCACTGTCCACAGCGGTCGCGGTGAAGATTGCCCGCACCATACGCTGACCGCTCCGCCCAAGTGACTCGACCTTTTCTGGGGCGTCATGCAACCGCACGATCCGGCGCGCCATGGAGTCGGCATCCCCGCACATCAGCGTTTCCAGTCGCTTGGAAAGGGAAAGGCCTTCAGCAGCCACAGGTGTCATCACACAGGGCAGCCCCGCCGCAAACGTGTCCACCACCTTGGCGGCGACACCCGCTCCCAGTCGCTGGGACGCCACGCCCAGACGTACGGCACTGAACAAATCACGCGATAGATTGTCCACGGCGCCCACGACCTCGACACCGCCGCATGTCTCGCCAGCCGTCCGGACCAGAGCGCTCACGACATCCTGCGGCCCCTCACCCGCCAACACACAACGTATGTGCGAAGCCTGCGCCCACACGCGCGGCATGACGTCTCGGACCAGCCATGAAGCCGCTTCCAGCGTTTCCATGTGTCCGTAATGTCCGAGGAACGCGACACCAGAACGCTGCACAGCGTCCACCGAAACCGACACGGCCGCCACATTCCATGGTGCGACATGGACGTTCAGCATGGGGGCCAGAGCCCGCAAACCGGTCGCTTCCACTTCGGAATGCACGATGACTGCATCGCACAGTAAGGCCGTGGTCAATTCCTGCGTGCGCAGTCGGGCAACGGCTCGACCGAGTTCCGGAACCTGCTGCACATCGGCCCGCCGCGCCAGCGCCAGGTGACGCAACGAACGCAGAGCAAACAGCAGTCGGGCACGCGGCAGATAACGGCGCGCAAGCCCCGCATAAGCCAAGGCCACGGACTGCCCCCGCAGATACACCACCTCAAACGCATCGGTCTGACGCCGCAGCAGATCATCCACCGACGTGTAGAGTGGTGCCAGCGCCACGCTCACGCCTTCTGCTTCCAGCTCCGCCACCATCGCAGCCGGAACACACTGGCCCACCGCCGCGAAGGTTACGTCATAGCCAAGGCGTTTAAGACCGCGCATATGCGAAAGCAGCGCCGTCGCCTCCGATGACAGACCTTCGCAGGGCAGTGTCTCGGCCAGCACCAACGCCCGCCTGATCTCGGGCATGGACGCCGCCGCGCGTCCCGCACGCCTCCGCGCCTTACCCAGTTTCTCCACTTCGTCGCGGCGTGTGTCGCACTCCGCTTCCTGCGCACGCAGACGTTCGACCTGCTCCGTCATGAACGACAACGCCCGCAAACGCTCAGGGCGGGAAGCCAGCCCCTTCACCGCACGGGTGATGGCATGCTCCATCGCCTCATCCAGAACCTCCAGCGGCTCCAGCACTTTGGGCGATCCGGACAACGGCACCTTGGACACGGCATGACGCACCTCGACACGATGCGCACAGCGCCAGTCCAGCGGCTCATCCAGATCCAGCCGGAACCCAGCCCAGCCCGCACCCATGCCGGCCCGCGCGATGTCGCCGCGCTGGCGGTCCGCCGATAACGTGGCGATGGAGCGGCCATCGACAATAATCTCGACGCACGCCATGTCGAACGGATGCCGGGCATCCCACGCCCACCCTTCGATCCGGCTGTGCATCACGCTGTCCAGCCATCCCTGGAAACGGCTGTCGTCCTCAAACTCCTCGTCCATTTCGGCCGTTTCCAGAAGAGATACGTACTCTTCCAGCTTCGCGCGAATGGCCCGCAGCGTCTCACCTTCATCCACATAAGGGGCACAGCGCACGGCCCACTCCCGGCTCGCATCGGGATAGATCTTGTAATATTCAGCAAAGTTCTGGAAGATACCCCGCGCGCCATCCTCGACGTAACTCTCGGAAGCCGCTCCCTCGGCCAACAGGACATCATGCGTGTCCAGCTCGATGTGGAAGTAGTTCACTTCTCCGATGGACTCATCACGCACGATGCTGTGGCCATTGATCAGCGCGCCAGCGGGCACCAGCACGCCGTCGAGGAACATCGCGTGCTGGGCGGACACACGCAGATCCCGACGCGGCAGACCTTCGCCAAGCGAACCCGCGCGGAACAGAACTGGAAAGAGGCTGGAATTACTGGCGACAAACTCCGGGGCGTAGCTACGACGACCGATCCAGCGAATGGGCCGTAACGCGCCCGAAGCCGTACGCACACGATCCCCGATGCGCAGGGTCTCGACCGGAACCTCTCCATTCTCGACCGCGATCAGTGTGCCGAGCAGGTAACAGGCCACATAGGTTAGCACGCCGTCCGACCAATCTGCCGAACTGAACTCCTCGGGCGTAAGAGTGCCCTGCGTATCGGCGAAAGATAGGGTCTGGGTAAGTGTCGTGCCGTTGCTGGTGGCCGTAATCGTCACCGTGTCGCCCGAAACGGAAACGCTCGGAGTGTCCGCGCCTTTAAGCGCGTCCAGTTCCAGCATACCGCCCGAAGCCAGTGTAAGGTTGGTGACTGTGATATCGCTCTGAACGAGTTCAAGTGTGCCGCCCGACTGCACCGTGACGGCGTCAATCGTCGGCGCATATCCACTGTCATGATAGGCAACGAGATACCCATTGCTTTCGACCGTGGCGCCCGAAACCGTCGTATTGACGGCATCGAGTTCACCACCACTCTCGATCGTTGCATTGGCAATGTTCGCTACCGTCGCATCGGCCGCCGTAGTGCCGCCCGCACCGCTGACAGTGCCCCCACTTTCAATGACAACACCAGAAGCGTTTCCTCCCGCATGCACGAACAACACGCCGCCGCTTTCAACGGTGGTGTCATTCATGGTCGCGCCCGACTCGATCAGGGCGCTACCACCGGAAATCAGCAGTGTCCCGTCCGCCGACCCGGCGTCGGCATGCAAAAGTGCGCCGGAACCGATCAGTTGCGCGCCTGATATGTATCCCGCATTGGTGATGGATTCCTGCTCAAGGCCCGCCACACCATACGCAATGGTGCCATACGCGCTGCCACCGGCGAGGACCGCCTGATTGCCTCCCGCCGACACAATGGCCCCGCTGGCCACACCCCATCATTGATGTCCTGCTTCGCCCCGGCAAGAATCACCGTGCCGGAGTCAGTGCCGTACAGGCTTTCCAGAGCATCGGATCCTGAAAGGGTGACGTTGCTGGCCGCCGCTCCCGAGGCTACGACAAAAGCATTCGTGGCGACTGTCGTGTTTTCGATAAGGCCGCCACCTGAAATCGTCAGGAAGCTGCCATCGGCCACCGTGCCGCCACTGACGGTGCCCTGCACACCAGGCTCACTGGTGTGGTCGCCTGCCTTGCCGACAAAAAGCTTACCACCGTCTTCCACGGTTACCGACGACACAACGCCGCCACTGGTCATCGAAAGAATACCGCCGCTTTCGATGATTGCACTGGTAACGGACGAGGAGAGTGTCGTAATCCCGGTCCCGGATTTCACATCCAACGGCGTATTCGTCGTGTCGCTCATGAGTCCCTCGGAGCTTTGGCGCGACTCTTTTTGAATCGCGCGAACTAAAAAACGTTCCGGGTCTCATTCTTCGTGCTGTTTACTAATTTTCCGGATACAGACCTTGCCGATCCGTTAAGGCGCAGCCTCTGCCGCCAATGCCAAAAAGCGCCCTACAAGAAATGAACGGCCAATTGGAGAGAACGAAAACATCCCGCCGATGGACTGGATAAGAAACTGTTTCAAACGCCAGCAGTAGAAAGCTGACGAGGAAAGGGCAGCCGCCCTTCCTCGTCAGAAACACTTTATTACGCGCCCTTGAGGTGCTTGACGCACAGGCTGTAATACCCGCCGCCCTTCATGATCCATTTCTGGCCACCATTCCCGCCCGTCGATTTGTTGGCGTGATACTGATCCAGACAGGTCTTCATGCGGGCCTTACCAGCACTGAGCGAGGAATATTTCGACGACACGGCACCGGGGAACACCACATTGCCCGAAGAGACCGGCTCAACGGGTGCCTCGGCTTTCTTCGTGGCTGCGGGTGTCTCGGCTGCGGCCTTGCCATCGGCTGCCGCGGTCTTGTCGTCAGCCTTGTCCTCGGGCTCGGCTTCCGCACCACCGCACTGCGCCGCCTTGAAGGCCTTGTACGTCTGGCCTGCCAGCGTGCCGTCTTCCTTCGCGGTCTTGAACTTCGCGTGGCATTCCTTGGCAGTCATGGCGTGAGCCGCCTGCGGTACGCCCACGAACGCTACACCGGAAAGAAGAGCGAGAGACGCGAGCGAGGCGCGTGCTGAACGATTGAAGCCCATCGGCTGTCCTTATGACTGTAGTGCGGAACACGCCCTGCCTCATGACCGGACGCGGTGGACCATTTCTCCGCAGGAATGACAGGCCCAACCGTAGAAAGACCTCATGGCCGGGCAACACGCAAGACAATGTGAATGAAAGAAAAAGGGCAGGCCCATCAGACCTGCCCTTTCTTCCATACAACCGGACCGAACGACGGTCTCAGGCGATACGCTCGCCATGCTGGGAAACATCCAGACCTTCGAGTTCCTGATCGGGAGAAACCCGCAGACCCACCAGCATGTCCACGATCTTGAGCAGAATGAACGTCATCGCGCCGCACCACACGATGGTCACGCCCACAGCTTCGGCCTGCACCAAAAGCTGATGGAGCGAGCCGGACGTGCCTTCCGGCGAGGCATCAGTGGCCGACAGTGGTCCATAAGCCAGAACACCCGTCAGCAATGCGCCCACAATGCCGCCGATGCCATGCACGCCAAAAGCATCGAGGCTGTCGTCATAACCCATCATATGCTTGAGGCTGGTCGCGCCCCAGTAACAGACAACGCCCGTCACCAGACCGATGATCAGCGCGCCACCGGGCAGCACGAAGCCGGCTGCCGGCGTGATGGCCACCAGACCACCGACCGCACCCGAGATGATGCCCAACACCGTTGGGCGCCCCGTGCGGATCCATTCCGCCACCATCCACGACACGCCGGCCGCTGCAGCAGCGATCTGGGTCGTCGCCATCGCCATGCCCGCGCGGCCGTTGGCGCCCGCAGCCGACCCGGCATTGAAGCCGAACCAGCCCACCCACAGAAGGGAGGCACCAATAACAGCGTAGGTCAGATTGAACGGTGCAAGATCATCCGTACCGAACCCCTTGCGCTTGCCAAGCACCAGCGCACACACGAGACCAGCGATACCGGCGTTGATATGCACGACCGTGCCACCCGCGAAATCCAGAGTTCCCATACCGGCCAGCCAGCCGATCGGGCTCCAGACCCAGTGCGCCACGGGCGAATAGACGACCAGCGACCACAGGATGGTGAAGATGCACATGGCCGAGAACTTCATACGCTCGGCATAGGCACCTGCGATCAGTGCCGGAGTGATAATGGCGAAGGTCATCTGGAACGTCATGAAGACGCTCTCGGGAATCGTCATCGTCGTAGCATTGGGCGAGTCCGCGCCAATGGTGAAGGGCACGTCCGCGCCCTTGGCAATGTGCTCACCCAGCGTGGACAGGAACGCCTTCGACAGGCCGCCGACATAGGGCGTGCCGGTGGAAAAGGCGAGCGAGTAGCCCAGCACCATCCATACGACGGTGATGATGCAGCAGATCGAAAAGCTCTGCATCAGCGTGGCCAGCACGTTCTTCTTGCGGACCATGCCTGCGTAGAACAGCGCCAGACCGGGAATGGTCATCATCAACACCAGCGCGGTGCTGGTCAGCATCCACGCCGTATCGCCCGTATCGATTGCAGGCGCAGGTGCTGCGTCCTCCGCCATGGCGGGAGTGGCGGCCAGCAGGGCCGTGCCTGCCATGGCCATGCGTGTCAGGCGGTTACGCCACAGATCCGGCACAGCCTCTCTCCTCACGAACGAGGAAACCTTGTTTTTCATGAACGCCCGCTGCTCCCTGCCTCATTCGCGTCTGTGTCCAGCGGTCGATTCGTGCCGAGAGACCGCTGAACTAGCTATTCGTCTGATAACGTAGCTTAATCGAAACGAAATACTCAAGCCTTCCAAAGCCTGAAAGACGTGTTCGCACACTATGTTAGACGAAATGTCCCAGACTGCGTTGCGGGAATCACACTGTCTGAACAGAGCAAGGGAATTTACTCGCTAGAATTCGTCCGTTCTTTCGCCCCTTGCGCCCATATCCCTTCTCAACATCGCGTTTCAGTGGACGGGTCGCTCTGGATAGAGAGAACGCCCTCAGTCACCACTAACGCGCGTGCGGGTGCGCATCGTGACAAACTCTTCCGCCGAGGACGGATGAATGCCCACGGTCCGATCGAAATCCACCTTTCGCAGCCCCGCCGTCACCGCAATGGCCATACCCTGCATGATCTCGGCCGCATCCTCACCGATCATATGGACGCCAACCACCTTCTGAGTTGCCTGATCCACAACCAGTTTCATCAGCGTGCGGCGCTCGCGTCCGCTAAGCGTGTGTCGCATCGGACGGAATCGGCTGACATACACGTCCACCGTCCCGCGCTCGGCAGCCTCCATCTCCGTCAGTCCCACACTTGCCACTGGTGGCGTGAAGAAAACGGCCTTGGGCACCGTCTCGAACGACCAGTCCCGCGCGTGATGGGCAAAGAGACGGTCGGCAAGGATATGACCTTCGGCAATCGCCACCGGCGTAAGGTTCTCGTGATTCGTCACATCGCCGATAGCGAACACACCCGGCTCGGTCGTCTCGAAATGCCGGTCCGCCATGATGCGCCCATTGTCTTCTGTGCGAACGCGCGTGTTCTCCAGTCCCAGACCCTTGATCTTGGGATGACGCCCGGTCGCCATCAACACGCAATCGACCGTCAGACTGGCGCCATTGTCGAGCGTGACGACCAGATCTTCTCCCGTCTTGCGTATCCGCACAGGGCTTGCGCCCACATGCTGACGGATGCCGCGCTGGTCGATGGCCTCATGCAGCGCCGTACGCAGGTCTTCATCGAAGCCACGCAGCGGTAGATCCTGCCGGTAGACCAGATCCACACTACCGCCGAGGCCCGCGAAAATGCCCGCGAACTCAACCCCGATGTAACCACTGCCCACGATGCACACGCGCTTGGGCATTTCTTTCAGCGCAAACACCTGATCGGAGGTAATGGCCAGTTCGTGCCCTTCAATATCTGGCACGCTCGGCGTGGAGCCGGTGGCAATGACGATCCGCTCTGCCGTGATGCGCTCGGGTTTTGCCTGCGCGTCCAGCGCCGTCGGCGTGGTGACGATGGTATGGGCGTCTTCGAAGGCAGCGTGCCCCGTCAGCAGCCGCACACCGGCCTTTCCCAGCATGGAGACATAGATGCCGTTCAGGCGCGAAATCTCGCGATCCTTGGCGGCAATCAGCTTGCCCCAATCATGCGTGCCTTCGGGCGTGTCCCAGCCGAATCCGTGGCTGTCCGCGACATAGTCGCCATACTCGCTGGCCTGCACCATCAGCTTCTTGGGAACACACCCGAGATTGACGCAGGTGCCGCCCCAGTGCCGTCCTTCCACCACCGCCACGCGGGCGCCATGGCCTGCAGCGATCCGCGCGCAGCGCACACCGCCCGATCCGGCGCCAATGACCAGAAGATCGACATCGTAAGAAGTAGCGGCAGACATGGTCAGGCTCCGTTTTCACCCGAGATGACGGGCAAACCGAAACGGCCTTTTGCGCCCGACCGGCAATGTGCCCCACCCGAAAGCGGGGCACCAGATCCGGCGCAAAAACGCGCCGGAACAAGGGGACGATTAACGCTCGGCGAAAGCTTTTTCGACGACGTAAGCACCGGGTTTGGAGTTGTTACCCTCATCGAAGCCGCGCGTCTGAAGCAGCTTCTCCGTATCGGCGAGCATCTCCGGTGAACCGCAGATCATGACGCGGTCATGCTCGGGATCCAGTTCGGGAATGTTGAGATCGCGGAAGATCTTGCCGTTCTCGATCAGGGTCGTGATGCGGTCCGTCACCTCGAACGCCTCACGGGTCACAGCCGGGTAATAACGCAGTTTGGAGGCGACGTACTCGCCAAGGAACTCATGCTCGGGCAGTTCGTGGCGGATATGGTTGGAATACGCCAGTTCGCCGGAGACGCGCACCGTGTGGGTGAGAATGACGTTATCGTAGCGCTCGTAGCACTCCGGATCCTTGATCAGGCTCATGAACGGCGCAAGGCCCGTGCCCGTGGACAGGAAATACAGGTTGCGGCCCGGACGGAGATTGTCGAGCAGCAGCGTGCCCACTGGCTTGCGGCCGATCAGGACCGTGTCACCCACCTTTACATGACGCAGGCGCGAGGTCAGCGGACCGTCCGGCACGGCGATGGAGAGGAACTCCATGTGGTCTTCATAATTGGCGGACGCGATGGAATAGGCACGCAGCAGCGGCTTGCCGTCCACTTCCATGCCGATCATCGTGAACTGGCCGTTCTCGAAACGCAGAGCCGGATCGCGGGTGGTGGTGAAGCTGAACAGACGGTCCGTCCAGTGATGAACCGTCAGCACCTTGGCCGGGAAGAGATGGCCATATTCCTTTTCCGGCGGCGCGAGATGCCACACTCCTTCCTGACCTTCGACCGGCAGCAGGCCAGAAGGCGCCTGATCGGGAGCAACGCGAGGCAGGATGTCGGACATGGGCCGGATATCTCCATGAACTGGAAGCGGATCAGGCGGAAGCACCCGTACGACACGGAGCCTCCCGCGGCGGACCGCAGGTTGAAGAAACGAATTGGGTGGCGTTTCTAGTGGGAAGACCGCAGCGGCACCAGTGATAATTGCACCGCTCACCTTCGCAGCCGGCTCAAGGGGGCTCTCGTCCACCTCTCAGGCAGCGGACGAGAGACCCCCCTGTTCCGTTTTAGCGCGTGATGCCCGTGTGACCCACGGAGTAGCGACCCGGCAACGGCCAGACCGTCAGGCCATGCGGCTCCGCCCCTACGGGAATGGCCGTCATCGCGCCCGTGTCAGTATCGATTGCATAGGTCACGTCATCGAAGCGGCCCGAAAGCCACAGCTTCTTTCCGTCCGCGCTGACATTGCCCATGTCGGGGCTGCCGCCACCGGGAATCGGCCACGTCTTCACCACCTGATTGGTCGCGAATTCGATCACTGACACGCTGCCAGCCTTGCTGTGGCGCGGCCCATGCACCTTATGGGAACCGCGATTCGCCACATACATGAACTTCGCGTCCCGGCTCGGATACAGGCCGTGAGTGCCCACGCCGGTCGGAATGAAGCCCGTCTCGGTGAAGGTGTCGCCATCGAGGATGAACACACCGTCCGCGTGCATGTCGGCCACATAGAAGGTCTTGCCGTTCGGCGCCGTCAGGATGTCCTGCGGCATGCCGCCCTTGGACAGCTTCAGATAGCCCAGAAGTTTGCGGTTGACCGTGTCCACCTTGGCCATCATGCCGCCGAATTCACAGGTGAAGATCGCGTAGCGACCATCGATCGAGAACCCGGCGTGATTGATACCCGGGCATTTCGGGGCTTCCACCGATCCCTGAAGCTCCATCGTGTGCTGGTCGCGGAAGTCCAGACGACGGCGGGCTTCGGCCACCACGATGGCGGATTTGCCGTCCGGCGTGAAATACATGTTGTAGGGATCGTCCACCGGCACAGGCGCGCCGGGCTTGCCCGTATGCGCGTCGATCGGCGTCAGGCTGCCCTGCGTCGTGCCCTCGGCGTTATTGGTCGCCCACAGGGTCCGCATGTCCCATGACGGCACGATGTGCTGCGGGCTTTTGCCCACGGGGAAACGGTCAACCACCTTCAGGGTGGCGGGATCGATCACATAGACATCGTTCGACCGCAGATTGGGCACATAGATCCGCGCCGGATCGCTGGCTACGTCCGCACGGACTTTGCCCGCCGCCGCTTCCGAATAGATGTTGGACGGATCGACCACAGGCGGCATGCCCGGAATGGTCTGCACCATGCTCATGACGCGGCTGCTGGCAGCCTCCGGCGTGGGAGCGGCTGCTGGCGCATCGGTCTGCGCCTGCGCCGGAGCGAGACCAAGAGAACCAAGAAGGGCCACCAGAGCGGCGCCTGTCAGAAAGCGGTTTTGTATCATGATGTGTCAGCAACCTCCGAGGACGCAGGCAATACCACACGCCTCCGCGCCGACAAGCGATCTGCGTCAAGTCACCGCCGTTTTTCCAAAGAATTTCATCCGTCCGCGAACCGTTGCGCCATTTCGGCCAGAGGCCAGCGCGGACGCGGGCGCGTGTTTCGGTCATCGGGCAGCGGCACACCCAGACTCTGTGCTTCACGACATACTTCGAGCGCCGCCCACCCAACCATCACCGCGTTGTCGGTGCACAATCGCAAAGGTGGCGCCACGAACGGCAGATCATGCGCCTGCGCGAGCGCTGTCAGACGCGAGCGTAGCACTCCATTGGCTGCGACACCGCCAGCGGCTACCAGCGCGGTGGGACGTTCCATCATGCCCAGCGCATGTGTCACACGGTCCCCAATCACATCCGCTACGGCCTGTTGGAAGCTGGCCGCCAGATCCGCGGCCAGTTCCCGCGGCAACGGCTCCATGCCGTAAGGCTCAAGCTGACGCGCCATGGCCGTCTTGAGGCCAGAGAACGAGAAATCACACCCCTCCCGTCCCTTGAGCGGACGGGGGAACGCGAAGGCCGTCGGGTTCCCTTCCCGCGCCAATGCCTCCAGCGCAGGGCCGCCGGGCCAGCCCAGCCCGAGCATTTTGGCCACCTTGTCGAAGGCCTCACCCGCCGCGTCATCGATCGTGCCACCCAGCCGCCGGTAGCGCCCCACACCCTCAACGGCCAGACACTGGCAATGCCCGCCCGAGACGAGCAGCAGCAGATAGGGGAAAGCCAGCCCTCCCTCGAAAACGCCGGGGAGCCTTGCCGAAAGCGCATGGGCCTCAATGTGGTTGACCGCAATGAAAGGCTTTTGCAGCGCGATCCCCAGCCCCTTGCCGAAGTTCGCGCCCACGATCAGGCCGCCGATCAGACCCGGCCCCGTGCTAGCCGCGACCGCGCCCAGATCGCTGCGGGCAAGACCGGAGGCTTTGAGAGTTTCCTCAACAAGATCAGGGAGAAGGGCGAGATGCGCACGCGCCGCGATCTCGGGCACCACCCCCCCGAAAGCAGCGTGATCGGACTGCGAGACAAGGCGCTCGGCCAGCACGTCGCCCTGCGTGGAGAGAATGGCACACGCCGTCTCGTCGCACGACGATTCAATGGCAAGCAGGGGGCCCATGGGGTATGACCACGCCCCACAGGCAGCGTTTCCGTCGGTGTTCTCTGGCGTCACGTCACCTTTCCTTCATCCGGTGCTGGTAATAAACACGCCAAATGGTTTCCGCACAGCCGTCCCGTCCGCTTCCCTCCGCCGCGCTCCAGAAGATCGCGGCCCAGGCCGCCGCGCGTCAGAAGACCGCAACGCCGCAGCACCGCCGGCAATTGCCGCTGCGGGTGGGCACGCGCGGCTCTCCGCTCGCATTATGGCAGACGCGCGCCTTTCTCACCCGGCTGACACGCTTCTGCCCGGTGCTGCGGGACATGAACGCCTTTCAGGAACATCTGATCAACACCACAGGCGATCAGGTCCAGAACCGCGCACTGGCCGAAATTGGCGGCAAAGGACTGTTCGCCAAGGAAATTCATGAAGCGCTGCTGGACGGACGCATCGACTTCGCTGTCCACAGTCTCAAGGATCTCGAAACCACACTACCTGACGGGCTGGTGCTGGCCTGCACCATGAAGCGCGAAGACGCCCGCGACGCCCTAATCCTCGGCCCCGGGCTGAAACCCTCCGATGATCCCATGCGTCCCTATGACGCTCTGCCGCATGGCGCGTTGGTGGGCTGCGCCTCCGTGCGGCGGCAGGCGCAGATGCTGCATGTGCGCCCCGACCTTCGCTTCGGACTGCTGCGCGGCAACGTGCAGACGCGACTCGACAAGCTCGCCGCCCGCCAGTGCGACGCCACGCTACTGGCGCTGGCGGGTCTGCGCCGTCTCGGCATGGAAGATCGCGCCTCTGTCGTGCTGGATCCCGCCGTGATGGTACCTTCTGCCGGACAGGGCATTGTGGGCGTGACGGTTCGCGCCAGCGACATCGAACTGCGCGAACTCCTCGCCGCCATTGAGGATTATGAAGCCCGGGCCGTCTCCACTGCCGAACGCGCCCTTCTGGCAGAGCTTGACGGCTCCTGCCGCACCCCCATCGGCGGCTATGCCCGCCTGCTCAATCCGGCCGCCGGACCGAAGGGACAGGTGCATCTGACGGGCCTTGTCGCCTCAGAAGACGGAACCTTCCTGCTGCGCCGCGAAATTACCGGTGCCGCTGCCGACGCCGAGCGTATTGGCCGTGAACTTGGCCGCAGCCTGCGTCGTGACAGTCCCGCCTCCATCTTCACGGACAATGACTGAACAGAACGGGGCTGCCCGCAACCGCAAACCCGGCGTCCTGATCGTCCGTCCCGAGCCGGGGCTTTCGGAAACGATGGAGGCCGTGCGAACGTTGGGATGGGAGCCTTTCGCCGCCTCGTCCCTGCACATCGAACCACGATTCGTACCACAGCAACCCGGTGTCGCTGCTGCTCTCGTCACTAGTTCCCAATCCCTTCCCGCGCTCGAACAGGCCGTGGCGCATGATCTGCCGATTTTCGCCGTGGGAGACGCTACATCACGCCGCGCACGCGAGCGTGGCTTCACCCATGTGGAAAGCGCAGGCGGCGATGCAAGCGATCTGGCGGCGCTTGTCCGCGCACGCCTGACGCCTGAAAGCGGCACATTGCTGCTGCTTTCAGGAAAAGGACATGGCGCCACACTGGCGGCTGAATTGCGGAAAAACGGCTTTCGGATCCGACGGCGTGTGGCCTATGCCTCCCGCCCCCTGCGCGCTCTGCCGCCCTCTGTCCTGCGAGCATGGCAACAGCGCGAGATCAGCCTCGTCCTGTCCTTTTCCGCGGGAAGCGCCCGTACGCTCTGCCGAGCACTGCGGGGCGCGAACTGCGTGATGCGGAACATGCCGGCCATAGCCATCTCCGCCGCGACTGCCCGTGTTCTTGAGCACAACGGGTTCCACCCAATCCGCACGGCCGCTCACCCAGATGCAGCCAACATGCTCAGGCTTATGGGGGCGGCTTCCTCCCGCGTCTCACCGGGCTGATCGCGCGCTCCCTTACTTCTCTAGCTTGTTGTTTTTAATGTATTATTATTGAACAATATCAAAGTTTTGGGTGTCGCCTTTTTCTAAAAAAGCGACGTTCTCTGAAGCTTTTTGAAAAAACTTCTTTACGATTTGGCTCCTCTCACTCCGTCGTGCCCGCCAACGCTTCCAGCAGCGCGTCTACATCCTGCGGACGTGTATCGTGTCCGGTAACGAAACGCACCAATGTGCCGGTCACACCCGGCGGCGCGGTCCGACGCAGAAATACAAATCCCGCCGCTTCCAGCCCTTCCACCAGCAGTTCCGGCAGCACGGCGAACACCTCGTTGCCCTGCGTGTCGAAGGGCAACGTCGCCGCCGGATGCCGCGCCAATCCTCGTGCCAGCCGTCCGGCCATTTCGTTGGCATGACGTGCATTGCGCAGCCACAGGTCGTTTTCCAGCCACGCCAGAAGCTGCGCCGAGAGAAAACGCTGCTTGGCCCACAGATGCCCCGAGCGCTTGATCCGCCGCTCCATATCTTCGGCCAGCGAAAGGTCGAACATCACGATAAGATCAGCCGAGAGAGCGCCGCTCTTGGTGGCACCAAGCGAGAGCACATCCACACCTGCACGCCAGGTCATATCGGCGGGCGAACACCCCAGATGCGCCAGTGCGTTGCCAAATCGCGCGCCGTCCATGTGAACGCTCAACCCAGCTTCATGCGCCAGAGCGGTCAGCTCCACGAGATGTTCGAGCGTATAAACCGTGCCCCACTCGGTGGCCTGCGTCAGACTCAGAGCGGCAGGACGGCTCAGACGTGCCCCACCGGCGGAAAGATCCGCCACGGCGGATGCAAGAAGTCCCGCCTCCATGCGTCCATCCGCTGAGGGAATCGGCCACAATTTGGCGCCGCCGGTGAAGAACTCCGGCGCACCGCATTCCCGGCGGTTGATATGCGCGCTCTCGTCGCACAGGATCGCGCCCCACGGCGGAGAAAGTGCTGAAAGCGCCAGCGCGTTGGCGGCCGTGCCGGTGGCAACCGGAAAAACCCTTGCTTCCGCCTCGAACACTTCCGCCACACGGGCTTCCAGCCGCCGTGTCCAACTGTCCGCGCCATGCGCCGGAGCCTCACCCACATTGGCCTGCGCCAGCGCCGCGAGGATTTCAGGCGACACGGTGCCGACGTTGTCGCTCATGAAGTTCGTGCGTATAGGTTCCGCACTCCCGCCATCAGGGGAGGACTGCCTGTCATGGGGCTGCGCGCCGTCCGTGTTCTGTTCCATGTCGCTTCCTGTCGTCTGATGCGGACCCACCACTTCTAGCACCCGAACAAGGCTCCGCCCATGTCCGATCCGACCTCGCCCGCAACCGCCGCTTCCAGCCGAGCGAAGCTGATCGACGGCAAGGCTTTCGCGAAAAACCTGCGTGAGCAGACAGCGCGTGACGTGGTCGCCTTTCACGAAAAGCACGGCGTCACACCCGGGCTGGCTGTGGTGCTCGTGGGCAATGACCCGGCAAGCGAGGTCTATGTCCGCAATAAAGCACTGGAAACGCACCGCGTGGGGATGCGTTCCTTCATGCACATGCTGCCCGAGACCACGTCCGAAGACGCGCTGCTGACGCTGATCGACCGCCTGAACGCCGATCCCGAGATTCACGGCATCCTCGTGCAGCTTCCCTTGCCCAAGGGCATCAACCCTCACCGCGTGACCAACGCCATTGCACCGGAAAAAGACGTGGACGGTCTGGGCGAGGTGAACGCGGGCCGCCTGAGCGTGGGCCTAAAAGGCATCGTGCCCTGCACGCCGCTGGGCTGTCTGATGCTGCTGAAATCGGAGCTTGGCGATCTGCGCGGGATGAACGCCGTCGTGGTCGGCGCGTCCAACCTCGTCGGCAAGCCCATGGCGCTGCTGCTTCTCAACGAAGGCTGCACGGTCTCGATTGCGCATATCGACACAAAAAACCCGGCCGAACTAGCCCGCACAGCGGACATCCTCGTGGTGGCGACAGGTGTGTATCATCTCGTCAAGCGCGACTGGGTGAAACCGGGCGCGACCGTGATCGATGTCGGCATCACCCGCATCCAGACCGAAAGCGGCAAGACCAGGCTGGTGGGGGATGTGGATTTCGATCAGGTGGTGAATGTGGCCGGACGCATCACCCCGGTGCCGGGCGGTGTCGGGCCGATGACCATTGCCTGCCTGCTGCGTAACACACTCAAGGCCGCGCGTCTGAGCGTGGGCGACAAGGGATGCGAGGAAAGCGGCAAGGCCAACTGGCTGCCGTCCTGAAACACATCTGAAAACGGCGTGGACGTTTCACACCTCCACGCCGGACTTCATTTACGCCTCGACCCGGTCGAGGAACGTCGCGAGGGCACGGCTGACATCCGCCGCCTTTTCCAGTTGCGGCATATGCCCTGTGTCCGGGTAACGCACCACCGTCACCGCATCAGGCAAATCGTCCGCACCCGAGACCGACAGGATCTCGTCTGCCTCTCCCCAAAGCACCTGCACGGGCCCGGTAAACGTCTCCAGAACGGAACGCAGGGGAAATGCCTGCTTGCCGTCATGAAAACAGGTGTCGGCGATGGTGCGCAGACCCGCGACTACACCGTCAAGACGCTTGGTGCGGATGATATTCTCAAGCATCTGCCGCGTGATGAGCGATTTGTCATGCACAAGACACTGCACAACCGGTTCCAGCGTCTTGCGTCGGTCCGCTTCGATAAACCCGTTGATGAAGGCCATGTTGATGTCGCTCCCCAGCCCGGCGGGCGCCACCAGCGAGAGTGACGCCACCAGATCGGGATGAGCTTTCGCCAGTTCCAGCGCGATGGCGCCCCCTAATGAATGGCCCACGACATGCACACGCGGGATCTTCAACTCCCGCGCAAGCCCGGCAACCGTTTCGGCAAACGTCACGGGGCTTCCGTCACCCACCTTCTTCGTGGACTCCCCATGGCCAGGCAAGTCGAAGGAAATGACATGCCGCTTGTCCGAGAGCGCGGGCTGGGTGAGCAGCCAGTTTGTCAGATCGCCGCCAAAACCGTGGATCAGAAGAACGGGAACACCCTCGTGAGAACTTCCGCTTTCCTGAACGGAAATCGTCAGATCCCCCACAGTAACCGCTTTACGAACCGGCTCGTCAGACGCCTCTGCCCCACCGCCTTCCGGTGCAAAACTTTCGTTGAATTTCGTTATGAACGCATCGATATCCGCATCCGGCACGTCCGTATCGGCCAGCACGCCGATCAACGCTCCCACAGGCAGCATTTCGCCCTCAGGCGCGACCTGACGGCGCAACACGCCCGCCGCCGGGCTTTCATATCCATTCGTGATCTTGCTTGTCTCAATATCGGCAATTTCCTGACCGGCGCTGATATCGGTTCCCACCGGCACGCTCCAGCTTGCCAGTTTGCCTTCCGTCATGGCCAGACCGAATTTCGGCATGGTGATCGGCGTGATGTTTCCCATGATCAAGCCTCCTCCTTCACACGATAGGCCGCAACGGAGCGCACAGCCGCCTCAATTTTTTCCACGTCCGGCACATAGAGTTTTTCCAGAACCGTCGCGAACGGAACAGGTGTGTGAGGCGGCGTCACACGGCGGATCGGGGCCTTGAGCGCGTCAAACGCTTCCTCGGCCACTAAGGCCGCCACATCGGTCGCCATATTGCAGCGCGGACTGGACTCATCCACGATCACCAGACGGCCGGTTTCATTCACGCAATCGAGGATCGTCGCCGCATCCAGAGGCGATGTGGTGCGCGGATCGATGACAGTGCAGGAAATACCGTCTTTCTCAAGCCGATCCGCGGCCTGATTGGCGAAATTCACCATCCGCCCGAACGCAACGATGGTCACGTCATCACCCTCGCGCGTCAGGTTCGCCTCCCCGAACGGAATGGTGTACGGATCGTCGGGCACGTCTTCCTCATCGTCATACATGACTTTGTTTTCAAGGAAGATCACAGGATCGTCGTCACGGATGGCCTCGATCAGCAGACCCTTGGCTTCATAGGGAGAGGACGGCACCACCACCTTCAGACCGGGAATGTGCGTGAACAGCGGATAGAGCGCCTGACTGTGCTGGGCAGCGGCGTTGAAACCCGCGCCATACATGGCTCGAATGACCAGCGGCGTGCGGGCCTTGCCACCGAACATGTAGCGGAACTTGGCCGCCTGATTCATGATCTGATCGAGACAACAGCCGACAAAATCAACAAACATCAGTTCTGCCACAGGCCGTAGGCCCGTCGCGGCCGCACCTGCGGCCGCTCCGATATAGGACGCCTCGCTGATGGGCGTATCCAGAACCCGATCTTCTCCGAATTCGGTCAGCAGTCCTTTTGTCACACCGAGCACACCGCCCCACGCATCTTTCACGCCGGATGTGCCGCCGCGGCCACCCGCCACGTCCTCTCCCATGAGGATGACGCGCGGATCACGCTGCATCTCCTGCCGCAGGGCCTCGTTGATCGCCTGACGGAAACTCTTCTTCGTCATGTATCCAATCCTTTTCCGTGCAAGGTGATTTCAATAGGAAACGTAAACATCTTTCATGAGATCGGCGTCCTCGGGAAGCGGCGCCTTGCGGGCCGCGACCACGGCGGCTTCGATCTCGTCTTTTACGGCGGTGTCGATGGTGTCGAGATCGGAATCTTCTAACAGACCGGCGCCCACGACCTTACGCCGAAAATTGACGAGGCAGTCGTGTTCCGCACGAAGTTTCGTAACCTCGTCCGCTGCGCGATAGGTCATGGCATCCCCTTCAAAATGCCCATACCAGCGTGCCAGATGAACGTGCAGCATCGCAGGGCCATTGCCCTTGCGGGCATGCTCGATGGCCTCGCCCGCTGTCTCATAGACAGAGAAAAAGTCGTTACCATCACACTCGAAATACGGCATTCCGAAGCCGGCCGCGCGATCCTTCTGGTTGCCCGCAACAGCATAGGACGCGCCCGTGGCCTCCCCGTATCCGTTGTCTTCCACCACGAATACGGCCGGCACCTTCCACACTGAAGCAAGATTGAGACTTTCCAGCGTGCTGCCTTCGTTGGACGCGCCATCGCCATAAAAAGCTACAGCCACAGCACCATCTTTCAGGGTCTTGTGCGACAGGGCAGCCCCACAGATCAGAGGAGGACCACCACCCACAATGCCGTTGGCACCCAACATTCCCAGCGACAGGTCGGCAATGTGCATGGAGCCGCCCTTGCCCCGGCACACGCCGCTTCTGCGACCGTATATTTCCGCCATCATCCCGTCCACACCAACACCTTTTGCAATACAATGCCCGTGACCGCGATGGGTGCTGGCGATGGTGTCCGTGTCGGTCAGATGCGCACACACGCCCACACCCGAAGCTTCTTCGCCGCAATAGAGATGCACGAAGCCGGGAATATCGCCGGTGGCGAATTCCACATGCAGGCGTTCCTCGAAATCACGAATGGTCCGCATCGACCGGTAGGAGCGTGTGAGAATATCGCGTGCAATCTGCATAGATCGTTCCTCGACTGCCTTTCGGACCATGCTGGCCCGAACTGCGCCAAGGAAAGCGGATGGACGACTGCCTCTGACAGAAACACAAGCTATCGGTCACGCGTATGTGACGGAGCGTCTGCCGCACTGTCGCGTTCCTGCGCCACACATTCACTCGCTGCAGGAACATCTCCCATGGCTGAACCTGTTATGGTTACGGACGAACGCCTTGCCATCCTGCCTGCTCCGCTGCGGGCCTCATGGTATCGCTGCGCCACGCAATACGTTCTGCCTCCCGCCGCCGAAGGGCCGATTCATCTGCTGTGCGGCGCGGAAATCCGTCAGGCCTGCGCCCGGATGGGGCCATTGCTGAAAGTGGCGGAGGCGGAACTGGAACGTCTGCATGGCATCGTCTCGACGCTCAATTACAGCGTTCTTTTGGCTGACCCGCAGGGCATCGTCCTGACGCGCCGGGGCGATGCGCCCCAGGAACGCGGGCACAAACGCTGGCATCTCTGGCCCGGTGCGATGTGGGCGGAATCGATCGCAGGGACCAACGGAATCGGCACCTGCCTGATGGAAGGACGGCCGGTCACAGTGCATATGGACCAACACTGGCGACTGGCGCTGCGTTACCTCACCTGCTCTGCCGTGCCGTTTTATGGGCCCGATGGGCGGTTGGCCGGTGCTCTGGATGTGAGCTCGACACGCCCTGACCCGGAAGGGCGCGTGGCCACCATGATGGAAGCCGTTCTGGTGGATGCGGCCCGTCGCATCGAACGACGCAGCTTTCTCGATGCTTTCAAAGGCTATACCGTCGTCCTGCTGGGTGCGAGTGACGACATCTCGCTGCCCATGGTGGCGCTGGACGAAGCCCATGTGGTGGTGGGCGCGACCTATGCCGCGCGGCTATTGCTGGGCCTGAAGGACGATGGAGCACAGGTCTGTTTCGACCTCGCCACCCATGGGCAGGGTGTGCCAAACTTCCCTGATGCAGAACGAAGTGTCATCGAAGGGGCGCTTGCCATGTCAAAAGGCAAGGTCGCCCCGGCGGCACGGCTGCTGGGCGTCAGCCGCTCTACTCTTCATCGAAAAATGAAAACACTGGGCGTGAGAGAGGATCAGGCCAACGTTTCCACACCCCCCATATAAGGACGCAGAACAGGGGGCACCGTCACGCTGCCATCCTCATTCTGCCAGTTCTCCATCACCGCGATTAGTGTGCGACCCACAGCAAGGCCCGAACCATTGAGCGTGTGCACCAGTTCCGGCTTGCCGCCCTGCGGGCGGAAGCGTGCGTTCATGCGGCGCGCCTGAAAATCACGCGTGTTGGAACAAGAAGAAATCTCGCGCCATGCCTGCTGCCCCGGCAGCCATGCCTCAAGATCGAACGTCTTGGCCGCACCGAAACCCGTATCTCCCGCGCAGAGCAGCATCCGGCGATATGGGATTTCCAGCCGTTCCAGCACGCGCTCGGCACAGCGCGTCATGCGCTCATGCTCAGCCGCACTCTCCTCGGGCGTGGTGACAGACACCATCTCCACTTTCTCGAACTGGTGCTGGCGCAGCATCCCGCGCACGTCGCGCCCGGCCGACCCCGCTTCGGAACGGAAGCACAGCGACAGCGCGGTCATGCGGCGCGGCAACTGGCTGACATCAAGAATATCGCCCGCAACGGAGGCCGTGAGCGGCACTTCGGCAGTGGGGACCAGCCAGCGGTCATCGGTGGTGAGGAAAGACTGGTCCGCGAATTTCGGCAGCTTGTCGGTGCCGTACATCGCGGCCTCGTTCACCAGAACCGGCACCTGCGTTTCGGTGTACCCATGCTCGGTCACGTGCAAATCCAGCATGAACTGGCCGAGGGCACGTGACAGACGCGCGATGCCACCACGCAGCAGCACGAACCGCGCACCAGACAACTTGGCCGCCGTGGAAAAATCCATCTGCGGCTGACCGCCCGTCACAATGGCTTCACCCAGTTCGAAATGCTGCTTGGGCGTGAAGGCAAACTCCTTGCGCGTGCCCCATTCATGCACCACGACATTGGCGTTCTCATCTGGGCCGGGTGGCACGGAAGCGTCGAGCCGGTTGGGCAGGACTTCGAGCAGGGCCTTGACCTCGCCATCGAGTGTCTGGGCGCGCGTGTCGAGCGCCTCCATTTCGTTGCGCAACGTGACCGCCTCGGCTTCCAGCGCCGCGCTGTCGCCCTTCTCGCGCTTGATCTTGCCAATGTCCTTGGCCAGCGCGTTGCGGCGCGTCTGCTTCTCCTGAAGGGCCGTCTGCGCCGCGCGGCGTTCCTCATCCAACGCCAGCACTCGCTCCGACACAGGCTCCATACCGCGACGGGCCAGATCGGCGTCAAAAGCGGCGGGGTCGGCGCGGAGGGCGCGGAGATCGTGCATCAGTTGGCCTCTTTCTCTTCGGTCTCAATGGGACGTTTGGGCTCGACAAAACGCGCCGAGATAATGGAAATCTCGTAAAGGATGATCAGCGGCACCGCGAGCGCCGTCTGGGTGATGACATCGGGCGGCGTGAGAATGGCGGCCGCCACGAACGCGCCCACGATGGCGTAACGCCGGAACTTCTTGAGTTGCGCGGACGTGACGATCCCCGCCACGGCCAGAAGCGTGAGCACCACCGGCAGCTCGAACGCGATCCCGAACGCCATGATGAGCTTCATCACGAGGTTGAGGTATTCCGACACCTTGGCCTGAAGTTCGATTTGAAGGCTGTCCGCCCCACCCGTGGTCTGGAAGGACAGGAAGAACTTCCACGCCATCGGAAAGACGAAATAATAGGCCAGCGATGCGCCCAGCAGGAACAGCACGGGTGTTGCAACAAGAAAAGGCGCGAACACCTTTTTCTCGGAACGATACAGGCCGGGCGCAATGAACATCCACGCCTGAATGGCGATCATGGGAAACGAGATGAACGCAGCCCCGAAGGCCGCGACGCGGATGTAGGTGAAGAACGCCTCATACAGCGCTGTGTAGATCAGATGCGGCTGCTCACCTTTCTGACGCATAATGTCGCCCAGAGGCCGTGCCAGAAAGAGATAGATGTCGGCGGCGTAGTGATAACAGACCGCAAACGCCACCCCGAAGGTGACGAGGGACCACAGAAGACGGCGGCGCAGTTCGATTAGGTGATCGAGCAACGGCATCGGTTCGTCGTGAATCGGATCGTCCTGTCTCGGAGCGTCACTCACGACGTGCTCTCCCTGTCGGATTTGGCGCCCACCTGTGGCGGCACAAACGGTGCGACCCGTCGGTTGCCGTGCAGCACGCGCGCGGGCGGGACGATGGCGGGCGTGTGCAGACGCGGCCACGCATTGGCCACACGTCGCGCAATGGTGGGCGGAATGATGGCCGGTGCCTCACCCGGAGCGAGGCCGGCCCTTTCGTCCATAAGTGAAGGAATGCCCAACGGGGACGTGCCTATCTCTGCCCGAGGCGGTGGCGGCACGAAGGACGGCGCTTCCGGCGCGGAAAGAGCCGTTGGTCGATCCTCGAACGGACGGCCTTTCAGCACCGGATCGTCGAGGCTGCGGCGCAGGCTGCCGTCATTGTCGATGGTCTTGAGAATCTGGCTGCGCACATCGAGGCTGCGAAGCGAGCGGACATGATCGCGCACCTCCCCCAGATCGGCCTCGCGCACCATCTCGTCCACATGACCCTGAAACTCGCCCGCGAGCTTGCGGGCCTTGCGCACAACCTTGGCCACGGAGCGGATGGCGGCCGGCATGTCCTTGGGGCCGATGACGAGCAGCGCCACCACGCCTACGAGCGCGAATTCCGACCAGGCAAAATCAAACATCGTTCCCGCCGGCAGACGCCGCGCCGTCCCGTCCGATCCGACCATCGGACGGGGCATGACCACGCGGACACACACAGATGAGTGACAGCCCTACCACGACCCATCCGCCTCGCAAACGGCCCGTCCTCACACGTCGCTCTCCGTCGTCCCGTCCGCTGCCTCTTCCTCCACGATCACGCCCTCGCTGTCTTCCGCCGGTTCCACCGCCTGCGCCAACAGATCCACTCCGCCGGAAAGCGGACGTTTGGGCGAGGTGGGCATGTCGCCCATCAGTTCTTCACGGCGCGGCAGGTCGCTCAGCGCCTTGAGACCGAAATGGCGCAGGAAATCCGGCGTCGTGCCCCACAATACAGGGCGGCCCGGCACTTCCTTGCGTCCGCGCGGAGCGACGAGAGATTCCTCGATCAGCGTGTCGAGAATGTTCTGGTTCACGCTCACGCCGCGAATTTCCTCGATCTCCGCGCGGGTGCAGGGCTGGTGATAAGCAATGATGGCCAGCGTCTCCATCGTGGCGCGGGCCAGACGACGGGGCTTGGGCATCACCCGCGTCAGACGGGGCGCGAGATCGGGTGCCGTGCGGAACTGCCAGCCACCCGCAACCATGACGGGGGCCACGCCGCGCCCTTCATAACGAGCGAGAAGCGCTGCGAACACGGCGCGAAGCCATGCGCTCACATCTTCCACGCTCTCAGGGATCAGCCCCTGCCCATCCAGCAGGTTCAGCACCGCGCGGGCGCTGACAGGTTCAGTGCTGGCGAAGATCATGGCCTCCGTCAGACGGATCACCTCATCAGAAGGCGCGGGCTGTTCGGCCGTCGCCTCTCCTTCTTGAGGCTCCGCAGACACGTCCTCATGTGCCGCGCCGCTCTCCACAACCGCATCCACGGAAGCGGCAGAATCAGGCTCCGGCAGCCCTGCGTCAGATGTTGCCTCCGTCTCGCTCACGCACCCTCCTCATGCGGCCGCAACTGGATGCGCCCGAACGCTTCGTCCTGTTTAAGTTCCAGCATGCCGCTTTTGGCCAGTTCCAACCCCGCGATCAACGTCCCCGCCATGGCAGCGCGACGGATGCGAACGCCCTCCACCTCATCCGTGCCCGCTGGCAGATCGGGCAGGAAAGCGTCCAGATCGTTCCAACCGGGCGGCGTGCTGCCAAGCAGCTTTTTCAGGCGGCTCAGTGCGTCCTGCACGGTCCAGAAACGGATGGTGCGCGGCGTATAGACCCGGTGCCGCGCATTGCGGCGGATCACCGCCATGTAGGCCCGCATGAGTTGCGGCACATCCAGCGCCAGCGCGGAGCGGTCGATCTCCACCAGCGTTTCACTCTCGCCACGCGCGAACACATCGCGGCCAAGCTGCGGACGAGCGGACAGCCACTCCGCCGCAACCCCGATACGCGCCAACTCTTCCAGCCGCGCGGCCAGAAGTTCGGCGGCATCTTCCGCTTCCTCGTCCGGTCCCTCTTCCTGCGGCAAAAGCAGGCGCGATTTCAGCCACGCAAGCCACGCGGCCATGACCAGCCAGTCCGCCGCGAGTTCCAGCCGGATGGAGCGGGCCGATTCCACAACGGCGAGATACTGTTCCACGAGTTGCAGGATCGAGATTTTCGCCAGATCGACCTTCTGCGCCCGTGCGAGATCCAGCAGCAGATCCAGCGGCCCCTCGAACCCATCCAGATGCAGAACGGGTGAGCGGGCGCTTTCTTCCGTCCCGCCTGCCCCTTCTCCGCCCGTTCCCGTCTCGGGCACGCGACAAAGCTCAGGGACGCAGAGGATTACAGGCATGCCCGTGTTCACGCAGCTTGTCGCAGAACGCCCGGGCCGAAGCCATGCTGTCGAAGCCACGGGTGCGCAGGCGGTAGAAGATGGCGTTGGTATGCGTCACCTTCTCGATCTGCGGGCGGTGGCCTGCAAACAGTTCCGGTGAGACCGCCTTCATTCGGTCCCATTCCTTGTAGGCGTTGGCTTCGGAATCGAGCGCTGCAAGCTGCACGCTATAGGGGCCGGAAGAGGTCGCCGCCGGAACGTCTGATGCCTCCGCCACCTTGTGAGGCTCTTTCTTCGGTGCGGCTGCGGCCTCCGTCCGGCTCGGCGCCTTTGCAGGTGCCGCGTCTTCTTCCGCGCCGGCAGGCTGAGGCTGCGCGTCGTCACGTGATGGCGGTGCGACCGTATCGGAAGACGGCTCCTCCTGTGGAGGCGCAGCATCCTGCGGCTGCGTGGACACGGTATCCGGCAGAGCCTCTGGGGAAGAGGGCGGCTGTGAAGAATCGGCCCTATCGGTCATGGGCGGATCGCTGCGGGCCGTCTCGCCATAATGAGCGGCGAGAGCCTCCGGGTTAGGCTGCTCCGGTCCGGGCGCAAGACGGGCGGCTCCGCCCGGCGCATCGGGTGGCGGAATGGCGCCATCCAGTTCCATGCCCCCCGGATCGGCGGGTTTTTCGCGCAACGGCTGGGGAGGCGGCCCATAAATCGGGATGCCGCCCTGATGATGGCCGAACAGCGACCAGCCGCCGATTCCCACCAAAAGCAGAGCACCCAGCCCGACCGCTCCATAGGTCAGCCGCCGCGTCATGGGGTCCGTGGGCAGCAGGGCCGCCAGTGCTGCCGCCTTGCCGCCCTTGGGACGGGCGGGGCGACGCGGCTCCATCTCGTCATCGTAATCCGCAACCAGCCGCTCGCGCGTGCGGGCGCGGTTGAGCCGATCGGCGTGGGGATCGGGTGGGGACGAGTCGTTCAGGCTCATCGCATCTCCTCGACAGGCTCGACGCCCATCACCGCAAGACCTGACCGGATGGCCGTTGCCGTCGCAGCGACAAGCGCCACGCGGGCCAGCGTCGCCGCCCGGTCGTTTTCCTGAAGGAAGCGCAGGCTGGTCTCATCGCGCCCGCGATTCCACAGCGTATGAAAATCCGCCGCCAGATCGCCCAGCCAGAACGCGATCCGGTGCGGCTCACGTGCCAGCGCCGCGCCTTCGACCGTGCGCGGCCAGCTTGCCACGCGACGCAGCAGCGCCAGTTCGGCATCCGCCTCAAGCCCGTCGAGCGACACGCTCAGCAAAGCCTCCGACGTGATCGCCTTTTTGCCCAGCATCTCTTCGGCCGCACGCAGAACGGAACGGCAGCGGGCATGAGCGTACTGCACATAGAACACCGGATTGTCGCGCGTCTGCGCCACCACGGCGTCCAGATCGAACTCCATCTGCGCGTCGCTCTTGCGCGTGAGCATGGTGAAGCGCACGGCGTCACGTCCCACTTCGTCGAGCAGATCGCGCAGGGTGACGAACGTGCCCGCGCGTTTGGACATACGCACCGGCTGTCCGTCACGCACGATGTGCACGATCTGGCACAGCAGCACCTCAAGCGGCACTTTTGCGTCGGTCAGCGCTTTGACCGCAGCCTTCATGCGGCTGACATAGCCACCGTGATCCGCGCCCAGCACGTCGATCAGCACCTGCGCCCCGCGCTCCACCTTGTCGAGGTGATAGCCGATGTCGTTGGCGAAATAGGTGTTGGACCCGTCGGACTTGCGCAGCGGGCGGTCCACGTCGTCCCCGAACGCGGTGGAGCGGAACAGTGTCTGCGGGCGCGCCTCCCAGTCATCGGGCAGTTTGCCCTTGGGCGGTTCCAGCACGCCCACATACAGCAGCCCCTTGTCCTCAAGCGCCTTGATGGCTCGGTCCGTCACACCGTCCGCCAGCACCTTGGCTTCTGATGTGAACACGCCATGCTCCACGCCGAGCAGCTTCAGGTCTTCGCGGATGCCGTCCATCATGCGCGCGACCGCGAAATCCTTGACCAACGCGAACCACTTCTCGGGTTTTGCCGGACGACCACCCTCATCGGCCAGCGCCGTGCCGTGCGTCTCCGCCAGCGCCTGCCCGATGGGAATCAGATATTCACCGCGATATTGCAGCCCACCGGGTGTCAGCGCATCGAACGCTTCTGCGTCGATGGTGGACCCGATGGCCTGAAGGTAGCGCCAGTAGGTGGCCCAAGCGAGGGCCGCGACCTGTGCGCCTGCGTCGTTGATGTAGAACTCTTTCGTGACGTCAAAACCGGCCTTGTCCATCAGATTAGCCAGCACATCGCCCACCACGGCGCCGCGGCAATGCCCGACATGAATCGGGCCGGTCGGGTTGCACGAAACGTACTCGACATTGACCTTCACGCCCGCGCCCACGCCCGAATCACCATAGGCTTCGCCAGCCGCCAGCACGGAGCGTGCCACGCTCTGAAGCACGGCAGGTTTGAGGGTGAGGTTCACAAACCCCGGTCCGGCGGCAGCGGCTTTCGCCACGCCTTCCACGGATTCCAGTGCTGTGGCCAGTTCGGCGGCGATCTCGGCAGGCTTGCGGCGGGCGGGTTTGGCCGCGATCAGCGCCGCGTTGGTCGCCATGTCGCCATGGGCAGCCTCACGCGTGGGCGTCAGTTCCACGCGGGCGAGCAGTTCCTCGCCCATGTCCGGCACGATGCGACGCAAGGCGTCGAGAACGTGCGTGCGGTAGCGCTGGAACAGACAGTCGGACATGCGTGCGGGCTCCCCCTCTTCGTTCAGGCCATGATCGGGTCGGCCCGGCGGATGCCGTCATACAGCGCAACGCGGCGAAACGCGACAGGCCAATCGCGTGCGCGGCGCCATCATCAGGTCTCCTGCGGCACGTTCTTCTCTAGTTCCTCCAGCCATGCCCGCGCATTGCCATCCGATGGCGCGCGCCAGTCACCACGCGGCGACAGCGCACCACCCGCCAGCACTTTCGGCCCATTGGGCATGGCAGAGCGCTTGAACTGGCTGACCGTGAAAAAACGTTGCAGGAACACGCCCAGCCAATGCCGGATTTCGGGCAGAGAATACGACACGCGTTCATCCTCAGGGAAGTTGGGCGGCCAATTCCCCATGCCAGCGTCGCTCCACGCATGTTCGGCCAGAAAGGCTATTTTCGAGGGGCGGAAGCCATAGCGCAGCACGTGAAAGAGCGTGAAGTCATGCAAGGCATACGGCCCTATGGTGGCCTGCGTGCTCTGCACGGCACCGCTCGCATCAGCCGGCACCAGTTCGGGTGAGATTTCGGTGGCAAGGATGTCGCGCAGGATGTCGGTGGTCTGCGGGCTGAACTGACCGGACGCCATCAGCCAGCGGATCAGATGCTGGATCAGAGTTTTAGGCAGTCCGGAATTGACGTTGTAGTGCGCCATCTGGTCGCCCACACCATAGGTGCACCACCCCAGCGCCAGTTCCGAAAGATCGCCCGTGCCGATGACCAGACCGCCCCGCTGATTGGCCAGACGGAACAGGAAATCCGTGCGCAACCCCGCCTGCACGTTCTCGAACGTAACGTCATAGACCGGCTCTCCATCGGCATAGGGATGGCCCATCTCGCGCAGCATCAGTTCAGCAGCCGGGCGGATGTCGATCTCAGCAGGCGTGGTGCCCAGCGCCTGCATCAGCGCGTGTGCATTGGCGCGCGTGCCCTCGCTGGTGCCGAATCCCGGCATGGTGAAGGCCAGAACGGCATCGCGTCCAAGCCCCAACTCATCGGCCACACGAGCACAGATCAGCAAAGCATGCGTCGAATCGAGGCCGCCTGACACGCCGATGACCATTTTGCGCGCGCCCGTCGCCGCCATGCGCTGGCGAAGGGCGGAGACCTGAATGGTGCAGGCTTCGTAACAGTCCTGCGCGAGCCGCGTCTGATCGTCCGGAACGAAGGGGAAGCGCTGGAGCGCACGCAGTAGCCCCAGATCGCCGGAGGGAGACGCGAAGCTGCGGACGATACGCCGCCACGACTGGTCCTGCATTGCCTCCCCGTTCTGTCCGAACGAGGTCATCCGCATTCGTTCCTGACGCAGCAGATCGAGATCCACATCCGCGATGACATGCTGGGGATCGGCGGGAAAGCGGTCGCTCGCATCGAGCAGACGACCATTCTCGAAGATGGACACCTGCCCGTCCCACGCCACATCGGTCGTGGATTCGCCCTCTCCTGCCGCAGCGTAGAGATAGGCCGCGTGGCAGCGCGCGGATTGGGAACGGCAGAGCATGTCGCGCTCGTCGGCTTTGCCCACGGTGATGTCGCTGGCGGACAGATTGGCCAGCACGGTCGCTCCCGCCAGCGCCGCCTGCGTGCTGGGAGGACTGGGCACCCACATGTCCTCGCAAATCTCGATACCCACACAGAAACCGGGAATGTCGTCGGCTTCGAACAGAAGGTCGGTGCCGAAGGGCACCTCCACGCCCGCCACACGAATCGTCTCGCCCGTGATTCCCGCGCCGGGGGAAAACTGCCGCGCCTCATAGAATTCGCGATAATTGGGGAGATAGGATTTCGGTACCACGCCGAGCACTTCGCCGCGATGCACGACGACGGCGCAGTTGTAGAGCCGTCCTCGGTGCGGCAACGGCGCGCCTGTCACCACCATCGGCAGCATTGTGGTTGTAGCGGCCATGACTTCGGCGATGGCGTCCTGCACCGCGTCGAGCAACACGTCCTGCTGCCGCAGATCGTCGATGGCGTAGCCCGACAGACCCAGTTCGGGGAATACGGCCAGCACCGCCCCTTTCTCGGAGCAGGCGCGGACGCACTCGATGGTGCGCGCGGCGTTCAGGCGCGGATCGGCCAGCCCCACGGGCAGCGTGCAGGCCGCCACACGGGCGAAGCCGTGCCGGTAGAGAGAATGAAAATCCTGCATGGGGCATCCATCGCTTTTCGTGAGGCGCAGTCACTTACCCTACCGCGCGGAGAGTCTCCGGCAAACCGTCCTGTCCAACAGCTGCGTCTGCGGATCAGTCGCGATCCTTTCCAACCGGTGGCTGTCTGTGACCCTGCATTTCGGACAGATCACCATGTCACCACGGAAAAGCTGGTCTCTCCCGTGGCGATCACGGTTTATCGTGGATACATATCAGAATAATGACATGTCTTGCTGGCCTTACCCACTAGCGGAAAGGGTCGGAAAAAACGCACTTACTTGGCAGCCCGCCACAGGGAAGCTATGCAATGCCCCCTTATGGGCAGCCCTGCGGCCGGTGGTGCGGAGCGGCTGGTCGTTCCTGTTTCTTGTGTGACGGAGTTCAGCATGAGCTGGCTGACCGAATATGTCCGGCCGAAGATCCGGGGACTGCTCAAGCGCGAGGTCCCCGACAATCTGTGGACCAACTGCCCTTCCTGCCACCAGATGGTGCTGGTCAAGGAACTGGAGCGCACTCTCAACGTGTGCCCGCATTGCGGCTTCCACATGAAGGTGCCCGTCACCCAGCGTTTCGACTGGACGTTCGATCCGGGCAGCTACACGCGCATCGAACTGCCGAAAGTGGCCGCCGACCCGCTCGGCTTCCGCGACCAGAAACGCTACACCGACCGCCTGCGCGACGCCCGCGCCAAGACCGGATTGGACGACTCGCTCGCCGTCGCTCACGGCAAGATCACGGGCTATCCGGCCGTCGTGGCTGTCATGGCCTATGAGTTCATGGCGGGCACGATGGGCTCCGGTCTGGGCGAAGCCTTCATCGCCGCCGTGCGTCTGGCCATTCTTCAGCGCGCCCCGCTGGTTATCTTCACGGCCTCGGGCGGCGCGCGCATGCAGGAAGGCGTCATCAGCCTGATGCAGATGCCGCGCACGACAGTGGGCGTGCAGATGCTGAAAGACGCTGGCCTGCCTTATATCGTGGTGCTGACGGACCCCACCACGGGCGGCGTCTCGGCCTCGTTCGCCATGCTGGGCGACGTGCAGATCGCAGAGCCGAAAGCCCTGATCGGCTTTGCCGGGCCGCGCGTGATCGAAGACACAGTGCGTGAAAAGCTCCCCGAGGGCTTCCAGCGCTCCGAGTATCTGCTGGAGCACGGCATGCTCGACATGGTGGTGGAGCGCAAAAATCTGCGTGAGACGCTGGGCCGTGTGATCGGCCTGCTGACGGATGCGCCAGCGGGCGATGTGTTCACCAATACACTCCCGGACCCTGAAGAACCCGGACCGGGCGACACGGTTCTCCCCACGACCTGACAACCCCACCCGCGCGGGCACACTCCCGGCCTTTACACCGGGAGTCTTGCAACAGAGCCGAGCATGACCGACACACCGCCCGCCCCTACTTTCACGCCCGCTCTGGGTGCCGAGTTCACCGGCCGCACCGGCTCCGTTCTGGAACGGCTGAATCGGCTCTACCCCGCACTGATCGATCTCTCACTCGGGCGCCTTGAGGCTCTGCTGGCCAAGCTCGGCCATCCCGAACTGGCGCTGCCACCGATCATTCACGTCGCGGGCACCAACGGTAAAGGCAGCACCTGCGCCAATCTCCGCGCCATCGGAGAAGCAGCGGGCTGGCGCGTTCACGTCATGACATCCCCGCATCTGGTGGATGTGACCGAACGGTTCCGCGTGGCCGGAAAGCTCGTGAGCGAGGACGAACTTGTCAGCGTTCTGGAAGAGATCGAGCGCATCAATGCCGGAGAACCCATCACGGTGTTCGAGGTGCTGACAGCCGCGGGCTTCCTGCTGTTTTCGCGCCATCCGGCGGATCTTGCCATCATCGAGGTTGGGCTTGGGGGACGACACGACGCCACCAACGTCCTGCCCCATCCCGCCGCCTGCGCCATCACCGCCATTTCGCTCGATCACGAGGCGTTCCTTGGCTCCACCCTTGCCGCCATCACGGGTGAGAAAGCCGGGATCATCAAGTCGGGCGTTCCGGTGGTCACCGGACGCCAGCCTGACGCAGTGCGGGACGTTCTGGAAGCCGAAGCCGCCACCAAAGACGCTCCGTTGTGGCTGCGCGACCGTGACTGGCAGCTAGCCCGCACGGAAGATGGAAGCGCTCTAACTTTCTCCGACGCACAAGGCACACTGTCGCTCCCGCGTCCTGCCCTGACCGGCCCGCATCAGGACGACAATGCCGGTCTGGCCATCGCTACCCTGCGCGCCAGCGGTCTGCCCCTGCCGTCAAAAGCGTGGGCAGGAATCGCTCATGCCCAATGGCCCGCACGTCTTCAGAAGCTGCATGGCGCGCTGGCGCACACACTGCCCGAAGGGTGGGAGCTGTGGCTCGACGGTGGCCACAATCCCGGCGCGGGTGAGGCGCTGGTGCCGGTGCTGGAACGCTGGTCGGACCGCCCGCTGCATGTGCTGGTGGGCATGAAGCAGACAAAGGACGCTTCGGGGTTTCTGCGTCCGATTCTCTCGCATGCCACCTCCGTGTGGGCCGTGGCGGAGCCGGAGCAGCATCTGGCGCTTTCCGTGGACGCCATTGTGGCGTCATCAGGCGATATCGCCCGTCCCGGCCCCGATATCGCAACGGCGCTGGCAGCCCTGCCCCGCGCCGGAACTCCCGCGCGCGTGTTGATCTGCGGCAGCCTCTATCTGGCGGGCGTCGTATTGAAAAAAGACGGATGGACCGCGCTCTGAGCCGGATTGGTAAGGCTGCATTAACCGCCACTCCTTAGGAGAAACGGACATACCGTTTCTCTTGTGGATGAGGCGTTCTTGCGCAAGTTTCTCCTGTGTACGGGACTGTTCCTCTCGGCCCTGACCGCCAACGGGCGGGCTCACGCGCAGTTCGCTCCCACGCACACTGGCACCTATCTCGATTCCCGCCGCGATGCGGAGATCCGCCACCGCACGCTTGCACGCATGCTCATGACACTGGGCATGGACCCAGACGAGGTCGCCACATCTTCCACGGACACGTCCAACGACGTGCTGCCGCAAATGCCCGTCCGCCGCTTTGAGGAGGACGATTCCCTGTCCCGTGTCCCGCGCCGTCGCAAGAGCCATGCGCCGGATGAGTGGCACCCGACTCCTTACCATTCGAAAACCCGAGGCGAACTGGCCGTCGTGCAGGTCAATCGCGAGATTGGGCTGTCTGCGACGGGGTCATGGACCAATTACAAGGAAAAGCCGCTATGGGAGGGGCCTGAGACCGGTTATGACCGGGAAACCGGCTGGGCGCCCGGATTTCAGTTCGACGCCTCGACCATGTTCGATCTCTATGAAGTGCAGCACATCCTTCTGGCCGGTCATGTAGCCTTCAGCGACGGCAACGTGGGCTATCACGGCTCCGCCAGCAACGGATGGCAGACTTGGCCTTACCGCAACTCCTCCAATCGTGAGACGATCGACGCCCGCATCGAACTCGGCAAGGGACTGATGGTGACGGACCGTTTCATGATCACCCCTGCGATCATGGGGGGCTATTGGTCATGGGGGCGCAATGTCAAAGGCTCCCAGGGCGTGTCGTCCAGTTCGGAAGATTACGCCGGTTTCGTTGCCGGCATTGTCGTTCATCTCGATTACGCCGTAACGGATGCCTTCGTGGTGCGCGGGCGGCTGTGCTGGGATGAACGACTGGGTTCGCACATGGATGCCGCCGGCGTCAAAGGCACGTTCCGCCTGCGTCCGCGCCCGGAATGGATCGCCGCACTGGACTTCGATTACAGGCTCTCCCGTTCCCTCCATTTCATCAGCGGCGTGCAGTATTCCTACTATTCGTTCGGACGCAGCCAGTCCATCGCGCAGCATGGCGGCTACTCCCTCTACGAACCCAGCAGTTGGACAAATGGCATGACGCTGCATGCAGGTATCGCTTACGCCTTCTGAGGACGATCCGTCCTTTTCAATGACTATTTCCCCCGAAAAGACACAACAGAGCCTCTAAACGCCACGTTTCCCTTCCGAACCATGGCCTTGATTTCCAGAGGATGCGGCCGTCTCCGGGGACGGTTATTGCACGTTCACAGCCTGACAGATCGCGAAAGACAGCCGTGAACATCCTCTCGACCCGAATTCGCCTCATGTCGCTACATCCCTACGGGAAAAGGCGGTTTTTCACCTTATCCTTCGTGCCCTGCTCCCGGCAGACGCGATCGGCTTCCCGTTCCTGACCACCAACGCAGAGCGCACCGACATGACCGAGACCTCCGCAGGCACGAGCGCGGCACTCCTGTCCCCTTATCAGCTCACCGGACCCAGTTCGCTCTCGGTGGGCGCCAAGGCGACCTACACGCTCACGCCTCCGAGCGGGACCACCCTGACATCCGCCGTGACCGTCACGCTAGCCTGCACCCTGGCGGGGACATTCGCCCCGTCTTCCGTGGTGCTGGCAGCGGGCTCGACCTCCAGTGTCGCCTTCGCCTTCACCTTCACGCCCACGGCTGCGGGAAGCGGCACGCTTGCAACGACGAATTCCGGCGGCCTGACCGACCCCAACGGCATCTCGGTGTTCGCCATTGCGCTCTCGACAGCGTTCACCACGTTCACACTCACCGGCCCTACCAGCCTGGTGGTCGGAACATCCGCCACCTATACCGTGACACCCGGCAGCGGCACGGCGCTGACCTCGGCCGTGACCATCACGCCCAATTGCACGCTGTCCGGCACGTTCTCCCCCACAAGCGTCACCATTCCCGCCGGTTCCACCGCTGCGGCCACCTTCACCTTCGTCCCCTCCGAGTCCGGCGCGGGCACAGTGAGTGTGACCAACACGGGCGGTCTGTCGAATCCATCCGACCTGTTCGTAACGTCCAACGCCTCCGCCCCCACCTACACGGCCTATGGCATCAGCGGTCCGCGCTCGGTGCTGGTGGGCACGCCTGCGACCTACACTCTCACACCCGGCACCGGGGCAGCGCATGCCAGCGCCATCACCCTCACGCCCGATTGCACACTGGCCGGGACGTTTGCCCCCAGCAGTCTCACCTTCGCTGCCGGTTCCACAGCACCCGTAACCTTCACGTTCACAGCATCAGCCGCCGGGAACGGACTGATGAGTGTCAGCAACAACGCGACCCTGACCGATCCCGCGTCTTTCACCCTGACGGCGCTGAGCGGCGCGGCTTCCACATCGCTGCCGGTCGATTGCGAGTCCTTTCTTTTTTCTCCCGGCAACTGGTCGGGCGATGCGGGCCGCGGCGGTTCAGGATGGCGACGGACGTGGAATGTCGGCGCATGGCTTAAGGTCGTCTGGCTCGCCTCCGCCACCCCCACGGCCACGCTTCACCTCGGCCCGAGCGGAACGGGCGCCTATGTCACAATGTTTCTCAACGGCACCGCCATGACGAATCTTTCGGCACAGGGCGATATCACGCTGAGCGGAATCACGGCCGGGCAGGTCAACACGCTGGAAGTGTTTCTCACCCGCACACCGGATAGCAGCCGCTGGAACGGGGGCGCCAACTGTCTGAGTGTCAGCGGCATGACACTGGATGCGGCCTCATCGCTTGCCCGCGCCTCCATATCGCGCTCATGGGGCAAGATCGTGGGCGATGATCTGGCTGAGGGCATCGCCGCCGATGACGGCGCGGACAATGTGCTGTGCGCGTGGCCTTATCTCGTCCTGCGGGCGATGGACAACGCGGGTTACGACACCTGCATCTCGGCAAGCGCCGATTCGGGCTATCTTACGCCCGGTGACAGCACGAAAGACGTCCCGGCTTTCCATGTTGTCGCCGACTCATCCAACGGTATGGGTGGCGCCTACAACGACAGTCTGAGCCGCTGGAACCGGATCGACGCCGGCATCTCGGCACTCGACAGCGATGGAATGCTCAGTTCCTACGGCGATGCCGGGACCGCCCCGAGTTGGGTGGCCTTCAATCTTCTGGCCAACGACGCCGCCGCCAGCGCCAGCACGTCCGATGCCACGGCCGCCATGACGCACAGTCTTGTCGCACACCGGGCCGCAGCCCCGGATGCATGGCTCTTTCCCATCATGCCGTTCGCCTTCCATGACGCATCCGCCTATGGCTCAAGCTGGGCGCAGGTGTTCAATGGCGCTCTATCCGCCTACCAACTGGCCTACCCCGACGATGAGAAAGTGGTCGCCATCGATGTGGGTGCGCGACTTTCGCTCCTGCTACGCGCCAATCCCGGTCTTTACACGACCACGGACGGAAAGCGGCTCACGGCTGAAGGACACGCTGTCTTCGCTTCCATCGTCAGCGGCGCGATTCTCGCCGCTCTCGGATCCGGACGCCAACGCATCTGCACGTTTTACTGAAGCATGAAAAAGGGCGTCCTTCCACTGGGAAAGGATGCCCTTTTTGAATCGGACGGGGCACTGGCCCCCGCCCGTTTAGTCCGTCATTCAGGCCTTGAGGGCTTTCTCAAGCAGATCGAGGCCTTCGTTGAGCACCGCATCGCTGATGGTCAGCGGCGGCAGCAGACGCACCGTCTCGCCCAGCACACCACAGGACAGCACGATCACGCCCGCCTCGACCGCCGCCGCGCAGACCTTGCTCGCGCCACCGGCCTCGACCTCGTCCGTGCCACGCGCCTTGAGCACGTCGAAACCGACCATCGCGCCACGACCATGCGCCTTGCCGACCGGGATCAGATCGGAACGCTCGCTCCAGCCTGCGACACGCTCACTGATGATACGTCCGATATGCTCGGCGCGCTCACACAGCTTTTCGGACTCAATGACGTCCAGCACGGCCAGACCGGCCGCACAGGCCAACGGCGAACCGCCATAGGTGCCGCCTAGACCACCCGGCCGCACTGCGTCCATGATCTCCGCACGTCCAACCACGCCCGACAGCGGGAAACCGCCGCCCAGTGCCTTGGCCACCGAGATAAGGTCCGGCTTGACGCTGGAATGCTGAATGCCGAACAGCTTACCCGTACGCGCAAAGCCCGTCTGCACTTCGTCGGCGATCAGCAGGATGCCGTGCTTGGTGCACCGCTCACGCAGGCCCTTGAGCAGTTCTTCAGGCACCACGCGGAAGCCGCCCTCACCCTGAATCGGCTCAATGATGATGGCCGCCACGCGGGACGGATCGACATCGGCGGCGAACATCAGATCCAGCGTGCGCAGGCTGTCGGCCACCGAAATGCCGCGTGCGGGGAACGGCGCATGGAAGACATCGCCCGGCATGGTGCCGAATTGCGTCTTGTAGGGATTCACCTTGCCGGTCATGGCGGAGGCCAGCAGCGTACGGCCATGGAAACCGCCTGTGAAGGCGATCACACCCGAACGGCCGGTGGCGGCACGTGCGATCTTCACGGCGTTCTCGGTCGCTTCCGCGCCGGTCGTGAAGAAGATGCTCTTGGCAGGACCATCGATGGGAGCAAGCGCGTTCAGGCGCTCCGCCAGTTCGATGTAGCTCTCATAGGGCGCCACCTGAAAACCGGTGTGGCTGAAGCGGCCAAGCTGCGCCTCCACGGCCGCGATAATGCGCGGGTGACGATGCCCGACATTGACCACCGCGATACCTGCGGCGAAATCCACGATACGACGGCCTTCGACGTCCCACAGTTCCGCGCCCTGCGCACGGTCGGCATAGATACTTGTTGCCGAACCGACACCCACAGGAACCGCTGCCGCACGACGGGCGGCGAGGGCTGCGTTGCTCTTGCCTGTACTCACGTTCTTATTCCCATTCCCATAAACCGCATGCCCGCCCCTGCCGGGTGGAACACCGCGCAGGAACCGGACGAACGGAACACCACACCTCGACACGACCGGGACATGCCGTGCGCGTCGTGCTTCCCCATAAGCCGTTCGGCGTTCCGCTTCCAGTCGCACGACGTGAATAAGAACATTTCCGACATGAACCGATACGGATCGGCACCAAAATGGCCCGATAGAGCCTATTCCCGAGAGGCCGACGCCGCCAGTTTCTGACCCATCACCACAGGTACGAGTGTCACCGCCATGACGGCAAAGACCACCACATTCACCTCCGGCATATGCTGCCCCAGCCGGATCGCGCCAAAGATCCACAGCGGCAGCGTCGTTTCACTGCCCGCCGTGAAGGTGGAGACGATCACCTCGTCAAAGGACAGGGCAAAGGCCAGCAACATTCCCGACATGATCGCCCCACCCAGAAGCGGGAGCGTGACGGTGAGAAACCCCTGAAACGGCGTGGCCCCCATGTCCTGCGCGGCTTCGAGCAATGTGGGCGACAGACGACGGAGCCGGGCCATGACGTTGCTGTAGACCACGACCGTGCAGAACGTGGTGTGAGCGATCACCAATGTCACAAGATTGAACGGCAACCCGCAGGCTGTAAAAAAACTGTTCATCGCAATGCCGGTGAGGACGCCCGGCAGCGCAATTGGCAACGTAAGAAAGAACGAGCCGGCCTGCACGATGCGCGACGACAGACCGTTCATGCCCAGAGCCGCCAGCGTGCCGAGCACGGACGCCAGCAATGTGGCCACTCCCGCCACCTCAACCGAAATCAGCAGTGCGCTGCGCACTTCTTCATCCGCCCAGGTGGAGGCAAACCATTTCAGTGAAAGACCGCGAATGGGCCACACCTGCACGGACGCCGCATCGAAAGCATAGATCAGCACCACACACAGAGGGAGCAGCAGGAAGGCCAGAACAGCCAGCGCCGCCGTCCACACAGCGATGTTTCGCAAAGACCCGTTCATGTGCCGTCAAACGCTCCGAACCGTCGGGCCACCAGCATGTAACCCGCGACCACCACAAGGAGGAGGAGAGAAAAGGCCGCAGCAAACGGCACATTTCCCGAAACCCCCACATTGGAATAGACCACGTTGCCCACGAAATCCGATCCGGCACCGCCCACGAGCATGGGGGTGACATAATCCCCCAGCGTCACGGCAAAGGTGAAGACAGACCCCGCCGCCATGCCCGGCACGGCCAGAGGCAGGATGACGGTCCGCAACACCTGCGTCGGCGTGGCCCCCATATCGCCCGCCGCATCAAGCAGCGAAGCCGGAATATGCTCAAGCGCTGCGATCAGCGGCATGACCATAAACGGCAGCCAGAGATAGGAAAACACCAGCCACAAAGCCACGTTTGTGAAAGCGATGGACTGTCCGGGCAAACCGGCCTCATGCAGAAACCAGTTGAGCACGCCGTCATGCCCAAGGATCAGACGCCACGCATAAATGCGGGCCAGCATGCTCGACCACAAAGGAAGCGCCACCAGAACCAGCAGAAACAGTTTCAGCCGCGGGCCGACCTTGCGGGCGATCACCCACGCCAGCGGCCATGCCAGAACGATGTCGGTCAACGTGACCAGAACGGCAATCCCAATCGTCCGCTGCGCCACGATGCGATACGTCACATCCGAGAACAGGACGCGGAAATTGTCCAGCGTCCAATCATGGACGATCTCGCCCGTCATCGAATCGACCTGCCAGAAAGCCGACAGCAGCAGAATGAACAGGCTGCCGAGATAGAAAACCGTCAGCCAGCCAAACGGCGGTATCAGAAGGGCCAGATTGCCCGCATAACGGCGCAGGCCCATGCTCACTGTTTGACCTGCTGCCATGCACGCTGCCACGCGCCGTAGTCCAGACACTCTTTCTTGCCGTTTCCGCAGTCTTTCACAGGCGTCTTCCAGAAATGGATGCTTGCGAAATAATCCGAAGACGCATCGGCATGATACTGCTTGCACGAACCCGCCTGCTGCGCGTCCATCTCGGCACAGGCTTTCGTGTTGGCGGGCGTCTCGCCAAAGGACAACGCCTGCTGGGCCTGAACTTTGGGCGTCAGCACGTGATTGATCCACAGATAGGCGCAGTTCGGGTGCTCGGCATGGGCGCTGATCATCCAGCTATCCGCCCAGCCCGTCGCCCCTTCATCCGGAATGCTGTCCTGCACGGGCACACCGGCCGCCCGCAGTGTGTTGGCCTGATAGGGCCACGCGGCGCCGACATGCGCGTCCCCGCTCTTGAACAGATCAATCTCGTCGGAGGCCAGCGCCCAGTATTTGCGCACCAGCGAATGCTGTTCCTTCAACAGCGCCACCGCCGCATCCATCTGCGCCTGTGTCAGCTCGTAGGGATCGGTAATGCCGAGTTCCGGCTTGGCATGGGAAAGATAAAGCGCTGCATCCGCGATCTGGATCGGATTATCCGGCACCGTGATCATGCCAGCATATGTCTTGTCGTAGATCACCGCCCAGCTTTTGGGCGCCTGTGTGAGGAACTTCGTGTTCCACATGAGAACATTCGGCCCCCATTCATAGGAAACGCCGTAATGCACGCCCTTTACGGTGTTGAAACCCGGTTCTTTGAGTTCCGGCATCAGGTCGGCATAGGCCGGGATCAGGCTCATGTTCACCGGCTGCACATTGTGTCCGAAAATCAGGCGCAGCGCCGCGTCACCGGACGCGGAGACGACATCGAACCCCTTGCCACCGCCCATTCGGGTGAGAGCCACCATCTCATCGGATGACCCGACATATTTGCGGTGCACCTTGCAGCCCGTGCTCTGCTCGAACGGCTTGACCCAAACGTCATCGGCATAGCCTTCCCATGCCACGACGTTCAGATCCCCTTCCCCTTTGCCGATGGCGCCCGGCAAATCGGCGGCCTGCGCCGCGAGCGAGACGACCGAACAGCCGGTCGCGAGAAGAAATGCGGTGAAAGCCTTCATGGTCATCGTCCCTTTCAAAGGAAGAGAAAATACGTTTTTCATGCAGCCGACGCCGGGAGACGATAGGCCGCCGTGCGAAACCACACAGCCGCCACCGGCTCACCTTCACGCAGCCCGCGCGCCAGACGGGACGGCAGGATGGCCAGAATGCTGCCGTCCTCGGAGGCCCCCCTTACCCGGCATCGCGTGACCGACCCGAGATAGGCGATTTCCGTGACCGTTCCCGGCATGACCGCCTCATCGGGCGACGGCACATAGCCCTGTGCCTCCACACGCACATCCTCGGGACGCAGCAGAATGTCCTGACCGGCCTCCGTCAGGATGTTCGAGGAACCGATGAAGCGAGCAACAAAGGTGCTCGCCGGATGTTCGTACAATTCCTGCGGCGTTCCCACCTGCTCAAGCCGCCCCTCCGAAAACACGGCGATCCGGTCGCTCATGCTCAGCGCCTCTTCCTGATCGTGCGTGACATACACAAACGTGATGCCTGTCTGCTTCTGGATGCGCTTGAGTTCGACCTGCATTTCGCGGCGGAGCTTAAGGTCGAGCGCGCCGAGAGGTTCATCGAGCAGAATGAGAGAGGGTTCGTTCACCAGCGCACGCGCCAATGCCACACGCTGCCTCTGGCCACCCGAGAGCTGCGAGGGACGCCGATCGGCCACCCCTTCCAGATGCACCATCTCCAGCGCCTGCGTGGCCCGTTCGCGTCGTTTCGGTTCGGGTACACGGCGAATTTTCATGCCATAGGCCACGTTGTCGCGCAGGCTCATATGGGGAAACAGCGCGTAGTCCTGAAACATCGTGTTCACATCCCGCCGATAGGGCGGCAGACGCGACACATCCTCCCCACACAGGCTGATCTCACCCGCGTCAGGAAACTCGAAACCTCCGATAAGACGCAACGTGGTCGTCTTGCCCGAGCCCGATGGCCCCAGCAGGGTGAAAAATTCGCCCGGCCAGATTTCAAGGTCGATCCCTTTGAGAACCGGTTTTCCGTGTCCGTAGGATTTCGTCAGATTGTGCAGGCTGACGGCAGAGACAATCTCAGGCGCCTTATCCTGCACGGGCGGCTCCTTGCACACAGCCCCAACACGTCGTTCTCTGTTCACCTGTGAAGAGAAGAAGGAAGGCGCCGATCAAGGTGGACGAGGACATCTTACTCCGTTTCCCGGTCCTGCATGGGACCATGCCAGTTTCATTATCGAAACAATATTGGCGGAGCAATCTTCTCCCGGTCAACTCCCCTGACCGGCAGGCCATGCGCGATATATGAAATGTAATGAAAAAAGAGGGTTAACGACCGATGGAGTGACAGCGTGGTCCACGCACACCGGTACGCGAATAAGAGAGGTGGACTGGCCCAGACGGCCCCTTCAAGGAGCTTTTGGCCAGCCCGTATCCTCAGACCGTGACGGTTACGGAGGCGCTGTTGGAGCCCGTCGTCACCGAAACGCTGGTGTTCGCAGCAAGCGTTGCGAGGCTGGAGAGCCCCTTTTCCACGGATGTCAGAACCGTGGAGGCATCCCCGAACAGGGTCGCTGCGGCTTTGGCGGCCTGCGGGTGGGCCGCCAGATCGGTCTGTGCCGTGGCGGCTGTCTTGAGCAGGCTGCTGTCGGCCGATGCCACCGCATTGCTGGCCTTTGTGAGCGCACTGGACAGATCGGCAAAGAAATTCTTGCCGCCAGAAACCTGATCGAGTTCGCAGTCAGTGATGTCACGCATGTCGGTTTTCCTCATGTGAACATTCAAACCGCCACGTCCCATTCCGGCATGACGGCGCTTCAGAAAACCCTCGATTGGAGCACAGCACCACCCCTTGAGAAGCCTGACGGTCATGAATTTTCGACAATTCCCATCCCATGGGTCATCTGAATGACGAAACATGGCCTCTTTTTTCTTGCAAATAATAATTGTTCGCAATACCATGATTCTTGTCCCTCAGGTGTCGTCCGTGTCCAACCGTCCACTTCACTTCGTCACCCTCGGGATCTACGGACGGCATCGGCTTTCCCCCATCAGCCGATGCCGTCCACTCCGCCACTCCCTGACATCACAGGGAAGGCAGACATGCGACAGCCCCCCTTCCCCCAAAGGCGCATCTGTCGGCATGTGGGGATTTCTTTCCCCCGCAAGGATGTTTCCCCCTGCTTCATCATCTGGACAGCCTGCTTCATCATTACGGCTATGGCATTGTCACCATGCTGGTTCTCATGGAGAGCATGGGCATTCCCGTACCAGCCGAAACCTGCATCATCACGGCCTCGCTCTACTGCCTCAAAACCCATCATCTGGCGATCGAAGGCGTAGCGCTGGCCGCCATTGCGGGCGCCATCATCGGCGATAATTTCGGCTATCTGATCGGGCGGCATTTCGGCCTTCCCCTGCTGGAAAAATACGGCGCGCGCGTTGGCCTCACGTCAGAACGTCTCATCCTCGGGCAATATCTGTTCCGTCATCATGGAAGCGCCATCGTCTTTCTGGGACGTTTCGTCTCGGTTGTCCGCGTGTTCGTCGCCATTCTGGCGGGTGCGTGCGACATGCGCTGGGAGCGCTTCATGCTCTTCAACGCGATGGGCGGCACGGTCTGGGCGGGTGGCTGGGCGCTCGGCACCTATCTGCTGGGACGCAAGATCTCGCAGGTGTCCGGCCCTACTGGAATTGCGATCGGAGTGCTGACAGCCGTCTGCCTGATTGGCACCGGCATGTTTCTCAAGAAAAACGAGAAGCGGTTGACCCAGCAGGCTCTGACAGAGGCAAAATCGCTTCCACAGGCAGCGGAATAGTACCTCGCAACGGCCGGAAAGCCTCTCGCAACGAGGGCTTTCCGATAATTATTCCCGGTCGATGCTGGGCACAGGCGCTCTTAGCCCTTCAACTCAGCCGTCAGCGTGATTTCGGTTTTGAACAGCTTCGACACCGGGCAATTAGCTTTCGCCTTTTCAGCCAGCTCCACAAACTGCTCCTGACTGGCTCCCGGTACGGTGCCGGTGAGAACCAGATGGACGGCTGTAATGGCAAACCCTCCCTCCTGTTTATCGAGCGACACCGTCGCTTTCGTATCGAGCGCCGTGGGCGTGAAGCCTGCCTCCCCAAGAATGAGGGAGAGCGCCATCGTGAAACAGGCCGCATGAGCCGCGCCGAGGAGTTCCTCTGGGTTTGAGCCGGGCTTGCCTTCAAAACGGGTGTTGAAGCCGTAGGGCTGATCTTTCAGCGCACCGCTTTCAGTCGAGATCAGGCCCTTGCCTTCCTTGATCGGGCCTTCCCAATGCGCCGTGCCGAATTTCTGGATGGTCATGGACTGTCCTTTCGCTGATGTGTCACCTCTCGGACGAGGCAGGAACCTTCACGTGCAACGCGGCGGACGGGAAGGCGGTTTCGTGCCGCCAGCCATGTCAGTCGCAAAGAGATGATGTCGCGCTGAAACGAAATCGCGTGCATACCATCTGTCATGTATTGGTCCGGCCCATCATGCGGCGAGAGCATGACAGCGCTCCTGCCGCGCCTGTTTTCCAGTGTGCGTTTTCCCGCATCCTTCCGATGCGCGGAGAGCGCCCCTGTGTCGTGTCGGATCCCATCTGCCCGGAGAGTTTCATGAGTGCTGCAACGACTGAAATCCGCAGTTCCACGGATGTCCTTCTGATTGGTGGTGGCGTGATGAGCGCCACTCTGGGAACATTCCTCCAGACCCTGCAGCCCGACTGGACGATCGACATCTTCGAACGGCTCGACGACGTGGCGCTGGAAAGCTCGAATGCGTGGAACAACGCCGGCACCGGTCACTCCGCGCTGTGTGAACTGAACTACACGCCCGAGCGCGCGGATGGCACGATCGACATCAGCAAAGCGCTCAACGTCAACGAACAGTTCCAGATTTCGCGACAGTTCTGGTCTTTCCTCGTGCGCAGCAACCAGATCCCCAACCCCCGCGAATTCATTACGCCCATCCCGCATATGAGTTTTGTGTGGGGCGACAAGAACGTCGATTTCCTGCGCCGTCGCTATGAAGCGCTCAAGGACCATCCGCTGTTTTCCGGCATGCGCTACTCTGAAGACCCCGAGCAACTTCGCCAGTGGATGCCGCTGGTCATGAAAGACCGCGCTCCCGGCGAGAAGCTGGCTGCGACATGGATTGCGTCCGGCACGGATGTGAACTTCGGCGCCCTTTCGCGCCTGCTGTTCAGGGCGCTGTCCGCAAAGCCCGGTGTGGCTCTTCACACGGGTCATGAGGTCGAGGACATCAAACGCGGCGAGAACGGTCGCTGGAATGTCCGCGTGAAAGCACTCCATACAGGCCAGAGCCGGACCGTGAGCGCACGATTCGTCTTTATTGGCGCAGGCGGCGCGGCGCTGCCACTGCTCCAGAAGACCGGCATCCCTGAATCCCGTGGCGTGGGCGGTTTCCCGGTTAGTGGCCAGTTCCTGCGCTGCAAGAATCCTCAGGTCATCGCCGCTCACCGCGCCAAGGTCTACGGCAAAGCGTCCGTAGGTGCTCCGCCGATGTCCGTGCCGCATCTCGATACACGCATGATTGACGGCGAGTCTTCGCTGCTGTTCGGCCCTTATGCCGGGTTCTCCACGCGTTTCCTCAAGAAAGGCTCGCTGTTCGACCTGCCTCGGTCGATCAAAGGCAACAATATCGGTGCCATTCTCGCGGTTGCCCGCGACAACTGGCCGCTGACGAAATACCTCATCCAGCAGGTGCTTCAGAGTCAGGGCGATCGCATGAAGGCTCTGCGCGAGTTTGTTCCTGACGCGCGCGATGAGGATTGGGAACTGATCGTCGCCGGTCAGCGCGTGCAGGTCATCAAGGCCGATGCCAAGAAGGGTGGCGTGCTTCAGTTCGGCACGGAAGTCATCAACTCGGCCGATGGCTCGGTTGCGGCTCTGCTTGGCGCCTCCCCCGGTGCTTCTACGGCCGCCCCCATCATGCTGACGATCATCCAGCGCTGCTTTAAAACGCAACTTCCCGCGTGGGAGGCCAAGCTCAAGGAAATGGTGCCGTCATTCGGACAGAAACTCTCAGACAACCCGGCTCTGTGCGAACAGCTGCGCAAGAGCACGACGGAAGCTCTGCAACTGGAAGACTGACACAAACTTGCCCTCAGGCGGTCATGGCAACGGTTCCCTTGCCCGCCAAAGGCACATCATTGCGCTGCTCTCATACAAAAAGGGCGTTCTCTTGGAGAATGCCCTTTTTATGCCGAGATCAAAGCCAAGAAGTGCGTCAGGCGCTTTTCTTATGATCGGTCAGCTTGTTTTTATCGCCATTTTCCAAACCCGGCACCTCAATGTCGATTTCCAGCATTGAGCAGCTTGCACCCCGGTCCAGTTTCACCTGCACTTTGTCCTGATCGACGGACACATGCTTGCGAATGACTTCCATGATCTCTTTCTGGAGCTGAACGAGAAGATCGGATTTTCCCTCCCCCAGACTGGCCCGCTCATGGGCCAGAAGGATCTGCAACCGATCGCGCGCGACCGGAGCTGAAGACTTGCGACTGAAAAAGCTTGAGAAAAATCCGCTCATGCCGCCCCCCGCTTGAAGAGCCAGTCAAACAGACCCTTCTTCTCGGTCGGAATGGTGATGTCCACTTTCTCGCCGGACAAACGGCGCGCGGCCTCGAAATAAGCGCGAGCCGGTGCGCTTTCCGGCGCGGCAAGCGTGACGGGCGCACCGAGATTGGAGGCCCGCAGAACATCCTGACTCTCCGGGATGATGCCGATCAGCGGAATGGACAGGATTTCCAGCACATCGTCCACGCTCAGCATCTCTCCCCGCGCGGCACGCGCCGGATCGTAGCGGGTCAGAAGCAGGCTTTTCTTCACCTTCTCACCGGCTTTGGCCTTTTCGGTCGTACTGTCGAGCATACCGATGATGCGGTCACTGTCGCGCACCGAGGAGACTTCCGGGTTGGTCACGATCACGGCCTGATCGGCGTGATACATGGCCAACTGAGCTCCGCGCTCGATGCCGGCCGGGCTGTCGCACACCACCCAGTCGAACTTCTCCCTCAGTTCCGCCATCACCTTGGCGACACCTTCCGCCGTCAGCGCGTCCTTGTCGCGTGTCTGGGAAGCCGGCAGGAGCGAAAGATTGTCCAGCCGCTTGTCCTTGATGAGCGCCTGCGGAAGCTTGGCGTCCCCCTGAATGACATTGACCAGATCGAAGACGACCCGACGTTCAGCTCCCATCACCAGATCGAGATTCCGCAGCCCGACGTCGAAATCGACGACGACGACGGACTTGCCGGTCTTGGCAAGCGCCGCGCCGAGAGCCGCGGTGGTGGTGGTCTTGCCAACGCCGCCCTTGCCGGATGTGACGACGAGAACCTGCGCCATGAATTCCTTGTCCTTATTGTCTGTCCCACGGCGCCTCATGGGCACTGCGGTATATGGTCAGTATGGGCTCACAAACCCGGAAACCAAAAGTGAAGAAATGCCAGAAAAGTGTCAGGAAAGCGGTCGAAGTGTAAGAACTTCGTCTTCCAGCACGGCCTGCGCCGGTTTCCCCAGAAGCTCGGCGGGCATTTCCTCGGCAATCGCGTAGAAACCGTCAATGGCCAGCAGTTCCGCTTCCATCACACGCGCAAAAATGCGGGCGTCCGGACGACCGACAATCCCGGCAATAGCTCGTCCTCTCAACGCCCCATAGACATGGATCGAGCCTCCTGCCGAGACCTCCGCTCCCGAGGCGACGGATCCGAGCACGATCACATCCCCTTCCGCCCAGACAATATGCTGCCCTGAGCGCACTGGCTCATCCACGATCAGCGCGCCCGGCGGCAGAGACGATGGCTCCAATTCGTCATCAGGAACGTCTTCTTCCGGTGTCGAGCGACCGCCCGTCAGTCCTTCCGGCCAGTCCCATCCCGCGAAGACAGCCTCATCGCGATCGGCACCCTCAATTCCGATCACACGGATCGCGCGTTCGCCCAGAGCCGGGAGCAGATCGGAGAGGCCGGGCGTGTCCAGCGGCAGAAGCGTCAGATCAAGGATGATGGGTTTGCCGGAAAAGAAACCGGCTGAACGGGCAATCTGATGATCCAGCGCCGCCAGCCAAGTTTCCAAAGGCGCTTCCGGCGTAAGCACAAGAGCGAGAAAGGAACGGCCGCCAGCACGAATGCGAGGCAGCCCCGTCGTTTCTGCGGAAGCGGTGGAAAGGGTCACGATGAAAAGCTCGTTCTCTAGAATCTGAAGACGGGATGGCACGCCACCACGCGCTCGCCGGATAGGTTTATACGGTAGCTACACTGCCGACCCTTCACTGTCGAGGCGAGCGGAGGCCGTATTTTCCGCAACATTGACGAACATTCACGCGCACACAAGCATCCCGATACTGGCGCACGCGGCGCGGATCGCCTAAATCGGGCTTCATGCGCATCCTACATCATTTCCCCCTGTCACCCTATTGCCGGAAAGTCCGGCTGATGCTGGGTGAAAAGCGCCTTCCCTTTGAGCCGCTGACAGAGCGGGTGTGGGAGCAGCGCCCCGAATTCGCCCGCCTGAATCCCGCGCAGGAAGTGCCGGTGCTTGTGGAAGACAATGGGCTTGTCGTGCCGGACTCTTCGGTGATCTGCGAGTATCTGGAAGAAGCCTATCCTGACCCGTGCCTTCTTGGCCGCACGCTGGCGGAACGGGTGGAAGTCCGCCGACTGGTCGCATGGTTCGACAACCGTTTTGCCCGCGACGTGACCCGCAAATTACTCGGGGAAAAGGTGTTCAAACGCCTCGGTGCGCGCGGCAATCCGGACGGAACGGCTCTGCGCGAGGGCTATGCCAACATTTATCCGCATCTGGACTATATCGGACAACTGGCGGAATCACGGACGTGGCTCGCGGGAGGCGCGTTGTCGCTGGCCGATTTCGCCGCCGCGGCTCATCTTTCCTGCCTCGATTTTATTGGCGATATCGACTGGAGCAAATCACCGACGGCCCGTGACTGGTACGCCCGCGTAAAGTCGCGCCCGTGCTTCCGCCCGTTGCTGAATGATCGGGTGCCGGGGCTTACGCCTCCAGCCTGGTATGCCAATCTGGATTTTTGAGATATTCGTGTACTTTATAGCGAAAAGATGATTGAAACGATAATAACGTCAGGAAACCCAACATGGCTGTTGCCATTACGGTAGAAAATTTTGGAAATATGGGAAACAGGATGATGCAATACCTGTTCGCCCTTCATTTACAAGATCATATTCCTGGTGCCTCAGTCTATGATCTGGAAATTCCAGAATGGGATATTTACCTTCCCAAATCATCGGAGCTTTCCATAGACAAAACCATTACACTCACTGATGATTTCGATGGAAATATTGAAAATATACGTCAATCCATTCTTCCATTTGGAAATACACAAATAGACATAAAAGGTTTTTTTCAAAATACTAATCTCTTTATAAAAAAAGAATCTGCACGAAAAATATTTCCTGACATCCCTTCCGAAGGTTTGTCCTTCCCAGATAACAGTTTGATTATCAATATTCGCTGTGGAGAACTCGTAACAGGAGCTGTCTCCTGGTATCCACTCCTACCAATAGATTTCTACGATTTCATTATTAAAGAAAGCGGTTTATCACCTATCTTTTTAGGGCAACTGGATTACCCTGATTACGTCGCTCAACTTAAAGCTCATTTCCCCGAAGCTCTTTATGTTCCCTCTCAAGGCGCATTGAAAGATTTTCAGACTCTCCGTAACGCCAAACATATCTGCATTTCCGTCAGCACGTTTTCATGGCTTGCGGCTTGGCTTTCAAATTCAGAGACAATTTATTATCCACTTGTCGGTTTTCTCAGTCCCGCATTACAAAAATGCTACGAAGTTCCAATTGCTCCTACCAACCTGACCTGTACAGATGAGCCGAGATTTCGCTACTATTATATGCCTCTCTTCTATGGTGAACCCTTAGAAGCAACACATTCAATAAATAAACGAATTGCGCACGATCTTCGGCTAACCTCCGCTGAAATGGTTAATGTTCTAAAACGGGCACCTTTCATATTAGAACCAGCACAAAACCTTACAGATACGGTTGGTGTGGATAATAGGTGGTATGTTAACACCTATTCTATCGCAGCAAATGAAATTGCCATGGGATATTACAACTCACCCACGCATCATTTCATTCAAATTGGCAAATCACGTGGTTACAAGCCCTATCGCAATGCTCCTGAAGATGATCAAGTAAAATTACTATCGCTTCATTGCCCCACTACGCAGAGTTCAATTTCACCTTGGTCTTATGTTCAGAGCATTGAAAAAGACTCCGCCATTCTCGTGAATGGCCAAGTGTCACAGCCCATTTTCAACCATACAATGGCCGAAGAAAGCCCATCTTGGACAATAGATTTAGGGAGTATCTGTCAGATCAAAGAAATTTTTATTTATAATCGCGTACATGAAGATCCCATCATTCCTGAGAGACTTTTTCCTTTCAAAATAGACATTAAAGAAAAAGACTCTTTTAAAGATGTTACAGACCTTTTCTCTATACAAAACCGTGGAGAACAGATCTTGCATGCCACGGCATTCGCTCCCTTACCCGGTCGTTTTTTACGCATTCGCCTTCCGGGCAAGGAAAGAATTCTTCATCTACGACAAGTGCAAATCTTTGGCTGGACGTGAACTAAGAACGTAGACTTGCCCTTACCCCACGCTCCCTTGAATGTGCTCCACAAGGATTTGTCGCAGAATATCGGGGCCATGTTTTTCAACCAGATTATGATAATGACGCCAATGCGCGCCGAGCGCAGGATCCAGACGCCCAGCATCCAACGCCTTTACCCCATCATCAAGTTTCTGCCGCAATTGCTCCACTGTCCGCATGGGAAAGTGAAGCATCACAAAACCTGCCGCGATCATACTGCGCACATGGTCTTCTGAAGGCCCTTCTCCCTCTACATAATGATTCCCTACCTGCGGTAGAAAATTTGCACTCAATCGCAATGCAACCTTCGTGACATGCACCTGCATCGCACGCGACACGGCCATCGTCGTTGTCGACAGTTTTTCTCCAAATCGCGTAATCTGCTGTGTCTGCTGATCAAAGAGCGCCGACTGAGCCCAATTGAAAACCAGTATCTGCACGTCGGGGTCCCGCAACATAGCTCCCATTGAAGCTGCAGCTGCCTCTCCATGCTTTACGCAGCAAGTAATGAACTCATCCGCGTCCAGAAAGAATACCCAATCAATCGGATGCTCTTGAATGGTCGTGTAAGTACGTATGAAGTCCATAACAGCCTTCATTTTCACCGCTTGCACATAGCCAGGTTCGTAATCAGTAATATAACAAACTTTTGCTGCAGAAAAATTCGTTCGGAACGTGAATATCTGTTCGGCCGTTTTGTCCGTACTGTTGTTGTCTAGAATAAAGAAATGCCGAAAGCCGAGATTATAATGATGCTCCAGACTCAAACGTATCGTGTCATCCGAGTTTTTAACCAACATAATAAACGCAGCGTTTTCCAACTCGGGTAAATGGACATGATCGTTAATCTGCCACTCATCGCTACTCCGAAGATTGTTAAAACATTCGGTTGCGTTGTGTACAAACTGCGGTGAAAGCTCAGCCATAACTCACTGTTTCCGTGTTCTATCCCAGCATCGAAAACTCGATATACCGTTTTGAAGCGCAATCCTACCGCATTGCGCACGTTTCAAAGAAAATAGCCAAGCGCCTGATCCTACTGTTCGGCGCACATAAGGAAAATGCCATGGTACATTCTACCTGTCAGTTGGGGGGATCAAGGAAGCCTTGATTGATGGTACTGTTCGGTATTGTCTGTCCTGACTTATGGGCAGGGCAATGCTCATTGCGCCCAATCTCGCTATGCAGCGGGCCCAGTTCCTTGCAAGCAACAGCAAGCGGCGCATATTATACGATAGTGGCCATTCTAATCCTCATAGTGATCCGCGTGATCTCAACCGAGCAGACAAACAACCCCATCTGTGATTTTTAATTGGCAAAGACATGCCCAACAGGCTGTATCGCTCTCCACCATTATCTCATCAATACCGCACATTAACGGGAGCCTGAAAGATTCCGCCCGGACATCAGAAGCTGCATATGACCGATCAATACCTTGGGACATCTTCTGGCTCTGTACGTCCCTTCCGGCCCGCAGGGATAATCGGGCAAAAGTCAGTCAACGGCCACAACCATTCAACAAGCAACGGATGAAAGCGTGGACTGGTCACAGCCATACCGGGTCAAAAGCGGCGCATATCACGCTCGAAATTGTCAGGCTACCTCAGGCGCAACGGAGTTTTGTATTACTACCCGGACGATGGATCATGGAGAGATCGTTTGCATTGACAACGCGCTGCGGAAGGCACGCATAAGAGATTACGAGCATTACGTCTCAATTCTCACAGCAATGCACATCATCGCCTTCACTGTGATTGCATTTCCTTTTAATAAGTAAAAATCATTCATCCCACAACAATAGAATTCCATTTATATATCACGACAAAGAATTAATAGATTGCTGGTGTTGAAACCCAAATGACCACGACCTTCTTCTTACCAATACACCAAAAGCGGACGTTCCTATGCCCTTCAATCGTGAAGGTCTCGCCAACAGCAACCGACATTTCATTATCGTCGATCTGTAGACCCAGCGTGCCTTCGATGACTGTGCCGCACTCAACATCGCCTTTCGTCACATACACATCCGAATCTCCTTCCGGGTGCACGATCACGCGCATCATCTGCAGATCACGACACGTATCTTCCGTCAGCAGATGCTTGATCATTCGCTTTGGACCAAAATCCAGAACACGCCACTGATTGGTACGGATTACGATTCCATTGTCGAACCCGGCATTATCCCCATTGCCATCATCGAACAGCCATCCCATTGGCATATTCAAGGCTTTACAAATCTGCTGTAACGCCCGGAGGGAGGGGGCCGAGCGGCCTCGCTCCACTTGACTGAGTTGTCCTATGGAAATCTGCGCCATCGTGGCCACTTCCCGGAGTGAAAGACCGCGCACTTTACGACGCAGCCGGATCTTCTCTCCGATTTCATCAGCAGTTCCGGGGAGCAGACTGCCGTCCAAGCCTTTGGCTTCGTTAAGCTGGCTAGCCCGCGCTTCTTTCGTGAGATTGGCTTTCACAGCTTCAGCTTGTCCATAAGATCATACCAGTAGCTATACGCTTCGGCTCCAAGGCCCGAGAAACGGTGCATGGGTATAGCTTTGAGAGGCTGGATGGGATAGCCCACGTCTTCTTCCGACGCATTTTTTGCACGCATGGCCAAAAGCCGTCCCATCAGTGTCGCCATTGCCACCCCTCGCCCATTATAGCCGAGGCCTGCATGGAGGCCGTCTGCCAGATGGTACAGATGTGGCATATGATCCAGCGTCATCGCCACACGGCCAGTCCAGACGTGATCGAACTTGACACCTTCGAGTTGCGGAAAGAGTCGTTCCATGTCGTGGGCTAAAGCACGCGCGTCTCGCCATGTCACCTTGTCACGCATCGGGCCCTGCGTTCCGATCACAAGGCGTCCATGAGCGTCTACATGGCTATAGCGCAGGATACGACGTGTTTCAGAGAGGCTCTGACCACTTGGCAACAACGTTGACCGCACGTCAGAAGGCAACGGTACCGTTGATAACTGGATCGACCACGCGGGCACGACGCTTTGCTCGAGAGATGGCCACAGAGGAGAAGTATAACCGTTTGTACCGAGAATGACCTGTGTGGCTGTCAAAGATCCTTGTTGAGTGGTGAGGTGCCAGCGATCTCCGTGCTTTTCAAGAGATACGACGGGACTGTGTTCGAAGATGTCGGCTCCCATTTCCCCCGCCGCGCGCGCAAGTTCCAGCGCATAAGCCAGAGGCTGGACCTTGCCACCCCGCGGATCCCACCAGCCACCGACATAGCCGCGCGCACCGGTCATCACCGCTACCTTGCTCGCATCAAGCAAATGCGTATCTGCTCCAAGAGCGTTCCACTCATTAGCTCGCTCTTTCTGGCGTTCCAGAGCGCGTTCGCAATGCGCCGCCTGAATCCAGCCCTTGCGCACAGCGTCACATCGCAGCCCGTAGCGATCGACCAAGTCGAACACTACGTCTGCCGAGCCGCCGACGGTTTGCGTCATACGCTCCCCCATCTTGGTGCCGAAGTGTGCAACCAGTTCAGATGGGTTTTGCTTTAGACCGGCAATAACCTGCCCGCCGTTACGCCCGGATGCTCCCCAGCCTACTCGCTGCCCTTCAAGGACCACACATCCTACACCTTCCTGTGCGAGATGAAGCGCGGCAGAGAGTCCTGTGTAACCACCACCCACAATGGCAACATCGTAGTGCCGCTTTTTATCTGACAATGTTGGTCGGCTAGCAGGCTCATCAGCCGTGTCACGCCACAATGAGGCCGGATAACCATTCCGATCGGGCAGGCTCATATTCACCCCTAATTTTCTTGTATACGCTGGAGCACAGAGTGAAGTGCCGATGACGGGGATCAGCCGCCTTCCTTAACTTCCTCAAAAGTACTCATCAATTCATTGCTATTTTTCATCGGACGCAGCATCAGAGTTTTTTCAAGTGTCTCTTCGGGATGCTCAGGCAGGAATTTGTCTTTGAGCTGCTGTGATGTGAACATCGCGAAAGCGGACTTTAACGCGCTGCCATAACCATATTCCGCGATCAGATGACTGCTAGGCTCAGCCTGAAGCTGGTCGTTAATAAAATCATAGGCCTTGTCGACATTTTTACTGTCTTTCATCAGGACCGTGCCACAGGACCAGGTAAGTTTTCCTTCCTTGGGCGTCATGAAAGCGACGGGAACCCCAGCTTCCTTAAGTTTGTTCGCTACAACATTCCAGCCCATTGCCGCGACGATCTCTCCAGAAGCCATGGCATTTTGAACAGTCGCCGGATCAGCACTGTAGAAACGCATAAGAGGGCGCTGTTGACGCAACTTGTCGGCAATCTTCTCAATGTCGTCCGAAGATGCGTTGAAAGGATCAATATGCTGCAAGATTCCGGCCACCACCACTTCTTCCGTGGAATCAAGACCAGCCATACGGCCAGCATATTTCTTGTTCCACAGCAGATTCCATGTATCGGTATCTTCTTTAACGAGATCGGGACGATACACGATTGACGTGTTGCCCCAGTCCCACGGAATCATCCATACCTTGCCGTCCGGATCCACAACGCCGGGGATTTTGCGCAAAGCAGGATAGATGTCGTTCCAGTTCTTTACACGGGTAGGATCGAGCGGTTGAATCAGTCCTTCTGACTTCCACTCAGCGAGCTTGAAAGTACATGGATGAACGATATCGGGGTGAAATCCACTGCGTACGCGTGAAAGCGCATCATTGTCATCGGCAAAGGTCGTGATGTCCGCGCCTTCCGGATGCTCCTTCGTATAATCGGGAAAGAACTCGGGTAGTTCGTATCCTGCCCAAGTAAGGACGGACAATTTCTGAGCGTACGCCGCACTTACAAACGATAGGGCCACCGACAGGGCAGCAACGCCTCCCATCAAGTGGCTCTGTAAGGTTTTCGCAAGAAACATTGGGAAATTCCTTCCTATCCTGAACAGATCTCCAAACGGCCCGTAGAGCCGCTTGGAGAATAGAGATCAGCGTGACGAGATTTCAGGGAAACACTCTGCCGACTTGTAAGGAAACCACCAGAAATCCTGATCACTGGCTTCCGGATCGATCATTACAAGCTTGGTATGCTGGAAGGTATCGAGACCTTCCGTCCCCAGCTCCTTGCCAAGCCCGCTCAGTTTACGGCCGCCGAAGGCACCCGCGTCATTATCGAGCAAGGGAGCATTGACCCACACAATGCCGACTTCGACCTCGTTGCTGGCCTTGATCGCCTCAGGTAGGCTGAGAGTGTAGATATTAAATCCCAACCCAAAGGCTGATTTGTTGGCCAGTGCAATCGCCTCATCAAGGCTGGAGATTTTTACTACGGGCGCCACCGGCCCAAAGCTCTCCCCGTTGACAATTTCCATGTCCGAAGTCACGTCAGTCAGAATTGTGGGCTCGAAGAACCACCCTTTTTCCATTCCGTCTGGACGTTTTCCTCCACACGCTACAGTGGCGCCCGCCTCAACGGCACGGTTCACGAGTGCTGTGAAACGATCCAGCTCGCGTTTGGACGCCATGGGGCCGACATCGGTCGCACCGAGTCCATTACCAACTCGCAACGCTTTTGTATGGAAAATGAAGCGTTCCATAAACTGATCGTAGATATCTTCATGAACATAAATGCGCTCGGCAGAGGTGCACACCTGACCGCAGTTCACGAAAGCTGCGAATACTGCGCCACGGGCTGCGATATCGATCGGAGCAGATGGCATTACAATAAAAGCATCATTGCCTGACGCTTCAATCAGGGCCGGCTTGAACTGCTCCGCGCAAGCACTGGCAATTGCTTTGCCCGCAGGAACACTGCCGGTAAATGCCACCATATGAGTGCGATTGCTGGCAACCAACTTTGCTCCGACTTTCGCACCACCCGTCACCACCTGGATCAGGCCGGCAGGCAGCGAACTGAAACACTCCATCAGCATGAGTGTCGTCAAACTGGTCAACTCGGACGGTTTTACAATAACCGCGTTTCCCGCTGCCAGTGCCGCCGCCGCCTCCCACATCAATAGTGCAACAGGATAGTTGAACGGCATCACACAAACGACAACACCCATCGGCTCTTTGACCGTATAATGCAATTGTCCAGCTACTGCCGGACCAAATACCTTTCCCCCTTCGTGCCGTCCAATTTCGGCATAATAATCAGTGACGGTCGCGCCCCAGATGACCTCATCCGATGACTCCTTGAACGCCTTGCCCATTTCGCGGGTCATCATTTCACCCACAGGATGGCTTGCGGCACGGAACGCAATGGCCACTTCATGCAATCGTTCAGCACGCTCAAGCGCGCTGAGAGCGAACCATTCTTTACGTGCTCGATTGGCGACTTCGATCGCCTCCTCAATCTCGGTATCCGTTGCCTCTGCTATTTGGCCAAATACCTCTTCTGTGGCTGGATTCATCACGTCGTAAAAGGTGGAGCCTTTCGCAGAAGTCATTTTTCCGTCGAGGAAAAGATGATTTGAGAGGTCTTTCGCCGTGCGCATGACGTCCATATTTAATTGCTCCATCGTAACATTAGGCGGTCACAAACCCCGCGCTGAAAATGAAATAACATGACCATTTTTATTTCTCCACTGAAATTTTTTGGTTGACATGAACGTTGTGGTTAAAATTTAATTGCGGTACCGGTTCGAATCTTGGGCAGAAAAAACATGAAACGAGATAGACGCCTGTTCGACGTGACTCTCAACGCACCCTCTCTTTTCATAGTGCTGTCCGTCATCGTCTTTCCTATTCTTTTCCTGGGGCTCCTAAGTCTGAAAGGACGTCATGATGCCGTCTTTTCGTTACACTTTACGTTGGCAAACTTTACCAAGCTGGCGACATCGCATCTTTATTGGCTGATCCTTGAACGCTCGGTTTTTCTGGCTGGATTCGTCACAGTTTTTACAATCTTGATGGCGTACCCAGTCGCGTATTTTATTGCATTCAAAGGAGGAGCAAAGAAAAACCTGCTCCTGCTGATCGTCACATTACCATTCTGGACGAGCTATCTCTTACGTGTGTTCGCCTGGAAAGTACTTCTAGGATACAACGGCGTCATCAACTCGGCGCTCGTGTTAGCACAAGCCCCGGGGGCTCCATTTCAGGCTCTTCTTTACACTCCGCAGGCTATGGTGCTGACCCTGACGCATGCTTATGCGGCATTTGCCATTCTCCCACTCTATGTCTCACTTTCTGCGATTGAACCGAAGCTGATTGAAGCAGCTAATGACCTTGGTGCTGGTACAGCCACGGCTTTTCGTCGTGTCGTACTTCCGCTTTCTCTTCCGGGAATTCTTTCTGCCGCCGTTCTCGTCTTCATTCCCACAATGGGAGATTACGCCACACCTACCCTCGTTGGAGGCACCAATAGTTCAATGATTGGCAATATGATTCAGGCACAATTCGGTAAGGCCAATAACTGGCCTTACGGGGCAGCTATCTCAATTTCTTCGATGGTAATCACAGCAGGTATCGCATTCATCGTATTTATGGTTGCAAAAAGGAAAATGCGTCATGCAGCCTGAAACAGGACCGAAACAGAAGGGAATGCTGCGTAATTATTTCTGGTTTTATGTCGCATTTTTGTATGCGCCGATTTTAGTTCTTCCTGTTTTTTCCTTTAATGATTCACTATACGTAACATTTCCCCTCAAAGGTTTTACCTTTTCATGGTATCATGCCATGTTCGCTGATCCACGCATCCGTGAATCCTTTTTTAACAGCCTGTTTGTTGCGATTATAGCTTCGTGTATCGCTACATTTTCTGGAACATTGACGGCTTACACGCTCGTGCGTCGTAATAGCCGCCTTGCACGATTCATCAGCAATATAGGATTTCTTCCCCTTGTTGTGCCGGGCGTCATGTTGGGTATTGGTTTGCTGGTTATTGTGAATCTCGTGGGGATCGGGCCATCGCTACCAGCTGTCATGCTGGGTCATATATGCGTCTGTTTTCCGCTCACGCTTGTCATTATGCGCGGTCGTTTTCAAACCTACAGCCGAACAATTGAAGAGGCTGCCCGGGATCTAGGAGCATCACCATGGGTAGTTTTATGGCGTGTTGCTCTGCCTATCGTCATGCCCGGCATTGTCTCGTGCTTGATACTTTCCTTCACCACGTCATTCGACGAGTTCATCGTAAGCTACTTCCTGACCGGCAGCCGTCAGACACTTCCTGTTTTTATTTGGTCTAACCTTCGATATGCAGAGCAACTGCCAAAAATACTTGCGTTGGGCACGTTGATTTTCTTCGCTTCAGCGTTGCTCGTCGGTGGCAGCGAGATCATCCAGAATCGTCTTGCAGCACGCAGAGGGCAAGAAAGATGAACACCAAAAGCACGCCAAACACTCTCTCGGTTTTTACTATTGTAGGTATCCCATGATGAGCTCCGTTCCCCAGTCACCTCTCCTTGCGCTTCAGTCCATTGAAAAGATTTACCCTAATGGTTTTCATGCCGTCCACGAGCTTAATCTGTCGATTGGACAAGGGGAGTTTCTGACACTACTAGGTCCATCAGGCTGCGGCAAAACCTCCACCCTCCGTATGATCGGCGGCTTCGAACTGCCCAGTAGCGGAGTGATTTTGTTAAATGATCATGATGTCACCACACAGCCACCTAATCGGCGTCCCGTGAACACGGTGTTTCAGGATTACGCATTATTCCCTCATATGACGATCGCAGAAAATATCGCGTTTGGCCCGACCATTTCTGGCCGCAAGCGCGAAGAAGTTCGTCATGAAGTGTCGGAACTTCTGAGCACAGTTGGCTTGAACGACAAGGCCAATCTTTATCCCGGACAACTTTCGGGCGGCCAACGACAGCGTGTGGCATTAGCACGAGCCCTGATTCAGAAGCCCCGGCTACTCTTGCTTGATGAGCCTCTCGGAGCACTTGACGCCAATATGCGTGAACAGATGCAGATGGAACTGAAGAATCTTCAGACACAACTTGGCATCACGTTTATTATGGTCACGCACGATCAAGAGGAAGCACTCATGCTGTCTGATCGGATAGCTGTCATGAATGCAGGGAGACTGGCTCAAGTCGGAACCCCACATGAGTTATATAATCGTCCATCGACCGAATTTGTCGCCAGCTTTCTTGGTATCACCAATATGTTTGTTGGTGAGGTAAAGGAAAAAACTGAGCATGGTAGTCTGATCGATTGTAGCGGGCAGATATTCAGTCTTCTCACCAAGGTTGAACAGCCAGTTGGTTCCTCCCTGAAGATGGGCATCCGACCAGAAAAATGTTTTTTAGGTGATCGTATTCTGGCGGAAGCTGACAGTCTCACCTTCACAGCGAGAGTAAAAAAGAGCGTATTCTTGGGTAATATGTCACGATTGCATGTGGAAACTCCCTTTTGTCCGGACTTTGTCGTCGATATCCGAGACAGTAGAGTATCGGAAGGCGATATCACCGCCATTTCAATTAATCCATCTAATATTATGATTCTCCCATCGTAATAATATTTGGAAAACTAATATCAGGATCTATTGATTTATTGAATTGAGTGGTGTTCTATAATTCAAAGATCCTCGTGGAGGATGAACCTGCAAGTAACGAATTTTTACTGCCTGAGAGCCAGATGGAGCGGGTCAAGCTGTTTTTCTCTCTGGCGCGTGGGATTCTCCGCGCGTGGATGGCCGGCGGGTTCTTCGGGAAGAGAATATCCCATTCCGTGATCACATGCTGACAGATCGCGGCGAACAGGTTGAGCCATTTGACGACCGCGGTGCCGCTGTATTTCTCTGCCTGTCGCCTCCGGAAACCATGGACTGACGTTGGGGTCAGGTCGACCAGTTCATGAACGGTCTGACGTTCCAGCGACCGCGTGTCCTGAAACTGGCCAGGCTCCAGTTTGGCGGATGTCGTATCCAACCAGCGTCGGACTAATTTGGTCGAGGAGAATGTCTGGTGGCTCATCTCTCCGCCGGATCGATTTTGGTGGAGGTGCTTCAGTCTTCCATGGTGAGCCTCGCCTTGGCTCAGACCTCATTCTTTGAGATAGAAAATGAAGCTTGCGGCGATCTTGATGGCAGACATGAATGTATGAGCGCAGCGGTCGTATCTGGTCGCAACACGTCGCCAGTCCTTCAGCCTTGCGAACATGTTTTCGATCAGATGGCGCTGTTGATACAGATGCCAGTTGTAAGATGGTTTTGATTTCCGGTTCTTCTTCGGTGGAATGCAGGCGGTGATATTTCGTTCGACAAGAGCCCGCCTGATCAGGTTGCTGTCATAACCCCGGTCACCGATGACTTCTTCTGTCCCGTCGGGAAGGTCTGCAAGCAACACATCAGCCCCTTTGAAGTCACTGAAAACTGCCCAGCAGTCAGATGCAAGCGGACAGGCCGGCCTTGACCATCACACACGGCATGCAGCTTTGAGTTCAGTCCGCCTTTTGTGCGTCCGATATAGCGGGGGAAAGCCTCTTTTTGAGCAGGGACACCGCGGTTCTGTGCGCCTTGAGGTATATCGCATCGATCATTTTTCTCACGAAGCAGGGCCCGTGCGCCGGGCATCAGGCGCCGGATTTCGGATCCTCGCTCTTCCGCGAGATGGATGGTCTTGGTGTGAGCCAGACTGATGGTTCTTGCTGTGAGGTCGACGTCACACCAACGCAAGGAAGTCGCTTCACTCAGGCGGGTGGCCTGCTCGACGGACCACCTGACGAGCCACACATCATCAGGATGGGTGTCTGATCTCACAGCGTCCAGCAGACGCTCATACTCTCCGGCAGGCTCGCGCTCTCCTGGCGAGACACTCCCTGCGGGACAGGCTGCTTCTTCCAGCCGGCGATTGCGCTTCCGGTCGGCTCCGGCCGGTCGTTTGATCAGACGTCCTGAAGCTGGATTTTACGGCAGCGGCACGTCCCACTCAGACATTGCATGTTGCAGAATAGATGCGAGAAGGTTGAGGCGTTTCACAACGGTCGCGAGGGGCAGATCTTTCGCCTGCCTGTCCCGGAAACCTCTGACAGCCGCGATCGTCAGACGGGAGAGTTTCAGGCCAGCGATCGTGTCGCGGAGCAGCGAAGGGATATGATCAGTGCGATCGCAATCGCGATGAGCTCTGCACTCATCTCAATATCGCTCGATCAGCGTTCACAGCACGACACCGTCCAGAGCCCGAACGTCGATATTGCGGCCCTCGCGAACCTTGACCGAGGTCTCTTCAAGCCATGCACGGGCGAAACGGGCTGTATCGAATGTTCTGACGATCCGCTGGCCATTGACCAGTTTGCGTGCCCGATACTGCTTTGGCCCCCGGCAACTCACGCCATCGGGCCGCGGACGTCCTGTCGCAGGATCGTTGACATTCTCGGCGGATTTTGTACGGGCCATGAGACGAACTCCGAAGGAGGACGGAATCGCCATTGGTCCAGAATCGCCACTTAATTTTTGGGTGGGATAGAGCGCTTTGCCTGTAAGCTGCTGATAGCATTGCCAAATAAAATTGGCGTCCCATAGGGGATTCGAACCCCTGTTGCCGCCGTGAGAGGGCGGTGTCCTAGGCCTCTAGACGAATGGGACATTGGCCGTGGCGGGTTCATACGGAAAACGGCGAAACGGCGCAAGAAGGGAAACGAAAAATAATCACCCAGCGCTTAACGCCCGACCTCCAGCCGCCCGATGACCCGCCCTTGCGTCACATCCCACAGCACGATGCGATCGGGGCCACCGCCCGTCAGACTCAGGGCCAGCACATTGCCATCGCGCCACGCCATCGTTGCAACATGGCTGCCCTCGGGCTCATGCAGCAGAAGCGTCTCCGTGCGTATCGGCTTTTCGAGAACAGACGGCGGTGTTACAGCCGCATGTGGATGCGAGACCCGATGCAGGATCACCGCAACCAGCAGCCCCGCTCCCGCAACGATCAGGACGCCCATGCCGATGACAGCCGCCATCAGCACCCGTCGCGCCGTACTGCCCTCTTCCATCACGGTGCCGCCTTTCCTGCGTTCTGTCGCCCGGCCTGTAGATGACACCCATGACTGATTCAACCCACGGTCCCCGCTCCCTCACCCTCACCGAGGATCAGGCCGGACAGCGTCTTGACCGCGTGTTGACGCTGGCGCTCCCTGAACTCTCACGCTCGCGGATAAAATCTCTCATTGAAAGCGGCTGCCTGACCTGCAACGGGGTTGTCCTGCACGACGTCTCGCACACCACGCGAACCGGCATGGCGCTGGTGCTGGACATCCCCCCACCCGCTCCCGCCACGCCGCAGGGCGAGGACATCCCCTTCACCATTCTCTACGAAGATGAAGATCTGCTTGTGCTCGACAAGCCGGCAGGCATGGTGGTTCATCCGGCGCCCGGACATGAAACCGGCACACTGGTCAACGCCCTGATCGCTCATTGCGGGGAAAGCCTTAAAGGTATCGGAGGGGAGCGGCGCCCGGGGATCGTCCACAGGCTGGACAAGGACACATCCGGCATCATGGTCGTGGCCAAGACCGAGGCCACACATCTCGCCCTTTCGGCAGATTTCGCAGCTCGTCGCATCGACCGTGCCTATCTCGCCCTGTGCTGGGGTGTGCCGTCTCCCACCAAGGGAGAATACGAAGGCAATATCGGCCGCGACCCCCGTGACCGCAAACGCATGGCGCTGCTTACGCGCGGCGGCAAGACGGCGCTCACGCGCTATACGGTGCTGCGCGCTTTCGGCTCCCACATGGCGCTGGTGGAATGTCGCCTTGCAACGGGTCGTACCCATCAGATCCGCGTGCATTTCGCTGCGAACGGTCATCCGCTGCTTGGCGACCCTCTCTATCTGCGCCGCATCCCTGCCGCCGCGAAAGGCTGCCCGGTGGAGGCCAAGGACGCCGCGCTGGATTTCCCCCGACAGGCCCTGCACGCGCGTAGGCTCGGTTTCGTCCATCCACGCACAGGGGAAGCCCTGCTTTTTGAAACGCCGCCCCCTGCGGATTTCGTCGCTCTTGAAACCACGCTGACGAATGCCCTTATAAAATAACTTTTGTTAATCTTGACTTTTCCGGGCTCATATTCTACGAAGTCAAGGTCTTTTCGACGCGCCGATGCGGCCGCCGGAATGGATGTCCCGAAGTCTTTTGCCTCATTGAGGGAGGGCCTTCGGGGACGAACAGGTCCACTCCCAGCGTTGCCCGAAAGCACAGGCCGATCCGATGTTCGCTGACTGAAGTCGGATCACGCACAGCGCCGGTGCCGGGATGAAGGAGCAGTCTCCATGGCATCCTCAACACCCTCTCTCGCAATCGGTCCTGACGCCAGCCTCTCGCGCTATCTTCAGGACATCCGTAAATACCCCCTTCTTTCTCCTGAGGACGAATCCGCCCTTGCTCGCCGCTGGCGTGACAAGGGGGATGTGAAGGCCGCGCACAAGCTCGTCACTTCCCATCTGCGTCTCGTCGCCAAGATCGCGATGGGATATCGCGGTTATGGCCTGCCGCTGAACGAACTCATCAGCGAAGGCAATGTGGGGATGATGCAGGCCGTGCGTCGCTTCGATCCCGAGCGTGGCTTCCGCCTTGCCACATACGCCATGTGGTGGATCCGCGCCGCCATTCAGGAATACATCCTGCACAGCTGGTCGCTGGTGAAAATCGGTACGACTTCGGCTCAGAAGAAATTGTTCTTCAATCTGCGTCGCCTCAAGGGGCAGATGAAGGCCATCGATGAGGGCGATCTCGCTCCCGAGCAGGTGAACCATATCGCCAAAACGCTGGGTGTGCCGGAGCAGGACGTCGTATCCATGAACCGCCGTCTGGCCGCCGCCGACCACAGTCTGAATGCCCCCCTGCGCGCGGAAGGCGATGGGGAATGGCAGGACTGGCTGGTGGATGAGGGGGAGAATCAGGAGGATATGCTGGGCGAGCACGAGGAGTTCTCGGATCGCCACGCCCTGCTTACCTCCGCCATGAAATCCCTCAACGACCGTGAGCGACACATCTTCACCGAGCGTCGCCTCAAGGACGATCCCGTGACGCTGGAGGAACTCGCCCAGCAATACGGCATCTCCCGCGAGCGCGTGCGCCAGATCGAAAGCCGCGCTTTCGAGAAAGTGCAAGCCCAGATGAAGGCGGACGTGGACGCCCGTCGTAACGAAATCCCCGCGACCACCTGACGACGGGAGGGCTTTTGTATTGCCCTCCCTTATATCTGGCCTTTAGCTGAGACAGCCCTTACGAAACGCCTCAAACGCCCGCGCGCGGTGACTGATGGCGTTCTTCTCGGCGTCCGTCATCTCCGCGAAGGTGCGGCTTTCGCCCACCGGCACGAAGATCGGGTCGTAACCATGTCCCGCAGCGCCCCGCGGCTCGGGCGCTATGGTGCCGTCGATACGTCCCTCGAAACATTTCCCCGACCCGTCGGGGAAAGCCAGCGCCAGCACGCAGATAAACCATGCGTCGCGCTCGTCTCCGCCGATGCCGTCCTCAATCCGCTTCATGGCGGCGGGAAAGTCTTTCTCTGGACCGGCCCAGCGCGCGGAATAAATACCGGGAGCCCCTCCGAGGGCGGACACACACAGACCCGAGTCATCGGCCAGCGCCGGAAGCCCGGTCGCCTTCGCCGCCGCGAGCGCCTTCAACTGCGCGTTGCCCTCGAACGTGGTGGCCGTCTCCTCCGGCTCGGAAAGGTTCAACTCCCCGGCCGAGATAACCTCGATGTCATAGGGCGCCAGCAGAGCAGTGAACTCCACGAGCTTGCCCTTGTTATGACTGGCGAGGACCAGACGGCTCCCCGCCTTCAGCGGAAGGGCGGCACTCATGCGCCTTCCGTGGCCCGCACCACCGCATCCTGCGCCGCGAACAGTTCCTGCGTGCCCTTTTTGGCCAGCGCGAGCAGCTTGAAGAATTCTTCCTCCGAAAACGGCTTCTCTTCCGCTGTGCCCTGAATTTCCACAATGCCGCCCGCAGCCGTCAGCACGAAGTTGGTGTCGGCCACAGCACTGCTGTCTTCCACGTAGTCGAGATCGAGCACCGCGCCCTCGGTGGTCAGGCCGCAGGACACGGCGGCAACCTGTCCGGTGAGCGGAATGGAGGAAAGAACCCGCTGCGCGTGCAGCTTGCCCAGCGCCAGACGGAGTGCCACCCATGCGCCGGTGATGGACGCGCAGCGCGTGCCGCCATCGGCGTTGAGCACGTCGCAGTCGAGCGTGATGCTCATCTCCCCCAGCGCCTTCAGGTCGGTCACAGCGCGAAGGGACCGGCCAATCAAACGCTGGATTTCCTGTGTGCGACCGGACTGCTTGCCCTTGGCGGCTTCACGGTTGCCACGCGTGTGCGTGGCGCGGGGCAGCATGCCATACTCGGCCGTGACCCAGCCCGTGCCCTTGCCACGCAGGAACGGGGGCACCCGCTGCTCCACACTGGCGGTGCAGAGCACTTCCGTGCCCCCCACGCGAATCAATGCGGAGCCTTCGGCGTGATGGGAAAAACCGGTTTCGATGGTAACGGGACGCATGGCGTCAGCGGCACGGCCGGACGGGCGCATGGGCAGGCTCCTCAGGAAGACAGGCAGAAACAGGCGGCGTGAGCCCACCTGTCGGACGTACGGCTGCATAACCCGCGCTCCGCAGACTGACCACCCTGCCCCTTGCTTCTCTCCACCACTCTTCCCAGAATCCGACTCAAAGCCCCTCGCTTGGCCAAGGAGAGACGACCATCGCCCGTTCCCCCGGATCACGCCCCACCGGCCCTCGTCCACTGGACCTGACCGGTCGCACACCGGATCTCTCCACCCTCGCCTCGGGCCTGAACGCCCGCTCGGCGACCATTCTGCGCGAGCTGGTGGAGCATTATCTGGAGACCGGAGATCCGGTAGGCAGCCGTACCTTGGCGGATCGCCTGTCGCTCGGGCTTTCCACAGCCTCCATCCGCAATGTGATGGCCGCCCTGACCGAAGCAGGCCTGTTGTTTTCCCCCCACACCTCCGCCGGTCGCCTGCCCACCGAACGGGGGCTGCGGCTGTTCGTGGATGGCCTGCTCCAGTTCGGCAGCTTGAGCGAAGACGAACGCGAATCGATCGCCAATTCGCTGGAAACACGGGGGCGCTCGCTTGAGGACACGCTCACGGAAGCCTCCACCATGCTTTCGGGCCTGTCACACGCCGCCAGTCTCGTCATCGCGCCCAAGGGAGAGGGCACGATCCGGCATATCGAGTTCGTGCCGCTAGGCGAAAACCGGGCGCTGGTGGTGCTGGTGGGCGCGGACGGACAGGTGGAGAACCGCGTCATCCAGACACCGCCGGGCATGCCGCCCTCGGCGCTGACGGAAGCCGCCAACTATCTCAACGCGCGCCTGTCCGGTCGCACGCTTGGTGAATTGCGGAGCCTGGTGGATGAGGACATGGCCGCTGACCGCACCCAGCTCGACCAGCTTACGAGCGAGGTGGTGGCAAGCGGCCTTGCCACATGGAGCGATGAGGAACGCGGCGGCACCCTCATCATCCGTGGACAGGGCAACCTCCTGACGGACATTACCGAAATCGAACGGCTCTCCACCATTCAGCGCCTGTTCGAGCGGCTGGAACGTCAGGACGCCATGCTGCGTCTGCTGGAACTGGCCGAAGCCTCGGACGGCGTGCGGATTTTCATCGGGGCGGAGAGCGACCTGTTCGGACTGTCGGGCATGTCCATGGTCGTGGCCCCGGCCCGCAATGAGAGCAACAAGATTGTGGGGGCCATCGGCGTGATCGGGCCGACACGCATCAACTACGGCCGCATCATTCCCGTCATCGACTACACCGCACAAATCATCGGCCGCATCCTCGGCTGACGGCACACGCTCACTTCTGGGAAGCCGCGTCACTCCGCTCAATGACAGCCTCTCCCGCTGGCACAACAGGAGCCGATGGCGCCGCCGCCGCCCGGGAAGCGGCCGCTGCTTTCGCCGCACCACCCGCGATCTGGTCCGCAGGCGTGCGCAGTGCGGGCAGGTCCGCCGCCGGGCCGTTCCACACCGCACTCTGACTCTGCGGTGGAATGGGCGGCGAACTGAAAGCCGACACCGGACCGAACAGGCCACCGCTCACATGGCGCATGGTCGATTCCGGCTGGCGTACACATCCACGGATCACAGGTTCGCAAATGCCCTCGTGACCGATGAGACGATCATTATCCCCGGCAAAATGCACCTCGCTCACCTGCCCCCGATCGATCCGGATCATCATGACGCAGGCGCTGCCGCTGCCGTTATAGGTCACGGTGCCCATGTTCAGCGGCGCGATGGAAAAGGTGCCCGGCGTGTTAGGCTTGTAGATATACTGCTCAAGAACCGTGGTTGCGTTCATCTTGAGCGTCTTGTCGGGAATCCCTGCACAGGAATGAAGGTCATTCTCCGTCATCCCGATCATGGCAAGCTGCGCCTTGTGGACCGTTCTGGAGTCAAAATACCCACACCCCGTCAGACACAGCACCAGACACGCAAGCCCTGCACGGCTCGCGACACGCAACTTCAACGACACCATTCTCATCCCGGTTCGACCAACGCCCCGTCTTCGGTAACGGTTCCCTCACCTCACCGACAACCACCTGCGTCCAGAAATGTTGCAGCCTCAGCCGCTGTTGCCTATTAGCGGCACGACCTTTCCCTTTGTGCTGTCCTTCGATGTGAATGTCCGCGCTCCGTCGTGAACGACAGACGCGTCCGCCACAGGCAGCCGTCAGCTGCGGAGATTCCTATCATGAGCGACTTTTCTTCCGACGAAATCCAGCGCCTTCAGACCTGCCTGCGCCGCCTGCTGGGCGCGAAGGGCCTGAGCGTCAACCCGCCGCCGCGCCGTGGCCTGTCCGTTGAACTGGCCGTGGATGGCGAGGTGATCGGCACCGTTCACCGTGATGAGGACGAGGGCGAAGTGTCCTACATTCTCAATATCGTGGTGTTGGAAGAAGATCTGCCGCCCAAGGCCTGAAGAACGGCATGAAAAAGGCCGGCTCCCATGAGGACGCCGGCCTGACAAAGCAGAAAGATTAAAGTCGTTTTCAGGCAGGGCGACGCGATGACAGCGACGCTTCCATGACCGGATGCGGCACAGGAGCCGGCAGATCCACCCGCGTCAGCTTCCACTGCCAGCGCTCGATGCGAAGCTGCACCCGCAAGGGCGTCTCCGTCTCATGCCCCGGCACCACCATCGCCGCCTCGAACGTGTTGCCGCCTGTGAAACGCACCACAGCATGACCGACAGCCGACAACATGGTGCTCGCGCTCATCTTGCCAGGTGCGGCCGTTCCCATGGCCTGATCCACCACCATTCCCAGATTCTGCTGCGTCACGGTCAGATCCACGGCATTCGACACGACATTGGTGGCAAAGGACGCACCGAACTCTGGCAGTTCATCCGCCGCTTCCGTCGCATGACCGAGATTGAGCCCGTCCAGAACCTGTTCCTTGAGCGAAGCATCTAGCGACGTCCAGTTGATGGTCTGCCCAAGGGCAAGCATGTCATGCGTCTCGACCGAACGGGCAATAGTCCACAGCGTCACGAAGGGCGACAATGCATAGAGAGCGAGGGACATCGCCAACGAGACGACACACAGAACCCGCGCCCGCTTCCGTGCGGGACAGGCCCATGCTTCGGAGACAGAAGTGAGTTTAGCGGCGCGCATGTCGGGACTCCCTGTGTTCATGTCAGTATATCTACCATACGCAAAGCAGACATGCAGCAAACGGTTGTCCCCACTCCCATCAATCACGAAAAAGTGATTTCCTGATGCCGCCTTCCACAACACCCCCGCCCATTGACCTCACAGAAGCCGAAATCCGGCGCTATTCCCGCCACATTCTCCTTCCGGAGGTGGGCGGAACGGGGCAGATGCGCCTCAAGAACGCCTCGGTGCTGATCGTGGGAGCGGGTGGGCTGGGCTCACCCGTGGCCTGCTACCTTGCGGCCGCCGGGGTAGGGCGTATCGGACTGGTCGATCACGACCATGTCGAACTCTCCAACCTTCAGCGGCAGATCCTTCACACCACCGAGCGCGTGGGCCAGCCCAAGGTTGCGTCCGCCGCCCGGACTCTTTCGGCCCTGAACCCGGACATCCGCATCGAGACACACGAGATACGGCTGACGCCCGACAACGCAGAGACTCTGGTCGCAGCCTATGACCTCGTGTGCGACGGCAGCGACAATTTCGAGACGCGCTACCTCGTCAACGCCGCCTGCGTGGCGCAACGCCGCACATTGGTGTCCGCCGCCCTCGCCCGGTTTGACGGCCAGTTGTCCACCTTCCGGCCTCATCGGGGCGGTCCCTGCTATGAATGTCTCTTTCCCCGCACACAGGCGGCACAGGACGCTCTCTCCTGCGGAGACGCGGGAATCTTCGGGGCCGTCGCGGGTGTGCTCGGCACATTGCAGGCCACCGAAGCCCTGAAAGAACTGCTCGATATCGGGGAAACGCTGGCCGGGCGGTTGCTGCTGTGGGACGCGCTGGCCACGCGCTTCACGACCATCACGATGGACGCCGATCCAGCCTGTCCGGTCTGCGGCTCTCTGCACAGAGACGCCGCATCATGACAGATCCCGCAAACGGACTGGCCCTTCTGCTGTGCGACGCCCATCCCGACCGGCTTCACGCAGCGTTCCTGCTGGCCGCCGGCGCTCTGGCGCTCGACCGCCCCGTTCTGGTCTTTGCCACGGGTCCGGCTGCGGCCGCCCTGTGCCGCGATGCGTCGTCTGTCTTTCACCTGGATGAAGAAGAGCGATTGGCGGAACGTGGAGTCGCCACATTGGCCACGCTGCGCGACGCGCTGGTGCTCATGGAAGCGGAACTGATGGTGTGCGAGACCGGCCTGCGACGGATCGCGCGGGAAGAGTCGGACCTGCTCGACGGCGTGAAAGTCGTGGGGATCCCGACCTTTCTCGACCGGGCGCAGGGGCGACAGATCGTCTCATTCTGACAGTTCCGCGCATCCGAATGCACGAACCCACTTGCCGAGCGCGTCAGGGCTTGGCACGGATGCGCCCATGATCGCATCCCGCTCCCTGCGCGCCGTCCTCTCGCTGCTGGCGGCAACGCCCCTCGCCACGTTCGCCGGTCCTGCCGTGGCCGCAACGCAAAACAGCGCCACGCCGCACCACCATCACAAGAAGGCGGCGACCACGGAGGGGAAAACCGTGGCCCACAGTTCGGGGCACACGGAAGAGAAAGCCGCTCACCACAAGCACGCCACGCACAAGGCGACGGAGAGCAGCGAGCACCACACCCATCCCACGCGGCATGCGAGCGAAGAAAAAACGCCGCACCACAGCAAGGCCATGCATTCCAGCGCAAGCCATCACCACGCCGCCCATCTGGCGACGGGCGCCGCTGCCGGTGCGGCGGCGGGTGCTGCCGCGGTCCATTCCGATACGGACGATGCCGCTCCTGCCGCCGACTCGTCCGCGACGCCCGCTCCCACAGGTCCGGATCTGACAAAAGGCAGCAATACCGGTCTGCCGCTGCCGCGCTTTGCGGCCCTGCGCGCGGATGATGTGAACATGCGTGCCGGCCCCGGCCAGCGTTATCCCATCCAGTTCATCTATCACCGCCGGGGACTGCCGGTGAAAATCGAGCGCGAGTTCGACATCTGGCGACTGGTGGAAGACCCGGACGGCGTGAAGGGCTGGGTGCATCAGGCCACGCTTGTGGGCTCCCATGATTTCGTCATCCCCTATCCGCCCGGAAAGGCACCATCGCCCGACGCCGCGCCGCAGCAGAAGGCCGCCTCTTCCGACAAGCCGGAAGAAAAGAGCGGCAACCGTCATACCGAGTCGCAGGTGATCGGCCACGTGGCCACGGCGGCCGAAGCGGAGAAAATCCCCAACGCCGTGATTCTGCGGTCATCGGGCGATGACAGCGCAGCACCCGTGGCGGTGCTGATGCCCGGCTCGGTCGGCACATTGCGCAGTTGCGCGGCCGGATCGGTGTGGTGTCAGGTCACGATTCAGCGTCGTGACGGCTGGCTGCACCGCAATCAGATCTGGGGGCTGCTGCCCGACGAGGCCTATCCGCCCTCCTGACCTTTCCGGCCTAACCTTTCCGGGCAGCGTTGCGGCCCGCAATGCGACCTCTGGCCGCCTCAGGTGTTATCCTGCTGACATCCATCATGTCGGAGGAGGATTTTCCATGATCGCTGCCCAGTGCCGCACCAAGATCGTCGCCACGCTCGGCCCGTCCTCTTCCGATCACGCGACGATCCTCGCACTGGCCACGGCAGGCGCGGACGTGTTCCGCTTCAATTTCTCCCACGGCACACAAGCCGAGCACGCCGCCCGCTACCGCATCGTGCGACAGGTGGAAGCAGAGGTTGGGCGTCCGCTCGGTGTTCTTGCCGACATGCAGGGTCCAAAACTCCGGGTCGGGCGTTTTGCCGATGGGCACATCACGCTGGAGACGGGCGCGCCTTTCCGCCTCGATCTGGACGAAACGCCCGGCACGACGAAGCGGGTACAGCTCCCACACCCCGAAATCATCGCCGCCGCCCATCCCGGCAGCGTGCTGCTCCTCGATGACGGCAAGCTACGTCTGCAAGTGACGACTGTCGGTCGTGATTTTCTTGAAACCGAGGTGCAGGTCGGCGGACCTCTGAGCGACCACAAGGGCGTGAATGTTCCCGACCTGATGCTTCCCATTCCGGCCCTGACGCCACGCGACCGGGAAAATCTCGCCTTCGCACTGGAACTTGGCGCGGATTTCATCGCCCTCTCCTTCATCCAGAGGGCCGAAGACGTGCTGGAAGCCCGCGAACTGGTGAAGGGTCGGGCCTGGATCGTCTCCAAGCTGGAAAAACCTCAGGCCATGGAGAATCTCGACGCCATCCTCGCAGCGTCTGACGTCGTGATGGTCGCCCGAGGCGACCTTGGCGTGGAACTGCCGCCCGAGGCGGTGCCGCTGGCGCAGAAGCGCATCACGCGCGCCGCGCGGAAACTGGGCAAGCCCGTCATCGTGGCCACACAGATGCTCGAGAGCATGATCACAGCGCCCACGCCCACCCGCGCGGAAGCCTCCGACGTGGCGACGGCCGTGTTCGATGGCGCGGACGCCGTGATGCTCTCGGCGGAATCGGCGGCAGGGGCTTACCCGCGCGAGGCTGTGACGGTGATGAACCGCATTCTGGAGCGCGTGGAGGCCGATGCGGGCTGGCGCGCGCTCATGCAGGCCGCGCGCCTGGAGCCAGAACATCATGTAGCGGACGCCATCGCCGGAGCCGCGCAGCTTGTGGCCAACACGCTCGATGCCAGCACCATTGTCGCCTACACGCATGCGGGACCGACCGCGCTGCGCATCGCGCGCGAACGGCCCATCGCCGCCATTCTCGGCCTGACACCCACGCTGACAACCGCCCGCCGCCTGACGCTTGTGTGGGGCGTGCACCCTTGCGTGCCGGACCCAGCGCATCACGCCCATGACACGGAATCGATGGTGTCCACGGCTGTCGAGACAGGGCGCACCAGCGGACTGGCTCGCGCGGGCGATACGATGGTCATCATCGCAGGCGTGCCGTTCGGCGTCAGCGGCTCCACCAACACGTTACGAGTGGCAAAAGTCCCGGACTCTGTCTGAGCTTGCCTCTGGTCCCCTGTGCATGGGGACGGTAAACAGTCCCGGTTTCCAGACATGAGGGGTGGAGCCCACAGCGGTTCCTCACCGACAGCATCAGGCACGGCATGAGCAATACACGCAGGTTCTTCGGCACGGACGGCATTCGCGGGAAAGCCAACACCCCTCCCATGACCGTGGACGTGGCGCAGAAACTCGGACAGGCGGCGGGCCTGCATTTCCGGCGTGGTCATCACCGTCACAGCGTCGTGGTGGGCAAGGACACCCGCCTGTCCGGCTACATGATCGAGTGCGCGCTGGTGGCGGGCTTCCTGTCGGCCGGCATGGACGTGATCCTCGTCGGCCCCATGCCCACCCCCGCCATCGCCATGCTCACCCGCTCACTGCGCGCCGATCTGGGCGTCATGATCTCAGCGTCCCACAATCCGTTCAGCGACAACGGCATCAAGCTGTTCGGCCCCGATGGTTTCAAGCTCTCCGATCAGGAGGAGCAGACCATCGAGGCGATGATGCTCTCCGACCTGACGGGACAGCTTGCCGCACCGGGAGAGATTGGCCGCGCCTCGCGCCTGAACGATGCGGCTGGGCGTTACATCGAGCACGCCAAGGCCTCCTTTCCGCGCGGCTGTCGTCTGGACGGTCTCAAGATCGTCATCGACTGCGCCAACGGCGCGGGATACCGCGTGGCTCCCACTGCCCTGTGGGAACTGGGTGCGGAAGTGGTGCGTCTGGGTTGTGAGCCGGACGGCGTGAACATCAACGAAAAATGTGGCTCCACGCACCCCGAAGCGCTGTGCCGCGCCGTGATCGAGCACAAGGCCGATCTCGGAATCGCGCTCGACGGCGATGCGGACCGGATGCTGCTGGCCGACGAAACCGGCCGTCTGGTGGATGGCGATCAGATTCTTGGCCTAATTGCCCGCTCATGGGCGCGGTCGGGTCGTCTGGCCACCTCCTCAATCGTGGCGACCGTGATGTCCAACATGGGACTCGAACGCTTCCTTCACGAGCAGGGCATGGCGCTGGAACGCACGGCAGTGGGCGATCGTTATGTGGTCGAGCGCATGCGTGAGAACGGCGCCAATGTGGGCGGAGAGCAGTCGGGTCACGTGGTGCTGTCCGATTTCGCCACCACCGGCGACGGATTGGTGGCCGCGTTGCAGGTTCTGGCCGTTCTCATCGAGGAAGGGCGACCTGCCAGTGAAGTCTGCCGCGTGTTCGAACCTTTTCCGCAACTGCTGAAGAACATCCGCTTCGAGGGCCGCAGCCCGCTTCATCTGCCTGAAGTGCAGGCCGCGCGACGGCAGATCGAGGAACGCCTCGGCGCACGCGGTCGTCTCGTTCTGCGCGAAAGCGGCACGGAACCGCTGGTGCGAGTCATGGTGGAAGCGGAAGACGCCCGCGACGTGGAGCGCGCGGTGGACGACATGTGCGCCGCCATCACCACAATGCCTGTCGTGGCCTGAGCCATGAAAGGGCGCGTTCTCAGCATCGCAGGCAGCGATTCAGGCGGTGGAGCCGGGATTCAGGCGGACATCAAGGCCGTAACGGCGCTGGGTGGATTCGCCATGACGGCCATTACGGCTCTGACAGCCCAGAACACGCTGGGCGTGATGGACGTAATGGATGTCCCGCCCAAGTTCCTGCGCACACAGATCCGCTGCGTGCTCGACGATCTGGGCGCGGACACTTTCAAGACAGGCATGCTGTCGAACGCAGGCATCATTCGCGTTGTCGCCGAAGAGATCCGCCGCTACCGCGATGTTCCCTTCGTGCTCGATCCCGTGATGGTGGCCAAAGGTGGCGCCTCCCTGCTCGCGAAGGAAGCGGTTGCAGCTCTGACGGAGGAACTGCTTCCTCTCTGCACCGTGCTGACGCCCAACATTCCAGAAGCCGAAGCCTTGCTGGACCGGACGATTGCAACACCGGACGATATGGTGAGTGCCGCGAAAAAACTCCGCGAACAGGGCGCTCCCGCCGTGCTTCTCAAGGGCGGCCACCTGTCCGGTGACCTTCTGACGGATGTGCTGGCCACGGAACAGGGTGTGGAGACGTTTTCCTCAGAGCGGATCGAGACCCGCCACACCCATGGGACGGGATGTACGCTCGCCAGCGCCATCGCCACACGACTGGCTCAGGGATGGCCCCTGTCCGATGCCGTCATCAATGCGCGGGCGTATCTGCGCATGACCATCGAACAGGCTCCCGGATATGGCGCGGGTGCCGGACCGCTCAACCACTGCGTGACGGTCAGTCCGGCGTGGTCCACCGGGGCTGCGCCTTCCGCGTCCTGAACATTCCTCAGGCCGCGACCGTCTCGGTGTGCGCGGCCACCGGTGCCGCCGTTTCCGCAGGCTTTTCCACCCGCCCCGCCGTCTGCTCGCGCAGCATGTAACCACGTCCCCAGACTGTGGTGATGACGTTGCCAGCCCCTGCGGCCTGAAGCTTCTTGCGCAGTTTGCAGATGAAAACGTCGATGATCTTCATCTCGGGTTCATCCATGCCACCGTAGAGATGGTTCAGGAACGCATCCTTCGTCAGAACCATCCCCTTGCGCAGAACCAGCAACTCCAGAATGGCATATTCCTTGCCCGTCAGATGCACAGGCACGTCATTGACGCTCACCTCCCGGCTGTCGAGGCTCAGATGCAGCGGTCCCACACGCAGGGTCGGCTCGCTGAAGCCCTTGGAACGACGCAGGATCGCCTGCATGCGGGCCACCAGTTCGTCTGGATCGAAAGGTTTGGTCAGATAATCGTCCGCGCCGATGGAGAACGCCTTCACCTTGGCCTGCGGTCGCGTGAGGCTCGAGAGCACGATCATCGGTGTCGCCACACGGGCTGCGCGAGCCCGACGCACGACTTCGTATCCCTCGATGTCGGGCAGCATCAGTTCGAGCACCGCCAGATCGTAATCGTAATGCCGCAGCATCTCGACCGCTTCTTCTCCGGACTCGACATGATCGACCGTGAAACCAGCCCCTTTCATGACCTGAGTGATTTCACCGACGGCTGCCGTATCGTCTTCAACGAGCAGAACACGCATCCCTGTAACTCCCGGTTCGTTGTTGACCATTAGTTACCATCACAGGTTGTGTGCGTCTACGGAAATTTCACGTAAAGCGTGTATAAAGAAATTCGAAGCGCGTTAATGAAACGGAAAACGTCTTGTTTTTTATACACACCTATCTGAAGACCGCAGAAAACCAGCATATTTTAGGAACCCTCGCCCAATGACTCTGAATGTATGCGAGCGCGTCAATGCAACTATGGCGCGTATTCCCGCTGCTTTCGTCTCCGCGCGGGTGACGGCGCTGTCGGGACTCGCCATCACGGTGGCGGGGCTTGGGGGACTCGCCGTGGTGGGAGACCGAGTGACCCTCATCCGTCGCGACGGCAGCGAAATCCCGGCCGAAATCATCGGTTTCTCCGGACAACATGCACGCGCCATGGCGTTTGGCAGCCTCGACGGGCTGGGCAATGGCAGTGAAGTGCGGTTTCCGTTCTTCACCGGCCCCCGCGCGCATGGCCCCGGCGGCAGCCTGCGCATTTCGGACGCGTGGGTGGGTCGCATCATCGATCCGCTCGGACGTCCGCTGGACGGAAAAGGACCATTGCCTCCCGGTCCCCGTCCCTGTCCCGTCCGCGCGTCTCCTCCGGATGCCACGATGCGCGCCCGTCTCGGTCCTCGAATCGATCTGGGTGTCCGAGCGATGAATCTTTTCACCACCTGTCGTCAGGGCCAGAGACTCGGTCTTTTCGCAGGCTCGGGCGTTGGCAAGTCCACTCTCATGTCCATGTTGGCCCGCAACACGGCCTGCGACGTGGCCGTCATTTCTCTTGTAGGCGAACGCGGGCGCGAAGTGCGGGAGTTCGTGGAAGACGATCTCGGCCCGGAAGGACTGGCGAAATCCGTCGTGGTGATCGCCACCTCCGATTCTCCACCTCTCATGCGCCGGGAAGCGGCCTACACCGCGCTTACCGTCGCGGAATATTTCCGCGACGAAGGCAAATCCGCATTGCTGTTGATGGACAGCGTGACCCGCTTTTGTCAGGCACTCCGCGAAATTGGCCTATCGGTGGGCGAACCGCCGGCCACACGCGGTTACCCGCCGTCGGTGTTCGCGGAACTCCCGCGCCTGCTGGAACGCGCCGGTCCCGGCCTTGTGCGCCCCGACGGTTCGGCGGGACAGATTTCAGCGCTCTTTTCCGTTCTGGTGGAAGGCGATGACCAGAACGAACCCGTGGCGGACGCCGTGCGTGGCATTCTTGACGGCCACGTCGTGATGGACCGTCGCATTGCCGAAAGCGGGCGTTATCCCGCCATCGACGTGCTGCGATCCCTTTCCCGAACCGTCCCCGGCTGCAACTCGGCGGATGAAAATGCCCTGACGCGTCGGGCACGCGCCATTCTCGCCACCTACAGCGAAATGGCCGACATGATTCGCCTCGGTGCCTATCGCCCCGGTTCCGATCCCGCAGTGGACGAAGCCATCCGGTTCCAGCCTGCGATCGAGGCCGTTCTGTCGCAGGACCGCCATGAGCGCGCGACGCTGGAACAGAGTTTCGCCGCCCTGCGGGATGCGCTGGCGGAGACACCGATTCCCGAACCGGCCATGCCGACTAACGCGGCCTGACACTCTTTTCTTCTGAAAACCGGAACCCCTCCATGCCCCGCACTCCGCTCGATTCGCTTCTCAAGATCAGACGACTGGAACTCGACGAAGCGAAAAAGCTTCTTTCGGAGGCTCTCGCCCGCTCCGTCACGGCCTCGGACGCAGTCAAGAACGCGGAACAGGACATGGTGCGTGAACGCAACGCGGCTATTGATCTCGCCGCCAACGATCAAGCCGTGGAGGCCTACTCCCGCTGGCTGCCCGTTGGTCGGGCAGCGCTCGATCGGGCACGCCGGAGCGAACGCGACGCCACAGCCGAGGTGGAATCCTGCCGCATGCGCGTCAATCTCGCCCGCAGCGCGCTGGAAGTCGCGGAAAAGCTGGCGGAAAAACGTGCCAAAGAGCAACAGGTGCTGGCGGAAAAACGTGAGCAGGCGGCTCTGGACGATTTGTCCGCACAAAAACATCATTCTCCGCAGGACTGACGCCAACACACGCATGTATGGCCCTTCCGGGCGCTGTCCGAACCCGGAAGAGATCATTGATCCCGCCGCCCTGATTTTCTCAATACATAATCGGTTTTCAAGAGCAGCGTTCTGATCTTGTCGTCTCAGGCACACACCCATCACATTGGATGGCATCAGGCTTCACCCCCTGCACAAGCCCATGCGTGACAGGTAACACACGACGACACGCACCTTCGCCCACACCCAGACGGGATGACGCGCCCATGACCGCCCGCACTTTCCGGCTGGACAGCCGGGCCGACACCGAACGCCTTGCCCGCTCCCTGGCCCATGTCACGCAACCGGGCGACGCGCTGTTGCTCTCCGGCCCCTTGGGAGCAGGAAAGAGCGTGTTCGCCCGCGCTTTCCTCCAGACACTGTGCGAAGATCCCTCGCTGGACGTGCCAAGCCCGACCTTCACACTGGTGCAGACCTATGACTCGCCCAAAGGTGCCGTCTGGCACTTCGATCTGTGGCGGCTTCAAGGACCGGAAGCACTGGAAGAACTTGGATGGGAGGATGCGCGCGACGGAATCGTGCTGGTGGAATGGCCCGAGCGGCTGGAAGACCTCACCCCCACGCCGGCCCTGCATCTCACGCTCACGCCGCACCCGGCTCCCGACAGAAACGAGGATGAAGACACGCCCCGCACCGCTACACTGAGCGGCTGGGAGAACCGCCCACTGTCCGAGGATTTCCCACTGGCATGACCGCTCCCCGTATCGTCACCATCCCGGCCCATCTTCGCTTTCTCGATGAGATAGCCGCCCGCTGGAGCGCGGGCGTGGACCACGACCCCGAGCGTATCGGCGACGGCACGATCGTGTTGCCCGGACGCCGCGCCGCGCGTGCCCTGACGGAAGCCTTCCTGCGGCAGGCCGACGGCCGCGCCCTTCTTCTGCCACGCATCATGCCCGTGGGCGGTCTCGATGAGGCCGAAACAGCTCTCGCCAATCCTGACAGCCTGCTGCTGCCTCCCGCCGTGCCGCCGATGCGCCGTCTGGCGGTGCTCACGCGTTTGGTGCTTCAGGCCGGCGAGGCTTTCGGCACCCGTCCGATGCTCGATCAGGCATGGCCTTTGGCCCGCGCTCTGGTCGATCTGATGGATGAAGCGGAATGGGCAGGCGTGGACCTGGCCGAACGACTGCCCGATGCGGTGGCGGACGGCTTCGCACAACATTGGCAGGTCACGCTGCGATTCCTCGAAATCGTCACGAAAGTCTGGCCCGACTGGCTGCGCGAACAGGGGCTGATGAACCCCATCGCCCGGCAGGTCGCGTTGCTCAAGGCGCAGGGCGGTTACTGGGCCGGACACGCCGCCGCTCATCCGGACGGGCGGCTGTGGGCCGCAGGCTTCACCAATGCTTTTCCCGCCACCGTCGAAGCTCTGCGCGGCATCCTGCGTCATCCAAAAGGCGAACTTATCCTGCCGGGACTGGATCTCGCAATGGAGGGGGAGATTTTCGCCTCCCTGCCGGACGGTCACCCACAGGCCGGTCTATCCCACCTGCTCGCGGCCCTCGATGTCCGGCGCGACGATGTGAAGAAATGGACCTCCGTGGTGGACGATGACGCGGCGCATCGCGCCCGGCTCGCCGCCCGCAGCCACACTATCGCCCGCGCCCTGCTGCCCGCACAGGCCCTGTCCGACTGGGCCGCCGATCCGGCCCGCGTGGATTGCGGCGGTCTCACCCGCCTGAACGCTGCCGACCAGCAAGAGGAAGCCGCCGCCATTGCGCTCATTCTGCGCGATGCCATCGAGAAAAAAGGGCAGCAGGCCGCCCTCGTAACGCCCGACCGCGCTCTGGCTGGACGTGTCGCCGCCGAACTCGGCCGCTGGGGGATTCTGGCGGACGATTCGGCGGGCGAGTTGCTCATCTCCACACCCGTCGCGGTGCTGCTGCGGCTCATCGCACAGGCCGTGGACGAGAAACTCGCCCCCGTGGCGCTCCTGTCCCTGCTCAAGCATCCTCTCGTCGCCTGCGGGCTGACACCCGGCGCCTGCCGCGCTTCCGCTCGCCTGCTGGAACGCCGCCTTCTGCGTGGCCCCGCCCCGGCTCCCGGTTTGGACGGGCTGCGCGCGCGGGCTCACGACATCGCCCAGCACCCTTCCCGCACGCCCGACGCCCCGGACGGCACCTCCGCCGACCAGCCCGATGCGCCACGCCCACTGAACGACTTTCTTACACGACTGGAAGACTGCCTCGCCCCCGCGATGGACGCCGCACGGGAAAACCACTCCTTGCCGGATTTCATCACGGCACTCCTCACTACCGCCGAGGCACTGGCCGCCACCGATGACGCAACTGGCGCGGACCGGCTCTGGCGCGGTGAAGACGGCAATGCGCTCGCCACCAGCCTGTCGGACCTGCTGACGGCCACCGACATCCTGCCCGACCAGCCATGGACCGTGGTGGACGGCCTGCTCTGCGCCGTGTTCACCGAAGCCCGCATCCCGGGACGGCGCGCCCTGCGCGGACAGGGGGACACCACGCTGGAATTGCATCCGCGCGTCTTTATATGGGGACTGACCGAAGCCCGCCTCCAGAACGCCGATGTCATGGTGCTGGGCGGACTGGTCGAAGGCGTGTGGCCCCCCGCCACCGATCCCGGTCCGTGGCTCAGCCGCCCGATGCGCGCGCGTGTCGGTCTGCCCGTGCCGGAACAGGCCATCGGACAGGCCGCGCATGATTTCGCCGCCTGCGTGGCCTCCGCACGTGAAATCGTGCTCTCCACCCCCGCGCGGCGTGACGGCGCCCCCGCCGTTCCCGCGCGATGGCTCGTGCGGCTGGAAGCTTTCCTTGCCGGACGCGGACAGAAGCTTGTGGACCATCCGGCGCAATCTTGGCTGGGTGGCATCGACCGGCCCGAAGGACCACCGCAACCGGCTCCCCCACCGGAACCCCGCCCGCCCGTAAAAGACCGCCCCCGCCGTATGAGCGTGACCGAAATCGAGACATGGATGCGCGACCCCTACGCCATCTACGCCAAGCACGTGCTGAAACTGCGCCCGCTCGATCCGTTGGAACAATCCGTGGACGCGTCCGATTACGGCACACTCGTTCATGACGCGCTGGATGAATGGTTCGGCAAACATGGCACGGATTGGCCAAAGAACGCTGCCGCCTCGCTCCGCAGCACCTTTCTTGCGACACTGGAAAAAGCCGATTTGCGCCCCGCCCTTGCCGCATGGTGGCGTCCACGGCTGCTGCGCATCGCGGACTGGGTGGCCGAGACAGAAACCGCCCGACGAAAAGATGATGCCCCGCACGCCATCGTCACCGAAACGAAAGGCCGTGCCACCATCGCGGACGCGCCCGGCGGTCCCTTCACTCTGACGGGCCGCGCGGACCGGATCGATATTTCTCCTGAGGGAGCCCTGACCTTGCTGGACTACAAGACCGGCACAGTGCCCTCGAACAAGGCCGTCATCGGCGGATGGAACCCGCAGCTTCCTCTTGAAGCGGCCATGCTCACGCTTGGAGCCTTTCCTGATGTAGACAAGGCTTTTCCCGAAGGCGCGGACCTCTCTCTGGCCGACCTGCTTTACTGGCGGCTGACCGGCGGCACACCGGCAGGCGAGGAAAGCCCGATCCGCGACAAAGACCAGACACTGGCCGATCTGGCCGCAAACGCATGGGACAGTCTGCGCCGCCGCGTTGTGGCCTATGACAGCCTCGCCCAACCCTATCTGTCGCATCCCCATCCGGGCAATGAGCCCCGCTTTGCCGATTACGCCCAGCTCGCCCGCGTGGCCGAGTGGAGCACTGCCCGCGAGGAGGGCAGCGAATGACGTCTCCGTTCCGCTCCACCATCGCGCTGGCCTGCGCCCAGCAGGACGCCGCGTCCGACCCGAACGCCTCCGTCTTCGTCTCCGCCTCGGCCGGCAGCGGCAAGACCAAGCTGCTCATCGACCGACTGTTGCGGCTGATGCTGCCGCGCGAAAACCCGCATGACCCGCTTGGGCCGCTCATCCCCGGCACCAATCCCGGCCGCATCCTGTGCCTGACCTTCACCAAGGCGGCAGCGGCCGAGATGGCCGTGCGGCTCCAGCGCACATTGGGCCAGTGGGTGACACTATCGGACGAAAAGCTCGACGCCGCGCTGCGCGCCTTGCACGTTCCTACCTCCGCCCGCGAGGAGGCGCGCGCCCTGTTCGCCCGCGTGCTGGACCTGCCGGGCGGGATGCGTATCGGCACGATCCATGCGTTCTGTCAGTCGCTGTTGCGCCGCTTTCCGCTGGAAGCCGCAATCAACCCGCACTTTACGCTGCTGGAAGACACGGACGCGACTCTTGCCTTACAGAGCGCAACAGAAACCGAACTGGCCCGTCTGCCAGCACAACAACTGGCCACACTGGCGGCGCGTGTGCCGCTGTCCGAATTGACGAAGCTGCTGGCCACACTGCGCACCACCGATCTCTCGCGTGAAGCCCTGACACTGGCCACGACCGATCCGGATCGGCTGCGCGCACTTCTGCGCCAAGGCCTGAAACTTCCCAATGACAGCACGGACGATCCTGTTCTTAATGCCTGTGCCGCCATTCCCGACGAGGACTCCCTGCGCGCTGATCTGCGTGTGGTGGCCGAAGAGGCTTCCGACAGTGTGCGCCGTATGGCCACCGCGATGCTGGACTGGCTCTCGCAGCATCCACCCGAACGTGCAAAAGACTGGTCCACATGGCGCGGGCTTTTCCTTACGGCCAAGGGTGAACCCCGCAAGAATGCCGGTCTGAACAAGAAATTTGCCGATTCTCATGAACGCATCGCCGAGCGTCTTTCCACTGAAGCCACCCGCATCCTGCATGTGGAAGACCTGCGCCGCGCGGCCATTGTGGCCGATCTCACTTTCGCACTTCTGCGCACGGCCGCGCCCATTCTCACAACCTATGGCACCGGGAAAAGCCTGCGAGGACAGGTGGAATATGACGACCTGATCCTGCGCACGCTCGACCTGCTCCGCGATCCGGGTGCGGCATGGGTGCTCTACAAACTCGATGGTGGCATCGATCATCTTCTGCTCGATGAGGTACAGGACACGTCGCGCGAACAATGGCGGATCGCAGGTGGCCTGACGTCGGATTTCTTCTCCGGTGAAGGCAGCCATGATCCCGCGTTCGGACCACGCACGATCTTTGCTGTGGGTGACTACAAGCAATCCATCTACGGCTTTCAGGGCGCGGACCCGGACGCTTTCCACACATGGCGAAAGCGTTTTGAAAAACGTGTGAAGAGTGCGGGAGAAATCTGGCGTGAACCGCAACTGACCGTCTCCTTCCGCTCCACAGCGCCCGTGCTGACGCTTGTGGACGCCGTGTTCAGCCATCCCCTCGCCGCCCGAGGCGTAGCGGAACCGGGTGAGAACATGCCACGCCATGAAAGTGCGCGCCCCGGTGAGGGCGGGCGGGTGGAGCTGTGGCCGATCGTGCCGCGCGAGAACGGTGAAAACAACGAGGACACCGCGCCGGATCCGTGGGCGCCGGCTGTAAAAAATGAAACACAGGTCTCGCCTCGTCAGAAGCTGGCTGAAACGCTGGCGCGCTGGATCGCAGGCGAACTTCTGCGTCCACCCGAACCCGGTGAAGCACCGCTGACACCTGCCGATGTGCTGGTTCTGGTGCCACGACGCTCTCCCTTCGTCGGCGCGCTCATCCGGGCGTTGAAATCGGTGGACGTGCCGGTGGCGACCCTCGTGCGCACAGGACTTGCCGATCAGACCGTGGTGCAGGATCTGATGGCGCTGTGCGATGCGCTGCTTCTGCCACAGGATGATCTGACGCTGGCCTGCGTGCTGACATCGCCCCTTGGTGGCGTGAGCGACGACAGCCTGATGGCGCTGGCCATGGACCGTGAAGGCGAGCCGTTATGGACGGTCCTGCGCGAACGCCATGCCGAACGTCCCGACTGGGCCGCTGCGTGGCGCTTCCTCTCCACGTTGTTCCGGCAGGTGGACTACATCTCGCCCTACGCACTGCTGACGGCTGCTTTGGGAAATCTTGGCGGCCGAGCACGTATTCTCGCCCGTCTCGGCCCGGAAGCAGCAGAGCCGATCGACGAGTTGCTCTCCGCCGCCCTGCGTTACGAGGACGCCCACGCCCAATCCCTGCAAGGTTTTCTTCACTGGCTGCGCAATTCGGACGAATCCGTAAAACGTGAGCCAGACACAGGTGGGAACGCCGTGCGGGTGATGACGGCGCACGGCTCCAAGGGGTTGCAAGCGCGGCTGGTCATTCTGCCCGACACCATCGGCGCACCACGCTCGGACACGAATCTTCTCTGGCTTGAGAGGCAAGGCGATACCTCTCCCCTGCCCGTGTTCCTTCCCCGTGCGGATGTCGCCACCGATCTTACGAAAAGTCTTTCTGAGAACGTGAAGCGTCGGGCGGCCGAGGAGTATAACCGGCTGCTCTATGTGGCCCTCACCCGTGCGAGCGACCGGCTCGTGATCTGCGGTTGGGAACCACGCACGTTGGGTGACGAAAGCTGGTATGCCCGCTGCGTGGACGGCTTCACCTCCGCAGGCGCAAAAAGCGAACCGTTCGATCTGGGTTGGGACGGTGAGAAACTGGTGATCGAGGAAGCCCGCACCACGGCGGGCAGACCGCGCAATGTTGCGGAACGCCCACTTCCCGCGCCATTGCCCAGATGGGTCGGCACGGCACCGGACTGGACACCCCAACCGCCGCCCATCGAACCGCCGCTGGCACGTCCGCTCTCTCCCAGCCGTCCCGACGACGTGAAGCTGGGAGAACGTCCCGCCTCGCGCTCCCCGCTCGATCTGGCGGCGCTTACGCCCAATGCCGCACGTGAAGCGGCCTTCCGACGTGGCACACTCGTACATGCGCTGCTTCAGTTCCTGCCGGAACGTCCCGCCAACGACCGCACAAACATCGCCTATGACTGGCTGCGTCGCCGAGGCAACGGACTGGACGATCAGGAAGCGATGCGTCTGGTCGCCCGCGTGCTTCAGGTGATGGACGACCCGCAACTCGCGCCCCTGTTCGGCACCGCAAGTCGTGCCGAGCAGCGTCTGGCCGGTGTGGTGGGAGAGAGCGTGATCGTGGGTCAGGTGGACCGGATGGTCGTCACGGACGACGCCGTGCTGCTGTGCGATTTCAAGACCAACCGCAAACCGCCCGTGTCCGTGGACCGCACGCCCGTGCTCTATCTACGCCAGATGGCGGCCTACCGCGCCCTGCTGCACGCGCTCCATCCAACACGGGAGATACGGTGTGCTCTCGTGTGGACGGAAACGCCTTCCGTCATGTGGCTGCCCGATGCATTACTGGATGAATACGCGCCGGGGTAAGATTTTCGTTTGACCACTCTTCTCTGCGCCGACACTTGACCCTGTCCCGCCAACCCCCAACTGTGCAGACACACCATCAAGGGAACACACCTATGAGCGAGAACACCGTCGCCGTCACCGACGCCTCTTTCGAAAACGACGTCCTCAAGGCGTCCGGCCCCGTTCTGGTCGATTTCTGGGCCGAGTGGTGCGGTCCGTGCAAGATGATCGCCCCAGCGCTCGATGAGATCGGTGCTGAGTTCAAGGGCAAGCTGACGGTCGCCAAGGTCAACATCGACGACAATCCGGAAACGCCCAACAAGTTCGGCGTGCGCGGCATTCCCACGCTCATCCTGTTCAAGGACGGCAAGCCGGTGGAAACGCAGGTTGGCGCGAAGCCCAAGAGCCAGCTCAAGGCATGGGTCGAAGGGCTGGTCTGAGCCACCTTTCCCCACTGACATCATGTAAAAACGGGAAGCCGGGCTGGTGCCTTGCTTCCCGTTTTGCATTTCAGGTGACAGCACGCCAACCCCACTACCGCACACGTATTCACAGATGCTTGAGCGATAAATAACCGTACAAATTCAGTACACTTTCAAGTTCTGAAGCTATTTTCTCTTCTCACCATGCGTTCCGACCGAGGCAAAGACCTGACATACGCATGACAGACCGGCACGTAGCACCCTTGCCGCCCTCCAACGAGAAACGAACACTGCACCCGTTGTTCGGATTTTCAGGAGGTTAACCATGAACACAGTGCGCAAGGTCGCCCTCGCCGCCCTCGGCTGCCTGACACTGGCCGCCGCCGTGCCCGCCGCTCACGCCGCCGACACAACCACCAAGACCGATGACAGCGGCATCACGCTTCCTGACGTGAAGGTCGCTCTGCCGGAAGTGAAGGTTGGGCCGGGGCCGTCCGTGGACAACGCCTCCGTCGGCAATGTCGCCGGCCTGATGTATTACTGCTATGCCCACGGCATCGACGATGACACGACCGTCCGCTCCGTCGGACGCTCCCTCGCCAAGCGTGACGACGTGAAGGGCGATCCGGCTTATCCGGCCGGTGGCGTCGGTCGTCTGACCACGGCAGCGGGGCAGATGACGGATCTCTCCACCCTGCCCGACGATGTCCGCACAGCCACCTGCGCCCACGCCGCTCAGCACGCCATCCGGCTGGATGACGGCAGCTTCCTCGTGCCGCAGGACTGACCGCGCCTTACCCGCGCAGGATGGGAGGCGGCGTCTTGTGGTTGCAACGCCGCCTCGATTCTGTATGTAATGCCTCCATGACGACCGTCCGCACCACCTCCGAGTCGATGAAGCGCTTTCGCGCCACGACCGCGTGCGGCCTCTCCCAGCTTCTTCTCCTTCGACTTATCCGCCCCTGAGCGAGCAGACTGGCCCGACGCCGGTACGCCCAGGGGATATTGCGAGCAGAGCGTTTCGTCCGTAAGCGAGGACGAAACAGGGACCAAGACACGTCACTTCCGAGGCATCCATGACCTTCGAACATCCTTCCTTCGGCCGCGTCAGCAACGACCGCGTCTTCATTTTCGACACCACGCTGCGCGATGGCGAGCAGTCGCCCGGCTTCTCCATGAATCTGGAGGAAAAGCTGCGCATGGCCGAAGCGCTGGCCGATCTGGGCGTGGACGTGATCGAAGCGGGCTTTCCCGTGGCCTCCAAAGGTGATTTCGAGTCCGTGGCTGAAATCGCCCGCGTGGCCAAGGGCGCCGTCGTCTGCGCGCTGGCCCGCTCTGGCGGCAAGAACGACATTCAAGCCGCAGGCGAAGCCATCGCCCATGCCGAGCGCGGACGCATCCACAACTTCATCTCCACCTCTCCGCTGCACATGAAATACAAGCTGCGGATGGAGCCTGAGACGGTTCTGGAGATCATCACCGCGGGCAACAAAGCCGCCCGCAACCTGACCGCGGATGTGGAATGGTCCGCCGAAGACGGTTCACGCACCGAGCCGGACTTCCTGTGTCGCTGCGTGGAGGCCGCCATCAAGGCGGGTGCCACCACCATCAACATCCCCGACACCGTGGGCTACGCCACGCCCGAGGACATGGAGAAGATCTTCTCCATGCTCAAGGAGCGCGTGCCGGGCGCGGATCAGGTCATCTTCTCGGCCCATAACCACAACGATCTGGGTCTGGGTGTCGCCAACACGCTGGCCTCCCTGCGCGGCGGCGCACGGCAGGTGGAATGCACCATCAATGGCATTGGCGAGCGCGCGGGCAACGCGGCACTGGAAGAGATCGTCATGGCGATCCGCACGCGCCACGACCAGTATCCCTACACCACCGGCATTGAGACCACGAAGCTGCTCAAGCTGTCGCGGATGCTGTCCACCATCACCAGCTTCGATGTGCAGCCCAATAAGGCCATCGTCGGGCGCAACGCCTTCGCGCATGAGAGCGGTATCCATCAGGACGGCGTGCTGAAGAACGCCGCCACCTACGAGATCATGACACCCGAGAGCGTGGGCTGGTCCAAGTCCTCGCTGGTGCTGGGCAAGCACTCCGGCCGCGCTGCGTTCCGCGACAAGCTGGCGGCGCTGGGGTACACGCTGGATGATGACAAGCTGAACGAAGCGTTCCAGCGCTTCAAGGATCTGGCCGACCGCAAGAAGGTCGTCTACGACGACGACATCGTGGCGCTGGTCGATGACGAAGTGCGCGACCACGCTCGCATCCGTTTCCTCGCGCTGGATGTGGAAGGCGGTTCACGCCGTCCCGCCGAAGCCACGCTGGAACTGGAAATCGACGGCGAACTGGTGGAAGCCACCGCCACCGGCAATGGCCCCGTGGACGCGGCTTTCAACGCCATCCGCCACGCCTTCCCGCACGATGCCCGTCTGGCCCTGTTCTCGGTCGGCGCCGTAACCGAAGGCACGGACGCACAGGCCCGCACCACGGTGCGTCTGGAAGAGGACGGCAAGATGGTGGACGGTCAGGGCGCAGATGCGGACACGGTGGTCTCCGCCGTGCGGGCCTATGTCCACGCGCTGAACAAGCTGCTGGTGAAGCGGACGCGGGCGGAGCCGGAAGCGCTGCCGGCTTGATGGGGAGTGATGTCGGGGGCGCGGTTGCCCCCGACGGCATCTAGTCAGAGTTGCTGACATTTGTGGGTTGGTTTGGGGTTAAATTGCCGTTTTGTAGGCAATGTTTATGTCCGCTTTGTGGGGGGGGAGCGGAATGTCAGATTTGTGAAAATCAGGAAAAAGACATTATCTAAGAGGGATAAATCATACTCACAATGAATTGTCCTTAAGAAGAGAAAAGCTATGCCCCACATCGGTCGAAAGGATGGTGACAGTTCAGGAACTGGTAAATGAACATTACGGCGTATCGCGTTGATCACCTTACAAAAGTCGCCCTCACGTTGGCGACCTTGACGGCCAAGATCTGATATCCGATGGGTGCGACCAGTTTCCGCTCCTTGTCCGCTTTGTTAAACGAGCGCTACAATAGCTAATGAGTCTATACATCGTCTTTAAGGATAGATATAATCAGAGAGCTTTTGATTAAAGACCACGATTTTTTCGGCAGCACTAAGGAAAATAATTTGCACATTCTGCTCACAAACATCGGAAGAATTTCGGAAGCGAAAATTTCGCTAGATTCATGGATGATGTTCTTAGGTAAGAATGATAGCGGTAAAACGTACGCAGCCGCTTCTATTTGGTCTCTAATAAACGAACTGAAGACAGCAGATGTAAGTCGCTTTCATTTGGACACGCCGAAGCTTGATGATGTTATAAGACGTGCTTGGGAAAGACCAAACGATACGAAATTCCGTTATACAATGGCCGCAGAAACTTTGAATGAATTGCAGCGACTATTCTTGAATGATTTTAATGCTAGACTTCCTCGGATACTTGCAGAGGCTATAGGTTATGCTGGATTTGAAAAAAGCAAAATAACAATTGAAAACTTCCAACACACATCGCCTCTCGATATTGGTATTTTCTTCAAACATGAAGAACAGAGAGAAGAAGTGATTTTTAATTTTGAAGAGGAAGAGGGAGAGGGAGAGGAGACGCATGTCCTTGAATTCATAGAGAATAGCTGGGATGTGAATATCATTCAAAATGAAAAAATAATATTCTCCATATCCGGAAATTCTATAAATGCTGATATTGAGATTATTGAAAAAGTAAAAAAAGAAATAGTCGAAAAGCTAATTGGATATAGCTGCTTTGGAGATAGATGGTCTAAATTAAGCAATATAATTTACCTTCCAGCAGCCAGAACTGGTATTATGCTGGCTTTAAATTATTTTATAGATGGAGCCGTTCAGAGAGCCGATAATAACTCTGCCGCTGAAATTGAGGAGGATGCACTTGGATTGCCTGCCCCAATTAGAAATTTTGCAATGAATTTGGCTAGACAAAGCCTCCGACGCCGTCATCTTTTTTATCAACAAACTGAGAAAAACGAGAAAGTATCACGGAATCAACTATCAAAATTAGTAAATGGGAGCATTTCGACCGGAAGAAGACAAGGTACTTTTCTTTTTACCCCCAACGGTACCAATAGAGCTATACCTTTATCTTCCACCTCCTCTCTCGTGACTGAACTTGCTGCATTGAGCATATTCCAACGTCAGATGTCTTCTCCAATATTCTTAATTTTTGAAGAACCTGAAGCCCATCTTCATCTTGAGGCACAACGTGAGATGGCTAAACATCTTGCTCAATTTGTCAATGCTGGGAATGACATACTCATAACTACTCATAGCGATACGTTTATACAACAAATAAATAACTTAATTTGTATATCTGATCACCCCGAAAAGGATGAGTTAAAAAGAAAATTTTCTCTTCTCCCCGATGAGGAAATTCAAAGAAATAAAATATCTGCTTATGATTTTGTTTGTAAAGAGGGACGCACGGTTGCAGAAAAACTAAATCTTACACCAACGGGGTTTGTCGCGGAATCTTTAAATAAGGTACTTATAAAATTAGCGGAAGAAACATTTTATATAACTGAAAGCCTGGAAGAGAATTAAAAATGGAGTATTTAAATTTATTTAGTAATGATTTTGTTTATAAAGTTAACCCTAGAGAGCCCATTAGAATCGAGGAAAAAAACACTGACGGCAAAGGAACATGTTTCTTTTCGTCAGATCATTCTGCAATCTTTATCAAGGCCAAAGACCATTCACCAGTAATCTGGTCTTTGGAGAATAGAAAATGTGCTGAAGCTGCTTTTTTCACTACTGAGAACGATAATGTATTGAATTTGCACATTGTTGAAATGAAGAGTTCTGTTGGTATTAGTTGTTTTATAAAGGTAATTGATCAGTGGATTGGAATGTACCTTTCTGCAATGGCAGTAATTGGGATTTTATTAAAAAATAGGCCACAAAATATATTTGTTTATTTGGCATATAATACGTCATCCATCAATACTCCAACCACTTCCAGCCCAATCATGTTAAAACCTCTCGTAGGAGGAGGATTTCAAAAAGGCCTGCGAGAGTGGCATTCACATAGAGTTTCTCTGCCTCATGGAGTGACTGCCCAAATCATTAAAAAGCAGCGAGTTTTAGGAGATTGCGATTTTGGTCTTGTTTCCTAACTTCGGGATCTATTTCTTTTTGGCTATCAGCCTCTCCACTTCAGCAGATTGTTACACCAACCCGACAGATAGAGTAAAGTAATGTCCGCTTCTCGGAGGAAAAACTGGTATCTGAGTTGAGGGCGCCTGCCTCTGGTCGGCTCTGTTCGCGCTGAGCAGACAGGCGATCAGGGAGGGGTACGCTCAGATGACGTTTTCTGCCGTTCATTCAACCGTGTGTGACGGTCGCTATCGCCCCAAAATTATTATTTGATGCTCGGCATGCGTGGTGAGTGGGAGGCCATTCGTCAAGAGTTGATGAAGGGACCCCTTTGCCCCATAACAATAGTTTCAAATAGGATCGACTACGCGAAAGCGCGTTTATGTCCGCTTACTGGAAACAAGAACCAGCCTGCTAGGTCCGTAAAGTAGGCGAAAGCCGCCCTTCCCCCTAAGCCTTCCGCGCCTCCAGCAACGCCCGATCACTTGGCACCTCACCAGAATCCACCACCACCAGCGCCTCACCTGCAATCGGAGACGGCTCCCGGTCCTTCGGCAACAACGCCTTAAACCGCGGATCATAACTCGCTGCCTGCTCATATTCGACGTCGAGCAGACCGTGATGATCCATGAACACATTGAACGTCGCCGGAATCCGCACGCAGCCTTCGGACGCTGGATGCCCAAGCCGCCATTCAAGGAACTGCGGGTCCGTGGCGTGCATTTCCAGCCGGATGTCGCCCGTCTCACCTTTGGTGAGCCACCCTTTCACCGCATTGTGCCAGCCGAAATCCCACACGCGCATTCCCTTGGCACCAATGCCCCGAATGCCGTTCTCGTTCTTCGTCCCTTCGGCACGGTAACCCAGACGATCCGTTGTGTTGGGAAACACGCCCGTCGGCGTGATGTAGTAATACTTGCGGCCCGCTGTGCCCGTGGAAACCTTCACGCTGCCGATCACCATCCAGTCGGTCGTGTCCGGCAGGGCAAGAATGAGCGCCAGACGCTGCACCTTTGGGTTACGATCCACAACGGCAATCACCTGCGCGCGGGTAATGCGAAAATCGGACAGGGCAATCTGGTTCTGCGCCAGTTTCACCCATTTCGCCTTCTGATCGGCGGTCAGCTTCTGCACCCCCACGACCTCGCGACGCATCGCGACAGACAGTTTCATGGCCTCGGCACGCGCGGCGTCATCGTCCAGCGACGGCAGAGGCGGCACGATCACGGGTGGCGGTGCCGGAACGCTCTCCGGCGGCACGACAGAAGAGGCAGGATCGGTGGGCGCTGTGGGCGGCGTCTCGCCCATGGCGGACAGGGAACCGGCGGTGGGTACGGTCGTCTCGCCCGCTGTTTCGCACAAGGCGGGTGAAGACCACGCTGCCACCGTCACGGCCAGCGCCGCCGCTCCCAAAGCCCTCATTCTCTCGCTGCCCTTTCACCGGCCTGTTGTGTCTCGTTTATGATGCACCACAATGACCGACAGGTGAAACACCCCTCACATATCCGCGAGGGCACCTATAGCTCGACCAGCACACCGTCGCGCAGCGTCACCACCCGATCCATGCGCCGCGCCAGATCGTCGTTATGGGTGGCGATCAACGCTCCCAGACCGGAACCCCGCACCACCCGCAGAAGTTCATCGAACACCACATCGGCCGTCGCCACATCCAGATTGCCGGTCGGCTCGTCCGCCAGCAGGATCGAGGGCGCATTGGCCAACGCACGGGCAATCGCGACGCGCTGCTGCTCACCGCCCGAGAGCTTGCCCGGCAGATGGTTTAGCCGGTGTCCCAGCCCGAACAGGCCGAGCAGTTCGTCCGCCCGCACACGCGCCTGCGCTTTCGACACACCCGCGATCATCTGCGGCAGCATGACGTTCTCACGCGCCGTGAACTCGCCCAGAAGATGATGGAACTGATAGACAAAGCCGATCTCGGAACAGCGGATAGCGGTGCGCTCACCATCCGGCAGCTTGGCCGCGTCCCTGCCCGCAATCCGCACAGTGCCGCTGTCAGGATGATCCAGCAGTCCCGCCACATGCAGCAGCGTAGACTTACCCGTGCCGGATGGGGCCACGAGCGCCACCGTCTCACCCGCGTTGAGCGTGAAGTTTACGCCGCGCAGGACATGCAGCGTCTCGTCACCACTGACGAACTCCCGCGCCACATCGCGCAGATGCATCACCGCCTCAGCCATGACGCAGCGCCTCCACCGGGTCCGTCTTGGCCGCACGCCATGAAGGATAAAGCGTCGCCAGCAGCGACAGGCCCAGCGCCATGACAATCACCTCGATCACCTGTCCCCACACCAGCTTGGCGGGCAGATGCTCAAGATAATAGACCTCCGGGTTGAACAGGTTGGTGCCCGTCAGTTTCTGCAAAAGCTGACGGATACGCTCGATGTTTCCGCAGAACACCACACCGATCAGCGTGCCGAGCACCGTGCCCGTCACGCCGACGGACGCGCCGCACATCAGGAAGATGCGCATGATCGCCCCGCGCGTGGCACCAAGCGTGCGCAGAACCGCGATGTCCACCGTCTTGTCCTTCACCATCATGATGAGAGACGAGATGACGTTGAACGCCGCGACCAGAATAATCAGCGTCAGGATAAGGAACATCACGTTCTGCTCGACCTGCACGGCGCCGAAGAACGCATTGTTGCTGCGGGTCCAGTCCAGCACTCGGATGCGCGGATCGCGCAGCGTGTTCACGATGGCCTGCGTGATGGGCCGCACATTCTCGGCGTCCTTCGTCATCACCTGAATCTGGCTGACGGCATTGGGCATCTGGAAATAGACCTGCGCCGCCTTGAGCGGCAGGAACACATAGCCCGCGTTGTAATCGTTCACGCCCGCGTCAAAGATCGCCACGACATGATAGGCCCGCACACGCGGCATCGTGCCGAACGCCGTCGCCGCGCCATTGGGCGAGACCAGCGTGATCTGTGAGCCGATGTTCAGCCCCGCACGATCCGCCAGCGTCACACCGATGGCCACAGCGTCATCGCCATCGAACTGATCCAGCGAGCCGGCAATAATGGAGGAACTGACCGCCGACAGATCCGTCAGCCCCTGCCTTGTCATGCCATGGACCACACCACCGGCGCTGTAGTTGCCGGCACTCAGCAGCACCTGCCCCTCAAGCAGCGGCGTGGCACTGACCACGCCGGGCACCTTGCGCACCCGTGCGGCCACATCATCATAATCCGTGATCGAGCGCGTCACACCGTAGAGCGAAAGATCACCGTTGAGGCCAAGGATGCGGCCCATCAGGTCGGAGCGGAACCCGTTCATCACCGCCATGACGATGATGAGCGTAGCCACGCCCAGCGCGATCCCCACCAGCGAGAAGATGGCGATGACCGAGACAAACCGCTCCCCCTTGCGGGCGCGCAGGTAACGCCCGGCAACGGCGCGCTCGAAGGCATTGAACATCAGCCCTCCGCGGCCGGAGCGAGCACTTTCGCCAGCGCTTCATCGACGGACAGTTCGAACCGCTCGCCCGTGGCACGGCGCTTGAGTTCAACCTTGCCTTCCTTGGCCCCACGTGGACCGACGATGATCTGCCACGGATGCCCCATCAGATCCGCGTCCGCGAATTTGGCGCCCGCGCGGTCGCTGCGGTCGTCATAGAGGAACTGCATGGGAGCCTTGTTGTAAATCGTCTCGCACACCGCGTCACAGGTTTCGTCACCCACCTTGAGGTTCAGGATCGCACCCTTGAAAGGAGCGACGCTGTCCGGCCAGATGATGCCGTTTTCGTCATGGCTGGCTTCGATAATCGCGCCCACCAGACGCGACACGCCGATGCCATACGATCCCATCTCCGGATGAACCGGTGAGCCGTCCGGCGCCGTCACCGTGATGTCCATCGACTTGGTGTATTTGGTGCCGAAATAGAAGATGTGCGCGACTTCGATGCCACGTCCTTCACGGCGACGATCCTGCGGGACGGACGCCCACGCCGTCTCGTCATGCTTCTCGTCCGTTGCGGCGTAATAGGACGAAACGTTGTTGAAAAAGCGCTCCAGATCCTCGGACTTATCCACGTCCACCGGATCGGCCAGCCAGTCCAGCGTGTCCAGCGCGCCGTCATAGAACACGCCGCTCTCCCCTGTGGGGGCAAGGATCAGGAACTCATGGCTCAGATCGCCGCCGATCGGGCCTGTATCGGCCACCATCGGCACCGCACGCACGCCCAGACGCTGGAAAGTGCGCAGGTAGGACAGCATCATGCGGCGATAGGTATCGACCGCGCCCTTGTAGTCGATGTCGAAGCCGTAACCGTCCTTCATGTAGAACTCGCGGCCCCGCATCACACCGAAGCGCGGACGCACCTCGTCACGGAACTTCCACTGGATTTGATAGAGAACTTGCGGCAGTTCCTTGTAGGACTTCACCGCCTGCCCGAAGATGTCGGTGATGACCTCTTCGTTCGTCGGCCCGTACAGCAGTTCGCGCTCGTGGCGATCCTTGATGCGAAGCATCTCGGGGCCATAGGCATCGTAACGACCCGATTTCTTCCACAGATCGGCGGACTGGATCGTGGGCATCAGCACTTCCTGCGCGCCTACACGATCCTGCTCTTCGCGCACGATATTGGCGATATTGCGCAGCACGCGCAGACCCGCCGGCAACCAGGTGTAGATGCCCGAAGCCGTCTGACGCACCAGACCGGCGCGCAGCATGAGACGGTGCGACGCGATCTGCGCCCGCGTGGGAGAACAGTTACGCTTCCGATGTCATCCGGTTGGGTGACGCTGTTTCAACGCCTTGCATTTCTGTCACGAGAGTTGTCGCGCATGCGCCTGTCCCGCAGTTTTCTGCCCACCC